>JAJZQX010000007.1 GCA_021806645.1 Myxococcales bacterium | reverse complement strand
GAAGGTCCTCATTTTGGTTGGTGGTCTCGCAACCCCAACGATCGATGGGCTGACCTTCCCTTTCAACTTTCTTCCTTCGATTCCCGGTCTTGCCGGTGATCGCGAATCACGAACTCTGGTTTAGAGGCGACGTGAAGATCTCGATCCGCTACCAGATCCTCCTCCTCACGGTCGGCGTCCTGGGAGTCGCCATCACGGCGTACTTCATGCTCGCGACCAGCCTCTTCACGCGCGACAAGCTGGCCTACCTCTACGACCTCGAGTCATCGCTCACCACCATCGTCGCGGAGGAGGTCCGGGCCAGCATGGAAAGCAGCGTGGACAAGCTCGGCTGGCTCGCCCTCTCTCACGAGCAGGGGGGCGATGCACGGGCCGCCCGGATGTTGCTCGCTTCCGACGCCGAGATGCTCTCGGTGGAGATCTGGGAGCCGCGGGGCGGACGCCACGTTCGGGTCCTCCACCTGGTGGACCAGGCGCGCCTGGCCGCCCTGAACCTCTCCGCGGCGGAGCTCGCGGAGGCCCGGCGCAGCGCCCCCGTGCCCTTCGAGGCCGTGGCCGCCGAGGGCGCGCTGCTCCAGAACGCCAGCCTCCCGCCGGACGTCGGTCTCCTCTCCCTGGCCGCTCCCGCACCCGGTGGGGACCGCGTGGTGGTGGTGCTCTTCCGGCCCGACCGGTTCCTCCGCATCTTCGCCCGTTCACCGGCCTGGCGCGTCTACCTCGTGGACGGTAAGGGCGGCATCGTGGTCCACCCCGACCCGTCGCGGATCGTGGCGCGCCAGAACCTGGCCTCCGTCCCGGTGGTCAGGGAGGCCATCCGGGGGCCCGTGGCGCGCGGCGTCCACGAGTTCATGGGCCCGGACGGATCCACCATCGGCGCCTTTGCCCGGGTCGGAGTAGGGCGCCTCTCGGTCGTGGCGGAGGTGCCGATGGCGGTCGCGCTCGAGGCCTCCAGTCAACTGGCCCGCCGCTCCATCCTCTTCGGCTTCGGCATCCTGTTCCTGGCGGTCCTGGCGAGCGTCCTGCTCGGCCGCCGCCTCACCGCCTCGCTGCGCAAGCTCGAGCAGGCGACGCGGGCCATCGCACGGGGCGAGTTCTCCACCCAGGTGGAGGTCGCCGATCGCAACGAGATCGGGAGCCTCGCCGAGGCCTTCAACCGCATGGGGCGCGAGTTGATCGACCGGGAAGTCAGCCTCGCCGAGGCCCATTCGCAGCTGGCCCAGTCGGATCGGCTGTCGGTGGTGGGCGAGATCGGGGCCAGCGTCGCCCACGAGGTGAAGAACCCCATCGCCGGGATCGTGGGCTACGCGCAGATCGGACAGGCGTCGGACACCCTGGAGCAGGCCGTGGAGTCGTTCAAGATCATCGAGAAGGCCGCCTGGCGCGCCAACGAGATCCTCCAGTCGCTCCTCCAGTTCGCCCGCGTCGACCAGCAGGATTACGCGCCGGTGGACGTGGTGGCGATCCTGGAAGGCGCCGTGGGGCTGCTGCGGCACCAGCTCATGTCGAAGCAGATCCGGGTCGAGATGACCGCCGCCCCCGGCCTGCCTCACGTCCTCGGAAACTCCGGCCAGCTCCAGCAGGTCTTCGTGAACCTGGTGATGAACGCCGGCCAGGCCATGCAGGGCGGCCCGAAGCGGGTCCTGACCATCGCCACGTCGCTCCAGGGCGAGAACCTCGCCATCACGATCAGTGACACGGGAACGGGGATGACGCCCGAGGTCATCGACAAGATCTTCACGCCGTTCTTCACCACCAAGCCTCGCGGACAGGGCACGGGCCTGGGCCTGTCGGTGTCCCAGCGCCTGGTCAAGCAGCACCACGGCGCCATCCAGGTCCGGAGCGAACCAGGCCAGGGCACGACCTTCACCGTGCTCCTCCCCACGGTGCCGGTGGCCTCCGTCGCCCAGTCGCCGGTCTGACGAGTGCCCCGTGGTAGGTTGCCGCCGTGCCGGTGGTCAAGCTCACGGTCGAGTACGACGGGACCCGCTACGTGGGCTGGCAGCTGCAGCCCAACGGCCCCTCGGTCCAGGCCGAGGTGGAGCGGGCGCTGGAGACGCTCCACAAGGCCCCGCGCCGGGTCATCGCCGCCGGTCGGACCGACGCCGGCGTCCACGCCCTCGGCCAGGTGGTCTCCTTCCTGGAGCGCGAGCCGCTGCCGCTGAAGGCCTACGTGCGGGGCATGAACGCCGTCCTGCCGGCCGACGTGGCGGTGCGCGCCGCCTCGCTCGAGCCCGACGGCTTCGACGCGCGGCGCAGCGCCTCCGGGAAGCGGTACCGCTACCGGATCGAGAACGGCCCGGGCCGCGCGCCGCTCTCGCGCCTCACCGCCTGGCAGGTCTTCCGGCCGCTCGACGCCGCCGCCATGCGCGCCGCCGCGGTCCACCTGCTGGGCCGCCACGACTTCGCCTGCTTCCAGGCGGCCGACTGCGCCTGCGCGCACGCCATCCGCACCATCCGCCGCTGCGAGGTGACCGGCGAGACCGGCGGCCGGATCGACGTGGTGCTGGAGGCCACCGCCTTCGTGAGGCACATGGTCCGGAACATCACCGGCACGCTGGTCGAGGTGGGGACGGGCAAGCGGACGGCCGACTCGCTCAAGGCCCTGCTCCTCACCCGCGACCGGGCGCTGGCCGGGCCGACCGCGCCGCCGCAGGGGCTCTGCCTAGAGGAGGTCTTCTACGGGGATCGCGACGCCGCGGCAGCCGACGACGAAGAGTGAACTACCCTTGGCCCGGTTCCCAGCCGTCGTAGCCCCCGCCGTGGCGCGTCGCCAGCTCGTGGAGCGACCAGCTCACGCCGTGGATGTGGCGGAGCGCGACCGGGTCGTCGCGGCGCAGGTCGATGGCGAACGGGGCCGGGGGCGGGGCGTCGTCCCGCCGGGCCGCCAGCTCGAAGCCGCGGGCGGCCGCCTCGGCGGCGAAGGCCTCGCGAGCCTCGGCGGTGGGGAAGGAGGCCTGGTGGTCCACCGGCCTGGCCCGCTCGGGACGATCGCCGTGGCGGGCCAGCGCCTCCACCTCGCGCCGGTCCTCCATCCAGCGGCGGGCGCGCGGCGGCGGCGAGAGCTCGGCGGTCCAGGCCGTCCAGGCCGGGTCGTCCTCGCCGTGCATGGTCACCTCGTAACCCTCCAGCCCGGGCGCCGCGGTGGCCAGCGCCTCCACCACCTTCCCGCCCTCGGCCAGGTAGAAGAGGTGCTGGCGCGTGCCGGCCATGGTGACCCGGCCGGCGTAGGTGGCGCCGATGGCCGAGAGCGCCAGCGAGAGCGCGTCCTCGACCCGCGCCAGCGGCTCACCCTCGGCCGCGGTCGGCAGGCCGTCCGGGCCAGGCGCGCGGAGCGGGTAGGAGACGCGCGCCAGGAGCGGCCGGGCCGGATCCGGGATGCGCCCCTCCAGCGAGAGATCGAGCGCCACGGCCACCGGCCCCTCGGGCGCCTGGGCGCGCCAGGAGTCCCACCCGATCACGGCGGCGGCCGGGGACTCCGCGGGCGGGCCCACGGGCGCGGCGGCGGCCACGGGAGCGGGGCGGGAGAAGAGGTTTCGGAGCCAGCGCATGCGTCCACCCTGTTGGAGATGGGAAAGCTATCACGCCCGGTGGCCGGGTCGGCGCTCGCAGTGGTCATCTTGCCTGGGGCGGGGCACTAGGTCGCCGCTCCCTTGCGGAAGCGCATGCCCCCGTCCTCGCCCTCGTCGAGCACGATCTCGTCTCCGGCGACGAACTCCCCGCGCAGCAGCTTCGACGCCAAGGGGTCCTGGACCAGCCGCTGCAGCGCTCGCTTGAGCGGCCGGGCGCCGTAGATCGGGTCGTAGCCGGCGTCGGCGATCGACTCCCGCGCCGCCTCGGAGAGCGAGAGGGTGAGCTTGCGCTCGGACAGCAGCTTGCGCAGTCGGCCCAGCTGGATCTCGACGATGCGGCCGACGTCCTCGCGCGAGAGCGGCCGGAAGACCACCACCTCGTCGAGCCGGTTGAGGAACTCGGGCCGGAAGGCGGCACGCAGGTGCTCCAGCGCCGCCTCGCGCACCTGGCCGAGTTCGACGCCGGGGCGGGCGGCCAGCTCCTGGATCTCGGCCGAGCCGAGGTTGCTGGTCATGATGACCACGGCGTTGCGGAAGTCGACGGTGCGCCCGTGCCCGTCGGTGAGCCGGCCGTCGTCGAGCAGCTGCAGCAGCACGTTGAAGACGTCCGGGTGGGCCTTCTCGATCTCGTCGAGGAGGATGACGGCGTAGGGGCGGCGGCGCACCGCCTCGGTGAGCTGCCCACCCTCGTCGTAGCCGACGTAGCCGGGAGGCGCGCCGATGAGCCGCGACACGGCGTGCTTCTCCATGTACTCGCTCATGTCGAGCCGGACCATGGCCGCCTCGTCGTCGAAGAGGAACTCGGCCAGCGCCCGCGCCGTCTCGGTCTTCCCCACCCCGGTGGGGCCGAGGAAGATGAAGGAACCGATGGGCCGGTTGGGGTCCTGCAGGCCGGAGCGCGAGCGGCGCACCGCCGCCGAGACCGCCGCCAGCGCCGCAGGCTGCCCCACCACGCGCGCCTCGAGCCGGTGTTCCATGTCGAGCAGCTTCTCGACCTCGCCCTCCAGCAGCCGCGAGACCGGGATGCGCGTCCAGCTGGAGACCACCTTGGCGATGTCCTCGGGCGTGACCTCCTCCTTCAGCATGGCGCCGGCCTGCTGGCGCTCGGCCAGCCGGGCAGCCGCCGCGTCGGCCGCCTGCTGCGCCGCCGGCAGCTTGCCGAACTTGAGCTCGGCCGCCCGCTGGAAGTCGGCCTGCCGCTCGGCCTGCTCCTGCTCCACCTTGAGCTTGTCGATGGCGGCGCGGGCGTCGGAGAGTTCCTTGATGACCGCCTTCTCGCCGTCCCAGCGGCTCTTGAGCCGGGCGAACTCCTCGTTGCGCGCCGACAGCTCCTTCTCGGTGTCGGCCAGGCGGGCGCGGCTGGCCGGATCGGTCTCCTTGAGCAGCCCCTGCTTCTCGATCTCCAGCTGGCCGACGCGGCGGCGCACCTCGTCCACCTCGGTCGGCATCGAGTCGATCTCGATGCGCAGCCGGCTGGCCGCCTCGTCGATGAGGTCGATGGCCTTGTCGGGCAGGAAGCGGTCGGCGATGTAGCGGTGGCTGAGGCGGGCCGCGTCCACCAGGGCGGCGTCCTGGATGCGCACCTTGTGGTGGAGCTCGTAACGGTCCTTCAGCCCGCGCAGGATGGAGACGGTGTCGGCCACCGAGGGCTCGCCCACGAAGACCGGCTGGAAGCGCCGCTCCAGGGCCGGGTCCTTCTCGACGTGCTTGCGGTACTCGTCGACGGTGGTGGCGCCGATGGCGTGCAGCTCGCCGCGGGCCAGGGCCGGCTTGAGCATGTTGCCTGCGTCCATGGCCCCCTCGGCGGCGCCGGCGCCCACGATGGTGTGGAGCTCGTCGATGAAGAGGACGATCTCGCCGGCCGCCGCCACCACCTCCTTGAGCACGCCCTTCAGCCGCTCCTCGAACTCGCCGCGGTACTTGGCGCCGGCCACCATCGAGGCCAGGTCGAGCGCCAGCAGCCTCTTCCCCTTCAGCCCCTCCGGCACGTCGCCGTCGACGATGCGCCGCGCCAGCCCCTCGGCGATGGCGGTCTTGCCCACGCCCGGGTCGCCCACCAGCACCGGGTTGTTCTTGGTGCGGCGCGAGAGGATCTGGATGACGCGCCGGATCTCGTCGTCGCGCCCGATGACCGGGTCGAGCTTGCCGGCGCGGGCCAGCTCGGTGAGGTCCTTGGTGTACTTCTCCAGCGTCCGGTACTGGCTCTCGGCCTCCGGGCTGCTCACCCGGGCGCCGCCGCGCAGGTCCTTCAGGGCCCCCTGGATCCGCTCCGCGGTGGCGCCCGCCTCGCGCAGCGCCTCGCCGCCGGCCCCCTTCTCGGCGGCGGCGGCCAGCAGCAGGTGCTCGGTGGAGACGTAGTCGTCCTTGAGCTTCTTGGCCGCATCCTCGGCCCGGTCGAGCAGCTTGGCCAGCCGCTGGCCGAGGAGCTGCTCGCCGCCCTCCACGCGCGGCCGCGTGCGCAGCTCGTCCTCGAGCCGGGAGCGGACGCGGTCTGGCGGGGCGCCGATCTTCTCCAGGAGCGGGCGGGCCAGGCCGTCCTGCTGGTCGAGCAGGGCGATCAGCAGGTGCTCGACGTCCACCGACTGGTGGTCGCGGCGGCGCGCCTCGGTCTGGGCGCCGGCGAGCACTTCCTGGGCCTTCACGGTGAAGCGATCCGGTCTCATGTCTCGAAGGTAAGTCCTCGTGAAGGCTTGGCAAGCGATGAAGGACCCCCGTGCGGGTGCGACCTGTCGCCTGGCCGGGCTCGAGCCGACCGCTGGCCACGCCGCCCCTGGAGGTGCGGCGCGCCCGGCAGGCGACTCCCGCCAGTCAGGGATGGAACACCGCCCCTTCGTGTGGTCTGCTCCGCCGCACGGGTCGGGGCGAAGCGCCGCGCCGAGGGAGGAGCCGCATGAAGCTGCTGTTCGCGCTGATCCTGGCGATGTCGTTCTTCCTGTTCGTCGCCTACCTCTACTGCAAGTCGCCAGCCTTCAGCCCGCTCCACTCCGAGGCGTTGAGGCCACGCCACAAGCTGTTCCTCTTCGTCCTCTTCTCGGCGCTCTCCATCACCGGCACCTACCTGGGTCTGCCGGTGCAGGGCGCCATCGCCAACACCAGGGCCATTGGCCCCATCCTGGCCGGCCTCATCGGAGGACCGGTGCTCGGCGCCGCCGTCGGGCTCACCGGGGGGCTCCACCGGTGGTGGCTGGGTGGCTTCACCGGATTCTCCTGCGGGCTCTCGACGCTCACCGAGGGGCTCATGGGCGGCCTGGTCCACCTCTACCTGGTCCGACGCGGCCGCTCCGACGAGGTCTTCAGGCCGTGGGTGGCCTTCACCACCACGCTGGTGGCGGAGGCCACCCAGATGGCCATCATCCTGGCGGTGGCCCGCCCCTTCGCCGACGCCCTGGCCCTGGTGGAGGTCATCGCGTTGCCGATGATCGCGGCCAACTCGGCCGGGGCGGCCCTCTTCATCAGCATCATCCGCGATCGCCAGGAGCTCTACGACCAGGTGGGCGCCATCTCCAGCGCCCGGGCGCTGCGCATCGCGGAGCGCACCCTGGCCGTGATGTCCAGGGGCTTCGACGCCGGGGCGGCCCCGGAGATGGCCCGCATCATCCACCAGGAGACCGGCGTGGGAGCGGTCGCCATCACCGACGCCGAGCGGGTGCTGGCCTTCGTCGGCTACGGCGCCGAGCACCACCACGCCGGCACTCCCATCGCCTCGGACTGGACACGGCGCGCCATCTCCGAGATCACGACCACCTACGCCGACGGGGTGCACGAGCGGTACGAGTGCCCCCTGTCGCGTGACTGCCCGCTCCACTCGGTGCTGGTCGTCCCCCTGCTGGTAGACGGCGAGGTGGTCGGCACCATCAAGCTCTACGAGCCGGCCCACCGCCGGTTCCTCAGCTTCAACCGGACGCTGGGCGAGGGGCTCAAGGTGCTCCTCTCGAGCCAGCTCCTGCGGGCGCGCTACCAGGAGCAGAAGAGCCTGCTGGTCATGTCCGAGCTCAAGCTGGCGCGGGCGCAGGTCAACCCGCACTTCCTATTCAACGCGCTCAACACCATCATGGCCATGCTCCCAGCCGCCAGCCGACCGCGCGATCTCCTCAACAACCTCTCCAACTTCTTCCGCGCCAACCTGAAGCGCAACAACGAGCTCTCGACCATCGAGGAGGAGCTGGAACACGTCAGCGCCTACCTGGAGATCGAGAAGGCGCGCTTCGAGGACCGCCTGGCGGTGGAGGTGGAGGTCGATCGCACCTTGCTCCAGCTCCGCGTCCCCACCTTCACCTTGCAGCCGCTCATGGAGAACGCCATCAAGCACGGCATCTCCGACATGCTGACGCCCGGGACGGCGCGCATCCGGATCTACCGCCAGGACGGCGCGGCGCGGGTGGACGTGGAGGACGACGCCGGCGCGTTCGACGAGCGGAAGGGCCGGGGCGACGGGCTGGGCATGCGGATCGTGGACAAGCGCATCCGCAACCTGCTGGGCGAAGGGCACGGCCTCACCACCTCCTGCGTGCCCAACCAGCTGACCAGGGTCTCCTTCACGGTGCCCATCCCGGTGGCCGTGCCGTGATGAGGGCGCTCATCGTGGACGACGAGGTGCACGCCCGCGCCTCGCTCAAGGCCATGCTGGAGGCGACCGGCGAGATCGTGGTGATCGGGAGCTGCGCCGACGCCATCCAGGCCCTGCACGCCCTCAAGGCCGAGGGGCCCGACGTCCTCTTCCTCGACGTCCAGATGCCGAAGGTGAGCGGCCTCCAGCTCGTCTCCATGATCGATCGGGAGCAGATGCCGCACGTCGTCTTCGTGACCGCCCATGACGCCTATGCCGTCAAGGCCTTCGACGAGAACGCGGTCGACTACCTGCTCAAGCCGGTCCAGAAGGACCGGCTGGCCAGGACCGTCGACAAGCTCAAGCGGGCGGTACGGGACGGCGCCCGGCCGACCTTCGACAGCCCGGCCATCGAGCGCATCCCCTGCACCGGCGTGAGCAGCATCCGCCTCGTTGACGTCTCCGAGGTAGAGTTCGTCCGCTCCGGCCCGGCGGGCGTCTACGTGGTGACGCCCCGGGGGGAGTTCCTGACCGAGCTCACGCTGCAGGTCCTGGAGGCCAAGACCGACCTGGCCCGCTGCCACCGGCAGGTGCTGGTGAACGTCCGGCAGATCGAGGAGGTCCTCCGGCCCGAGCCGCGCGCCGCCGTGCTGCGCCTCAAGTCGGGCAAGGAGGTGCCGGCCAGCCGCCGGTACTTCCTGAAGCTGAAGGAGCGGCTGGGGCTCCGTCGCGACGGCAAGTACCTCGACCCGCTCTCCTGACCTGGTCTGCCTTCCCGCCCGATGACCCGCTCGGCGCCACTTTCGGCCCGCTGGCGCCGGCCCTGGCCCGCCCGCGCACCTTTCCGGCCGCCCGCGTGCAGCGTGGGATTAGTTCCCGTCCTTTCAGCCAAAGGGGAAGAAAACCATGAAGCGACTGCTTGGACTGCTCCTCTGCCTCTCGGCCACCCAGGTGCTGGCGGCCGACACCATCAAGCTCGCCCTGACCGGCCCTTACTCGGGCGGCTCCGCGCCCATGGGCGTCTCGGGGCGCGACGGCTCGAAGCTGGCCATCGCCGAGATCAACGCCGCCGGCGGCATCCAGGTCGGCAAGAAGAAGCTGAAGATCGAGGTCATCGAGCGCGACGACGAGGCGAAGAACGAGCGCGGCGCGCTCATCGCCCAGGAGCTGGCGGCCATGCCCGGCCTCTCCGGCGTCATCGGCAGCGTCAACACCGGCGTGGTCATGGCCGGCGACAAGCACCTCCAGGAGAAGGGGATCACCAAGATCATCACCCCGGCGGCCGGCTCGTCCTCCATGACCCAGTGGCTCGACAGGCCCGGCGTCCCCGGACCGAAGCAGCTCTCGATCTTCCGCTTCGCCGCCCACGACGGCATCCAGGCCGCCATGGTGGTGGAGGAGGCCGTCAACCGGAAGCTCACCAAGGTGGCCATCTTCGCCGACGCCACCAACTACGGCGCGTCGGGCCGTGACGACATGCTCGACCAGATCAAGAAGCAGGGGAACAAGCTCGAGGTCGTCGCCTCCGAGAAGTGGGCCATCGGCGACAAGGACATGACCGCCCAGATCCTCAAGGCCAAGGCGCTGGGCGCCCAGGCCATCCTGATCTGGGGCATCGGGCCGGAGCTGGCCGCCATCGCCAACGGCATGGCCAAGCTGGGCTTCCAGGTGCCGCTCATCGGCGGCTGGCCCCTCTCCATGTCCAACTTCGTGGACAACGCCGGGGCCAACGGCAACGGCGCCCTCATGCCGCAGACCTTCATCGAGGAGCCCATCACGCCGCGCGCCAAGGCCTTCATCGAGGCCTACCACAAGGCCTTCGGCGTCACCCGCATCCCCTCGCCGGTCTCCGCGGCGCAGGGCTATGACGCGGTGCTGATCTTCGCCGCCGCGGTGAAGCAGGCCGGCTCCACCAACAGCCTCAAGATCCGCGACGCCCTCGAGGACCTGAAGCAGCCGGTGGACGGCGTCATCGCGCTCTGGAAGAAGCCCTACTCCAGGTGGAATCCGACCGACGTCACCACCCACGAGGCCTTCCGCCGCGAGCAGACCATCATGGGCAAGGTGCAGGACGGCCGCGTGGTCTTCGCCAACGAGGCCGACAAGGCTCGCCTGGCCAGGCGCGGCGCCAAGTAGCCGGCTTCCCCGGGGAGGCGGCGCCGCCCGCCTCCCCGGACTCACCCTGCCGTCCCCCGGATCCTCGTGCCCTTCTCCATCGTCGCGCAGATCGCCGTGAGCGGTGCGCTCATGGGGCTGGTCTACGCCCTGGTCGCCTACGGCTTCCAGCTCACCTACGCCACCTCGAAGAGCATCAACTTCGGCCAGGGCGAGCTGGTGATGGTGTCGGCCTTCGTCAGCCTCACCCTCATCAACACCGGCTTGCCCTACTGGGCGGTGGTGCCGCTGGGCCTGCTCTTCGGGGCGCTGCTCGGCCTGGTCGTGGAGCGGACCGCGGTCCGGCTGGCGCTCGAGCAGAAGAGCGAGGGCTGGATCCTCCTCTCCATCATCGTCGGCCTCTTCTTCTTCTCGGCGGCCGAGAACATCTGGGGGCGCGACGATCGGCCGTTCCCCACCCCCATCCCCAGCGCGCCCATCCGGATCCTGGGCGTCGAGGTCACCGGCCTGGAGATCTCGGTGCTGGTCGGCGTGCTGGCCATCATGGGGATCATCGAGGTCTTCAAGCGGAAGACCCTGATGGGCAAGGCCTTCGAGGCCGTCTCCGCGGACTCCGACGCGGCCAGGTTGATGGGCGTCTCGGCCAGCCACACGGTGATGCTCTCCTATGCCCTCTCCGGCCTGGTGGCGGCGGTGGCCGGCATCCTGGTCTCGCCCATCACCACGGTCGGGCCGACCATGGCCTCGGCGATGATCCTGAAGGCCTTCTCGGTGGCGGTGGTGGCCGGGCTCGACTCGGGCTTCGGCGTGGTGCTGGTGGGCGTGGTGCTGGGGGCGCTGGAAGGCCTGGCCAGCCTCTACATCGGCAGCGGCTGGCGCGAGGCCCCGGGGCTGGTGCTGCTCATCCTGGCGCTCGCCGTCCGGCCCACCGGCGTGTTCGGCAAGTCCGTCATCCGCAAGGTCTAGGAGCCCTCCCCGTGCTGAAGCGCCTCCTGCTCGTCCGCGGCACCGAGATCCTGCTCTTCGCGCTGCTGGCCGCCATCCCGCTCGCGGCGCGGAGCCCCTACGCGCTCGGGCTGCTCACGCTGCTGGCCATCTACGGCATCCTCCTCATCGGCCTCGACGTCACGGTCGGCTACCTCGGGCAGGTGAACCTGGGGCAGGCCGCCTTCCTCGGCCTCGGGGCCTACACGGCGGGCATCCTCACCACCCGCTGGGGGGTCGGCATCCCCATGTCGTTGCTGGCGGCCGGCGCCGTCTGCACCGCCATCGGCGCGCTGCTGGCGCTGCCGGCGCTGCGGCTGGAGGGGCCGCAGTTCGCGCTGGCCACCCTGAGCTTCCTGGCCCTCACCACCACCACGCTCACCGAGCTGGAGTGGCTCACCAACGGCTCGCAGGGGCTCTCGCTCGTCCGGCCGCCGCTCCTCGGCGTGACGCTGACGCCGCGCCTCTTCTTCTGGCTCTGCCTGGCGCTGCTCGGCGTGGTCTGGGTGGCGATGCGCAACCTGCTCTCCTCGCAGTGGGGGCGGGCCTTCGAGGCCCTGCGCGACAGCCCCATCGCCACCGACGCCATGGGGGTCGGCACCTACCGGCACAAGGTGGCGGCCTTCGCCTTCGGCTCCGGCCTGGGCGGGGTGGCCGGGGCGCTCTACGCCTTCAACTTCGAGTACCTGCAGCCCCAGAGCTACGTCTACGAGCTGACGGTGGTGCTGCTGCTGGGCGTGGTGCTGGGCGGCCGCAAGAGCCTCTGGGGCGCCTTCGTGGGCGCCACGCTGGTGGCGCTGCTCCCCAACCTGCTCTCCAACCCGGCCCTCTTCCGTGCCTTCGCGGTGGCGGGGTTCGCCATGGCGCTCGTGGCCGGCGTGCGCGGCCTGGTGCGCCGTTCGACGCGCCCGTTCCAGGCGCTGGCCCCGGTGGTGGCCATGGGCGTGCTGGTGCTCGGCTCCTTCCTGGAGAAGAACACCGAGGACTGGCGCAAGGGCATCTTCGCCCTGATGCTCTTCTCGGTGGTGGTGGGGTTGCCGGAGGGGCTGATGGGCTTCGCGGCCAAGGCCCTGGCCCGGCTCTTCCGGGTCGAGCCCCCGTCGCTGCCGCCCGCCGCCGCGCTCGACGAGGTGCTGCCGGCCATGACGGCCGGCGCCGGGCCGCTGCTGGAGGTGCGCGGGCTGCAGCGCCACTTCGGCGGCGTGCGGGCCGTGGACGGCGTCGATCTGACGGTTCGCGACGGCACCATCCACGGCCTGATCGGCCCCAACGGCTCGGGCAAGAGCACGCTGGTCAACGTGGTCTCCGGCCTCTACACGCCGACCGCGGGCGAGATCCTCCTCCGCGGCGTGCCGCTGCCACGGGGCAGCCTCTTCAAGGCGGCCCAGGCCGGCGTGGCTCGCACCTTCCAGAACCTGCAGCTCTTCTCCGGGATGACCGCGCTGGAGAACGTCATGGTGGCGCTGCGCGGCGCCTACCGCACGCCGCTGCCGCTGGTGCTGGCCGGCCTGGGGCGGACCGAGGAGCGGCGGGCGCAGGCCCAGGCGCTGGCGCTGCTCGAGCTGGTCGGCCTGGGCGGCGAGGCGCGCACGCCGGTGAAGGATCTCACCTACGGCGCCCAGCGCTTCCTCGAGATGGCCCGGGCGCTGGCCCGCAAGCCCGAGCTGCTCGTCCTCGACGAGCCGGCCGCCGGCCTGGCCCACCCCGACGTGGTGCGGCAGGTGGAGGTGATCCGGCGCATCCACGCGCGCGGCCTCACCATCGTGCTAATCGAGCATCACATGGACGTGGTCACCGAGCTGTGTGACGTGGTCACCGTCCTCGACGGCGGCCGGGTCATCGCCGAGGGTCGGCCCGACCAGGTCAAGCGCCACCCCAGGGTGATCGCGGCCTACCTGGGCCACCCCGGCACGGAGGCCGGCGAGGCCGGGCCGGCCGAGGGCGCCCCCGCGGTGAGCTGACTCGAGGGAGACCGAATGCTGATCGTGAAGGATCTCCATGCAGGGTACGGCCTCTCCGAGGTGCTGGTCGGGACGTCGCTCACGGTGAAGGCCGGGACGGTGGTGGCCCTCATCGGCGCCAACGGCGCCGGCAAGACCACCACCATGCGGGCCATATCCGGCCTGATCACGCCGACCCGCGGCGAGGTGCTGCTCGACGGCAAGCCGGTGCAGGGGCTGGACGCCTCGCGGGTGGCGCGGCTGGGGCTGGCCCACTCGCCGGAGGGGCGCAAGGTCTTCGCGCCGCTCTCCGCGGAGGACAACCTGCTGCTGGGCGGCTTCCGGTGGCTGCCGCGCTACTTCGGCTTCCGCAAGAAGGCGGCCGGCGACCTGGCCCGCGTCTACGACCTCTTCCCGCGGCTCGCCGAGCGGCGCCACCAGCTGGCCGGGACGCTCTCCGGGGGCGAGCAGCAGATGCTGGCCATCGGCCGCGCCCTCATGTCCCGTCCCAAGCTGATGCTGCTCGACGAGCCGTCCATGGGGTTGGCGCCGGTGATCGTGCAGGAGGTCTTCCGCACCATCCGGCGGCTCAAGGCCGAGGGGATGACCATGCTGCTGGTGGAGCAGTTCGCCCGCGCCGCGCTGGAGGTGGCCGACCACGCCTACGTGATGGAGCGGGGCCGGATCGTGGTGGAAGGGACGCCCGCGGAGCTGGGGCGCGACGAGCGGGTGCTGGCGGCCTACCTCGGCTGAGGGCGCGGTACCAGCGCCGCGGCGCGGCATCTCGCCGAAAGACCGAATAGAGGGCGACCGCTTGCCGGCGCGCGGCTAGGATTCACTCTCACCTGAGGGAGGAACACATGCGCACCACCGTGCTCGGCGCCGGCTCCTGGGGTACCGCCCTCGCCTCGCTGCTTGGAAACAAGGGGTACAGCGTCACCGCGTGGGACAAGGACACCAAGGTGCTCGAGGACCTCGCGGCCCACCACCGGAACGAGCGCTACCTGCCCAGCATCCCCATCTCGCCCAACGTCCTGGCCTCGCCCGACATCCACAAGGCGCTGGAGGGGGCGGAGCTGGTGGTGCTGGCGGTCCCGTCGCACGTGGTGCGGACGGTGGCCATCGAGATGAAGCGCCACATCCACGCCGGCACGCCCATCGTCTGCGTCGCCAAGGGGATCGAGGCCGACACGCTCATGACCATGAGCGAGGTGCTCGAGGACGTCCTGCCCGTGCCGCTGCACCCGTACATAGCCATCCTCTCCGGCCCCTCGTTCGCCAAGGAGGTGGCCAAGGGGTTGCCGACCGCGGTGACGGTGGCGGCGCGCTGGGAGCGGATCGCGCGGCAGGTGCAGGACGCCTTTCACTGCAAGTCATTCCGGCCCTACACCTCCGGCGACGTGGTGGGGGTCGAGATCGGCGGCTGCGTGAAGAACGTGGTGGCCATCGCCGCCGGCGTCTGCGACGGCTGCGGCTTCGGCGCCAACGCGCTGGCCGCCCTCATCACCCGCGGGCTGGCCGAGATCTCGCGGCTGGCCGTCAAGAAGGGGGCCAACCCGCTCACGCTCTCCGGCCTGTCCGGGCTGGGCGACCTGGTGCTCACCTGCAACTCCGACCTGTCTCGCAACCGGACGGTGGGGCGCGGGCTGGCCGCCGGCGAGAAGCTGGAGGACATCCAGCGGGCGCTGGGGCAGGTGGCGGAGGGGGTCCGCAACGCCCGCACCACGCGCGACCTGGCGGCGCGGCTCGGCGTGGAGATGCCCATCACCGAGACCGTCAACGGGATCATCAACGACGGCCTCGATCCCCGCGAGGCGGTCACCACGCTGATGCTGCGGGAGACCAAGGCCGAGATCTGAGGGTCGATCGGGCCGCCGTCCGCCGCCTGGAGCCGCCGCCCGGGCGTCCCGGCGGGGCTCATGAGGTTCCGCTCGCCGGCCGGTCGGGCTAGCATCCGCCGATGGCCGATGTCGCCGCCTACCTGATCCAGTCCGGAACGCTCACCCCGCCGGCCGCGGCCAAGGCGCTGGCCGCCGCCCAGGACGGCGACGTGACCTCGGCCGCGCTGCGGCTCGGGCTGGCCACCGAGGCGGCGCTGGTCCGGGCGCTGGTGGAGCTGTTCGACTGCCCGGGCGTCGACCTCTCGCGCAGCGTCATCCCCACCTCCAACTTCGGCGTGGTGTCGCACGCCTTCTGCCGCCAGCAGCGGGTGCTGCCGGTGTCGGTCGGCCGGGCCGAGCTGGTGCTGGCCATGGCCGACCCGGAGAACGTGACGCTGGCCGACGAGCTGCGCTTCGTCACCGGGCGAAAGGTGCTCCGCTACGTCGCCGTGCTGGCCGCCATCGAGCGGGCCATCGACGGGCTGGTCCGCGAGAAGCAGCGCTTTGGCACGACCTGGCGCGGGCCGCAGGCGCCGGCGCTCCCCGACCCGACCGCCGCGTGGGTCGGCGTGGTCCACGGTGCGCGAAGAGCGGAGCCGGCCGAGCTGCCAGAGGCGGGCGAGCTGGTGCTGGTGCCCATCTCCGAGACCCTGGAGACCCCCTTCGCGGTGCCGTCGCCGGCGCGCCTGGCCCGCCCGCCGGAGCTGCAGCCCGCGGCCGCACGGCGCTCGGAGGC
The DNA here is from genome assembly GCA_021806645.1 of Myxococcales bacterium. Taxonomy (GTDB): domain Bacteria; phylum Myxococcota; class Myxococcia; order Myxococcales; family Anaeromyxobacteraceae; genus JADKCZ01. The sequence continues at coordinate 217,092 of JAJZQX010000007.1, read as the reverse complement.
GGTCGTCACCACGGTCCGGCTGGAGGGGGCCGGGGCGGGGAAGCTGGTGCTGGTCGCCGATGCGGGCAGCGAGGCGCGCGAGGAGGTGGCCGAGCTGCTCGGCAAGCTCGGCTGCACGGTGCTGCAGGCGGCCAACGGCCGGGCCGCGCTCGACATCACGCGCGAAGCGCGACCCGATCTGGTGGTGCTCGAGGCGATGCTGCCCATGGTGCAGGGCTTCGACGTCTGCCGGGCCATCAAGGGCGACCCGGTGCTGCGGCCGACGCGGGTGGTGCTCACCAGCGCCGTCCACCGCGGCACCGCCGCGGCCGACGCCCAGCAGGCCTTCGGCGCCGACGCCTTCCTGGAGAAGCCGCTGCGCCGCGACGAGGTCACGCGAGTGGCCAAGGTGCTGCTGCTCGGGCCAGCCGGCGACCCGGCGGACGCCGAGCGGCGCGTCGAGGCGGCCACCATGTGGCGGGCCGGCGCGGCGGCGCTGCACGCCGGAAGGGCGGAGGAGGCCACCGCCCTGTTGCGCGACGCCTGCGCCCGCGACGAGCTCTCCGCCGAGGCCCAGTACTACCTAGGCCACGCGCTGGCGCGGCAGGGGCTGCTCTTCGAGGCGGCCGCCGCCTACGCGCGGTCCGCCGAGCTGCGCCCCGACGTGGACGCCGCGCACCAGTACCTGGCCCAGACCTGGGAGCAGCTCGGCTTCAAGAAGAGCGCCCGCGAGGCGTGGGCGCGGGCCATCGAGACCTGCGCCGACGAGCCGCGCAAGAAGGCGATGCAGGCGCGGCTGCTGAAGCTGCTGGGGCTGTGAGGGGCGGGGGCGGCCGTCGCGACGGCCTCGGCGGTTGACGGTCAGCCCTCGCGGTCGGCGTCGGGGCTGACTGCCACCGATCCGGCGGACTGGCGCTGCCGCCGCGCCTCGGCGGCCCGCAGCGCGAACGACCGTGCCGACCAGAGCCAGTCGAGGCGCTGGCGGGGTGTGAGCCGCAGCCAGGCCCTGCGCTGCTCCCGATCGTGCTCCATCCAACCGGCGTCGCCCGTCGAGTCAGCCATCATCCCGCTCCCTGGCGATGGCCTCGAGCACCCGGATGTCATCCAGGTCCTTCGGCCGTCCCGCCGCGCGCTTGAGCGCGACCAGGTCCTCGATGCTCGCCACCGGCACCTTCACGCCGCCGAGGTCGGCCATGGTGGCGCGAGCCCAGGCGGCGCCGAACGGGAACGGCTCGCGCACGAACAGGTCGATCTCGGTCGCGGGATGCTCGGGGCTCCAGAGTGTGAAGACCGTGAGCCCCTTCTCGTCGATCCAGCGCTGTCGAGCCCCGGGGTCGGCGAAGAGCGCTCCATCGACCGGCGCCCGCGGCCTGTAGCCGAGTCGGGCCAGGGCCGCGATGGCGGCGCGGGCGTTCTCAGGGTCGAGCGCCACCACCAGATCGAGGTCGGCCGTGAAGCGCGGGTGGCCATGCAGCACGACCGCGACCCCGCCGACCACGAGGTAGCGGACCCGGCCGAGCTGCAGCGCGTCGAAGATGAGGTCGAAGTCGCCAGCGCTCACTGCGCCAGCGTAGCAGAGGGGGCCGAGCCGGGCGAAGCGGGCGCGCCGATCAGGCCGCCGGGCTAGTGGTCCTCGTAGGGCAAAGGCGGGGAGCGCAGGATTGCGCCGCGCCGGCTTGCCGCGCACCAGATCCGGCTCCGCGACTAACGCACCACGCTGCGCGGTGTCCGGCTGCCGCACTCGTCCCCGAGCAGTCGGACCTTCTCTTGGTCCCGCGTCGAGAAGCGAAGGCGGGGGGAGGGGTGTCTGCGACGACCTTGACGATGGCCAGGAGGCGGGCCGCGATGTGGCACCCGTCTAGTCAACTTTGAACCCGTAGACCCGAGTCACCGTTCATCTGGAATCGGACTGGAACGGTGGGTGGAAGGACTTACACCCAACTGAGGGGTGGCCTGGGCCATTTCGCGAAAGCGCGTCTTTCAGTCCGGGCCGCCGAAGCGGAGGGTGGCCCACGCAGCCGATGGTCGGCTCGGTTCATGGGGAGGGTCACATGCGTGTTCGTCCCGACAATGGGACCTATTGTACCTTCCCCGAATTCACTGGCTCAGCTCGTCCCGAAAGGTCGGTGCGAGCGCCCGCGCCTCGCCTTGCGGCCCGTACGGTCGATGTGACAGGCTTCCGGGAGACTTCACCAACAGGGTAATCCGTGATCTCGATGTTGCCGTAAGTCCCATGGTCGGACGATTCGGCCTTTGGACTTCTCATCCCCTTGTGAGCGGGAGGGCATATGCACACTTCGCGCGCGTGTTTGCTGGCTCTGGGTCTCGTCTTCGCTGGCTGCGGCCCCGCTTCATCCGCGCCCGTGCCGACCAAGACAGGGACGGTGACGGGGACGGTCACCTTCCACGGCAACCAGGCGCCGACCCTCATCACGCTGTCGGTGCCAGGGACGGCCGTCACGGGCGCCCCGTCCGTGGACGGCAACTACTCGCTCGTGGTGCCCGTGGGCACCTGGGACCTGGTGGCCAGCGCCCCCAACTTCCAGGAGCAGTCCCTGGGCCGGATGCTGGTCCAGGAGGGGGCCACCACCGTGGTCAGGCCGGCCACGATGAGCTGGTACGTTCCCGTCTACGAGACTGACGTCGCCATCAGCGCGGTGATCCCGCTGGGCACTTGCTCGGGCGGCCCGTGGACCGCCCTCTCGATGCAGGTGGGGTCAGACCAGCGCGCGATGTTCATCAACACCAAGACGCTCGAGCGGCGGCAGGTCGCCAGTGGAAGCGTCTCTGGCCTGGTCTTCTCGTCGAAGTGCAAGTACGCCGCCTTCTTCCTGAACACCATCTTGATGGTCTACGAGGTCGGGACGGCGAACCTGGTGGCCTGGGGCGCCGGCGGGACTGGCCCGATGGACTTCTCGACCGACGAGTCGACCCTGTTCGTGACCCGAGATGGGGCGCTGCTGGCTCCGCCTCCGCTCGGGCTCACCCCGGGCCTCGAGCGCATCAACCTGGTCGCCGGAACCTCGACCGGGTTCGCCTCGGCGGCTGGCGGGGTGAGGAAGCAGACCTCAGACCGCTTCTTCGTGGTTCAGGTCAGCAACGACGTCCGACTGGTGACCCCCACCTCCGACGCCGTCGTCTTCGCCGCGGTGAAGGCAGGTGGATTCTTCACCTCGCCGACGGCCTGGGCGCTCACGAACTGCACGGCCGGCAACGCGTGCAGCTTGCAGGTCCTGGCGCCCAACGGGACGATTCCCAGCACCGTGACCGGCACCTACGACACGGCGAAGGTCATCTATGGCTCGACCGGAGATTGGATTGGCTTCACGCTCAGCAACGCCGCCGTCGTCCCCCCGAACACCTGGAAGCTCGTCCGAGGCTCGGACGCGACCAGCGTCGCCTTGCCAGACAACACCGAACGCCTCTACATCAACTCGGACGGGTCCCGCATGGCGTACCGCTCGGTCATCGGAGCGACCCGGCCACTCCGAGAGGAAGCGCTGCCCGCGTCGGGCTCGGTCATTCCCTTCGCCACCTCGGCCGCGGCCATCAACCCCTCGTGGCTTTCGAACACCCGGCTCGTCGCCTACGACCCGAATCCGGTCAACAAGGTCTACGAGGTGAAGTCCGGGACCCTGACGACGGATACGGACGTCGCCGTGCCCACGGGGGCCTCGATGTTCTGCGCGAACGGCAGCGTCGCCGTGTACGCGCAGGCGGCGGCGGCAAAGTGGAAGGTGCTGTTCGAAGACGCGGCGCCCCTGCTGGTCGATGGGCCGAACATCTCGCCCACCAGCGGGGTCACCTGTGGCGCGAGGGCCCTGGTGGCGGGGCAGCCTGCGACGGCCTGGGGGGCCTTCTCCATCGACGAGGTCTCGACCCACGTCATCGACGGCGCGGGGAACCAGGTGAGGCGCCAGTTCATCGGGCACATGAGCCCCGGGGGCTGGTCGTCCGAGGGGCTCGAGTTCTTCACGGTGAACAGCTTCGGCGTCCCGCAGAGCATGTACCTGCCTGCGACCGGGCAGTTGATTCAATGGTTCGAGCCGGGGCGCAACTGGGTAGACTACTCGGTGAACCCGGTGGCCGGGTTCTACGGCCTCGCGCTCGACCAGGCCAATCTGACGCTCTACGTCGCCCGCTTCTGGCGCTGAAGGGGGCGCCTAGGCTCTCAAGACCCGCTTCGGGCCTTCCACGCTCCACCCGCTCAGTCACGGGTGGTCACCACCCGGTTCCTGGTGAGGGCGTGGGCGAGGGCCATGGGGGAGTCGATGTCACTGGCCTCGACGACGATGGAGTCTCCCTCGCCAGGCTCCATCGCCGGAGGGCTGGCCGGCGCGATCAGGAGGATCGCCGCGGGCAGGAGTTGCCGGAGCCAGCCCAGCACGGGACCGGTGCGCCGGCCCGGGCGCACCAGCACGACGACCTTGCCGTTCCTCGTCTCCATGCGCCCTCCCCGGGTTCCAGGAACCAGCCGGCCCGTCAGCCGAGGGCCACGGGCACGAAGATGCGGGCCTGGCCGCGCTGCACCAGCACCGCCACGTGCTTCCCGGTCTTCGCGATCAGTTCGCGGAGCTGTGCGACGCCGGTGATCGGCGTGCCGTTGAGCGAGAGCACCACGTCGCCGGGCTGGATGCCGGCGCGGGCCGCCGGGCCCGTGGCGCCCTCCACCAGGACGCCGCCGCGAACCTCGGCCTGGCGCTGCTCCTCGGGAGTCAGGGGTCGCACGGTGACGCCGAGCCGGCCGTGGTCGGTGGCGTTCTCGGCGCTGGCCACCGTGGCGTCCTTGGCCGCGGCGATGCCGACTTCCAGCTTCCGGACCTGGCCCTTGCGCCAGACCTCGAGGGTCGCGCTGGCGCCGGGCTTCAGGTCGGCGACCCGGGGCGGCAGGTCGGACGAGGCGGCGATCTCCTGGCCGTCCATCGACAGGATCACGTCCCCGGGCCGGAGTCCCGCCTTGGCCGCTGGGCTGTCGTCCTCGACCGAGCTCACCAGGGCCCCCGCCGGCTTCGCGAGGCCGAAGGACCGGGCCAGGTCCTGGTTCACGTCCTGGATGGTCACGCCCATCCGGCCGCGGACCACCTTGCCGTGGGCCAGCAGCTGGTCCTCCACCTTCATCGCGACGTCGATCGGGATGGCGAAGGAGAGCCCCATGTAGCCACCAGACCGCGAGTAGATCTGGGAGTTGATGCCGATCACCTCGCCGCCGACGTTGAAGAGCGGGCCACCGGAGTTGCCGGGGTTCACCGCCACGTCGGTCTGCAGGAAGGGAACGTAGCCTTCGTTCGGCAGGGAACGCGCCCTGGCGGAGACGATGCCGGCCGAGACGCTGTTCTCGAACCCGAACGGCGAGCCGATGGCCAGCACCCACTCACCCACCTGCGTGCGAGAAGGCTCGCCGAGCCGCACCGTCGGGAGATCCTTGGCTTCGATGCGGAGCACGGCCACGTCGGTGGCCTTGTCGATCCCCACCACCTTGGCGGGGAACTCCCGCTTGTCGGTGAGCTTGACCCGCACCTCGCCGGCGCCGTCCACCACGTGGGCATTGGTGAGGATGACGCCGTCGGACCTCACGATGAAGCCCGAACCAACGCCGCGGGTGATGCTCTCGCCCCCGGGAGGCGTCGGGACGCCGAAGCGGTGGAAGAACTGCCAGAGAGGGTCGCCCGGATCGAGCGGTCCGGCCCCCGAGACGTCCAGGGCCGCCTTGGTCGTCCCGGTGGTGCTCACGTTCACCACCGCGGGACCGTACTGGCGGACGATGGCGCTGAAGTCCGGCAGCGCCATCGGGCTGGTGGAGGCGGACGCCGGAGCGGCCGGCGGCGACTGGGGCAGCATGGCCCTGGCGTTGGGAAGGATGGAGAGGCCCAGTGCCGCGGAACCGCCCGCGACCAGGCCCAGGACGGCGGCGATGATGGCTCCTCGTGTGACACGTTGCGACAGCATGGTGAGTTCCTTTCGACTGGTGGCGGAGCCTGCGCCCCGCCTTCGCAAGGAACCCTATGGATGCCACCTTAAGGCCGACTTAACGCAGGCTGTCCTGGTTGGGGCGGCCCTTTTGGCGGGTCGCCTTCCGGGGAGAAGGCGATCTGGACCAGCAGCCCGCCCCCGGGGGCATCCCCCATCGTCACCTGGGCCCGGTGCCGATCGGCGATCGCCTTCACGATGGCCAGCCCGAGGCCGGTGCCCGGCTCGGTCGTCCCATCACGGCGGTAGAAGCGGTCGAAGACGCGTTCGCGATCCGCCACGGGGATGCCGGGGCCGGTGTCGGCGACCTCCAGGTAGGGCCGGTCCTCCAACACGCCGGCCGAGACGTCCACGCGCCCACCCGAAGGCGTGTAACGGATCGCGTTGTCGACGAGGTTGGCGAGCAGCGTGCGCAAGGCGGCGGTTTCACCGGCGACCACGGCGCGCTCGTCGATCCTGGCCGCGCCGAGGTCGATGTGCCGTGCCTCCGCGAAGGGGGCGAGATCGGCCACGGCCTGCCCGACCAGCTCGGCGAGCTGCACCCGGCCGGCGCTCCCCGGCATCGCCGCGTCCGGCTCCTGGCGCGCGAGCATCAGGAGTTGCTGGACCACATGGGTGGCCCGATCGAGGCCGGCGTCGACCTCGGCCAGCGCCGCGCCCCGGGACTCTCCGTCGTCAACCCGCTGGGCGAGCTGCACCTGGAGCTTCAGGGCCGCGAGGGGGGTGCGCAGCTCGTGTGCGGCGTCGGCCACGAAGGCGCGCTGGGCCGCCAGGGCCAGCCGGAGACGACCCAGCAGCTCGTTGAGCGCGCGCACCAGGGGCAGCACCTCGGCGGGGACCTCGGACTCGGGGAAGGGCTCCAGCGTCGCCGGCGTCCGGGCCGAGACGCCCCGGGCCAGCCTGTCGAGCGGCACCAGCCCGTGCCCGACCACCCGCCAGACCAGCAGCGCCAGGAGCGGCAGCAGCAGCAGCAGCGGCGAGAGCGTCCGGAGCGCCGCGTCGAAGGCCAGCCGGTCCCGGACGGACAGCCGCTGAGCCACCTGGATGACCTGCATCCCCAGCGCCGCGGAGTAGACCCGCCAGTCGCCGGTGGGCGTCGCCACCGTGGCGAACCCGAGTTCGGCCACCTCCGGCAGCCCCGTTCCCGAGCGGGACACGTAGAGCCGTTCGCCGTCACGGCTCCAGACCTGGATGACGAAGTCGAAGCGCTCCCCCGCGCCACCGCCACCCTCGACCCGGCCCATGGCCTGGTCCCGCAACGACAGGGCGAGCTGGCGAAGGTGGTAGTCGAAGATCCGGTCGATCCCGTCGCGGGCCTGGCGGTAGGTGGCGGCCGCCCCCACCAGCGTCACCGTGGTCACGGCACCGAGGAGGGTGAGCACCAGCGTCCGGCGCAAGGACCTCATGGCTTCCTCGGGATCACGTAGCCGACTCCCCGGAGGGTCTTGATCCGTCCGGCGCCGAGCTTCTTTCGCAGGGCGTGGACGTGGACCTCCACGGCATTGCTCTCGACCTGGTCGGCCCAGCCATACAGTCGCTCCTCCAGCCGCGCCCGCGACACGGGCCGGCCCGGGTGCTCCAGCAGCGCGTGAAGAATCTCGAATTCGCGGCTGGACAGCGCGACCGGGAGACCGTCGAGGTGGACCTCGTGCGCCGCCGGATCGAGGACCAGCGGACCGTGCTCGAGGAGCGGCACCGCCCGGCCGGTGCTGCGGCGCTGGAGCGCCCGCACCCTGGCCGAGAGCTCGTCGAGGTCGAAGGGCTTCGCCAGGTAGTCGTCGGCGCCCGCGTCGAGGCCGGCCACGCGGTCGGCCACCGCGTCCTGCGCCGTGAGCACCAGGACGGGCGCCTCGCCTCCGCGGCGCCGGTGCTCGCGGAGGACCTCCAGCCCTCCCTTCCGCGGCAGCCCCAGGTCGAGCAGGACGACGTCATAGGGTTCGCCGGACAGGGCCAGCTCCGCGGCCTGCCCGTCCCGGACCCAGTCCACGGCATGGCCCTGCAGGCCCAGGCCTCGCTGGACGCTGGCGCCCAGCATGGAATCGTCTTCGACGAGTAGGAGCCTCATGGCGGTGTCATCTGCAAGTGGGGGCCTCCGGGAAGGACGGAACCGCCACGGTCACGAGTATCGCCGCCCTGGCGGGCGCGGCGCCAGGAGCAGGCTTGACCCCCGCGGCGTCCACGGTCAGAACACGGTCCATGCCGACGCCACCGCCCCCCGATGCCGCCCACGCCCTCACGCTCGGCCCCGACGCCTTCCTGGCCGGCTGCCGGGCCGACGTCGAGCGGGCCCGCGCCGCCGCCGCCGCGCTCCGCGCCGCGCCCGCCGCGGGGCCGCGGCCAACCCAGCCGACGCTGGCCGCCTTCGACGCCGTCTTCTCGCCGCTGGCCGAGGCCGGCGCCCGTGCCGGCCTGGCCCGCTCCGTCCACCCCGACGCGGCGGTGCGGCAGGCGGCCGAGCAGGCCGAGCAGGAGGTGGCTGCGCTGGCCACCGAGCTGTCGCTCGACCGCCCCCTCTACGAGGTGCTGGCCGGGCTCGACCCGGCCGGCGCCGACGAGGTGAGCCGCTTCTTCCTCGAGAAGGCCCTGCGCGACTTCCGCCGGGCCGGCGTCGATCGCGACGACGCCACCCGCGCCACCATCCAGGCCCTGCAGGAGGAGCTGGTCCGGATCGGCCAGGCCTTCAGCCGCAACATCAAGGACGACCGGCGCACGCTCCGGCTGCGCCCGGAGGCGCTCGACGGCCTGCCCGAGGACTGGCGGCGCACCCACCCGCCCGGCGACGACGGGCTCGTCGAGGTGAGCACCGACCCGGCCGACTACGTCCCCTTCATGACCTACGCGCGGAGCGAGGAGGCCCGGGCCGCGCTATGGACGCTCTCCCGGCAGCGCGCCTACCCGGTCAACATCGAGGTGCTGGCAGCCCTGCTGTCGAAGCGGGCCGAGCTGGCCCGGCTGCTCGGCTGGCCGAGCTGGGCGGCCTTCGCCACCGCCGACAAGATGATCGGCAGCGCCGAGGCCGCGGCCGGGTTCATCGAGAAGATCGCCGCGCTCTCCGGCGCGCGCATGGAGGCGGAGTACGCGCAGCTGCTCGAGCGGAAGCGGCGCGACACGCCGGGAGCCGGGCGGGTCGAGCCATGGGACTCGGCCTTCCTGCAGGAGCGGATCAAGGCGGAGCAGCATGGCTTCGAGGCCCAGTCGGTCCGCCCCTGGTTCGAGTACCGGCGCGTGATCGACGGCGTGCTGGCCGTGACCGGGGCGCTCTTCGGCCTCACCTGGCGGCGCGTCGAGGGGGCGCCGACGTGGCACACGTCGGTCGAGACCTGGGACGTGCTCGACGCCGGCCACGTGCTAGGCCGCATCCACCTCGACATGCACCCGCGCCCGGGCAAGTACCAGCACTTCGCCCAGTTCCCGCTCGCCAACGGCCAGCTCGGCGTGCGGCGGCCGGAAGGGGTGCTGGTCTGCAACTTCCCCGAGCCACGGCCGGGCGCGCCGGCGCTGCTCGAGCACGGCGAGGTGAAGACGCTCTTCCACGAGTTCGGCCACCTGCTCCACCACCTGCTCGGCGGCCGCACCCGCTACGCCGCCCACGCCGGCGTCGCGACCGAGTGGGACTTCGTCGAGGCCCCGAGCCAGCTGCTGGAGGAGTGGACCTGGGACGCCGGCGTGCTGGGGCGGTTCGCCCGCCACGTCGAGACCGGCGCGCCCATCCCCGCGGAGCTGGTGGCGCGCATGCGCGCCGCCGACGAGTACGGCAAGGGGCTGATGGTCCGGCAGCAGATGTTCTACGCGGCGGTCAGCCTCGAGCTGCACCGGCGCGAGCCGGGCGGCCTGGACCCCGGCGCGCTCACCGACCAGCTCATGGCCCGCTACACGCCCTTCCGGCCGGTCCCCGGGACGCACTTCCACCTGGCCTTCGGCCACCTCGATGGGTACTCGGCCATTTACTATACGTACATGTGGTCGCTGGTGATCGCCAAGGACCTGCTCACCCCGTTCCGTGAGGCGGGGCTGATGGACGCGGCCACGGCGCGCCGCTACCGGGCCGCCATCCTGGAACCCGGAGGCTCGCGCCCGGCGGCCGCGCTGGTGGAGGCCTTCCTGGGACGCCCGACCCGCTTCGACGCCTACCGGGCCTGGCTGGAGCAGGGGTAGAGTCGTCAGGTGGCGTTCCGGCTCGGGTTGAAGGGAAAGCTCATCGTCCTCATCGGCGGGTCGCTGGCCCTGCTGGTCGCCGTCATCCTGGCCGCCGACATCTGGCTCTCGCACCTGACGCTGGGCGTGGAGCTGGCCCAGCGAGTCCTCACCCAGGGGCACACGGCGGCCATCGACCTGGCCGACCGGGTGGCCGCGGCGGACCGGGACGGGCTGCGGGAGATCCTGGAGCAACGGGTGGCCGCCGGCGACGGGCTGGTCTACGCCGTGGTTCGCGACCCCGGCGGCCAGGTCCTGGCCGAGGCGCGCGACCCCCGCCTGGCCGGGGTCGCGCTGCCGGCGCCGGGCCCGCCCGAGGCGACCAGGGGGCGTGGCCACCTGTGGGTGGGAGGCCAGCTGGTCACCGACAGCTCGGTCGAGATCCGGCGGGCGGTGAGGGGCGGCCCGGCCGAGCTGCTGGGGTCGATCCAGGTGGCCGTGGGGCTCGAGCAGATCGGCGTCGCGACGGACGAGGTGCGGCGCCTGCTCGTGGTCGTGGCGCTGATCACGGGCCTCGCCTGCCTGTGGATCGCCTGGCTCGCGGCGGGCCGGCTGGTGACGCCGCTGGCGCGGCTGGCCGAGGCCGCCGCCGGGGTGGCCCTCGGGGATCTCGACCGGCCGGTCACGGCGGCGGGGCGCGACGAGCTCGGCGACGTGGCCGCGGCCTTCCTGCGAATGCGCGAGGCGCTGGCCGCGTCGCAGTTCGAGGTGCGAACCGCCGCCGAGGAGGTGGCGCGCGAGGCCAGCGCCATCCGCGTGGCGGTGGAGCGGCAGGCGGCCATGGGGCTCGACCAGGCGTCGGCGGTGCAGGATGCGGGTGGTGCGGTGGTCGCGGTGGCGAGCGCTTCGGAGACGGCCACCGCGCGCGCCGAGCAGGTCGCGGCCGCCAGCCAGCGCACCGACACCCTCTCCGAGGAGGGGACGCGGGCCGTGGCCGAGGCCATCGAGGGGATGACCCGGCTCCGCGAGCAGGTGGACGCCATCGCCGTGGCGGTGGCGGCGCTCACCGGCGGCAGCGTCCGGATCGGCGAGATCACCCAGACCGCCATGGACGTGGCCGAGCAGTCCAACGTGCTGGCGCTCAACGCCTCGATCGAGGCGGCCAAGGCCGGTGAGGCGGCGCAGGGGTTCTCGGTGGTGGCGGCGGAGATGCGGCGGCTGGCCGGGCAGTCGCGCCGAGCCGCGGCGCAGGTCCGCGGCGTGCTGGCGGAGATCGCCCAGGCCACCCGGCAGGCGGTGGACGCCACCGCCGAGGGGAGCCGGCGCGCCAGGGAGGCGACCGGGCTGGCGTTGCGCGCCGGGCAGGTGATCGACGGGCTGGGGCAGGTGGTGAGGGCTTCGGGGGAGGCCGGGCGGGCCATCGCCGTGCAGACGCGGAATCAGGCCGGCGGAGCGCGGCAGATGGTGACCGCGCTCGGCGCCATCGAGGGAGCCAGCGCCAACGCGCTGGAGGGGACCATCGCCATCGAGCAGGGGGCGCGGCGGCTGGAGGCGCTGGCGGCGCGGCTGGCCGACCGGGTCGGCGCCACCGGGAGGACGTGAGTGCGCCGGACGCTGCGGGCGCTGCCGACCCTGCTCCGCGTCGGGCTGGCGGAGGCGGTCGCCTACCGGGCCGAGATGCTGGTCTGGCTGCTGGCCACCAACATGCCGCTGGTGATGCTGGCGCTCTGGAGCGCGGTGGCGCGCGAGGCGCCGGTGGGGCGCTTCGGGCAGAAGGACTTCGTCGCCTACTACCTCGCCGCGCTGGTGGTGCGGCTGCTCACCGGCGCCTGGGTGGTCTGGGAGCTCACCTTCGAGATCCGGCAGGGGACGCTGGCCTACCGGCTGCTGCGCCCCTTCCACCCGCTGGTGGCCTACGCCGCCGAGAACGTGGCGGCCATGCCGCTGCGGCTGGCCCTCTCGCTGCCGGTGGCGCTGGTGGGGCTCTGGCTCACCTCGGCGGAGAAGCTCACCCACGACCCGCTGCGGCTGCTCCTCTTCCCGGTGGCGGTGCTGGGCGCGTGGCTCATCACCTTCCTCGCCATGGCCCTGGTCGGCACGCTGGCCTTCCGGGCCGACTCGGCCACCAGCCTCTTCGAGATCTGGATGGGGCTCTACGCGCTCCTGTCCGGCTACCTGGTCCCGCTCGAGCTCTTCCCGCCCTGGGTCTCGGCGCTGGCGCGCTGGCTCCCCTTCCGCTCCATGCTCGGCTTCCCGGTCGAGCTGGTGACCGGCATGTTGACGCGCCGGCAGGCGCTGGTCGAGGTGGCCATCCAGTGGGGCTGGATCGCCGGGTTGCTGCTGGCGGTGCGCTCCGCCTGGCGGGCCGGCCTGCGCCGCTTCGCCGCCTTCGGAGGGTGACCGTGGCGCGCTACCTCCGCCTGCTGGCCGTGCAGCTCCGCGCCTCCACCGCCCTGGCGCTCCAGTACCGGCTCGAGTTCCTCGGGCAGGGGGCGCTGGCGCTGCTCTGGACCGGCTGGTCGCTGGTGCCGCTGCTGGTGGTCTTCGCCGACCGGCCCGGCGTGGCCGGCTGGAGCTTCGACGAGGCGCTGGTGGTGATGGGCTGGTTCACGCTCATGAAGGGGGTGCTGGAAGGTGCGGTCAACCCCTCGCTGGCCAGCGTGGTCGAGCACATCCGCAAGGGTACGCTCGACTTCGTGCTGCTCAAGCCCGCCGACGCCCAGTTCCTGGTCAGCACCGCGCGCTTCATGCCGTGGCGGATCGTCGACGTGCTGGCCGGGCTGGCCATCTTCGGCGTGGCCTTCCACCGCATGGGGCGCTGGCCGGCCCCCGGCGCGGTGGCGGCGGCGCTGGCCCTGCTCTGCTGCGCCACGCTGGTGCTCTACTCGCTCTGGATCCTGGTGATCTCGGCCGCCTTCTACCTCGTCAAGATCGACAACCTCTCCTACCTCTTCGCCTCCATCTACGACGCCGCGCGCTGGCCGGTGGACGTCTTCCGGGGCTTCTTCCGCGTCCTCTTCACCTTCGTCATCCCGCTGGCCCTGCTCACCAGCTACCCGGCGCTGGCGCTGCTCGGCAAGCTCGACCTGGTGGTGGCGGCGCAGGCGCTGGGCGGCTCGGTCGCCTTCGCGGTGGTGTCGCGCTTCGTCTGGACGCGCGCCATAGGCAAGTACACCTCGGCCTCCAGTTGACGGCGTCGGCGCTGTTCACGTCACCTTGAACAGCCGCTGCTCGACCAGCTCAAGCGCGCCGCACAGGTCGTCGCGGGTGAGGTGCGCGCCGCTGGCCTCCTCCTTCAACCAGAGGCACCGCTCGGTGAGGAGCTTGACCAGGAGCTGTCCGGCGGCCTTCTCCTCGGGGGTCCGCCACCAGCCGTCGGCCTCACCCTGCATCCGGCGGTCGATCTCGTCCCACTCCCGCCGCAGGTCGAGCCGGGCCAGCTCGAGCGCGTAGCGGATCACCAGCCCGCAGGGACGCTGCTCCGCCCCCGCCTGCCAGCGCCGCCGCAACGCCTCGGACTCCCACTCCAGGTCGGCGGGGGGCCAGGCGGCCACCTCCTCGGCCAGCTGGCCGGCGAAGCGCTCGAGGAGGTACTGCTTGATCGGTTGCTTCTGGCGCTCGTAGAGCCAGTCGTGGCGCCTGTCCCGCATCAGCCGGCCTGTCCGCCCGCCACCACGGTGAGCGCGGGCCGGCGGGCCGGGGCGTCGAGCGAGGTCAGCTCGCGGCGCAGCGCCGCGTAGGCACGCTGGCGCGTCAAGAACTCGAAGTGGAAGCAGTCGACCTCGATGTTGCGCCACTGCGGCTGGTCGCGCGTGTCGAGCACCGCCGAGGGCCAGATGGCCAGCCGGTCGCTGCGCGACCAGATCGAGGTGAGCCGGACCTGCGGCGGCCAGCGCCCCTCGTGCAGCCGGCGCAGGAACCTGGACCCGGGCAGGAGCTGTGTCAGCGAGGGCGCCAGGAGCGCCGCCGGCAGGCCGAGCCAGGCGATCGGGGTCCCGTGGAACGGCGCGCCCAGCATCACCACCGCGCGGGCGCGGCGCCAGCCCCCCAGCTTCTTCACGTAGTAGGTGGCGACCAGCCCGCCCTTGGAGTGGCCGATGATGGTGAGCGGCCCCATGGTCGGGTGGTGCGCGTAGATCCGCTCCACCTTGGCCCGCACGTAGTCGGCGAGATCGTCGATGCCCCGGGTGTTGTAGACCCGCTTCAGGCCGCCGAGGTTGAGCGACACCACGCCGTAGCCGTCGCGCCGCAGCCGCGCCTCCAGGATGTCCAGGGTGCGCCGGGTGGAGAAGAAGCCGTACAGCAGGAGGACCGGGCGGGGGTGACCGTCGAGGTCGGTGCGCCGCTCCACGTGGTTAAGGAGCGCGGCGTCGGTCAGCTCGGCGATCGAGCGGCGCGCCTGGCGCACCAGCCGGTTGATCAGCCCCATGGTCCTCGTCCCCCTTCCTCCCAGGATCAGTCTAGCTGCGCCCGGCGCGGGGTCCAGTCCAGCTCGACCCGGTCCTCCCCGGGCAGGTCGTGACCAACCGGGGCCGTGGCCCTGGAGCGGCTCCACGACAGGCCCTGGAGAGAATGGCCGCCGCCGCGAGTTCTCCGTCCATGGGTGCCGGGCGCTGGGATAGCTGACAGCGAACGCGGCGCGGAGGAGAATCGCCGCCGGCCCGGAGCCTGGAAGGAGCGGCACCAATGGACGACCACGACCTCGAGAGGGATGTTGAAGCCCCGCCCCAGCCCCCGCGCTTCGGGGGCGGCGACTGGGCGATGGTGCTCGTCGCGCTGGCGGTGGTGGGTGGCGGAGGCGCCTGGTGGTGGTTCCACCGCGAGCCCGGCCCTCCGCCGCCGGCACCCATGGCCACGCCGGCCCCGGTCGTTCCAGCCCCCGCCGTGGTGGAGCCGGCCAGGCCGGTCACCGTCGATCGGCTTCGGGAGCTCTTCGAGGCCGTCTCTTCCAGCGCCGCCTTGCGGAGCTGGCTGGCGCGCGGTGACGTCGTCGAGCGGTGGGCGGTGGTCACCGACAACCTGGCCGAAGGGGTCTCGCCGCGCGCGCGGCTCCGGTTCCTCGCGCCCAGGGAAGGGTTCACGACCACCCGGCGGGGCGGCAGGCGGGTCATCTCGGCGGCGGCCTACGCGCGCTACGACCTCTTCGCCGAGGCGGTCGGCTCGATCGACGTGGCCGCGGCGGTGCGCGCCTACCGGGAGCTGCACGGCCTGCTCGAGGCGGCGTACCGGGCGCTCGGCTATCCGGAGGGCTCGCTCGACCGCGTCACCGCGGCGGCGCTCAAGCGGGTGGCGGCGGCGCCGGCGCGGGACGGCGACGTCTTCGTCGAGGCGGGCGGCACCGGCCCGGGCACCATCTACCTGTACGCCGCTCCCGAGCTGGAGCGGCTCGGCCCGGTCGAGAAGCACCTGCTGCGCATGGGGCCGCGCAACACCCACGTCATCCAGGCCAAGGCGCGCCAGCTGGAACGGGCGCTGGCCTTCGCCCCGGCGGAGGCCAGGTGAACGGAGGGTGACCATGCTCAAGCACAACAGCTACTTCGAGGGACAGGTCCAGAGCATCTCCTTCGAGCGGAACGGCCGGAAGGCCACCGCGGGCGTGATCGACGCCGGCGAGTTCCACTTCGGCACCGGCCAGCCGGAGCGGATGACGGTGATCTCCGGCGAGCTGCTGGCGCTGCTGCCCGGTGAGGCGAGCTGGCGGGCCTTCCCGGCGGGGACCACCTTCGAGGTCCACGGCCAGAGCGGGTTCGACGTGAAGGCGGCGGCCCCGGCCGCGTACCTCTGCGAGTTCCTCTAGGCCCTGGTCGGCCGGGGGGCCACATGGATGGCGTTTCGCGGGCGGCTCGCGTCAGCTAGATCCCTCGCCAGACAACGTCTTCCGGAGGCCCTGTGCTCACGCTACGCCGCGCCGCCGACCGAGGTCACTTCGACCACGGCTGGCTCGACACCTTCCACACCTTCTCCTTCGCCGACTATCACGACCCGGCGCAGATGGGCTTCCGCGCCCTGCGCGTCATCAACGAGGATCGGGTCGCGCCGGGCCAGGGGTTCGGCACCCACCCACACCGCGACATGGAGATCATCACCTGGGTGCTGGACGGCACGCTGGCCCACCGCGACTCGACCGGCGCCGGCGGTACGCTCCGCCACGGCGAGGTGCAGCGGATGAGCGCCGGTACCGGGCTGACCCACAGCGAGTTCAACGGCTCGGCCAAGGAGCCGGTCCACCTCCTCCAGATCTGGCTGATGCCGGACCGCACCGGCCACGCGCCGAGCTACGAGCAGCGCACCTTCCCGCCGGTCGAGCTGCGCGGGGCGCTGCGGCTCGTCGCCTCGCCCGACGGCGCGAAGGGCTCGACCGTCATCCACCAGGACGCCAGGGTCTTCGCCACCATCCTCCAGGCCGGCGAGGCGGTACGCCATCCGCTCGCGCCCGGCCGGCACGCCTGGGTGCAGGTGGCGCGCGGCGCGGCCACGGTCAACGGGACCGCGGTCGGTGCGGGCGACGGCGTGGCGCTCTCGGACGAGCCGGAGGTGTCGATCACCGGCTCGGCCGGCGAAGCGGAGTTGCTGGTCTTCGACCTGGCTTGAGAGCCAGCGAAGAACTCCCTGCCATCGCCGGGCGCTCGGCGGCTCCCTGGCCGGTGAGTCATTCAAGCCGCCATGCGAGTCCGACAACGGGTGTTTCGGTGAATTCCAGCAAACGGGTCCCAACACCCCCCGTTCAAGTGACTTTTCGGGCTTGGAGCAGGAGAGCACACTGTGCGCCCCGCGGCACCGAAGACAACTGAGTTGGAGGACCCATGACATTCCGGCCCGTGTATGCCTGCCTCGCCGCAGCAGTCGCCGCATTCACCCTGTCCGCCTGCAGCAACCCGGACTGCCTGGCCGGATCGGTCAAGTGCGGGGGCACCTGCGTCACACTCGCCGAGGACAACCTCAACTGTGGCGCCTGCGGCACCGCCTGCGCCGCCGGCCAGGTCTGCTCCGGCGGCACCTGCGGCCTCACCTGCCAGCCGACCCACACCGCCTGCTCCGGCTCCTGCCGCGACACCGGGACCGATCTCGCCAATTGCGGCGCTTGCGGCACCGCGTGCGACGCCGGCCAGGTCTGCTCCGGCGGCACCTGCGGCCTCACCTGCCAGGCCGGACTGGCCAACTGCGGCGGGACCTGCCGCGACACCCAGGCCGACGAGGCCAACTGTGGCGCCTGCGGAACCGCCTGCCCGGCCGGCCAGGTCTGTGCCGGCGGCACCTGCGGCCTCTCCTGCCAGGCCGGCCTGACCAACTGCGGCGGGACCTGCCGTGACACCCAGGCCGACGAGGGGAACTGCGGCGCCTGCGGCACCGCGTGCGCCGCCGGCCAGGTCTGCTCCGCCGGCACCTGCGCGGTCAGCTGCCAGGCCGGCCTGACCAACTGCGGCGGCTCCTGCGTCGACACGAGCAGCAGCCCGGCCAACTGCGGCGCTTGCGGTGTTGCCTGCGGCTCCGGCTTCGCCTGCGTCGGCGGAGCCTGTTCGGCCCTGGAGTTGCCCTGCGCCTCGCACCCGCAGTGGACGGCGGTGACCTGCACGACCCCGGACTGGGTCTGGTCGCGCGACCGTGCCATCGCGACGACGGTGGACACAGCGCAAGTCAACCGCGTCCTGGCCACGGGATGCACGCACGGGCTTCCACAGCCTGCGCTCGGCAAGGGCATGTGCAGCCTGACCGGGTCGGGATGGGTCTCGACCATGACGTTCACTATGTCGGGCTGCGACACCTCCTGGCAGCACCTCGGCGGTTCGTACTCCGGCCCCTGCGCCGGACACGACGGCGACACCTGGCGTCACCTGGTGATGGGCCCGAACGACTGCTACTGGTACTGAACTCGAGGAAGGCCCCCCCGCGCAGGGTGGGGGGGCCTCGCGGTCACGCGGCGCCCCGGCCGCGCGTCAAGGCCTCCGGGCCAGGACCGCGGCGCCGGCGCCCCGGCGTCACCGCCGCAGCGCCCTCGCCAGCGAGGCCACGAAGGCCTTGACCCGCTTGGCCCGCGCGCTCCGCGAGCCTGGCGCGGCGCCGCGCGAGACGATGGCGCTGCCCACCACCACGCCGTCGGCGAGCGAGCCGAGCAGGCGGGCCTGCTCGGGCGTCGAGACGCCGAAGCCGATCACCACCGGCACCGGGCTGGCGGCGCGGACCGCGGCGACGCGCGACGTCAGGTCGGGCGGCAGCTCGGCCCGCGCGCCGGTCACCCCGGTCACCGAGACGAAGTAGAGGAAGCCGGTGGCCGCCCTGGCGGCCGCGGCGACGCGCGCCGGCGTCGAGGTGGGGGCCAGCAGGAAGACGAGCGCTAGGCCGTGGCGCGCCGCGATCTCGCCCAGCTCGCCCGCCTCCTCTGGGAGCAGGTCGGGGATGATGAAGGCATCGGCGCCGGCCGCGGCCGCCTCGCCGGCGAAGGCCTCGAAGCCGGCGGCCAGCATGGGGTTCAGGTAGCCCATCAACGCCACCGGGACGTCGCTGCGCGCCCGCACCGCCTTGACGACCTCGAGGCAGTCGCGCGGCGTGGTGCCGTGGCGCAGGGAGCGCTCGGCCGCGAGCTGGATGGTGGGGCCGTCGGCGATGGGGTCGGAGAAGGGGACGCCGATCTCGAGCAGGTCGGCCCCGCCCGCCACGCAGGCGAGGGCCAGCGCCTTCGAGCCCCCGAGGTCGGGGTCGCCCCCCATCACGTAGGTGACCAGCGCCGGGCGCCGCTCGGCCTTGCAGCGGGCGAAGGCGGCCTGGATCCGGCTCATGACCGCCTCCCGCCGCGCCGGGCGCTCGGCTTCGATCGCCGGGCGCCGGCCGGCCTGCCGGCGCGCTTCCTCTTCTTCGGCGGCGCCTTCGCCGCCAGCGCCTTGCGGACGGTCTCCACGTCCTTGTCGCCGCGGCCGGAGACGTTGACGATGAGGAGCCCCCCGGGGCCCAGCTCGCGCGCCAGCCCGCGCGCCGCGTGGACGGCGTGCGCCGTCTCCAGCGCCGGGATGATCCCCTCGAGCCGGGCCAGCCAGGTGAGCGCCTCGAGCGCCTCGTCGTCGGTGGCCTGGCGCAGCTCGACGCGCCCCTGGTCCTTCAGCCACGCCAGCTCCGGGCCGACGCCCGGGTAGTCGAGGCCGGCGCTGATGGAGTGGGCCTCGATGATCTGGCCGTTCCGGTCCTGCAGCACGTAGCTGCGCGAGCCGTGCAGGACGCCAGGCGTGCCGCGCGCCAGCGCCGCGCCGTGCTTGCCGGTGTCGAGCCCGAGGCCGGCCGCCTCGACGCCCACCAGGCGCACCGCTGGGTCGGCGATGAAGCCGGAGAAGATCCCCATGGCGTTGGAGCCGCCGCCCACGCAGGCCACCACCGCGTCGGGGAGCCGCCCCGCCACCTCGAGGACCTGGGCCCGGGCCTCGGTGCCGATGACGCTCTGGAAGTCGCGCACCATGGCCGGGTAGGGGTGCGGCCCGGCCACCGAGCCGATGATGTAGTGGGTGTGCTCGACGTTGGTGACCCAGTCGCGGAGCGCCTCGTTCATTGCGTCCTTCAAGGTGCGAGAGCCGGACCGGACCGGGATGACGCGCGCCCCCAGCAGTTCCATGCGGAAGACGTTGAGCGCCTGCCGCTCCACGTCGAGCGCCCCCATGTAGACGTCGCAGGGGAGGCCGAAGAGGGCCGCGGCGGTGGCGGTGGCCACGCCGTGCTGCCCGGCGCCGGTCTCGGCGATGATGCGCGTCTTCCCCATGCGGCGCGCCAGCAGCACCTGGCCCAGCGTGTTGTTCACCTTGTGGGCGCCGGTGTGGCACAGGTCCTCGCGCTTCAGGAGCACCCGGCACCCGCCCAGCTCGGCGCTCATGCGCCGCGCCTCGCCGAGCGGCGTCTCGCGCCCGGCGAAGCGGGTGAGCAGCGAACCAAGCTCGGCTTCGAAGGCCGGGTCGGCGCGGGCGGCCCGCCAGGCGGACTCCAGCTCGTCGAGGGCCGGCACCAGCGTCTCGGGCACGAAGCGGCCGCCGTAGTCGCCGAAGCGGCCGCGGGCGTCGGGCAGGGTGGGGGTCATGGTGACTCCTTGGCGGCGCGGAGGAAGCGCGCCAGCAGTTCGTGGTCCTTCACGCCGGGTGACTGCTCGACGCCGCTGGCGACGTCCACGCCATACGGGTGGACGGCGGCGATGGCCTCGGCCACGTTGCCGGGGTGGAGGCCGCCGGCCAGGATCACCTGGGCGCGCCCGGCCATCTCGTGGGCGGTCGGCCAGTGGCAAGGCTGGCCGCTGCCGCCGTGGCCCGTAGATGGGGCGTCGAGCAGGAAGCCGGCCAGGCCGGCATAGGGTTCCAGCGCCGCCAGCG
Organism: Myxococcales bacterium; assembly: GCA_021806645.1. Lineage (GTDB taxonomy): Bacteria > Myxococcota > Myxococcia > Myxococcales > Anaeromyxobacteraceae > JADKCZ01. The sequence continues at coordinate 196,675 of JAJZQX010000007.1, read as the reverse complement.
CCTCGGGACCGCCCACCGGGATGGCCTTGAGGACCGGCAACTGGAACGAGCGGCAGAAGACCGGCGACTCGCCGCCGTGGAGCTGGATCACCTGCACCCCGGAGATGGCGGCCGCCGCCACCGCCTCGTCATGGGTGGGATCGACGAAGACGCCCACGCTGGTCACCAGCGGCGGCAGCTGGCGGATGATCACCTTGGCCACCGCCGGCGCGATGAACCGCCGCGAGCCGGGCCAGAAGTTGAAGCCGAGCGCATCGGCGCCGAGCCGCACCGCCGCCAGGGCGTCCTCCAGCCTGGTCACGCCGCAGATCTTGACCCGCACCGTCACGCGCAGAGCTCCCGCAGGAGCGCGCTGGGATCGGCGGCGCGCACCAGCGCCTCGCCCACCAGCAGGTTCACCGCGCCGGCGGCGCGCAGCCGCCTGGCATCGGCGCCGGTCCGCACGCCGCTCTCGGCCACCCCTTTCACGCCGGGCGGCAGCGCCGGTACGAGCCGCTCCGAGGTGGCGAGATCGACGGCGAAGGTCTGGAGGTCCCGGTTGTTGACGCCGACGAGGAGCGCGCCGGTGGCCAGCGCCCGCTCCAGCTCGGCCTCGTCGTGCACCTCCACCAGGGCCTGGAGTCCCAGCTCCCGGCAGCGGTCATGGAGCCGCGCCAGCAGGTCACCCGGCAGGGCCGCGGCGATGAGCAGCGCCGCGTCGGCGCCGGCCGCTCGCGCTTCGGCCAGCTGCCAGCCGTCCACCGTGAAGTCCTTGCGGAGCACCGGCAGCGTCACCGCGGCGCGGACCGCCACCAGGTCGTCGAGCGAGCCGCCGAAGCCGGGACCGTCGGTCAGCACCGAGATGGCGGCGGCGCCGGCCGCCTGGTAGCGGCGCGCCTGGGCCACCGCGTCGAGCCCGGCCGAGATGGCGCCGGCCGACGGGCTGGCCCGCTTCACCTCGGCGATGACGCGGGTCGGGCCGCCGCGCGACGAGAGGGCGCCGGCGAAGTCGCGCACCGGCGGCGCGCCGGCCACCCGGGCCAGCAGCTCGGCCTCGGGCCGGGCGGCGGCCAGCGCCGCCACCTCGTCGCGCTTCCGGGCCAGGATGGCGTCGAGGTAGGTGGTCATGCCGACCCGGTCGCGGCGATGAGCCGGCGCAGCTTCTCGGCGGCGGCCCCGGAGTCGATGGAGCGGGCCGCCACGGTCACGCCGCTCCGCAGATCGGCGGCCACGCCGGCGCAGACCAGCGCGGCGGCGGCGTTGGCCAGCACCGCGTCGCGCGGGCCGCCCTGCTGGCCGGAGAGCACGTCGCGCAGGATGGCGGCGTTCCGCGTCGCGTCGCCGCCGGCCAGCTCCGACTCCTGGTGGCGTGGCAGGCCGAGGTCCTCCGGCAGCACGCAGTAGCGTTCCACCGCGCCGTCCTTCACCTCGGCGACGTGGGTCATGCCGGTGACGGTCAGCTCGTCGAGCCCCTCGCCGTGGACCACGAAGGCGTGGCGGGCCCCGAGCGCCGCCAGCACGCCGCCGATGACCGGCACCCAGCGCGGCTCGTAGACCCCCATCACCTGGTGGCGGGCGCCGGCGGGGTTGGCGAGCGGCCCGAGCAGGTTGAAGACGGTCCGGACCCCCAGCTCGCGCCGGATGCCGGCCACCGCCTTGAAGGCGGGGTGGAGCCGCTGCGCGAAGAGGAAGCCGATGCCCACCTCGGCGATGGCCTTCTCCACCATCGGCGTGGGCGCGTCCACGTCGACGCCGAGCGCGCCGAGCACGTCGGCCGAGCCGGAGCGCGAGGACACGGCGCGGTTGCCGTGCTTGGCCACCACCACGCCGGCGCCGGCCACCACGAAGGCGGCGGTGGTCGAGATGTTGAAGGTGTTGCGGGCGTCGCCGCCGGTGCCGCAGGTGTCCACGAAGATCTCGGCGGCCACGTGCACTTTCTCGGAGCGCGCCCGCATCACCTCGGCGGCGCCGGTGATCTCGTCTACCGTCTCCCCCTTGATGCGGAGCGCCGCCAGGAAGGCGCCGACCTGGGCCGGGGTGGCCGCGCCGTCGGCGATCTCGTTCATCACCGCCGCCATCTCGGCGCGGGTGAGCGGGTGGGCCTCGAGCAGCTTCGCCAGCGCCTGCTGGATCACGGTGTCCTCCGGGGTTCGGCGCCGAGCCGGGCCAGCCAGTTGAGGAGCAGCGGTTTGCCGGACTCGGTCAGGATCGACTCGGGGTGGAACTGGACGCCCTCCACGTCGAGGGTCCGGTGGCGCAGCCCCATGAGCTCCCCCTCCGCCGTCCAGCTGGTGACCTCGAGCGCCGCGGGCAGCGTGGCTCGCTCCACCACCAGCGAGTGGTAGCGGCCGGCCTGGAACGGGTCGGGCAGCCCGGCGTAGAGGCCGGTCCCGGCGTGGTGCACCGGGCTGGCCTTGCCGTGGACGATCCGCTCGTTGCGCCGCACCACGCCCCCGAAGGCCTGCCCTATGGCCTGGTGGCCAAGGCAGACGCCGAGGATGGGGAGCTGGCCGGCCAGCGCCTCGATGGCGGCCAGGGTCACGCCCGCCTGGTTGGGCGTGCAGGGGCCGGGGGAGAGGAGCAGGCCGTCGGGGCGGGCGGCGCGGATGCCGGCCACGTCGATCTCGTCGTTGCGGTGGACGGTGACCTGGGCCCCCAGCTCGCCGAGGTACTGGACCAGGTTGAAGGTGAAGCTGTCGTAGTTGTCCAGGATGAGGACGCGTGGCGCCATCATGGACGGCCTCCCTTCCTGGCGCGTCGAGCCGGGCGCTTCGGCGGCTTCGCGGCACGGGCCGGGCGCCGTGCCGGACGGGCCGTGGGCGCCCGGGCCACGGCGTCGAGCACGCGGGCCTCGGCCTGCGCCACGGCGGTGAAGACCGCCCGAGCCTTGTTGACCGTCTCCTGGTACTCCGCCTCCGGCACCGAGTCGTAGACCAGGCCGCCGCCCGCCTGGACCGAGACGCGCCGGCCGTTGGCCATGAGCGTGCGTATGGCGATGCACATCTCCATGTTCCCGCCGCGGTCGAAGTAGCCGACCGCGCCGGCGTAGGGGCCGCGCCGGGCCGGCTCCAGCTCGTCGATGATCTCCATGGCCCGCACCTTGGGCGAGCCGGAGACGGTGCCGGCCGGGAAGCCGGCGCGCAGCACGTCTACGGCGGTGCGGCCCTGGTCCAGCCTCCCCTTCACCTCGGAGACCAGGTGCATGACGTGGGAGTACCGCTCCACGGTCTTGAGCGCGGTCAGCTTCACCGAGCCGATGGCCGCCACCCGTCCCACGTCGTTGCGGCCGAGGTCGACCAGCATGACGTGCTCGGCGTTCTCCTTGGGGTCGGCGCGCAGCTCGGCCTCGAGGGCGGCGTCCTCGGCGGCGTCGCGGCCGCGCCGCCTGGTGCCGGCGATGGGGCGCAGCGTGATCTCCCCGTCCTCCAGCTTGATGAGCGTCTCGGGCGAGGAGCCGACCAGCGCCCGCTCGCCGTCCTGCAGGTAGAAGAGGTAGGGCGAGGGGTTGACCCGGCGCAGCGCCCGGTAGATCTCGAAGGGCGGGACCGATACCTCGGCGTCGAAGCGCTGCGAGAGGACGATCTGCTGGCAGTCGCCGGCGCGGATGAACTCCTTGGCCCGCTCCACCGAGGCCAGGTAGGCCGCCTTGGAGATGCGGGGCCGGAGCGTGGCCGGCGTGGCGCCGCGCCGGGCCCGGCGGTCGGTGAGCGGCCGGGCCAGGGTCCTGGCCATGGCGGCGATCCGCTTCAGCGCCGAGGCGTGGAGCTCCCTGGGATCGTCGCCGAAGTCGCAGCGCACCTCGCAGATGAGGTGGAGCGAGTGGCGCACGTTGTCGAAGGCGGCGATCTCGTCGTAGTCGCCCAGCAACACGTCGGCGAAGCCCAGCTCGTCCGGCTTGGAGATGGGCACGCGCGGCTCGAAGAGCCGGACCGCGTCCCAGCTGACGTGGCCGACCAGCCCGCCGGAGAAGGGCGGCGTGCCGGGCACGCGCACCGCGGTGTGGCCGGCCAGCGCGGCGCGGATGGCGTCGATGGGGTCGGCCGGATCGCCCAGCTTCCAGCGCAGCACCCGGCGCGGGCCGGCGCCCAGGAAGGTGAAGCGGGCGCTCCGCTCGCCGCCCTCGACCGACTCGAGCAGGAAGGCGTGCCGGTGGCCGCGCGACAGCTTGAGAAAGGCCGAGACCGGCGTCTCGGTGTCGGCGTCCACCTCCACGCGCACCGGGACGGCGCGGCCGGGTCGGCAGAGCTTCAGGAACGTCGGGAGGTCTGGCTGGGGACGCAGGTCAGCGCCAAAGAAACACCGTCATGCCGTCACCCGCCGGGCCGGTCCGGCCACCTCGGTGACGTCCCTGGCCACGATACGGTTCCTGGCGTCCACCAGCACCACCAGCGGCTTGAACCCGCGCAGCTCGGCCTCGTCCAGCTCCGCGAAGGTGGCCAGGATGACGAGATCGCCCGGCCGGTTGAGGTGGGCGGCGGCGCCGTTGATGCAGACGATGCCGCTGCCGCGCTCGCCCTTGATGGCGTAGGTCTGCAGCCGCGTACCCCGGGTGATGTTCCAGACGTGGATCGCCTCGTACTCGAGGATGCCCGAGGCGTCGAGCAGATCCTCGTCGATCGACACCGAGCCCTCGTAGTCGAGGTCGGCGTGCGTGACCGTGGCCCGGTGGATCTTGGACTTGAAGAACGTCCGGCGCATAGGGGAAACCACTCTTACCTGCTCGTGACTTTGGCCGCAAGACCCGGCCGTCACTCGGGTATGGGCGCCCGGGGAGCCGCCCCTGTCCCATCGCCGCGACCCTCCTCTCCTGGCCTGTGCCGGCTGGGCGGTGACGTTGAAGGTGTCCCCGGCCGAGCGGAAGTAGAGTTGCCCGGGTTGGCTTGCCCGGCGGAGCCGGGGTATGAGCGACCCACCGAGTCTATGTCCAATCAGGTCGCCGCCCGACGCTTGGAGGTCCTCGCGGCCGCGCAGGCCGGCGGGCAGGGCTTCCTCCGGTTCGAGCCGGGGCGGCTCCGCTTCTCGCTCGGCACCTCGCTCGCCGACCTCTCGGTGCCGGTGGAGGTGGCTCCCGACGCCCGGTCCATCCTCCGCGCCGCCGCCGTCGAGGTGGCGCTGCTGCTGGTCCAGCACCACCAGCGCCTGGTGCCGGCCGAGGAGCTTGACCGGCTCCTGCTCCGCGAGGACCACGCCGGCCTCCCGGTCGTGGAGCCGACCTTCGGCGCCTCCGGCGGTGGCCCCGACCTGCGCGCCGCCGCGGCGCTGGCGGCCGCGTCCCACCCGTCGCTGACCGCCAGCCTGGCCGCCGCCTGGCTGGGGAAGGGGGGCAAGGGGCGCTCGCTGGTCGGGCTCTGGATCGAGCTGCTGCGCCGCGCCTTCGAGGAGCAGGCCTCGGCCCACGGCGAGGAGACCGCGGTCATCGTGACCCTGGCGCTGGCGGCCGAGACCGCCGCCGCCGAGCAGGTGGTGCGAGAGGCCCTGCCGGCCACCCACGCCGATCGCTGGCTTCGCGCCGGCGCCATGATCGCCCTCTGGACGGCGGCGTGGACCGGGCTGCAGCGGGCCTTCCGCGATGCCGGCCTGCCCGCGGACGATCCGGGCCGGGCCAAGCTGGAGGCCGCCATTTCACCCACGGTGTTGCTGGGCGGCCGGCTCGGGGTGCAGGCGGCCGGCGCCACCGTCTACGGCTGCGAGCTGTCGGCCGGCGTGCCGCGCGCCGACGAGGTGGTCACGCGCCTCTCCGCCGGCCTGATCGCCGCGGCGCTGCCACGGGAGCTCGGCGCCATCCTCGGTGGCGACGACGCCGTCGCGGTGAAGGCCGAGCAGGCGGTGGCGGTGGCCCGGCTGCGTGACCTGCTGGCGCAGGCGGTGCTGCACGCCGAGGCCCACGGCCAGGGCGAGCGGATGACGGCCGTCCGCGAGCTGCTGGGGACGCCGGGCGGGCTGGCGACCGGCGCCGCCGACAGCTCGCCGCGGCTGGCGCTCTCACGCCAGCTGGCGGCCGGCGCGCCGGGTGGCGAGGCCGGTGCGCTGGTGGATCGGGCCGTGCGGGCCCTGCAGGGCTGGCGGCCGCGGGAGCCCGGGGCGGTGTTCGGCCTGGCGCGCGAGGCGGCCCGCGCCGAGTACGCGCTGGCGGCGGCGGCGCTCTGCGCCGACCTGGCCCTGGAGCGGCTGGCGACCGGCGCCACCCGGGCGCTCGCCTTTCGCACCGGCCGGGAGGCCGAGGGTGGGGCCGAGGGCGAGTACGAGGCCGGGCGGCTCTACCGGCTCAGCGCGCTGCCCGGGACGATCCTCAAGGCCACCGCCAGCCTCCCGCTGGCGCACCTCTTCGCCGACGTGAAGGACTTCACCCGGCGGACCGTGTTGCTGGGACAGGCCCCCATGGCCGAGTTCCTGCGCCGCGAGTTCTACCTGCCCATCCTGGTGGCCGCCAAGGCGCACTTCGGCGGCATGCAGCACCTCGCCGATCGCGGCGGCGTCTCGCTCAACAACCTGCTGGGCGACGCCATCAGCTTCTCCGGCGAGATCGAGGCGATGCTCCAGCTCGCCGTGGCCATCCGGCAGGCCTTCGCGACCTACGCGGCCCGGCTGCAGCGGCAGATCGACGACGCGGCGGTGCGCCGGCAGCTCGAGGAGCTGGAGCGGCAGCAGGCGACCAGGCTGAAGCAGGCCGCGCGGGCGCGGGTCGAGGCCGAGGCGGCGCTGGCGCAGGCCACCCCGGGGACGCCGGCCCGGGCGGCGCTGGCCGCGCAGGTGGCCTGGTTGGCGGCCGCCGAGCACCGGGCCGGCGCCGAGCAAGAGCGGGCCATGGCCCGGGCCCGCGGGGAGGGGCTGGAGGCCGGCGTCTTCATCAGCTACGGCGACGCGCCGCTGCTGGTGAAGATCGAGGACGAGGTCTTCGGCAACCTCCGGGTCGCCATCGCCGAGAAGATCAACGAGTCGGCCCGGGGCACCGCGCGCGCCGCAAGGGCCCGGGTCGGCGCCGACGCCCAGCTGGCCGCCGAGCGCGCCGCCCGCGGCCGCCCCGGGATGGCGCATGCCTGGAGCGTCTTCATCGACCGGCCGCTCGCCCTGGCGGTGGCGCCCGACGTCGAGGCGCGGGCCGTGGCGGCGGCGCGGGCCGGCGACCTGGCCGGCGCCATGCGCCTGCTGGCGGGCCCGGTGCGGGAGGGGCTGGAGGCGGCGGTGAACGAGGAGGCCGACCCCCCCGGTGACATCTACAACAGCGGCGCGGCCCTCTCGGAGGAGGCGCTCAGCGCCTTCCTGGCCGAGGTGCGCGATCGGCGCGTCATCCACCGCATCGAGCTCGACCCGGCCGACGTGCCGGAGGAGGCACGCGCCGACTGGTTCTACGGCGCGGAACGCCAGTCGCTGGTGATCTGCTTCCACCCCGACGGCCGGGTCGGCGAGCTGTTCCGCCGCGTCGGCCGTGCCGCCTTCAAGGGGCTGGGCGGCGTCACCGTCTGGGAGCTGTGCGCCGAGCAGGGCGGTCCGGCCCAGCTGGTCCGCCTGCTCGGTCGCTCCTGGTTCCGGTAGCCCCGGCCGCCGGCGTTACTTCCCGGCCAGCTTCCGGTCGATGACCGCCTTCAGGTTCTCGAACGGCACCGCCCCCACCACCAGCTCGCCGTTCACCACCATGGTGGGCGTGCCGTCGATGCCGAGGCGCGACCCCAGCTGGTCGTCCTCCTGGACGCGGGCCTTGAGCTTCGCGCTCGCCTGCGCGGCCTTGAAGCGGCCGAGGTCGAGCCCGAGCTCGCGCGCCCACCGCTCGTAGGCGGCCGGGGAGAGCTCCTGCTGGGCCGCGAACATCTTGTCGTGCATCGGCCAGAACTTGCCCTGCTCGCGGGCCGCCTCGGCGGCCAGCGCGGCCGGCATGGCGTTGGGGTGGAAGGGGAGAGGCTTGTGCTTCCAGGCGATCCGCACCTTGGCGCCGTAAGCCTGCTCCACCTGCCGGAGCGTCGGCTCGACGCGCGCGCAGAACGGGCACTGGAAGTCGGAGAAGACCACCACCGTCACCGGGGCCTTCGGGTTCCCCTTGACCGGGTCATCGGGGCGCAGCGTGATCGCCACCGCCCGGCCCGGCGCCGGGGCCGCCGCGACGGGCGCCGAGGGGGCGGCGGCGACGTTGGCGTCGCAGGCCTTGTCGTACAGGTCCTTGCCGCGCTTCGCCCCCTTGGCGAGCAGCGCGTCCACCTTCTTCAGCTCCTCCTCGGCGATCGGCTTCATCGCCTCGAAGGGGATGGCGCCCACCACCTGCCGGCAGTTGAAGAACATGTTGGGCGTTCCGTTGGCCCCCACCGCGGCGGCCAGCTGCTGGTCCTCCGCGATGCGGGCCTTGGCGCCCGGACCGGCGGTGGCGGCCTTGAAGCGGCGCAGGTCGAGCCGGGCGGCGGCCGCGGCCCTGTCGAGGTCCACCGGCGAGAGCGCCTGCTGGTTCTGGAAGAGCAGGTCGTGGAAGGGCCAGAACTTGCCCTGCTCGCGCGCCGCCTCGGCGGCCAGCGCGGCCGGCATGGCGTTCGGGTGCATCGGCAGCGGCTGGTTCTTCCAGACCACCCGGACCTGGCCCGGGAACGCGTTCTCCAGCTGCTTCAGCGTCGGCTCGACCCGGCCGCAGAACGGGCACTGGAAGTCGGAGAAGAGGACGATGGTCAGCTTGGCGTCGGCCGGGCCGCGGGCCGGGTCGTCGGAGCGGATCGTCACCTTCTTGTACGGGCTCGGGGGCGGGGCCGGCGGCGTGGGCGGTGCCGATGGCGCCCCCGGGGCGGCCGGCACGTTCACCATGACGGGCGCGCTGGCGCCCCCCTGCATCACCTTGGCGTACACCTCGCTGGCCGGCGTGCCGGCGGCGACCAGCGCCGCGGCCTTCTTCAGCTCCTCCTCGACCACGACGCGGAAGTTCTCGAAGGGCTGGGCGCCGGAGACCTTGCGCCCGTTGATGAAGAAGGCGGGCGTCCCGGTGGCGCCGACCGAGGTGACCAGGGCCTGGTCGCGGCGGATGCGCGGCTCGGCCGCCCTGTCGTCGAGCGCGGCGCGGAAGCGACCGAGGTCGAGGCCGATGGCGGTGGCCGCCCGCTCGAGGCTGGCCTGGTCGAGCGCCGGCGCCGACTCGAAGAGCCGATCGTGCATGGCCCAGAAGCCGGCGTCGCCCTTCTGCTCGCGGGCCGCCTCGGCCGCCAGGGCCGCGGGGAGCGCCCGCTGGTGGAACGGGAGCGGGTTGTGCTTGAAGACCCAGCGCAGCTTGCCCGGGAAGGCCTCGTCGAGCTGCTTTAGCGTCGGGCCGACCTGCTTGCAGAAGGGGCACTCGAAGTCGCTCGACTCGACGATGGTCACCAGCGCGTCGGCCGGGCCGCGGGCGGGCGAGTCCCCGAGCGGGACCCGGTAGATCGCCCGGGGGTCCTCCTGGGGGCGAACCGGGCGCGCCGCCGGCTGGGCGGTGGCCGGCTGGGCGGCGGGGCGGCCACCACCCCACAGCGCGACGTTGACGCTCAACCCGATGGCGAGCCCGACCACGAAGGCGAGGATCCAGCTGACGTGCTTCATGAACCGCTCCTTGTTGACCAACAGTGACTAGAGGACGAGGGTGGCGCTGGCCATCCCGATGAGCTGATCGGCGGTCTCCATGCTGCCGGGCGGCAGGGTGGTGCTGCTGCTGCGCCGGGTGTAGCTCTCCCAGCGGAGCAGCACGTCGAGCAGGACCGTCTTGTCGAGCAGGGCGTAGCCGGCGCTCCCCTCCACCGACCTGAACTGGTCGCCCGGCCCCCACATCCGCATGTAGTCGCCCTGCACCGAGAGCAGCACCGACGGCGGCACCATGAAGGTGGCGCGCAGCCGGACCGCCGTGGCCGCCTCGACGCCGCGGTTCTCGTTGGTGAACCCGTCGATGGTCGTGAGGTGGGCCTTGCCGTAGTACCAGACGTAGGCCGCCTCCACCGGCGTCACGCCGTAGAAGAGCCGCGCCCTGTCTCCGGCGAGGGAGATGACCCCCTCGACGCCGGGGATGGTGGAGGCCTGCGCCAGGACCTGCACGGCCAGCCCGGGGTAGCGGGCCACCTCGGCCCGGGCCAGCACGAACCGGAACTCACGCCGGCCGAGCATGTAGGCGGCCTCGAACTCCCCTTCGCTGGGGAGGAAGATCATCCCATCACCGCCGGTGAACATCCGGAGCCGCAGGCGCGCCGCCTGCGCCGTCCCCTCGGCCCAGAGGCCGTCGGCCTGGGCGCCAAGGTAGAGGAGCACCGCGGCGTTGGGCTTGCCGTCCTGGAGCTGGTAGCCGCCCCAGCGGCCGGCCACGCCCGAGGCGATCGCGAGTGACCAGTTGCCGAAACGCTCGTCGGGGTGAATGGGCGCGGCCATGGCGCCGCCCGGGGCCAGCGGCCCCTCGCCGATGACGCCGGGCGGGTCCTGGTGGCGGCGCGGCCTGTCGGCCAGGGCGGGCGGCGCTCCTGGCGTGGGGGGTGTGGCCTGCCCTCGCGAGCCCGGCGCGGGTGGCGGCGGCAGCGGGACCTCGTCGGCGGGCGGCGGCGGGGGGGGCGGAAGGTCCTGCGCCGCGGCGTGGGCGCTGACCGAAAGCGAGAGGGCGATGGCGACGACCGTCTTCATGCGGAGGTTCCTCTAGGTGGGGCGGTGACGGCGCTCAGAGCCGGAAGGTGCCGCCGCCACGCAGCATGAGCGGGACGCCGGCCGTGCCGGTCAGGGGCACGCCGAAGTCGAGCCCGAGGTCGAAGGCCAGCAGGGTGTTGACCCGGAGCTCCCAGGCGACGCCCAAGAGGAGCCAGCGGGCATGCAGCCCCCGGTCGCGGGCGGTGGAGAAGTCGACCGCGGCGCGGAGCCAGACGGGCACCTCGGCGAGTCCGGCCCGCAGCCCGGGCCGGATGGCGACGCTGGTCTCCGGGGTGACGCTGAAGGCCAGGGCCAGCTCGGGGCGGAGCTGGGTCGGTTGGTGTTCCCAGCCGGCCGCCACCTCCAGCTCCAGCAGCCCGGCCTTCCCGCTCGACATCCCGGTCTCGCCGCCCGCGGCCATCGACGCGGCGACGGTCACCCCGGTGGGGGCCGAAGGGGACCCGGCCTCGGCGGCCGGCGGCGGGCCGGCCGGCTGGGCGCGGGCGGCGCCGGCCGGGAGCGCCAGCGCGCAGACGAAGAGAAGGGGGAGGCCTCGCACGGTGCGCGGGAGAGTACCCTTGGGGTGCCGGTGGGGCAAGGCGATGCGGCGAGACGGCAGGCCGGGTTGCCGCGGCTGTGGCGAGCCGCTATGGGGGGCCACGATGCCGCCGCCCGACGCGCTGCCCGAGCCGGTCCAGATCCTCGACACCTCGGGGCTGCTCTGCCCGATCCCCATCGTCAAGACGGCGGCGGCGGTGAAGCGGCTGGCGGACGGCGACGTGCTGCTGGTGATCGCCACCGACCCGGGGATCGCGGTCGACATGCCCATGTGGTGCAAGGCGATGCGCCACGAGCACCTGGCCACCTTCAAGGACGGCCCCAGCTGGAAGAGCTACCTGCGCAAGCGGCCACGGGCGCCGCGCCACGCGCCGTAGGAGGAGGCACATGAAGAAGCCGGGCAAGGCCATCGCGATGATCTCGGGCGGACTCGACTCCACGCTGGCGCTCGCCATGATCCGGGCGCAGGGGGTCGAGGTGAAGGCCATCAACTTCTACACCGGCTTCTGCATCACCGAGACGCAGCGGCGCAAGGGCGGGCGGCAGGACGGCACGGTGCCGCAGAACGAGGCGCTGCGCGCCGCCGCCGAGCAGGAGGTCGAGATCGAGTACATCGACATCTCAGGGGACGCCTACCTGGACATGCTGCTTCACCCCAAGTACGGCTACGGGGCCAACGCCAACCCCTGCGTGGACTGCCGCATCTTCATGATGAGGAAGGCCAAGGAGGTCATGGAGCGCGAGGGGGCCGACTTCGTCTTCACCGGCGAGGTGCTGGGGCAGCGCCCCAAGAGCCAGCGGCGCGACACGCTCTGGGCCATCGAGCGCGAGTCTGGGCTGAAGGGGCGGCTGGTCCGCCCGCTCTCGGCCAAGCTGCTGCCGCCGTCGATCCCGGAGCAGGAGGGGATCCTCGACCGCTCGAAGCTGGGCGACCTCAACGGCCGCGGCCGGACCCGCCAGATAGCCATGGCCAGGGAGCTGGGGCTGGCCGAGTGGCCGCAGCCGGCCGGCGGCTGCTGCTTCCTCACCGACGAGAGCTTCGCGCGGAAGTTCTTCGACATCCTCGTGCAGCGCGAGGCGGCCGGCGAGCCGCGCCGCATCGACCGGGACGACGTGGTGCTGATGACCACCGGCCGCCACTTCCGCCTGTCTCCTACGGTGAAGTTGATGGTGGGGCGCACCGAGGTGGAGAACGGCACCCTGGAGACCTACGCCGGCGACCGGCGCGCGCGGCTGGTGGCCCGGGTCCACGCCGGGCCGGTGGCGCTGGTCGAGGGGGTGCCGACCTGGGAGGAGCGGCAGCTGGCCGCCCGCATCGTGGCCCGTTACGGCAAGGGGAAGGACGAGCCCCTGGTCGAGGTGGAGTGGCGCGACCCCGACGGCGCCGTCGAGGTGCTGGAGGTCGAGCCGGAGCGGGACGAGGCGCGGGTCGAGCAGCTGCGGATCTAGCCTGCTTCTCGAGGAGGAGCGCGAGCGCGGCCTTCAGCACCTGCTCCATGCTGGCGCCGGGATGCCGTGCGAGAGGCCGTCCCTGGCGGTGTCGAGCAGTTTCAGGAACTGCGCGTCCACCGTGATGTGGAGCCGGCGCAGGTCGGCGGTGAGCGGTTCGACGTCTTCGCGGCGCGCGGCGTCCCTCGCGGGGTGGGTCAGAACGAGTTCGTGCGCACGAACCGCGTCGGCATGGGCCGGCGTCTCGAGCTCCAGCGGCGTCGGCCGCGCCGCCGGCTCGGAAAAGGCTTGTGGCTCGAGCCGGGCCGACGGGGCGGGCGAAACCAGCTCAGCAGCGGGCTGGAGCCGGGTGACCTGATCGCGGAGCGGTGGTGCCGGCCGGGGCAGGACGGCCGCGGCGACCTCACGGGCCTCGCGAGAGGAGCACCCGAAGAAGCGAGGGAGCAACACCGCGAAGTTCTCGGGCGTGGCCACGCGGGCCAGCTCCCCGACGGCGGAGAGGCAGAGCCGGCCGGAGCGGATCGGTTCGATCACCTCGGGGAAGGCCTGGAGCAGCCTGGCGGCCGTGAAGCGGACGTAGGCCGCCCCCTTCGACAGCCCCAGCTCGACGTGCAGGAACGCGAACAGGCTCGCGAAGCCCAGCCGCTCCCAGCCGCGGCGCCGGTCGAAGTCGGAGAGGGCCAGCAGGAACTCGGCCGCGGCCGTCCGCTCGGCGCGCAACAGGGTGGCCAGGCCGTCGCGCGCCTGGCGCGCTTCGAGGAGTTCGAGGGAAGGGGAGGTCGCAGCGTGGTGCGAGGCCGCGGCCGAGGATGGGATCGGGTTTGCGGAGGCGATCATTCACGTACAGTCGCACGCGGGTCTGACGTTCCTGGGGTCGCGGAAGCGAAGGAAACCCAAGAGGGACGCCCATTCCGACCACCGCCCGCCGCCGGAAGCCGCGCCCACCGGCGAGGTCCCTCGCCGCGTCCTTCGCAACGGCGAGGGAAGCGTTCGCCGGACGCGCAACCGTTCCGCGCAGACGCCCCAGGCTACTAGCGCCTCGTGTCTCGCCGGCCACAGCAGCTCCCGGGCATCCTCGGCGCGCCGGTCCGCCTGCCTACCGCCGATGTCGCGTCGCCGCCGTGCCAGGTGAACCCTTCCCCCCCGCCCTGGACCGGTCCAGCATGCGCTGGTGGGGGCCCATCATCGGCGCGCCTGGCGCGCATCGGAGGTCTGGGGCGGCTTCGCGGGCATGCTGGTGGCGCTGCCCGGCGCGGTGGCCTACGGCCTGGTCATCTTCGCTCCGCTCGGCCCTGGCGCGGCGGCGCAAGGTGCGCTGGCCGGCGCCTCGGGGGCTGTGGCGCTCGGGCTGGTGGCCGGCCTGCTGGGTGGCACGCGCGGGCTGGTCTCGGCGCCCTGCGCTCCGGCCGCGGCTCTGCTGGCGGCGCTGGTGGTGGGCTGGATCGGCCCGGGCGGCGTGCCGCCCGCCGAGGTCCCGGCCCTGCTGGCCGTGGTGGTGCTGCTGGCCGGCCTGCTGCAGGTCGTCTTCGGCGCCCTGGGTGGCGGCCGGCTCATCAAGTTCATCCCGTACCCGGTGGTGGCCGGCTACCTCTCCGCCGCCGGCGTGCTGGTGCTCCTGAAGCAGCTGCCGCTCCTGGTCGGCGCCCACGCCGACGGCCTCGGACCGGTGCTGGCCGGGCCGGCCGCCTGGAACGCCACCGCGCTCGTGGTCGGGTTCGCCACCATCGCCGGCACGCTGATCGCGCAGCGGCTCGAGAGCCCGGTGCCGCCGACCATCATCGGCGTGGTGGCCGGCGTCGGCGCCTTCCTCCTGCTCGGGGCCGGCGCGGGCGGGCTCTTCTCCGCCGGCGGGCTGGCCCGGGCCACGGCCGCCGGGCTGGTGGTCGGGCCCATGCCGAGCCCCATCCCGGCGCTCAGCGCAGTCGGCGCCCGCTTCTCGGCGGCGGTCGCCATCTCGCCGGCCCACCTGCTGCTGGCGCTCCCGCCGGCGCTGACGCTGGCGGTCCTGCTCTCCATCGACACCCTCAAGACCTGCGTGATGGCCGACACGCTGACGCAGCGGCGCCACGACTCCGACCGCGAGCTGCGGGCCCAGGGGCTCGGCAACATCGCGGCGGCGCTCTGCGGCGGCGCGCCCGGCTCGGGCGTGAGCGGGGCCACGCTGGTCAACCTCGCCACCGGCGGGACCACCCGGCGGACCGGGGCGCTGGCCGGCGCCTTCGCGCTGGTGGCGTTGCTGCTCCTAGACCGGGTCATCGCCTGGGTGCCGGTGGCGGCGCTGGCCGGGGTGCTGGTGGTGGTGGCCTTCCGGATGTTCGACTGGGAGAGCCTGCGCCTCTGGCTCCACCCCGCCACCATCCTCGACGCCATGGTGGTCTGGGGCGTCATCGCCGCGGCCGCGGCCACCAACCTGATGGTGGCGGCCGCCGTCGGCGTCGGCCTCTCCATCCTCCTCTTCCTGCGCGACCAGGTCCGCAGCTCGGTGGTGGCGCGCCAGGCGCTGGGCGACCGGCGCCGCTCCAAGACGCACCGCCGCACCCGGGAGGCGGCGGTGCTGGCCGAGCGCGGCGCGGCGGTGGCCTGCTTCGAGCTGCAGGGGAACCTCTTCTTCGGCACCACCGACCAGCTGCTGGCCGAGCTGGAGCCGCACCTCAAGGTGCGCGAGATCGTGGTGCTCGACCTGCGGCGCGTCCGCTCCATCGACCTGACCGCGGCGCGGATGCTGGTGCAGGTGGAGACGCGGCTGGCGGCCCACGGCGGCGAGCTGGTCCTCTCCGGGGCGGTCGCCAGCCCGGACGCCGCGCGGCTCGACGATATGCTCCGCCAGGTGGGGCTGCTGGGCGGTGGCCGCAAGGTCCACGCCTTCGACGACCTCGACGGCGCCCTCGCCTGGGCGGAGGACCAGCTGCTGGCGCGCCACCTCCTCGACCCGAAGCCGGAGCGGGCGCTGGCGCTCGCCGAGATGGAGGTGCTGAAGGCCCTGCCGCCGGACGGGCTGGCGGCGCTGGAGCGGGCGGTCGAAGTCCGGGCCTTCACGGCGGGCCAGCCGCTCTTCCACCAGGGCGACGAGGGGCACGAGCTCTTCTTCGTGCGGCGCGGGCGGATCCGGGTCACCGTCTCGCTGGCCCGCGGCGGGACCGTCCACATCGCCACCTTCTGCCGCGGCGACTTCCTCGGCGACATGGCCTTCCTCGACGGGCGGCCCCGCTCCGCCGACGCCGTGGCGGTGACCGACGCCGAGGCCTTCGTGGTCACACGAGCGGCGCTCGACCGGGCCATCGCCGCCGACCCGCGCCTCGGCGCCCGCTTCTTCGAGGAGCTGGGACGCGCGCTGGCGGCCCGGCTGCGGGCCAACGGAGACGTGATCCGCGGGCTTCAGGAGGGGTAGCGCCGCCTTGACGGCGATCAGCCCGCGCCATCACGAATGGGTCGACCTGTTCGTGGTTCCCGCAGGGCGCCGTTCGATCGGGCATCCTTGCCGCTTCAGGTGCGCCTCCATGCACCGCATCCCGAACGCAGCACGCTCGCGGCACGAGGTGGTCATGGCGAAGCGGATCTACTCCTTCGGCGGTGGCAGCGCCGAGGGGAACATGGCGATGAAGAACCTGCTCGGTGGCAAGGGCGCCGGGCTGGCCGACATGTCGAGCATCGGGATACCGGTGCCGCCCGGCTTCACCATCACCACCGAGGTCTGCGCCGAGTACCAGGCCGCCGGGAAGAAGCTGCCGAAGGCGCTCGAGCCGGCGCTGCGCGCCGCCCTGGCCCGGGTGGAGAAGCTGACCGGCAAGGGCTTCGGCCGCCGCGACAACCCGCTGCTGGTCTCGGTCCGCTCCGGGGCCCGCGTCTCCATGCCGGGGATGATGGACACGGTCCTGAACCTAGGGCTCAACGACGAGACCGTGGAGGGGCTGGCCACGCTCTCCGGCAACCCGCGCTTCGCCTGGGACAGCTACCGGCGCTTCTGCGCCATGTTCGGCGACGTGGTGCTCGGCCTCAAGCCGGCGCGGAAGGAGGACCGGGATCCCTTCGAGGTGATCCTGGAGGCCAGCAAGCGCGCCAGCGGCGTGCGCCACGACTCCGAGCTGCCGGTGGAGGCGCTGCGCGAGCTGGTGACCGGGTTCAAGGCGGCCATCCGCGAGCGGCTCGGCATCGAGCTGCCGTCGGACCCGCTCGAGCAGCTGCGCCTGGCCATCGGCGCCGTCTTCCGCTCCTGGGACAACGACCGCGCCGACGCGTACCGCAAGCTGAACCAGATCCCGTCGTCGTGGGGCACGGCGGTCACCATCCAGTCGATGGTCTTCGGCAACATGGGCGAGGACTCCGGGACCGGGGTGGCCTTCACCAGGAACCCCGCCACCGGCGAGGACGAGTTCTACGGGGAGTTCCTGGTGAACGCCCAGGGCGAGGACGTGGTGGCCGGCATCCGCACGCCGCAGAAGATGGGCGAGCTGGCGGCCCGCTGGCCGGCCATCGCCACCCAGCTGGGGGCGGTGCGGAGCAAGCTGGAGCACCACTACCGGGAGATGCAGGACATCGAGTTCACGATCGAGCGTGGCCGGCTCCACGTGCTGCAGACCCGCACCGGCAAGCGCACCGGCATGGCGGCGGTGCGCATCGCGGTGGAGATGGCCGAGCAGAAGCTCATCACCCGCGACGAGGCGCTGCTCCACGTCAACCCCGAGGCGCTCAACCACCTCCTGCGGCCCATCTTCGACGCCACCGCCAAGGCCGAGGCGGTCGAGGCCGGGCGGCTCCTCGCCCACGGCCTGCCGGCCGGCCCGGGCGCGGCGTCGGGACGGCTGGTCTTCTTCGCCGAGGACGCCGTCAGCTGGCGCCGCAACGGCGAGCAGGTGATCCTGGCCCGCCACGAGACCAGCCCGGAGGACATCCGCGGCATGAACGCGGCCGAGGGCTTCCTGACCGCCTTCGGCGGGATGACCAGCCACGCCGCGCTGGTGGCGCGCCAGATGGGCAAGGTGGCCATCGTCGGCTGCGAGGCGCTCTCGTTCGACTACCAGGCCCGGACCATGACCGTGGAGACCGCGACCGGCCGGAAGGTCCTCGAGGAGGGAGCCTGGGTCTCCATCGACGGCATCGCCGGGGAGGTGCTGGAGGGGCGGCTCGCCACCAGTCCGTCGGAGGTGGTGCAGGTGCTGGTGGAGAAGACGCGCGACGCCAAGGACGCGCCGGTCTACCGGGGCTTCGCCCGGCTGCTCGGCTGGGCGGATGCCGTCCGTCGGCTGGGCGTGCGGGCCAACGCCGACCAGCCCGACCAGGCCACCACCGCCATCGCCTTCGGAGCGCAGGGCATCGGCCTCTGCCGCACCGAGCACATGTTCTTCGGCGAGGGGAAGATCGGGCCGATGCGCGAGATGATCGTGGCCGAGACCACCGGGGCCCGGCGCGCCGCGCTGGCCCGGCTGCTGCCCCTGCAGCGGGCCGACTTCACGGGCCTCTTCACGGCCATGGCGCCGCGGCCGGTCACCATCCGGACCATCGACCCGCCGCTGCACGAGTTCCTGCCGCAGGACGAGGCCGGGATGGCCGAGCTGGCCCGGGCCACCGGCCGGACGCTGGCGCAGGTCCGCGGCCGGGTCGCCGAGCTGCACGAGTCCAACCCCATGCTCGGCCACCGCGGCTGCCGGCTCGGCATCACCTATCCGGAGATCACCGAGATGCAGGCGCGGGCCATCTTCGAGGCCGCCTGTGACGTGGCGGCGACCGGCCTCACGGTGCGCCCCGAGGTGATGATCCCGCTGGTGGGCGCGAAGGCCGAGCTCGACGACCAGGCCGCGGTGGTGCGCCGGGTGGCCGAGGAGGTCTTCCGAGAGCGTGGCCGGAAGGTGAAGTACCTGATCGGCACCATGATCGAGGTGCCGCGCGGTGCCCTCACCGCCGGCGAGATCGCCGGGACCGCCGAGTTCTTCTCCTTCGGCACCAACGACCTCACCCAGACCACCTTCGGCCTCTCGCGCGACGACGCCGGGGTGGTGATCAAGGCCTACGTCGAGCACGAGATCTGGCCGGGAGACCCCTTCGTCTCCATCGACCGCGACGGCGTCGGCGTGCTGATGAGGCTGGCCGTGGCGGGCGGGCGGGCGACCCGCCCCGGACTCCACGTCGGCATCTGCGGCGAGCACGGCGGCGATCCGCGCTCGGTCGAGTTCTGCCACGAGCTGGGGCTCGACTACGTCTCCTGCTCGCCCTACCGGCTCCCCATCGCGCGGCTGGCGGCGGCCCAGGCGGCGCTGCACGAGCGGGCGGCCGGGGCCGTCGCGACGAAGGGGCTCGTGACGCCGGCGAAGGCGGCGGCGGCGAAGCGGGGCGCCAGGTCGGCCGGGAAGCCGGCCAGGCGGCGGGGGGCCCGAAGGTAGGAGATCGAGGGCCGCGACTTTGATCCGGGCGCGCCGATGGGGCAGACTGCTTCGGTTCACCCTAATGGCACCCCTCCGGACCTCCCTTTCGCTCGCGATCACGGTAGCCTGCGCGCTCTCCGCGGCGACGGCGACGGCCCTGCAGCCACCCGCCGAGCCCGGCCCCTCCATCGGCGCCAACGTCACCGTCGGGGCGGAGCGTCCGGCCCCGGTCCGCCCCGCGCCCGTGCTCGGGCCACGCCGCCTCGACGCCTCGACCGGACGCTTCCTCGCCAGCTACGGCGACGGCGACGCGGTGCTGACGCTCGACGCCCGGCTCCAGAAGAAGCTGGAGCGGACGCTCGACGACTACGACGTGCCCTACGGCGCCACGGTGCTGCTCGACCCTCGCACCGGGCGCGTGCTGGCCATGGCCGAGCACTCGCGCGCCGAGCCACGCGCCACCAACCTCTCGCTGAAGGCCATCTCGCCGGCCGCCTCCATCTTCAAGATCGTCACCACCGCGGCGCTGCTGGAGCACGGCGTCTCTCCGGACGAGCCGGTCTGCTACCACGGCGGCTACCACCGGCTCGCCCCGCGCCTGCTGGCGGACGACTCGCGCCGCGACAACGCCTGCCTGCCGCTCTCGACCGCCTTCGGCCACAGCGCCAACGTGGTCTTCGCCAAGCTGGCCGATCGCGGGCTGACCCCGGAGGTGCTGCGCGCCATCGCCGGCCGCTTCCTCTTCAACACCGTCATCCCGTTCCCGTCGCCGGTCGAGACCTCGCGCGCCGAGATCCCCGAGGACCGGTTCGGGCTGGCCAACACCGCCGCCGGCTTCGGCGACGTGCGGCTCTCGGCGCTCCACGCCGCCATGCTGGGCGCGGTGGTGGCCAACCGCGGCGTGCTGGTGCCACCGTGGCTGGTGGAGCTGGTGCAGGGGACCGAGAAGGCGCCGCCGCTGCTCGAGCCGCTCCGGATCATCGACGAGCGCGTGGCCGAGGCGCTCGGCGCCATGATGCGCGAGACCGTGACCCGCGGCACGGCGCAGCGGGCCTTCTCGCGGCCGCCTCGCGAGCTGCGTGGGGTCCACGTGGCCGGCAAGACCGGTTCCCTCAACGAGCGCAGGCCGTTCCGCGACCACACCTGGTTCGTCGGCTACGCGCCGGCCGAGCACCCGCAGGTGGTGGTGGCCAGCGTGGTGGTCAACGGGTTGCTCTGGCGCGTCCGTGCCCCCTGGGTGGCGCGCGAGGCGCTGGCCGCCTACTTCGCCGACCACGTGGCCGAGGTGCGGGTCGTCGAGGCGCCGGGCCGGCTGGTGTCGCGCTGATCGTCGGCCCACCCGCGATCAGGGGTTGCCTCGCCACGTCGCAGCGGGCGAAGGTGCGCCACCTATGAACAAGATCGTCATCGGTTTCCTCGGCATCGCCCTGGTCATGGTCGCCATCCCCATCGCGCTGGCCTGGAGCGGAACCCGCCGCCGGCCACGGGTGGAGCGCGTCAACGGCGTGGCCGAGATCCGCATGCCCCGCGGGCACTGGAGCATCCTCGGCGTCCTGGCGATGCTGCCGGGCGCCGCCATCACCGGCCTGGCGCTGGCCGTCGAATGGGCCCCGGGCGCGGAGACCGGCCGCTGGGTCCTCGCCGTCTTCTTCGGGGTGGCCGCGGCGGCCGCGAGCGGCTACCTCTTCGGCCTCGAGGCGCGCGGGCGCCTGCTGTTCAGCGAGAGCACCATCGAGAAGGTCGGCGTCTTCACGCGGGTCACCGCCCGATGGAGCGACGTGGTCAAGCTCACCTTCAACCCGATGAACAACTGGTTCTTCATGACGCTGGCGACCGGCCAGCGAATCTACGTGACCGAAGGCACCAACGGACTGGGCGACTTCGGCGAGCTGGCGCTGCGCAACCTGCCGAGGCCGGTGCTCGAGGCGAGCCCGGAGGCGGTCGAGGCGCTGGAGGACGCGGCGGGGCTCCAGGTCGCGCCGCCGGCCCGCGCCAAGGCCTGACACCGGCCACGCGGGTGCTCCGCCTCAGGGGACTTCTCCCGTGGCAGGGGCCTTGATCGGCGGTCCGATGCTGTCACGCCGCGCGGCGGGAGGCGAGGGTGCGGGCGGGGGGCGGGGCGGGTCGTGGACCAGGCCGAGTTCCCGCAGGGCCGGGGCGGCGGCCCGGGTGGCGCGGGCGCCGACGAGCGGCCACCAGGCCAGCCCGGCGCAGGTGAGCCCGACCCCCACCACGCAGATCACCGCCGCCAGCCGCTCGCGGAACGTCCCCCGCCGCCGCTCCTTCGGTGGCGGCGGCGGCGCTCGGAGCGAGCCGGCGGCGCCGCGGAGCAGCGCCGCCACCAGGGAGAGCGACGCGCCGAGCACGTCGCCGCTCACGGCCTGGAGCGCGCCCCGCCCCACGCCGAGCCCGAGCTCGCCGATGGGCGAGACCCGCTGGTCGGCGGTGCGGCGCGCCAGCCGCCTGGCCTTGCGCTCGAAGGCGGCCAACCGGAGCCGCAGCGCCGCCAGCCGCACCACCGTGGCGAAGAGGAACCAGGCGGCCAGGAGCGCCTCGGGCGGTGGCGGCACCGGCAGCCGGCGGCTGGAGGGCACGCCCACCAGTTGCACCACCACCGCGCCCCCTGCCAGCAACAGGAACCACATGCTTCACGCCTCCATGGCCCGACCGGACGAGGCCGGAGGCTAGCAGGTCTCGCACCAGTCGTGAGGGTCCGGGCGCGGCTTCTCCCGGCAGGTTCGGGGGTGGCCGCTACCAGTGCTTCCTCACCAGGGGTAGAATCCGCCGTCTCGAATCCCAAGGAGGTCGCATGCGCCGCCCGCTCGCCGTCGCTCTCTCGCTCGCCGCCCTGCTCCCGCTCGGCTGCGTCTCGTCCGGTACCTACCAGAAGAAGGAGGCCGAGGCGGCCCAGTACAAGGCCGACTGGCAGGCCGAGCTGGAGAAGGCCCGCGCCGTCCGCGAGCAGTTCGCCGCGCTGCGCGGCGAGTTCGACGGGGTGCAGGCCGAGATCCGTGGCCTGCAGGAGAAGGTGAAGTCCGACGAGGCCAACCTGGCGGCCCGGCAGGCCGAACTCAAGGTGTCGGCCGGCCGGAACGCCGAACTCCAGGCGCTGGTGGACGAACTCTCCAAGTCGAAGAGGAAGCTGGAGCAGGCCAAGGCCGAGCTGGAGAAGAAGAGCGCCGAGTACCAGGCGCTGGCCTCGTCGCTGCAGGGCGACATCGAGGCCGGGCGGATCGAGGTCTCCGAGCTGAAGGGCAAGCTCACGGTCAAGATGAAGGACAAGATCCTCTTCGCCTCCGGCTCCGCCACCATCGGCCGGGACGGGCAGGTGGCCCTCGGCAAGGTGGCCGACGCGCTGCGCGGCGTACAGGGGCGCGTCATCCGAATCGAGGGGCACACCGACGACGTGCCGACCGGCGGCGGCACCTTCCCGACCAACTGGGAGCTCTCCACGGCCCGCGCCCTGGCGGTGGTGCGCTACCTCCAGGAGAACGGCGTGGACCCGAGCCGCCTGGCCGGAGCCGGCTACGGCCAGTACCAGCCCATCGCGCCCAATGACACGCCCGAGGGGCGGAGCCAGAACCGGCGGATCGAGATCGTGCTGGCGGCGCCGTAGCCGGGGCCGGATCGGGGCTGGCCGTCCCGGTCCAACCACGCGAGGATGGCTCCCATGTCGCTCCGCGCCCTGCCCCTGCTGCTCGCCGCCACCCTCGGCTGCGCCTCCGTTCCCATCGCGCCGCCCGAGGTGCGGCCGCCCCCGGCCCCGCCGCCCATGCCCCGGGTGGCGCTCGTGCTGGGGGGCGGCGCCGCCCGCGGCTTCGCCCACATCGGCGTCATCCGGGTGCTGGAGCAGGAGAAGATCCCCATCGACCTGGTGGTCGGCAGCAGCGTGGGGAGCCTCATCGGCGCGCTCTACGCGCAGAAGCGCGACGTCTTCGACCTGGAGTGGACCGCCTTCGCGCTCACCAGGGACGACCTGATCGACACCGGCGTCATGAACGCGTTCCTGGGGATGGGGCTGGCCAAGGGCGAGCGGCTCGAGAAGTTCGTCGAGTCGAAGCTGAAGGTGAAGACCATCGAGGCGCTCCAGGTGCCGTTCGCGGCCGTGGCCACCGACCTCAACTGGGGCACCAGGGTGGTCATCGACCACGGCTCCGTCTCCAAGGCGGTGCACGCCTCCAGCGCCATCCCGGGCCTCTTCGAGCCGGTGGCGCACCTCGGCAAGATCCTGGTGGACGGCGGCCTGGTGGACAACATCCCCATCTCGGTGGCCCGGGAGCGGGGCGCCGACCTGGTGGTGGCGGTAGACATCAGCGAGCAGGTCGGCAACGCCAACATCACCAACCTGGTGGACGTGCTGCTCCAGTCGGCCAACATCATGTTCGCGGTCAACGCGGAGCGCTCGAAGCAGGGCGCCGACGTGCTCATCACGCCGGACGTCGGCGGCGTGGCCATGCTCGACTTCACGCAGAAGAAGCGGAGCATGCAGGCCGGCATGGACGCCGCCCGCGCCGCGGTCCCGCGCATCCGCGCGGCCATCGCCGACTGGCAGGCGAAGCGCGCGGTGCCGGGGAGTTGACGAACTGGAAGGTACTGGCCCCGCGGCGTCGCGCCGCCAAGCTGGGCCGCGCCAGGCGGACGAGTCGAACATCCCGTGGTCGCCGGGCGGCGCTCGTCCGAGCCGAAACCCTGCGCACGCCCGTTGCTTGGGGTATGGGTAGAACTGATGCGTGGTGAAGCCTTCACCCGTCAGCTCAAGCTGCTCGCACTGCTGGAAGTGCGGCGCGAGGGCGTAGAGCCCGAAGCGGCCGCCGCGGAGCTGGGAACGCAGCGTCGCACCCTCTACCGCGACTTCCGGGTGCTCGAGGACGCCGGGTTCCCGCTCACCTCGGCGCGCGACGGCCGGCGGGCGCGCTGGCGGATGGTGGAGGGCTACCGGCACCGGCTGCAGCTCTCGCTGAGCTGGAGCGAGCTGGTCGCGTTGATGGCCGCCCGGCAGGTGGTGTCGGGCCTCGCAGGGACGATGCTGCACGACGGGGCGGCCAGCGCGCTGGAGAAGATCCGCGCCACGCTGCCGAAGGGGTTGGCCGACCGCTTCCGCGCCTCGGAGCGGCTGGTGAGCGCGCCCGAGGGGGGCCGCGACTACCGCGCGCGTGGCGAGCTCGTACGACGGCTGGTCGAGGCGATCGACGCTCGGCAGACCGTCCTGGCGCGATACCGATCGCGAGGGGCGAAGGGCCGGCGGCGGGGCGAGGAGCGCAAGCTGGATCCCTACCACCTGCGGGTGGCCGAGGAAGGGCTGTACCTGCTCGCGCGCTGCCATCGGAGCGGGGAGGTGAAGGTCTTCCTGGCCGACCGTTTCGACAGCGTGCGGCCGACGGAAGACCGCTTCACCGCGCCGGACGGGTTCAGCGCGGAGCACCTGCTCAGGTCCAGTTTCGGAATGTGGAGCGGGCGGCCGCGGAAGGTGCGCTTCACCGTGGCGCCCGCGCTGGCCGACCTGTTGATGGAGCGCAAGGTGCACCCGAGCCAGGTGGCGCAGCGGCGGAGTGACGGGAGCGTGGAGGTGCGGCTCGAGGTCGCGCTGGGGCCGCCGCTCGTCGCGTACCTGACCGGGCTCGGCGCTTCGGTGAGCGAGCTCGAGCCGGCGGAGCTGCGGGCGGCGGTGCTGCGGGAGCACCGGGAAGCACTTGCGGAGCTCGAGACCCGCGAGAAGGTGGCTCGTTCCCCGCCGTGACGGTCTGCGGGAAGCGTGACCTCCCATGACACAGGTGGTGTGTAGGGTGCGTCGAGTGGGGCTGCGCGTGAAAGGGGAGGAGATGAGCGAAAGGGAATCCAGCGGGAGGAAGGGGCCGGCGGGGAGCCGGAAGAGGAGCGCCCGGATCGCTTTGGCCGAAAAGAAGCTGGCGCGTCGCATTCCTGGAAGGGCGAGCGAGGGGGCGTCGTTCCCGGCGGCTCCACCGCGATCGGGGCTGCCGAGCGACTACGTCGAGACGCTCACCGAGATCAAGCGTCGTGTGCAGGAAGAGCGCCTCCGGGTCGTCGTGGCCGCCAACTCGGCCATGGTCCGACTGTACTGGGACAGCGGGCGGATGATCCTGGGGAGGCAAGAGCGAGCGGGCTGGGGCGCGAAGGTGATCGATCGGCTCGCCGCGGACCTGCGTGAAGCCTACCCCGACATGAGGGGGTTTCTCGCCGCGGAACCTCAAGTACATGAGGGCGTTCGCGGCAGCGTGGCCCGACGCCGAGATCGTGCAACGGGTCGTTGCACGATTGCCCTGGCGGCAGAACATCGCCCTCCTCGAACGCGTCGGCGACGTGAAGACGCGGCTCTGGTACGCGGACCAGACCGTTCGGCACGGCTGGTCCCAGCCGATCTTGTGCCTGCAGATCGACAACCGCGCGTACGAACGGCACGGCAAGACCATCAACAACTTCAAGGCGACGCTCCCGCCCGCCGACTCGGACATGGCCGGGCAGGTCTTCAACGATCCATACCTGTTCGACTTCCTCGGGACGGCCGATCCGCGCCGCGAGCGCGAGGTCGAGCAGGGGCTGATCGACCACATCCAGCGCTTCCTGCTGGAGCTGGGTACCGGCTTCGCGTTCGAGACGCTGCCGAAGGACTTGAAGGGAAGCCTTCCGAGCGTGGAGGAGATCGAGGCGGAGCTCGGGGGGCATCGTGCGTTCAGCGCACGTGACACAGGTGGGCGGTAGGGTGCGTCTCGAAGGTTGCGCCTCAAGGGGGCGGGGATGAGCAGGAACGGATCCATCTCGCACGAAGGGCCCAAGGTGAACGGGAGCGATTCCCAACATCGATGCGCCGTGCCCAGCACGACGGTGGACTTCGGCATTTTCTGGGCGAAGGCCGGCGACGCGGTCGAGGCGCACCCGGTCATCTGCCACCTGATCGACGTGGGCCGCGTCGTCGTCGCTTTCCTTGAGCGACCGGCCGCTGCGGCGCTCCGCGCCCGTCTTGCTCGCGAGCTTCAGTGCAGCGAGGCCGACGCCATCTCGGTCATCGCCTTCCTCGCCGCGGCCCACGACATCGGCAAGGTCTCCTCCGGCTTCCAGATGAAGCGGGACGACCTATGGCGAAGGCTCACCGAGCACGGGCTGAAAGCCGACCAGAATCCAGACCCAGACCATGGTCGAGTAACGGTCTCCGTACTCAAGCGATTCCTCAAGGGCCGCGGCTGTGACGTGGAGGTCGCGTTGCCTGTGGCGAAGGCGGTCGCCGCGCATCACGGGGTCTTCGTCACCGCGAAAGCGTTCGCTGACGAGGTCTTCAAGACCGGCGCCTGGGCGGTGGCTCAGGACGCGCACCTGACCGCGCTGGAAACGGTCTTCCAGCCCCGGTGGGAGGTGCTCCAGAAGTTGGGCGAGGACGCACCGTCGGCAGCCTGGCTCATGTCGCTCGCTGGCCTTACCAGCGTTTGTGACTGGATCGGCTCAGCCGAGGAGTTCTTTGGATACGAGCCCACCGGCCCGTCCGATCTGCCGGGCTACGCAGCGCGCTCGCTTGGTCGCGCCCGGGAAGCGCTGCGGCGCGTCGGAATGACGGGCTGGCTCCCCTCGCCAACGACTTTGGACTTCGGGAAGGCGTTCGGGTTCCCCGCCAACGAGATGCAGCGAGCGACCATCGCGAGTGCGGGCCGCATGGCCGCCCCTGGCCTGCTGATCATCGAGGCGCCGATGGGGCTCGGCAAGACCGAGGCCGCGCTCGCGGCAGCCGATGATCTGCTCCGCCGGCACAGGCAGGGGGGCATCTACTACGCGCTGCCCACGCAGGCCACGAGCAACCAGATGTTCGGCCGGCTGGCGAAGTTCCTGGAGCAGCGGTGTGACGGGTTGACTGTCGATCTTCACTTGCTGCACGGACTCTCCGACCTGAACAAGGAGTACCAGGAGCTCCGTCTTGCCGCAGTCTCCCAAGATGCCGAGGCGACCGTCCGCGCCTCGTCCTGGTTCACCGCCTCGAAGCGCGGGCTCCTTGCGCCGTTCGGCGTCGGAACCGTCGATCAGGCGCTCCTGGCGGCCATGGCCGTTCGACACATGTTCGTTCGGATGCTGGCCTTGGCCGACAAGGTCGTCATCCTGGACGAGGTTCACGCCTACGACACCTACATGTCGGAGTTGCTCGACCACCTGGTCAGTTGGCTCGCGGCGCTGGGTTCGTCGGTCATCATCCTGTCGGCGACGCTCCCGGCCCGCCGTCGCCTGGCGCTGATCGAGGCGTACGGTGGCAAGCCTTCCCCCCGGGAGGAGGCGTTCTATCCACAGATCGTCTCGGTCCAGCCGGGCGAGGTTGCGCAGGTGTCCGTGGCCGCGCCGCCGCCCACCTCAAACGTGGAGCTGGTCCGGTTGGCCGCGAGCGAGGGCGGCGACCCTGCGCCCGTCGCACAAGCCATTGCCGACCGGCTTGCCGGCGGGGGCTGCGCTGCATGGATCTGCAACACCGTGGACGGCGCCCAGCGCGCCGACCAGGCGATGCGGCAGGCCCTGCCGGACGACTGCAAGCACCTGCTCTTCCACGCGCGCTTCCCGACGGGCCAGCGACTGGAGATCGAGGCCAAGGCCCTCAGTTGGTTCGGAAAGGACGGGAAGCGTCCGGCGAGAGCAGTCCTCGTGGCCACTCAGGTCGTGGAGCAGAGCCTCGACCTCGACTTCGACTTGATGGTTACCGACCTCGCGCCGGTCGACCTGATGCTCCAGCGCGCTGGCCGGCTCCACAGGCACCGGCGGGAGACCCGGCCTCCCGGCCTGAAGAAGCCGACGTTACTGTGGGTCGATCCTCCGGTGCACGACGGCCTCCCGAACTTTGGGGTCCACGAATACGTCTACGAGCGGCTGGTGCTCCTGCGGTCCTGGCTGGCGCTTGGCAACCGGTCCGAGGTGCGCCTTCCCGGCGACGTCCCGTTGTTGGTCGAGGCCGTCTACTCGGTGGATTACCAGTCCGACGATCCGCGTATGGCTGCGGCACTGGCCGAGGCCCTGGCCGAGTTCAAGAAGGGGCGCGACGAAGACCAACTCAAGGCGCTTGGTGTCGTGACCGTGAAGCCAGGGAGCGCGGAAGCCATCTTCAAGCTGGGTCACGTCCGGGAGGACGACGAGACCGCCCCCATTCACTCATCGCTCAAGGCGCAGACGCGTCTCACCCGCCCGTCTATCACCGTGGTCTGCGCCCGCCGCGTCGGGGGCGGACTGCAACTCCTCGACGGAACGCCACTCGATCCGGACACGCCACCGGACCGAGCAGCCGCCCGCGCCATTCGCGGTGCATCACTTACGCTGCAGCAATGGGAGTGGGTCAAGCACCTGACCGCGCAGCCCGCCCCCGCCGGCTGGAAGCGAAGCGGCGCCCTGCGGGCCTGCCGCGTCGCCGTGTTCGACAACTGCTGGCTCAGGGCAAACGGCCTGCAGACACAGCTCGAGCTGTCGCCCGAGCGCGGCCTCGTCATCCACAAGCTCAAGGAGGATAGGAGCCCATGACGGCAACCTTCGATCTCGTCAACTCACCCTGGATCCCCTGTATTGACAAGGAGGGGCGTCGAGGCGAGCTGGGGCTCCTCGAAGCGCTGGTCCGTGCGCACGAACTGGCCGAGTTGCGGGACGAGTCCCCGCTGACCACCGTCGCGCTGCATCGCCTCCTGCTCGCGGTTCTCCACGCATCACTGGAAGGCCCGAAGGACCACAAGGCGTGGAAAGCGCTTTGGGAGGCAGGGCGCTGGGACCCCGGCAAGGTCGAGCGCTACTTGAAGAAGTGGCGTTCGCGCTTCGACCTGTTCGACGAGCAGTACCCGTTCTTCCAGGTGGGCGGGTTCGAGATCACAGGGAAGGAGGGGACGCCAGTCACGAAGCTTACGCATGAGCTCGCGACCGGCAACATCAAGACCCTCTTTGACCACACAGTGGAGGAGCGACCGACCGCAGTTTCGCCCGGTGTCGCCGCTCGGTGGCTTGTCGCATGCCAGTCGTACTCCCTCGGCGGTGGCGTCGGCGCGACCAGCAATAGGTTCAAGAAGCACCCGAACTTCACCCACGCGCCCATGGTCGGTGGCGTTGCCGTACTCCTCCAGGGGACGTCGCTGTTCGAGACCCTCACGCTCAACTTGGTCGTGAATGCCGAGGAAGGGCCCGTCCCCACGAAGGGCAACGACAAGCCAACATGGGAGCAGGATCGGATCGATGGTCCGTCGGAGAGGCGGCCGCGCGGGCTGATGGAATTCCTGACCTGGCGAGCGCGGATGGTCAGGCTCTTGCCTGAGGTCCGAGAGGGGTCACTCGTCGTCGAGAACATGCACTTCGCCTCCGGTTGGGAGCTGGCCGGTCGCGACAACAACCCGAGCTGGGGCTACGTGTCCGATCCGAAGAAGGGGCTCATGCCCGTCGGGCTGCGTGAGGGACGCGACCTGTGGCGCGACAGCTCGGCGTTGCTCACGGTGATTCAGGAGACTGACGGCGGAAGGAACAAGCGGCCGGCCTCGCTCGAACTCATGAACCAGCTGGTCGAGCGCGAGGTGCTCCCGCCGACCGCGACACTGCGGCTCCTTACGCTTGGCATTGCCAACGACAAGGCGAAGGTTCTCTTCTGGCGGCGTGACGCGTGGAACGTGCCGGCCTGCCTCGTACAGGACTCCGCGGTCGCAGCGCGGCTTCTGGCTGCGCTGTCCGCAGCGGAAGTAGCGGGCAAGGCGACCTACGCGGCCCTGTCGAACTTCAAGGAACACTTCAAGGAAGGTCTCGCTGAGATCCGCGACAGGGGCATGGCCGCCTACTGGGGCGCCCTCGATACCCCGTTTCGCCGGCTGGTGGCCGACATCGCCGCTCCCTCGGGCCGAGCTATAGACGCATGGCTCGCGGCGGTGGTGGCGAGCAGTCGCGATGCCCTCGAAGACGCGACCGACAACGTTCAGCGCAGGAGCGCCCGTGAACTGCAGGCGAGGGTCGACGCCCGGGGCCTTCTGGAATGGAAGCTCAAGCAGGTGACGCGGACCGGAAGGGAGATCATCGATGGCATCGTCTGAGTTGATTGACCGCTTCGTGGACCACCTGGAGGGGTTGGAGCGACGGGAGGACCGAGGCGCGCTGGCGAAGCTCCGGCGTGGCGTGGGGCGCAGGCCCGGGGAGGCGGTGGAGTCATTGCCGCTGATCGTGCCGTTCTTGCCGTTCGACGATCGGCAGGCGGACGCGTTCTTCTGCGTGGCCGCGCTCTTCGGGCTGCATCCTGAGCCAGGTGGGCGCGGCAACTTCGGTGACGTGTTCCGCGGGCTCGGAGAGCACGAGAGCGCCCAGAAGCGCTTCGTGGCGCTGCTGAACTGCCACGAGGACGAACTCGGTGAGCACTTGCGCCACGCGGTCACCCTGGCGCGCTTCAAGAACGTCCCGATCGATTTCCGGCAGCTGCTTCGTGACCTGACCTACTGGACGCATCCGGAACGCTTCGTCCAGCTCGAGTGGGCCAAGGCCTACTGGGGCCACGCCGCGCGACACGACGACGACACCACCACCGACACCATGGAGAGCTGAGCCATGTTCATCGAGATCCATGTCCTGCAGAACTTCGCTCCGAGCAACCTCAACCGCGACGACACCGGTGCGCCCAAGGACTGCACCTTCGGCGGATATCGACGTGCGCGCATATCCAGCCAGTGCCTGAAGCGGGCCATCCGCTCCCACTTCGCCGAGGCCAAGCTCTTCGCTCCGGCGCAGCTGGCGACCAGGACCAAGCGCATCGTGGACGAGGTCGCGAAGCGCCTCGAGAAGAAGGGGCGCAAGCCCGACGAGGTCCAGACAGCGCTGGGCGCGCTCCTCGCCGGCGCCAGGATCGGCTTGAAGGAAGGGAAGACCGAGTACCTCCTGTATCTGGGCGAGGACGAGATCGGGAAGCTCGCCGCGCTCTGCGACAAGCACTGGGACGAGCTGACCGGGGCCGCGCCCAAGGCGTCGGCCAAGGCGGAGGATGGCAAGAAGAAGACGGCCAAGGAGACCAAGAAGGAGGCGAAGGACAGCCTCTCGCCGGAGCTCCAGAAGGCGGTTGTCGACGTGCTCGGCTCGGGAAAGGCGGTGGACCTCGCGCTCTTCGGCCGGATGCTCGCCGACATGCCGGAGAAGAACGTTGATGCCGCCTGTCAGGTGGCCCACGCCATCTCGACCAACGAGGTCGCGATGGAGATGGACTTCTACACGGCGGTGGATGACCTCCGGCCCGGCGACACGCAGGGTGCAGACATGATGGGCATGGTCGAGTTCAACAGCTCCTGCTTCTACCGGTACGCCAAGGTGGACCTCGGAATGCTGGCCAAGAACCTTCAAGGCGACAAGAAGCTCACCGCTGACGCCGCGGTGGCGCTCGTGAAATCCTCTGTGGCAGCAGTCCCGACCGGCAAGCAGAACTCGATGGCGGCCCACAACCCGCCCTTCTACGTGCGAGTGCTGGTACGCGAAGGGGGCGAAGCCTGGAACCTCGCCAACGCCTTCATCAAGCCGGTGAGGCCGGGGAAGGGGCCGGACGGTGATATGGCCCAGCTCTCGGTCGGTGCGCTCGACGGCCACCTCGCTGCGCTCCGGCGCATGTACGGGGGCGGTGGCGTCGTCAGCGACCTAACGGCGAGCCTGTACGACGACAAGTCGCTGTCGATGCCGGCACTCGTCGCGGAGCTGGAGAAGACGCTGCCGTGACTTGCCACACGCTGCTGCTCCGGTTCGAGGGCCCCCTGCAGTCCTGGGGCACCCGAAGCCGGTTCAGGGACCGCGACACCGAGCGAGAGCCGACCAAGAGCGGCGTCATCGGACTCCTCTGTGCGGCGCTCGGCCGATCACGAGAGGAGCCCGTCGAGGACCTGGTGGCCCTGCGCGTCGGCACGCGCGCAGACCGGGAAGGCGCGCTTCTGCGAGACTTCCATACAGCCCTCGAGGTGAGAAGGGCCGATCCGAGGGCCGGCACGGACACGGAGACCTCGACGCGCCACTACCTCTCGGACGCGGTCTTCCTGGTCGGGATCGAGAGCGAAGACGAGGGGCTGTTGCGCCGGCTGGACTCGGCGCTTCGGCAACCGAGCTGGCCGTGCTTCCTCGGCCGGAAGGCCTGTGTCCCGTCGCAGCCCGTCCGACTGCCGGATGGCTTCCGCAGCGGCGAGCCGCTGGAACAGGCGCTGGCCGCATATCCGCTCCTTCGGCGACCGACCAGTGGGGAGGAGCGCCGGCGGCGTCGCGCCGAGGGGGACCAGCCGGCGAGGCTCCGGGTGACGCTGGAGTGTCGGCCGGGGGAGGAGGGCGAGGAACGGAGCGACGTGCCGCTCAGCTTCGTGCCCGATAAGCGCTCGTTCGCGGTTCGCCGTGTCCGGACCACCTTCGTGCCACGCCCCGACAAGATCGCTGGAGAGGAGTCCACACCATGTACCTGAGCCGACTCCTGCTCGACCTGCGCGATCGCAAGGTCCAGCGAGCACTCGAAGACCCCTACCGTCTGCACCAGGCGATCCTTCACGCGTTCCCGCCAGACGCTCCGGGCGGGGGCGGGCGGGTCCTCTTCCGCGTCGAGCCTGAGCGGGAAGACGGCCGCGCACGCGTGCTTGTGCAAAGCGCGCTCCGGCCCGACTGGGCGAGCGAAGCGCTGCGGGAGCACTTGCCCCTGGCTCGGTTCGATCAGCCAAAGGAGCTCTCGTTGGCGCTGTCGGCCGGCCAACTGCTGAGGTTCCGGCTACGCGCCAATCCCACACGACGGTCGCAGGAGAAGCGGCTGCCGGTGTTGGGCGAGGAAGCCCAAGTCGCCTGGCTGCGCCGCAAGATGGAAGGGGCTGGCTTCGAGCTCGTCGCGGCGCGCCAGTACGACGAAGGGATGCGCCACGGCTCCCGGCGGAGGGCCGAGGAGGAGCGGCGCATGACCTTCGTCTCGGTCCTCTACGAGGGCGCGATCCGCGTAGCGATGCCAGATCGCGCGATTGCCGCGGTGCAGGGTGGCATCGGATCGGCCAAGGCCTTCGGATTCGGCCTGCTGAGCGTCGCTCGCGGCTGAGGACGAGGCCTGAAGTTCTTTGACAACCGAATATCCGGTCGAGGAGGAGGTGCCGAGTGAAGAAGAACCTGCGAGCGCTACCGAAGTTGCGTGACAGCCTCTCCTTTCTGTACGTGGAGCACGCGCGCGTCGAGCGAGGCGACAACGCACTGCTCTCGTACGACGAGAAGGGCGTGACGCACATTCCGATCGCCGCGCTCGGCGTTCTCCTCCTTGGACCGGGAACGTCCATCACGCACGAAGGCGTGAAGGTGGCGACCGAGAATGGCTGTTCGATTGTCTGGTCGGGGGAGCAGGGCGTGCGGACCTACGCTCAGGGAATGGGTGAGACTCGCAGCGCGGTCCGCCTTCTGCGGCAGGCTGCGCTCCACGCCGACACCGCGGGTCACATAGCCGTCGTTCTGCGGATGTACGAGAAACGCTTCGGCGAGACCGTTCCGGCCGGCACCACCATCGAGCAGATTCGGGGGCGCGAAGGCGTTCGTGTCCGAACGGCATACCAGCACGCCAGCCGCGACTTTGGCGTCGAGTGGTCGGGGCGGAACTACGATCGTAGTTCCTGGGGCGCCGCCGATCCAGTGAACCGTGCCCTCTCCTGTGCGGCCGCGTGCCTCTACGGCGTCTGCCACTGCGCAGTCGTGTCGGCCGGCTACTCTCCGGCGCTCGGCTTCGTTCACACCGGGAAGCTCCTCTCTTTCGTCTATGACGTCGCCGACCTCTATCGAGTTGACTTGATCGTCCCAGTGGCGTTCGAGGTCGCTGCGTTACAGTCGCGCGGTGATGTCCTGAACGTGGAACGAGAGGTCCGCATCCGGTGCAGAGAGTCCTTTCGGCAAGGACGCCTGCTCGACCGTGTAGTGCGGGACATCGACGAGCTGATGCAGCCGAACGAGGCCGACCTCGAGCGCGCTCGTGAGCATCTCGACGGAACCGACGATCCGCCGGGGTGGTTGTGGGACGGTGAGGGCCAGGAGGTCGAGGGCGGGGTGAACCATGGTCCTACTGATCCTTGAGCGGCCGCCGACGTCCCTTCGCGGTGAGCTTTCCCGCTGGATGATGGAGTTGAAGCCGGGGGTGTTTCTCGGTACCGTCTCCGCGCTGGTGCGTGACGAATTGTGGGACGTATGCACATCCAAGGTGGGGCGCCGAGGGGGTTGCATGCTCGTTCACCCGGCGCAGACCGAACAGGGGTTCACCATCAAGACCCACGGTGTGCTGACGCGCGCACCGATCGAGTGCGATGGTCTTTGGCTCCTTCGTCGCCTTGTGGGGGAGCTGGACGCCACCACAGGACATGGCGAACCAGAAGAGGAGAATGTCGTGTAATTTCCAAGTGCGCTCCCCACGCACGTGGGGATGAACCGAAGGGGCGGGGGTAGCCCATGACCAAGCCCACGCGCTCCCCACGCACGTGGGGATGAACCGGAGTGGTCCACCGACCGGCGGCCAGGACGCGCGCGCTCCCCACGCACGTGGGGATGAACCGCAGTTCAGGGCCCGGCTCGGCATCGACCTCTACGCGCTCCCCACGCACGTGGGGATGAACCGAAGGCATGGGCCGCCCTGCCCGTCCCCGCAGCGCGCTCCCCACGCACGTGGGGATGAACCGTGACGACGCACGAAGCGACGACCGACACGGCCGCGCTCCCCACGCACGTGGGGATGAACCGAGCCACCCCCGCGTGCTCATGTACGGCGGCGGCGCGCTCCCCACGCACGTGGGGATGAACCGGGGAGCTTCCCACCGGCCGCGAGGTAGTTCTGGCGCTCCCCACGCACGTGGGGATGAACCGCTCCCCGCGGCGCGCGCCTGGCGCATCGTGGCGCGCTCCCCACGCACGTGGGGATGAACCGAAGGCGGCCGACCGCAAGGCCAAGCGCGAGGCGCGCTCCCCACGCACGTGGGGATGAACCGGCGCTGGGCCTCGACTTCGGGTCCGACCCCATGCGCTCCCCACGCACGTGGGGATGAACCGGACACGCCCCCGGCGGCGCCCCCTCCGGTCCCGCGCTCCCCACGCACGTGGGGATGAACCGCAAGGGGGTGGGGGGTACCCGACCCGTTCCCGGGCGCTCCCCACGCACGTGGGGATGAACCGCTCATCGCCCAGGACGTGGCCTCCGTCATGGCGCGCTCCCCACGCACGTGGGGATGAACCGGCATCCCGCTAGGTACGCCTCATGCTGCTCTTGCGCTCCCCACGCACGTGGGGATGAACCGCGGCGGGGCGGCGGGTGGCCTGGCGCCACATCGCGCTCCCCACGCACGTGGGGATGAACCGCACACCAAGCCGGCCAAGCGCGCCGCGTCGGAGCGCTCCCCACGCACGTGGGGATGAACCGACCCAGGTCGACATGCTGCTGCACCCGCTGGAGCGCTCCCCACGCACGTGGGGATGAACCGGAGGTCGTCAAGCAGGGCGCCCCCTTCCTCTGGCGCTCCCCACGCACGTGGGGATGAACCGAAGTCGCGCTATTACGCGGAGTTCATCGCGAAGCGCTCCCCACGCACGTGGGGATGAACCGGACATGACGACTCCTAGCGGTGCAGCGTGGGAGCGCTCCCCACGCACGTGGGGATGAACCGGAGCTGGACGCGCGGAAGCCCGCCCCGACCGCGCGCTCCCCACGCACGTGGGGATGAACCGTAACCCGCCCCCACCACTCACCGTCGCACCGGGCGCTCCCCACGCACGTGGGGATGAACCGTAGGCCAGGTGAGCGCGCCGTGCTCCTCCACGGCGCTCCCCACGCGCACGTGGGGATGAACCGGTCGGCCAGGTCCTGGTTGCGGTACGGGAAGAGCGCTCCCCACGCACGTGGGGATGAACCGGCGTTGGCGATCGGGCGCAGGCTCCCGTCGAGGCGCTCCCCACGCACGTGGGGATGAACCGCGGATCACTGGGCTGGAGGTCGAGCAGGTCATCGCGCTCCCCACGCACGTGGGGATGAACCGTTGGGGACAACGAGGTAGTCGCCCTTGACGACGCGCTCCCCACGCACGTGGGGATGAACCGTGGCTCAGTAAAAGCCGGTCCCTCCGTAACTCGCGCTCCCCACGCACGTGGGGATGAACCGCAGGTCGGCGAGTTCGGCTGTCACCGCTGCGCGCGCTCCCCACGCACGTGGGGATGAACCGCGGGCTACGACCCAACAGGATCGCGTGCTGGCGCGCTCCCCACGCACGTGGGGATGAACCGGTGGCCCACCCGGTCGCGTGGCGCGCCGACTGGCGCTCCCCACGCACGTGGGGATGAACCGTAACCCGCAGTCCCCAACCAAGGAGCACTCAAGCGCTCCCCACGCACGTGGGGATGAACCGCAGTTAGCGACCTTTCGGGGAGAGAGCACCGGGCGCTCCCCACGCACGTGGGGATGAACCGCCGATAAGCCGTCGCCTCCCGTCCGGGAAATAGCGCTCCCCACGCACGTGGGGATGAACCACGAAGGAGGCGAGCCGGTTGACCAGCATGCCGCGCTCCCCACGCACGTGGGGATGAACCGTACGACGGCCAGGATGAGCCCGAGTACGGCAAGCGCTCCCCACGCACGTGGGGATGAACCGGCATGGCACCAGAACGACATGGCGACGCTCAAGCGCTCCCCACGCACGTGGGGATGAACCAGTGGGCCCTCTCGCGCATCCGGGCCCGGGCCGCGCTCCCCACGCACGTGGGGATGAACCGCGGTCGGCCTCGGCCGGCGCCAGCACGCCCGCGCGCTCCCCACGCACGTGGGGATGAACCGCGGAGCAGCCAGTAGCGGCGGCCCGGCCGGCTGCGCTCCCCACGCACGTGGGGATGAACCGGACTTGCTCCCGAAGACGGCACTCGGCAGTGGGCGCTCCCCACGCACGTGGGGATGAACCGGAGCCCGCCCCGTGACGCCCGCGCTCCTCCTCGCGCTCCCCACGCACGTGGGGATGAACCGCTCGGGTTCGACGAAGCCGGGCCGGTGCAGCTGCGCTCCCCACGCACGTGGGGATGAACCGACGGAGACCAAGGTCGAGGTCCAGTGGAAGGAGCGCTCCCCACGCACGTGGGGATGAACCGAGACCCCTTGATCATCCTCTGGAGCACCCAGTGCGCTCCCCACGCACGTGGGGATGAACCGCCGCGCAGCACTGGCGCCCCGGTGGTCCAGATGCGCTCCCCACGCACGTGGGGATGAACCGCGGGGGCTCGACCGGGAGCTGGGCAAGCTCAGGCGCTCCCCACGCACGTGGGGATGAACCGCCGATCCTGGACTCTTTGCAGGCCGCGAAGATGCGCTCCCCACGCACGTGGGGATGAACCGACGCGGTGCAGGAGTTCCTGTCCAAGCGGTTCGCGCTCCCCACGCACGTGGGGATGAACCGGGTCACGTCATGAAAATCCTCGTTGGAATTCTGCGCTCCCCACGCACGTGGGGATGAACCGTCATTCCACGCCTCGGTCATCGTCATGACGCGGCGCTCCCCACGCACGTGGGGATGAACCGGAGGGCGCCGCGCTCACCGCCGGTGCGCTCGTGCGCTCCCCACGCACGTGGGGATGAACCGAAGTCGATGTCGTTGCCCAGCGCATCGATCCGGCGCTCCCCACGCACGTGGGGATGAACCGAGCCGGTTCGCGACGAAGGTCGATGACGACCTGCGCTCCCCACGCACGTGGGGATGAACCGTTGCAGTTCCCCCTCGACTTCCTTCCCGGCGGGCGCTCCCCACGCACGTGGGGATGAACCGCTCATCGCTCAGGACGTGGCCAACATCATGGCGCGCTCCCCACGCACGTGGGGATGAACCGCCGGAGACGGCGCACTTCATCTGCCGGGGTTGCGCGCTCCCCACGCACGTGGGGATGAACCGCTCTACCGCGAGTTCCCCGAGGTCCGGGCGGGGCGCTCCCCACGCACGTGGGGATGAACCGATGAAGCGGGGGGATCCGGTTACGTACCAGTCGCGCTCCCCACGCACGTGGGGATGAACCGTGACGCTGGCGGGCGTGCTGCAGGGCGCGGGCGCGCTCCCCACGCACGTGGGGATGAACCGCCAAGCGTCTGAGCCACCAGCGCCAGGTCGACGCGCTCCCCACGCACGTGGGGATGAACCGGAGGACGAGGCGCGGGAGGATGGCGCCCCGGAGCGCTCCCCACGCACGTGGGGATGAACCGTCGATGCACCTCACGGCGGGCAAGTGGCACACGCGCTCCCCACGCACGTGGGGATGAACCGCGAAAATCACCCGACGCGCCCCCCCAATTTCTGCGCTCCCCACGCACGTGGGGATGAACCGGACATCGCTCCTGACCTGTGGAGGACGCGCCCGCGCTCCCCACGCACGTGGGGATGAACCGTTCGGGGTGCCGCCGCCCGCGACCGACCAGGGGCGCTCCCCACGCACGTGGGGATGAACCGAGGTCTCGGGTTCGCCACCATCCCGTCGATTCGCGCTCCCCACGCACGTGGGGATGAACCGCTCTGCGGCCAGGAGTACCCCCTCGGCGACCTGCGCTCCCCACGCACGTGGGGATGAACCGCCGAGTTCGTAGGGGGGATCGGACACGCACGCGCGCTCCCCACGCACGTGGGGATGAACCGAAGACGGAGAGTGATGGCGTCTGCGCCACCAGGCGCTCCCCACGCACGTGGGGATGAACCGCTCTCCGACCATCGCTTGATCTCGCCGTCGCGCGCTCCCCACGCACGTGGGGATGAACCGGGGTCGAGGTCCCGCGCCTTCGCAGCGGAGAGGCGCTCCCCACGCACGTGGGGATGAACCGAACGCCCGAAATTGCCTCTACTGGGCGTCCGAGCGCTCCCCACGCACGTGGGGATGAACCAACACGACGGGCTTCGACGTGGCGACGCCCTTCGCGCTCCCCACGCACGTGGGGATGAACCGAAGGCCACCCCGGAGACCAAGCCATGAACCGTGCGCTCCCCACGCACGTGGGGATGAACCGGAGACTCACCCCATGAAGACGACCGTGCTCAGGCGCTCCCCACGCACGTGGGGATGAACCGGCGATCCTCGACTCGCTCGAGGTCCCGCGCCCGCGCTCCCCACGCACGTGGGGATGAACCGCACAAGAACATCCCCGACGGCGCGAAGGCCACGCGCTCCCCACGCACGTGGGGATGAACCGAAGACGGGCCACATCCTCGACCCGACTGCGGAGCGCTCCCCACGCACGTGGGGATGAACCGACGCGCTCATCAAGGCCGGCATCGGGCTTGCCGCGCTCCCCACGCACGTGGGGATGAACCGCACAACCTCGTGCCCTGCGAGCACTGCAAGGGGCGCTCCCCACGCACGTGGGGATGAACCGGCCGCTTCCCGCTCGATAGCCACCACCTCGTCGCGCTCCCCACGCACGTGGGGATGAACCGCTGACCGGGGGAGCCAAACACAAACTCGATGAGCGCTCCCCACGCACGTGGGGATGAACCGGTTGACACTTTCGCCCGCCCGCCCGCCTTGGTGCGCTCCCCACGCACGTGGGGATGAACCGGCCGTGGTGGAGGCGGCGACGAAGTTGCTCGCGCGCTCCCCACGCACGTGGGGATGAACCGGTGTGTCCGCCCGCGCCGACGTAGACGGATAGGCGCTCCCCACGCACGTGGGGATGAACCGTACGTGGACGAGTTCATGATCGAGGGCGAGGACGCGCTCCCCACGCACGTGGGGATGAACCGTCTGCGCTGCGCCTGGATGCCACGTGCTGGTGGCGCTCCCCACGCACGTGGGGATGAACCGGAGCCGATGCCCGAGTCCTGCAACGCCAGGAAGCGCTCCCCACGCACGTGGGGATGAACCGCCCACGGACCACGCCTTCCTTGAGGTGTACGTGCGCTCCCCACGCACGTGGGGATGAACCGGTGACGGTGTCGGCGGCGTTGAGCGCCCAGGTGCGCTCCCCACGCACGTGGGGATGAACCGACGTGAATCCCCGGGTGGACGTCGCACGTAACGCGCTCCCCACGCACGTGGGGATGAACCGCCGGTCGAGCTGCCCAACCACGAGATCGCCTAGCGCTCCCCACGCACGTGGGGATGAACCGTTCGAGGTGCAGGTGGGGCGAGTCCGGATCAGGCGCTCCCCACGCACGTGGGGATGAACCGGAAGCCGACTTCGCCAACTGGCTCCGGGCGCTGGCGCTCCCCACGCACGTGGGGATGAACCGAAGGGCACGC
This sequence comes from Myxococcales bacterium, assembly GCA_021806645.1. GTDB lineage: Bacteria > Myxococcota > Myxococcia > Myxococcales > Anaeromyxobacteraceae > JADKCZ01. The sequence goes on along the minus strand of JAJZQX010000007.1, from coordinate 156,545 downwards.
CGCGGAAGCTGGCGCCGATGAGGCGCTCCCCACGCACGTGGGGATGAACCGAACGCGGTGCTGCGGCACTCGGCGAGCCACGAGCGCTCCCCACGCACGTGGGGATGAACCGACGGCAACGGCCGAAACTGACTGCCTTCGCCTGCGCTCCCCACGCACGTGGGGATGAACCGACGAGCGGCAGGACGAGAACGAAGACGACGACGCGCTCCCCACGCACGTGGGGATGAACCGGAGGTGCGCCTCCCGGCCGGCCATTACGTGGAGCGCTCCCCACGCACGTGGGGATGAACCGCGGTCCCTTTTGGCGCAGACGGTAGTGGCGGGGCGCTCCCCACGCACGTGGGGATGAACCGACCCACACCGCCTCGGTCCTCGCTGAGGAGCTGCGCTCCCCACGCACGTGGGGATGAACCGAAGATGCGGACCGTCACCTCGACGGCGGCCCTGCGCTCCCCACGCACGTGGGGATGAACCGTGAATCCGATAGGAGAACCGATGCGCCGGTTCGCGCTCCCCACGCACGTGGGGATGAACCGCTCGCGCGCACCGGGGCCACGATCGGCGCCACGCGCTCCCCACGCACGTGGGGATGAACCGTACAAGAGCGCCGACGTGGTCATGGATGGCAACGCGCTCCCCACGCACGTGGGGATGAACCGGATCCGGGCGAGCGCGAGAAGCAGCTAGAAAGGCGCTCCCCACGCACGTGGGGATGAACCGTGATGGGTGGAATTGGGACGCGGCCCTTGGAAGCGCTCCCCACGCACGTGGGGATGAACCGCTCAACATCCAGATCCTGACGCCCGAGTACGTGCGCTCCCCACGCACGTGGGGATGAACCGGTACGCAGGGAGACGGTCACGGGCGCACCTCCGCGCTCCCCACGCACGTGGGGATGAACCGCAGAAGATCGCCGCGTGCATGACGATGTTTGTGCGCTCCCCTCTCTGCCAACGTGAGTGAGACAGTGACCCCCACGGAGTTTAGTGTAGAAGGGCGAGCTTGGACTTCCACGTGAGCACGGCAGAGATGGGTTTGGTTGGGCAGGAGACCGAAGTGACCGCGAAGGCCCGGAGGCGGCAGTTCACCGGCGAGTTCAAGCGGAAGGTGCTGGCCGAGGCCGATGCCTGCACCAAGGCCGGCGAGATCGGCGCCCTGCTGCGCCGGGAGGGCTTGTACTCGTCCCACCTGGTCGAGTGGCGGCGGGCCCGCGACAGCGGGGCCCTGGCCGGGCTCGCCCCCAGGAAGCGGGGGCCGGCGGCGAAGGTCCCGCACCCGCTCGAGCGCAAGGTCGTGGAGTTGGTGCGTGACAACGCCCGCCTGCAGCGTCGCGCCGAGCGGGCGGAGGGGCTCGTTGAGCTCCAAAAAAAAGTGTCGGAGCTGCTGGGGATCCAGCTCCCGACGCCCGACGAGGAGCGGTGATGCAGACCGTCACCGAGCTTGGCCCGCGCCTCGGCTTCGCGGCGGCCTGCGCGGCCGTGGGGCTCCCCAAAGCCACCTACTACCGCCGCCTCAAGCCGCCGCCGCCGCGGGCGAAGCGGACCTCCCACCGCGCCCTGGGCGCCGACGAGAAGCGCGGCGTGCTCGACGTGCTGAACGAGCCGCGCTTCGCCGATCTCGCGCCGGCCGAGGTCCACGCGATGCTGCTCGACGAGGGGCGCTACCTCTGCTCGGAGCGCACGATGTACCGTGTCCTGGCTGAGAACGCTGAGGTTCGCGAGCGCCGCGCCCAGCTGCGCCACCCGGTCTACAAGGCGCCCGAGCTGCTGGCCACCGCGCCGAACCAGCTCTGGATCTGGGACATCACCAAGCTGCTCGGCCCGGTCAAGTGGACCTACTTCCACCTTTACGTGATCCTCGACGTCTACAGCAGGTACGTGGTCGGCTGGATGCTGGCGCACCGCGAGACCGCCGCACTGGCCGAGCGGCTCATCCGCGAGACCTGCGAACGCCAGGGCATCCAGCGCGACCAGCTCACGGTCCACGCCGACCGTGGCACGTCGATGCGCTCCAAGCCGGTCGCGCTCATGCTCGCGGACCTGGGCGTCACCAAGAGCCATTCGCGTCCCCACGTCTCCAACGACAACCCGTTCTCCGAGTCCCAGTTCAAGACCATGAAGTACCGGCCTGACTTCCCAGAGCGATTCGGCGCCATCGAGGACGGCCGGGCCCACTGCGTCGACTTCTTCGGCTGGTACAACAACGAGCACCACCACGGTGGCCTCGGCCGCCTCACGCCCCACGACGTCCACCACGGCCTCGCCGGAGCCCGCCTGGAGGCCCGCGGCGCGGTCCTGGCGGCCGCCTTCGCCGCCCGGCCCGAGCGGTTCCCGGCCGGCGCGCCATCGGCCGGCGTCGTGCCCACCGAGGTCTGGATCAACAAGCCGCAGCAGATTTCACCAACAGAGGAGACGCGTCAGTAATCTCAGCAGCAGGTTGTCTCATTCTTGTTGACAGGTTCCGCAGGCGAAGGCGCTCCCCACGCACGTGGGGATGAACCGTGCGACCTGCTCGACCGCCACCGGGAGGGCTCGCGCTCCCCACGCACGTGGGGATGAACCGTCGCTGCGGAAGATCGTGCAACCCAACATGCGGCGCTCCCCACGCACGTGGGGATGAACCGTCGAGGCCCGGGGCTTCGCCGAGGGCATAGCGGCGCTCCCCACGCACGTGGGGATGAACCGGCACTACCGTTCATCGTGGCAAGATGCTTCTGGCGCTACCCACGCACGTGGGGATGAACCGACGCGGGCGTGCCACACGTGCGCAGCAATGGTGCGCTCCCCACGCACGTGGGGATGAACCGGAGCTGGACGCGCGGAAGCCCGCCCCGGGCACGCGCTCCCCACGCACGTGGGGATGAACCGGCCACCGTCCAGGCCGCCGCGCCCAGCATCACGCGCTCCCCACGCACGTGGGGATGAACCGAGCACGCCCGCGAAGGGCAAGGAGCAGCCGTGGCGCTCCCCCTCCCCCAGGGTCACTCAGAGGTCAACGCCGCAGCGCCGCGCCTCGCGCGCCAGCGCCGCGTCGAGCGTCCACAGCCGAGCCGGCGTCAGGAGAGCCGACGCAAGGAGGTGAACGTCGGTCCAACCGAGACCACGGCCGTGCAGCCGGTTCTTCTCGATGCACTGGAGCGCTTCCTCCTCGGTCGCGAGCACCGCCTGTGGCAGATCTCGCAGGAGCTGGAGGATGGCGGCCCGGTTGCGCAGGTTCCCGCACGCGAGCTCTCCCGTGATGTGCGGATGTCCAAGCACCTCGCCGGACGTCAGCGCGCCTGTCAGCTCGCGCGAACCCGATCGGAGGTGATCGACCCACAGCGAGGTGTCAGCAAGAATCACGGTCGGTGACCCTTGGAGCGGCGGCGGCGTGACTGCTCGAGCTGACGCTCCGAGCCCCCGAGCGCGGCCAGTCGTCGCGCCGCTTCACGCGCGATGAGCGCCTCCAGGCCGGCGTGCACGAGAGCGGTCTTCTCCGAGATACTGGTCAACTCGGAGGCCTTCAGCACGAGGTCGTCGCGCAGGATGAGGGTCGTTCTCATGCATATGAATATGCATTCACTGAGCGACGCGGTCAAGTGACCAGTTCACCGTCGAGGTGCTCGTGTCGGACCGTGCCGGCTACGCCCCACCTTCAACCAGTTCCGGCCCGAGCGGGAGCAGGCCGAAGACCCCGCCGGTGTGGATGAAGATCACGCGCGGCCCCAGCTCGCGGGCCCGCGTGGCCAGCCCGAGGAAGGCCTTGCCGGTGTAGGCCGGGTCGAGGATCAGCCCGTCGGTGCGCGCCACGCGGCGGATCATGGCCAGGCCGGCCTCGGTCGGGACGGCGTAGCCGGGGCCGATGAACCGGTCGTCCACCTCGACGTCCCCCTCGGCCAGCACCGGCAGCCCGGGCCAGCGCCGCGCCCCCTCGGCCGAGATGGCGGCGATCTCGCGCTGGAAGGTGGCGGTGTCGTCGCAGACGGCGAAGGCGACCACCCGCGCCTCGCGCCAGCCGGCCAGCCGCAGCCCCACCGCCAGCCCGGCGGCGGTGCCGCCCGAGCCGCACGCCACCACCAGCGTCACCGGCAGGCCGCGCCACGCGGGCGGCAGCTGCTGGCACAGCTCGCCGACCGCCGTCACGTACCCCCAGCTGCCGAGCGCGTTGGAGCCGCCAACGGGGATGACGTAGGGGTGCCGCCCCTCGGCGCTGAGCCGCGCCGCCACGCTCGCCAAGACCTGGTCGCGCTGCCGGTACTCGGAAGGCCCCAGCCACCGGATCTCCGCGCCGGCCAGCCGGACCAGCAGCGAGTTGCCGGCCAGCGCGGGCGGGTGGGCCGGATCCGGCGTCCGCAGCAGGGCGACGCAGCGCAGGCCGAGCCGAGCCGCCGCGAAGGCGGTGGCGCGCGCGTGGTTCGACTGCACGCCGCCGGCGGTGACGATGGTGTCGGCGCCCTGATCGAGGGCGTCGGCCAGCAGGAACTCCAGCTTGCGGGCCTTGTTCCCGGTGAGCTCCAGCCCGGAGAGGTCGTCGCGCTTCCAGAGCAGCTCGATGCCGAGCTCGGCGCCGAGGCGCGGCGAAGGCTCGAGGGGGGTGGGGAGGCGCGCCAGCGGGACGCGGCGGGGCGGGGTAGGACCGGTCACGCCCGGGGAGGCTAGCATGCACGCCGGGCCGAACGCCGGCCCCCGACGGCCCACCCCGATGACCGCAGGCAGCCCATGACCACCCCTCGCCTGAAGAGCCTCACCGACTACTCCCTGCTCGGCCGCTCCGGCCTGCGGGTCTCGCCGCTCTGCCTCGGCACCATGACCTTCGGCACCGAGTGGGGCTGGGGCGCCGACCTCGACACCAGCCGAGCCATGTTCCGCGCCTACGTCGAGGCCGGGGGCAACTTCGTGGACACCGCCGACCTCTACACCGGCGGACGCTCCGAGGAGATCCTCGGCGGCCTGATGCGCGAGGCCGGCAACCGCGACCAGCTGGTGGTGGCCACCAAGTTCACCTTCAACATGCGGCCCGGCGACCCCAACGCCGGCGGCAACGGCCGCAAGCACATCATGCGGGCTCTGGACGGGAGCCTGCGCCGGCTCGGCACCGACTCCATCGACCTCTACTGGCTCCACGCCTGGGACGGGCTGACGCCGGTGGAGGAGGTGATGGCCACGCTCGACGCCCTGGTCCGCTCCGGCAAGGTGCGCCACGTCGGGCTCTCCAACGTGCCGGCCTGGTACCTGGCGCGGGCGCAGACGCTGGCCGAGTGGCGCGGCCACGAGCGGATCTGCGCGCTGCAGCTCGAGTACTCGCTGGTGGAGCGGAACATCGAGCGCGAGTTCGTGGCGGCGGCGCTGGAGCTGGGGATGGGGATCTGCCCCTGGAGCCCGCTGGGCGGCGGCTTCCTCACCGGCAAGTACGCGCGCGCCGGCGGCGTGGACGGGGCCGGCGCCGGGCGGCTGCAGCAGACCAAGGGCTCCAGCAACCCGGTCTTCGTCAAGTTCACCGAGCGCAACTGGCGCATCCTCGAGGTGCTGCGCCAGGTGGCCAGGGAGCTGGGGCGCTCGCCGGCCCAGGTGGCGGTCAACTGGGCCGCCACCCGGCCGGGCGTGGCCTCGACCATCCTCGGAGCGACGCGCCCCGGACAGCTCGAGGACACGCTCCAGGCGCTGGAGTTCGCCATGCCCGAGCCGCTGGCCAGGCGGCTCGAGGAGGCCAGCCGGCCGGAGCCCGGCTTCCCCTACGCCTTCTTCTCGCCGGCCATGCGTGGCGACATCACCGGCGGGATGTCGGTGCGGGCCGAGCCGAGGTGGTACCGGCCGCGAGAGTGAGGCGCGTCGCCTCGGCGGACCCCACGCACAGGAGCGTGTTCTTCATGCCGGCGGGGATCGAAGGCCGGGTGAAGGCCGGCAAGAAGGCCGAGAAGGGCTGGACGGGAGCTGGGCGGTGCAGCGGTCCACCAGGAAGACGATGGAGCGGTACGGCCGCTGGGCGTGGTGGGAGAGGCCGAGCTCGCAGGTCCGGCTGTTGGAGAAGCCCTCGCGGCAGCCGGCCGGCAGCGCCGCGGCCAGCCCGGCCAGCGCGCTGGCGTTGAGCTCGGGGTGGGAGAAGCCGCGGTCGCCGGCGAAGCCGCAGCAGCCGATGCCGGCCGGGACCACCACCTGCTCGGCGCAGCGCCGCGCCACCGCCTCGAGCTTGCCGCCCAGGCCGAGCCTGGTGGTGGAGCAGGTGACGTGGAGCGCCACCGGCCCCGGCTCGCGGGTGAAGGCGAGCTTGTCGAGCAGGTGGTCGTGGATGAACTCGGCCGGCTCGAAGAGCGTGAGCCGCGGGTCGAGCGTCTTCTTCATCCGCTGCAGGCACGGCGAGGTGTCGCAGAGCACCGGGACGGCGCCGCCCTCGGAGGCCTCGAGCAGCGCCGCCTCGAGCTCCCGGGCCTTGGCGGCGCCCAGCTCGGCGAAGCCCTTCGACTCGAAGGCCAGGCCACAGCAGAGCCCCGAGAGGCCGGCCGGGAAGCGGACGTCGTAGCCGGCCTTGGCCAGCAGCGAGCGGACGGCGTCGGAGACGGCCCGGTCGTCGGGGTCGCCGTCGGTGGGGCCGAAGGTGCGGGCCACGCAGGCCGGCAGGTAGACGACGCGCCGCTCGCCGCCGGCCGAGACGTCGTGGAACGGCGCCGCGCGGGCCGGTCCGGGGTACGGGGGCGCCGACCCGCCGCCACCGAGCCCGGCCTTCCGCAGCGTGCGCAGGGCGCCGAGCCCGATCCGGACCGTGGCGCTGGCGGCGCCCAGGTTGGCGGCAACGGCGCCGGCCACGGCGCGGGAGAGGGGGCCGCGGTCGGCGGCGCGGAGCTTCTTCACGTACTCGCCGGTGTCGATGCCGACCGGGCAGGCGGTGGCGCAGAGCCCGTCGGTGGCGCAGGTGGCCTCGCCCCAGTAGCGGAAGTCGGCGGCCAGCCGGTCGAGGCGAGGCGCGTCGTCGCCGGCGCGGCGCAGCCGGGCCAGCTCGCGCGCCAGGGTGATGCGCTGGCGTGGCGTGGCGGTGAGGGCCCGCGACGGGCACTTCGGCTCGCAGAAGCCGCACTCGATGCAGCGGTCGATGACGGCGTCGGCCGGCGGCAGTGGCTTCAGGTGCTTGAGGTGCGCGGCCGGGTCGTCGTTGATGATGACGCCCGGGTTGAGCAGGCCGGCGGGGTCGAGCAGCGCCTTCACCCTCCGCATGATCGCGAAGGCGGCCGGGCCCCACTCCAGCTCGACGAACGGCGCCATGTTGCGCCCGGTGCCGTGCTCCGCCTTGAGCGAGCCGTCGAAGCGGCCGGCCACCATCCGGCAGACCTCGTCGAGGAAGCCCCGGTAGCGCGCCACCTCGGCCGGGTCGCCGAAGTCCTGCGTGAAGACGAAGTGGAGGTTCCCGTCGAGGGCGTGGCCGAAGATGATCCCCTCGGCGTAGCCGTGGCGGGCGAAGGCCTCCTGGAGCTCGACGGTGCCGGCGGCGAGGTGCTCCATGGGGAAGGCCACGTCCTCGATCACCACGGTGGTGCCGATGCTTCGGGCCGCGCCCACCGCCGGGAAGAGGCCGCGGCGCACGTCCCAGAGCCTGTCGGCGGCGGCCCGGTCGGCGGTGAAGATCACCGGCCCGAGGGTGGCGACGCCGGTGAGACGCGCCACCGCGGCGTCGATGGCTCCGGGCAGCGCGGCGGCCGTGGCGGCGCGGACCTCGACCAGCAGGGCGCAGGCCTCGGGCCCGAGCCCTGCCAGCCCGGCCGGCATCCCCGGCCGCCCCTGCACGCTCCGCAGCGAGGCCCGGTCCATGATCTCGGCCGCCGCCACCACCTGGCGGTCGAGCCGCTGCACGGCGCGGGCCCCGTGCTCGATGTCCGGGTAGAAGACGAGCGCGCTGGCCTTGTGCGCCTGCTCCTCCACGGTCCGGAAGGTGACCTCGGAGATGAAGGCGAGCGTCCCCTCCGACCCGACCAGCAGGTGGAGCAGCAGGTCGAAGGGATCGTGGAAGTCCACGAAGGCGTTGAGCGAGTAGCCGGTGGTGTTCTTGATCCGGTACTTGCGCCGGATCCGCTCGGCCAGCCCGGCGTCGGCGCAAATCTCGTCGCGCAGCGCGGCCAGCCCGTCGAGGATCTCCGGGTGGGCGGCGCGGAAGGCGGCGCGCGAGGCCGGGTCGGCGCTGTCGAGCCGCGTGCCGTCGGCCAGCAGCAACTTCATGGCCACCACCGTCTGGTAGCTGTTCTGCGCGGTGCCGCAGCACATGCCGCTGGCGTTGTTGGCGACGATGCCGCCCACCATGCAGGCGCCGATGGAGGCCGGGTCGGGGCCGAGCTTGCGGCCCAGGGGCGCCAGCAGCGCGTTGGCCTCGGCGCCGATGACGCCCGGCCCGAGCCGGACCCGCGCCCCGCCGTCGAGGACCTGGCGCGCCAGGAAGCCGCCCGAGAGGATCACCAGCACCGAGTCGCTCACCGCCTGGCCGGAGAGGCTGGTGCCGGCGGCCCGGAAGGTGACCGGGAGCCGGCGCGCCGAGGCAGCCTCGAGGACCCGCTGCACCTCGGCGGCGTCGCGCACCCGCACCGCCAGCTTCGGCACCAGCCGGTAGAAGCTGGCGTCGGTGCCGAGGGCGAAGAGCCGCAGCGGGTCTACGACCAGCCGGTCGGGCGGCAGGGCGGCGCTCAGCGCGTCGTGGAGGGCGCGGTAGGGAGCGGGAAGCGCCTCGAGATCCGGATGCGTCATGGTCGGCTCGCTTGGCAGTTGAGCACGACCATCATGGAGCGGCGGGACGACCGGGGCCACCGGTCACATGGAGGTCGCGACCGGTCTCCCGAGCGCCCTGACCGGAGGGTTCGCGACCCGCCACGGCGCGCCGCGACACACCACCGTCAAACCCGTCGGTGCATCAGACTCGGATTTCGCCCCTTCAGGTGCCTGACGGCAGCGCCGCGGCGCAGCACTTCTTGAACTTCTTGCCGCTGCCGCAGGACCAGGGATCGTTGCGGCCGATCCCTGGACCGGCCACGACGGGATCGGGAGGGCGGGGCGCGAGGTCCATGTCGGAGACGTCCTCCCGGTTGTCGGGCGCGAGTTCGATCACGAAGTAGATACTGGTGTTGCCGCAAATGGTTGCGAGGGGGTGCAGGTCCTTCAACCCATCATTCGAGTCCGATAATGAGTCTTGCGGTGACACGGGTCTACAGGTTCAAGACACGTTTCGACTGAGGGCCAGGTTGCCACGCCATCCGAACGGAGACGGCCCGGATTCTCAAGGTCTCCTATCCAACGGTGGCCAAGAAGATCGCCGACTGCGGCATCAAGGCTCCGAGATAGGCGGCTGCCTGACGATTACGAGCGGAGCTGGGTGCAGGCTTGGGCACTCACCGGACCTGACGAGGAGGCGGGGCAGTACGAAGACCACCGCCGCGATCACAACCACCACCCAGACGCAGTTGATCACCACCGGGGCCGGGGACGCGTAGTTGACGTCGAGCAGGCATACCGTGATCGCACGCGCGGCTAGCCACCGCATGCACTCTCAAGTTGTCGATTTCCAAGCAATCGCGTGACGATCCGTCATCGCATCGATCGCACGCAACCTACAGAAGCTACCGGCCGTGACTGCACGAAGACTGCAGAGCCCAGCCTTCGAAACTCAACCTACGAGCGGCATCACGGTACGCAGGCCGTCGAACCGGGCGAAGTCGCGATCGTGGGTAGCGAGAACGGCGCCCTGCTCCAGGGCGAGGGCGGCAAGATGCGCGTCCATGACGAGCGGACCCCGCACCTGATCGCGAGCGAGCATGGGTCCGAGAATGGACCAATGGCGCTCCCCGGGCGACACGAGCACCACACAGGGCTGCGCCAGCCAGGACTCCACGATGGATACCGCTTCGTTGGGCGGTAGCGGACTCGCCAATGCCCGTGGGTTCGTCGCGATCCGCAGAAACGCCAGGATGGTCACCCATGCGAATCCCACCTGTTCGGTGCGGGAGAGGACGTCCTCCAGCCATGCCTTGGCCCGCGCGTGCTCGCGCGAACTCGCATCGTATGCGTACAGGAGGAGATTCGCGTCGACGAGGATCACCGATGTCCCGGACCTTCGACGGATTCAAGGAGATCGCCGACAGAGTCATAACTGAGACCGGAGCGCAGCCCGAGCGCTCTCGCCTTCACGACGAACGGCCGGCTCTCGGGCCGTCGGCTGGTAGCGAGCGCACGCCGCAGCAGGTCGTTCACGACAAGCTTCAGCGACGTTCCCGTCCGGCGCGCTTCCGCTTCGAGGCGCTGCGCGACGTCGTCTTCCAGGGTCAGTGTCGTCCGGATGCTCACATCAGGATGCTATTGGCAGAGCATCGTGATGTCAAGGCGACCTTTCCGTGCGTCAGTGGCGATATCGGTGGTGTGCGTCCGGCAGGTGCGGGTGATCGTGCGCCCGTGGCTCGCCAGATCTGCGTCCGCGCCGAATCCATTGACGATTCGGCCCAGGGCCAGGATTCTTCCCGGCTCGATGCTCCGCCTCCTCCTGGCCCTCCTGCCGACGCTCCGCTCGGCCATTCGTTCTCCACGCGACCTCATGGTCGAGAATCTGGCCCTCCGGCAACAGCTTGCCACCCTGGTCTCGCGCCGGCGCCCTGCCATTCGCCTCGCCGACCGGCTCTTCTGGGGGTAAGGCATCCAACCCACCGTTCGAGTCCGATAATGGGTCTTACGGTGACACGGGTCTTCAGGTTCAAGCGACTGGTATGCCCGGACCCGGCGTCCTTCTTCATCGCCAAGGGCCCCCAGGCTGGTAGAGTCGGTGTTCCTTGACTCCCCGTCCCTCCGCCCGGGCACACCGCGCCTGCGCCCTGCTGGCGCTCCTCCTCACGCTGCCGACCGGCTGCGGCTTCTGGCGGACGGTCCCGGCCACCTCGGTGACCGAGGGCGAGGAGGCGGTGAAGCGCGTGGAGCTGCGCTTCAACCTGCCTGGCGACCCGAGGGTCTGGCACCTCGACGTCGAGCGGGTGGACCTGCCGTTCGTGGAGGGGTTGGCCTGGGCCGAGGCGGTCTGGAGCGCCGAGCCGGCAGAGGGCGAGGAGGCCGAGGCCGGATACGAGGCCGTCCCGCCGACGTTGCGGCGGCTCGACCTGAGATCGGTCGAGCAGGTCGAGATCTACAGCCCGGTCCGCGGCACCCTCATCACCGCGGCCATCTACACCGGCGTGACGACCGCTGCCTACACCCTGCTCGTGGCCGTCCTCTTCCCCTCCCTCTACTCGAACGTGGGTCGCCGATGAGCCGCAAGGAGCCTCTACTCGTTCCCGCTCGGCGTGGACTCATCCTCGTCCCGCTGATCGCCGTCCTGCTCTTCACCGGCGGCTGCTCGGCGATCATGGTTCGAGCGCCGCCCAGGCCCTACGATCCGGCCCGGCGACCGGAGGCGTGCGGGACCTCGCTGGGGCCCCCTGCGGTCGACGTGCTCTTCGCCTGGCCGACGACGGTGCTCCTCGTCAACTCGGTGACGAAGTACCAGGGCAAGGAGGCCCTCACCGGGGCGCTCCTGTTCGGGGCGCTCGACGCCGTCTTCATCCTGTCGGCGGTCCATGGCTTCTATAACCGCAACCCCTGCTCCGAGCTCAAGGCGACCATCAGCGCCTGCCGGGACGGGGACGAGGCGGCCTGCCTGCTGGTCGACCCCGCTCACCAGCGGGGAGAGCCCCTGGCGGCGCCGATCCTCTGCGTCCGCGACGCCGACTGCGGTGGCGGGCAGCAGTGCATGGCGTCGTCCTGCCAGGCGACGCCGCCCGCGGAGCCTGCGGCAGAGACACCGCCCGAAGGCCCCGCGGCAGAGGCGCCGCCCGAGGGGCCTGCGGCAGCACAGTAGGGAGGCCCGAGGCCCCGACCCAGAGTACCGCGGTTCGACCGGTAGGTCCGCTCCGCGGACCATCGCAGGACTGCCACCCACCGTGATTTCGCCGGCCTGGCGCGGGCACGCATCCTGCGATGGCGGCGCTGGTGACCGCTCCTCGACAGGTCATCCCGAACACCACCTACCTCGTCACGCGGCGGACCGCGCAGCGTCAGTTCCTACTCAAGCCCTCGGAGCTCACGACAGCCATCTTCGGCTACCTCCTCGCCGTCGCCGCCGCTCGCCACCGCATCGAGGTGCATGCCTACGTCGTGATGTCGAACCATTACCACCTGGTCGTCACGGACAGGCTCGGCCAGCTCCCGGCCTTCGGGCAGTTCCTCGCCTCCCTCGTCGCCCGTGCGCTCAATGCCTCCTATGGCCGCTGGGAGGCCTTCTGGGCTCCCGCGAGCTACAGCGCCGTCACCCTCGTTTCGAATGAGGACATCATCGAGAAGGCGGCCTACACACTCGCGAACCCGGTCGCGGCGGGGCTCGTCTCCACCGGCCGGGCCTGGCCCGGGCTCTGGTCCGATCCCGCCGACGTCGGGCGCGCGGGGCGCAGCTTCAAGCGGCCCGGGCAGTTCTTCGATCTCAACGGCCAGATGCCCGAGCGGAGCACACTCCGGCTCACGCCCCCGCCCGGCTTCACGGCCGAGGAGTACCGGTCGGCGATCACCTCGCGCCTCGGCGAGATCGATAAGAAGGCTGCCCGTGAGCTCGTGGCCGCTGGCCGCAAGTTCATGGGTGCCCGCCGCGTGCTCGCTCAGCGGCACACCGATAATCCGGCGTCCGGCGAGCCCCGGCGCGAGCTCAACCCGAGGGTCGCGGCGCGGGACAAGTGGAAGCGAGTCGAGGCCCTCGGCCGGCTGAAGGCCTTCCTGCGCGACTACCGTGAGGCCCTCGCGAAGCTCCGCCAGGGCGTCGCCGGCGTCGTGTTCCCGCCAGGCACCTACCGGCTCCGGGTCCTGCTCGGGGTGCCCTGCGCGGCGGCTGGGTAGCCGGCCTTTACGGACAGCGATGCCAGGTAGACCGTTCCGCGCTGTGAGGTGCGGATTGGAGGCGTTCGCCTGCGGGCCATCGCCGCGCGTCACGGCCACCCTCAAGACCACTCCAAGGCCACTCCGGACCCCGTTCGCCGCCGGCAGGCCACTTCGCAGCCGGGTCCCATGCCTGTGATCACGAGCGGCCGGTGAACCCAGTGGTCTCCAATGTCGGATTTCTCTGGGTCGGGGCCTCAGATTTCTCTGGGTCGGACCCTACTTGTAGAAGCTGGCCACGACGTTGTAGTGGGTGCCGTCCGACTGGATCCAGACCGCGACGGCGTTCCCGCTGGAGTCGACGGCGAGGCTGGGGTTGATGGTCACCTGGTTGTCCAGGTTGGCGTCGACCTTCGCGGGCGCCCCCCACCCCGCGCCGAAGACGTAGCGGTTGTAGGCGATGGGGCGGTACTGCTTCCAGATCGCCAGGGCGTTCCCGCTGCCGTCGATTCCCAGCTGGGGGTCGTCGGCGAAGGAGCCGTTGTCGGTCTCGAGCAGCCCCGCGCTCCCCCAGCCGGCGCCGGCGGTGTAGCGGTTGGCCCAGATGTTGTTGATCGCCCCGTTCGACTGGGACCAGACCGCCAGCCCGTTCCCGTTCGAGTCGAAGGCGAGCTGGGGCGCGCCGGCTGAACCGGTGTCGCTGACCTCGAGCAGCGTGGGCGCCTCCCACACGCCGGCGGCATAGCGGCTGGCCCAGGCGCTGTAGACCGCTCCATCGGTCCGGGCCCAGGTCGCCATGGCGCTGCCGCCGGCCCCGAAGGCGACCTGGGCGCCAAAGGCGTTGCCCGCGGCAGGCTCGATGCGGGTGGCCGTGCCCCAGCCGGTCCCCGCGGTGTAGCGGTTCGCCCAGACGTCGCCGGCGGTGCCGGTCGTCTGGGACCAGACCGCGATGGCGTTGCCGCTGGCGTCGAAGGCGACCGTGGGGGTGTTGGCGGCCGACGCGACGTTCGACTCGATCGCCGCCGGCGTGCCCCAGCCGGTCCCGGCGGTGTAGCGGTTGGCCCAGATGTGATAGCTGCTGTCGACCTGCAGCCAGACCACCAGGGCGTTGCCGAGGGAGTCGATGGCGAGCCGGGGGGGTTGGGAGGACACGCCGTTGATCCCGATCAGCGAGGCCGTTCCCCAGCTGCCGGAGGCGAAGCGGTTGGCCCAGATGCTGACGTTGCCGCCGACGTTCTGCTGCCAGACGGCCAGGGCGTTGCCGCTGGCGTCGAAGGCGATCCGGGGGGCATAGGCGTTGCCCGTGTCGTCCGTCTCGATCAGGGTGGGCGCGCCCCACACGCCCGCGCTGGAGCGGCTGGCCCAGACGTCGAGCCGCTGCGCCGCGGTGGCATCGCCGTCCTGCACCCAGACCGCCAGCGCGTCGCCGTTGGCGTCGACGGCGACGTCGGGATCACTGGCATCGCCGACGTCATTGGTCTCCACGAGTACAGGGACCGTCCAGCTCCTGGCCTGGACGGTCAGCACCGCGGCGCTGCTGGTGGCCGTGCCCGCGACGTTGCTGGCCACGGCGTGGTACTGCCACCCGTCGCTGGTCAGTGGCACCGCGGCCAGGTTGAGGGAGGCGCTGGTGGCCCCGGCGACGTCGGTCCAGGTGGCGCCGCCGTCGCTGCTCTGCTGCCACTGGTAGGTCGGCGAGGGCGTGCCGGTGGCGATGGCCGTGAACCGTGCGTTCTGGCCGGCGGTGACCCTGGTGCTGACGGGCTGGTAGACGAAGGCCGGGGCGGTGGGGACGGTCAGGATGGCCGCGGCGCTGGTGGTCGTTCCGGCGGCGTTGCTGGCCACGGCGCGGTACTGCCACCCGTTGCTGGACTTCGCCACGGCGAGCACCTCGAGGGTGGTGCCGGTGGCCCCGGCCACGTCGGTCCAGGTGGCGCCACCGTCGGTGCTCTGCTGCCATTGCAGCGTCGGCGTGGGCGCTCCGGTCACGGCGACCGTGAAGGTGGCGTTCTGCCCCTCCATGACGGTGACGCTGGCCGGCTGGGTGGTGAAGGCCGGAACCGCCTGGACGGTCAAGGTGGCCGCGCCGCTGGCGACGGTGCCGACGGCGTTGCTGGCCACGGCGCGGTACTGCCACCCGTCGCTGGAGAGCGGCACGGCCAGCACGTCGAGGGTGGTGCCGGTGGCCCCGGCCACGTCGGTCCAGGTGGCGCCACCGTCGCTGCTCTGCTGCCACTGCAGCGTCGGCGTGGGCGCTCCGGTCACGGCGACCGTGAAGGTGGCGTTCTGCCCCTCCATGGCGGTGACGCTGGCCGGCTGGGCGGTGAAGGCCGGAACCGCCTGGACGGTCAAGGTGGCCGCGCCGCTGGCGACGGTGCCGACGGCGTTGCTGGCCACGGCGCGGTACTGCCACCCGTCGCCGGAGAGCGGCACGGCCAGCACGTCGAGGGTGGTGCCGGTGGCCCCGGCCACGTCGGTCCAGGTGGCGCCACCGTCGCTGCTCTGCTGCCACTGCAGCGTCGGCGTGGGTGTCCCGGTGACGGCGACCGTGAAGGTGGCGTTCTGCCCCTCCATGACGGTGACGCTGGCCGGTTGGGCGGTGAAGGCCGGCGCCACCGGGGCGGCGGTGACGGTGAGCTGGGCCGCGTTGCTGGTGACGCTGCCGCCGGCGCCGCTGACGGTCACCCGGTACCACGTGCCGTGGTCGGTCATGGTGGTAGTCGGCGTGACGTAGCTGGCGGCGGTGGCGGCGCCGACGTCGGTGAAGGTGGCGCCGCCATTGATGCTGCGCTGCCACTGGTAGCCCGTGGCGTTGGTGGCCACCACGCTGAAGGTCGCCGTGGTCCCCTCCACCACGGCCTGGTCGGCCGGTTGGGTGGTGATGACCGCGGGGGCTGGAACCGGCGCCCCTCCTCCGCCGCTACAGGCGGCGAGCACCGCCACGAAGGACAGCGTCACGATGCTGGTCAGCCTGGTGCCCCTGGTCATGATCGCGGCCCTCCGATGGAACCTGGCCGTCACCGACACGGCCTCGCTCGAATGCCTGCGGCCCGCCGCTGCGCCCGGGAAGCCGCCTGCTCCTGATGCAACTCGTCAGTGTTCGACTTCGGCTCGACACGGTACAGGCACGCTTTGCGGAAAGCGACTGGGCCACCCTCTCCGGCTCCCCCCGGCTCCCCGCCTCCGCCTCCCGACCTTGAGTCCCACCTTTCCTCCGTCGTCCGTCGTTCGTCCACCGGATGTGGAGTGGCCGCCCCTCGCTGCCGCGAGATCACTGGCGATTCCAATGACTCCCGGTCGGGAGCCTCGGGGAGCCCGCGGTCGGAGCCTGGAGCCCATTGATGCAGCACCTCGGCGTCCTGAGGCCCCGACCCAGAGTACCGCGGTTCGACCGGTAGGTCCGCTCCGCGGACCATCGCAGGACTGCCACCCACCGTGATTTCGCCGGCCTGGCGCGGGCACGCATCCTGCGATGGCGGCGCTGGTGACCGCTCCTCGACAGGTCATCCCGAACACCACCTACCTCGTCACGCGGCGGACCGCGCAGCGTCAGTTCCTACTCAAGCCCTCGGAGCTCACGACAGCCATCTTCGGCTACCTCCTCGCCGTCGCCGCCGCTCGCCACCGCATCGAGGTGCATGCCTACGTCGTGATGTCGAACCATTACCACCTGGTCGTCACGGACAGGCTCGGCCAGCTCCCGGCCTTCGGGCAGTTCCTCGCCTCCCTCGTCGCCCGTGCGCTCAATGCCTCCTATGGCCGCTGGGAGGCCTTCTGGGCTCCCGCGAGCTACAGCGCCGTCACCCTCGTTTCGAATGAGGACATCATCGAGAAGGCGGCCTACACACTCGCGAACCCGGTCGCGGCGGGGCTCGTCTCCACCGGCCGGGCCTGGCCCGGGCTCTGGTCCGATCCCGCCGACGTCGGGCGCGCGGGGCGCAGCTTCAAGCGGCCCGGGCAGTTCTTCGATCTCAACGGCCAGATGCCCGAGCGGAGCACACTCCGGCTCACGCCCCCGCCCGGCTTCACGGCCGAGGAGTACCGGTCGGCGATCACCTCGCGCCTCGGCGAGATCGATAAGAAGGCTGCCCGTGAGCTCGTGGCCGCTGGCCGCAAGTTCATGGGTGCCCGCCGCGTGCTCGCTCAGCGGCACACCGATAATCCGGCGTCCGGCGAGCCCCGGCGCGAGCTCAACCCGAGGGTCGCGGCGCGGGACAAGTGGAAGCGAGTCGAGGCCCTCGGCCGGCTGAAGGCCTTCCTGCGCGACTACCGTGAGGCCCTCGCGAAGCTCCGCCAGGGCGTCGCCGGCGTCGTGTTCCCGCCAGGCACCTACCGGCTCCGGGTCCTGCTCGGGGTGCCCTGCGCGGCGGCTGGGTAGCCGGCCTTTACGGACAGCGATGCCAGGTAGACCGTTCCGCGCTGTGAGGTGCGGATTGGAGGCGTTCGCCTGCGGGCCATCGCCGCGCGTCACGGCCACCCTCAAGACCACTCCAAGGCCACTCCGGACCCCGTTCGCCGCCGGCAGGCCACTTCGCAGCCGGGTCCCATGCCTGTGATCACGAGCGGCCGGTGAACCCAGTGGTCTCCAATGTCGGATTTCTCTGGGTCGGGGCCTCGCAATGTCGGATTTCTCTGGGTCGGGGCCTCGGGTCGGGGCCTCGGATTTCTCTGGGTCGGGGCCTCGGGTCGGGGCCTCACATGATACCGCCTTGCGGGCGGTACTGAGCCTCCCCCGGGGAGTCTCCGGTCGATCGGCGCCTACTTCCCGCGCTGCACGACGCCGCAAGCGATCCGGGCGCCGGCGTTGCCGGCCGGGTCGGTATTTCCGTCGTCTGCGTCGGCGTGGACCACTAGCGCCGTGCCGCCGGCGTGGAAGAGCGAGGCGTCGCCCTCGCCGAGCGTGACGCCGTGCAGCGTGGCGCTCGCCTTGCCCTTTCCGTCCGCCCCGACCACGAGGTTGGGCATGTCGCCGCCGTGGTGGCCCATCGGGTTGTCGAGGCCGTGCTGCTTGCCGGCGGGGTTGAAGTGACCGGCGGCGGTCTTGAAGTCGGGGGCCTCGCAGATCCCGGCGGAGTGGACGTGGAACCCGTGCGGGCCGGGCTTCAGCCCGGAGACCTGCACCTTCACCTCCACGCCGCCACCGGCGCTGGTGAAGGTGGCCGTGCCGACCGGCTTGCCGGCGGCGTCCTTCAGGTCGGCCTTGGCGGCCGGCGAGGCGAGGGCGAGGCTGGGGGCGAGGAGCGTGAGGGCGAGCAGCGGGAAGCGGCACATGGTGACCTCCGATGTTGAGGCCCAACACCTAATCGGCCGGCGGCGGCGAGGCCACGCCCGAGGTCGCTTGACCCGAGAGCGGGAGGCCCGAGGCCCCGACCCAGAGTACCGGAGGCCCAGGAGGCCCCGACCCAATGCTAGCGCAGCGCTGAACCTGTAGACCCGTGTCACCGTAAGACCCATTGCCAGACTCGAACGGTGGGTGGGATGCCTTACTCTACGAACGACGACCTCTCGGTCCTCTACCCCGAGTACCGTGCCTGGCCCCGTAACAGCGTGCTCGGGTTGCTGCTCTTCAGCGGCGTCATCGCCTTCACCGCGCTGTGGGCGCTGTACGCCGTGACCGTATTCCTGGCGGTGCGCTCCCATGGGCTCGCGCAGGTGCCGGAGCACCGCGTTGCGGCGCTGACCTGCGTCGCGGCCGTCATCAGTTGCACGGTTGCGGCCTATGGCTACACGGGTCCCAACTTGATCCCGTACCGCGTCTTCTGGGGTCTGGCGGCAGCGGTGGCCGGGCAACTCGCCGTGGAGACGGGGGCGTGGCCGCGAGTGGTTCGGTGGGCAGATCGCGATCGCCTTGGGACCGCGGCTCAGCGAGGTACCACGCCGTGAGCGGGTAAGATGGAGCGGCGCGAGTGGCGGCTGCGGGCACGCCGCGTGTGCGCTTCGGTCACCTATGGGTCGATGCGCTCACCTTCGACGAGGCGCTCGCCGCGGTGGAGGCGCTGGTGGACCACGGCCGGGGCGGGGCCGTGTTCACGCCGAACGTGGACCATGTCGTCCTGGCGGACCGGGACCCGGACTTCCGGGAGGCCTATCGGCGGGCGGACCTCTCGCTCTGCGACGGCCAGCCTCTCCGCTGGACCTCGGGGCTCTTGGGGACCTCTTCGACGACCTGAAGTGCTGGCATGTGGGCTCCCCCAAGGAGTGCAAGCGACGAACAGTGTATGAACACGTCCGCATGAGCACGGACGATATCGTGGCATTGACTCGGCAGCGCTGAGGGCCGGACGAAGCGGTCGACCGGTCAGTCCTGCGTCCTCGGGAGCCTCACCCGCAGCCTGCCGGCCTCGGCCGTGATGATGGCGCCAGCAGCCAGGTCGGCGCCGTGCGCTTCGATGACCCGCAAGGTCACCTCGGCCTGCTGCAGCGCGGATTGTGCGACGAGCCGCAGGATGCCGGAGTGGGGCAGCTCGCGGACGACGGCCAGCTCGCCGAAGTCCTTGTCGAGCGTGACCAGGACGCGTCCCTCGGCGACGGCTCGGGCCAGGATCTCCTCATCCCCAGGGTCGGCCGGCCAGTCGCCAGACCAGACGACGTCATGGCCGGCGGCACGCAGCCGGCCGACGGCACCGCCCCAGACGCAGGAGTCGAGGAGGAGCTTCACGTCCCGGTCGGAACGAGGAGGGGCTCGATGCGCTCATGGCCGACGACCCGCCTCGCGTAGGCGAGGCAGGCGAGGACGTCCTCGCGCTCGAGCCAGGCATAGCCGGTGAGGATGGTCTCGGTGGTGTCGCCGGCCGCGAGCATGCCGAGGACGTGCTCCACGGCGAGCCGGTGCCCGCGGATGATCGGCTTGCCGCAGAAGATCTTCGGGTTGTAGGTGATCCGGTCGAGCAGGAGCTTCTCGTCCATGGCGGGCCTCGGGTGGGAGTATAGCCGGCCTCGCTTGCCAAGGCAGCGGCAGGCCCCGAGGCCCCGAAGGACCCCACCCAGAGTACCCAACTGCGCGTCGCTCAGAAGGCGCAGCGGCAAGCGAGTCGCATCGAGCAGTGGTGGGACGAGCATCGGCCATCCGCCGGTTCACTGAGGTGCACGAGGCGAGGCAGACCGTGTTCGTGCTCGCCGTCTGGGGCGCGTTGCCGTCGCTCCGGTATCAGCCGGCGGAGTGAGCCGGCTCCTGCTAGGGTGCGCAGAGGGCGCCGATCCACGATCAGGTCCCTTCCAGCACGTGCGGTGTCGCGGTCGTCGCGGTGGGCCGCACCACCCGGAGAACACCATGCGAATGCGTCACCATGCGCCCGTCGTCGGCCTGCTCGGTATCGTCCTGGTCGCCACGCTCACCGCCTGCGCGGGGAGCACGGGGCCGCAGGGTGGCAGCGGATCGAACGCGCTCGTCAAGGTCACCGCCGAGCCCGCCGGCCTGAACTGCCAGTACGGCGGCACCAGGATCGAGGCCGGGGTCGACGCCAACCGGAACGGCACGCTCGACCCGTCCGAGGTGAGCGCGTCCGGCACGTCCTACGTCTGCAACGGCGTCGGCAAGAGCCCCCTGGTCAGGACCCTCGCCGAGCCGGCCGGTGCCAACTGTCCCTTCGGCGGAACCAGGATCGAGTCAGGGCTCGACGCCAACAACAACGGCACGCTCGACCCCGGCGAGGCGGACCCGGCCGCGACCAGCTACGTCTGCAGCTTCGGGCCGAGCGGCGCCATCTCCCCGAGCACCGGCATCCACGTGGCCATCAAGGCCAACGGCGTGAGCACGTCGGCAGGCGCCCCCATCACGGTTCGCTTCACGATCAAGGACGACCGGGGCTTCCCGCTCGACCTGGCCGGGATCTACTCGCTGAACACGCCGATCAAGCCGCGCTTCGCCATCGGCTACTTCACCACGGACGCCGTCACCGGGGTCGCCTCGCCGCTGACGGTGTACACCAGGACGACCAGCGCGGCCGCGCCGGCCGGGCAACCGACCACCTACAACCCGCTGGGGACCGCCCCCGGACATGGCACCCTGGCCGAGAATGGCCTCGGCGCCGGCGACTACACCTACGCCTTCCCGACGGCGTCGACCCCGAACGGCCCCGTGGCGATCGCCTATGACCCGACCAGGCTGGACGAGACGCACGTGGTCTGGATCCAGGCGTCCCGCCAGACCGACCTGGTCTTCCCGCTCAACGCCAACACCTTCAGCGCGGCCAACCAGCCCTCCTACTACGTCCCGAGCGGCAACGGCACGCCGCTGACGCGGGAGCTGGTCTCGCAGGCGAGGTGCGACGCCTGCCACGCCAGGTTCAAGGCCGAGACCACCTCGTCGGCGGCCTTCCATGGCGGCGGCCTGGTCGACGCCGGCATGTGCAACGTCTGCCACAACCCCGGTCGCACCACCAACCCGCAGGCCGACTCGTCGAGCTTCATCCACCGCATCCACGACGGCGCCCAGGTGGCGACGGCCAACCTGTTCCACGCGATCGCCGCCACCTACCCGCGGGACATCCGCGACTGTGACGCCTGCCACGCCGGCTCGGCGCAAGGTGCCCAGGCGCTCACCAACCCGTCGACGCTGGCGTGCCAGGGTTGCCACGACTACGTCTCCTTCACGTCCTCGGCGGCCACCTCCTGCCAGGTCGGCGGCACGCTCGTCCGTGGCGCCGACGGCAAGCCGGTCCCCTGCAACCACGTGGGCGGCGCGTCGTCGGATTCCACCTGCGTGACCTGCCACGGCCCGTCGGGGAGCTTCGCGACGTCGAAGTACCACCAGCCGGTCGCGCCGCCGGATCCGAACAACGCCTGGCTGGTCCCCGCCGGCGGCAACGCCAACACCAACGCCTCCTTCGTCGCAGCGGGCGGTTACGTCCCCCCGGGCGCCAGCGTCATCACCTACGACGTGAAGAGCGTCGACGCCGTGCTCGACACCGGCGTCACGCCGAACGTCAAGCGTCCGCAGATCACCTTCAAGCTCAAGAGCGACGGGGCCGACGTGGTCTTCCAGACCTACCTGGCGGGCGTGGTGACGGAGCTCATGCCGGACTTCGCCGGCTCTCCCAGCGTCTACTTCGCCTTCGCGGTCCCCCAGGACGGCAACCCCGCGCCGTCCGACTTCAATGCCTCGGCGAGCGGCTACATCAAGAAGATCTGGGATGGCAGCGCGACCGGGGCGGGCGCCGGCACGCTCGGCGGGCCGGACGCGAGCGGCTACTACACGATCACGCTCACCGGCGTGCAGGTCCCGGCGACCGCGACCATGCTCACCGGCGGCGTCGGGTACACCTACGCGCTGTCGTCCGCGCCGCCGCTGGTGCAGACCAACCTGGCAGCGTACCCGTGGATCCCGAACGCTCCCCCCGACGGGAAGGCCCAGGGCGGCCTGAGCGTCCCGGCGCCGAACGTCTGGAAGGTGGCGACCGGCTACACGGGGCGCCGCGCCATCGTGGACAACGCCAAGTGCAAGGATTGCCACGGCACCCTGGGCGTGACGCCGACCTTCCACGCCGGTCAGCGCAACGACGGGCCGACCTGCTCCTTCTGCCACAACCCGAACCGCACCAGCTCCGGCTGGTCGGCGGGCTCGAAGTACTTCATCCACGCCATCCACGCGGGTCGGAAGCGCATGGTCAACTACACTTGGCACGCGATCACAGCCGGCCCCGGCTACGACGAGGTCGAGTTCCCGGGCACGCTCAACACCTGCACCACCTGCCACGTCCCCAACACCTTCGACTTCACCAGCTCGACCAACCTGTCCGCGGTCGCCGGCATGCAGCTCACCACGGTCGCCACCGGCACGTACAGCACCGATCCGCTGGTGAACTCCACCTACTACACGATCTCGCCGTACGTCATCGCCGACAACGTCACGGACTACGGCGCCGGCTTCTCGTACAACGCTTCCACCGGCGTGACCACGGAGGCGGCGGGGAGCACGCTCGTCCTTTCGCCGATCACCGGCGCCTGCGCGGCGTGCCACGACTCGACCACGGCCATCGACCACATGGAGGCCAACGGGGGGCGGTTCTACGCGCCTCGCTCCAGCGTGCTCGGCGCGGGCGGATCGCAGGAGCAGTGCTTGATCTGCCATGGCCCGGGACGGATCGCGGCCATCGGCGCGGTCCACCAGAGATAGGTCGGGAGGTCAAGGCATCCAACCCACCGCGCGAGTCCGACAGGTCACTTGCGGTGACACGGGTCTACAGGTTCAAGCACGTTTTGACTGAGGGCGAGGTGGCCACGCTCCCCGAACGCTCCGCATGGGTGTTCTCCCACGGGTTTCGAACGCACGTTGGGCAGACCGCTCATTTGGTCACCCCAGGGCCGGCCGCCTCGTCCGGCGCTGGGGGCGCCGATTGACCCCACGACAGGGACGGTCGTCGCGATGGTGTAACGCCCGCCGCTCGGACCGCCGTTCGGAATCAGACGCCGAGCCGCTGCTTGAGGAGCGGGAGGAAGCGCCGGCTCACCGGCACGGTCTGGCCGGAGCGCGTCCGGACCGACTCGACCTCGGCCAGGTCGACCAGCTTGATGCTCCGCGCCCCCTGGCAGGGGATGCGCCGCATGGCGAGGGCGAGCGCCGCAGGCGGCAGCCGGGCCTGGCCGCGCCGCAGCCGCTCCACCGTCCGCGCCAGCCGCTCCGGCTCGACCGGCTTGAGGAGGGAGTCGACCGCATCCGGCATCTGCACGTCGAGGAAGAGCACGTCGGGCAGCTCGCGCAGCAGCGCCGCGTCGCCGCTGCTCACCCGACCAGCAGCACGGTGAGGCTGCGCGCGCCGTGGGCGCCGATCACCAGCGCCTGCTCGATGTCGGCGGTCTTCGACGGGCCGGCCAGGAAGAGCCCCCAGCGCGGCCGGCCCGCCAGGTCGAGCCGGGCGTAGGCGGCGTGGAGATCGGGGACGATGGCGCCGGCCTCGACCACCACCGCCAGGTGCTCCGGGATGACCACCAGCGCGTGGTGTGGGAGGCTCGCCCCCTCGATCCAGATGGCGCCGTTCTCGGCCACCGCCAGCTCGCCGGGGAGGATGGCGAGATCGAGCCCCTCCAGGTCGTGCGGGTCCTCGACCGTGCCGGCGTCGAAGGGCGGCGCGCCGACCCCGGCCACCAGCGAGGCGACCCGCTTCGCCTCCAGGTGAATGGGGAGCGCCCGGAGCGCGGCGTCGGCCGCGGCCCGATCCGGAACGCGGACCACCGCTCCGCCCACCGCCGCCACCCCCTCGGTGAAGCGGGCCACGAGGTCGGGGAAGCGGGCCCCGACGCCGTCGAGCACCGGTCGGGGCAGGCCGGGCCCGGCGTGGCGCCGGAGCGCCGCCAGGATCTCCTCACGCGCGGCCATGCGTCCTCCGGTAGCGCTCGTGGAAGCTCTCGGCCGGGGCCACCGGCAGCTCGCGTTGCCGGCCCCACGCGCCGGAGAGGCGGGTGGTGAGCCGGGCCGGCAGCACCCTGAGCGCCAGCCGCGCCAGCCGGCCGGCCAGGGCGTAGCGGCGGGGCGAGGCGAAGATCCAGGCGGCGAGGCGGAGCGCCAGCCGCTTGACCACCGGCACGTGGCCGGCCGCGGCCAGCTCGCGCCGCCAGGCCAGCAGCTGGTGGTGGAGGTCGATGCCGACCGGGCAGACGTCGGCGCAGGAGCCGCAGAGCGTCGAGGCGAAGGGGAGCGCGGCGTGGGCCAGCGGATTCACCGCCGGCGCCAGCACCGAGCCGATGGGGCCGGGGACGGTGACGCCGTAGCTGTGGCCGCCGGAGCGCCGGAAGACCGGGCAGGTGTTCATGCAGGCGCCGCAGCGGATGCAGGAGAGGGCGCGCCGGTACGGGTCGCGGCCCAGCAGGGCGCTGCGGCCGTTGTCCACGATGACGATGTGCAGCTCGGCGCCGGGCCGGGGGCCGAGGAAGTGGGTGGAGTAGGTGGTGATGGGCTGGCCGGTGCCGGAGCGGGCCAGCAGTCGCAGGAACACCCCGAGGTCCTCGGCGCGCGGCACGATCTTCTCCAGCCCCATGCAGGCGACGTGGAGCGGCGGCAGCGCCGTCCCCATGTCGGCGTTCCCCTCGTTGGTGCAGACCACCACGGCGCCGGTGTCGGCCACGGCGAAGTTGACGCCGGTGAGGCCGGCCTGTGCGGCCAGGAACTTCTGGCGGAGGTGGCCGCGGGCCGCCTCGGTCAGGTACTTCGGGTCGGAGGCGCCGGCGGCCGTGCCGAGCTTCTCGTGGAAGAGCGCGCCGATCTCCTCCTTCTTGACGTGGATGGCCGGGAGGATGATGTGGCTGGGCGGCTCCCCGCGGAACTGCACGATCCGCTCGCCCAGGTCGGTGTCCACCACCTCGACGCCGCGCGCCTCGAGGTAGGGGTTGAGGCCGCACTCCTCGGTGAGCATCGACTTCGACTTCACCAGCCGGCTCACGCCCCGATCGGCCAGCAGCCGGTGGACGATCCGGTTGTGCTCCCCGGCGTCGCGCGCCCAGTGGACGGTGGCGCCGGCGCCGGTGGCGTTGCGCTCGAACTGCTCGAGCAGGGCCGGGAGGTTGGCCAGAGCGTGGGCCTTGATGGCCTGGGCCAGCTCCCGCAGCCGCTCCCACTCCGGGACCTGGGCGGCGGCCCGGTCGCGCTTGAGGCGCATGAACCAGAGCGCCTGGTCGTGCCAGTGGGTGCGGGGCACGTCGGCGGCGAAGCGGGCGGCGGCCTCGGGGTGGCGGAGGGTGGTGAGGTGACCCATGGTCAGGCCGCCTCCCCGAGCAGCACCTCGGCGGCGTGGAGGATGCGGACCGGGCGCCCCTCGCGCCGGGCCAGCCCCTCCAGGTGCATGAGGCAGCTCATGTCCACGCCGGTGATCACCTCGGCGCCGGCCTTGGCGTGGTCGTCGAGCCGGTCGCGCCCCATCAGGCAGGAGACCGCCTCCTCGGCCACCGCGAAGGTGCCGCCGAAGCCGCAGCACTCGTCGGTGCGGTCCGGCTCCACCAGGGTGATGCCCTCGAGCGAGCCGAGCAGGGTCTTCACCTTGTCGAACGGGGCCACCTGGCGCTCGCTGCCGCTGGCCAGCCGCAGCTCGCGCTGGGCATGGCAGCTCCGGTGCAGGCCCACCACGTGGGGGAAGCGCCCCTCGACGCGGCGCACGCCGAGGACGTCGTGGAGGAACTCGCAGAGCTCGTAGGTGGCGGCGCGCACCTTCCCGAGCGCCGGGTGGTCCGGCACCAGGTCGGCGAACTGGTGGCGCACCATGCCGACGCAGCTTCCGCTCGGCGCCACCACGTACTGGTACCGCTGGAAGGTGTCGAGGAAGTGGGCGCAGAGCGGCGCCGCGGCGGCCGCCTCGCCCGAGTTGGACATGGGCTGGCCGCAGCAGGTCTGGGCCTCGGGGAACTCGACGGTGCAGCCGTGGCGCTCGAGGAGGCGGAGCGTGGCCTCGGCCACCTGCGGGTAGAACTGGTCGACGTAGCAGGGCACGAAGAGCGCGACCGTCGGCATGGAGCGGAGTCTAGACACGCCCGGTGCCGGGCAGGTAGCCGGCCGGCGCAAGCGGTCGCTTCGGGGTGGTGACCGGCGGGGCTGGACCTGCAAGCGGTACGCTTCGGAGACTGGTACCTCGCTGTGCCGAGAAATGCGCCGTTGGGTCCGACGCCGCCGGCAACCTGGGTCGCCGCGGCAAGGTCGTGGACTTGTAGGCGTGTCGCCCCACGAAGTGAACTGGAAGTAGTATCCGGCGACTGAACCGAGAAGGGGGAAGCGACATGGCGCGCGCGGCCGAGAATGAAGCAGCCCGCAAGCAGAACCTGCTCGAGTTGGTGCGCACCTGCGCAAACCGTGACGGCGGCATTCCCGGGATTTGTCGCTTCTCGCAGGAGGCGGGAGTTGGCCGTCACGTCTTCCAGGGGGCCCTGTGGCCGTCTTGGGGCGCCTTTCTTGGTGAGGCCGGGCTTGCTGTTGGCATGATGTCGCAGGCGGTCTCGGACGACGACCTTCTGCGGCATCTCGCTGCTCTCACGCGGAAACACGGCAGGTTCCCAACTACAGCACAGCTGAGGTTCGCCCACGCGACGAACCCAGAGATCCCCACTGAGAAGACCTTCCGAAGGCGTTTTCGCCGATTGTCCGAGATGCTCGCCGGTTTGAGGCAGTGGGCAACTGCGAACCCGAACTACTCCGATGTTGCGCTCCTCCTCAGCGCTGGAGCGGGTCCGGCTTCTGGTCGGCGCACCACCCCCATGCCTTGCGAGGCAGAGAGAGACGGCTCGTCCTCCCTCGTGCAGTTGTCTCAAAGCTTCGTCCCACCAGTAGTGGACTGCCTGCCTGCGCTTGCTGCCGCCGACCCCGGCATCGAACGCCGATGCGAGGAGCTTGGGTTGGAGCCGAGTGTCGAGTTGGAGCGGCGCACGGGCATTGCATTTCGGATTCTCGGGCTCGACGTGGAGGACCTTGGTCAGGGGGCTGGGCGGGTAGCCGACGGCATCGCCCGAAGCTCCTCTGGGCGCTGGGCAATTGTCTTCGACGCCAAGGTGCGCCGCGGCGGGTTTGTCATGGGGACTGAGGACCGCAAGTTCAGAGACTACCTTGAGCGGCACGGGAACGATCTCGAACGGGAGGGCATCCCTTCCGTCTACTTCGCCGTGATCAGCAGGTCGTTCGAGGAGAACGACATCGGGAAGGCCCGTGAGGTGGTGAGGCTGACCAAGGCCAAGGCGTTCGTTCTACTCGAGGCGGCGGCTCTACGTGGGCTGGTCGAGCTGAAGCTGAGTACGCACCTGCTCGACGACGCGGCCGCTATCGAGCGACTGTTCGCGGTCTCGGGCGTACTCGCCGCGACTGACGTTGACGCACTCAAGTTCAAGAAGTGACGATAAGTGGAGCGCGCCAGGCGGGATCGCTGCCTATCGAGCGTACCGTTCCACGCAGCGCGCCCCGAAGGCCCGCCGCGCCGCCAGGGTGTTGTGGACATGGCAGACGAGGCGGAGGTTGGCGACCGTGGGCTCGCCGTCGCGGGCCCAGGGATGGATGTGGTCGAGTTCCAGCCGGTACGTCGAGCCGCACACGCCGCCCGAGTCGAGCGGCAAGCTGCATCGGCCCTGGTCGCGCACCCTGACCGCGCGGCGGACGGCGGCCGGGATCGTTTCGCGAGGGCCGGTGCGGCGAGGCGAAGGCGGCTCGGTCGGGACGAGTGCGAGCGGTGGCGCGCACTCCTGCGGCGGCTGGGTCGGGGTACCCATCTGCGGGGTCGAGCTGACGCTGTGCGCCTCCACGCGAGGTGCCGCTGCAGCGAGCGTGGCCCGCGGCCGCTTCACCAGCCCCCGCGCCCTGGCCTGCTTCTCGAGCAGCAGGTCGAGCGCCGCCTCGAGCGCCTGCTCGATCGTGGCGTTCGGGATGGAGTGGCCGAGCCCCCTGCGAGCGGCCTCGAGCTTGCTCGTGAACTGGCGGCTGACCGTCATGTGGAGCCGGCAGAGTTCGGCGGTGAGCGGCTCGACCTCATCGCGCGGTGCAGCGACCCGCGCGGGGTGGGTC
Organism: Myxococcales bacterium; assembly: GCA_021806645.1. GTDB lineage: Bacteria > Myxococcota > Myxococcia > Myxococcales > Anaeromyxobacteraceae > JADKCZ01. The sequence goes on along the minus strand of JAJZQX010000007.1, from coordinate 128,252 downwards.
ATTTCTTCTTCTGACGTCAGAAGTAACCCTGAGTCCGTGTCAGGAGTCGAGGGAAGCGACCAGATCGGTTGTCCAGGCAATGTGGCTGGGCGTGCAGTCCGCACGGCCTGCGGCAGCCCGAGCGTGGGGAAAGGCGGGGGCAGCGACGTCACCATCGCGCGCAGAGGAGGCGCCGCCCTGGGCTGAAGCTCGGCGACGACTTCGCGGGCTTCCCGGGCGGAGCGACCGAAGAAGCGCGGGGCCAGCTCGGTCCAGTTCTCCTCGGTGACCACCTTGGCGAGCTCGGCCGTCGTCGACAGGCAGAGCTGGCCGCTCCCGATCAGCCCAACGAGCTCCGGGATGCGCTGGAGGAGGCGGGCGGCGCTCATCCGGTAGAAGGCGGCGCTGTTGGAGAGCCCCAGCTCGAAATGGAGGAAGGCGAAGAAGCTGGCGTGGCCGAGCGGCTCCCAGCCGCGGCGACGGTCGAAGCCGGCCAGCGCGACGAGGAAGTCGGCCATGGCGGCCTGTTCCCTCCGCAGGAGACCCTTGAGCGCATCGCGTAGCTGCCGTGCTTCCAGGAGTTCGAGAGGACGGCTGGCCGGAGCGTGAGCGGAAGCCGCGGCCGAGGGAGTGGTCGGATGGGCGGTGGCGATCATTCACCAACAGTCGCACGAGGGTCTGACATTCCCGGAGGGCGGGACATGCAGGACACCCAAAAGGGACGGCCATTCCGAGAGCTCTCGCGCCTGCGATCACGCCAGCCAAGAACAAAGTCCGCCACCGCCATTTCAGCCGCCGGCGCTCTCACGCCCGATGTCGGCCGCGCCCGCGGCACCGCTCGACCGCGCACCCCCTCGCAACGCCGCTCGATCGCCGATCGGCACCGCCCGTCCCAGCCGCCTCGCCGCCGCCCGACCAGCCCCCCCCCTACGGCAGCAACAGCCGCATCAGTGCCGGCACCAGCAGCGAGGTGGCCAGCGCGTTGAGCCCCATGCCGAGGCCGGAGAAGGCGCCGGCGGTCTCGTCCAGCTCGAAGGCGCGCGCGGTGCCGAGCCCGTGCGCGGCCACGCCGAGGGCGAAGCCGGTGGCGGCCGGATCGGTGACCCGCAGCCGCCGCAGCAGCGAGGGTCCGATGACGGCGCCGAGCACGCCGGTGAGGAGCACCAGCGACGCCGCCAGCGATGGGAGCCCGCCCAGCTTCTCGGCGATCCCCATGGCCACCGGCGCGGTGGCCGATTTGGGGGCGAGCGAGAGCAGCGTCTCGCGCGAGGCGCCGAAGAGCCGCGCGGTGAGCACGGCCGTCACCACCGCGGTAACCGATCCGGCCAGCAGCGCCACCGAGAGCGGAAAGGCGAGCGCCTGCTCCCGGTGCAGCTCGCGGTGGAGCGGCACGGCCAGCGCCACGATGCCCGGCCCGAGCAGGAAGTGGATGAACTGGGCCCCCTCGAAGAAGCGAGGGTAGGGCGTGCCGCTGGCGAGGAGGAGCGAGACCAGGATCACCACCGAGGTGAGCACGGGGTGGAGCAGTGGGTGGCGCCCCAGCCGCCGGTAGAGCGTCTCGCAGCCGGCGTAGGTGGCCACCGTCAGGGCCAGCCAGAGCAGCGGGCTCTGCGCCAGGTAGACCCAGGTCTCGGTCAGGCGCGAGGTCATGCGCCCTCCCTGCCGGCGGGCCGACGCAGCAGCCGGGCGGCGATCCAGCCGGTGACGGCCAGCGTGGCCGCGGTGCTGACCAGCAGCGCCGCGCCCAGGGCGGGCCACTCGGCGGCCAGCCGCGGCAGGTGCTGCACCACGCCCACCCCGGCCGGCACGAAGAGGAGCGACAGCACGGCCAGCAGCCCGCCCGACGCGGCCCGCAGCCCGTCGCGCTGCGGGAGGCGGAGCTCCAGCGCCAGGAGCAGCAGCACCATCCCGACCACCGGGCCGGGCACGGGGAGCGACAGCAGGCGGGTCAGCACCTCCCCGACCAGTTGGAAGACGAGCAGCACGGCCAGACCACGGAGCATGGCGGGCTCCTCACTTGCTGCAGTCGAACCTGGCCTCGACGCTGGCCTCCTCGGAAGGCTGTCCGGGGAACAGCGCGGCCAGGAGCAGGGCCATCGACATTCGCGAAGAGACCGGCACGTGGGACCTCCCGTGTGAGCGTGCTCCCGCCCCCACCTCAGTCCGCCGTGGGGCTTGCCTCGTCGGCCTGGTGGCGCGCCTGCTCCTCCATCACCAGCGCCGTGACCTCGCGCTTGAGCGCGTTGAATTCGGGGCTGGCCGGGTCGCGCGGGCGCGGCAGGTTCACCGGCACGATCCGCTTCACCGTGCCGGGCCGGTAGGTCATCACCACCACCCGGTCGGCCAGGTAGATCGACTCCTCGATGCCATGGGTGACGAAGACGACGGTCTTCTCCAGCTCGGCCCAGATGCGCAGCAGCTCGTCCTGCAGCGAGCGGCGGGTGAGGGCGTCGAGCGCGCCGAACGGCTCGTCCATGAGCAGCATGGGCGAGTCGATGGCCAGCACCCGGGCGATGGCCACCCGCTGGCGCATGCCGCCGGAGAGATCCTTCGGGAAGCGATCGCGGAAGTCGGCCAGGCCGAGCTTCAAGAGCAGCGCCTCGACCACCTGGCGCCGCCGCTCGGGCGCCGCGCCGGCGATCTCCAGCCCGAAGGCGACGTTCCGCTCCACCGTCATCCATGGGAAGAGGGCGTACTCCTGGAAGACCATGGCCCGCTCCGGGCCGGGGCCGGTGACCGGACGCCCCAGCGCCGTCAGCTGGCCGGAGCTGGGCAGCGAGAAGCCGGCGATGGCGTTGAGCAGGGTAGACTTCCCGCAGCCGGAGGGGCCGAGCAGGCAGACGAACTCCCCCGGCGCCACGTCGAGGTCGATGCCGTCGAGGGCCACCACCTCCCGGCCGCCCGAGGCGAAGACCTTGCGGACGCCGCGGGCGCGGATGGCGGGCTCGGTCGCGGCGCTCACCCCTCCACCCCGCGGTGCCAGCGCAGCAGCCGGCCGGTGAGCCGGCTCATCCCCAGGTCGATGCCCAGGCCGCACAGCCCGATGGTGATCATCCCGGCGATCACCTTGTCCGACCAGAAGTACTCGCGGGCCTCGAGGATGCGGTAGCCGAGGCCGGTGTTCACCGCGATCATCTCGGCCACGATCACCACGATGAAGGCCACGCCGACGCCCACCCGGATGCCGGTGAGGATGTAGGGCATGGCCGCCGGGATCATCACCCGCCAGAAGAGCGTCCACTCCCCGGCGCCGAGGTTGCGCGCGGCGCGCAGGTAGATGGCGTCGACGGCCCGGACGCCGGCGATGGTGTTCATGAGCACCGGGAAGAAGGCGCCCAGCGAGATGAGGAAGAAGGCGGGGGGATTGCCCAGCCCGAACCAGAGGATGGCGAGCGGGATGTAGGCGATGGGCGGGATGGGGCGCAGCACCTGCAGCAACGGGTTGAAGAGCTCGTGGACCAGCGGGCGGGCCCCCATGAGCAGGCCGAGCGGAAGCGCCAGGCCGGCCCCGATGGCGAAGCCGACCGCGATGCGCATGAGCGACGTGAAGACGTCGCTGGGAAGCTCGCCGGAGAGGGCCCAGCGCCACCACGGTCCGGCCGTGGCCTCGAAGGGCTCCATGGGCGTGAGATAGGCCCACCAGCGCGCCGCCACCGCCGTCGGCGAGGGCAGGATGAGCGGCGTGACCCAGCCGGCCAGCGAGATCCCCTCCCACACCAGCAGGAGCGCGACCGGCACCACCAGCGATCGGAACAGCCGGGCCGCGCTCCCCGCCATGGTCGCTACTTCACGCCCAGCGTGGCCTTGGCTCGCTGGAGCAGGTCGAGCTTCACCCAGTCGGCCGCCCTGGGCGGCGCGGTCATCTTGCCCACGCCGTACTTCACCATGAGATCGGTGGTCACCTGGATGTGGTCGACGGTCACGTCGTAGGAGAACGGGGAGTTGGAGATGGCGTCCTGGAAGTCCTGGGGCGTGATCTGCCCCTTGAACATCTGCTCCACCACGTACTTCTCGGCCACCGCGGGGTTCTGGATGAAGTGGCGGGTGGCGTCCACGAAGCAGTCGAGCACCTTCTGCGCCACGGCCGGCTTCTCGCGGTAGAGCTTCTCGGTCATCACCAGCACGCGCACCGGCTCGCCCAGCGGCGTGTCGTAGGGCTTGAACATCTCGGCGCCGAACCCCTTGTTGATGGCCTGCGACGACTGCGGCTCCGACTGGCACATGGCGTCGATCTGCTTCTGCAGCAGCGCCTGGTTCAGGTCGGCGAAGGGGAGGTAGACGATCTGCACGTCCTTGCCCCCCCGGTCCGACCAGGTCAGGCCGGCCTTGGCCAGCTCGGCCAGCAGCAGGAGTTCCTGGGCGCCGCCGCGGGCCACGCCCACCTTGCGCCCCTTGAGCTGGGCCACGGTCTTCAAGGCCAGATCGGCGCGCGAGACCATCCGGGCGCCGCCCTTGGCGAAGCCCGCCACCACGTAGACCTTTCCGCCGGCCGCGCGGTTGGCGATGGCGGCGTCGGCGGCCGACGCGGCGAGATCCACCTCGCCCTTCACCAGGGCCGGGAAGATGTCGATGCCCTTCGGGAAGACGGTCTCCTGCACGTCGAGGCCGTACTTCTTGCAGGCCTCCTTCATGTTGGAGATGGCGCCGTAGTGGGCGAACTTGAGGTTGCCGAGCCGGACCACCTCCTGCGCATGGGCGGTGGGCATGGCGGTGAACGCGGCGAGGGCGACGGCGGTGAGGGTGCTGCGCATGAGGGGCTCCCGGGGTGGAGGGGCGTGCGGCCGGACACGTGGGCCGCGGGCTGGCTGGAAGCTTAGCCGGTGAAGGGAGAACTGTCCGGGGATTCGCCAGTCATCCCGCGGCAACCCACCTCCGGAGTTCACGGGCAATCAACCCCGGGCCAACGCACCGCGTCGTCGCGGTACCCCACTTTTCTTCCGAAACTGCTTTCGGTTCCGGCTCGCGTTTGCCTAGCATGCGCCATCCTCTTCCCCCGGAGGTCCTGCGCATGGCCGTCACCCGCAGACAGTTCGTGAAGGTCGCCGCCGGAGGGCTGGCCAGCAGCAGCATCGCCGCCCTCGGCTTCTCCCCCACCCGCGCGCTGGCCGAGGTTCGCCAGTTCAAGCTGGCGCGCACCTCGGAGACGCGCAACACCTGCCCGTACTGCTCGGTCGGCTGCGGCGTCATCCTCTACGGCCTCGGCGACAAGTCCAAGAACGCGCGGACCGAGATCATCCACGTCGAGGGCGACCCCGACCACCCGGTGAACCGCGGCACGCTCTGCCCCAAGGGCGCCGGGCTGCTCGACTTCATCCACAGCCCGAACCGGCTCAAGTACCCGGAGTACCGCGGGCCCGGCGAGACCGAGTGGAAGCGGGTCTCCTGGGACTTCGCCGTCAACCGGATCGCCCGGCTCATGAAGGACGACCGCGACAAGAACTTCCTGCAGAAGAGCGGCGACGTCACCGTCAACCGCTGGACCAGCGTCGCCTTCCTGGCGGCGTCGGCCTCGTCCAACGAGTCGGGCTACATCACCAACAAGGTCATCCGCGCCATGGGGATGACCGCCCTGGACAACCAAGCGCGCGTTTGACACGGCCCCACGGTGGCCGGTCTGGCCCCGACATTCGGCCGTGGCGCGATGACGAACCACTGGGCGGACATCAAGAACGCCGACGTGGTGCTGGTGATGGGCGGCAACCCCGCCGAGGCCCACCCCTGCGGCTTCAAGTGGGTCATCGAGGCCAAGGTCAAGAACAAGGCCCGGCTCATCGTGGTCGATCCGCGCTTCACGCGGACCGCCGCGGTGGCCGACCAGTTCGCGCAGCTCCGGCCCGGCACCGACATCGCCTTCCTCGGTGGCGTCATCCGCTACCTGCTGGAGAACGACGCCATCCAGAAGGAGTACGTCAAGGCCTACACCAACGCCTCCTTCCTGCTGCGCGAGGACTACGGCTTCCACGACGGGCTCTTCACCGGCTACGACGAGGCCAAGCGCAGCTACGACAAGACCACCTGGGCCTACCAGCTCGACAAGGACGGGTACGCCAAGGTCGACCCGACGCTGCAGGATCCGCACTGCGTCTACCAGGCCATGAAGCGCCACTACGCCCGGTACACGCCGGAGCTGGTCTCGCGCGTGTCCGGCGTGCCGGCGGCGGACTTCCTGGCCATCTGCAAGACCATCGCCTCCACGGCGGCGCCGAACCGGGTGATGACCAGCCTCTACGCGCTCGGCTGGACCCAGCACACCGTCGGCTCGCAGAACATCCGGACCATGGCCTGCATCCAGCTGCTGCTCGGCAACATGGGCCTGCCCGGCGGCGGCGTGAACGCGCTGCGCGGCCACTCCAACATCCAGGGGCTCACCGACCTCGGCGTCATGAGCCACCTGCTCCCCGGCTACCTCACCCTCCCCACCGACCAGGACCCCGACCTCAAGACCTACCTGCAGAAGCGGACGCCCAAGCCCCTGCGGCCCGGGCAGATGAATTACTGGCAGAACTACCCGAAGTTCTTCGTGTCGCTGCTCAAGGCCTGGTTCGGCGCCGAGGCGACCAAGGAGAACGACTTCCGCTTCGACTGGCTGCCCAAGAACGACAAGACCTACGACATCCTGGCGGCCTTCGAGCTGATGTACCAGGGGAAGATCAACGGGTACTTCTGCCAGGGCTTCAACCCGCTGGCCTCGGTCCCCGACAAGGGCAAGCTGACCGCCGCCCTCTCCAAGCTCAAGTACCTGGTGGTCATCGACCCGCTCAGCACCGAGACCTCCACCTTCTGGAAGAAGCACGGCGAGTTCAACGACGTGGACAGCCGCGCCATCCAGACCGAGGTCTTCCGGCTCCCGTCTTCCTGCTTCGCCGAGGAGGACGGCTCGCTGGTCAGCAGCAGCCGCGTGCTGCAGTGGCACTGGAAGGCGGCCGATCCCCCCGGCGAGGCCAAGGGCGACCCGGAGATCATGGCCGAGATCTTCCTGGCGCTGCGGGCCCTCTACCAGAAGGAAGGCGGCACCTTCCCGGATCCCATCGTCAAGCTGCCGTGGCCCTACCGGTCCCCGCGCGCTCCCGCGCCGGACGAGCTGGCCCGCGAGTTCAACGGCCGGGCGCTGGCCGACATCCCGGAACCCAAGGACAAGACCAAGACCCTGGTCAAGGAGGGTGAGCAGCTCGCCACCTTCGTCCACCTCCAGGCCGACGGCAGCACCGCCTGCGGCTGCTGGATCTTCTGCGGGAGCTGGACGCAGAACGGGAACCAGATGGCGCGGCGCGACACCGCCGATCCGTCCGGCCTCGGCACCACGCCGGGGTGGGCCTGGTCTTGGCCGGCCAACCGCCGCATCCTCTACAACCGCGCCTCGGCCGACCCGGCCGGCAAGCCGTGGGACGCCTCGCGGAAGTACCTCTTCTGGACCGGCAAGAAGTGGGCGGGCCCCGACGTCCCCGACATCAAGCCCGACGCCGCGCCCGACCAGGGCATGTCCCCCTTCATCATGAACGCCGAGGGGGTGGGCAAGCTCTTCGCCCTGGGCGGCATGGCCGAGGGGCCGTTCCCGGAGCACTACGAGCCGATGGAGACGCCACTCTCCGTCAACCCATTCTCCCCGAAGTCGGCGGGCAAGACACTCTCCAACCCGGCGGTCCGCGTCTTCAAGGGCGACCGGGAGAAGTTCGGCTCCCCCAAGGACTTCCCCTTCGTCGCCACCACCTACCGGCTCACCGAGCACTTCCACTTCTGGACCAAGCACACGCGCATCGCCGCGGTGCTGCAGCCGGAGGCCTTCGTGGAGATCGGCGAGGAGCTGGCCAAGCTGCGGGGCATCCGCAACGGGGAGTTCATCGTGGTCCGCTCCAAGCGCGGCCAGATCAAGGTGAAGGCGCTGGTGACCAAGCGCATCCACGCGCTCACCATCGAGGGACAGGAGGTCCACACCGTCGGCCTGCCGCTGCACTGGGGCTTCGAGGGGCTGACCAAGCCCGGCTACCTGGTCAACACGCTCACGCCGTTCGTGGGCGACGCCAACATCCAGACGCCCGAGTTCAAGGCGTTCCTGGTCGACGTCCAGAAGGCTTGAGGAGCGCGCCATGGCACTCATGTCACTCGACGTCGTCAACCAGTCGGCCAGCACATCCACTACCCCGCAGGCACGCCGGACCCTGGAGGTGGCCAAGCTCATCGACATCTCGCGCTGCATCGGCTGCAAGGCCTGCCAGTCGGCCTGCATGGAGTGGAACGACCTGCGCGACGTGGTGGGGGTCCAGGAGGGCTTCTACACCAGCCCGCCGGACCTCTCCGACCAGTCCTGGACGCTGATGCGCTTCAACGAGCAGGTCATCGACGGCCGCCTGCAGTGGCTGATCCTCAAGGACGGCTGCCTGCACTGCCAGGACCCGGGCTGCCTCAAGGCCTGCCCGGCGCCCGGCGCCGTCATCCAGCACTCCAACGGCATCGTCGATTTCCAGGAGACGAACTGCATCGGCTGCGGGTACTGCATCGCCGGCTGCCCGTTCCACATCCCCCGCCTCTCCGGCAAGGACTCGAAGGTCTACAAGTGCACCCTCTGCTCCGACCGGGTCGGTGTGGGCCTCGAGCCGGCCTGCGTGAAGGCCTGCCCGACGCAGGCGCTCGGCTTCGGCTCCAAGGATGACATGCTCTTCCAGGCCGAGCACCGGCTCGACGACCTGCGCGAGCGGGGCTTCGCCAAGGCGGCGGTCTACGATCCCAAGGGGGTCGGCGGCACGCACGTGGTGCTGGTGCTGCCGCACGGGGACCGGCCCGAGGCCTACGGCCTGCCGGCCAACCCGCGCGTGGGCCCGCTGCTGACGGTCTGGCGCAGCGGCCTGGCCCGCGCCGCCGGCGTGGTCACCATGGTCGCGGTGCTGGCCGCCGGGATCCTCCACTACATGCGACGCGGGCCGCTCGAAGTGCCGCCCGAAGGTGACCAGGGGGTGAAGCCATGAACGGGACCGGCAAGGAACTCATCCTGCGCCACAGCAACGGCACCCGCATCGCCCACTGGTCGGTGGCCATCGTCTTCACCTTCCTCTTCCTCTCCGGCCTGGCCCTCTTCTCGCCGCTCTTCTTCTGGCTCTCCTCGGTCCTCGGCGGCGGGTCGCTGATGCGCTTCCTCCACCCGCTGGCGGGCGCGGCGCTGGTGATCCTCTTCTACCCGTACGCGGCGACGCTGGTGGGCGACAACCGGTGGCTTCCCAACGACTCGAGGTGGGTCGAGCACATGGGCGCCTACATGCGCAAGGAGCACCCCGACGTCGGCGAGACCGGCAAGTACAACGCCGGGGAGAAGATGATGTTCTGGTCGATGGTCGTGCTCATCGGCCTGCTGGCGGCCACCGGTGTGCTGCTCTGGCAGCCCTGGTTCGCACCTCACTTCTCGGCCGGGGCGCGCCGCGCCGCCGGGCTGGTCCACGCCGTCAGCGCCTTCATCATGTTCGTGGGGATCGGCATCCACGTCTACGCGGCCATCTGGACCAAGGGGTCCATCGACGCGATGATCCGCGGCACCGTGACCCGGGCCTGGGCCCGGTTCCACCACCCGGCCTGGGAGCGAGAGACGACCGCCGGCAAGGACCGACGATGAGTCTCGCCGGGTTGTCCGGTGGCGGCGAGCTGGGCGAAGTTCCCTACCTGCGACCGCATCCGGGCGCCGCGTCGGTCTTCGCCCGCCGCGCCGCGCGCTTCGAAGCCCTGGCGCCGGGCCACGCCACCGGCGAGTACCTGGCGCTGCTGGGCCGGGTGGCGGCGGCGCAGCGGGTGGTGGCCGAGCGGCTCCGCCTCCCGGCCCTCGCGCCCACGTTGGCCGGTGCGCTCCCTCTCGACGCGGCCGGGCCGCCGCCGCCCGCCTGGCGCGAGGCGCTGCGCCTCCTGCTCGGCGAGCTCGACGGCCTCGCGGTGCCGGCCCCGGCCCAGGCCGCGCTCGAGCGGCTCGGAAGGCTCCCGGACCTCGACCTCGACGGGCTGGCGGAGCGGCTGCTGGCCGGGCGCTCGACCCAGCTCGACGTCCCGGTGGGGCTCTTCGCCGGGGCGGCGCTCCAGGTGGCCTTCACCGGCCTGGCCGCCGGACTCGCCCCCGCCTCCGTCGCCCGCGTCGAGGAGGGCTGCCCGGTCTGCGGCGCCTCGCCGACCGCCGGCGTGGTGCTTGGCGACCACAAGCTGCGCTACCTGGTCTGCGGCCTCTGCGCGACCTGGTGGCACCACACCCGCGTCCAGTGCGTGCTCTGCGGCTCGGCCGCGGCGGTCTCCTACCTGGCCGTCGAGGGCGAGGCCGGTCCGGCGCGGGCCGAGGCCTGCGACGGCTGCCAGGCCTACCTGAAGCTGCTCTACGTGGAGCAGGGGCCGCAGCTCGAGCCGCTCGCCGACGACGTGGCCACCGTGGCGCTCGACCTGCTGGTGGGCGAGCGGGGCTACCAGCGGCTGGGCGTGAACCCGTACCTGGTGGCGGGCGAGGGCGTCGCTGAAGCTTGATGGTGTCCCTACCCCAGCTCCACCACGCCCCCGTCGGCGAGCCGCCGCAGCGCCTTCAGCACGTCCAGCTCGCGCAGCGGCGCCAGCTGGGCCAGCTGCTTCACCGTGCGCTCCCCGTCGCAGCGCGAGAGCAGGTACTTGTCGGCGTTGGAGAGCTTCAGGCTGGCGATCGCGCCGGCCTCCACCAGCCGCCGCGCCACGCGCCCCGGCTCCAGCAGGTCGGTGCGGAGCCGCCGGGAGAGGAGCCGCTCCGCCTCCACCAGCACGTCGTGGGCCTCCGCCGAGTGGGGCGCCAGCGCCAGCGCCCTGGTGGCCACCAGCTCGGCGTCGTCGGCCCGGCCGTCGGCGATCAGCCCCCGGGCCCGCTCGACCAGCTCGGCGGCCCCGGCGCCGGGCTGGCCGGGCACACCGCCGGCGTGACGGGCCGGCGCGGCGCGGACGATCCCCTGCCGCGCCAGCGCGTAGAGCCGCTGGTAGAGGTGGAAGTCGGTGGCCCGCAGGGCCAGTCCCAGCTCGTCGATGGTCCGCCCCTCGCGCGCCAGCTGCAGCAGCCGCCCGTCCATGGTGTCGGCCGTCATCGTGGCCGGGACGCGCGCGTCGTCCACCTCCAGCGTGCCGACGCCGGAGGGGAACTCGCCGCGGAAGGCGCTCCAGGCCGTGGTGCGGAACTCCGCCTCGCGCAGCACCTCCGAGAGCGGCACCGAGGTGTCGAGCTCGTCCACCGGCGCCGGCGGCGTGTCGTCGAAGTGGAAGAGCCCCGACTCCCAGAGGAGGACGTCGAGCAGCGTCTCGCGGATCTTGATGGCCAGCACCTCGCGCACCACCTCGGGCTTGACCAGCCCGATCATGACCAGGACCCGGCCGATGCGGACGTGGGTCTCCTGCTGCACCTGGATGGCGCGCTGCATGGTGGCCTCGTCCAGGTGGTTGAAGTTGACGAGCAGCTGGCCGAGCTGGTCGCGCGAGTCGGTGGAGGAGGCGCCCACCGCGTTGCCGCCGGCGAGCTGAATGGTCTTCTTCACCGTGCCGCGCTCGCAGGTGAGCGTCCCCGCCAGCCCGCGCCGGGCCAACAGCTCGAGCAGGTCGCCGAGCGGGAGGATCGCGAAGCTGCCCATCAGGCCGCGCATCGGACGGGAGTCTCACCCACCGGCCGGATGGCGGCAAGCCAGGCGTCCGTGGCATAAGCCACATTCATGGCCCAGACCGAATCTAGCAAGCCCAACCGGCAGGCCGTCGTGGCCGCGGCGATCTTCGCCGTGGTCCTCGCCGGCGCCGGCTGGAAGGCGTGGGACGCGACCCAGCAGGTGGAACGGCTGACCCAGGCGGCCGCGCCGCTGGTGGCGGCCCCGGTGGTGCCGCCCGCCGCGCCGTCCGCGCCCGCGCAGGCCGCCGTCGAGCCCTCCGCCGGAGAGCCGCTGGTCTTCGGCCAGCTCCTCCTCGCCAGGGCGCAGCCCATCGCGCCACCGCTCAGCCTGCCGACCGTGGACGGCGGCCGCTTCGACCTCGCCAGGCTGAAGGGGCAGGTGGTCTTCGTGAACTTCTGGGCCACCTGGTGCCCGCCGTGCGGCAAGGAGATGCCGAGCATGGTGAAGCTCGGGCAGGAGCTCACGGTCCGCCACCCCGGAAAGTTCAAGATGGTGGCCGTCTCGGTGGACGAGTCGGCCGACCTGGTGAAGCAGTTCTTCAAGAGCCCGGAGCAGGGCGGCCGGCTTCCCGCCGGCGTGACCGTGGCGATCGACCGGGAGGCCCGCCAGGTGGTCCGGCCCTGGTACTGCAAGGGCCGGGGTGCATGCGCCGCGGACGACGTGAAGTTCCCGGAGAGCTACATCGTGGACAAATCTGGCCGGATCGCGGCCTACGTAATCGGCGACATGGACTGGTCCGAGCCGGCGGCCAGGGAACTGCTGGAGCGGCTCATCAACGGCTGACGGCGAGCCCAGCTGACCGGATTCACCAGGCAGGTCAAGCGGTTGACGCGCCGCGCCCAGGCCGCGAGCCCGTGTGGCCGATTGACGCCCCGGGCGGGTCGCGATCGGCTCGAATGCCCCCCTTTTCTTGATAGGGGTTCGGGCGATGCCCTATAAAGGTGCGTCAACCTTCGGAGATCCGGCCATTTCCGGACTCTGGATTCGAGGCGCGGAGGGTCATCGTGGCCGAGGCAACCATTCCGGTCGTGCTCATGGGGCTTGGCGTGGTCGGGCGGGGGATCGCCCGGGCGCTCCTCGCGCGTCCCGAGTTCCGGCTGGTGGCTGCCATCGACCCGGCGCCGGACCTGATCGGCAAGAAGCTGGAGCTGCTGCTCGGCCGGCCGGCCGGGGGACTCGTCGTCGGCGCCGACTCCGCCCCCGCCTTCATCGAGGCTCGAGGCGGCGTGGTCATCATGGCCACCACCTCCTCCTTCGTGGAGGTGCTCCCGGTCATTCGACGCGCGGTGAAGGCGGGCTGCTCGGTGGTCTCCACCTGCGAGGAGCTGGCCTGGCCCTGGCTCCACCACGAGTCGGAGGCCGACGCCCTCGATCTCTTCTGCGAGGCCCACGACGTCGCGGTGGTCGGCACCGGCGCAAACCCCGGCTTCTCGCTCGACCGGCTGCCGGCGGTGCTGGCGCAGGTGGTGGGGGAGGTGCGCCACGTCCGCGGCGTGCGGGTGGTGGACCTGGTCGGCCACGGGGAGTCGCTGCGGCGCAAGCTCGGGATCGGGCTCGACCCGGAGGCCTTCGAGGCGGCCGACGAGCGTGGCGAGCTGGGCCACGTCGGGCTTTCCCAGTCGGCGGCGCTGGCCGCGGCCGGCTGCGGGCTGGAGTTCGACGAGGTGGACGAGGAGCTGACGCCGTTGCTCGCCGACGAGGACGGCCACGGCGTCAAGGTGGGACAGGTGGCGGGCGTCCAGCAGGTGGCGCGTGCCTTCGCGGAAGGCCGGGAAGTGGTCCGGCTGGAGCTGCAGCTAGCCCTCGGCGCGGACCATCCGCGCGACGAGGTGGAGATCGACGCCGATCCGCCGCTGCGCGCGGTGGTGCCCGGGGGGATCCCGGGCGAGGCGGCCACCGCCAACGCCGTGGTGCACGCGGCGCTGGCCATCACCGAACGGCGGGGACTGCTCACGGTCCTCGACCTGCCGGCAGGGCGATAGGCCCGGAGCCATCATGCTCGACAAGTCCCTCATCGGCCGCCAGAGCGAGCCCATCCTCCACGAGGTGGAGAAGGGGGCCATCCGGCGCTTCGCCGAGGCACTCGGCGATCCCAACCCGCTTGCGCTCGACGAGGCGGCGGCCCGCGCCGCCGGCTTCCCGGGGCTGGTGGCGCCGGCCACCTTCGCGCTCACGCTCGGCTGGGGCGAGCGCTTCCGCCACTCCCTCGATCTAGGCACCCGCTCCATGCTCCACGGCGAGCAGGTCTTCGAGTTCGGCCGCCCCATCGTGGCGGGCGACCGGCTCACGGTCCGCAGCAAGGTGGCCGACGTGCAGGAGCGCTCCGGGGCCAGCGGCCCCATGGACGTGATCATCATCGAGGACGAGGGGCGCGACGAGCACGGGGTGCTGGTCTTCAGGTCGCGAGGCACCTTCATCCTTCGGCGGGGGTAACTGGACGATGACCATCAACGTGCGCCAGCTCTACTTCGAGGGTGTCAAGGTGGGCGACGAGCTCCCGCCGCTGGTCAAGCCGCCGGTCGATCGGCTGCAGATCGCCCGCTACGTCGGCGCCGCCGGCGACTGGAACCCGCTCTACATCGACGAGCCGCACGCCCGCGCCTCCGGCTTCCCCAGCGCCTTCGCGCCAGGCACCATCGGCATGGGCTTCCTGGCCGAGCTGGCCACCGACTGGACCCGCGGCGCGCGGCTCAAGAAGCTCCAGTCCCGGCTGGTGAAGTTCATCTGGCCGGGCGACGTCCTCACGGCGCGCGGGCGGGTGGTGGAGCGCCGCTTCGAGCCGGGCGACACCTACGCCATGGACCTGGAGCTCTGGGCGGAGAACCAGCGCGGCGAGCTGGTGACCCGTGGCCTGGCCACCTACCAGCTCTTCTACTCGGCCGAGGACGAGTCCCGGCAGCGCGCCGGCCAGCCGCCGCTCCACGTGACGCAGGCCGAGGAGGAGGCGCGCCTGGCCCGCCTGAGCCGCGCCATGCCGCAGCGGCCTCCGCAGCAGCCGCGCGCGCTCCAGCCGGCCCGGCCGCTCGCCCCACCGGCGCCGCCATCGGTCGCCCCGGCCGCCAAGGCGCTCGTTCCGCCCAGGCCCCAGGCCAAGGCGACCGTCCAGTCCAGGCCCGTGGCCAGGAAGCCGGCCCCGAAGAAGGCCTCGAAGAAGAAGGTCGCCAGGAAGGCCACGCCCATGAAGCCGGCCAGGAAGGCCGTGAAGGAGAAGGCACCGAAGAAGCAGCCGTCCAGGACCCCGGCCCGGAAGGCCGCTCCGAAGAAGCCGGCGAAGAAGTCCGGCAAGAAGCGGAAGTAGGCGTGGCGCGCCGCGCCCTCGCGCTTGGCCTCGTGCTCGCAACCGCCGGTTGCCCTCGCGGCCCGGCCCAGCCGCCGGCGGCCACGGTCACCAGGGAGGCCGTCCAGGCCGCACTCGCCGAGGGGGACGCCGCCTGGTCCCGCCGCGCCGAGCTGGACGGGTTGCGGGCCGCGCTCTCGGCGTGGCGTCGGGCCGCCCGGGCGCGCCCGGGGGAGCCGGCCATCGAGCTGCGGCTGGCGCGCGGAGAGGGGTTCCGGGCATGCGCCGCCGTGCTGCCGGCCGAGGCGCTGGCCGCGCACGACGCCTCTTCGAGGGCCGCCGAGCGAGCCCTCCGGAGCCTCTCCCCGAGCTTCGCCGCGGCGGTGGAGGAGGGGCGGCCGCTGGCCGAGGCGGCGGCGCTGGTGCAGACCCCTGGCGCCGAGCCGCTCTACTGGCTGGCGCTGGGACGCATGGGGGTGGCCCAGGCCACCGGTCCGGCCGCGGTGCTGGCCGTGAAGGACCACGCCCTGGCGCTGATGGCCCGCGCCGCGGCCCTCGACGAGCGGCTGGAGGCGGGCGGCCCGTTGCGGGCGCTCGGCGCCTGGTCGGGCATGCTGCCGGTCGCGGCGGGCGGCGGCGTCGAGGCGGCGAGGGCCCGCTTCGCGCGGGCCGCCGAGCTCTTTCCCGACGAGCCGTGGCGGCGGGTCGAGGAGGCGCGGACGCTCTCGGTGCTCCTGCAGGATCGGGCCGGCTTCGAGCGGCTGCTCGGCGAGGTGCTGGCCGCGCCGGAGGCCGCCGAGCGGGGGCCCGAGCAGGCGGTCGCGCGGCGGCGAGCCCGGGAGCTGCTCGACAAGCGGGCGCGCCTGTTCTAAGCGTCGCCCTCCGGTGGCGACCCGCCGGCGTCTCGGAGAGCTCCACATGGCCAACCAGAAGCTCGGCACCCTGGCGGTTCACGGCGGCGAGGACCAGGTCTGGTCCGTACCGGCGGTGAACACGCCGATCTACCAGACCACCACCTACCGCTTCGACTCGGCGGCCGACGCGGCCGCCTACCTCGACGCGCCCGACGGCAAGTGGCTCTACTCGCGGCTGGAGAACCCCACCGTCATCGCCGCTGAGCGGAAGGTGGCGCTGCTGGAGGGGACGGAGCAAGCCGCCCTCTTCGCCTCCGGCATGGCCGCCATCCACGCGGCGCTGGTGGCCCACCTCGCCGCCGGCGACACGCTGCTGGTGGCGGACACCATCTACGGCCAGACCACGCGCCTGGTCCGGACCATCCTGACCCGCTTCGGTGTCAAGGTGGTGGAGGTGCCGCTGCAGCGGCTGGCCGAGGCGGCCGCGGCGGCGCCGGCCGGCACGCGGGCGCTGCTCTTCGAGACCCCGACCAACCCGACCATGCGCGTGGTGGACGTGGCCGCGGTGGCGGCCGCCTGCCGGGCGCGCGGCATCCTCTCCATGGTGGACGCCACCTTCGCCACACCCGTCAACCTGCGGCCGGCGACGCTGGGCGTGGACCTGGTCATCCACAGCGCCACCAAGTACCTGAACGGCCACTGCGACCACCTGGCCGGCGCCGTGGCCGGGAACAAGCCGCTGCTGGCGCCGGTTCTGGAGGTGCGCCGTACCGCCGGTGGGACCATGGACCCGGCGGTGGCCTACGACCTCATCCGCGGCATGAAGACCCTGGAGGTCCGGATCGAACGCCAGAACGCCACCGCCCTCCGCCTCGCCGAGGCGCTCGAGCACCACCCCATGGTGGCCCGCGTCCACTACCCGTTCCTCCGCTCCCACCCCGACCACGACCTGGCGCGCCGCCAGCTGGGCGGCGGCGGAGGCGTCCTATCGCTCTCGGTGAAGGGTGGCTTCGAGCCCTGCTGCCGGGTCCACGACGCGCTCCGCATCGTGGCGCGGGCCTCGTCGCTGGGCGGCGTGGAGAGCCTGGCCTCCATCCCCGTCATCTCCTCGCACCGGAACGCCACCGACGCCGAGCTGGCGGCGCAGGGGATCGATCGGGGCCTGCTGCGCGTTTCGGTGGGGCTGGAAGACCCCGGGGACCTGCTCGCGGACCTCACGCAGGCACTGGGGCGCGCGTGAGGCGTGGCGCGGGCGCCGCCGCCCGGCTGGTGATCCCCGGGGCGCTCCTGGCGCTGGCGGGATGCCTTCCGCGGGTGCCGCCCCCCGACCTGTCGCTCGACCCGGTCGAGCTGCTCGCCGAGGTCAAGGCGGCGCAGGCCCGCGTGGTGAGCGTGCAGGGACGGGCGCGCCTGGGGGTCGACGCGCCCGGCGGGTCCGGGGGCGTGGAGCAGTACCTGGTGGCTGAGCGGCCGGGGCGGCTGCGCATCGAGTCACATGACTTCTTCGGCAACGTGGCGGCGGTGCTGGCGGTGGAGGACGGTCGGCTCGCCCTCTACGACGCCCGCGAGCGGACCTTCCTGCGCGGCGCGGCCACGCCCGCCAACCTGGCGCGGCTGCTCCCGGTGCCGCTGGCGCCCGAGACCCTGGTGACGCTGCTCTGCGGCTCGGCGCCGCTCCTCGACGGCGAGCCGGTGTCGGCCGAGCCGGGCGACGGGCGCGTTCTCCTCACGATGCGTGAAGGCAGCCTGGTGCAGCGGCTGGAGGTCGGTCCAGGCGCGGCTCTCCTCTCCTCCCGGGTCCGGCGCCTCACCGCCGGCGGCGAGGTGCCGGCCGGGCTCGACGCCCAGTTCTCGGTCCACCGGACCCTGGCCGGCCAGCGGGTCCCGACCGAGGTGGCCGCGCGCTCGCCCGAGGCCCACGTGGCCCTCTCGCTCCACTGGCGCGAGCTGGAGGTCAACCGGCCGGTCGATCCCTCCCTCTTCCGGCTGAGCCCCCCGGCCGGCGCCCGTGTCGTGGATCTCGACGCGCCCGCCCCATAGGATCCCCCCTCACCGCTACGCATCGGAGTCATCGTGGACCAGAACCTCCTCCAGCTCGTCAAGACGAGCTTCTCCCTGTGGGTCATCCTCCTCTGCTCGGTCCTGGCCGTGGCGGCGGCGGTCGAGCGTGCCATCGCCCTGTGGGGCTTCGGCGACGAGGCGCGGTCGCTCGCCGACGCGGTTGGACGCGCGCTCTTCCGCGCCGACCTCGACGACGGCCGGGCTCAGTGCGAGCGCTCCACCTCGATGGCCGCCGAGGTCTTCCTGGCGGCGCTGGTGGCCCTCTCGCCCAAGGGCGGCTCACTGGCTGGACGGCCGGCCCAGGCGCCGGACGCCGAGAGGCTGGTGGCGGCGGTGGAGCGGGAGCGGCAGCGGGTCAACCTGCGCATGCGGCGCGGACTCTGGATCCTCGGCACGGTCGGCGCCACGGCGCCCTTCATCGGCCTCTTCGGCACCGTGGTCGGCATCATGAACGCCTTCCACGACATGGCTCACACCGGGCAGGGCGGCTTCGCGGTGGTCGCCGCCGGCATCTCGGAGGCCCTCATCACCACCGCGGCCGGCATCGCGGTCGCCGTGCTGGCGGTGGTCCTCTTCAACGTGCTCAACACCCACGTGCAGAAGCTCACGCTGCAGCTCCGGCTCCTCACCGAGGAGTACCTGGAGCTGGTCACGGAGCTGCTGCCGACCCTGCGGCCCGGGGCGCCGGCACGGGCCGCCGGCGGGGAGGGCTGACCATGGCGATGGGAGGTCCGAGCGGCGGCCACCACGAGGGCGAAGGGGAGAACGAAGGGGCCATCTTCGCCGACATCAACATCACCCCGCTCACCGACATCTTCCTGGTGCTGCTCATCATCTTCATGGTGACCACCACCGCCATCGCCGAGGCCGGGGCGGACAAGGGCGGCTTCAAGGTGACCTTGCCGAAAGGCGGCAAGGGGGACACGGTGGCGGCGCGCGACCTCTCCATCGCCATCCTCATCGACGGCCGCGTGGTGATCGGCGGCAAGGTGGTCGAGGAGCCCGAGCTCCGCTCCATGCTCACCGCCTCGGCCGAGAGGAACCCGGACACGCTGGTGCTGATCCAGGCCGACGAAGGGGTGGCGCACGGCCGGGTGGTGGCGGTCATGGAGCTGGCTCGGCGGCTAGGACTGCAGCGGCTGGCCATTGCCACCCGCGCCGATACCGGAAATTGACGACCTGCCGGCCACGCCGATATCGCCGGCGCCCCCCTGGCCGGGGCGGGGCCGCGGCGGCTCGACCCGGCCCGGGCGTGGCGCTACATTGACGGTGATGTCCACCAAGAAGCGACTGGGGGAGCTGCTCATCGAGGCCGGCGTGATCGACGAGGCCATGCTCCAGTCGGCGCTGGGACACCAGCGCCGCTGGGGTGGCCGCATCGGCCAGGCCATCCTCGACCTGAAGCTCACCAGCGAGGCGGCCATCGTAGACGCCCTGGCCCGCAAGCTCGGCTTCGAGGTGGCTCGGCTGGGTTCGCTCGAGCCGATCGCGCTGGAGTCGGCGCTCAAGCTGGTGGGAAAGGACTTCGCGGTTCGCCACACCGTCTTCCCGATGGCGGCAGACCACTCCACGCTCACGGTGGCGATGGCCGACCCGACCAACCTCGCGCTCTCCGACGAGCTGCGCTTCCGCACCAACCGGCGGGTGAAGGTCTGCATCGGCGGTGACCGGGAGATCGCCGAGGCCATCCGCGCCCATTACCAATCGGGCGAACCGCAGGCGCTGGAGGCCATCTCCCTCGACGCCGAGGTGAGCGGCGAGTTCCTGCCTCCATTGGCCGACCCGTTCGGCGGCGGATCCACCGAGGCCCTCGAGAAGCAGATGCGGCACCCCCCGCACGCCTCGGCCGCCCTTCACGCAGCGCCCTCCGAGGCGGTCAAGGAGGCGCGCGCCGAGCTGTTCGGCGCGGTGCCGCACGGCGGATTCTCCCGTCGCGATGAGGTCGAGGAGCTGCAGCTCACGCCGCTCCCGATCGCCGCCGCGCCGGCGGCGCGTCCGGCGCCCGTCTCGGCACCGGTTCCTGCCTCGCCAAGACCGCCGCCCGGACCGGCCCCCGCGCCGCCGCTTGCCCAGGCGGCGCCGGTCCCGTCCGGTCCCGCCCGGCCCCCTTCACATCCGGTGCCGGTCCCTGACGTGGTGCTCGAGGAGGAGGCGGTCGAGGGGCGCATCCAGCTTCGACCGCTCACGCCCAAGGAGATCGTGGTCCTCGACGCGCTGGAGCGGCTGGCCGCCGGCCAGGACGAGGTGCCGTTGCCGGTCAAGCCGTCCCAGGTGGCCGCGGCCCTGCTCCGCATCATGCTGCGCCGGAAGATCGTCACGCAGCAAGAGCTTCTCGACGAGCTGCTGCGCAGGTGAGGGGTCCGCGGTCCGGGCGATGACCGGTGCCTGCCCCGGTGTCCCTCCGGCGTGGCCGGGGGCGGGGCGCCTGCCGGCCGAGATTGGGATCGAGATGGGAGCGGCGGCGTGAAGAAGTTCGAGCTCAACGCGGTGGTCACGCAGCGGATCGACCTCGCCCCGGGGCTGATGGTGCTCCGCATCGCCCCCGAGTCGGGCCCGGTGCCGACCTTCCAGTCCGGCCAGTTCGCGGTGGTGGGGCTCCCGGCCAGCGCGCCACGCACGCCGCTGGCCGACCCGGAGGAGCCGGGCGCCGATCCCGAACGCTTCATCCGCCGCGCCTACTCGCTCGCCTCGCCCTCGCTCCCCGGCGAGCACCTCGAGCTCTTCCTCACGCTGGTCCGCTCCGGCGAGCTGACGCCGCGCCTCTTCGCGCTCCGGCCGGGCTCGCGCCTCTGGCTCGGGCCGAAGATCACCGGCCTCTTCACGCTGGCCGAGGTCCCGGACGGCCAGGACGTGGTCATGGTGGCCACCGGCACTGGCCTGGCCCCCTACATGAGCATGCTGCGGACCGGGATCACCGCCAACCCGGACCGCCGCTTCGCCGTGCTCTCCGGCGCGCGCCACTCATGGGACCTCGGCTACACCGCCGAGCTGACCACGCTGGCCCGCGTCTGCCCCAACTTCAGCTACCTGCCCATCGTGAGCCGGCCCAAGGACGAGCCGACGCCGTGGGGCGGCGCCGCTGGCCACGTCCAGTCGCTCTGGCAGGGCGGGGCGCTCGAGCAAGGCTTCGGCCGGAAGCCGACGGCGCGGGACACCCACGTCTTCCTCTGCGGCAGCCCGCAGATGACCGAGGACATGACCAGGCTGCTCCTCGCCGAGGGTTTCACCGTCCACGAGAAGGGCCGGCCCGGCCAGGTGCACGTCGAGAAGTACTGGTAGCGGCGGCCGGCGAGGCCGTCGCAGTTCACGCTCAATTGAGCGTGCCCGGGACCACCAGCGAGAAGGGGGCGATGGCGGCCTCGAACGCGTCGCCGTCGTCGCGCACCATCCGGTAGCTGCCGCGCATCGAGCCGTGGCTGGTGGGGAGCACGCAGAAGCTGGTGTACTCGAACGACTGCCCCGGCTCGAGCCTGGGCTGGCGCCCCACCACCCCCTCGCCCTCGACCTCCTCGACCCGGCCGGCGCCGTCGGTGATGAGCCAGCGGCGGCCCACCAGCTGCGCCGGGGTGGCCCCTTCGTTGCGGATGGTCACTGTGTAGGTGAAGAACCAGCGTCGCTGCCGCGGCTCGGAACGGTCGGGCCGGTAGTCGCCGCGGACCTCGACGCGAATGCCGTCGGTGAGGACGCTGGACATGGGGTGCATGTAACCGCGCCGCCTGGACGCCGCCACCCCGCCCGGCGGATTCACCCGATCGCCCCGGCAGACGTTATCCTGCCGGGATGGAATCCAGGCTCGCGAGGATCCTCGAGGACGTCCGGGCGGCGCAGGGACGGGTGGTGGCGCTGACCGGCGCCGGCATCTCGGCCGAGAGCGGCATCCCCACCTTCCGGGGCAAGGAAGGCTACTGGGTGGTCGGCTCGCGCAACTACCTGCCGCAGGAGATGGCCACCAAGGAGATGTTCGACCGGAAGCCCGAGGAGGTCTGGCGCTGGTACCTCTACCGGTTCGGCGTCTGCCGCGCGGCGCAACCCAACGCCGGCCACGAGGCGCTGGTGAAGCTGGAGCAGCGGCTGGGGACGCGGTTCACGCTCATCACCCAGAACATCGACGGGCTCCACCGGCGCGCCGGCTCGAAGCGGGTCTTCACCATCCACGGCGACGCCGCCTGGGTCCGCTGCGCCGCCGAGTGCGGCCTCGGCCGGATCGACCAGCCCGACCTCGGAGATCGGGCCAAGGACGCGCCGCTCGGCGCCAGGGACCGGGCCGCTCTCACCTGCCCGCGCTGCGGCGGCTGGCTGCGGCCGCACGTCCTCTGGTTCGACGAGAGCTACGACGAGGAGAACTACTCGATGGACTCGGCGCTGCGGGCGGCGGCCGCGGCCGATCTGCTGCTGGTGGTCGGCACCAGCGGCGCCACCAACCTGCCCATGCAGATCGGCCAGATCGCCTTCCGCCGCGGCGCCGCCCTGGTCGACGTCAACCCGGAGGAGAACCCGTTCGCCGAGCTGGCGGAGCGCTCCGAGCGCGGCTTCTTCGCGCGCGGCTCGGGATGCGATCGGCTGCCGGAGATCGTGGCGGCGCTCTCCCACTGAGGCCGGTCAGCGGCCCCCGGACGACTCGACGGGCGGGCCGGAGGAGTCGGCGGCGGTCTTCAGCTCGGCCACCAGCCAGAGCGTGACCGCCAGCGCGGCGGCCAGGACGGCGACCAGGACCAGGATGGCGCGTCGGTTCACTGGACTGCTCGCCGGTGCCGCTTCACTTGGCCGGCTCGACCAACGCCTGCCCGGGCTGGTAGCTGGTCAGCTCGGCCTCGGCCCGGCCGATGGCGAAGTCGGTGCTGATCTTGACCACCACGCGCCGCGCGTCGTCGCTGAACCAGACGTAGGTCGGGTTCTTCTCGCTGAACTTGCCGTCGAAGCCGGTGGGGACGCGCACCTTCACCGCCGCGAACTTCCCGGCCCGGGTCTTGACCTGTTCGCGCTTCACCACGGTGGCCACCACCCTGGAGACCTTGCGCCCCGACAGCACCTGGAAGGTGTGGGTGGCGCCGTCCGGGAGCGGCAGCATCCGCAGGTGGAAGACCAGGGCCACGAAGTCGAGGGTCCCCTCCGGCACGTCCACCACGTAGGTCTTGTCGAAGCGCCCCTTCTCGCGCACGGTCGCCTTGTTGGCGGTGCGGTAGAAGTGGGCCGTGTCGGTGTGCTTGTAGCCGCCCGGCTCCACGGCGTCGAGCACCGACGAGCGGGGCAGGAGCGTGACGACGTCGAGCTCGCTCACCAGCGTCTGGCGAAAGGTGACGATCGACATCAGCCCGGCGCTGCGCGAGGAGAGGCGGATGGGCGTGGCGCCGCCCTCGGCCCGGGCGACGGCGATGCGGGCCCGGCCCATGGTGATGCCGAGGTAGTCGATCTCCAGGTCCATCCGCTCGTCGGGGAGCCACGGCACGGCGGCCGGCCTGGGCGCCGCGGCGTCCGCGGTGGGCCGCGAGGCCAGGTGCCCCGGCGCGGCGGAGGCGCCGGAGGCCGGACCGGCGGGCGCGAGCGTGGCCGGCGGCGGCGCACCGAGGGCCACGGCTAGTGCGACGGCCAGCGTCGGACCGGACATGAGCACGAGTCTACGACGTCAGGATCAGCCTGGATATTTCCGGGGGGGATCCGAGCCGCATGGGGGGGCCCCAGTATCCCGTCCCGCGGGAGACGTAGATGTGGCCGGTGCGGCCGTCCACGGTCTCCCGGTAGAGCCCCTTCATCCACGGGAAGGCGGCGCGCACCGCCCAGTTGAACGGGAAGAGCTGCCCGCCGTGGGTGTGGCCGGAGAGCTGGAGATCGACACCGGCGCGCACCGACGTCAGGAAGTCGCGCGGCTGGTGGGCCAGCAGGACCAGCGGCTGCTGCGGGTCGTGCCCGGCCACCGCCCGCGGCAGGTCCATGCCGTGGCCATTGCCGAACGGCCCGGCGCTCCAGTCGTCGACGCCCGCCAGGGTGAAGCGGCCGCCCTGGTCTCCGATGGCCAGCTGCTCGTTCCGCAGGGTCCGGATGCCCAGCTTCGGCAGCAGCTCCAGCCAAGCGTCCACGCCCGAGTAGTACTCGTGGTTGCCGGTGACGAAGAAGACCCCGTGGCGGGACTTCAGCTTCGCCAGCTCGGCCACGATGTGCCACAGCTCGCGCGGCGTGCCGTCCACCAGGTCGCCGGTGATGGCGACGAGGTCGGGCGAGAGCGCGTTGGTCTGCTCCACCACCCGCCGCACCTCGCGCTCGCGGATGGTGGGGCCGACGTGCAGGTCGGAGATCTGCGCGATGGAGAAGCCGGAGAGGGTGCGCGGGAGGGAGGGAAGCCGGATCGGGACCTCTTCGATCTCGGCCGGACCGGAGGCGCTCCGGAACGCGACCAAGCCGGCCCCGCCGGCGACCAGCACCGCGCTGCTCGCCACGGCGCGGGCGACGAACAGGCGCCGGGCCGGATCGGGCGGCTGCTCGGGGATCCGGCGGAACCAGTCGGAGACCCAGGTGGAGAGCCAGGCGCCGGCGCGGACCAGGTCGATGCTGAGCAGGGTGGCGAAGAGCAGGAAGGCCAGCCCCAGCCAGATGAAGGCGGCGGTGGGGATGACCCGTATCCAGCTGCGGCCGACCAGCCGCGCGGCGAAGAGGCCGACCGGGATGAGGAGTCCGGCGCCGAGCAGGACCCAGGTGAGGACTCGCCGCCACGGCTCGGGGAGCGAGGGGTCGCGGACCAGCCGGAGCCAGATGTAGCCGTGCATGCCGCCGAGGATGGCGATGGCGACGGCGAGGAAGATGACCAGCGTGGCGAGTCGAGGCACGGCGATCTCTCTAGCGCCGACCGGGTCCGGAAGCCAGCCCACCCTGGAGTGCCCGGACGGTTCCGGTGCGCCCGGCCCTGTCCGGCACTAGGCTAGGCGGCATGGAACGACTCCTCTTCGCCGCCGGCGCCCTCTCCGCCGCCATCGCCGTCGGCACCGGCGCCTTCGCCGCCCACGGCCTCAAGGCCCGCCTGGCCCCCGAGGCGCTGGCCGTCTTCGAGACCGGCGCCCGCTACCAGATGTACGCCGCGCTCGGCCTGCTGGCCTCCGCCTGGGCCGCCGCTCGCTGGGGCGGCGCCGCCGTCACCTGGGGCGGCTGGCTGCTCATCGCCGGGACCGTCCTCTTCTCCGGCAGCCTCTATGCGCTCTCGGTGACCGGCCTCCGCTGGCTCGGCGCCGTCACTCCCTTCGGCGGCGTGGCCTTCATGGCCGGCTGGGTGCTGCTGGCGGTGGCGGCGCTGCGGGCGGCGCCGCAACCCTAGCGCGGCGGCTGGGCCACGAACCGCTCCCGGAGCTCGGGCCGGCGGCGTGAGCACATGCCGCGCTCCAGGAACCGGACCAGCTCCTCGTCACGCTTCCTCGGCCTGGCCGAAGAGCAGGCGGACCAGCGCCGCGTCGGCTGGCGACGCCGAGACGTAGACGTGATCGCCCGGCGTCAGCTCGGTGCGACCGCGCGCCGGCACCAGCTGCCGGCCGCGCAGCACCAGCATCACCGCGGCGTCGGGCGGCAGCGGGAGGTCGGAGATGCGCGCCCCGGCCACGGCGCTGGCCGGGGCGATCCGGAAGACCATCATCTCGCCGGAGAGCGGCTGCGTGCTCACCAGCTCCAGCACGGCGCGCGGCGCCGGAGCGGCCGGCTCCTCCAGGCCGAGCCGGCGCGCCAGCCAGCGGGCGGATCCGCCCTGCAGCGCCGTGCTCACCAGCACCACGAAGAAGACCAGGTCGAAGACGCCGGTGGCCCCGGCCACCCCCCGCAGCACCGGGAAGCAGGCCAGGATGATGGGGACGGCGCCGCGCAGCCCCACCCAGGCGATGAAGAGGACCTCACGCCACGTGAACCCGAAGGGGAGCAGGCAGGCCGCCACCACCGCCGGCCGTCCCACCACCGCCAGCAGCAGGCCGACCAGGAGCCCGGTCCAGGCCTGCCCCATGACCCGGGTCGGGAAGGCCAGCAGCCCGAGCAGCAGGAACATGCCCACCTGGCTGAACCAGGCGATGGCGTCGTGGACCCGGCGCAAGCCGGGCAGGTAGGGGATCTTGCCGGCGCCGATCACCATGGCGGCGACGTAGACGGCCAGGAAGCCCGAGCCCGCGAGCAGGGAGGGGACGCCGAAGGCCAGCATCGCCAGGGCCAGCGAGAGGACCGGGTAGAGGCCGGCGGCGGAGAGGCGGGCCCGGGTCATCACCAGCCGGCCGGCCCAGCCGATGGCCGCGCCGCCGAGCGCGCCGACCGTCAGCTGGCCCAGCACCTCCAGCGCCAGCCCCCAACCGGGCGGCTCGCCATGGGCCGCGGCGGCGGTGAGCGAGAGGGTGAGGATGACCGCCATCGGATCGTTGAGCCCCGACTCCAGCTCCAGCACCCGGCCCACCCGCCCGCGCAGCGAGACACCGCCGCCGCGCAGCACCGAGAAGACCGCCGCGGCGTCGGTGGAGGAGACCACCGCGCCGAAGATCATGGCCAGCGGCAACGGCAGGCCCACCAGGAACGCGGCCAGCGCCGAGAGCGCGGCGGTGCCGAGCACGCCCAGGGTGGCCAGCACCGCGGCCGGCGCCAGCGCCCCCCGCAGGCTGCTGAGCGGCGTGTTGAGGCCGCCGTCGAAGAGGATCAGGACCAGCGCCACGGTCCCGAGCCGGAAGGTGAGCGCGTAGTCGCCGAAGTGGATGCCGCCGAGGCCGTCTGCCCCGGCCAGCATGCCGACGGCGAGGAAGAGCAGCGCGGCCGGCACGCCCAGGCGGCCGGAGGTCCGGCTCACCAGGACGCCGGCGGCGAGCAGCACCCCGGCGGCGGCGAGCAGCAGGGCGGTGGCGAGCGGTTCGTGCACGCGGGGACGAGTGTACCAGCCACCCCGAGTTCGTCGTGGCGCGGCGCCGCGGCGGCCACCCCGGGCGGCCAGGTGTGGCAGGATGCCGCCCCAAATGAGCCCGCCCTCCCCCGCCGCGCGCCTCCCCTCCCAGATCTGGTACCTGGCCTGGAACGAGGCGGCCGAGCGCTTCTCGTACTACGGGATGACCTCGATCCTCACCCTGCACCTGGTGAAGAACCTGGGACTGGGCGAGCACCAGGCCATCAGCGGCTACCAGTACTTCGTCTTCGCGGTCTACCTGACCCCCATCCTCGGCGCGCTCCTCTCCGACGTCCTCTGGGGACGCTACAGGACCATCCTCTGGCTCTCCTTCGGTTACGTGGCGGGCCACGCCACCATCGCCCTGTGGGAGGGGCAGGTCGGGCTGGTCATCGGGCTGGCGCTCATCGCCATCGGCGCCGGCGGCATCAAGCCGTGCGCCTCGGCCTTCGCCGCCGATCAGGTGCCGGCCGGCGACGACCGGGCCGTCGAGCGCGTCTACAACCTCTACTACTGGATGATCAACCTCGGTTCGTTCGCCTCGACGCTGGTCATCCCGTGGCTCTTCGACGCCTACGGCCCGCGGGTCGCCTTCGGCGTGCCCGGGCTGGCCATGGCGCTGGCGCTGCTGGTCTTCTGGGTGGGGCGCGGGAGGTACGTCCGCAAGCCGGCCTCGCTGACGGCACGAAGGGCGGCGGCGGCGAGCGGGACGGCCCCGCCGGCGCGGCTCGGGGTGGCGGGGACGGTGAAGGCCGTGGGCTGGATCTCACTCATCTTCGCCCCGGTGGCGATCTTCTGGGCGCTCTACTTCCAGTACGGCTCGGCCTGGACGCTCCAGGCCGACAAGATGAACCGGGTGGTGGCCGGGTTCGAGATCTCCACCGGGCAGGTGCAGACGCTCAACGCGGTGCTGGTGCTGGCCCTCATCCCGCTCTTCACGCTGGTGGTCTACCCGGCGGTGGTCCGCGCCGGCGTGGCGGTGACGCCGCTGAGGAAGATGTCGGTGGGCATGTTCGTGGCGGGGCTCTCCTTCGTGGCGGCGGCCTGGGTGGAGGGGCAGGTGCTGGCGGGCGGCCACCCGCACGTCGCCTGGCAGCTTCCGCAGTACGCGCTGATGGGGGTGGGCGAGGTGCTGGTGAGCGTCACCGCGCTCGAGTTCGCCTACACGCAGGCGCCGGCGCAGCTGAAGAGCCTGGTGATGGGGCTCTGGTTCCTCACCATCTCCGGCGGCAGCCTGCTGGCGGCGGTGGTGGCCGGGCTCAACCGGTGGCGAGGGGTGGGCTACTACCACTTCTACGCCTGGCTCATGCTGGGCGCGGCGGTGGCCTTCCTCCTCGTCACGCTCGCCTACCGCGCCACCCGGCGGGCCGCCACCGCCTGACCCCCGCCGACCCGCCGGAGCCTGAGCGCATGTCAGAAGCCGCCGCCGATCGCTACCCGCCGCAGGTGAAGTACATCGTCGGCAACGAGGCCTGCGAGCGCTTCTCGTTCTACGGGATGCGCTCGGTCCTGGTGGTCTACATGACCGGGTACCTGCTCTACCCGGACCAGGAGGCCAAGGAGGGGTACCACCTCTTCATGATGATGAACTACCTGACCCCGCTGCTGGGCGGGTGGATCGCCGATCGCTTCTGGGGGCGCTACAGGACCATCCTCTGGATCTCGCTCTTCTACGTGCTCGGCCACCTGACCCTGGCCTTCTGGGAGACGCGCACCGGCTTCGTCGCCGGCCTCACCCTCATCACCCTCGGCGCGGGTGGCATCAAGCCGTGCGTCTCGGCCTTCGTCGGCGACCAGTTCCAGCCCGAGCAGAAGCTGCTGATGCAGAAGGTCTACGGCTGGTTCTACTGGCTCATCAACCTCGGTTCGGCCACGGCCAAGCTGCTGATCCCGTGGCTGCTGCGCCGCCACGGTCCCATGGTGGCCTTCGCCGTCCCCGGCCTCTTCATGGCCATCGCCACCTTGGTCTTCTGGGCCGGCACCCGCCACTACGTCCGCGCGCCGCCGTCGGGCCCCAACCCGCACGGCTTCCTGCACGTGCTCTGGCACGCGGTGCGCCGGTTCGGCACCCACCGCCACGGCCAGAGCTGGCTCGACACCGCGCTGGAGCGCCACCCCGCCGAGGCGGTGGACGGAGCCCGGGCGGTCTTGCGGATCATGGGGGTGTTCGGCGCCGTCACCGTCTTCTGGGCGCTCTTCGACCAGACCGGCTCGAGCTGGGTGCTGCAGGGGAAGCAGATGGTGAGCACCGTCGGGCCGTTCACCCTCGGCGGGACAACCATCGGCCCCTTCGACCTCGACGCCGCGCAGCTGCAGGCGCTCAATCCCTTCCTGGTCATGGCGCTGATCCCGCTCTTCAGCTGGGTGGTCTTCCCGGCGCTGGCCAGGCGCGGCGTCTCGCTGGCCCCGCTCTCGAAGATGACGGCCGGCATGTTCCTCACCGTCCTCTCCTTCGTGGCCGCCGCGGTGGTGCAGCTCCGCGTCGACGGGGGCCACCCGCCCGGCCTGCTCTGGCAGTTCCCGCAGTACCTGCTCCTCACCACCGCCGAGGTGCTGGTCTCGGTGACCGGGCTGGAGTTCAGCTACACGCAGGCGCCGCGCTCGATGCGCTCGACCATCATGTCGATCTGGTTCCTCACCGTCTTCCTGGGGAACCTGCTCACCTTCCTGGTCCAGTTCGTCCGGCTCTCCGGCGCCGCCTACTTCGGCTTCTTCGCGCTGCTCATGCTGGCGGCGGCCTTCGGCTTCCGCACCATGGCGAGGCGCTACCCGACCGCGCGCTAGTTCGCGGTCAGTCCCGGGCCAGCGCCGAGCGGACGTTCCCGAGCAGCGCCAGCAGCCGCGGCCCGACGTCCCGCTTCAGCCGCTCCGGCTCGAGCTGGAAGGCCGCCCCGCTGCAGCCGATGACGATGGGGCCGCCGCCGTTGGGCAGGAACAGCGGCGCCGCCACCGCGTTGATCTCGCGGCGCCAGTCTCCAAGGCCGAAGCAGAACCCGTGCGCCTGGTAGTCCCGGAACGCCTGCAGGAAGCGCCTGCGGGTGGTGGGCCAGTCGGCCGGCCGCGCCGCCCGCATCGCCGCCAGGACCCGCCGGCGCTCCGCCGGGGGCAGCGCCGCCACCCAGGCCCGGCCCAGCGAGGTGGTGGCGACCGGGACCCGCGAGCCGATGTCTATGACGAAGGAGGCGCTGTTCCAGTAGGTGTCGACCACCTGCATGGAGAGCCGGTCGTTCACGGCCAGGTGCACCGAGGCCTTGGTGTAGTCGGAGAGCTCCTGCATGAACGGGCGGGCGGCGCGGCGCACGTCCATCTGGCCCAGCGCCGCGAAGCCCATGCTGATGGCGGCGCTGCCCAGCGCGTACTTGTTCAGCGTCTCGGAGTAGCGCAGATGACCGAGCCGGGTCAGCGTGTAGGCCAGCCTGGAGATGGTGGGCTTGGCCAGCCCGGTGCGCCGGGCCAGCTCCTGGTTGGCGAGCCAGCGATCGCGGGGGCCGAAGCAGCGCAGCACCTCGAGCCCGCGGGAGAGGGCGGTCACGAACTTCCGGTCCTCCGGCGACTTGGGCCCTTCCGTCGGCACGGCCAGGAGCCTAGCAGATCGGCGGGGGGCGTCGTGAGGCGCGGGTGCCGGGTGTCACGGTGCGGTACCTCGTTTCGTACCGCGAAACGCAGTCCGCAAGGGACCCACCGCCCGCCGCCCACCATCCCGGGACCTGCGAGCCGTCAGGGCGCCGCGGCGACCAGCCGTCCGCCGCGGAGCTCCGGGACCACCTCGAGCCGGTCCTGCTGCGCCGCGTACTCGACCTCGCGGTCCAGCCCCCGCTCCAGCATCATCCGGCCCACCCGGCCCCGCGACAGGCACGACAGCGCGTCGCAGCCGTCGTGGAGGAGGCGCGCCGCCAGGGCCGCGTCGGACAGCTCCCAGCCCGGGGCGCGGCGGGTGAAGTGGGAGACCAGGTGGCCGGCGCCGTAGAAGTCCTCCAGGTTGAAGGCGGCGGCCGAGCCGGAGCAGACCAGCAGGATCGTCTCGCCCTGGCTGTGGCGGACCAGGTGGTCCACCACCGCCGCACCGTTGACGAGCGCGGCGGCGTAGACCCGCGAGGCCCCGGCCGCCCTGGCCAGGGCCACCGTGCCGTTGGTGGTGGAGTAGACCAGGGCCCGGCCCCGCAGCGGCAGGTCGAGCAGCGCCAGCGGCGTGGGGTGGGCGAAGCCCGTCAGGGTCTCCGCGTCGAGCTCCCCGGCCAGGACGAAGGAGCCGGGCGCACGACCCGCCGCCACGGCCAGGGCCGCCTCCCCGTCCAGCGTCGGGATCACCTCCGAGGCGCCGTGGGCCAGCACCGCGGCGATGCTGGTGGTGGCGAAGAGCACGTCGAGGACCACCACCACCTTGTCGGGCAGGCGGTACCCGTCGAGCTCCTCCTTCCTGGAGAGGACGTGGAGCTTCATCCCAGCTCGTGGATGCGCCCGCGCTCCAGCGCCCGGGCGGCCTGGTTGCCGAGGACGCGCACCAGCTGGCCCATCGAGGCGAAGCGCGGGTCATGGGTGTGGCCGTCGGCGTAGCGCCGGTAGATCTGCTGGATGATCACCGCGAGCTTGAAGAGCGCGAAGACGTAGTGGAAGAGCAGGTCGTCCACCGGCCGCCCGGTCCGCTCGGCGTAGCGGGCCACCACCTCGCGCCGGGAGAGGCTGCCCGGCAGGTGGGTGGGGCCGAAGGCGTGGGCCTTGAGGAGCGGCGAGTCGCCGGGGTCGGTCCAGTACCCGAGCGTGGTCCCCAGGTCCATGAGCGGATCGCCGATGGTGGCCATCTCCCAGTCGAGCACCGCCACCACCCGGGTGAGGTCGGCCGGGTCCAGCACCACGTTGTCGTACTTGTAGTCGTTGTGGATCAGCGCCACGCCGCCGGCGGCGGGCAGGTGCGCGGCGGCCCAGGCCGCGGCCGCCTCGATCTCCGGGACCTCGTCGGTGCGGGCGGCCTGGTAGCGCTCGGTCCAGCCCCTCACCTGGCGTTCCACGTAGCCGTCCGGCCTGCCCAGGGCGCCGAGGCCGCTGCGCGCCAGGTCCACGGCGTGGAGCTCGGCGAGGCTGTCGATCAGCGCCGTCGAGGTGGCGCGCAGGGTCTCCGGCCCGAGCGCCAGCCCCGACCCCGAGCCGTCGCCCCGGAGGATCACCCCCCGCACCCGCTCCATCAGGTAGAAGGGCGCCCCCAGCACCCCCTCGTCCTCGCAGAAGGCGAGCGGGCGCGGGGCGCGAGGGTAGACCCCCTGCAGCGCGCCGAGGAGCTTCCACTCCCGGCCCATGTCGTGCGCGGTCTTCACCCGGGCGCCGAACGGGCCCCGGCGCAGCACCGCCTCGCGCCCCCCGATGGCGACCAGGTAGGTGAGGTTGGAGTGGCCCGCGCGGAACTGACGGACGGTGATGGGCCCCTCCGCGCCGGGGAGGGCGGTGGCGAGGAAGGGGCGGAGCCGCTCCACGTCGAGCCGCTCCTCCTCCCGGACCTCGCCGGCCTCGTCGAGGCGCGGGCGGGACGGCTCGCTCATCGGTCCTCCCCGTCGCGCCGCGCGGCGTACCCGGCGAGGATGCGCCTGGCCACGCTGGTGATGTGGACCTCGTCGGCGCCGTCGTAGATGCGGCCGGCGCGCTCGTGGGCGTACCAGAACGCCAGCGGCGTGTCGTCGGTCATGCCCAGCCCACCCAGCGCCTGGATGGCCCGGTCGACCACCCGCTGCAGGGTGCGGGCCACCGTGAACTTGATGATCGAGATCTCCTGGCGGGCGGCCGGGGCGCCCTCCCGCTCGATCTTCCAGGCGGCGTGGAGCACCAGGAGCCGGGCGGAGTCGATCTCGGCGCGGCTCTCGGCGATCCACTGCTGGACCATCTGGCGCGAGCCGAGCAGGTCGCCGGGCGCCAGCTGCCGCGTCGAGGCGTGCTGGCAGAGGATGTCGAGGGCCCGCTCGCAGATGCCGATCCAGCGCATGCAGTGGTGGATGCGCCCCGGGCCGAGCCGGTGCTGGGCCAGCACGAAGCCGCCGCCCTCGGGGCCGAGCAGGTTGGAGAGCGGGACGCGCGCCCCGTGGTACATGAGCTCGCCGTGGCTCATCCAGTCGGCGCCGCGGTGGCCCATGATGGAGAGGTTGCCGACCAGCTCGAAGCCCGGCGTGCCGGTGGGGACGATGATCATGCTGGCGCGCCGGTGAGCGTCCTTGGCCTCCGGGTTGGTCACGGCCATGCAGACCGCGAAGGCTGCCCCGTCGGCGGCGGAGGCGAACCACTTGTGGCCGCGGATCACCCACTCGCCGCCGTCCTTGGTGGCGGTGGTCCCCAGCCAGACCGGGTTGGAGCCGGCGAACTCGGGCTCGGTCATGGAGAAGCAGCTGCGGAGCTCCCCGCGGGCCAGCGGCCGGAGCCAGCGCTCCTTCTGCTCGGCGGTGCCGTGCTCCAGGATCAGCTCCATGTTCCCGATGTCCGGGGCCTGGACGTTGAAGGCGTAGTGGCCGAGGGGGCTCTTCCCCAGCTCCTCCGAGAGGTGGGCGAACTCGGTGAGCGGCAGGTGGGCCCCCCCGTACTCGGGCGGCAGGTGGGCGGCGAAGAGGCCGGTCTCCCGGGCCTTCTCCCGCACCCCGTGGAGCTTGGGCAGGAGCGCCGCGAAGCCCTCGCGCCGGAGCTGGGGCTCGAGCGGGTGGACCTCCTTGCGCATGAACTCGCGCACCAGCCCCCGGAAGCCCAGCACGCGATCGGATACCGAGAAGTCCATCGACGCCTCCAGCGGCGGGGTTTGGCGGGGAAGCGGGGGAGATCACCAGAGGGAGGCGCCGCCGTCCACCACCAGGCACTGACCGGTGACGTGGCGGGAGGCCTCCGAGGCCAGGAAGACCACCGCGCCCTTCAGGTCCTCCTCGCCGCCGAGCCGGCCCAGCGGCGTGGCGGCCACCACCGCCTCGCCGATCTGGCCGAGCAGGCCGGTGGTCATCCTGGAGGGGAAGAAGCCCGGGCAGATGGCGTTGACGTTGAGGTCGTGCCGGCCCCACTCCGCGGCCAGCGCCCGGGTCAGGTTCACCGCCGCGCCCTTGCTGGTGTTGTAGGCGATGGTCTGCATGCCGGGCGGGTTCCCCGAGAGGCCTGCCACCGAGGCCACGTTGACGATCTTCCCCGAGCGGCGCGGGATCATGCAGCGGCGCGCCACCAGCTGGGAGAGGAAGAACATGGCGTCGATGTTGAGGCGCATCACCTTGTCCCAGGCCTCGGCCGGGTAGTCCTCGGCCGGCGCGCCCCAGGTGGTGCCGGCGTTGTTCACCAGCACGTCCACGGTGCCGAAGCGGGCCAGCACCGCGTCGAGCGCGGCCGGGAGGGCCTCCCGCCGCGACAGGTCTACCGGCACCGCCAGCGCCTCCACGCCCTGCGCGGCCAGGTGCTTCACCGCGGCGTCGAGCTCGGCCGCCTTGCGGGCGGTGAGCGCCACCCGGGCCCCCATCTCGCCGAGGGCCTCGGCCATCTGGAGGCCGAGGCCGCGGGAGCCGCCGGTGACCAGCGCCACCTTGCCGGAGAGGTCGAGCAGTCGTCGCAGGCTCATCGGGGTGTGGCCCTCCAGGCGCCGGGCGTTTGAGAAAGGGTCTATCCTGTCCCTCGGGGCGCGAGCCGCGATGCTGGCACTCCCGGCTTGCCACCGTCAACAGGCCCGTGCTACGGCGTGGACCAAAGGTACGCAAGTCGGACCAGCATTCCGCACTGCGAAACGGCCCGGCGGCCGCGAGCCGCCGGGTGGAGGCGGGCATGGACCTCTCGTTCACCCCCGAGGAGCAGGCCTTCCGCGAGGAGGTGCGCCGCTTCCTGGAGCAGCGCCTCCCCGCCTCGCTGCGCCGCCACGTGCTGGAAGGGCTGCACGCGCCCGCCGCCGACACCGTGGAGTGGCAGCGCCTCCTCCACCGGCAGGGCTGGGGCGGTCCCAGCTGGCCCACCGAGCACGGCGGCACCGGCTGGGACCCGGTCCGCCAGTACATCTTCGAGGAGGAGTGCGCCGCCGCCGGGGCGCCGCGCCTGCTCCCCTTCGGCCTGAAGATGGTGGGCCCGGTGATCATGCGCTTCGGCAACGAGGCGCAGCGGCGGCGCTTCCTGCCGCGCATCCTCTCCGGCGAGGACTGGTGGTGCCAGGGGTACTCGGAGCCGGAGGCGGGGTCGGACCTGGCCTCGCTGCGGACCCGCGCCGACCGGCAGGGCGACCACTACCTGGTGAACGGCCAGAAGACCTGGATCACGCTGGCCCAGCACGCCGACTGGATCTTCTGCCTGGTCCGGACCGACCACGCCGCCAGGCCCCAGGCCGGCATCTCCTTCCTGCTCATCGACATGAAGACGCCCGGCGTGACGGTGCGCCCCATCGTCATGCTCGACGGCGGCCACGAGATCAACGAGGTCTGGTTCGAGGACGTGGCGGTGCCGGTGGAGAACCTGGTCGGCGAGGAGAACAAGGGCTGGACCTACGCCAAGTTCCTGCTCGGCCACGAGCGCGCCAACATCGCCGGAATCGGCTCGTCGAAGCGGGAGCTGGAGCGGCTCAAGCGCATCGCCGCCGCCGAGCTGAAGCACGGGCGCTCCCTGGCCGAGGACCCCTTCTTCGCGGCGCGGCTGGCCCAGGTGGAGATCGACCTGATGGCGCTGGAGATCACCAACCTGCGCGTGCTGTCGGCCGAGGCCGAGCAGCGCACCCCCGGCCCCGAGGCCTCGCTCCTCAAGATCAAGGGGTCGGAGATCCAGCAGGCGCTGGCCGAGCTGATGATGCAGGCGGTCGGCCCCTACGCCCTGCCGTTCCGGGTCGAGGCGCTCGACGGCGGGTTCCAGGGCGAGCCGGTGGGGCCGGCCCACGCCGCGCCGCTGGCCGCCACCTACTGCAACCTGCGCAAGACCACCATCTACGGCGGCTCGAACGAGATCCAGAAGAACATCATTGCCCAGCTGATCCTGGGGCTCTGAGGCCGCCATGCACTTCAACCTCACCGAGGAGCAGCGCGCGCTGGCCGACACGGTGCAGCGCTTCCTGGCGCAGCAGTACGGCTTCGAGGCTCGCCGCAAGATCCTGCGCTCGCCGGAGGGCTGGAGCCGGGAGATCTGGGGGAAGCTGGCCGAGCTGGGGCTGCTGGGCCTCCAGGTCCCGCCCGAGCACGGCGGGATGGCCCCGGCCGCCATCGAGACCATGCTCACGCTCGAGGCCATGGGGCGGGCGCTGCTGGTCGAGCCCTACCTCGCCTCGGCCGTGCTGGGCAGCGCGCTGGTGGGTGCGCTCGGGTCCCCGGCCCAGCGGGAGGCGCTGCTCCCGGCCATGGCCGAGGGCCGGCGCATCGTGGTCCCGGCCCATGGCGAGGCGGGAGCCCGCCATGACCTCTCGCGGGTGGCGACCGTCGCCCGGCGGGGCGGGGCGGGATGGGTGCTCTCCGGCCGCAAGGCGGTGGTGGTCCACGCCCCCGCCGCCGACCTGCTCCTCGTCAGTGCCCGCACCTCCGGCGCGGTCGACGACCAGCAGGGGATCTCGGTCTTCGCCGTCCCACCTGGATCACCCGGGGTGAGGCTGATCCCCTATCCGCTCATCGACGGCCAGCGTGGCGCCGACGTGGTCCTGACCGAGGTGTCGCTCCCGGCCGACGCCCTGCTCGGCGCCGAGGGGGCGGCCCTCACCGCGCTCGAGGCGGCCTGGGACCTGGGCGTGGCGGCGCTCTGCGCCGAGGCGGTGGGCGTGCTCCAGGCCACCCTCGACGCCACCACAGAGTACACCCGGACCCGCAAGCAGTTCGGCGGGCCCATCGCCCGCTTCCAGGCGCTCCAGCACCGCATGGCCGACATGCTCATGTCCGTGGAGCAGGCCCGCTCCATGAGCTACCTGGCGGCCATGGTGGCCACCTCGGACGACCTCCGGGAGCGGCGGCGCAAGCTCTCGGCGGCCAAGGTCGTGGTGGGGCAGGCCTGCCGCTTCGTGGGGCAGCAGGCGGTGCAGCTCCACGGCGGCATGGGGGTCACCGACGAGCTGGCGGTGAGCCACGGCTTCAAGCGGCTCATGGCCATCGAGGCCTCGCTCGGCGACACCGAGCACCACCTGGAGCGCTTCATCACGGAGAGCCGATGAGCCAGGCCCGGTACTCGACGCGCGGCGCGGTGGCGGTGATCACCCTCGACAACCCCCCGGTCAACGGGCTCGGGCACGAGCTGCGCGGCGGGATCGTGGCCGGCCTCGACCGGGCGGCGGCCGACCCGGCGGTCAAGGCGGTGGTCCTGCTGGGCGCGGGCAAGGGCTTCTCGGGCGGCGCCGACATCAAGGAGTTCAACTCGCCCCGGGCGCTGGCCGAGCCGAACCTGCGCACGGTGATCCGGGCGGTCGAGCAGTGCCCCAGGCCGGTG
Source organism: Myxococcales bacterium (assembly GCA_021806645.1). Lineage (GTDB taxonomy): Bacteria > Myxococcota > Myxococcia > Myxococcales > Anaeromyxobacteraceae > JADKCZ01. Next base: position 91,199 of record JAJZQX010000007.1, on the reverse strand, counting down.
GTGGCGGCCATCCACGGGGTGGCCGTGGGCGGCGGGCTGGAGCTGGCGCTGGGCTGCCACTACCGGGTGGCGCTGGCCGGGGCCCAGGTGGCGCTGCCCGAGGTCAAGCTCGGGCTGCTCCCCGGCGCCGGGGGGACGCAGCGGCTCCCCCGCGTGGTGGGGATCGAGGCGGCGCTCGACATGATCGTCTCCGGCGCCACCGTGCCCGCGACGCAGCTGGCCGGGACGCGCCTCTTCGACGCCGTCCTGGAGGGCGACCTGCTCGAGGGGGCGGTGGCCTTCGCCACCCGGGTGGCCGACGTCCGGCCGCTGCCGCTGGTGCGCGACCTGCCGCTCTCCGACCCGCGCGCGCCCGGCCTCCTGTCGGTCGCTCGCGACGCCGTGGCCGCGGCGGCCAGGGACTACCCGGCCCCCTCCAGGTGCGTGGCGGCCGTGGAGGTCGCCTGCACCAGGCCCTTCGAGGAGGGGCTGGCCTGGGAGCGCGAGGCCTTCCTGGCGCTGCTGCAGACCCCCGAGTCGCGGGCACTGCGCCACGCCTTCTTAGCCGAGCGCGCCGCCTCCAGGATCCCCGACGTGCCGGACGACACGCCCACCCGCCCCATCCGCGCCGCCGCCGTCATCGGCGCCGGGACCATGGGCGGCGGCATCGCCATGAACTTCGCCAACGCCGGCATCCCGGTGACGCTCCTGGAGGTCAAGCAGGAGGCGCTCGACAAGGGGTTGTCGGTCATCCGCAAGAACTACCAGGGCTCGGCCAGGAAGGGGAAGCTCACCGCGGCGCAGGTGGAGGAGCGGATGGGGCTGCTCCGTCCCACTCTCGACTACGCGGCGGTAGGCCAGGCCGACATCGTGGTGGAGGCGGTCTTCGAGGACATGGCGGTGAAGGAGAAGGTCTTCCGCAGGCTCGACGAGGTGATGAAGCCCGGGGCCATCCTCGCCACCAACACCTCGACGCTCGACGTGGACAGGATCGCCGCCTTCACGCGGAGGCCCGCCGACGTCATCGGCACCCACTTCTTCAGCCCCGCCAACGTGATGAAGCTGCTCGAGATCGTCCGCGGCAAGCAGACCGGCAAGGACGTGCTGGCCACGGTGATGGCGCTCTCCAGGAAGCTCAAGAAGACCGGCGTGGTCTCGGGCGTCTGCGACGGCTTCATCGGGAACCGGATGCTCCACGGCTACCTGAACCAGTGCCTGGCGCTGCTCGCCGAGGGGGCGCTCCCGCAGCAGGTGGACCGGGCGCTGGAGCGCTGGGGCTTCGTGATGGGGCCGTTCCGGGTCTCCGACCTGGCCGGCAACGACGTCGGCTGGTACGTCCGCAAGCGCCACTACGCCGAGCACCCCGGCGAGCCGCGCCAGGTCATCGCCGACAAGCTCTGCGAGCTGGGCCGCTTCGGCCAGAAGACCGGGGCCGGCTGGTACCGCTACCAGACCGGCCAGCGCGAGGCCATCCCCGACCCGGTGGTGGAGGAGATCATCGTGGCCGGCTCGAAGGAGATGGGGCTGACCCGGCGGACCATCGGCGACCAGGAGATCGTGGAGCGCTGCGTCTTCGCGCTGGTGAACGAGGGGGCCCGCATCCTCGAGGAGGGGATCGCGCAGCGGGCCTCCGACATCGACGTGGTCTACCTGGCCGGCTACGGTTTCCCGGTCTTCCGCGGCGGGCCCATGCGCTTCGCCGACGAGGTCGGGCTCCTCGACGTGGTACGGTCGATGGCCCGCTTCGCCGCGCTCCCCCATGCCGACGGCGCATTCTGGAAGCCGGCCGCGCTGCTTGCCCGGCTGGCCGCCGAGGGCAAGTCCTTCACCTGATCCCGGAGGCCCCATGCTCGATGCCTGGATCTACGACGGGCTGCGCACCCCCTTCGGCCGCCACGCCGGCGCGCTGGCCCCGGTTCGCCCCGACGACCTCGCCGCCGGGGTGATGCGCGCGCTGGTGGCCCGCTCCCCCTGGAAGGCGGCGGAGCTCGAGGACGTCTACCTCGGGTGCACCAACCAGGCCGGGGAGGACTCGCGCAACGTGGCGCGCCACGCCGCGCTGCTGGCCGGGTTCCCGGTCACCGTGCCAGCACAGACGGTGAACCGGCTCTGCGGCAGCGGCCTGGCCGCGGTGGTGGACGCGGCCCGGGCGCTGACGGTGGGGGACGGCGACCTCTACCTGGCCGGCGGCGTCGAGAGCATGAGCCGCGCCCCCTTCGCGGTGGCCAAGGCCACGACGCCCTGGTCGCGCGAGCTCTGCGCCTTCGACACCACCCTGGGGGCCCGCTTCCCCAACCCGCGCCTGGTGGCCGCCCACGGCGCCGACACCATGCCGGAGACCGGCGACAACGTGGCCCGGGCCCACGGCATCTCCCGGGAGGAGGCGGACCGCTTCGCCGTCCGCTCGCAGGAGCGCTGCGAGCGGGCCCGCGCCGCCGGCTTCTTCGAGGCCGAGCTCCACCCGGTCGAGGTGCCTGCGGCCGGGAAGGGGCCGCCCACCGTGGTCCGGGCCGACGAGCACCCGCGCCCCGGGACCAGCCTGGAGGGGCTGGCGCGGCTCAGGCCGCTCTTCGAGGGTGGGGTGGTCACCGCCGGCAACGCCTCGGGCATCAACGACGGCGCCGCGGTCCTGCTGCTCGGCTCGCGCGCCGCCGGGGAGCGGGCCGGGATCCGGCCGCTGGCCCGCATCCTGGCGGCCGGCGCCGCCGGCGTCGAGCCGCGCCTGATGGGACTGGGCCCGGTCTTCGCCATCCCCAAGGCGCTGGAGCGCGCCGGGCTCTCCCTGGCGCAGCTGGATCTGATCGAGCTGAACGAGGCCTTCGCCAGCCAGGCGCTGGGCTGCCTGAAGCTCCTCGGAGTCTCCCCCGACGATCCGCGCGTCAACCCCAACGGCGGGGCCATCGCGCTGGGCCACCCGCTCGGGGCCTCGGGGGCCAGGCTGGCCCTCACCGCGGCGCGGGAGCTGCGCCGCGGCGGAGGACGCTACGCGGTGGTGAGCCTGTGCATCGGAGTGGGGCAGGGACTGGCGATGGTCCTGGAGGCAGCGTGATGTCTACCCATGTGAGGACGTCCACGGCGGAGCGGATCGCCAGCGTCGAGCTCCACCGGCCGGAGAAGAAGAACGCGCTCACCGGCGAGATGTACCTGGCCATGTCGGAGGCGATCACCCGGGCCGAGGCCGACGCGAGCGTCCACGTGATCCTGCTGCACGGCCAGCCCGACTGCTTCACCGCCGGGAACGATCTCGCCGACTTCCTGGCCGCGGGCGCCGGGGCGGGGGTGGCGACCCCGGCCATCGGCTTCCTCTCGGCCATCCGCACCGCCCGCAAGCCCATCGTGGCGGCCGTGGGCGGCGTGGCGGTGGGCATCGGGACCACCATGCTGCTCCACTGCGAGCTGGTCTACGCCAGCCCGGGGGCCCGCTTCCAGCTGCCCTTCGTGCCGCTGGGGCTGGCGCCGGAGGGGGGCTCCAGCCTGCTGCTGCCCATGCTGGCCGGCCACCAGCGGGCCGCGGAGCTGCTGCTGCTGGGGCGCCCCTTCGGCGCCGAGGCCGCCGTCGCCGCCGGGCTGGTGAACGAGGTGGTCCCGGAGGCCCGGCTCCTCGCCCACGCGCGGGAGGCGGCCCTCGCCGTGGCGGCCCTGCCGCCCGAGTCGGTGCGCATCACCAAGGAGCTCCTCAAGCGCCCCCACGCCCGGGCGCTGGAGGAGCGGATGGCGGAGGAGATCCGCATCTTCGGCGAGCGGCTCGGTTCGCCGGAGGCCAAGGCGGCCCTGGGCGCCTTCTTCCAGCGGAAGAAGGGCTAGACCCGCTCCTGGAACTCCTTGCCGAGCAGCCCCTCGGGGCGGACCAGCAACACCGCCACGATGAGGATGAAGGCCAGCGAGGTCTTGAACTCCAGCGACACGTAGGCGCCGCCGACGCTCTCCGCCACGCCGAGCAGGAGCCCGCCCAGGACCGCGCCGGGCAAGCTGTTGAGCCCGCCCAGCACCGCCGCCGCCAGCCCCTTGTAGAGGGCGTCGAGCATGAAGAACGGGTCGAGCAGCAGTACCGGGGCGAGGAAGACGCCGGCCACCACCGCCAGGGCCGCGGCCGCGCCCCAGGCGAAGGCCAGCACGCCGCGGGTGGGGATGCCGAGGGTCTGGGCGGCCTGCAGGTTCTCGGAGGTGGCTCGCATGGCCAGGCCGAGCCGCGTCTTCTGGGTGACGAGGAAGAGGACCAGGCTGGCGGCGGCCGCGGCGGCCAGCGTGCCCAGCGATAGCTCGCTCACGAAGACCGGCCCCACCTGCCAGACCTTGGTGTCGGAGAGCGGGAAGGGGAACCGGTCCGGCTCGGCGCCCCACTGGTACACCGTGAGCCCCTGGAGGATGAGGGCCAGCCCCAGGGTCAGGATCACCTGCCCCAGGTGGCCGGCCCCCTTGCGCTGCGCCGGCACCAGCGCCGCGAAGTAGAAGACCACCGCCACGGCGGCCCCGGCCACGATGGCCGTGCCGAGTGCCAGCCAGAAGGGCATCCCGGCCTTGATCATCGAGAAGGCGATGAAGGTCCCCACCGTGGCCAGGTCGGCGTGGGCGAAGTTGAGCACCCGGGTGGACCGGTAGATGAGCACCAGGCCGAGCGCCACCATGGCGTAGAGGCTCCCCGCCGAGAGGCCCGACAGCGTGTACTGGAGGAGCTGCGACATGGGCACCTAGCGGAACGGCCAGAGGCGGAAGTAGAGACGGGTCTTGAGCCAGAGGCCGGCCAGCCCGAGCGGCTCGAGGATCAGCACCGAGAGGATGGCCGAGCCGAACAGCACCGGCACCGCCCAGCGGAAGCCGCCGAGCAGGGCCGGCACCAGCACCACGAAGGCGGCACCGAAGATCGACCCCTCCACCGAGGCCAGCCCGCCCACGATCACGGCCACGAAGAAGTTCATCGACTCGGAGATGTTGAAGGCCTGCGGCTCGAGGTGGCCTAGGTACTGGGCCATGAGCGCGCCGCTCACGCCGGTGTAGAAGGAGGAGATGGCGAAGGCCAGCAGCTTGGTGCGGGACAGGCTCACGCCCATCGACTCGGCGGCGATGTCGCTGTCGCGCACCGCCACCAGGGCGCGGCCCAGGTAGGAGGAGACCAGGTTGTAGGCGGTCCCGGTGAAGAGCAGGAAGATGGCGTAGTAGAGCAGGTAGACCCAGGTGTCCCGGACCAGCCCGAAGGGTGGCTGCAGCGCCGGGATGGCCAGGCCGGCCCGGCCGCCCGAGAGCCACTCCACGTTGGCGAAGATCTGGTAGGTCGCGGTCCCGAAGCCGAGCGTGGCGATGGCCAGGTAGGGCCCCTTGAGCCGCAGGGAGGGGAAGCCGACCAGCCAGCCGGCCAGCCCGGCGGCGGCGCCGGCGCCGGCCAGCGCCAGCGGAAAGGGGATCCCGGCGATGCGCAGGTGACCGAAGGTGTAGGCCCCGACGGCGAGGAAGCCGGCCTGGCCGAAGGAGATCTGGCCGGCGTAGCCGATCAGCAGGTTCTGGCCGATCACCCCCACCGCGAAGAGCCAGACCAGGCTGGCGCGGGTCAGCCAGCCCCGCGGCCCCCACCAGGGCAGCAGCGCCAGCGCCACCAGCAGCAGGATGAGCAGCGTCCGGGCCAGCGGCTTGCGGGCGAAGCGCAGCTCCTCGCCGTAGGTCTCGACGAGATCCATCGTCAGCCCCGGTACAGCGACTCGATGAGCTCGCTGTAGCGCGCCTCCAGGTTCCGTCGCTTGACCTTCTTGGTCGGCGTCACGTCCCCCTCCTCCTCGTAGAAGCGGCGGGGCAGGAGCGCGAACCTCTTGATGCCTTCGACCTGGGAGAGCGTGCGGTTCACCTTGTCCACCTCCGCGGCGATGAGCTTCTGGATCTCCGGCGCCTGGGTGAGCTCGGCGAAGGTGGCGAAGGGGAGCCGGTTGTCCTGGGCGTACTTGGTGACGTTGTCCTCGTCGATGAGCACCAGCGCCACCACGAACTTGCGCCGGTCCCCGACGACCACCGCGTCCTGGATGTAGGGGCTGAACTTGAGCTTGTTCTCCAGGTAGGCCGGAGCGATGTTCTTCCCTCCGGCGGTGATGATCAGGTCCTTCTTGCGATCGACGATCTGGAGCCGCCCGTCCACGAACTTCCCCACGTCGCCGGTGTGGAGCCAGCCCTCTGGGTCGATGGCCAGGGCGGTCTGCTCCGGGTCCTTGAAGTAGCCCTTGAAGACGTGGGGGCCACGGGTGAGGATCTCGCCGTCCTCGGCCAGCCTCACCTCGATGCCGGGGAGCGGTTCGCCCACCGTCCCCACCAGGGCGCGGTCGGGGCGGTTCACCGCGATCACCCCGGTAGACTCGGTCATCCCGTAGCCCTCCACCAGCGGGATGCCCAGCGCCTGGAAGTAGCCGAAGAGCTCCGGCGAGGCCGGGGCGGCGCCGCTGAAGGCGAGCCGGGCCCGGTCGAAGCCGATGCGCCGCTTGAGCGGTTCGAAGACCAGCCAGTAGGTGACGAAGCGGGCCACCCGCAGCGAGGCGGGCACCGGGCCGGCGTCGCGGGCCACCACCCAGCGCCGGCCCACCGCCACCGCCAGCCGGTAGAGGCTTCGCTTCAGCCAGGTGGAGTCGGCCATGCGCAGCTCGATGGTGGAGGCCAGCTTCTCCCAGATTCGCGGCACGCTGGCGAAGTTGGTGGGCGAGACCTCGCGCAGGTTCTGGAAGAGCGTGTCGAGGCTCTCCACGAAGTTGACGATGTAGCCGACCCGGAGGTGCAGCAGCACCGAGCCCAGGTTCTCGTAGACGTGGGCCAGCGGCAGGTAGGAGACCAGGTCGTCCCCCTCGCGCGCCCCGTAGGCGTCGACGAGCGCCTCCGACATGAAGAGCGCGCTGCCGTGCGAGAGCATGGCGCCCTTGGGGTTCCCGGTGGTGCCGGAGGTGTAGATGACCATCGCCGTGTCCCCCGGCACGACCTGGGCCAGCCGCTCCTCCAGCCGCCGCGGCTCGGCGGCCCGCAGCGCGTCGCCCTCCTTCTCGAAGTCCTGGTGGAGCACCACGCGGGGATCGTGGAAGCCCCACAGCCCCTTGGGATCCCAGACCACCATCCGCTCCACCCGGGTCTGGGCCAGGATGGGCAGCACCTTCTCGAGCTGCTCCTCGTTCTCGACGAAGATCACCCGCGCCTCGGAGTGCTCGAGGAGGTAGAGGATCTGCTCGGGCGACGAGGTCGGGTAGATGCCGCAGGTGGCGCCGCCGGCGGCCATGATGCCCAGCGAGGTGTAGAGCCACTCGGGCCGGTTCTCGCCGAGGACCGCCACGTTCTCCTGCCGGCGGAGGCCGAAGGCCAGCAGGCTGGCGGCCACCTTCTGGACGTGCCCGGCGTACTGGCTCCAGGTGACCCGGCTCCAGATCCCCAGCGCCTTGTGGCGGAGCGCCACCGCCTCGCCGCGGCGGCGAGCCTGGTCGAAGAGCATCTCCGGGAGGGTGCGGAAGGCGGTCACCAGCGCCTCCTCTTCCGGTAGAGCCGGAAGCTCTTCCCCTCGGTGGCGGCCCCCCCGATGCCCAGGTAGACGTCCCGGACGTCGGGGTGCTCGGCCAGCTCCCGAGGCGTCCCGGTGAGCACCACGCGGCCGGTCTCCAGGATGGCGGCGCGGTCGGCCACCCGGAGCGCCAGGCGGGCGTTCTGCTCGACCAGCAGGACGGTGGTGCCGGCCTGGCTGATCTGGACCAGCGCGTCGAAGACCAGCTTCGACATCTCCGGGGTGAGCCCCAGCGAGGGCTCGTCGAGGAGCAGGAGGCGGGGGCGTCGCAGCAGCGAGCGGCCGATGGCTAGCATCTGCTGCTCGCCGCCGGAGAGCGTGTCGGCCTGCTGGTCGACGCGCTCGCGCAGCCGCGGGAACAGGGCGTGGACCCGCTCCAGGTCCTCGCGTGCCTGCTGTCGCGGCTTGCCCCACATCCCCAGCTCGAGGTTCTCGGCCACCGTCATCTCGCGGAAGAGGCCGCGGTCCTCGGCCACGAAGACCACGCCGGAGTTCGCGATGTCCTCGGGATGGTGCCGCTCGATGTGCCGGCCGTCGAGCCGGATGGTGCCCTTCTTGGGCTGGTCGCGGAGCAGGCCGGCGATGGTCTTGAGGAGCGTGGTCTTCCCGGCGCCGTTGGGCCCCAGCACCGCGAAGATCTCCCGCTCCCGCAGCTCCAGGGAGACGCCTGAGAGCGCGTAGATGCGGTCGAGGTAGAGCGTCTCGATGCTCGACACCGCCAGGACGGGGGGCGCGGCGGGCCCGGTCACTGGTCCCCCAGGTAGGCGCGGATCACGCCGGGGTGCCGCTGCACCTCCTCCGGCGTCCCCTCGGTGAGCTTGAGCCCGCGGTCGAGCACCACCATGCGCTGCGAGAGCCGGGAGGCCACCCGCAGGTCGTGCTCCACCAGCAGCACGGTCACGCCGAAGCGGCCGCGCACCTCGTTGATCCAGTAGGAGACCTCCTCCTTCTCCTCGGCGGTGAGCCCGGAGACCGGCTCGTCGAGCAGCAGCAGGCGGGGCTCGGTGGCCAGCGCCCGCCCCAGCTCGACCCGCTTCTGCACGCCGTAGGAGCAGCCGGCCACCCGCGAGTCGCGCCAGGCCTCCAGGTCGAGGAACTCGATGAGCTCCTCCACCTTGGCCCGGTGCCGGATCTCCTCGCCGCGCAGGCGCAGCGCCGCGGCCAGCAGGTTCTTGCGGAAGTGGAGGTGGCGCCCCAGCATCAGGTTGTCGAGCACCGTCATGTGCAGGAAGAGGCGGAGGTTCTGGAAGGTGCGCGCCACGCCGCGCGCGGTGACGCGGTCGGGGGAGAGCCCGAGCAGGCTCTCCCCCTGGAGCGTGATCGCGCCCGAGGTGGGCTTGTAGAGGCCGGTGACGCAGTTGAAGAGCGAGGTCTTCCCCGACCCGTTGGGCCCGATGACCGCGAGGGTCTCCCCCTCGGCGATGGTCAGGTCGACCCCGCCCAGCGCCGTGATGCCCCCGAACCGCAGCGTCAGGCCGCGGACCTCGAGCAACGCCTCGCCCACCATCGGGAGCTGGCGCCCCACCTCAGGGGGAACGAGCCACTAGAAGCGCCCCGGGAAGATCTGCCAGGGCGTGATCTGCTTCACGCTGGCGTCGCCGGCCTTGCCGGCCCGCATGAGCCGGACGGCGTTGAGGCCGTGGTGGCGGGTGGGAGAGAAGTAGAAGGGAGGGTAGAGGCCGCCGCCGTCGTAGTCCTTGATGGTCTCCATGGCCGTGATGAACTTCTCGCGGGTGAGGTCGCGGCCGGCCCGCTTCAGCCCCTCCACCAGCATCATCACGTCGGACACGCCCTGGACGCAGAAGCCCTCGCGCCCCTTCAGCTTGGGGTCGATCCTGGTGACGATCTCGATCGCCTTGTTGGCCGCCGGCTCGCCGCGCAGCGCGACGCCGGTGTCGAAGTAGGCGCCCTCCCAGAGGTCGCCGAGCAGGCGGAACATGGTGTCGCGGTCGTAGAGGGTGAAGGAGGCGAAGAGCTTGGGCCGGTAGCCGACCTTGGCCATCTCCTTCACCAGGCCGGCGGCGTGCGTGGCGGTGGAGTAGAGGATCACCGCCTCGGCCCCCGACTCCTTCATCTTCAGGGCCTGGGTGCCCAGCTCGCGGTCGGTGACCTCGTAGAAGACCTCGGCCACCAGCTTGGCGTCGGTCTTGGCCAGCCCCAGCTTCACACCCTCCAGGCCGCCCTTGCCGTAGTCGTCGTTCTGGCCGAAGAAGCCGAGCTTCTTCACGCCCTCGAGCTTCACCGCCTGCCGGGAGAGGAACTCGGTCTCGTCGGTGTAGTCGGGGTAGGCCTGGAACACGGCGCGGACCTTCGCCCTGGGCTGGTTGGCGAAGACCCGCACGTTCCCGAGCGGGGACACCAGCGGCAGCCCGGCCTCGGCCACCAGGTCCTTGTTGGCGTTCAGCACGGCGGTGCCCACCGTGCCGATCACCGCGAACACCGAGTCCTTCATCTCGTTGAAGTTGGCGACCGCGCGCCCCGGGTTGTAGCCGTCGTCCTTGAGGACGATCTTGAGCTTGCGGCCGTGGACGCCCCCTTGCTGGTTCACGTAGGTGGCGTAGGCCTCGGAGGCCAGCGCGATGGTGCCCCAGGCGGCCGCCGGGCCGGAGAGCGGACCGGTGATGCCGATGGTGATCTCGGTGTCGGTGACGCCCGGAGCCGGGGCCGCGAGGGCCTGGCCGCCGAGGAGGGAGAGGGAGATGGAGAGCAGTCCTGCCGAGAAGAATCGGAGCGCCATGGTGACCTCCAGCCGAAAGGTGCGACGCCATTGCCTCCCCGGGGGAGGGAGGGTGAGCCGAAACGTTATGATCACCGGGGCTCCCGCGGCATTGCGCAGTGCGTCCAGGCCGGCCCCCGGGGAGCGCACCGGGCGGGCCCGCCGCCTGGTCCGGAAGGACTGACGCGCTGGTCGGGCCCGGCTAGGATAGGGCGCATGCGTTCCCTCCTCGCGGCCCTGGCCCTTGTGGTGGCCTGGCCGGCCGCCGCCGGCTCGCTCCCGTTCATCGCCGACGACTACGCCAGGGCCCTGGCCGACGCCCGGGCCCGGAACGTTCCGCTGGTGGTGGACGTCTGGGCCCCCTGGTGACCCACCTGCCGCTTCATGCGGGCCAACGTCCTCACCGACGCGCGCCTGCTGAAGCTGGCCGGGCAGTTTGCCTGGCTCGACATCGACACCGAGAAGCCGCGCAACTTCGCCTTCGTGGAGCGGTTTCCCATCGAGGCCTGGCCCACCATCCTGGTCATCGAGCCGGCCGGCGAGAAGGTGGTGCTGCGCTGGATGGGAACGGCCACCGCCGGGGAGCTAGAGAAGCTGCTGGCCGGCGCCGGGAAGGCGCCGCGGCGCGAGACGTCCGGTGCCGCCGGGGCGGCCATGGCGCGCGGCGCGGCGCTGGCCGCGGACCGGAGACACGCCGAGGCGGCCGCCGCGTTCGCCGAGGCGCTCGGCGCCGGCGGCGCGAGCTGGGCCGGCCGGCCGGGCGCGGCCGACGCGCTGCTGCAGGCGCTCTACGTGAGCGGGGACCCGGAGCCGTGCGCCGACGCCGCGCGCCGGCTCCTGCCCACGCTACCGCCCGGGCCGGCCGCGGCCCGGGTGGCGGCGGCCGGGCTCAACTGCGGCACCTCGCTGGAGGCGCCGGCCCCACGCGCCGCTGCCATCGCGGCGCTGGAGCCGGCGGCCCGCGGCGCGCTCCTCTTCCCGGGCGTGCCGGCCGACGACCGCTCCGGCCTCTACGAGGCCCTGCTGGGCGCGCGGAAGGCCAGCCAGGACGCGGCTGGCGCCAGGGTGGTGGCCCGCCAGTGGCTCGACTGGATCGAGGCCGGATCGGCCAGGGCCGCCACGCCGCTCTCCCGCTCCGCCTTCGACGGGGCCCGCCTCTCCGCGGCCATGACCCTGGGCGAGGTGGCCCGGGTGCTCCCGGCGCTGGAGGCGTCGGCTCGTGCGCTGCCCGGGGAGTACTTCGCGCTCGCCTACCTGGCGCGGGGTTACCTCGAGGCGGGCCGGCCCCGGGAGGCCGCCGCCACGGCGAAGGCCGCCGCCGCGCTGGCCGAGGGGCCGCGCAAGGTGAGCGTCCTGGTGGTCGAGGCCCGGGCGCTGCGCGCCGCGGGTGACCTGCCCGGGGCGACGGCCGCGGTCCACGAGGCCATCAGCCACGGCGAGGCGCTGCCGGAGTCGGTGCGCCCCAGGGGCGCGCTCTCGGCCGCCCGCGCGCTTCGCGAGGAGCTGGCGCGAGGCGCTCCGACCAGGCCAGCGCCCGCCCGGTGAGCCGCGCTTCGGCGTCGTGAGTCGCGGGCAGTGCCTGCTCGGGAGTCCTACGCCGGCTGCTCGTCCATCACCCGCACCGGCAGCACCATGGCGTTGAGGCCGCCGAACTGGAGCCGCCGCTGGAGCTGGTAGGCGGTCTCGTTGTGCAGGAGCCGCTGGAAGACCTGCTCGCGCTCGAAGATCAGCTTGCCGGCGAAGAAGACGGCCCGCGGGAACTCCTGGGCGATCTGCAGGCAGAGCTGCTCCGCCACGGCCACCGCCTCGGTCCCGATCTCCATCCGGTAGTCGGCGGCCAGCCCGAGCCGATGAGCCGCCTCGACGTACTGCTGCAGCCCGGTCTCCGTCCGCAGCCGGACCCGGTCCACCTCCTCGACCCCCTTCATGGTGGCCGAGTCGACCACGCCCACCGAGACGAAGATGAAGTTCCGGAAGTGCTCGCCGAAGATCCGCTTCACCGTGAGCAGCTGGTGGATGCCGAGGCCGCCATAGCTGCCCACCAGCAGCACCGCGGTCTGGGCCGTGGGGTCGACGACCGGGTTGGGCTTGCCGGAGTGGGTCGGGAGGGCCGCCATGATGGCGTCCAGCCGCCGCAGGTTCCGCTGGACCTTGCCGTAGTGGCGCTTGATGACCAGGCAGAGGACCACCAGCAGGCTGGTGACCAGGATGGTCATCCAGCCGCCCTCCGCGCCCTTCTCGTAGATGGTGCCGGAGAGGATCGAGAGGCAGAGGACCAAGGCCACTCCGTGGATGGCGAGCCCGCGCTTCCGCCCGGCCTCCTTGCGCCGCGCCCAGTACTTCACCATGGCCAGCTGCGAGAGCGAGAAGGTCAGGAAGACGTTGATCGAGTACATCGTGACCAGCGTGGTGATGTCCCCGCGCGTGTAGAGGAGTGTCACCAGCGAGGCGCCGCCCATCAGCCAGACGCCGTCGCGCATGGTGAGCCGGTCGGAGAGCTGGGCGAAGCGGTGCGGCAGCCAGGAGTCGGTGGCCATGTTGGACATGACCCGCGGGCCGTCGATGAAGCCGGCCTGGGCGGCGACGAAGAGGAGCGCCGCCTCGGCCACCAGCGTCACCACCAGGAAGCCGTGGCCGACGTTCACGCCGCCGATCCTCCAGGACTGCGTGAACCGCTCCAGCAGCACCGCGTTGAGGGTCTTCCCTTCCGCCGGCACAACGTGGAAGAGCAGGTAGAGGACCAGGATGCCGCCGGCGGTGAGCGCCAGCGAGATGGCCATGTAGACCATGGTCCGCTGCGCCGTCCTCACCTTCGGCTCGCGCATGATCTGGAGGCCGTTGGAGACCGCCTCGATGCCGGTGTAGGTGCCGCCGCCCATCGAGTAGGCCTTGACGAAGACGGCCATGAGCCCGATCAGGCCGAGCTTGCCGTGCGAGGCGCGCAGGCTTTGGCCCACCTCGCCGGCCACCTTGGGGATCTCGCCCAGGTGCGAGCCGATTCCGCCAAGGATGAGCACGACGTGAGTGAGGAGGAAGAGGCCGAAGATGGGGGCCAGGATCGAGACCGACTCCTTCACGCCGCGCAGGTTGAGCACCACCAGCAGGAAGATGGCCAGCACCGCGGCGGACAGCTTCCCGGCGTGCCACGCCGGCGGCAGGAAGCTGAAGATGGCGTCGGCGCCGGAGGCGACGGAGACCGAGATGGTGAGGATGTAGTCGACCAGCAGCGCCGAGCCGGAGACCACGCCGGCCCGGGGACCGAGCAGCTGGGTGGCCACCACGTAGCCGCCGCCGCCGAAGGGGAAGTGCTTGATGATCTGGGAGTAGGCGACCGAGATGACCAGCACGGTCACGCCGGTCGCCAGCGCCAGGAAGATGGCCAGCGACCGGTGGTCGCCCAGGGCGCGGAAGGCCTCGTCGGGGCCGTAGGAGGAGGAGGAGAGGCCGTCGGCGCCGAGCCCGACCCAGGCCAGCAGCGCGATGAGCGACATCGAGTGGTAGGTGTGCGGGTCCTCGACGTCGCGAGGGGCGCCGAAGACGAGCCGCTTCAGGCGCTGGTACGCGGTCCCCGGGGGTGGGGGGGCGTGGTGCGGCGGGTGGTCGCCGCTCGGCGAAGGTGCATCCTGGCCCATGATGACTCCTCGGAACGGCGACTCCGGGCGATCCGGGGCGCGGACACTAGCAAAGCCGGCGGGCCGCGCAAGGGACCTGGGGGCCCCGGCACGACCAGCACTCAGAGCCGGTAGCGCAGCAGGTGGATCTCCAGCGGCCCGTTCCAGAGCCGGTGGTCGATCTCGGCCTTGCGGGCCAGCGTCTTCTGCAGGAGCGGGTTGCCGGAGAGGAGGACGGCGCTCCAGCCCGGGTGGCGGTCCAGCAGCTCGGCGAGGAGCCGGTAGAAGCCGGCCAGCTTGCGCTCCTGCGTCCGCGCCGCCGAGCGGGCCTCGGGCCCCTCCTCCTCGGCGATGAGCCGCTCGCCGTAGGGCGGGTTCATGCAGAGCGTTCCCGGCTCGCCGCGCGGCTGGAGATCGCGCACGTTGGCCTGCTCGATCACCACGTCGCCCGAGACGCCGGCGAGGTGGGCGTTGCGGCGGCAGGCGTCGATGGCCTTGGGGTGGAAGTCGGAGGCGAAGATGGGCGCCGGCGCCGCCGGCAGCACCGCGGCGCGGGCCTGGGACCGGAGCCGGTCCCAGCGCGACTGCAGCTCCTCGCGGTAGCAGGGCCAGCGCTGGAAGGCGAAGGACCGCTCCAGGCCGGGCGGGATGCGGCGGGCGCGCAGCGCCTGCTCGATGGCCAGCGTGCCGGAGCCGCAGAGCGGATCGACGAACGGCGCCTCAACCTCGACGCGGCCGGCCAGCAGCACCGCGGCCGCCAGCGTCTCCTTGAGCGGCGCCACCGAGGTGGTGGTGCGCCAGCCGCGCCGGTGGAGCGGCTCGCCGGCCAGGTCGAGCGAGAGGGTGGCCCGCCCGCCGTCCAGGTGGAGCACGATGGGGACGTCGGGGTTCCTGGTGTCCACGTCGGGCCGGGCGCCCAGCTTGTCGCGGAGCATGTCCACCACCCCGTCCTTCACCTTGAGCGCGGCGAAGCCGGTGTGGGTGACCCCGGGCGCCAGGCCGGTGGCTTCCACGGCCAGGGTGGTCCGCTCGGTGAGCCACGGCGTCCAGTCGACCGCGCGCGCGCCCTCGTAGAGCGCGTCGGCGCCGTCCACGGGGAAGGCCGCCAGCTCGAGCAGCACGCGCATGGCGGTGCGCGAGTGGAGGCAGGCCTTGGCGCCGTGCTCCAGCCGCCCCTCGAAGTGGACGCCGCCGCGCCCGCCCCGCACCGCCGGCAGCTTGAGCGCCGCCAGCTCCTGGCGCAGCGCCCCCTCGGTCCCCTTGCTGCACGTGGCGAAGAAGTGCATGTCGGCGCCTCAGGGCTCCCGGCCCGGCTCGCGGGTGTGGTCCGGCAGCGGCCCCGGCGGCGCCACCGGCGCGGCGCCGAAGGCGCCGGAGCGGATCGAGCCGCGGGCGATCCGCTTGGCCTCGTACATCAGCTCGTCGCCACGGGCCAGCAGGTCGTCGAGCTGGTTCGGCGCCTCGACGAAGGTGGCCACGCCGATGGAGAAGCCCACGTTCCACCCGTGGCGCGCCACCGCCGCCAGCAGGTTGGTCCGAACCCGCGTCACCAGCGCCAGCGCCGCGGCCGCGTCGGTCTCGTGCATGAGCAGGCCGAACTCGTCGCCGCCCAGCCGCGCCAGCGTGTCCACGGAGCGGGTCGAGGCGCGCATGGTCTGGGCCACCACCACCAGCAGCGCGTCCCCCTCGTGGTGTCCCCGCGCGTCGTTGACGAACTTGAAGTCGTCGCAGTCGAGGTAGGCGAAGGAGAGCGGCCGGCCGCTGCGCCGCGCCCGCTCGAGCTCCAGCGTGGCCGCCTCGCCGAAGGCCCGCCGGTTGGGCAGGCCGGTGAGGGGATCGGTGCGGGCCATCTGCTGCTCCACCTCCAGCCGATCTCGCAGGCCGGTGATCAGCAGCACCAGCGCCAGGAAGACGCCGAACTGGACCATCAGGTTCCAGGCCAGCACGCCGCCGGGGAGTTGCGTGCCCTGCCGGGCGTAGAGGTCCGAGGAGCTCGAGACGATCGAGGCCAGCGCCGAGAGCCCGAAGCCCCACCGCGTCGAGCCGAGCCACGCGCCGAAGGCGATGGGGCCAAGGTAGAGGAGGGTGAAGTTGACGTCGGGGCCGGTGAGGACGTCGCCCACGCCGATGCAGAGGATGAGCCCGGTCGAGATGAGAACCACCCCGGCACGGGAGAGGGCGCCGAGGTCGTCGGTCGGCGGCCGGCCGGCGTCCTCGCCGTCGAACGAGTGCGTCTCGGACACGCCGCCCGGATCGACGGTGGGGGGAGTCACCAGGGGACGCTCGCCTCGATGCGTCGGTTGGCGGCTCGTCCACGCGCCGTGAAATTCGGGACCAGCGGGTTCTCGCTGCCACGGCCGGACACGGCGATCCGCCCGGCCCTCACGCCCAGCTCGACGAGCCGCCTGGCCGCCGTCTGCGCCATGGCCAGCGACAGGCGCAAGTCACCGGCCGGATCGTCCGAGGCGTCTACATACCCCTCCAGCCGGATGGTGAGCGCCGGCACCGTGCCGAGCACCAGCGCGAGGTCGGCCAGGCCGGCTTCGCGGGCCAGGTCGGCGGTGCGCGCGGCGAACGCCACCTCGTCGAGCGTCACCCGGCCGTTCCCTCCCAGCCGGCGAGCCCATTCCCGCTGGCGCGCGGTGCGAAGCCCGGTGGGTCCGGTCGCGCCGGAGGCCAGCTCGGCGGAGGGCGGCGGGTCCGTCGTGGCGCGGAGGGAGACGGCCGCGGCATGGAGCGCGTCGCGGCGGCTACGGGCGAAGCAGCTGCGCGGCCCTCGGGCGCCGAGCCGGTCCAGCGCCGGCCGCGCCAGGTCGACGATGCTCCGGCGCACCGCCGCCTCGAGCGGCTCGCCCGGCCACGGCACGACGGGGGCGCTGGCCGCGAAGACCAGCTCCCGGCTTCCGGCCAGGATGAGCCGGAGCGTCACCAGCAAGCCCGGCTCCCGGCCGCGGCCTCGCCCTTCCACGGCGCCATAGAGCGCGCCGTCGGCACCGAGCAGCTCGGCCAGCTCCAGCGCCATGCCGCCGGAAACGCCGGCCGGGAGCTCCAGCGGCGTCTCGTCCAGCATGGCGCGCAGCTCGTCCACCGGGAGGGACTGCGTCCGGGTCGGGTCCACGCTCGCCTCCAGCGCGCGCGTGGCGGCGCCGGCGGCCAGCGGCGCGTCGGCGGCGCTCTCGACCGGTGCGAGCAGCAGGCAGCGGACCCGCGCCAGCTCGGCCGGCTTGAGGAGGGCCGGCTCCGGCACCGGCACCGGTTCGCTGGGCGCGGAGCGGGCTCCGGCGCACGCGGTGAGCAGGGCGAGGCATGACGCGAGGACGGGCGCGGGGCGGCACATTGGGCTCACATCGTACCTCGGAGCGCGAACGGAGGGATCCCCGGCGGGGTGCGCCGCGGTGACGGCGTCACCGATCCGTTGCGTGCGGGCCGCCGTCCTGTCACGCTGCCATGCGGTGATCCGAACGTGACCACGGTTCTCCTCTGTGACGACGAGCGCGACCTCCTCTCGGTCCTCGACTTCAACCTGCGCGCGGCCGGGTTCGAGACCATCCTGGCGACGCGGGGCGAGGAGGCGCTGCTGGCGCTGAAGCGCCGGGTCCCCGACCTCGTGCTGCTCGACCTGATGCTGCCCGACCTCGCGGGCACCGAGGTCTGCCGGCGCATCAAGGCCGACCCTCGCACCCGCCACGTGCCGGTCGTGATGCTCACCGCCAAGGGCGAGGAGGTCGACCGCGTGGTCGGCTTCGAGCTGGGGGCGGACGACTACGTCACCAAGCCCTTCAGCGTTCGCGAGCTGGTGCTGCGGCTCAAGGCGGTGCTGCGGCGGGCCGGCGGCGGGCGGAGCGTGGAGCGGCCGCGCGAGCGGGTCGGGCCCATCCGCGTGGATGTCGAGGCCCACCGCGCCTTCGTCGAAAGCGGCGAGATGGACCTGACACCGCTCGAGTTCCGGCTCCTCACCACCTTCATGTCGAGGCTCGGGCGCGTGCAGTCGCGGGAGCAGCTGCTCGAGGACGTGTGGGAGATGTCGCCCGACGTGGAGACGCGGACGGTGGACACCCACGTCAAGCGGCTGCGCGAGAAGCTGGGCGCCGGGCGCGACCTGCTGGAGACGGTCCGCGGGATCGGGTACCGGATGGTGGATCCGGCGGACAAGGAAGAGGGGCACTGAATGGCCCTGGGTCGCACGCCGCTGGCGGCGGCCATCAAGGCGCTCCGGGCCGAGCTGGCGGGCGGACCGCACGCCGACCTCGGGCAGGAGGTCTCGGAGCTGGGCAGCTTGCTCCTGCAGCGCGAGCTGCGCCGCTTCGCCACCGTGCGCGATCCTGCCGAGCAGGAGCTGCTGGCCTCGCTGCCCGACGCCGCGGCGGTGGTGGCGGTGGACGGGCGGGTGCGGGTCTGCAACGCCGCCTTCGACGCGCTCTCGGCCAGCGGCCGCGCCGCCGGCCTCACCTCGCTGGAGGTGACGAGGAGCGGGGAGCTGTCCGAGGCGATGCGCCGGGCGCTGGAAGGGTCGGCGCGGCGGCTGGAGCTGGAGCTCCCGCACCGTGCCCTCTCGGTGCACCTGACGCCGCTCCTGCGCGGCGAGGTGCTCTGCCTGGTGCGCGACGTGACCGAGGAGCGGCGCGCCGCCGCCACCCGGCGCGACTTCGTGGCCAACGCCTCCCACGAGCTGCGCACGCCGGTGGCCGCCATCCGCGGAGCCGCCGAGACGCTGCTGGCGGGCGCGCTGGACCAGCCCGAGACGGCGCGCGGGTTCGTGGAGATCGTCCATCGGCAGGCGGAGCGGCTCTCGCGGCTCACCCAGGACCTGCTCGATCTCTCCCGGCTGGAGTCGCGCCAGTGGCGTTTCGAGGTCGCGCCGGTGGACCTCACCCCGCTGGGCCGGCAGGTGGACGAGCTGCACGGTCCCTCGGCCCGCAAGAAAGGGCTGGAGCTGCGGGTGGCCGTGCCCGAGGGGATCACGGTCATGGCCGACGGGCGGGCCCTCGAGCAGGTGGTGGTCAACCTGGTGGACAACGCCATCAAGTACACGCCGAGCGGTTCGGTCGAGCTGCGCGCGGTGTCGAGCGGCGGGGAGGCGGTGCTCACCGTCACCGACACCGGCCCTGGCATCGAGCCGCACCACCTGGCGCGCCTCTTCGAGCGCTTCTACCGCGTCGATTCCGGGCGGGCGCGCGAGGCGGGCGGCACCGGTCTCGGGCTGGCCATCGCCAAGCACCTCGTCCAGGGGATGCACGGCCAGATCGACGTGGAGAGTGGTGCCGAGGGCACGCGCTTCCGCGTCAGGCTCCCGGCCGCGTGAGGCGAGGGGAGGGCGCTCCGCCAGCCGCGCCTCCGGGAAGAAGCGGGACGGGAGCGAGCCCGGAGGCGCGCGCCCGTCCCGCGCCCGCACCCGCTAGAACGAGTACTGCCCGAACACGCCGACCTCGCTGTAGGTGCCCTTCGAGCCGGCGACCGTGGAGCCGATGGTGCCGTTCGACGTGCTCACGGTGCCGGAGGCGACGGTCTCGTGCTTGTACACCAGGGCCAGGTTCACGGCCTTGGCCGGCGTGTACTGCAGGCCGGCGTTGAAGTACACGTCCTTGAGGCCGGGGTTGGTGTCCTTCCTGGGCTGGACGTAGTCGCCCCGGCCGAAGAGGGCCAGCTCGGGGTTGAAGGCGTAGGAGGCCCAGCCGGAGACGCCCATGGCCTTGTCCTCCGGCTTGGCGCCGGTGACGATCGCCTTGTCGTAGTTCGTGGCGTAGAAGCCGTTCGCACCCACCCGCACCGGGCCGTCGACCCAGGCCACGAGCGCGTCGAAGCGCTGCGCGTTGCGGGGCGTCGCGGTGCCGATCACGTTCTGGCCGAGCTTGCCGACCTGGCCACCCACCGCCAGCGTGAGCCCCTTGACCGGCGCGAGGGCGAGGCGGGCCTCGACGAGCGGCGACTGGGTGCGGGTCGGGTCGCCGTAGCCGCGCCCGTTGACGACCGAGACCGCGTAGCTCACCAGGCCGCTCGCGAGCTTGCCGCCGGCGTGGAGGCCCCAGTCGGCCGAGGTGCCGACCTTGACGCGGTCGATGAGGACGTTCTCGACGTAGCGGTACCCGTAGAGGTCCTCCTGGAACGGCACCCAGGGCAGGTCAGCGGAGCCGGCGCGGAGCGTCAACTCGGGAGCGATGGTGGCCTGGACGAAGGCGTGCTTGACGAACACGTCGTACTTGCCGTTGACCAGGTTGCCGACGTCGGTGCGGACGCGAGCGGCCCAGACGGAGTCGAAGGTGTGGTCCACCGCGAAGTAGAAGCGCTTAAGGTCGAGCGCGGTCCCGGCGTACTTGTCGGCCGCCAGGCCGGTCCCGTCGTCCACGTTGTTCCGGTAGGTGTAGTCGACGAACGCCTTACCGGAGATGATCGTGGACGGCTCGGCCCTTGCTACGGACGCGATCCCGATCAGGAGGATGGCGGTGGCTGCTTGGAAGCTTCTCATGGTCTGTTTCTCCAGAGGCGGCGGGTGCCGCCTGGTTGTTCCGGGCGCCCAGCGCCTGGATTCGGCTCGAACAGCCGCTTGGGTCGCGCAATGTGGCGGACGCCCGCGGCGATCGGGTGAGGAGAGGGTGACCGTTCGGTGACTTCCCCCGGCGCGAGCCAGGGTGGTGCCGGGGCCCTGGAAGGGGCGAGCCTCCCGGGTCAGCGGGAATCGTCGCCGCGGCGTCACGCATCCGTCACGGGGGCCCGTTAAGAAGCGCCAGTCGAAACTCCAACCAAGGACTTTCCCGTCATGAAAAGACTGATCCTCGCCGCGGCTCTCGCCCTCGCCGGGACCGCGTCCGCCGCCGACAAGCTCCTCCTCAACGGCGCGGGCGCGACCTTCCCCTTCCCGCTCTACTCGAAGTGGTTCTCCGAGTACAACAAGCTCCACCCTGAGTACCAGTTCAACTACCAGTCGATCGGCTCGGGCGGCGGCATCCAGCAGGTCACCAACAGGACCGTCGACTTCGGCGCGTCGGACGCGCCCATGAAGGACGCGCAGCTGGCCGCGGCCCCTGGGACCGTCCACATCCCGACGGTGCTGGGCGCGGTGGTGGTCACCTACCACGCGGCCATCGACACCCTGCGCCTCTCGCCCGACGCGCTCGCCGCGATCTACCTCGGGAAGATCACGAAGTGGAACGACGCCGCGCTCGCCAAGCTCAACCCGGGCGTGAAGCTGCCCGACGCCTCCATCAACGTGGTCCACCGCTCCGACGGCTCGGGCACGACCAACATCTTCACCGACTACCTCTCCAAGGTCTCCGCGGAGTGGAAGACCCGGGTGGGCGCGTCGACGAGCGTCAAGTGGCCGGTCGGCCTGGGCGGCAAGGGCAACGAGGGGGTCACCGGGCTGGTGAAGCAGACGCCCGGCGCCATCGGCTACGTGGAGCTGGCCTACGCCAAGCAGAACCAGCTCCCCATGGCGGAGCTGCGGAACAAGGACGGTCTCTGGGTGAAGCCCACCATGGAGGGCACCTCGGTGGCCGCCGCGGGCATCGTCATGCCGGACGACTTCCGGGTCTCCATCACCGACGCCGCCGGCAAGGACGCCTACCCCATGGCCTCCTTCACCTACCTCCTCGTCCCGCAGGACCAGCAGGACCCGGTGCGGGCCAGGGCGCTGGTGGAGTTCATCTGGTGGGCGGTGCACGACGGGCAGAAGTACGCCGCGCCGCTCGACTACGCCCCGCTCCCCAAGGCCGTGGTCCGGCAGGTGGAGGCGAAGCTGAAGACCTTGACGGCGAAGGGCCAGCACATCCTGGTCGGCTCGGCGAACCGGAAGTAGTCCAGGGTCGGACAGGGCGAGACTCCCGCCGGGTCGGTCGGTCAGCCGGTCGGCCTGGCGGGACGTCGCGGTCGGACCAATTCGACACGGTCTCGTCACCTGTTCGTCACGGAGCCGGCCTATAAGGCCCGGAACCGAGGGAAGGCCTACCGCGCGTGAGTCCAGACACCCAAAGCTCCCAGGCCACGCGGCCCATGGACGCCCTGAGCGCCTCGCCGCACCGGCCTCGCAACCTGGGCGACCGACTCTGGGGCGCGGGGCTGGTGGCGCTGGGCGGCGCGGTGGCGGTCGTCGCGGGCGTGATCGTGCTGGCGCTCGGCCGCCTGACCACGCCGCTGGTCGGGCGTGTCCACCTCCTCGAGTTCATCAAGGGGCAAGACTGGGACCCCGTCGCTTCGTCGTTCGGGGCGCTCCCGTTCATCTACGGCACGCTGGTGACGAGCCTGCTGGCCATCGCGGTGGCCCTCCCGATCTCCGTCGGCCTGGCCATCTTCATGGTCGAGATCGCGCCGGGGAGGCTGCGGCCGGTGGTCTCCTTCCTCATCGAGACGCTGGCGGCCATCCCCAGCGTGGTCTACGGCCTGTGGGGCCTCTTCGTCCTGGTGCCCTGGCTGCGCGAGTCGGTCGAGCCGGCGCTGGCTGGCGCCTTCGGCTTCCTCCCGCTCTTCCAGGGGCCGCAGATCGGCCTCGGCTTCCTGGCCGCCGGCCTGATCCTGGCCGTGATGATCCTGCCGACCATCGCCTCGGTCACCATCGAGGTGCTGAAGACCGTGCCGGTCACTCTCCGGGAGGCCGCCCTGGTGCTCGGCGCCACGCGCTGGGAGGCCATCCGCCTGGCGGTCCTGCCGCACGCGCGGGCCGGGATGCTGGGCGCCACGCTCCTCGGCCTGGGGCGGGCCCTCGGCGAGACCATGGCCGTGACCATGGTGATCGGCAACACCCCGGAGATCCGCACCTCCCTCTTCGCCACCGGCTACACCCTGCCGGCGGTCATCGCCAACGAGTTCGCCGAGGCCACCTCGGGGGAGCACGTGGCCGCCCTGGCCGGCCTCGCCCTGGTGCTGTTCGGGCTCAGCATCCTCTTGAACGCGGTGGCCCGGCTCCTGGTCCAGGCGGTCAAGGCGGCCACCGGGAGCGTCGGGTGAAGCTGCTCGCGCGGAGGCGCGCCGTCAACGCGGCCATGACGGTCGTGACCGGGCTCGCCGTGGTCGTGGCGCTCGTTCCACTCGCCTTGCTGCTCTGGCTGGTGGTCTCGAAGGGCGCGGCCGGGCTCTCCTGGACCTTCTTCACGCACCTGCCCACGCCGGTGGGCGAACCCGGCGGCGGGGTCGGGAACGCCCTTCTCGGGACCCTCTACCTGGTCGGGCTGGCCTGCCTGGTCGGGCTCCCGCTCGGGGTCGGGGCGGGGGTCTTCCTCGCCGAGCGGGGTGACGGGCGCTTCGGGAGCGCCATCCGCTTCACCGCCGAGGTCCTCTCCGGCGTCCCCTCCATCGTCGTCGGCATCGTGGCCTACGGCCTGGTGGTGGTGCCCATGCGGCGGTTCTCCGCGCTCGCCGGCGGGGTCGCCCTCGGGCTGCTCATGGTGCCCACGCTGGCGCGCACCACCGAGGAGCTGGTCCGCCTCGTCCCCGGATCGCTGCGGGAGGCGTCGCTGGCGCTGGGCGTCCCCCAGTGGAAGACCAGCCTGCGCATCGTGCTGCGCACCGCGCTCGGCGGGATCGTCACCGCCGTGCTGCTCGCCATCGCCCGCGCCGCCGGCGAGACTGCACCGCTGCTCTTCACGGCGCTCAACAACCAGTACTGGAACTTCGCCCCCGACCAGCCCACCGCCTCCCTCACCGTGCAAATCTACAACTACGCCATCAGCCCATACGCGGACTGGCACCAGAAGGCCTGGACCGCCGCGCTCGTCCTCCTCCTCCTCGTCGGCGCCCTGAACCTCACGGCGCGGTTCCTCACCCGCAGCGGACTTCCCCGGGAGCAGCGATGACGGCGCCGGCCGACAAGATCGCCGTCGAGCGCCTGACGGCGATCTTCGGCAAGACCGAGGTGCTGCGCTCGGTCACCACCAGCATCCCCGCCATGTCGGTGACCGCGATCATCGGCCCGTCCGGCTGCGGCAAGTCCACCTTCCTGCGGTGCCTCAACCGCATGCACGAGCTGACCCCCGGGGCCCGGGTGGAGGGCTCCATCCTCCTGGACGGCCAGGACGTCCAGGGACGGGACGTCGATCCGGTGCACCTGCGGCGCCGGGTGGGGATGGTCTTCCAGCGCCCCAACCCCTTCCCGACCATGTCGGTCCTCGACAACGTCTCGTCGGGGCTGCGCCTCAACGGGATCAAGGGGGATCACCAGGCCACGGTGGAGCAGTGCCTGCGCCAGGCGGCGCTCTGGGACGAGGTCAAGGACCGGCTCAGGGCCCCGGCCATCTCGCTCTCGGGCGGCCAGCAGCAGCGGCTCTGCATCGCCCGCGCCCTGGCGGTCGCGCCGGAGGTGTTGCTCATGGACGAACCGACCAGCGCCCTCGATCCCATCGCCACCGCCAAGGTCGAGGACCTGATCCACGAGCTCAAGGCGAGGTACACCATCGTGATCGTCACCCACAACATGCAGCAGGCGGCCCGGGTCTCCGACCAGACCGCCTTCCTGTACATGGGCGAGCTGGTCGAGGTGGGCGCCACCGAGCAGATCTTCACCAACCCGCGCGAGCCCCGGACCGAGGACTACGTCACGGGCAAGTTCGGCTAAGCTCGCGACCGCGGGGAACGGGGTATGACATGGCCAAGACCCATATCGACAAGTCGTACGAAGCCGAGCTCGGCGCGCTGCGCGAGCAACTGCTGGAGATGGGCGGCCTCGTCGAGGCGGCCATCGCCGGCAGCGTGCGCGCCGTCGTCGAGCGCGACGCCGTGCTCGCCGACCTGGTGATCCGGAAGGACAAGACGGTCAACCGGATGGAGGTGGACATCGACGGCGCCTGCCGGCGCATCCTCGCGCTCCGCCAGCCCGCCGCCAGCGACCTGCGCTTCATCACCACCGCCCTCAAGATCGTCACCGACCTCGAGCGGATGGGCGACCTCGCGGTCAACATCGCCAGGCGGGCGGTCGACCTGGCCCAGGCCCCGGCGCTGCAGCCGCTGCACGACCTGGGACGGCTCGCCGCGCTCAGCGAGGCGGCGCTCGCCAAGGCGCTCGACGCCTTCGTCACCGCCGACCCGGTGAAGGCCGAGGAGGTGCTCGAGGCCGACGACCACCTCGACGCCCTCTACCTGAAGATCTTCAACCACCTGCTCACCACCATGATGGAGGACCCGCGCACCATCCGGCGCGCCACCTCGCTCATGTTCTCCGCCAAGCACCTAGAGCGGTTCGGCGACCACGCCACCAACCTGGCCGAGATGGTCATCTTCATGGTGCGCGGCACCGACGTGCGTCACTCCAAGAACAAGGCCTGAGCCGCGGCGGAACGCTGCCGACCGTGGCGCCCCTCGCGCCTGGACGCCGCAGGCGCGACGAGCGCTGAGGAGGACCGTGGTCCGGCGCAGAGGCGCGGACCTCCGTGGACAGACGTGAGGACGACCATGGCCCGGCGCGGACCGCCTAGAAGAGCAGCTGCGTCGCCAGCCCGGTGACGCCGCCGAGCAGCGCGCCGGCGGCCACGTCGAGCGGGAAGTGCGCGCCGAGGTAGACGCGCGAGGCGCCGATGGCCACGGCCAGCGCCAGGAAGAGGTAGCCGAGGCCGAACGGGGCGCCGGCGAAGGCCAGCGCCACCGCGAAGGCCGCGCAGGTGTGGCCGGACGGGAAGCTGAAGCGATCCGGGTTGGCCGCTTCCGGGACGAAGCCGGCGATGGCCAGGTCTGGGCGGGCGCGGTGCAGGATCCGCTTCAGCGCCTGCGAGAGCAGGGTGGCGGAGAGGGCGGCCGCGCCGAGCCGCAGCCCCAGCTGCAGGCCCGCCGGCCGGAACGTCGCGAAGAAGGCCAGCCCGACGAGCGTCCAGCCGCTCGCATCCCCGAGCCGGGTTAGGGCCCGCGCCACCACGGTCCTCCGCGGGGTGCGCCACCGGCGCGCCGCCAGGAGGGTCGCCTGATCCCAGGCGAGCAGCCGGGAGAAGGCCCCGGTCGCGACCGTGCCGGCACCACCGGCGGCGGCCTGGGTGGCCATCGCCAGCTGCTGAACGCCCTGCTGCTCTCGGTTGGCTTCCATCGCTGGACCCTGGATACGGTGCCGAGGTGTCGGACCCAAGACTCCAGTGCAACTTCCGTGTGACGGCGCCGGTGGCAGGCCCTCATAGCTGGTAGGAGAGGAGCTGGCAGGCGAGCCCGCCGTTGCGGATCGGGATGGCTTGCCGGGGGGAAAGCGGCAGCAGCCGCTCCAGGCCACGGTCGGGGCCGAGGACCGCCATGGCCCACCCGGGGAGGCGCGAGGTCAGCTCGCCCAGCGAGCGCCAGGCGCCGGCCGCGTCCTCATCGAGCCGGACGCCGAACGGTGGGTTGACGGCACAGAGCCCCGGGCCGCCGGGCGGCGGGAGGACGGTGGCGGCGTCGGCCCGCTCGAAGCGCACCACCGCCTCGACGCCGGCCGCGGCGGCGTTCTTCTGGGCCAGCCGCAAGACCCCCATGTTCCGGTCGGAGGCGTGGATGGGGACGGTGACCGGCCGTGCCTCGGCGCGGAGCCGCTCGCGCAGCCGGGCGGTGCGACCGGCGTCGTGGCCCGGGAAGCGCTCGAAGGCGAAGGTCCGGTCGAGGCCGGGGGCGCGCCGCGCCGCGATGAGCGCCGCCTCGATGGCCAGCGTGCCCGAGCCGCACATCGGGTCGAGGAAGGGACGGTCGCCGTTCCAGCCGGCCAGGCGCAGCAGCGCGGCGGCGATGGTCTCGCGCAGGGGCGCCGCGCCAATGCGGGCGCGCCAGCCGCGGCGGTGGAGCGGCTCGCCGGCCGCGTCCACGGACAGTGACACACGGCCGCTGCTCCGCCGGACGTGCAGGTCGGCGTCCGCCCCGAAGCGCCGCAACGCCTCGGCGCGGGCGGCCTCGAAGCCGTCGCCGTGCCCGTCGTAGACCCGGAGCCGGACCGTCTCGGCGATGCGCGAGGCGAGGCAGATGAGCGCCGCGCCACCCTCGCCGCGGGCCTCGACGCCGCCCGGGGTCTCGGTGGCCGCGAACCCCAGCTCGCGCAGCTCCTCCGCCAGCACCGGCTCGAGTCCGGGGGCGCAAGCCGCGAAGAGGGGCTGGTCGTGGGCCACGCGCCATCCTACCGGAAGCCCGGCGCCTGTATTCCGGGAGGGGCGCTACCGCGGCTTCGGGCGGGTTGGGCGGCCATGCTGATCGACCCTCCGGCAAAGGTACCGTGCGTCGGATCCGCGACGAATCTGCGCCGAAGCGGGCCGGATCGCCACACCCGATCCAGGCCGTTTGGGGAGGGGCTGATCGCCGTACCGTGAACTGGGGGCAGGGCCGGTGGCCACGCCGAGGGAACCGTCAAGGCACCGCGAGGAGGTCGAGCCGCCTCCAGCCCATCGCGTTGGCCGCGGTGATGGGCGCGGCGTGCCCGGCGCCGTCGCCGGCGAACCGCTCGACGCGGTAGCCCAGCTCGCCGAGGGAGGAGAGCAGCGCCTGCCGCTGCGCCCGGCGGGCGGTGCGGCCCACGGCGATCCGCAGGTGGGGGCGGCGCGCGGCCAGGAGCGGCTTCAACGTCTCCAGCAGGGCCGGACCGTGAACTCCGAAGCGGAAGGAGATCCAGCGGAGCCGCTCGACCAGGTCGGCGTGGCGGGCCTGGAGGAACGGCTCCAGCGGCTGCGCCTCGACGCCGAAGGGTGGCGGCCCGCCGGTCCGGGCCACGGCGACGAGGTGCGGGAAGAGGCGGATCCGATCGCGGTTGAGGGCGCCGTTGGCGGCCAGCACCGGGAAGACGGCCCGGTCGGCTTCCAGCGCCACCACCGCCCCGGTCGGCCCGACCGCCAGCCCGAGCTCGAGCGCCTCCGCCCCCTCGGCCGCGCCGATCACCAGCGCCACGTCGCCGGGGTGGAGGTGCGCCCGCATGGCCGCGACGCGAGCCGGCTCCACGGTGGCGGGCGCTCGCCTGGCGTCGGGATGGAGCCAGCGGGCCAACTGCACCGGGCCGAACTCCGGGAGCTCCAGGCTCACCACCTCGTGGCCGTGGACCGGGGTGGCGGGTCCCGGCCAGCCGAGGCGGGAGAGGAACGGGCGCGATGTCATTCGAGGTTCGCTCACGAGGAAGCCGCCCCCTGATTACCACGGCCCGGCCCGCGCGGCCTGTCGCTCAACCGAGGTTGGCGCGCCGCGCCGACTTTGGTTAGGGTGCCCGGCGAATGGACTTTCGTGAACCGGCGGACGCTGGCGTAGCGGCACCGAGTGGTGGTCAATCTCCCCGCTGGCCGGGGCTGATCTGGGCGATCTTGCACGTCCCGATCTTCCTCTGGCTCTTCTCCGGGCCCATCGGCCAGGCGCTGCGCGGCGTCCCCCAGGGGTTCCAGGCGGCGCTCTACCCGGCCTTCGCGATCCAGGCCCTGACGCTGGCGGTGGCGCTCTGGGTGGTGGCGCTGCCGCTCTCCGTCTCGCGCCGGCTCTACCGCTGGACCTTCCCCGTCCTGACCGCCCTCGCCACCCTCGTGCTGGCCATCGACTCGCGCACCTACGCGGCGGTCGGCTTCCACATCAACGGCTTCTTCCTGCGCGTGGCTGTCCAGCCGAGCGCGCTGCGCGAGACCGGCATCCCGGTGTCCGACGTGGCCTGGTTCCTCGCCGAGGGGTTCGGCTTCCTGCTGGGCGAGGTGGTGATCGGCTCCTGGTTCCTGCGCCGGTTCACCTCGGCGCGGCCGGTCTGGAAGGTGGCGCTGCTGCTGCTGCTGCTCGCCGGTGGCGAGCGGATCTACTCGGCCGGCGTCGCCTTCTTCGGCGGGCCGGGCGTCTTCGCGGCCGGGCAGGCGCTGCCGCTGCAGGTGCCGGTCCGGATGGGGAAGTTCTGGGAGAAGCTGACAGGCCGGCCGGTGCTGGGGAGCCCGCTCAAGGGGCTGTCGGGCGAGAGCGCGCTGAAGCTGCCGCCCGGAATCGACCCCGAGGAGGTGAAGTTCACCCGCAAGCCCGACGTGGTCTTCATCCTGCTGGAGAGCGCGCGGGCCGATTACCTCGACCCGCAGGTGATGCCGCACCTCTGGGATCGCGTCACCCACGGCGGGACCATCTTCGAGCGCCACTACGCGCTCGCCCCCACCACCTACTTCACCGTCTTCGGCCTGATCTTCGGGCTGGAGGCCCACAAGCTCGACGCGGTGGTCGGGGCCGGGCGCAAGCCGCTGCTGTTCCGCGCCTTCTCCGCAAACGGCTACCAGTCGAAGTTCCTGGCCGCCTCGTCGGTGGACTGGATGGGGCTGCGCGACCAGGTCTTCGGCGACGTGAAGCAGTCGCTGGAGACCGACTGGCCCCATGACCTCAATCCCGAGCAGACCGACGCGGCGATGCTGAAGGAGGCGCGTCGCTTCGTGGGGCAGGCGAGCGACAAGCCGGTCTTCCTCTTCCTCTTCTTCGTCGGGACCCACTTCAACTACACCTACCCGGAGCGGGCGGCGAAGTTCTCCCCGGTCTGGAACGGCGGGGGGATCCTGAAGGCCAGCGCCGCGCCCGGGAACCTCATCCTCAACCGCGCCCGCAACTCGGCCTACGAGGCCGACATGAAGATCGACGAGTTCCTCACCTGGTTCGAGCTCAAGCGCGGCCACAAGCCGCTGGTGCTCGTCACCGGCGACCACGGCGAGGAGATGCGGGAGCAGGGGCACGTCGGGCACGGCTCGGCGCTCACCGTGCAGCAGCTCCACGTGCCGATGGTGGTGATGGGCGAAGGGGTGCCGGTGGGGCGGCGCGACGAGCCGACCAGCCACGCCGACGTGGTGCCGACGCTGATGGCGCTGCTCGGTGACAAGCACCCCCCGGAGAGCTACTCCGACGGGATGTCGATGTTCGCGGCGCCGGCGGACCGGTTCGTGCTCACCACGGTCGGCTGGGAGCCCAAGTTCGCCGCCATCGGCAAGGACCTCAAGGTCTCCTTCAACGGCATGGACGCCGGCTTCGGCGGCATCACCATCACCGATCCCCTCGACCAGCCGCTGCCCGACGGCGAGGCCCGCTTCACCGCCGACGCGCCGCGGATCCTCAAGCTGTTCGGAAAGTAGAGCACAATGATCTCGGTCCAGGACGTCACCAAGGCCTTCGGCCCCAAGAAGCTCTTCGAGGACGTGGACGTCTCTTTCGCGCCGGGCAACCGCTACGGCCTGACCGGTCCCAACGGCTCCGGCAAGACCACCTTCATGAAGATCCTGGCCGGGGACGAGGAGGCCGACAGCGGCACCGTGATCCGCCCCAGGCGGCTCGGCATCCTCCGCCAGGATCACTACCGGTACGAGGACCTCCGGGTGGTGGACACCGTCCTGATGGGGAACGGGCCGCTCTGGGCCGCCATCTCCGAGAAGGACGCGCTGCTCGGCAAGCCGGAGATGACCGACGAGGACGGCATGCGGCTGGCCGAGCTCGAGGGGACCATCGCCGAGGAGGACGGCTACGCCGCCGAGGCCAACGCCGGCGAGCTGCTCTCCGGCCTGGGCGTGGACATCGAGTTCCATGACCAGCCCATGCGCGCGCTGGCCGGCGGCTACAAGCTGCGCGTGCTGCTGGCGCAGGCCCTCTTCGGCAAGCCGCAGGGGTTGCTGCTCGACGAGCCGACCAACCACCTCGACATCGAGTCGATCCGCTGGCTGGAGAAGTTCCTCCACGCCTACGAGGGCGTGCTGGTCACCATCAGCCACGACCGCCACTTCCTCAACTCGATCTGCACGCACATCGCCGACATCGACTACGAGGCCATCATCCTCTACCCGGGCGGCTACGACGACATGGTCCGGCAGAAGGGGCAGGTGCGCAACCGGGTCGAGTCGGAGAACGCCGAGAAGAAGAAGAAGGTCGCGCAGCTCCAGGATTTCGTGGCCCGCTTCCACGCCGGCACGCGCGCCTCGCAGGTGCAGAGCCGCATCCGCGCCATGCAGAAGCTGAAGCTGGAGGACATGAAGCGGTCCAACATCGCCGCCCCCTTCATCAAGTTCGAGCAGAAGGTCCCGAGCGGCCGGCAGACCCTCACCGTCGAGGGGATGTCGAAGCGCTACGGCGACGACACCATCATCCAGGACTTCAGCGCGCTGGTGACCCGCGGCGAGAAGGTCTGCATCATCGGCAAGAACGGCGTGGGCAAGACCACGCTGGCCAGGATGATCGCCGGCGACCTGAAGCCGGACCACGGCCACGTCAAGTGGGGCCACCAGGCCCAGGTCGGCTACCTTCCCCAGGACCAGGCCGGCGTCATCCGCCCCGGCACCACCGCCTTCGGCTGGCTGCGCGAGCTGGAGGACAAGCTCAGCAACGAGGAGATCTCGGGCCTGCTCGGCCGCATGCTCTTCTCCGGCGAGGAGCGGATGAAGCCGACCGCCACCCTCTCCGGTGGCGAGACCGTCCGGCTGCTGATGTCGAAGCTGATGCTCTTCAAGGACAACGTGCTGGTCCTGGACGAGCCGACCAACCACCTCGACCTCCAGTCGATCGCGGCCCTCTCCGACGGGCTGCAGAAGTACGAGGGGACCATCCTCGTCGTCACCCACGACCAGGAGCTGATCCGCGAGGTGGGGACGCGGATCTGGTCGGTGCACAAGGGGGAGCCGGTGCTCGACTTCCCGGGCACCTTCGACGACTTCGTCCAGAAGCACCCCGACCTGGCCGAGGCGCACCGGTAACCGCTACGGCTTCTGCCCCGGGGCCGCCGTGGTCACGGGGCCCATGGCCAGCCTCACCGCCTTCAGCTCCGCCTGGCGCGAGAGGTCGATCGACTCGGCCAGGATGCGGGCCATCTCCTGCGGGGCGTGGAAGCCCATGGAGTTCTCGGCGGCCACCAGGTCGAGCCGCCACTGCGCGGCGCGCTGCAACTCGCCCAGTTCCTTGATGGCCGGCGTCTTCTCCACCACCTCGCGCCACATGGTGAGCAGGTTGGCCCTGGTCTCGTCGGCAAGCCTCTTCACCTGCTCCGGCTGGCTCGCCTTCCTGAAGGCCTCCTGCTTCTCCAGCGCCGCGCGGGCCTTGGCGGCGGCCGCGGCGCGGTGGCGATCGTCGTACGGCTTCCGCACCGCCACGATGGCGTCGATCATGGCCACCGCCGCGGTCCCGGCCCGGGTCATCAGGGCGAAGTGGCGGTCCTGGATCTGCTCGACGCGCGCCTTGATCTCGTCGTCGGCGTAGGAGTGGCAGCCGCCGCAGGCAACGCCGGCCTGCAGGAGCGGGCTGCGGACCCAGTGGTCCGAGATCTCCTTGCCATCGACCTTCTTGCCGGGCATGTGGCAGTCGGCGCAGGCCACGCCGCTGCGCGCGTGAATCCCCTGGCTCCACATCTCGAACTCGGGGTGTTGGGCCTTGAGCAGCTCCATGCCGGTCTCGGCGTGGGTCCAGTCCTTGAACCGCTGTCCTTGCACCTGCAGGTTGTCGTAGAGGTGCTCCATCTGCTCCATCTTGAGCCCCTCGCCCCACGGGAAGAAGACGGTGGTCCCCTTGCCGCAGAAGTACTCGACGTGGCACTGGCCGCAGACGAAGGAGCGCTTCTCCTGCCGGCTGGCGTCGCGGTTGGGGTCGTAGGCCTTCGCCCTGGAACCCCTGCGCCACGTCTCGACGCTGGCCAGGTGGGGGGCCGCCGCGCTGGAGGCGGCCAGCTTCTGGATGCCGGTGATGAAGCCGGGGCGCGTCACCCGGATCTCCATTGACTTCGGGTCATGGCAGTCGACGCAGGAGACCGGGTGGACCTTCCCGGTGATCTCCGACAGCATCTTGTGGGCGTCCCAGTAACCCATCTGGCCCACCTTCACGAGTCCGGCCTGGATCTGCTCGGCCTCGGTGCCCTTGGGCGCGGCCTCCTTCCCGATGGCGCGGTAGAGCGGCATGATCGAGGCGTGGCAGTGGAGGCAGTTGCCCGACTGCTTCCCCTCGGCGGGGACGTTGCGCTTGGTGTTCTCCTGGTCCTGGAGGGCGTAGGCGTGGCCGCGCCGGTCGCGGAAGTCCACGGCGAAGAGGTAGCCGGCGAAGATCCGCTTCAGCCAGGGATCGCGCTCGGACTTCTGCAGCGGGACCGCCCCCTCGGCCCCGCCGCTCCAGCCGCCGTACTTGGTCTGGGTCTTCTCGACGGTCCGCGAGTAACCCTGGTACTGGAGCGGCCAGATGGCGCCCCACCTGGCCGGGTCGGTGTCGCCTTCACTCACGGCGACCGAACCGCTCTTGGCCACCGGCTGCGGCGCCGGCCCGGGCGCGCTGGCGAGCGCGGCGGTGGCGACCGCCGTCGTGGCGAGGACGACGGCGAGGAGCGCGACGCGGAGCCCGCTCATCCGCGCGGGCCGGACCTGTCCGGACATGTGGGGTTCCCTTTCCGATGGTGCGGATGGTGCGCTTCGGATGACCTTTAGCAAGCCAGGGGAGAGGTGCCTACGCCCCACCTCGGTAACTCGGTCCGGAGCGCTGGGAGTAGAGTGGCCTCAATGACCGGCCGCACGCAGAAGAAGGGGGCCGAGGCGGCCCGCGAGCTGGCCCCCGGCCAGTCGCCCGAGCTGCTCAAGGCGCTCCACATCCTCACCCGCGACGGCCAGCTCAACGCCGACAGCCTGCGCAAGCTGAAGCAGGTCAACCACCTGGCCCGGCTGCTGGCGCCGGCCATCGAGGACGTGCTGGCCCGCTTCGGCGACCCGGTGCTGGTGGACTGCGGCGCCGGCAAGAGCTACCTCGGCTTCGTCCTCTACGAGCTCTTCCTGGCCGCGGCCGGGAAGGGGACGCTCCACGCCATCGAGTCGCGCGCCGAGCTGGTGGAGAAGGCGCGGGCGCTGGCCACCCGGCTCGGCTTCGGCCGCATGGCCTTCGAGCAGGCCGAGATCGGCGCCGCCCGGCCGCCGCCGCGGGTCCACCTGGTCACCGCGCTCCACGCCTGCGACACCGCCACCGACGACGCGCTGGCGCTCGCCATACGCCATGGGGCCGATCACGTGGCGGTGGTGCCATGCTGTCAGGCCGAGGTGGCGGAGCAGCTCCACCGGGCCGAGGCGCCCGCGCCGCTGCTGGCCTCGCTCTTCGAGCACGCCTGGCACCGGCGCGAGTTCGGCTCGCACCTCACCAACGTGGTCCGGGCGCTGGCGCTCGAGGCCAGCGGCTACTCGGTGACTGTGACCGAGCTGGCAGGCTGGGAGCACTCGCTCAAGAACGAGCTGATCCTGGGGAAGAAGGTGCGCGCCAGCGACGGGAAGGCGCGCGAGCGGCTCTTCGCGCTCTGCGAGGCGGCCGGGGTGAAGCCGAAGCTGGTGCGGCTGCTCTGGCCCGCCAGGCCGGCGCCGGCCGGTCTGGCCATGGATGGCTAACGGGTTCGCCCACCCGCGGCCGCCCTACTCCCCCACCAGCCTCCGATGAACCTCCAGCAGCGAGGCGAGCCGCCGCCCGGCCCGACCCTCGCCGAGGGGCGGTGGCAGCTCGGCCCGGCCGAGCAGCCGGACCGCCTGCTCCACCCCGCCCGGACGCCGCGCCAGGCTCCGGGCGCAGGCCAGGCGCAGGTCGGCGAAGTCGCGCTCCGGCGCCCCCTCGGCGCGGAGCAGCCCGAGCGCGTACGGTCCCCAGCCGCAGTAGAGATCGTCGGGCCGCACGAAGGCCTCGAAGCGCGCCAGCGCCTCGGCCGCCGGCTCCCCGCCCAGCAGCCGCTCCGCGGCCAGCTCGAGGTGGGTGGCCACACCCGGCCCGAGCGGCCGCCGCGGCGCCAGCACCGCCTCGAACCGCTCGCCGGTTTCGGGCCGAGCGGCCACCAGTTGGATCAGCTCGGCCTCGCCCTCCACCGGGCTGCCGAGCGCCCAGGCGTTGGCCTCGGCGTAGATGGCCACCACGTCGGCCGCGCGCGACCGGAGCGCGGCCACCGTCACGTCCACGCGCGGCCGCCGCGCCCGCGGCTGGGCACGCCGCCGTGGCGGGCCGGTGCGCCGCTCACGCTCGGCGATCTGCAGGTCGATCATCCGGTCGAAGGCCTCGAGGATGGGCCGGAACCGCTCCGGGGCGCCTTCGAGCGCGCCCAGCAGGTGGACCACCGCCTCGATGGTGGAGACGCACTCCGCCGAGGGCTCGGCCCGGATCCGGTAGTTGCTGGGCCGCTCCGGCGTGAAGGCCAGGCGCGGCAGGGCCTGCAGGAAGGGGTTCTGCTTGATCACCTTGCGCGCCTGCGACCAGGTGCCGTCCACCACGATCACCGTCCTGGGCGGGCGGCCGCGCAGCGCGGCCGGGTCGAGCGCCCCCTCGCCCGGGAAGAGCAGGGCCGTCCCCGCCGCCGCCGCCAGCTCCCGCACCCGCGGGTGATCCACGAACGAGACCCCCTGGTGCAGCTCGGAGTTGGGCAGCGAGAGGTGGGCCATGCGGGCGGTGCCGATGGCGGTCTTGCGCTCGCCCAGGTGCTGGAGGATGCAGGTCCTGGTGGCGCTCTCCACCGGGCGCAGGTGCGGGCACCAGCAGGCCCGCCTCGGCCGCCGGCAGCGCAGGCAGCGCTCGCGGTGTGCGGGCGGCTCGGTCACCACCTACCCCTTGAACCCGGCCAGCGCGGCCTGCACGAAGCGTGACTTGACCTGCTCGGTCGCCAGCACCTGGGTGGCCCCCGGCAGCCGGGTCAGCGCCCGCACCGCGTGGTGCAGGAAGCGGCTCCCCAGCCCGGCCCCCTCGTCGAAGAGCAGGTCGGCCAGCCGGCCGCGCTCGATGGCCATGCGGACCATCCGCTCCACGGCGCTCGACGGCACCGGGCGTGGAGCGCCGCCCGGCTCCATCTTCAGCGCCCCCTTGTGGCAGGCGGTGGCGCAGACGCCGCAGCCGATGCAGCGCTCGCCGTCGAACAGGGGAGCCAGCGCGTTCTTCTGCGTCCCGGGCTGCCGCTCCGGCACCATCTGGATGGCCGCCACCGGGCAGGCCCGGGCGCAGCGCGAGCAGCCGCTGCAGGACGAGGCCTCGCGCCGGGGGGCGAAGCCGCTCGGGTTGACCGAGGCCACCCCCCAGCGGTTGGCCCCCTGCAACTGCTCGCAGCAGCAGCCGCAGCAGTTGCAGACGAAGGTGGGGCGGTTCCGCACGTTGTCGGCGATCTGCACCAGCCCGGCCTGGCGCGACCGGGCCAGCAGCTCCAGCGCCTCGCTGCGCTCGACGGCCCGGCCGAAGCCGCGCCGGATGACGAACTGGGCGCCACCGTTGAGCGAGAGGCAGGCGTCCATGGGGGCCGCGCAGGCCTCGCCGAGGTGCTCGGCCTTGTGGCGACAGTAGCAGAGCGACACCGCCCAGGCGCGGGCCTCGCCCACCACCGACGTGGCCCGCTGCCAGTCGAGCACGTCGGGGAGCGGATCGTCGGCGAGCGCCGTCTCGTGGACCAGAGCCCGGCCGATGACGGTCTCGCCGCCGAAGGCCTCGCTGGCGAAGGCCCCGTCACCGTGGGTGTAGGCGTGGAGCGCCTCGGCCATCCGCTTCTTCGGTATCGAGTCCCGCGCCCGCATCAGCGAGTACTCGAAGAAGCCGACCACCGGCGGCGAGAGGAGCCAGGCGGTGCGGCCGCTGCTGGCGTGGACCAGGTCCATCACCAGCCCCTTGTCGGCCATGGCCTCGAGCCGCGGCCGCAGCGCCTCGGCCGGGATGCCGACCCGCGCCGAGAGCCTCTCCAGCGACATGGGGCGTACCGGCAGCCGCGCCGCCAGCGCCGCCTCCTCCGGGGTGTAGAGGATCTCCAGGATCTCCCGCCAGCCCTCGCGGGCGACCGGGTCGTCCGGCTCCGGGAAGGCCACCGGCCCGGCCTGCAGCCGGTCGGCGAGGTCGCGGTACTCCGCCTTGAGGCGGCCGAGGTGTCCCATGCCCCACCCGTACCACGAGGCGCGGGGCCTCGGGCTGGGTTCTCGCTGTGGCGCGGCGCCCGACGATGCCCTGGAACGGGCGCCGGACCGGCTACGGCGTCGCCGCGAGCGCCGCGCCCGCGGTGACGAGGCCGGCGCCGCTGGCGTCGTCGCCCCAGCAGACCTGGGCCGGTAGACCACCCGGCCGCCGGACCATCCGGCACCCGGCCGGCAGCGGGATGGCGGCGCCCACCAGGTAGGCCTCGGCCTGCGCCTGCGCCAGGGCCGGTGACTTCTGGGCCATGAGCGCCACGATCCCGGCCACGTGCGGGCTCGCCATCGAGGTGCCGCCCAGGTAGTAGTACGAGAGCTGCCCGCTGTTCACCTGGTACGGCCCGACGATCCAGGAGCCGGGCGCGGCGACGTCGAGGTCCTGGCCGGGCAGCTGGCGGCTGGAGAAGTCGGTGATGTAGAAGTCGGCGGTGTTGACCGGATCGGCGACGTCGGCGGTGCGCCACCAGCTCCCGGGCACCGACCACTCGCCCGTCCAGCCGGAGGCCGCCACCGAGATGACCGGGGCGTAGGCGCCCGGGTAGCCCATGCCGGCGTTCCCCTGGTTGCCCGCGGAGGCGACGATGAGGACACCCCTGGCGATGGCATAGTCGATGGCCGCCTGCTCCATGGCGTCGAGGGCCGGTCCGCCGAGGCTCATGTTGATGACCACCGGCGAGCCGCTCAGCGCGCCGCTCGCCTTGAGGTCGGCGACGTAGACGATGCCGCGGGCGATGACCGACGACCAGCCGGAGCCGTTCTGGTTCAGCACCTTCACCGGGATGACGGTCGCCATCGGGGCGACCCCGTTGATGCGCCTCGCACCCATCTGGTACCCGAGGATGGTCGAGGTCACGTGGGTCCCGTGCGAGTTCTGGTCGTGCTCCCACTTGTTGGGC
Organism: Myxococcales bacterium; assembly: GCA_021806645.1. Classification (GTDB taxonomy): domain Bacteria; phylum Myxococcota; class Myxococcia; order Myxococcales; family Anaeromyxobacteraceae; genus JADKCZ01. Next base: position 53,733 of record JAJZQX010000007.1, on the reverse strand, counting down.
TGCGACGAGACCTCGCCGGCGTCGCCGCCGCCGCCACCGAAGGCGATGGCCCACGGCTCGGCGATCCGCTCCTGCGGGAGGTACTGGCGCCACGAGTCGAGGAGGCCGGTGTCGAGCACCGCCACGTAGACGCCCCGGCCGTCCTGCTCCACCACCCGCCCCCGGCCCAGGTCCGTGACGTCGATGGCGTCGAGGTCCCACGTGCCCAGGCCGTCGCCGAAGTCCGTCACCGCGACGCCGTCGACCGGCGAGCCCTTACGCTCGGCGTCCGGAGTGGCCGAGACGACGTAGGGCAGGGCCCGGATGGCGGGCAGTGCGTCGGCGGTGGTCTGCAGCGTCACGGCGCGGATCTCGGTGACCACGTCGCGGACGCGACCCTGCTGCCCCAGGTCCGCGAGGATGGCGCTGGACACGTCGGTGGAGAGCAGCACGTTGACGCCGACCCTCGCGCCGGTGGGCGCCGCGGCCGCGGTGGTGGCGAAGAGGAGCGAGGCGATGGTGAAGTTGATGTTGAGCCAGTGAGCACGGTGCCGCATGGTGGCCTCCTGGAACCGAGGCGCCGCCTCGGTCGAGCCCGGTCGGGCGTCAGGCGGCGGAGTCTGGCGCATGGTGCCGTCGATGGAGGTGTCCGGGAGGGGCTGCCCCGGACGGACGAGACCCACCTGGAGCACCCTGAGCGGCCAGGCCACCGGGGCCAGCGACTTCCCCGTCCACCCTTGACCTCCTCCGCCCGTGAGGTCCTCTCCGGCCACGCGTCCGCTCGACGCCGCTGAAGGAGCCCGAAGAGCCCGTGTCCGGCACCACCTCCTACCTCCGTTTCGACAGCGGGACCGCAACGTGTTCGACTACATCGTCGCCGCTCACCAGGCCCGCCTCGACGCGTGCTCGGCGCCGTCGCTCCTGCCAACGTGAACTGAAGGGCGTGAACGGTTACGAGAGATCTCGTGACTCGTGTCCCCATTCCATGGGTGGTGACTTTCCATGCTGACAAGCTGGCTGTCGCTGCACGGCGTCCTCGCGCTGTTCTCGCTGCTGGTGTACGTGCTTATGTCGCACACGCTGCACCAGCGCCGTCACCCGTCTGCCGCCATCGGCTGGGTGCTGTTGCTGGGGCTGTTGCCGTATCTGGGTTTGCCGCTGTACCTGTTGTTCGGCACCCGCAAGCTCACGCGCCAGCGCGCCGCGCCCGGCGTGCAATCCCTGCCGCACGCCAACACCCTGGCAGCGCTGGCGGCGGCGCTGGGGCAGCCGCCGCCGGTGGGGTACGCGGCGCTGGCCGTGCACGCGGACGGTGCCGCGGCACGCAGCGCCCTGTGGGCGACCATCGACCGCGCCACGTACAGCCTGGATGTTTCCACCTTCATCCTTGGCCGCGATGGCCTGGGCGACGCGGTGGTGGCGCGGCTCATCGCGCTGGCGCGTGCCGGGGTGCGGGTGCGGCTGTTGCTCGACGGCATGGGGCGCTATCTGGGCGGGCCCATCGATCTGGCGGCGCTGCGTGCAGGTGGCGTGCAGCTTCGGTTGTTCGTGCCGCCACTGCATTCGCCGTTGCGCGGGCGCACCGCCTTGCGCAATCACCGGAAACTGGTCATCGCCGACGACCAGTTCCTGTGGTGCGGTGGGCGCAATCTGGCGGCTGAATACTTCGTCGGCGACGCGGGGAAACCCGCCTGGCGCGACCTCAGCTTCGACCTGTCAGGCACGCTGGCGCAGCAGGCCAGCGCGCTGTTTGCGCACGACTGGGCATTCGCGGGCGATGAACCGCGCCCGGCGGCGTTTGAAACCAGTCAACCCGAAGTGCCCAGCGGCGCGCAGCTGATTGCCAGCGGTCCGGATCAGCGCGACGACACCTTGTACGTGCTGCTCATCAGCGCCTGCTACCGTGCCGAACGGCGCATCCTGATGATCACCCCGTATTTCGTGCCCGACGATGCCCTGCTGATTGCGCTGGCGCTGGCGGCGCGGCGCGGTGTGGCGGTGGAGTTGCTGCTGCCTGCGCACTCCAACCACCGCCTGGCCGACCTGGCGCGCCACCGCGCCCTGCGCACCCTGGTCGAAGCGGGCGCCACGGTGCGCCAGGTGCCGCACATGCTGCATGCCAAGCTGGTCATCGTCGATGCCGACTGGACGCTGGCCGGATCGGCCAATCTCGACAGCCGCAGCCTGTTCCTGAACTATGAGGCGATGGTGGCGTTTCACGCGCCGGACGCGGTGGCCGCGTTTGCCGACTGGTATCGGCACGAAGCCCGCAATGCGCAGGCCTACGTGTCGCACCCGCCCGGCCTGTGGCGGGATCTGGGCGAGGGGCTGGTGTTGTGGCTGGCGTTCCAGTTGTGAGCGGTGTTCAGGGTTGGGCGTGCACGCGCCGGCCCAGGCGCCACGGGTCCGCCCCTTTCGGGACGTTCGCCGGCACTCACGCCATGTAGCCGGGCCCCATGCCAGGAGGTCCGGAATCGCTGGCCCACTCAAGCTTTCTGGCGTCAGGTCATCCGGTTGACCCCTGCCAGGCGAACGCGCATGCTCGAAAATCCAGAGCCATCGAAGCAACACGCGAGGTCTCCGGCAAGCTCGTCGAGGGCGCGGGCCATTTGCCGGAAGAGGTCGGCAAGGGCCATTGCGAGCATGGGCGATGCAGTGTCAGGGTTTGGCAGGAACATCCTGCCCGGGAAGAGACAAGGAGGACCCAATGAAGTGTCGTCAACTGATGGCGGCGAGCGCGCTGGCACTCATGGTCCTGGCTGGTTGCACCACCACCGGCATGGGACGCGGAGAGATGACCACCAAGGGCAAACCCGTCGAGCCGGTTCGGTTCACCTGGAAGAGCACGGACGGGGGGATGTCAGGCACGATGGTGGCCACGCTGCTCGATGCGACCTACACGGGCCGTTTCTTCCAGATCACCCGCCAGACGCGGCACGAAACCCTGGCTCCGATGTGGAACGGCTGGAGCGAGGGATGGAACGATTGGCCGTACTGGAGCCAGCCATATCCGGCCCTGTACGATGCGACGCAGTTCATCACGCACTACACCGGGAAAGTGGTTGCCAATCTTGCAACCAGCAACGGTCAGCGCATGCGCTGCCGCTTCCATCTTGGCCATCCGGCCAATGGCATGACGGATGGCGGCCAGGGCGAGTGTCAGCTCTCCGGCGGCGGAATCATCAGCGCAGTATTTTAGCTACCGGTATATGACCGGGTCTTCGCGGAGCATGGTGGGTCCGTGTCCGCACTGCGGGTCAAGGGTGGCACCCGGCACCAAGAGCCCGTGAGCGGCCGACCGCGCTGGCCGGTCCGCTCCTACCTGGCGAAGAGCTGGACCACGCCGGTGGTGAGGATGGGCAGGTAGGTGATGGCCAGCACGCCGGCCGTCATGATGAGCAGGAAGGGGAAGGCGTTCCGGTAGACCTGGGGCAGCGGCTTGTGGAAGCGCTGCGCCGAGAGGAAGAGGTTGAGCCCCATGGGCGGGAAGAGGAACCCCAGCTCCAGGTTGGCGAGGAAGACCACGCCCAGGTGGATGGGCTCGATGCCGTAGGCGCGCCCCAGCGGCGCCACCAGCGGCGCCAGCACCACGATGGCCGAGTAGATCTCCAGCACGCTGCCCAGCACCAGCAGCACGGCGTTGAGCATGAGCAGGAAGAGGGCCGGGCTCTGCACGTGGGTGGTCATCCACTCCACCAGCCGGGTCGGGATCTCGGCGTCCACGAACCAGCTGGTCACGCCGAGCGCGGTGCCGAGCAGCAGCACCACCGAGCCGACCAGGGTGGCGGCGCTGGAGAGGACGCCGGGCAGGTCGCGAAACGGCTTGATCTCGCGGAAGATCACCAGCTCGACCAGGATCGAGTAGGCGGCCGCCAGCGCCGAGGCCTCCACCACCGTGGCGTAGCCGCCACCGACCGACACCACCACCAGCAGCGGCAGGCCCAGGTCCCACTTGGCGGCCCACAGCGCGCGCCAGGCCTCGCGCGGCTCGAAGGGCTGGTGCGGCGCGCCGGCGCGGACCCCCGTCCAGACGCCGTAGCCGGCCACCAGCAGGATCATGAGGAGGCCGGGGAGCAGGCCGCCGATGAAGAGCTGGTCGATGGCGGCGCCGGCCACCACCGCGTAGAGGATGACGGGAAGTGAAGGGGGGAAGAGCAGCCCCAGCGAGCCGGAGGCGGTCACCAGGCCGAGCGAGAAGCCCTCGGGGTACCTGTCCTCGATCAGCGCCGGCAGCAGCAGGCCACCCACCGCCAGGATGGTCACGCCGGACGCCCCGGTGAAGGTGGTGAAGACGGCGCAGACCATGGTGGCCATCACCGCCACGCCGCCCGGCATCCAGCCGAACATCCCCTTGTAGGCGCGCACCAGCCGCCGCGCCGCGCCGGCCTCGGCCAGCACGTAGCCAGCCACGGTGAGCAGCGGGATGGCGGGCAGGGTGGAGGAGGAGACCAGGTTGAAGGTGGCGGTGGGGACGGCCGCGATGGCCGAGGCGCCGCCGTCGCGGAAGAAGAGGGCCATGGCCACGCCGCTCATGGCCACGAAGACCGGCGCGCCGACCAGGAAGGCCGCCAGCGTCACCAGCAGCAGCACCGTCACCAGCGCCGGAGTGGGCGTGGCCCGCCCGAGCAGGAAGACGGCCGGGATGGCGGCGAGCGCCAGCGCGCGCGGCACCCAGCACCAGAGGCCGCGCTTGAGCGGGCAGGCGCCGGCCATCCAGGCGAAGCGCAGCGCCATGACGGCGAAGCCGACCGGCATCACCAGCTGGCTCCAGGCCACCGGGATGCCGAAGGCCACCTCGCCCTCGCTGCCCCACTCCACCTCGACCAGCCTCAGCGAGGCCCAGACCAGCAGGGCGCAGGCGGCGGCGCTGGCGATCTGGCCGAAGGCGTGGAGGGCCCGGCGCGGCGGGCCGTCGGGCAGCATCCCCAGCGTGGAGAGGCCGAGGTGGCGCTCCGAGGCAGTGGCCAGCAGCGCGCCGATGAAGCCGACCCAGAGCGTGATGTGCTGGGCCAGCACCGAGGCGCCGGGGAGATCGCGCCCGAGGAAGCGGCGGGCCAGCGCGGAGGCGGCCGGCAGGGCGATCATCGCGAGCAGCAGCACGGTGACCAGCCCGCGCTCGAGGCGGGTGCCGGGCTTGGCGGAGACGTGGTCGGGAGGGATCTCGGTGGTCACGGGAGGTTGCATTTGACCCCCGCCCGGCGGGGAGCCTATGAGTACCACGAACTCCCCGGGGGAGAAGCCCGATGCACCGCTTCACCGTCCTCGCCGCCGCCCTCATTGTCACCGCGTCGGGCTGTTCCGGGCTCGCCGCCAGGGTGGCCGCCAACGCGCTCACCTCGGGGGGCGACACCTACGCCTCCGACGACGATCCGGAGCTGGTCCGCGACGCGGTCCCGTTCGGGCTGAAGACCATGGAGTCGGTCCTCGCCTCCGATCCGGGGAACGAGTCGCTGCTCCTGGCGCTCTGCAGCGGCTTCACCCAGTACGCCTATGCGTTCGTGGCGGCCGACGCCGACGCCGCCGATTTCGCCGGGCGGCTGGCCGAGGCCAGGCAGCAGCGGGCCCGGGCGAGACGGCTCTTCCTGCGGGCGCGTGGCTACGGGCTGCGGGCGCTCGACGAGCGGCGCGACGGGATGGGGGCCAGGCTCAAGGCGCTGAGGGACCTGGCCGGTGTGCTGGCCAGGGCCAGCAAGGAGGACGTCCCGGTCCTCTACTGGACCGCCTCGGCCTGGACGCTGGCCATCGTCAACGCCAAGTCCGACCTCGGGCTGGTGGCCGAGCTCCCCGCTCCGGTGGCGATGATGGAGCGGTCGCTGGCGCTCGACGAGTCATGGGGCGAGGGCTCGATCCACGAGTTCTTCGTCGCCTACGACGCCACCCGCACCGAGCGCGAGGGGGGCGGAGCGGCCAGGGTCCGGGCTCACTACGACCGGGCGCTGCAGCTCTCCCACCAGCAGAAGCTCGGGCCGCGAGTGGCGCTGGCCGAGGGGCTGCTGGTGCAGGCGCAGGACCGGGCCGGCTTCACCGCCCTCCTCGAGGAGGTGCTGAAGGCCGACGTCGACGCCGCGCCGCACTTCCGCCTCGCCAACACGCTGGCCCAGCGCCGCGCCCGGCTGCTGCTCGACCACGCCGACGACCTGTTCCTCTAGCTCGTCACTTCGTCACCTCGTCACCGCATCCAAGGAGAAGCCAGTGAAGAAGCTCGCCGTCGCCGCGCTCGCCGCCCTCGTCGCTTCCACCGCCCAGGCTCAGGTCACCATCAAGCTGGGGACGCTGGCGCCGGCCGGCTCCACCTGGCACGAGATCCTGAAGGAGCTGGGGCAGCGCTGGGAGCAGGCCTCCGGCGGCCAGGTGAAGCTCAAGGTCTACGCCGGCGGCACGCAGGGGAGCGAAGGGGACATGGTCCGCAAGATGGGGATCGGCCAGCTGCAGGCCGCCTCCATCTCCAACATCGGCATGCACGACATCCTGCCCGAGCCGCAGATGCTCTCGCTGCCCATGTTCTTCACCGACGAGAAGGAGGTGGAGTGCACCTTCGCCAGGGTCCGGAGCAAGATCGAGGCGGCCTTCGAGGCCAAGAACTACGTGGTGCTGCAGTGGAGCCGCATCGGCGCCATGTCGATGTTCTGCGACAAGCCCTACCGGACGCCGGCCGAGATGGCCGCCGCCAAGGCCAAGGTCTTCGCCTGGGAAGGTGACCCCAAGAGCGTCGACGCCTGGCTCGCCGCCGGCTTCAGCCCGGTGGTGCTCTCCTCCACCGACGTGGTGCCGTCGCTCCAGACCGGCATGATCGACTGCATCACCAACGTGCCGCTCTACATCCTCACCACCCGGCTCTTCGAGAAGGCCGACGCCATGATCGACCTGCCGTGGGGCTACATCTACGGCGCCACCATCGTCCGCAAGGACGCCTGGGAGCGGATCGCCCCCGAGGTCCGGACCAGGCTGCAGGCCATCGCGGTGGAGCTGGGGCTGAAGGTGGACGCCGAGGTGCGCAAGCTCAACGTGGACGCCGTGACCGCCATGAAGAAGCAGGGACTGCGGGTGGTGAGCGTCGACCCGAGGCCGTGGCGCGAGGCGATGGAGCGGAGCTACCCGGTGGTGCGCGGCGGCGTGGTGCCGGCCGCCTTCTTCGACGAGGTCAAGGTGGCGCGCGACCAGTGCCGCTCCGGCAAGAAGAAGTAAGCTCGAGCTCGGCGATTCGGGTCGGCCGGACTACGGCTTCCCCTCCAGCGCGTTGCGCTGCAGGAAGGCGGCCGGCATGTGCACCTGGTGGCAGGGCATGCAGCTCATCTCGTTGACGTCGTTGAAGAGCGGCGTGTACTCGGAGACCTGCTTCTCACCCCGGCGGAGCAGTCCGCCCATCTTGTACAGGTGGGCCTTGACGCTGGAGTCGATGAAGTACTGGCGCGGCTGGTCGTGGCAGTTGGCGCAGAGCTGCTCCATCATCGAGAAGTGGTCCATCAGCCGCTGGTAGGCGGCCCGGGCGTCGGTGAGCTGCCCGGACTCCACGTCCCCTCGCACCGCGCCCAGGCTGCTGGCGAGGTCCAGCATGAGTTGGTGGAAGGTCAACTCCTTGCCTCCGACCTGGACCACGGCCGTGGCGAAGCTGCCCCAGCGGTACTGCGCCTGGACCTGGAACATGAAGCGGGCGTGGCAGTTCGTGCAGGAGTTCTCGAACCGGCTCACGATCTTGCGCCGGGTGGCCATGTCGGCCTTGGCGGTCACGGCACTTTCGAGCTCGTCGATGAGGTTGGTCCGGAAGTAGGGCCTCCAGGATGGCACCATCGCCCCGACCTTGACCATCTGCTCGCGGAGGCTTCGCAGCGCCACCTTGATGCGTTCCGGATCGTTGCGGAGCGCGGCCGTGGTGGCCGCTCCGGTGCGCATGCCCAGCTCGAGCATCGCCCGGGTGTAGGCGTGTCCCTCCTTTCCGCCCTTGTAGTGCGGGGCGAGCTCGGCCGTGGGAATGCCAGCGTCGCCCGGCGCGGCCACCGCCGGGCCGGACCAGATGGTGAGCGCTGCCAGGAAGATCGCGCCGACGTGCTGCCGCCCGAAGACCTGCGCCATGCCTGCCTCCTGCTGCCGTGGAAGAACGCTTACCAATCGTGACCCGACCGGGTGAGCTTGGGTGACGCAATCATCATGAGGACCCAACTAGGCCCACCCCTTGGGACTATCAGGTGGCATCGAGGATGAACTCGTCGGTCTCGCCGTAGGCGTAGTGACGGAGGCTCGACCAGGTCCATCGCGCGGAAGAGCGCACCAGGCCGGCGCGGACCGGGTTCAGATCGCCGTACCTCATGACCTCGAGCTGGTGGCGGCCGGTTCGGTAATCTTCCCGGCTTCAGGGTTCTTCTCGTCCGGGCGGGACAGCGGGTGGGGGCGCATCTGCGCGTGGAGGCGGCGGCGCGCTACAACTTGCCAAGGCCCGTCTGAACGACGCGCCTGCTCCACGACGACGTTGCAGATCCCGGGCTTCGCCAGCTTGATCCCCTGGAACAGGACCATGGAACGATGCGCCTCCCCCTCGCCGGTCAGTTCCGCCTTGACCTCGGCGAGCGCCATGCCCTCGGCATCGAGCACGGTGACCCGCTCCCAGCACGGCTCACGACCATCATCGATCTCGTAGACGTTGACCACCACGAGCTTCCCGAGAATCGCAGGGAAGGACGGTGCGAGCACAGCTTCCAGCATGTTGAACGCGGTGAGACGACCCGTGTATTGGTCCAGCGACACGCCCTCAGCAAGGAGCGTCGCGACGATTCGGAATGCCATCAGTAGGCCACGGCAGCGGGACCATCCACGCTGCTTTCGAAAAGGGAAACGTTGTCCACCGTGAGCCTTGGCGGGAGATGACCCGTGTCCCAGATCCGGGCGATTTCGTCGAGTCGCGCTGGCCGGTCCGCCAGCAGGGCCAGCAGGCCGACAAGGGGCGCACTCGGCCGCTCCTTCGCATGCCGAACCTTGGACAGGTAGCCCGCGGACAGACCAAGCAGTGCCTCGAGATCGCGCTGGTTCAGCGAGGTCGACAGAACCCCGAGCGCCTCGCCGGCGAGGCCAGAGAGCTGCTGGGCGGCCGCCTCGGCCAGAGCCGCGTCGAGTCGCTCAGAGGTCTTCCGGTCGAACCATTCGGTCCCGCAGTTCGCGCAGGTCGGGATGGGAAGGGTCGCCGGGATCGGTAGTGAGGCGAAGTGCTTGTAGGCCGAGGTGCGGCCAGGGACGGCGCACGGCTCCACAGCTCGGGCGCCGCATTCGGCGCAGAGTCTGCTCATGTTTCCCTCCTGCTGAACTCCACGGGCAAGGTTCCTCCGATTCGCTTCAGCGGGTACTCGGCGCCGTGAAGCGAAGCCATCAACACCGGGTGTCCGTCGTCGTCGGTGTCCATCGTGAACTTGACGTACCAGGTCACGAAGCCCTCGATGCCAAAGCGTTCCTGTAAATCTTGCGAGATCGCCACGCCGTAGGCGTCCATCTCTGGACGATTGGGGTACCGCTCCGTGTCGATGAAGTCATTGGCTTTCAGCTCGAGGAGTACAGCGCACGCGAAGGCATGCATGTTCGTGAACTCGCCAAGCAACGGCAGCAAGCGCTCGCGATACCGGGGCCCACCCGCCTCCACCCGCCCACCTGAAGCCGCCTCATGGACGACCGCCAGTTCGAACCTCGGCACCGCGTCTCCTTGATATATTGGAGTTACTCCAAAACACAAGCCAAAAGTTGGCGATGCGTAATAGGCTAGTCAGACAGCGTACTTGGGAGCCCCGACAAAGTGCCGCTTCGAGACCGACAACTTGGCTCGGTCGCTCCGAAAGGTGGCCGGGGGCGGGCGACGGATTGCCACCCCCGGGCAAACGGCCTACTCCTTCTTGAACAGAATCGTGGCGGCGTCGATCAACGCCTTCAGCATCACCGCCGCCACCGCCCACACTTCCGGTCGTCGCCAGTTCATGTCGCTTCTCCCTTCCGGCTGAGAGTAGAGGCAGCAACGGGGCTTGCTGTTTCCCGCCCCGGCTCTCGCGCCGGAAGGAGACCACCGCCCTCGCGGTGAGTTTGGCAATAGGGGGTCACTCGCTCGTCTAGGCTCTGGCGCGAGACGGGGTGCGGTGGAGGTCTGGAGGGACGTTGCCTGCGGCTAGTGCTTGTTCGGCGCGCCGGTTGGCTGGGTGGCTCTTGTTGTTGGGCACTTCCATGCTTCACCTGTCACCGTAGTTGCCCACGACGCGTTGCCTTCGAGCCATACAACATGGGTCGCGTCCATTCCAGCGGCCCGGTCGAGGACCTCGTTCCTAGCGTTGTTGATCCCCATCGAATTCCCGGCGCTGCCACCCCACCCCGAGGTGCCGGTCATGGTAGCGAGGAATTCACACCCGGGCATCTCGGTCTGGCCCTTGAACTGCCGAATCTTCTCAGCGCGAGCCGAAACGCCAGTGCAACCCGACAGCAGCGCCAGAGCGACAAGCAGTCGATTCATGTCAGTTCTCCCACGGTAGGCTGGTGCGACTGAGGGCCTCGACGCTATCACAGGCAGTCTACATCGAGCGATCGCCTCGCGGGACGAGGGAAGCGCTTCAACCCACCGTTCAGATCCGACAAAGTCTTACGGTGACTCGAGTCCAAAGGTTCAAGGCTCGTGTCAGTCAGCCGCCCAAGGACATTGCCACGCCGCACGGACGGTCCGCACGGTGCACTCTCGGGCCCGCCGGCCACGTGAGGGCAGGCTGCTCCCCTGGCCGCCCCCAGAGCGGCCCGCCGTCACTCGTCGTAGCTGGGGCCAGCGTCGTCGTACTCCGGGCCGGGGTCTAACGCCCCGTCGGGCGCTCCATGCTTCGCCACGGGTGGCCTGGTGGAGACCAGCCCGAGGCGGTCTAGGATGCGCTTCGCCACGCTGGCCTCGGCGATGAAGGCGACCAGCCGCATGCCGCCCCCGCACCGTGGGCGGACGAGCACGTCGAGGGAGAAGACCTTCCGCAACAGTTCGGCCCAGGGCACCCGGTAGCGCGGAGCGAGCCGGTCGGGAGCGGGCGGCTCCGGCGGTTGTACGAGGGCAAGAGCGCCTGACGGTGTACCTGCACAACTGCTCCAAGCCCTCGTGATCGTTCTCGTGGATCCGGACCCGGGCGTGAGCGGCGCCCGGGACGCCCGCCCATTAGGATCCTCCCACCAGGGAGGCGAACCATGGCGCGCTGGCGACCGGACATGAAGGAGGCCGAGGCGACGCCCGAGAGCCTCTGGCTCAGGCGGCGCGACTTCCTCCGGCTCGGGGCCGCCGGGGCGCTCTCCCTGGCCTGGCCCGGTCGATCGGCGGCGGGCGGGCCGGTCGGCGTGCCGCTGCCGGTGGCGAAGCGGGTGACGCTGGCCGGCGGCGAAGCCCTCACGCCGTGGGACGACGTCACCAGCTACAACAACTTCTACGAGCTGGGGACCGACAAGTCGGATCCGGCCGTGCGCGCCGGCACGCTCCGCCCGCGCCCCTGGACCGTGACCATCGACGGCGAGGTGAAGAGGCCGCTCACCCTCGACGTGGACGCGCTCTGGAAGCGCTTCCCGCTCGAGGAGCGGACCTACCGGATGCGCTGCGTCGAGGCCTGGTCGATGGTGATCCCCTGGGTCGGCTTTCCGCTCGGCGACCTGCTCCGGCAGGTCGAGCCGACCTCGCGCGCGAAGTTCGTGGCCTTCCAGACGCTCCATGATCCGGCCCAGCTTCCCGGCCAGCGGCGCGCCGTGCTCGAGTGGCCCTACGTCGAGGGGCTGCGCATCGACGAGGCCAGCCACCCGCTCACGCTGCTGGCGGTCGGACTCTACGGGCGAGTCCTGCCGGGGCAGAACGGGGCGCCGCTCCGGCTGGTGGTGCCGTGGAAGTACGGCTTCAAGGGGGTCAAGTCGATCGTCCGGATCACGCTCACCGAGCGGCAGCCGCCCACCAGCTGGAACCGGCTGGCGCCGCGGGAGTACGGCTTCCACGGCAACGTCAATCCCGAGGTGGACCACCCGCGCTGGAGCCAGGCGCGGGAGCGGCGCATCGGCGAGTTCCTCAAGCGCAAGACCCTCCCCTTCAACGGCTACACCGAGGTGGCCTCGCTCTACGCCGGCCTCGACCCGAAGGCACTGTACTGACCGTGGACGGCGCGGCCCGGCGGCGGCTGGTGAAGGCGGCGGGGTGGGGCGCCGCCCTGGCGCCGCTCGCGCTCCTGCTGGCCGACGCGGCCCGGCACCGGCTCGGCGCCAACCCCATCGAGGCGGTGCTCAACCGGCTCGGTTTCTGGACCTTCACGTTCCTCGTCCTGTCGCTGGCGCCGACCCCGCTCCGGCTCTGGACCGGGCTCGCCTGGCCGCTCAGGCTGCGGCGGCTCCTCGGCGTCACCGCCTTCTCCTACGCGGCGCTCCACTTCAGCTGGTACCTGGGCGTGGACCAGTTCTTCGACCTGCAGGCGGTGGGGGCCGACGTGGTGAAGCGCCCCTTCATCACCGTCGGCTTCACGGCGCTGCTGCTGCTCCTGCCGCTGGCCGTCACCTCGACCGACGGCTGGGTGCGCCGGCTCGGCTTCGCCCGCTGGAAGGCGCTGCACCGGCTGGCCTACCCCGCCGCGCTGCTAGGCGTGGTCCACTTCCTCTGGCGGGTGAAGGCCGACCGGCTCAAGCCGACCGTCTTCGCGGTGGTGGTGGCGGCGCTGCTCCTGGCCCGCTTGCGCCGCCGGGCGGTCCGACCATTCGGGGCGGCCGTTGACACCCCCCCGGGTGGGAAGTAAACGCGAGCGTGGCCGACGATCAGGAGCAAGGGGGCGCCGCCGGCGCGGTCTTCGGCCGGGCGCAGCCGCCCAGGCTGGCGCTGCCGGCTCGCGGCACCTTCATCGGGGTGGCCTGGAGCGGCGTGGAAGGGGCCGGCAACAAGATCGTCGCCGCCAGCATCGAGTGCGATCGCGAGCGGATCAGGCTGGCCCGGCTCTGGCGCCCCTTCAGCGACGCCCCCGGGCGGCGCGACGTGCGGGCCCGGTTCTCCGTCTGGCTCGAGGAGCAGCTCCGCTGGGCGGAGGGGCGGCTGGTGGTCGGCGTCGACTTCCCGCTCTCGCTGCCGGAGACCCACGTGCGGCAGCTGGGCCTGCTGCGCCAGGCGCTGCGCGGCCCGGCCGTGCTCGGCAAGCACCTCGAGGAGCGATTCCTCGGCGAGACCGGGGACTTCACCGGTGCCGCCTCGCGGCTGCGCGCCGAGCTGGGGCGCGACCAGCGCCGCGTGACCGACTGCTACCGCGGCGAGCCGCTGCCGCCCACCGCGCCGCGCGCGCTCCGGCGCACCTTCTTCGGGCTGGTGGCGATGGCCAGGCTCGACGCCGCCTTCGTGCCCTGGGAGCCGCCGCGCGCCAGCGGCGCCACCATCGCCGAGGTGCGGCCGGCGCACGTCGCCAGGCAACTCTGCGGCCGCTGCGACACCCGCGACGACGCAGCGGGCGGATCGCGCCGCTCGGAGCGGGCCAGGGTGCTGCGCGCCCTGCGAACCGCCGCCCGGGTCGAGTTCCAGATGGAGCAGGCGGCCCCCATCGTCGAGGACGGGACCGGCGACCACCTGGCCGCGCTGCTGTCGGCGGTGGGTGCGGCGGCGGCGGCGGCCGACGGCTTCCAGGGCGTGCCCCATGACGTGCCACGCTGCGAGGGGTGGATCTACTCGATCCGCGAGGAGCCATGGAGGGAGCGCTGAGCCGGCGCGAGGCCGGGGCGGCGCTGCGGGCGTTGCACCGGAAGCTGGCGACCTTCCGGCCGCGCGGCTTCGGCCCCGCCGTGATCCCCCCGCCGGTGGTGAGCGGCGTCTTCCTGCTCGGGCAGGCGCCCGGGCCGCACGAGGCGAAGCTGGGCCGCCCCTTCGCCTGGACCGCCGGCAAGACGCTCTTCCGCTGGCTGGAGCAGGCCACCGGGGCAGGCGAGGGCGCGGTGCGCGACGCCTTCTACATCTCGGCGGTGGCTCGCGGCTTCCCCGGCAAGGCCAAGGGGGGAGGGGACCGCGTGCCTACGCCGGAGGAGATCGAGCGCTGGCGCCCCTTCATCGTGGGCGAGCTGGAGATCCTGAGGCCGCGCCTGGTGGTGCCCATCGGCCGGCTCGCCATCGGCGAGGTGCTGGGCGCGCGGCCGCTGGCCGAGGTGGTCGGGCGGGCCTTCGAGGTGACCTGGCACGGCCACGCGGTGGAGGTGATCCCGCTCCCGCACCCCTCGGGCGCCTCCACCTGGTTCAAGGTGGAGCCGGGGCGAACGCTGCTGGCCCAGGCCCTCCAGCTGCTCGGCCGGCACCCCGAGGTGCGGCGGGCCATCGGCGGGGCGCGATGAGCCGCCTCCCGGCCGCGGCGCTCGCGCTGGCGCTCGCCGCCGGATGCGCGCCCGGTCCCCACGGCGGCGGGAGCACGCCCGACACCACCGGCGACGCCGAGCAGGGGCTGGCCAGCTTCTACGCCGACTCGCTCCGGGGCCGCTCCACCGCCAGCGGCGCGCCCTACGATCCGGCCGCCTTCACCTGCGCCCACCGCAGCTTGCCATTCGGCACCCGGGTGCGCGTCACCGAGCTGGCGCGCGGGCGGAGCGTGGTGGTGACCGTCAACGACCGAGGCCCCTTCGTCCGTGGGCGCGTCATCGATCTCTCGCGGGCCGCCGCGGCGGCGCTCGGGATCATCGGGCGGGGCGTGGCGCGGGTCCGCGTGGAGCGGTTGCGATAGGCGGGACGGCGCCGGCGGCGATGGCGATGGCGGAGGAGGGGGTCACCCTGCGTGGCGACCCGCGGCCGCACGCAGGGCGGCGATGGCCTGGCCGTAGTCGCGCTGGCCGAAGACGGCGGTGCCGGCCACGAAGACGTTGGCGCCGGCGGCGGCGACCGCCCCGATCGTCTCGGGCTTGATCCCGCCGTCCACCTGCAGCTCGAGCGGCTGCTTGCGGGCGTCGGCCATGGCGCGCAGCCGCCGCACCTTCTCGGTGCAGGCGTCGATGTACCTCTGCCCGCCGAACCCGGGGTTGACCGTCATGACGAGGACCAGCTCGCAGTCACCGAGCACGTACTCGATCGCCTCCAGGCCGGTGGAGGGGTTGAGCGCCACGGCCGGCCTGGCGCCGGCGGCGCGGATGGCCTGCAGCGTCCGGTGCAGGTGGGGCGAGACCTCGGCGTGGACGCTGATCAGGTCGGCGCCCGCCTTGGCGAAGGCCTCCACGTACCTCTCCGGCTCGACGATCATGAGGTGCGCGTCGATGGGGAGCTTGGTGACCTTGCGGACGGCCTCGACCACCAGCGGGCCGATGGTGATGTTGGGGACGAACCGGCCGTCCATCACGTCGAGGTGGATCCAGTCGGCACCGGCGGCCTCGACGGCGCGCACCTCGTCGGCGAGCCGGCCGAAGTCGGCGGAGAGGATGGAGGGGGCGATGCGGATGGGGAGCGCCATGACCGGGGAGTGTAGCCGATGGACCGCTCCGCAGGACGACCACTCCTGGTCAGGCCGGACGGGGTCGGGGCGGATGGACGGCGCGGACCAGCCGGGCGGCGTAGAAGCCGTCGGCCCCGTGCCGGTGCGGCAGGGTGAGGAGGTCGCCGGCCGGGTCGAGCATGGCGCGCGCCACCTCGGCCGGGGCCGCGTCGCGCCGCCACCCCTCGGCCAGCAGCGCCTCCACCACCCCGGGCCCCTCGGCTCGTGAGAGCGAGCAGATGGCGTAGGTGACCGGCGCCCCGGGCTTCGCGTAGCGGGCCATGGCCCGGAGGATGGCGAGCTGCAGCGCCGCCAGCCGGGGCAGGTCCTCGGCGAGCCGCCGCTGCTTCAGCTCCGGGTGGCGCCGCAAGGTCCCCAGCCCGGCGCACGGGGCGTCTACCAGCACCGCGTCGAAGCTGGCCGGTTCGAGCCCCGGGATCGGCTTCGAGGCGTCGGCGCAGATCACCGTCACCGGCAGGGCGCGGCGCCGCGCCTCCTGCCGGAGCGCCTCGGCCTTGCGCGGGTGGAGTTCGACGGCCACCACCTCGGAGCCCGGGCCGAGCAACTCGGCCAGGTGGAACGCCTTGCCGCCCGGCGCCGCGCAGGCGTCGAGCACACGGGCGGTCCGGCCGCGCAGGTGGCCGGCCGCCAGCAGCACGGCCGCCTGGGCCCCCTCGTCCTGCACCTGGAACGGCAGGCCCGCCGCCGCGCGCGTCAGCTCGGCCACCGACCCGCCGCCCAGCGTGAGCCCGTCCGGCGAGCCGGCGCAGGGGCGCGCCTCGAGCCCGGCGGCGCGCGCCCGCTCCAGCAGCTCGGCGGCGCGCGGCGTGCGGACGGTGAGCGGCGCCGGCCCGTTCATGGCCGCGGCCAGCGCCAGCGCCTCGTCGGCCCCGAGCCAGGCCACCCACTCCTCCGCCAGCCAGCGCGGCAGCGCCTCGGCCACGGCGATGTGGCCGGCCGGATCGGCGGCGAACGGCGGCGGCGCGGGCGGCGGCCCGGCCCGCAGCAGGGCCCGCAGCACGGCGTTGACGAAGCCGGCGGCGCGGCCGTGCTCGGCCCCCTTGGCCAGCTCCACCGTCTCGCCGACCGCGGCGTGGGGCGGCGTCCCCATCACCAGCAACTGGTAGGCGCCCATGCGGAGCAGCACCCTCGCGGCCGGATCGAGCTGCCCGATGGGGCGCGAGCTGTGCGGCGCCAGCCAGGCGTCGAGCTGGAGCGCGCGGCGCAGCGTTCCGTAGACCAGCGCGGTGGCCAGGCCCGCGTCGCGCGGCGGGAGCGCCCCGGCCTTGGAGAGGGCGGCGTCGAGCGCGCGGGAGGCGTAGGCGCCCCCCGCCTCGACGCGCAGGAGCACGTCGAAGGCGATGGTGCGGGCCGTGGCGGCCGTGGGGGCGAGCGCCTTCACGCGCCGAGCACCAGGCCGCCGGCCGGCAGGCCGTTGACGAAGTCGCGCGCCGCCATCCGCCTCTTCCCCTCCGGCTGCACCTCGAGCAGCTCGAGCGCGGTGTCGCCGCCGCAGGCCACCCGCAGCGTTCCCCCCGCCACAGTGACCGTTCCGGTCGGACCGAGCCCGGCCCCGCCGGCCAGCGCGGCAGCGCGGTGGACCTTGAGCACCTTGCCGGAGAGCGACGTGAAGGCCCCGGGCCAGGGCGTGAAGCCGCGGACGCGGCAGGCCAGCTCGGCCGCCGGGCGCGAGAAGTCGAGGCGCCCGTCGGCCTTCTCGAGGATCGGCGCCAGCGTCACCTCGGCCTCGGCCTGCTTCACCGGCACCAGTTCCCCGGCCGCCAGCAGCGGCAGGGCCTCGACGATCGCCTCGCCGCCGAGCGCCGCCAGGCGCGGGGCCAGCGCCTCGGCCGTCTCCTCGGCGCCGATGGCGAGCGTGCGGGTGAGCAGCAGGTCGCCGGTGTCGAGCCCCTCGTCCATCTGCATGATGGTGACCCCGGTCTCGGTGTCGCCCGAGGCCACCGCCCACTGGATGGGCGCCGCCCCGCGCCAGCGCGGCAGCAGCGAGGCGTGGACGTTGACGGCGCCGAGCGGCGCCAGGGTGAGGAGATCGCGGCCGAGGATCCGGCCGTAGGCGGTCACCACCAGGGCGTCGGGCTTGAGCGCCGCCAGCGCGGCCGCCAGCGCGCCGTCGCGCACCTTCTCGGGTTGCAGCACCGGGACCCGGTTGGCCAGCGCCCAGGCCTTGGTGGCGGGGGCCTTGAGCGCCTTCCCGCGCCCCGCCGGCCGATCCGGCTGCGCCACCACTGCCAGGATCTGGTGGCCGGCCCGGGCCAGCGCGTCCACGGTCGGGACGGCGAACTCGGGCGTGCCCATGAAGACGAGGCGCATGGGCGTTGCATATACGCGGAAGGCGGCGGCCGGTCGAGCGCCCCTCCCGAGCGTCCCGTCCCGTGGCCCAACCGGCGGCGGGCGGGGTACTATCCTCCGTGCAAAGGGGGCTCCAGCATGCGTCACGTCCACCTCGTCGCCTTCGCCGCGCTCGCCCTGCTCACCGCCTGCTTCGATCCCAAGGACGCCGAGGGGTGGGCGGAGCGGGCCGCCTCGCGCAACCGGACCGACGAGAAGCTGGCGGCGCTGCAGCAGGCCCGCACCGCGCCTGGCGACCGGAAGGCGGCGGTGAAGCCGCTCCTCGAGGTGCTCAAGCAGGCCCCCAGGGCGCGCGCCGAGGCGGCCCTGATCCTCGGCGAGATCGGCGACCAGGGAGCGGTGAAGCCGCTCATGGAGGCGCTCGACCTCTCCGGGAAGCCGGAGCGCGACGTCAACGACGCCAACCAGAAGATCGCCACCGCGCTCGGCGTGCTGCGCGCCCGCGAGGCCATCGGGGTGCTGGGCAAGCTCACCGGCTCCAGCGACCCCTTCACGCAGGTGGCCGCCATCGACGCGCTCGGTGCCATCGGCGATCCGGCCGGCGTCGCGCCGCTCCTGACGGTGGTCAACGACGAGCAGGGGGAGCCGTTCGCCATCAGGAAGGCGCTGCTGGCGCTCGGACGGATCGGCGATCCGCGGGCCATCCCGACCATCTTGAAGATGCTCTACCTGGAGCGGCCGGGGGCCTTCTTCTTCGCCGAGGCGGCGTTCGCGGCCTCGCAGCTGGGGAGGCCGATGTCGGCACCGCTGGCGGCGGTGGTGGAGGGGAAGGACGCCGAGCTCTCGCGCTGGGCCTCGTCGAAGGGAGTCCACCCCGCGGCGCTGCGGGCCAAGGCGGCGCAGCTGCTCGGCGACGTGGGCGGCCCCGGGGCGATCCCGGCGCTGCTCACGGCGCTCGGCTACACCGACCCGGAGCCGGCCGCCCAGCTCTTCGTCCGCGTCTTCGCCGCCGAGTCGCTGGGGCGGCTGCGCGCCGTGCAGGGCGTGGCCCCCATCGGCGCGCTGCTGGCCAGGTCGAAGGATCCCAACGCGCGTGACCGGTACGCCGAGGCGCTGGCCCGCATCGGCGACGCCTCCGCGCTGGTTCCGCTCCGGGCCGCCGCCACCAGCGGCGACCTCGACGCTCGCGATGGTCCGCTAGACGCCCTCTCGCTCATCGGCGGGGAGGCGGAGCGTCCGCTGGTGGCCGGCGCGGCCAGCCGCTGCGCCGCCGGCTGCCCGGCCACCCGCAAGGCGATGTTGGAGGGGATGGTGGCGCGGCTCGACGCCGCCAAGGCCTGCGCCGGGGCGGCGAGCTGCTGGTCGGGCAAGCTCGGGGATCCCAACCCCGCGGTCCGTGGCCGTGCCGCGCTGGAGGTCGGGCGGGCCGGTGACGCCGGGCAGGCCGGCGCGCTGGTGGAGGCCCTGGTGAAGCCGGTCCAGACCGACGCCGAGCTGGCCGCCCGCTACCACGCGGTGCTGGGACTCGACTGGCTGGCGCGCCGCGCGCCGCTGGGGGCCAGCGGGACCGCGGCGGCCGCCGCCATCGACAAGATGGTGGCCGGCGACAAGGGCCGGACGCTCACCGCCGGGGTCAACGAGGACGCGCTGCGGCTGGCCGGAAGGCTCAGGCGGGCGGGGCCGTAGGGGCGAGCCCGGCCCCCCCGAGCGTCACGGCTCATCGGGCCGCCACCCTCGCCCTCACCGCCGCACCGTGGCCCAGCCGGGCCGCCACCCGGGCCCGCAGCGCCGCGCGCCGCCGCTCCACGTCACGGAGCGTGAGCCCCATGGCGCCGCCCACCAGCCGGTCGAGCTCGCGCTGCGCCGGCCTCGCCAGCATGGCGGCCAGATCGGTGGTCACCTCGTCCCCGGCCAGCAGCCCTCGCAACGCCGCGAGCGGCCTCGCGATCTCCGCCAGCGCCTGGCGCGACGGCACCGGCGCCGCCGCCAGCACGCGGCAGTCCACGTCGGCGATCGCCTGCGCGCCGGTCAGCTGCCGCGCCCCCTCGTCGACGGCGAGCCGCACCGGCGTGGCCGACAGCACCAGCGAGAGCAGCCACGGCTCCACGTCGATCGGGAAGAGGGCGTGCCACTTCTTGTCCTCCAGCAGCGCCGCCTCGTTCACCACGGCGAAGGCCCGCGCCCCCAGCTTGGCCGGGTAGAGCAGCGGCGCCGGTTCGCGCCCGGGCGCCACCCGCCACCAGGGCGTGCGGCCGGCGCAGGTGGGCCGGCGGTGGACGCCCGCCTCCTCGCCGCGGGCGATCCAGGCCAGCGCGGCGCGCGAGGGCGCTCCGGCCGGCCGGAAGAGCAGGCGCGACGGCTCGCACCGCTCCGGCGCCCGCGCCTCCTTGAGCGAGAAGAGCAGCGGCGCCACGTCGCCCGGCTCGAGCGCCACCTCGCCCAGCAGCGCCGAGCGGTAGCGGCCACCGCCGAGCGGCGCGAGGTGGAAGTACTCGTTGCAGCCGGTCTTCATCCCGAAGCGGACCGCGCAGATAGTGGAGAGCGCCACCGACGCGGGCGGCGCGGCGCTGTCGGCCGAGTGACGGAGCCGGGCCGGGCCGGGCGCACCGGGGGGCGCGGCGACAGCGACCAGCTCGGCGTCGGTGAGGGCGTCGAGGGGGACGTCGGCCTCCACCGGAGGGCGGTCGGTCGCCCCCTCCACCCAGCAGGTGAGCCAGGTGTCGACGGAGGCGGCGAAGCTGCCGGCGGCGCCGGAGCGGAGCCGCAGCGTGAAGCCGCCGCCTGCCGCCGCCAGGGCCCAGAGCGGCGCGGCCGACCGGCTGGTGCCGAGCGCGCGAGGCAGCACCAGTCCGACCACTGGCGCGTGGCGCAGCGCCAGCGCGGCCAGGTGGGCGGAGAGGTCGGCCTGGCGCGGGAGCCCGCTCCGCCTGGCGGCGCGCGCCTTCTGCGCGGCCGGGAGCGACTCGTGGCGCAGGAAGGGCGGGTTGCCGATGACCAGATCCGCGGCCGGCCAGCGGGCGGTGACGGCGTCGGCCCGCCGAAGCGTGGCGGTGGCGTCGATGGCGGCGAGCCTCGCCGTGGCGGTCCGCACGGCGAGCGGCGCCACGTCGAGGCCGAAGAGCCGCAGGCGCGCCCCGTGGAGCCGAGCCAGCGCCTCCGCCGCCACCAGCAGGGCGCCGGCGCCGCAGGTCGGGTCGAGCACCCGAGTGCCGTCGAGCGCCCGCCCCAGCGCCTTCGACGGCCGCCCGGAGAGGAGCGCGGCCAGCGCCGCCGCCGGGGCCGGCCCGCCGCGCCGCGCGCTGAGCTGCGCCAGCGAGAAGGCGACCAGCAACCGGGCCTCGGGCGCGGGGGTGAAGAAGGCGCCGCGCTGGCCGGCCAGCGCCACCGCGCACCGCCGCTCCAGCTCCGAGTCGTCCGGTGCGAGGAGGTGGCGGCTTCCGGCGGTCACGGCCCGGCTCGCGGTGATGGCCGGCCGGCCGACCGGGCGAGCGAGCCGTCGAGCGGCACGTCGAGGAGCGGCAGCGCCGCCGCGCCGGGGGCGTCGAAGTGCCACCACTCCATGGGGTTCACGGCGAAGCCGGCGGCGTTCATGGCCGCGCGCAGGGCGTCGCGGTGGCGGCGAGCGGCGAGCGTCACCCCCTTGGTGGCCCAGGCGCGGGCTCGCGGCTCGAAGGCGTCGAAGCCGGTCGGCATCTCCACCGGCGTCCCGGCCTGGTCGGCGAGCGAGAGGTCCACCGCGGCGCCCCGGTTGTGGTGGGAGCCGGTGGCGGGATCGGCGACGAAGCCCCGCCTCGGCATCACCTTCCAGAGTTCGCGCTGCACCGAGAGCGGCCGGTAGCAGTCGAAGAGCACCAGGCGGAAGCCCTGCCGACGCAGCGCCACCGCTGCCCGGGTGAGCCGGTCGGCCACCTCCGGGCGCAGCAGGCAGCGGGCCACCGGGTAGAGCGGCCGGCCGGTCAGGTTGGCGGCGGTGGCGTAGCGGATGTCGAGCACGGCGTCGGGGAGCCGCGCGCCCACGTCCACCAGGCCGGGAGGCGCGGCGGCCAGCGTGAGCGCGGCGAGGAGCGGGAGCGGGAGCACGGGCCGGATCATACGCGAGTGGGCCGCAGGTGCTAACGTCCGGTCGTGAGTTCGACCCGCGTCCGTCGGCGCGTCAACGCGCCCCGCGCCAGCGTCTACCGCGCGCTCCCCGGGGTGGGCTGAAGCCGGCGCAGCCGCCGTTGAACCTCCGGCCCCGCACGCGGAGGGACCGTGGGGTATCCCGGGGGAATCAAGCGTTCTCCGGGATGACCGGGGTATAGGTTGGATCCGTGGAGGTGCTCGGGGTTCGGGCGAGTTCGCTCACAGGGAGGAATCGGCCGCGTGAAGTCCATCAGTGTCCTGATCGTCGAGGACGACGCCACCATCGCCGGGATGCTCGAGGCCATCTTCCGGCGGGCCGGCTTCAGTCCCACGGTGGTCAGCGACGGGAGGCGTGCCATCACGCTCATCGCCCAGGGCGAACCCCCCGACGTGGCCGTGGTCGACGTGATGCTGCCTTACACCGATGGCTTCTCGGTGGTGGCCGCCATGCGTCGGGCACCGCGGTGGTCGGGGGTGCCGGTGCTGATGCTCAGCTCCCGCCAGCTTCCCGACGACCTGGTCCAGGCCCGCGAGCTGGGTGTTCGCGAGTACCTGCAGAAGCCCTTCAACGCCAAGCGGCTCCTGGCCACCGTCCGGGAGTTGCTCGGCCTGCCACCCGGGTGACGGCGGGCCGCCCTGGCCGCTGGCCCGCCCGCTCCCCATGAACACCGCCCTGGCGCCCTCGGTCGAGAGTGGGACGCTCATCTGGATCGCGTTCGCGGCCGGCCTGGTGAGCCTCGGCCTGACGGTGCTGCTCGCGCTCCAGGTGACCTGGATGCGGGCCATGAAGCGGCGCCGCGACCGGCGCCACCTCCGCTGCCTCGACACCTGGCGGCCCATCCTCTACCAGGCCGCCATGGGCGAGACGCCCGAGGTCCCGGCGCTGGCGCCGAAGGACGAGGCGAGCGTCCTGCTCCTCTGGAACCAGCTTCAGGACGGCCTCCGAGGCCGGACGGCGCGCGAAGGGCTCAACCGCGTGGCCCACGCCGTGGACGCCCTCGCCGCCGCTCGTCGTGCGCTGCGCCGGCGCGGGGCGCAGGACCGGCTGCTGGCGCTCCGGACGCTCCGCCACCTGGGCGAGCCGGATGACTTCGAGCTGGTCCGGCCGTTCCTCGACGAGCCCGGCTCGACCATCTGCCTGGCCGCGGCGCGCGCCCTCTTCCACGTCGATCGGACCGCCGCGACTCCCGAGCTCTGGAGGCGCCTGCGCCGCCGCACCGACTGGCCGCTGGCGCAGGTGTCGGCCGTGCTGCACGACGCCGATCTGGGGGAGGCCGAGATGACGGCCCTGGCGGCCGCCTTCGCGGCCCAAGTGCCAGGCCTCGAGATCGCCGAGCTGCGACGGCTGCTGCCTCTCCTCTCGGTCTTCGGTGAGAGGGCGGCCGCGAACGTGGTGCGGAGGCTCCTCGCCCCGAGCCAGGTCCCCGAGGTGCTCACGGCGGCGCTGAAGCAGGCGCGCGGCGAGGAGCTGCTCCCCGACGTGGTTCGGCTCTGCGGCCACCCGGCCTGGCCGGTGCGAACCCAGGCGGCGACCGCGCTCGGGCGCCTGGGCGGACCGGCCCAGCTGGACCTGCTCCTGACCATGCTGGCCGACCGGCAGTGGTGGGTGCGTTACCGGGCGGCGCAGGCGCTCCTCTCCGGCCGCTTCGGCGACCCGGAGGAGCTCTCCCGGCTGCGGGGGCAGCTCCAGGACCGCTTCGCCCGCGACATCCTCACCCACGTGCTGGCGGAGACGCTGCCGTGACCGGGCCCCCGCTCCTGGTCGCCGTCCAGTGGGTCTTCCTCGCCTACTTCATCGGGCTCCAGCTCACCTACATCCTGCTCGACCTGATCGCGATCCGGGTGATCAGGCGTGGCGGAGAGGCCGGCTCGGTCTCGGCGCTGCCGCAGTCCTACTCCGGCCTCGAGCCGCCCGTCTCGCTGCTGGTCCCGGCCTTCAACGAGGAGGCGACCATCGTCGCCTCGATCTGGTCGCTGCTCCAGCTGGAGTACCCGTCCTTCGAGATCGTGGTGGTCAACGACGGCTCCAGGGACTCGACCCTGGAGGTGCTGAAGCGGGAGTTCGACCTGCGCCCCTTCCCCGAGGCCACCCGGATCTCGGTCCCGTCCCGGCGCCTGCTCGGCATGTACCGCTCGGCGCGTTTCCGCAACCTGCGGGTCATCGACAAGGAGAACGGCGGCAAGGCCGACGCCCTCAACGCCGCCATCAACTCGGCCCGCTGCCCGCTGGTGTGCATCGTCGACGCCGACTCGGTGCTCCAGCGCGACAGCCTGACCCTGGCGGTCCGTCCCTTCCTGGAGGACGCCACCACCGTCGCCTGCGGCGGCACCATCCGCATCGCCAACGGCTGCCGGGTGTCGGAGGGCTTCCTGGAGGAGGTGGGCATGCCGCGCAGCTGGCTGGCCCGCATCCAGGTGGTGGAGTACTTCCGCGCCTTCCTCTTCGGCCGCATGGGCTGGTCGCCGCTCAACGCCATGCTCATCATCTCGGGCGCCTTCGGCGTCTTCCGGCGCGAGGCGGTGATCGCGGCCGGCGGGTACCGCACCGACACCGTCGGCGAGGACATGGACCTGGTGGTCCGGCTCCACCGCGTCCACCGGCTGGCCGGCACGCCCTACCGGATCGTCTTCGTGCCCGACCCCATCTGCTGGACCGAGGCGCCCGAGTCGCTCCGGGTGCTCCGCTCGCAGCGCATGCGCTGGCAGCGCGGGCTGCTGGAGAGCCTGGCCGCCAACCGGAGGCTGCTCTTCCACCGCCGCGGCGGCGCCGCCGGCTGGCTGGCCTTCCCGGTGATGCTGCTCTTCGAGGCGCTGGGACCCCTGGTGGAGCTGGTGGGGCTCGCCCTCATGGTGGTGGCGGCGCTGTCGGGCACCCTGAGCGGGCCGGCCTTCTTCGCCTTCCTGCTGGCCGCCATGGGCATGGGGCTGCTCCTCTCCGCCAGCGCGCTGCTGCTCGAGGAGATGGCCTTTCACACCTTCGAGCGCCCGGCCGACCTGGGCCTCCTGATGGCGGCGATGGTGCTGGAGAACCTCGGCTACCGGCAACTGACCGCCTGGTGGCGGCTCCAGGCCACGCTGCTCTGGCTGGTGCGCCGCCCCGGCCGCTGGGGCCGGATGGAACGGAGCGCCTCCTGGCAGGCGCCGCCGGAAGGGCGGGGCGCGATCCCGCCGGCGACCGATTCGAAGCCCGCGCCGGGAGGAGAGAGATGAGCGCAGCGTCACCACATTGCCGACCCCTCCCGTGGGGCCGGTCGCCCCCGGCTCGCCTCGTCGCCCTCTGGCTGCTGCTCGGGCCGGTGGGCGCGCTCGCCGTCGAGTCCGACCCCGCGCCGGCCTCCGCGCCAGCACCTGCCGCCGCCAAGGAGGAGGACTCCGACGCCCTCTTCCGCCAGGCCCTGAAGCTCTCCGCCAAGGAGACGAGGGAGGAGGCGCGCGCCCTCTGCCGCCGGGCCCTGGCCCGCAGCCCCGACGACCACGACGTCCGGATCCACCTGGGTCGGCTCCACGCCTGGGACGGCCAGTACGAGGCCGGGCGCGAGGCGTTCGGCCACGTGCTGGCGCGCCAGCCGGCCAACGTCGAGGCCCGCGAGGCGCTGGCCGACCTGGAGTGGTGGGCCGGGCGGCCAGGCGAGGCGCTCAGGGCCTGCGATGAAGGGCTGGCGCTGCGGCCGCGGAGCGTCGGGCTGCTCTACCGGAAGGCGCGGATCCTCAAGTCGGAGGGGGACGTGGCCGGCGCGCTCGCCGCCGCCCAGGCCGCCCTGGAGGTCGACCCGGACCACCAGCCGTCGCGCCGCCTGCGCGACGACCTGAATGAACTGGCGCAGCGCTCCAGGGCCGCGGTGGAGGTGACGCTCGACACCTTCGACAGGACCTTCAGCCCGTGGTGGCTGGTCTCGGTGAGCGCCACGCACCGCTTCGATCCGGGCTCGGTCATCCTCCGGGTCAACCGGGCCGATCGCTTCGGCTCCACCGGCTACCAGCTGGAGCTGGACGCCTACCCGCGCTTCCGCGACGGCACCTACGCCTACCTGAACCTCGGCGGGTCGGCCGCCTCGATCTTCCCGGCCGTCCGCGCCGGCGCCGAGCTCTACCAGTCGCTCCCGGCCGGCCTCGAGGTCTCGGCCGGGGCGCGCCACCTCCGGTTCTCAGCCGGCGAGGTGACCATCTGGACCGGCTCGCTGAGCGCCTATCACGGCGACTGGCTCTTCACGATCCGTCCCAGCGTGACGCCCGGCGTCGCCGGCTCCTCCCTCTCCGGGTCGCTGCTGGTCCGCTACTACCTCGACGACGGCGACACCTTCCTCTCGGCAACCGCCGGGGCCGGCGTCTCTCCGGACCAGCCCATCCCGACCGCCGAGATCCTGCGGCTCCGCTCGCGGCGGGCCGGGCTGGAGGTCCGGAAGCGGCTCGGCCGGGCGCTGGTGCTCTCCGCCGGCGCCAACCTGGAACGGCAGGAGTTCCAGGCCGGTGAGTGGCGGCTGCACGGCACCTTCACCCTCGGCTGCGAGCAGCGGTTCTGAAGCATGACCGCCAAGGTGATCCCGATGCCGCTGCTCGCCGCCCTCGCGCTGCTCCTGGCCGCGCCGGCCGCGCGCGCCGAGCCTCGGCCGCTTCGCCTCGACCTCCCCGTGGACCTGGCCGTCACCACCGCGGCGCTGGCCGTCTGGGGCGGCACCGCCGCGGGCAAGGCCTGGCTGGTCCCCACCACCTGCCGCATCTGCGAGCCCGGCGCGCTCGACGCCTGGGCCCGGGATCGGCTGGTCTGGGAGGACCGCGAGCTGGCCGAGGTCGGCTCCGACCTGCTGGCCTATGCGCTGTTCCCCGTCTCGGCGGCCACCTTCACGCTGGCGGCGTCGCGGGCCAACGGCGGCAGCTGGGGGCAGGGGTTCACCGACCTGCTGGTGGTCACCGAGGCGGTGGCGCTCTCCGGCACCGTCAGCCAGCTGGTGAAGCTCTCCCTCGGCCGGCCGCGACCGTTCATCCACTACCGCAACTTCCGTGATCCGGACCGGCGCCCCAGGCCCGACGACATCCTCTCCTTCTACTCGGGCCACACCGCGCTCGCCTTCTCCTTGACGGCCGCGACCAGCACCGTGGCCCACCTGCGCGGTGAACGCGGCGCGCCCTGGGTGCTCGGCGTGGGGCTGGGCGCGGGGGTGGTGGTGGGCTGGCTGGCGATCGCCGACGACAAGCACTACCTCACCGACGTGGTGGTGGGCGCGGTGGTCGGCTCGGCCATCGGCTGGGGCGTGCCGTGGCTGCTGCACCGGTCCCGCGGCGCGGTGGCCTTGCCGGGCGGGACGGCGCGGGGCGCGCCCACGCCGCTGCCCATCGGCGTCTCGCTGGCATTCTGAGGAGCGGCGGCGCCGAGGGTCAGCCGAGCGGCTGGCTCTCGTTGACGCAGAGCAGCCGGACGCGCCCCTGCGCCACCAGGTCCTGCTTCTCGTCCCGGACCCAGGCCTCCCAGACCTGCGTGGTGCGGCCCCGCGTGACCGGGCGGGCGCTGGCGGTGAGCCGCCCGGACCGGACGGCGCGAATGAACGAGGTGGTGTTCTCCAGTCCGACCACCCGCTGGCCGCGCGGCAGCGCTACCAGGGCCGCGCCGATGGAGGCCAGCGTCTCGATCACCCCGCAGTGGACGCCGCCATGCACGATCCCGTAGCCCTGCAGGTGCTTCTCGGCCACCTCCCAGGCGCAGGTCACCTCGTCCGCGCTGGCGGCGAGGATGGTGACCCCCATCTCCTTGACCCAGCCCGGCAGCTGGTTCATCGCTTCGGCGAAGTCCTCGCTCATCGTGCCCGCTCCCGTCGGCTGGTCCAGATGGCTTCAAGGTAACCCAACGGCGGACCGCTGACGACGACCGCCAACCTGCCGCTGGTTTCCTCGAGCATCGTCTGCGGCTTCGTGGTCGACCTGGGCCCGCTCTCGACGAGGGGGCGGTCTTCGTCGCCAACGCCGGCCCGAAGGCCGACAAGAACAAGCTCTTCCGGAACATGCTCATCTGGGGCCTGTCGATGTCGGTGGTGGGCGCGGTGGCTCGCCTTCACCGTCTTCGGCCTGCCGTAGGCGGAGGACGCGGCCGCGGGTTGAATGACCTACCGGGTCTCAGGTACCGTTCCGGCACCCTTCACCAGGAGGATCCCATGCGGCTCGTCGCCCTTCTCGCCTCCATCGCCTTCGCCCTGCCGGCCCACGCCGCGGGGAAGTTCCTGCTCAAGAGCGCCGACGTGAAAGCGGGCGCCACGCTGACCGACCAGCAGGTCTTCAACGGCTTCGGCTGCAGCGGCGCCAACGTCTCGCCCCAGCTCGCCTGGGAGAATGCCCCGGCGGGGGCCAGGAGCTTCGTGGTCACGGTCTACGATCCCGACGCGCCGACCGGCTCGGGCTGGTGGCACTGGGTGGTCTACAACATCCCGGCCACCGCCACCGGGCTGGCCCAGGGGGCCGGGAGCAACAAGGCCCCGCTGCCGGAGGGGGCCGTGCAGGGGCGCACCGACTTCGGCGCGCCCGGGTTCGGCGGCGCCTGTCCGCCGGTCGGCGACAAGCCGCACCGCTACGTCTTCACCGTCCACGCGCTCAAGGTGGAGAAGCTGGAGGCCGCGGCCGACGCCTCGCCGGCCCTGATCGGCTTCATGACCCACGCCAACTCGCTCGGCAGCGCCACCTTCACGGCCAGGTACGGCCGGAAGAAGTAGTGCCCCGCCCCAGGCAAGATGATGTGACGAGAGCGTCGAGACCGAAGCGAGGCTGGCGCCTGAGGAGGGAGCAGCGGAAGCGTAGTAGCGCTACGCTGAGCAGCGGACCGACGAGGCCGCCTGCCGCAGCGAGAGGATCGGCGCTCGCAGTAGTCATCTTGCCTGGGGCGGGGCACTAATCGCCAACCCGTCGAAGGATCGCCCGATGTCCGACGAGTCCCGCCACGCCTGGGCGGGCCGTTCGGACGGTGCGCCTAGGCGATCGCCGGAGCCCCCCCCCCCCCCCGGTCCCGCCCCGGCTCCTGGCGCACCAGCCGGTCCAGCAACGGAGCCATCTCCTTCAATGGAACGCAGTGATCGGCGCCGGCCGCGTCGATGGCGTTCCACGGCATGTCCCAGAAGAGCGCGTCGTGCGGGTCCTGGACCACGGCCACGCCGCCCGAGCGCCGCGCCGCGACCAGCCCCGCGCTGCCGTCATTGAGCGTGCCCGACAGGACGACGGCCACCAGTCGCGGCCCGTACTCGCGAGCACCGGACAGGAACAGGAGGTCGATGGACGGCTTGACCCGGTTCACGGGCGCCGAGTCGAGGAGCCTGGCCCGACCACCCTGGAGCACCAGGTGACGGCCCGGCCTGGCGACCAGGATGCGCCCCGGCACCAGCGGGCTTCCGTCGCGAGCCTCGTCGGCCGGCAGGGGCCCAGCCTTGGCCAGCAGGTAGGCCAGGTTGCTCCGGTAGCCGGCCGGATGGTGGAGGACGACGACCACCGCGGCCGGGAGGTCTCCGGGCAGCCGGCGAGGCGGGTCAAGGCCTCGACGCCCCCGGCCGACGCGCCGATGGCGACGAGGCGCTCGGCAGGGCGTTCGCGCTCTCCGCGAGGCTGCATGCTCTTCGAAGTCATCCCAGCCTGTCGAAGGGGCCGCCAGGAGGGCCCCGGTGAAGCCCACGCGGGGAATCGACATCCTCCTCGTCCTATACGCCCTTCGATCACGTTCCGCGACCGGCGAGAGTGGGAGAGAGCCGTTTCGCCGCGTCGTCGTCCCGTCGCCCCGAAAACCGCGTAACTGGGTAACTGGCGCTGTCAGCCCTGGCCAGTAGGATGGTCAAGATCTGCGCAGCCTTCGTCGCAGCCTGTCTTCGTCGCAGCCAGTCTTCGTAGCATCGAGGTACCGATGGCGCGTCGCGGCCGGATCCGGACACAGGACACGATGACCTACACCGAGGAACGAGTTGCCGCCGAGACCGGGCGGGTACTGCTGGCGCTCTACCGGGCCGGGCTGGAGATCCACGTCACGCCCGACGGGCTGAGCGGCCAGGCCAGCGCCCGGATCGTGGCCGGCCCCCGGTCGCGCCGCCGCAGCCCGGTGACGCAGACGGCGCGGGGCACGGGGGACTCCCCCCTGGCCGCCATCTGCGCGGCGGTGGAGCGGCTCAACG
The DNA here is from genome assembly GCA_021806645.1 of Myxococcales bacterium. Lineage (GTDB taxonomy): Bacteria > Myxococcota > Myxococcia > Myxococcales > Anaeromyxobacteraceae > JADKCZ01. The sequence goes on along the minus strand of JAJZQX010000007.1, from coordinate 23,756 downwards.
AGCGGGCCGGCGCCATCCTGGTGGCGCTCGACTAGTCGTCCACCTCGGCGAGCCCGGCGGCGCCCGGGAATCGATCAGGCGAAGAGCTTCTCCAGCTTCTCCTCGATGGCGCTCATCACCGTCCCGACCAGCGCGCCGCCCAGCAGGCCGTGGGTCAGCTCGATCCGGATCCGCCCGTCGCTGGTGGTGCAGAGCCCCTTCACGCCCATCATCTCCGGCACCACGATCTTCCGGCCGGCCGGGTCGAACTGGCAGGCGATGCCGTGCTTCTCGCCCAGCCTCCGCAGGATCTTGTCGGCCTCGCCGTAGAGCTGGTCGGCGCTCTTGCCAGGGTATGTCCGCTCGATCACCTTCACCGCCATCACGTCCTCCGCTTCGCCGCCCGCGCATAGGGCGTGGGATCCGGGATGCCCGCCGCCTCGAACCCCTTGCGGCGGAGCTGGCAGGCGTCGCACCGACCGCAGGCCCGACCGTGGACCGGATCGTAGCAGGATTGCGTCCTGCCATAGGGCACCTGGAGCCGCGTGCCCAGCTCGATGATCCCGGCCTTGGAGAGGCGCAGCAGCGGCGCCACGATCCTCAAGGGGCGGCCGCCGACGCCGGCCTTGGTGGCGACGCGCGCCAGCTTCTCGAAGGCGGCCAGGAACTCCGGCCGGCAGTCGGGATAGCCGGAGTAGTCGACGGCGTTGACGCCGACGTGGATCTCCTCCGCGCCGATCACCTCGGCGTGGGCCAGCGCCAGCGACAGCATCACCGTGTTCCGCGCCGGCACGTAGGTGACGGGGATGTCCCGCGACATGGACCTGGCGCTCCGCCCCTTGGGGACGGCGATGGCGGCGTCGGTGAGGGCCGAGCCGCCGAACGCCGAGAGGTCCACCTTGACGACGCGGTGGCTGGCGGCGCCGAGCGCGCGGGCCAGGGCGCGCGCCCGGGCCAGCTCGCCCCGGTGGCGCTGGCCGTAATCGACCGAGAGGGCGTGGACCTCGCGCCCGGCCGCGAGCGCCGCGGCCAGGCAGGTGGTGCTGTCGAGGCCGCCGGAGAGGAGCACGACGGCGCGGATGGGCCGGCGGGTGGTCATCAGGTTCCAGGCGGGAGGCCGGTGAGGGCGTAGCTGGCGTGGCAGGGGGTCACGCATTGATTGCAGAAGGCACCGGGGACGGTGATGTCCAGCGTGGCCGTGTCGAGCAGCGTGCCGGTGAAGCCGACGGCGACGCCGCCGGGGTCGCGCTGCAGGGTCCCGTTCACCTGCTGCCTGACGGTGACGGCGCAGCGGGGGTCACACTCACCGAAGAGGGCGCCGCGGGTGTCCAGCGCGACGTCGAGCGCGTCGGACACCAGGGTGCCGATCAGCGGCTCGGCCCTGGGACGGGCGACGCAGAGCGCCGCGGAGCCGCCGCTGGTCAAGTGAGAGATGGTCCCGGTGAAGCTCACCGTGGCCGGGTAGACGGAGTTGGTCCCGGCGGCGGGGGCGCCGTCCTTGCAGCTCACCTCCGTCCGCGTTCCGTTGAAGGCGAAGGTGGCGACCGGCGTGCCGGGGCACGGGAAGCTCTCCGGGGTCTCCTTGCAGCCGGCGGCCAGGAGGGGCAACAAGAGGAGTGCGGGGGCGAGGCGGCGCAAGACCTCTTCAGCCTACCACCGCCACCCTTAGGTCGAGGAAGGGCTCGGAGAGGGCCAGCGTCGCCAGCTCCCGCAGCAAGGGCAGCCGGAGCGCCTCGGCACCGCTGAGCGGCTGGGCCGTCCCGGCGGCGACCAGCGCGGTGAAGGCTCCGGCTGGATCTCCGGTGGCCAGCAGCGCCACCCGGGCGCTGGTCCGCTGGAGCGCGTCGGCCAGCGCCTCGAGGTCGGCTCCGGCCAGCTCCTCGGCCGCCGGCGGGCCGAGCGAAGCCGCCCGCGCCGCCAGGACCGGCGGCACCGCCTGGGCCATGGCCGAGAGGAAGGCGCCGGCGCGAGCCGCCGGGAGCCCGAGCGACGGGGGTCGCCCGCCGGCGAAACGGCAGGCCAGCTCCAGCAGGATGCCGACGTCCCGCGGCGCGAACTTGCCCACCAGCGCTCCGCCGCGCTCCAGCTGGTCGAGGGCCCGGGTGGCGAGGAAGCGGCGGGCGCCGAGCGGCAGCGCCACGAAATCGGCTGGGACGATCAAGGCCGGCGGCCGGGTGTTCTCGAGGGCGATCAGCGTGCCGGGGCGGTCGACCAGGAAGGTGGCGTGGGCGCGGGCGGAGAGCAGGCCGGCGGCGGCCTCGAGCGGCTCACGGACCGCGGGGGTTCGCGGCGCCACCAACCGGTTGGCGGCGGTGACGCCGTGCCGCTCCAGGTCGGCGGGGAAGAGCGGCTCGAGCTGCGGCGTGAGCATCGACAGCAGCTTGCCGAGCGGGCCGACGGTCTCGGGGAGTGCGACGCGGTCGCGGGCGGCCTCGGAGAGCGCGATGGCGAGCGGTGGCGCCTCCGGGGCGCTGGCCCGTCCAGGCGCCACGAAGGCGGCGATCGACCGGGCCAGCCGGGCCAGCTCGGCCAGCCGATCGTGGTCGAAGGGGGCGGCGGTGGTGGCGAGCTGGCTGGCCAGCCCGGCCACCTCCAGCAGGGCGTCGGCGTTGGCCGGATCCAGCCGGGCGATCGCCAGGGCCCGCTCCAGCGCCTCGGCCGGCGGTGGGGCGAAGTGAGGCTCGGCGAGGGCCACCGCCGGGGGAGGGAAGGCCTCGGGCGGCGCGGGGTCGGCCGGATCCCAGGCCCAGTCGGGGATGGCCGCTTCGGCGTCAGCCACGGGCTGCGGGGATGTCCTGGCCTCAGTGGGCGGGAAGGCCGGCTCCGGCTGAACCTCCAGGACGGGTTCGGTCGATGGTTCGAACGCGGGCTCGTCGAATGGCCGTTCCCCGTGTCCGGGTTCCTCGGGCGTGAACTCCTCGAATCCAGTCCCCGCGGTCTCCTCCTCCTCGGGTGCCGCCTCCTCGGCCGCCGCCTCCTCGGGTGCCGGCACCGTATCCAGGTCCGCCCCGTGCTCCAGATCGGCGATCTCGAGGACCCCGGCACTCCAGTCCAGCATCAGGTGAAGCTGATCGTGGACGGCCCGGCCGGCCACCCCGAGCCCGGCGGGAGCGACGAGCGCCAGCAGGCCGGCTCCGGCCTCGGGCCACCCGCTGGCCAGCGCCTCGACCGCCTGGAGCAACTCCGGTGGCACGCTGGCCGGTTCGCCCAGCGTGGCGGCGCGCATCGCGCGGACGGCCTCGGGCGTGTGCCCCTGCTCGAGGAAGAGCCGGGCCGCGACCAGCGCCGCGTCGGCCGCGGCCATCCCCTCGGTCCGGATCGAGACGGCCAGGTAGGCTCGCGCCGCCGCGATGGCGTCGCCGTGCGCCAGCTCCAGGTCGGCCAGGGCGGCCCAGGGCGCGGGGGCGTCGGGTTCGGACTCGCGGGCCAGCTCGATGGCCAGCCGCACCTCCTCGACCGCCGCCCCGGCCTGGCGCGCCGCTTCGGCCGACGCCAGCCACGCCTCCGCGCGAGACGCCGGATCCGTGGCCGCCTCGGCGAGCAGGGCCAGGTCGCGGGACCGCGCGCCCGCTCCGGCCGGAGCCGGCTCGAGCGGGGTCGGATCGGTCGCGGCCTGCTCCGCCGCGGGGAGCTCCTCGGTGGGCGGCGGCCGCACGGCGGGGAACTCGAGCGTCCTCGGCCCGACGATCGCCTCGAAGGCCGGCGCCGGTACCGGTTCCGGAGGCTGCTCCGGCTCCTCGACCGGACGTTCGGCCGCCGCCGGCTCGCGGTCTCGGCGGTCCAGCGCGGGAAACTCGAGGGTACGCGGTCCGGCGACCGGCTCGGAGCCCGGCCCGGGAGGCTGCTCCGGCGGCGAGAACGCCTCCTCGAGCGGCTCCGGGGCCGGGGCCGCCGGTGGTGGCCGACGAGGTCCGCCCGCCTGTTCGTCCTGATCGGGGAGCGCCTGCTCGTCCGGGCTGGCCCGACTCAGCTCGGCCAGCAAGCGGACCGCCTCGGAGGTCCGGCCGCAGGCCACCAGCGCCGACGCCGCCAGGCGGATGGCCCCGAAGTCCTGGGGCAGGTCGGTGGTCACCGCCAGCAGCGTGTCGGCCGCCAGCACGGTGTCGTCGGCCTCTCCGGTCTCGGCCAGCAGCCGCGCCGCCTCGCGCCGCAGCCCCGCTCGCGCCGCCGGATCGGGCTGCCGCCTCGCGCGATCGAGGAGCAGCCTGGCGCGAGCCCCCTGCCGGCCCTCCCGCTCGAGCAGGCCGAGCAGCTGCGACTCGATCGAGGGATCGCCGGGCTGTTCGGCGAGCGCACGCCGCAGCGTCGCCTCGGCCGCCGCGGGATCGAACCGGGCCTCGATCCCGGCCAGCCGGCGAAGTCCGTCGGGATCGCCCGGGTCGCGCTCCAGCGCCCGCCGCGCCACCGCCACCGCCGCGGCGTCGCCGGCCTCGGCCAGCAGCTCTGCCGCCTCCCGGGCCCGGACCGCCGCCGCGCCGTCCTCGCCTTCGGCCGCCAGGAGCTTCTCCAGCTCGAGGAGATCACGCGCGGCGCCCGGCTTCATGCCGCGCCGCCGCTGCTCCCCCGCGGCCTCCTCGAGCAGCTCGCGGGCGGCGGCCGTGGCGCCGGCCGCCATCGCCGCCTCGGCCGCGTCGTGGAGCGCGCCCAGCAGCGCCTCGGGCCCCAGCTCGCCGAGCCGTGTCGCGGCCACCCTCCGCCGGTCGAGCGCCAGCTCGAGCCCCGGGGTGAAGGAGGCCTCGGCGCGAGCCTCGCGGAAGAGCCGCTCGCCGAGCCGGCGGTCGTGCAGCTCGGACAGGGCGCCCTCGGCGGCGGCGGCCAGCAGCTCGACCCGCGAGGCCCGGGAGCGGACCTGGTTGGCCACCGACTCGAGGGCGGTCACGGCCCGCCCGCGGTCTGGGTCGATCCGGAACCTCTCGAGCGCGGCGCCGGACTCCTGCGGCCGGAGCGCCAGCAGCCGGTCGTAGGCCTGCAGCGCCAGCGCCGGGTCCTGCGCCTCGGAGGCCAGCTCGGCCAGCTGGCGGCTCAGAGTGACGATCTCCGACTCCTCGAAGCCGGGGAAGCCGAGCTCGAGCAGGGTCCGGTGGACCACCAGGGCCTCGGCGAAGGAGCCCTGCGCGTAGAGCAGGCGCGCCAGCAGGGGCCCGGCCAGCGCCGGTGTCTGGCGCGAGCGGCCAAACGCCCGCCGGGCGCAGCGGAGCGCCGCCCCACCGTCCCCCGCCTCCCACGCCAGCGCCGCGGCGGCGGCCTGCGCCTTGGCAGCGGCCGTCGAGTCCCCCAGCCGCCCGGCGAACCGCTCCAGGGGCTCGGAGGCGGGCCGGCCGGGGAGGTGGCCCCGGCGCAGGCGGACCTGCTCCAGGGCCAGTCCCTGGTCCGGCGGCAGCAGCGCCAGGCTCTCGCCGTAGGCGTCGTCGGCCGCCTCGGCCTGGCCCAGCTTCGCCAGCAGCCTGGCTCGCTCCAGCAGGAGCGGTCCGGCCTCGCCGGCGTCTAGCCGCGCCTCCTCCTCGAGCCGCGTGGCCACCGACCGCTCGTCCCCGATCGCGGCCGCCGCCAGCCGCGCCTGGCGGACCGCCGCCAGCGTCCGGGGCGCCAGGGTGCGGGCCTGCTCGGCGGCCTCGAAGGCCCCGGCGCCGTCGCCGGCGGCGGCGCGGAGCTGCGAGATCCGGATGAGCAGGTCGGGCCGCTGTCCGGTCGGCACGAGCGGCGCCAGCGCCGCCAGCGTCTCGGCCTCGGCGGGGCTGTCGGCCCGCTCCGCCGCCAGCTTCGCCAGCGCCGTGAGCGCGCCCCGGGTCCGTTCCGGCTCGGGGTGCAGGCCGAGCGCCTCGCGGAGCGTCGCCTCACCATCGGTGACGTCACCGGCCTCGACCAGCGCCAGCCCGGCCTCGGCCAGCCGCTCGGCGGCGCCCGCCTCGCCGGCGGCCAGCGCCCGGCGCGCTCGCTGCAGCTGCAGCCGCGCCGCCAGCCGGTGGTCACCGGCCGCCATCGCCACCTGGACCTGCCGCTCCAGCCCCTCGTCGTCGTCGCCGCGATGTCGCGCGGCGGAGCGGCGGGCCTCCGCGGCGCCGGCGCCATCACCCGCGCCGGCGCGGACCTCGGCCAGCGCGTCCCAGGCCGCGGCCCGCTCGGCGTCGCTGGCCATGTCGTGGTCCGCCAGCGTCCGCAGCAGCGACTCGCGCTCGCCGTCGTGAAGCAGCGCGGCGCTGGAGGGGACCAGCATGGCCCGCAGCGGCTCCAGCGCCACCGGATCGAACCGGAGCACGGCGCGCCAGCTCTCCACCGCCTCCGGCTCGCGGCCTATGCGGGCCAGCAGCCTCGCCAGGTCGAGGTGGAGCAGGTGCACCTCGGTGATGGGCGCGCTCGCGACCCGGCGGGCCAGGGCGGTGGCCAGCCCATCGAGGTCATTGGCGGCCCGGTGGAGCTCGGCGAGGTGGGCCAGCTCCGAGTCGGTCGGGTTGCCGGTCTGGCAGTAGGCGGCCAGCCGCCGGCGGGCCAGCTCGCGGCTTCCGGCCCGCTCCGCCAGCTCGGCGGCCAGGCGGAGCAGCTCGGGCCGGCGATCCGGGTCGAGCCCGTCGCCGGCAAGCGCCGCCTCGGCGTCGTCGAGCGCCGCGGCGGCGTCGGTGGCGGCGCGGCGGGCGGCCCGCTCGGCGCGGCCGGGGGCGAAGGACGGGTCGGACTCGGCGGCGAGGTCGAGCGCGCCGGCGTCGCCGGTCAGCGAGAAGGCGCGCCACGCCAGCGCGGCCCCCTCGCGTCCGCCGGCGCGCCTGGCCGCGGCCAGCAGCACGGCGGCGGTCGCCCTGGCGTCACCGGCGGCGGCGTGGATCCGGAGCAGCTGGCGCAGCGCCTCTCCGGCGGTCTCCTTCGCCCCGGCGGCCTGGTCCAGCGCCCGGATGGCGGCCGGCGTGTCGCCGAGCCGCTCCGCCAGCGACGCCGCCTCGAGGTGGCGGCCGGCGCGCGAGAGCGCCTCGACCTGCCCGGCCCGATCGCCCCCCTGCTCCAGCGCGCCGACCAGCACGTCGCCCGCCTCGCGGACGCCGGCCGCCATGGCCCGCTCGGCGTGGGCCCGCGCCGCCGGGAGCTCGCCGGCCGCCAGGGCGGCCCGCGCCGCCCGGAGCTCCAGCGCGCCGTCGTCGGCGGGCAGGCTCGCCAGCTGAGTCCGCAGCGCCCCCAGCGCCCGGTGGTGATCGCCGACCCGCTCGGCCAGCGTCGCCTCGAGCCGCACCAGCGCCGGATCGCCGGGGTGGAGCCCGCGGGCCTCGTCGAGCGCGGTGAGGGCCAGCGACGGGTCGCTCTCGGAGAGCAGCTCGGCCCGCTCGCGCCAGGCGGCCGCGGCGGCGACCCGATCGCCGGCGGCGATGGCCGCCTGCGCCTGCTCGGCGAGCAGGGCCGCCAGCGCCGGGACGTCGCCCGATCGGCGGGCCAGCCCGGAGGCCGCGGCCAGCCGCTCGCGGGACGGCTCGGCCCGCCGGGCGGCGCCCAGGGCCCGCGCCGCGGCGGAGAGGTCGCCGGCCCTTGCGCTGGCGGCGGCGAGCCGGTCCAGGACGGAGGCCTCCTCGCCCTTGTCGCGCGCCAGCGGGACCAGCTTCATGAGCGCGTCTCGCTCGGCGGGGCCGTCGCCACGCGCCTGCGCCAGGGCCGCCAGCCCCTCGATGGCCGGCCGGCAGGTCGGGTCGAGCTGGAGCGCCGCGGCGTAGCGGCTGGTCGCGAGGTCGGGGCGGCCGAGCGGCCCGCGGGCCAGGTCCCCGGCCTCGGCCAGCAGGGCGGCGCGGCTGGTGGCCACCGCGGTGAGCGGGGCCAGCCGGTCGAGCGCGTGGAGCAGCTCGGCGTGGCGGCCGAGCCGCCGGTGGAGCGCCGCCAGCCGGGAGAGCTGGGCCGAGTCGAGCGGGGCCGTCGCCTGGGCCGCCTCGAGGTGCGTGGCGGCGCCCGCCGAATCGTCGAGGTGGCGCTCGGCCACGTCGGCCAGGGCGAGGTGGTGCGCGGCGGCCAGCGCGCCGGCGCCGGGCGCGGACCGGTCGAGCACCGCCAGGGCCGCGGCGTGGTGGTCGGCCGCCTCGGCCCAGCGCCCCAGCCGCTCCGCGCAGCCGGCCGCGAGCCGATGGGCCTCGGCGGCGCGCGGACCGAGCTCGGCGGCCTCGCGGTAGCGGAGCAGGGCGTTCTCGACGTGGCCGAGCCGCTCGTCCCAGATGGCGCCGGCCTCCAGGGCCAGGTCGGCGGCACCGGAGCGATCTCCCGACCGCTGCCGCAGCGTCCGCAGCCGGTCGAGCGCGCCGACCGCCCGCAGGTGCTCGCCGGCGGCGGCACAGGCCCGGGCCAGCGCGAAGAGCGAGTCGGCGTCGTCGGGTGCTAGCCGCAGCGCCCGGTCCAGGTGGAGCCGCGCGCCGGGTGGGTCGCTCTCCAGCAGCAGCTCGCCCAGCTCGGCGTGGGCCCGCGCCTTCTCGAGATCGGTCGGCGCGTGGGCCAGCACCCGGCGGGCCGCGCGGATCTGCGCCCCCTTGTCGCCCCGTTCCCGGGCCAGGGTCCGCAGCGCCCGCAGCGCGGGGAGGTGATCCCGCCTGGCGGAAAGCGCCGCCTCGACGGCCCGGGCGGTCAGGTCCCGGTCGATGCCGGGCAGGGCCAGCACCGCCTCGGCGGCGGCGACCGCGGCCAGCCGCTCGCCGGCGGTCACCGATCCCTCCGCCAGCGTCACCAGGGCCGCGGCGGCCCGGCCGTGCTCGCCGCGCGCGGAGCGGACCCAGGCCTCGGCGGCCAGCGCCGGCGCGAAGCCGGGCCGGCGCTGCAGCCAGCCGGCGGCGAGGTCGAGCGCCTCGTCGTGGTACCGCTCGTCGAGGCAGAGGAGCGAGAGGAGCCGATCGGCGGCGAAGGCGTGGGTGCTGGGCGCCGGCGAGGCCAGCCACGCCTCCCGGGCCCCGGCCCAGTCGCCAGCGGCCGCGAGCGCCTCGGCCTCCGCGAAGGCGCGCGCGCCCTCCACCGCCGCCAGCAGGTCGGGGTCGTTCGGGGCGGCCGGCGGCGCCGCCACCTCGCGCGTCCAGGCCAGCCTGACTCCACCGGGGGCCACCGTGGCGGCGGCCAGCCGGACGCCACCCTCGCGCGGCACCTTCCAGCCACGGCTGACGAGCAGCCGGCGCGCCAGGAGCGGCAGCGGATCGTCGGGGAGGCCGAGCGTGGTGAGCGCGCGCGCCGCCAGGTGGGGCAAGGCGGCGGCGGGGATCGGTGAGGGGCCGTAGAGCCGCGGGGCGTAAGGCACCACCGCCACGCCGCGCTCGAAGCCGGGCAGGAGGCCGAGCCGCATCGAGAAGGCGGTGCCGCCCGCCAGGCGCCCGCCCACCTCGGCGAAGCCGTCGCGGAGCGACACCTCCAGGGTGCCCAGCCCGAGCTCGCCCAGGTCGAGGCGCGCAGCCGAGGCCGACACCAGGCCCTGGTCGGCCCGCACGGTGAGCGCGTCGAGGTCGCAGAGCCGGTTGCGGAACTGGGCCGGGCCGCCCCCGGCGTCGAAGGGCAGGGCGATGTCGGGCACCTTGAGATCGAGATGCTCGACCAGCAGGCCGGCGATGGCGGCGGGCGCGCCGAGGCGGACGTGGGCGCCGCCTCTCTCGAGGCGGAGCTCGAAGCCGTTTCCGGTCCGGGACCCGGCGGCCGGTGAGGCCGTCGAGGCGGTGGGGTCGACCTCCGCCATGCGTCCGAAATCCTAGCGGGAAATGGACGTGGGAGCGAAAAAGCGCCCCCAGATCGCGTCGGCGCCGGCCTCTGGTGGCGCCGGCGCGAGCCATGTGCGGGTCTCCAGCCGCGGACCATGGTCCCGGAAAAGCCGTTCGCCGTGCTCGAGCTTCCACGTTGCGCGCCCTGAAGGGCGCGCGACTCATGGCTTGCCGGTGGCGGCCCTGTGGGCGCCGCCGCCCTCGGCCACGTTGGCGTCGGCCTTGCGGAAGATGACCACCGTGCGGCGAGACTGGAGCTCCTGATCCTCGCGGGCGAAGACGGTCACCACGTTCTGTCCCGGCTTGAGCGGCAGGTCGGTGGTGAAGTCGAGGTGCCCGTTGGCCCTGGAGCTGGTCGAGCCGTTGGCGGCGTCGGGCACCACGCGGAAGAAGACCTTCTCGTCGTTGACGAAGATGTAGACGTCCCGGAGCCGGGCATCGGGGTCGGCCGACGGGGGCAGCAGCGCCGAGCCCGAGAGCTTGAAGGTCCCGGCCGTGACCACCGGCGCGCCACGAGCCGGGTCGGGCACCAGGGTGATGCGCGGCGGCTCGTGCTGCCAGGCCTCGACGGCGCCGCCGCTGCGAGGCGCGCGGCTGGGCGTCATGTCGGCGTTGGCCACGAAGCCGAACCGGCCCCTGGCCCACTCCACCCGGCGGAAGCCGGCCACCTCGCCGGTGAGCGGGAGGACGGACCCCTTCCTGACCGTCGCGACCACCGGGGCGGTGGCGCTGGCGCCGCCGCGGATGGCCACCGTGGCCCGTTGGATGCGGATCCCGCCCGCCTCCGCGACCACCTTCTCGGCGCCCTGGGCGACGGGCAGGTCGAGCTTCTGCGACAGGTACTCGCCGCTCTTCTCGTCCACCACCTGCACGCGGACCGGGAGGGTGGCGCCCGCGCCCGCCTTCAGCTCGATCTCCATCGAGGCGGCACGGCTCTCGCCCGGCTTGAGCGTGCCGAGCACCTCGCGCCCCTTCTTGATGAAGAGCTTCTCGTCCCCGAGGTTCTTGAGGGTCACGTAGGTCTTGTCGCCGCTGGCGCCGGGGCCGACGTTGCGGACGTCGAGCCGGACCGTGAAGGTCTCGCCGCGCGCCGGCAGGCCGTCGCCGTTGCCACCCTTCCGGTCGTCCACCTGCAGGCTGTAGGCGAAGAGCGGGCGGGCCACCTCGACGACGTCGAGCGAGGTGAGCACGTCGGCCGGCGCCTTGCCCTGGTCGTCCTCGAAGTGGAGCGTCACCTCGTCGCGCCGGCTGTCGAAGCTGCGCGGCAGCCTGAGCGGAACCACCCAGCTCCTCCGCTCGCCGGGGCGGATGGTGCCGAAGACGAACTCGCGCCGATCGAGGAAGTAGTTCTTGTCGGCGAGCGACCAGGCGCGCAGGCGCCGGAACGGGGCGTCGCCCCGGTTCTCCACGGTCACCGTCCACTGGACCACGTCCCCGGCCTTCTGGGCGCGGCCGGCTGGTGGGGTCACCGTCACCACCGCGCGCGGCGAGCCGATCGCGGTTCCCTGGGGCGCCGACCAGTCCACGCCTAGCTGCGCCAGCCGGCCCGCCAGCCGCTTCTCCTCCTCGACGCGGCGCTCCGCGACCAGGCCGCCCGCGGCCTCGAGCAGCCTGGCGCGGTCCGGGAAGGGCGCCCGGGCCAGCAGCTCGCGGGCGAACCGGATCTGGTAGTCCTCCTTCAGCTGGTCGGGGTCGGCGTCGAGCTCCTCGTCCTCCTGCTGCTCGGCGGAGAGGGCGGCGTCCTCGCCGTGGGCGCCGCGCGCGGCCTCGCGCTTCAGGGCGCGGGCCACCGCGTCCTCCTTCTCGTCGAGCAGGTAGCGGAGCTCGAGCGGCGACCTCTCGGCCCGCTTCTTCTTCAGGTCGGCGGTCTTGGCGCCACTCGGGTTGGAGAGGTGGCGATCGAGATCGGCCTCGCCCATGGCGAGCGGCGGGGCGAAGACGTTGATCTGGTCCTTGAGGGCGCGGCCGGGGAGCAGCGCCACGTCGGGGATGATGCCCACCTCCTGGATCGAGACGTCACCCGGGGTGAGGTACTGGGCGATGGTGAGCTTGAGGGCGGCCTCCTCGGTGGGGCGCCCCGGCTCGGTGAAGTCGTAGAGGGTCTGGACCGAGCCCTTGCCGAAGGTGGGCCGGCCGACGATGAGGGCGCGGCCGTCGTTCTTGAGCGCGCCGGCCACGATCTCGCTGGCCGAGGCCGAGCTGCCGTTGACGAGCACCACCAGCGGCAGGCTGGTCAGGTCCTTCGGATCGCTGGTGGCCTCGCGCACCTCGCGCTGCCGCTGCGACCCGTCGCTCACCGTCTTGACGATGACGCCCTCGGAGAGGAAGAGGTCGGAGAGCTCCACCGCCTCGTCGAGCAGGCCTCCGGGGTTGCCGCGCAGGTCGAGGATCAGCCCCTTGAGGTGACCGCCCGCCTTGGCCCGCTGCTGGTTGATCGACGCCAGCACGTCGCGCGTCCCGTTGCGCGAGAAGCCGGCCAGCCGCAGGTAGCCGACGCCCTGCGCCAGCAGCTTGGCCTGCGGGATGGTCTCGACGTTGATGGTCTCGCGGGTGAGCTGCAGCCGCTTCGGCTCCGGCCAGGCGGCGCGGGCCACGGTGATGGAGACCGGCGTGCCGGGCTTGCCGCGCAGCCGGTCGACGGCGTCCTGCAGGTCCATGTTGACGGTGGACTGCTCCCCGATGCGGGTGATGACGTCCCTGGAGTGGACGCCGGCCTTCTGGGCCGGGGTGTTCTTGAGCACGCGCACCACGGTCAGGTTGCTGTCGCGCATGGCGATGACGAAGCCGAGCCCGCCGAACTCCCCGCGCGTCTGCAGCTTCATCTCCTTGAAGAACTTCGGCTCCAGCACCACCGAGTGCGGGTCGAGCGTGGAGAGCACGCCGGCCGCGGCCGCGTACTCGATCTCGCGCAGGTCCTGGTGAGCGACCAGGTTCTCCTGCACGAACCCCAGCACCTCGCCCAGCAGCAGCCGGGCGTTCCAGATGGTGTCGACGTCCTTGATCTCGAAGTCGCGGGTGGCGTTGCCGACGGTGACGGTGAGCCGGTCGCTGGTGGCGTTCCCCTTGACCATCACCTCGGCCACGGTCCGCTCCACCGAGTCGAGCGCCGCCACCACCATGGCCTTGGGATCGATGCGGGACGGGTCTACGTAGTACTGGTGGACCTTGCTGAAGACGAAGCCGAGGATGGGGAGCCGATCGAGCCGGTAGTCATCGTTCCCGCCGGGCGCCTTGCCGTGGGCGGCGACGCCGGAGGAGTAGGCCAGCGGGTCGGCGGGGCTGGGCGTGACGGCCGACGGCGGGATCGGCGGCCTGGCCGGCACCGAGGCCGACGGCGGCGCGGGCGGCGTGGCCGAAGGCCGGGCGGTCAGCAGGGCGCGGGCCCGGGCGGTCGCGGTCGCCTGATCCGGATCGGCGCGGACGAAGCGGACGGCGACGCCGAAGGCGAGCGCGGCGGCGACCGCGATGGGTGCGACGAGCCGGAACGGGCGGTTCATTCTGTTTCGCTTTCCCGGGGAGAGCGGGGGGAGGTGAGAAGACGGTGCGGTCGTCGAGGATAGGAGGAGCTCTGGGGGAAAACAAGCGAACCGCCCGAACCATGCCCGGGAACCGGAGGGCCTTGGCCGAACGGGGGAGACGGGAGTAGGTTCCTCCTCCCGGAAGAGCCTGGACGCCACGCCCCGGCCTCGAAAGGCGGTCGCCGAGTGTCGCTCGATGCCAAGGTGAAGGAGAGCCCACCGGTTGGCGGCGTGGACGATCTCACCGGCTATTTCCGGCAGCGCGAGCGCCCCCGGGCCGACTGGAAGGTCGGGCTGGAGCACGAGAAGATCCCGCTGGTGGCCGGGACGCTCGACCCGGTCCCCTATGACGGGCCGGGCGGGATCGGGGCCGCGCTGCGGGCCTTCTCCCAGTTCGGCTACCAGCCCTTCGTGGAGGACGGGCGGGTCATCGCCGCGCAGCGGACCGGCCTGACCGTCTCGATCGAGCCGGGCGGGCAGATCGAGCTGTCGGGGCGCCCCTTCGCCGACATCCACGCCGTGGCGGCGGAGCTGGAGCGCCACCTGGTGAAGTGCCGGGAGATCGCCGGCGCGCTAGGTCTGGAGCTGCTGGCCACCGGCTACCGCCCCTGGGGCCGGCCCGCGGAGGTGCCGTGGATGCCCAAGAACCGGTACACGGTGATGCGCCCCTTCCTCGAGGCGCGCGGGCGGCTGGCCGAGGACATGATGGCCATGACCGCCTCGACGCAGGCCTCCTTCGACTTCTCGGGCGAGCGGGACATGGCCGAGAAGCTGCGCGTGGCGCTGGCGGTGCAGCCGGCCGTCACCGCGCTCAGCGCCAACTCGCCGATCGTGAACGGGCGCGAGTCGGGCTGGCAGACCTACCGCGTCGCCGTCTGGGAGGAGACCGATCCCGATCGCTGCGGCCTGCTCCCCTTCGCCTTCGAGCCGGGCTTCGACGACGACGGCTACCGGCGCTACGCCGAGTGGGCGCTCGACGTCCCCATGGTCTTCCTGCGGCGCGACGGCGGTTACCTGCCGACCGGCACCCACACCTTCCGCCGGTTCCTGGTGGAGGGGCTCCAAGGGCACCGGCCCACCATGCTCGACTGGGAGGATCACCTCTCGACGCTCTTTCCCGAGGTGCGGTTGAAGGGGGTGGTGGAGGTGCGCGGCGCCGACGCCTGCGACGCCGACATGACCCGGGCCGTGCTGGCGCTCTGGAAGGGGCTGCTCTACGACCAGCAGGCGCGCGACTGGGCCTGGGACGCCGTCAAGCGGTTCACGATCGGTGAACGGCGGGCGCTGATGGTGGCCGCCGGGCGGCGGGGGCTGGCGGCGCGGGCCCCGGACGGCCGGACCCTGGCGCAGCTGGCCGGGACGCTGCTCGACGCCGCCGAGGCCGGGCTCTGCCGGCAGCACGCCTGCGGCGACCAGGGGGAGGACGAGCGTAAGTTCCTCGCCACGCTCCAGGCCCGGGCCGAGAGCGGGCGGACTCCGGCCGACGACGCGCTGGAGGTCTTCCGGCGCGGCGGGGATCGGGCTCTGGCGGCGCACCTGCGGTGCGCGTAGCGGCCTGGTGCCGCCCGGGTGGTTCCACGGGGCGCGGCCCCCGAGGCGGCGCCGGCCCGCGGACCGCCGGAACCCAGGCGTGCCACCGGACCCGAGCCGGGAACTCCGTGTCACGGCCCGGCGAACTCCTTGCCGAAGGTGAAGCGCTTCCCCTTCGGCTGCCAGACCCATGCCCACCAGAAGTCCGTCTTGCCGTCCCCCTTGTAGTGGCGGAAGTCGGTCTGGCCGTCGCCGTTCAGGTCCCTGAACTGCCAGCGCGAGGGCTTCTCCATGTCGTTGACGCTGGCTTCGAGCCGGTTCTTGCCATGGCCGCCATGGATCTTCCCGGTGGCGTTGTCGGTGATGACGTAGTCGTAGACGTACAGGCTGACCTTGCGGCCGCCGACCTCGGAGACGCGGGTCTCCTTCAACTTGACCTGGATGCTGAACTCGGGTCCGGGGACGAGCGCATAGCCCTCGCTGGTCCTCCTGTCCCGGGTGGACGTCCTGGGGACCGCCGCGGCGGCGGCCGTGGAGGCCAGCAGGAGGGCGATGAGGGTCAGGCGTCGGAACATGGGCGTCTCCGGCAGGTCGGGTGCTGGAGCCATTCAACCACGAATCCCCTGGACCCCCAGCTCCATGTACACCACCCCCGGCAGCGGGTTCAGGTAGTACGGACCGATCTCGACGAAGCCGAGCGAGCGGTAGAGCGCCCGCGCCGCCGTCATCCACTCCAGCGTGTCGAGCCGCACCGCCCGGTATCCTTCCTCGCGCGCGGCGGCCAGCAGGGCCTCGGCCACCACCCGGGCCACGCCGTGGCCGCGATGGGCGGGGCGGCTCCACATCCGCTTCAGCTCGGCGATGCCTGGCCCGAGCGGCCCGAGCGGACCTAGCGGCCGCAGCGCGCCGCAGCCGGCCAGCGTCTCGCCGCGCCAGGCCAGCAGGAGCCGGCCGCCCGGCCGGGCGTAGGCACCGGGGAGCGCCGCCAGCTCGGCCGCGAACCCCTGGAAGCAGAGGTCGACCCCGATGGCCTGTTGGTACTCGCGGAACAGGGTGCGCACCAGGTCCAGCTCGGCGGCCTCGATCGCCTCGACCAGCCGGACCTCCGGGTCGGGCCTCGCCATCAGACCACCTCCAGGTCGGCCGAGGCGACCCAGCCCTCGAGGCCGTTGAGCAGGCGGACCCGGGCCACGTCGCCCTGCGCCTCGAGGACCTGGACCGTGGTCCCTTCGTGGAGCTCGAACGCGGGCTTGAGGGTTCGCGACGGCCCCTCGCGGACCGGCGTGGCCGGCGCGATCACCACCGCCGACGGGGTCCGCCGCTCGGCCGACTTGCCGGCCAGCAGCGCCCCGCCACCGACCGCCAGCAGCGCCGCCAGCAGGGCCGCCGGTCCGAGCCAGTGGCGTGCGCTCCGGCTCGACCGGCCGCGGAGCCAGAGCAGGAGCCAGAAGGCGCTCCAGGAGACGCCGAAGAGGGCCAGCGCCGCGCCGTCGGGCGTGCGAGCCAGCACCCGGACGTGCAGGGGCGGCTGCGCCTCGCCCACCAGCCGATCGACGTTCTGGGCGCGCGCCAGCTCGAGGTTGGCCTGCGCATCGGCGTCGCCGGGATCGAGCCGCAGCGCCCGCAGGTAGCTGGCGATGGCGCGGCCGCGGTGGCCGAGCCGCAGCAGCGCGTTGCCGAGGTCGAAGTGGAGCCCGGCGCTCTCCCACCCCTCGTCCACCAGCGCGCGCCAGGCGCGGGCGGCGCCCTCGTTGTCGCCGGCGAGGTAGAGGGAGCTGGCCTGCTCCGCCCGCGCCCCGGGATCGGCGGTGGGCGCCGGCTCCGAGGGCTTCGCCGCGGCGGCGGGGGGCGTCGCCAGGGCGCTGGCGTCGGCGGTGGGCGCGGCGGCGGCCGCCAGCCAGAGGACCAGCAGCGCGGTCACGCGCCACCTCCGGGGTGGTTCCAGTGGACCTCTTCGAGGACGGCCATGGCCCGTCCAGCCAGCGCCAGCAGCTCCTCGCGCGCCACGGCTCCGCCGAAGCGGCCGGCGTCGCAGGCGTCGAGCGCGGCGGCCAGGGCCCGCAGGGCCGTCACGTGCGCGCCGGACCCGGCCAGCGCGCGGGCCAGCTCGTCGCGGGTCAGGCCGGTCGCCGGCCGGCCCAGCTTGTCGCCGCAGTAGCCGATCAGGGCCCGCTCCACCTCGGCGAAGAAGGGCGCGCCGTCGGCGCCGGAGAGTAGCCGGCTCGCCACCGCCAGCCGCTTGCGCGCCACCCGGCCGGCGATCCGGACCCGCCGGGCGCCGCCGTCGGCCACCCGGTGCTCGCGAAACCGGTCCACTCCGGTCAGGACCAGGAAGGCGGCAACCGGACCGATCAGGAAGGCCCAGACCGGCCAGGGGGTGCCGGGCGCCGTGGCGCGGGCGAGGGGACCGGCCGGCCGGATGGGGCGGAGCCCCGGGAAGAGGGTGTTCTGGGACAGGCCGGCGGCGCCGGACGGGGTCGCCCCGCCGGTCACCTCGAGCCGCAGCTCCGGCGTCTTGAGCTCCCGGTAGGCGCCGGCCCTCGGATCGAAGATCGCCCAGCTGAGCGGAGGGACCACCAGCGGCCCCGGCGTCTCGGGCACCAGCACCGTCTCCACCATTCGTGAACCAGCGAACCTGACGCCGCGCGGCGCGAGCTGGTCGCTGGAGGTCGGGAGGAAGGCCCGCGTCCCGGCCAGGGCCGGGAGAGGGGGAAGCGACCAGGCCTTCACGTTCCCCTCGCCCTCGGCGACCAGGCGAAGCGTGACCGGCTGGCCGACCGCGGCGCTCTTCTGCGAGAGGCTGGCGCTCAGCGTCGCGGTGGCGACGTTGACGGGGTCGAAGCCGGCCGGCGCGCCGCGCGGAAGCGGCTTCACCGTGATGGCCACCGGGCGGCTGCTCCGCGACACCCGCTGCACGTCGCCGAAGGGGTAGAAGGCGTCGTCCGAGGCCACCCGGACCAGCAGGTCCACCGAGTGGATGCCCAGCTCGAGCGGGCCGGACCGGGTCGGGAAGAGCGCCATCCGTTGCAGCAGGTAGGCGCGCAGCGCCAGGCCATCCTTCTTCCGGATCTGCTGGATCGGCTCGCGTGGCAGCTCCAGTTGCTCGGTCCAGAAGCCGTCGTAGGCGGGCGGCTTGAAGTTGCCGGTCTCGGCCACGCCCACCGGCGAGAGCACCCAGACCGACGCCGTCACCTGCTCGCCGAGGAAGACCTCGGTCTTGTCCACCTCGACGCTGAGCTGCAGGTCGCGCTCCCAGCCGTGCCAGGCCCGGCTGGACCCGCCGTTCTGCCCACCGCCGCCGGCGCCCCCCGGCGCGCCCGGGAAACCCGGGAAACCCGGGAAGCCGAGCACCGGCGGCCCGGCCCGACCCGGCGCGCGGGTCGCCGAGCCGGCGGCCAGCACCTTCACGGAGAGTGGCTGGGTCTCGCCGCGGGCCGCGCCGGCCACGACCTCCACGGCGGGGACGGTGAGGTCGCCGGTGTGGCGGGGCCGCAGCCCGAACTGGAAGACGAAGGTGTGCCGCACCTTCAGCCCGGCGCCGCCGCCCATGTCGATGGAGGTGCTCCTCGAGCTGCCGCGCGAGACCACGTCGAAGTCGAAGCCCAGCGTGGGGAGCGACAGGGTGGGCGCCTCGGCCGCCTCCACCCGGACCTCCAGCGTCACCAGCTCGTCCAGCGCGACCTCGTCGCGGTCGAGCGACGCGGAGATGGCCATGCCGGCCGCCCCCGCGGCGGCGGGGAGCAGGAGCAGCGCCGCGAGAAGGAGGGTCGCCCTACCAGTCACGAGCGCGATCCTTCCTCCGGTCCGACGGCTTTCCCACCGGCCCGAGCGGCATGGTCCGTTCCCGCGACCGGAGCGCGTCGAGCAGCCGCTCGGCGTCCTGCTTGCCGACCGGATCGGTCCGCCCGGCGGCGCCATCGCGCTCCGGGTCCTTCTCGTCGCCCGCTCGTCCCGACCCCGCGTCACGCCGTGGCTGCTCCTGTTGCCGGTCCTGCCGTCCACCGTCCCGCTTCGGCTCCTGCGCGCCCGGCTCGGGGCTGGCGCCCTGTGACCCGGCCTTGGTCCGGTCCTGCTTGCCGCCGGCGCCCGCCTTCGGCTCGCCGTCGGGCCGCTTGGCCCCCTGCTCACCCTGGTCCCCGGGCGCACCCTTCCCCTCCGCCTTGCGGCGCAGGAGCACCTCGAGGTTATAGCGTGCGTCCTCGTTGCCGGGGTCACGCCTCAGCGCCTCCCCGAGGGCGCGGATCGCCCCCTCCCGGTCGCCGGCCTGGTCGAGCGCGTTGGCGGTGTTCTGGAGCGCGCGGCTGGCCAGCGGCGACGGGGCCCGCTCGGTCGCCTTCTTCCAGGCCGCCCTGGCCTCCTCGGACCGCCCCGCCTCCTGGAGCGCGTTGCCGCGGTCGAAGTCGATCTCGGGGTGGGAGCCGGCCTCGCGCTCGGCGGTGTCGTAGCGCGGCAGCGCGGCCGAGGGATTGCCGCCCTTCAGCGCCTCGTTGCCGGCCCGCACCTCAGGGTGCTCGGTCTCGAAGGGGGAGGCGGCCAGCAGGAGCGCCGCCAGCGGGAGGGCGATCATCACGGCGACCTCTCCTCGTCGCCCGCCGCGCGCCGGGGGCCCGCCTCGCCCATCAGCAACCCGGCCAGCAGCAGCAGCAGGGCGGGAAAGGCGGCCATGGCATAGCGATCCTCGAACTGGACCGTGAGCCGGCTGGTGAGTTCGCTCTTCTGCAACCCGTCGAGCGCCGCCCTGAAGGCCGGCAGGCCGTGATCGGGTGAAGCGAGGTCGAAGACCTCGCCGCCGCCGCGCGAGGTGATCTCACGGAGTGTGGACAGGGAGAGCCGGGTCACCACCGGCTGGCCCGACGGGTCCTTCTTGTAGCCGGTGACCTGGCCGCGGGCGTCGAGCAGCGGGATCGGCTCTCCGGCCTGGGTCCCGACCGCCAGCGCGTGGATGCGGATGCCGGCCTCGCCGAGCGCCCTGGCCGCCTCGCCGGCGTCGCCCTCGAGGTCCTCGCCGTCGCTCACCACCAGGACCACCTTCCCGCGCCCCCGCGAGTTCTCCCCCTGTTCCAGCACCTGCCGTGCCGCCCGCAGCCCGTTGCCGAGATCGGACCCCTGCCGCGGCACGCTCCCCGGTCCGACCGAGCGGAGGAAGAGGCGGGCCGCCTGGTAGTCGGTGGTGAGCGGGCACTGCACGAAGGCCTCGGCCGCGAAGACCACGATGCCGACCCGGTCCCCGGCCAGCTGGTCGAGCAGGCTCCCCACCTCGAGCGTGGCCCGCGTGAGCCGATCGGGCGGGACGTCGCGAGCCTGCATCGACCTGGAGACGTCGAGCAGCACCACCAGGTCTATGCCGTAGCGCCTGGAGAGCTCGGTGCGCGTCCCGCACTGCGGGCGCGAGAGCGCCACCGCCAGCAGCAGCAGCCCGGTGAGCCAGAGCGAGACCCGCCCGGCGGGGCGGGGCAGGCCGGCGCGGGGCGCCAGCCGGTCGGCCTGCGGTCCGGCGATGCGGCGCAGCAGGGCCCGGCGCTGGAGCAGTCGCCACGCGGCCAGGCCGGCCAGCGCCGCGACGAGGAGCAGCAACCAGAGCGCGCCCGGCTCCAGCAGCCGCGCCGGCGCCCCCAGCACCTGGAAGGTGAGCGGCGAGGCCGGGCTCAAGGGAAGGCCCTCCAGCGCGTCAGGCCGAGCAGCAGTCCCAGCGCGGCCATGGCGAAGGCCGGCCAGAGCAGGCGCGAGAAGAGCTCGGTCACCTGGCTGCCGCCGGTGGTCTCGATGATCCGGCTCTTCTCCATCCGGTCGAGCACCGCCTGCAGCCCACCCTCCAGCTCGGCCCGATCGGTGGCGTTGGCGAAGGCGCCGCCGGTGGTGGCGGCGATCTCACGCAGCAGCTCCGGGTTCACGTCGAGCTTGACCGGCCGGTAGCTGGGGCGGCCCAGCAGGTCGGTGCCGTCGGGGTAGGGGACCACGCCGCCGGTGCCGACCAGGATGGGGAAGACCCGGACCCCCATGGCCTTGGCCAGGCGGGCCGCCTCGAGCGGGGAGATCTGGCCGCGGTTGTTGTCGCCGTCGGTGATGAGGATGACCACCTTGCTCCGGGCGTCCGACTCGCGCAGCCGGTTGACCGCGGTGGCCAGTGCGTTGCCGATGGCGGTGCCGTCCTCGATGACGCCGATCTTGAGCTGGTCCACCAGGGTGCGGAGCAGGCCGTAGTCGAGCGTGAGCGGCGCCTGCGTGTAGGCGTCTCCGGCGAAGACCACCAGGCCGATCCGGTCGCTCTTGCGGCGGCCGATGAAGTCCTTCAGCACCTCCTTGGCGACGTGGACCCGGCTCTCCGGCTTGAAGTCGGCGGCCAGCATCGAGGTGGAGAGATCGAGGGCGATGACGATGTCGATCCCCTCCACGCTGCGCTTCTCCGGGGCGCGCCGGTCGGCCTGCGGGCGGGCCAGCCCCACGGCCACCAGCGCCAGCGCCGCCAGCAGCATGGCCTGCGGCAGCCACCAGAGCCGCGCCACCCAGCCGCGCGGGCCGGCGCCGATGGCGGCCACGCGAGGATGGAACAGGCGCGGCGCGCGCCGGCCGTCGAGCCGGAGCGCCAGCACCACCAGCGGGATGGCGAGGAGGAGGAGCAGGGCCCAGGGCCGGGCCCAATGGAGGGCGTCGCCGGTCATGAGGCCGCTCCCGGGGAGGGAGGGGGAGCGGGCGGGGCCTCCGGTGACGGCCGGGTGAGGGCCAGCAGCTCGCGCCCGAACGCGACGCCATCGGCGCAGGTCTGGCCGTCGGCGTGGAGGCGGGCGAACTTGACCAGGTCGGCGGTCTCCGAGAAGCGGCGCAGTCGCTCCAGCGGCAGCCGCGGATCGGGCTGCCGGGAGATCGCGGCGAGCAGCTCCTCGGTGGTGAGGTCGAGGGCGTTGAGGCCGGTGACGGCGCCGAGGTAGTCGCGCACCGCCTCGGAGAGCCGGAAGAAGTGCTCGCGCCCGCGCCCCTGCTCGCCGAGCCGCTCCTCGGTGAGCTCGTCGAGCCGGGCGGAGAAGCGGACCTCCGGAGGCACCGGGGGCGGCGGCGCCTCGCCGGCACGGCGCCGGGCGCGCCACCAGCGCCAGAGCCGCCAGCCGGCCAGGGCCGCGGCCAGCGCGCCTGCCGCCCACCAGAGCAGCCGCCAGTCCGGCACCAGCAGCGGCACCGGCGGGGCCAGCTCCTTCAACTGGAGCTGCTCGGCCGGCAGCTTGGGATCGATGATCCCGTTCCCGGTGAGGCGCGGCCCGGGGACGTCGAGCGCCCGCGGGCCGTCCGGCGTCGAGGCGGAGAGCCGGAGCGGCGGCAGGTCGACGGGCCCGAGGGCAAGAAGCGCCACGCGGAGCCGGCAGGTGGTGGTCGTCTCACCCGGCTGGTCGAGCCGCCGGCAGCCGAGCGGCTCGGCGCGGTACGGCCCGGCTGGCAGCGGGGCCTCGAACTGGTACCGCTCCGCGGGCGCGTGCCGGATCTCGATCTCCCACTCGATCGGCTCGCCCAGCTTCGCGGCGGCAGCCGAGGTGCGGGAGAGGACCTGGCGTGGCGTGGCCTGCTCGACCCGGGCGGGCGGGGTCGCCGCGGCCGCCGCGGTCGGGGCCTCCGCCCCCGGCGCCGCCGCCGCGAGCGCCAGGGCCAGCCACGCGGCGCTCACCCGTGCCTCCGCGCCCGCGCCTGGAAGAAGGCCAGCAGCGGCCCGACGTAGTCGGCGTCGTCGGCCCGCACCCGGGCGTGGTCGAGATCGAGCCGGGCGAAGAGCCGGGTCAGCCGCTGCTCGGCGGCGTCGGACCCGGTCGAGAGCCGGTCGCGGACCCGCGGATCCGAGAGGTCCACACGCACCGTGGCGCCGGTCTCGGAGTCCTCCAGCAGCGCCAGTCCGGCCGGCGGCAGCGTCCGCTCCAGCCGGTCCTCGATCCGGATCGGCACCAGGTCGTGCTTCCTGGCGGCGATGCGGAGCGGCCGCTCGAATCGGGCCTCGTCGTCGAGGAAGTCGGAGAGGACGAAGGCCACGCAGCGCCGGTGCATGGCGCGCCGCAGCTGCGTGAGCGCCGCGCCGAGATCGGTGCGGCGGCTGCGGGGCCGGAACTGGAGGATCTCCGAGACCAGCCGCAGGGCATGGCGCCGCCCCTTGCGCGGCGGCACGAACTTCTCCACCTCGTCGGTGAAGAGGCACAGGCCCACCCGGTCGCCGTTCTGGACCGCCGAGAAGGCCAGCAGCGCGGCGATCTCGGCCGCCACCTCCGCCTTGGTGCGCTCCCCGGAGCCGAAGTCGGTCGAGCCGGAGAGGTCGCAGAGCACCATCACCGTCAGCTCGCGCTCCTCGACGAACCGCTTGACGTGGAGCTGGCCGGTGCGGGCCGAGACGTTCCAGTCGATGGCGCGGACCTCGTCGCCGGGCGAGTAGGCGCGCACGTCGTGGAAGTCCATCCCCCGCCCCTTGAAGACCGAGTGGTACTGGCCGCCCAGCGAGTCCTCGACGGCGCGGCGGGTGGTGATCTCGATGCGCCGGATGCGCCGGATGAGCTCGCGGGCGTTCATCGGAGCGGCGGCCGGCCTCTCAGGGGACCTCGACCCGGTCGAGCACGCGGGAGATCACCTTCTCCGGCGTGACCTCCTCCGCCTCGGCCTCGTAGGTGAGCGTGAGGCGGTGGCGGAGCACGTCGTAGGCGACCGCCTTGACGTCCTCGGGCGTGACGAAGGCGCGCCGGCGCAGGAAGGCGTGGGCGCGGGCCGCCAGGGTGAGGAAGATGGTGGCCCGCGGGGAGGCGCCGTACTCGACGAGCGGCACCAGCTCGGCGAGCCCGAAGGCTCGCGGATCGCGGGTGGCGAAGACGATCGAGACGACGTAGTCCTTCACGCGATCGTCCATGTAGAGCCGGTGCAGGGTGGCCTTCCCGGCCGCCAGGTCGGCGTGGTCGATCACCTTCGAGGCGCGCGGCGGCTCCGGCGTGGCCATCCGGTCGAGGATGGCCCGCTCCTCCTCGCGCGTCGGGTAGCCCACCTTGACCTTCAGCATGAAGCGGTCCACCTGGGCCTCGGGGAG
>JAJZQX010000032.1 GCA_021806645.1 Myxococcales bacterium | reverse complement strand
TGTGGCGCTTGCGGGACCGCGTGCGCCGCCGGCTGTTGTTTCCCGCACTATGTCACCACCAGTAAGTCACGCCGCCTCACCGGCCTGAGTTGAAGGGTTCCCGGACTGGCCCCTCTGGTGGCCGATCTTGGGGAGGTGGATGAGAGCGAGAGGCCCCGGGCGCGTTGGCGACCGGGGCCTCGGTGCTACAGGAGTGAGATCTGCCGAGGGTCGTCGGCAGGGTCCATGCGGCGGAGCTTGTCGCGCAGCCAGGGGATGGCCGGGAGGCGGGCCAGGAGCGCCGCGGAGGGCCGGGCGCCGGTGATGCCCGCGGCGGCGCGCAGGGAGGGGAGCAGGGGGGCCCCGGCGACCCACACCGTGACGCCAACGCGGAGGGCGTGCGTGGCGATGGGGTCGGCCTCCAGGAGTGCCTCGTCGACCACCAGGTGGGCCCTGGCGTCGGCGAGGTGGAGAGCCAGGGCCCGGCGTGCCTCGGTGGTGTCAGCGAGCCGGAGCGTCCTCGGCCGCCCAGGTCCATCCACGATGACCGCAACGAGGCCGCGCCTGGTGAGCCAGACGCCGCAGGCGGTCATGAGGTCTCCGGGAGGGCCGCCTGGACGTGGTCGGCGGAGACGGCCTGGGCCTTGGCCAGTGCGGCGGCGGTGAGGGCATGGTGGGCCAGCAGGTTCACCTTGCGCGGCAGGCCGTTGGTGGCGTGGTGGATGGCCTCGAGCGCGGCAGGCTGGAACAGCGGCAACTCGGTGCCGGCCAGCCGGAGCAGGTGATCGAGGTAGGCCGGGAGTTCGTCGCGGGTGAGCCCACCGACGTGATGGCGCACCACGATCCGCTGGGAGAGGGCCTCGTGGACCGCCATGGAGAGGCGCCGGCGCAACTCCACCTGACCGATGAGCAGCAGGCCGAGCCGGTTCTGGGAGTCCATCTCGTAGTTGGTGAGGAGGCGCAGGTCCTCCAGCACTTCGGAGCGGAGGTGCTGGGCCTCGTCCACCACCAAGACCGGTCGCACCTTGGTCTCCAGGCAGAGCCTGGTCACCTCGGTCCGGATGACGCGGTAGAGCGCGGCGCGGCTGCGCTCGGTGGGCAGCGCGAGTTCCCAGGCGATGGACTTGTACATGTCGGTCACGTTGCCGGTGGAGAGCGGCACGTAGAGGACCCGGTAGATGCCGGCGTGGAGCGAGGCGACCACCTTGCGGCAGGTGGTGGTCTTGCCGCTGCCGGGCTCGCCGGTGACGAGGCCGATGCCCCGCAGGTCGAGGAGGTGGCGCAGGCGCACCTCCAGTTCCTTCGAGGCCGCCGAGGGGAAGAGGTCGTCAGGGGCGAGGTCCTTGCCGAAGGGGTGCCTGGCGAGGCCGAAGTGCTTCCGGTACACGGTCAGTCCTCCTTCTTGGCGAGGTCGGCGAGGCGGAGCCCCTCGGGCTTCTCGCGCTTCACGAAGCAGTTGCCGTGGACGTCGACCACCTTGGCGTCCTGGATCTTCTCGCCCTTGAGCCAGACCTGGACGGCCCGGCCCGGCTTCGAGGGATCGAAGCGCAGCGTGACCGTCTCGCCCACCAGCGCGGCCTCCACCTCGTAGACGACGCCGGCGAGGCTCACGGTCCGGTCCTTCGCCACCTTGCGCTTGGACTCGTAGAGGAAGAGGTCGTCGAGATCGTGGCCGAGGTAGCGGACCTCGTCGGCCACGGTGGCCCAGCGGTCGAGCGGCGTGACGCCGTCGAGGCCACGGTGCGGCGTGCGGTGGTACTCGGCCTCCACCCAGGTCCAGAGGCGGCGGTTCAGGGCGTCGAGGCTGGCCAGGTCGGCCGGCCCGAGCCGAGGGATGAGCTGCATCCTGACTGTCCGAAACCAGCGCTCCATTTTACCCTTCGCTTCAGGGTGGTAGGCGCGGGCGTGGATGAGCGTGATGCCGAGCTTGGCGCACGCCAGGGCGAGCTGGTGGCTGCGAAACGCGCTCCCGTTATCGACAAAAAGCCGTCGTGGCGCGCCTCTCCGGAGCACCGCCTCTTTCAAGACCGGCAGGAACGAGGCGGCGTTCTCCGACAGCGTGAAGGTGGCGTACGGGATCACCCGCGTCGAGTCGTCGATGAACGCGATGAGGTAGGCCTTGCGCTTCTTGCCCTCCACGATCACCGCCGGCCCGTGCATCACGTCGCTCATCCACAGGTCGCCGGCCTTCTCGAAGGCGAAGCGGCGGTGGTCCTTCGAGCTGGGCTCGCCAGGCTTCTTCGCCATCAGCCCGGCCCGCGAGAGGAGCCGGTGCACCGTGCTGGCCGGCAGCGGCAGCCCCTCCACCACCTTCCCCGAGGCCAGCGCCTCGCGGATGACGAGCTGGACCGACAGCGCCGGCTTCTCCTCCTTGATGGACAGGAGCAGGTCGGCCACCTCCCGCGGCATCGCCCGCGACTGCCCGAGGTCGGCCCGCACCTGAGGGCGGAGCGCCTCGAAGCCGCTGCGCCGGTACTTCTTCAGCCAGTCGCGGATGGTCTCGCTCGCCACCCTGACCCGCCCCGAGCCGGGGATGCGGTAGTCGATCTCCGCCTTCTCCTCCAGCCGAGCCTGCAGCCCCTTGGTGCCGGGCGGCAGGTGGACCAGGTCCCCGATCACCCCGTACCTGAACAGGGCAACCTCGTCGTTGTGCGTCTTCGCGTCGTCTTTCACGGTGAGTCTCCGTCGCTGAGTCCCCAAGAGCGGGGAACCCACGGAGCTACCTCGTGGCGAGCGGCGGATCAGGCCCCGCTTCCTGTTGGAGGGCGGTGGCCTTGGGCCTCCTCCGCGCCGGCCGGGGGCCGAACCCGAGAGGCGGCGGCAGCGCGGCCAGGTGCTCCACCACCTCGCCACGCAGGCGCACCAGGACCTCCTCGGCGCCGAGCGCCGAGCGGATCCCCGTCACGGTGGGCGTCTGTCCAGCGAGGAGTCCCGGCAGAAGTCCGATGACCGCGGCGAGCCCGGCATGCACCAGCCTGGACCGCCGGCGCAGCCACCGCAGCGCCCCGGGCAGCTCCACGGCCGGCCGGACCACCTCGCTGGCCGCCTCCTGGGTCGGCGCGGCCTCTACCGCTGCGACCGCCGCCTCGACCTCGGCCAGCGTCCCGGTGAGCCTCGAGCAGAGGAACTCCGGCAGCAGGCTGAACGTGGTGTGGCCCCTGCGGCAGTAGTACCGGGCGATCCAGCAACCAGCCGGGTAGACCCGGGCGTACATCGTGTGCCGGGCGAACCCGCACCCACCCTCCGGGTGCAGCGGGCAGCACTCCAATCTTGCGGAGAGCCATCCCTTCTGCGAAACGTAGTCCTCGCTGGTGAGCCCGGTGGCGAACCGAACTTGCACCAGCCAGGGCCCGCACGGCTCGAACCGTGGCGGGCCCGCTTCCTTTCCTGGGCCAGGCTCCATGCCCGGCGCGCCGGCACCGTCGCCCGGGGGCTGCTGCTGGGAAAGTTTCCGGCCGCCCCGCTCACCGCCCTCCGCCACCGGCGTCGAGCGCGCGGCTGGGGCCGAGACCGGCATGAAGTGGCCGGTGGATTACGCTGCTACGCGGGAAACGACAGTCTGCACGCGGAGCAGGACGTCGGCGAGGTAGGCGACTGGGTTGACGCCGTTCGCTTCGCAGGTGGCGATGATCGAGTAGAGGCCGGCAAGGTTTTCACCAGATCG
>JAJZQX010000016.1 GCA_021806645.1 Myxococcales bacterium | reverse complement strand
TCAGGCGGTGGGGAAGTTTCCGGCCCGGCGCGATCACCGCGCTCGGCCACCGGCTCAGCAGATCCCGCGGTGGCTCAAACCGGACCGCGCCCAGCGGTGGTTCACGACGCTACGCGGGAAACGACAGCACCTCTCGAGGCGCCGGACGCCGACGTCGTCGAGTCGGAACCAACCAGGGCTGCCTCTGGAGCCGCCCTCGACGGTCGGGAGCCAACCGCTGTTCACCCAGTAGCGCACGGCGTTCTCAGTGACGCCGAGTCGGACCGCTACGCCACGAAGAGAGTACAGCCCATCTCGACGTCGCTCCGGCCGCCGGACCGAAGAAGGCATGCGCTTCGGCCACCGGACCCCGTGGTACCGGCAGTGGGCATGGACGAACATGTTGGTCCACTGCAAGCCGGAGGCCGTCAGGAGTCCGGCCTCGTTGAGTTGTTCGGCGATCTCGGTCGCGCTCGTACCCCGCCGCACAAGCTGGCGGATGAGCTGCGCCGCGTCCTTGGGCGCATGCCATCCTGGGAGCTGGCGGTCGATGGTGTCACTGTCAGTCGCGTTTGTCTGCCATAGGACGTCCACGATCGTCCCGCGCGATGGCCGTTCGGACGGCGTCAAGCAGACCTCTCGAATCAGGGTGCGGACCACGTTCTTTCGCTCGGCCATAGTCGTGGACGGCGCGGCCCACACCGTGGGCAAGGTGCGGCTGAGCGCGACGAGGCGGGCGCGGTCCCGTGCGTCCAGGTCCACCTTCTTCTGCCGGCGCCCCTCGGCCATCTTGCGCTCCATCTCATCGAGCTCCGCCAATTTGCCTTCCCATTCCCTCTCGAGGGCTCGCGCCACGATGCGATTGTCGGGGTCGACGGCCTTGTAGCGGCGCTCGGCGAGCCGGCCTTCATAGCGGGCGCGCTCCAGCCGTAGCCGCCACTGCTCGTCGAGCTGCTTGGCCTGGCGCTCCGTCTCGCGAACGACCGCCAGCCCAAGCTCAACCTCCGGCGGCTGCACGACCGACAGGACGAGCTGGGCAACATGCGTGTCGATGGCCTTGGCCGCCACGGACCAACACGTCCTCATCGCCTCGCCGCGCTGGGTCGGACTGACACAGGAGTAGCGAGCGTGGCGCTGCTTGCCGCCATAGACGGTGTTCATCCGGCCTCCGCAGCGGCCGCACAGCACGATTCCTTGGAGGAGGGCGTCACCTGCTCGAGGCGCCCCGTGTCTCTCGGGAGCGTCGCGATGGGGGCGGTTGTCCCGAAGGGTCTTCTGGTTGCTCACGTACTCCTCCCACGGAAGGCACGCTGGGTGGCGATCGCGGTGCACGATCTTCCACGCGTCGGTGGGGATTCGGCAAGTTCGGTGCACGACCTGCCCGTCGACCAGACCCACCGTGTGCTGGCGTCGCCCGTAGACGTACGCGCCAGCGTAGGTCGGGTTGGCCAAGATTTGCAGGATGCGGCTCGGTCGAGGTGCCGACCAGCTGAGGTCCCGAGTGCCGGGCCGTCGCGCCGGGATCTTCAATTCGTGCGCCACGAAGTACCGTGCCACACCGTACGCGGAACGATCGATCCGGAATCGCTCGAAGATGAGCTTGATGGATCGCTGTACCTCCTCGTCCGCGTCGAGGCGGAACCTTTGGGTTGATGGGTCCCACTCGTACCCAACGGGCGAAGGCATGTGCTGCTCGCCTCTTCGCGCCTTGCTCATGCGGGCGCCACGGAGGCGTAGGCGCATCCAGGTGAGCTCCGCCTCGGACATCGTCCCCTTGATACCCAGCAGCAGCCGGTCGTTGTGGTCGCGCGGGTCGTAGATGGATTGCTCGTCGGCGATGAGCACGTCCGCGACCCCACACAAGTCGAGCAATCGGTGCCAGTCCGCCGACGAGCGCGCCAGCCGCGATACGTCCAACGCAAGGACGGCTCCCACGTTACCTCGGGCGATCTCCTCGCTGAGCTTCCGAAATCCCGACCGGCCATCTGTTGTGGAGCCGCTCCGCCCCAGGTCTTCGTCGACAACGTCGACCAAGTCAGCCGGCCAGCCCAGCGCCAGCGCTCTCTCGCGCAGGCCGTACTGTCGCCTCGTCGATTCCGCGTGTTCCACCACCTGCTTCAGCGTGGACTGCCGCAGGTAGACGACCGCTCGGCGCTGAAGATGCCCGCTCGAGACCTTGGTGATCATCGATGGCTCCTTGCTCCGCGGCGGCTTCCGCCTGCAGGAGCCGCAGGGCCGCGCTCGCCAACACGCTGAGCACGCGTTCCTGCTCCTTGCTCGTGAACTGCGCCCACGAGATGCCGCTGGATCGTCGACCGCGTTTCGTCATCGCGACACCTGACCATCCGTTCAGATGAAGGCATCTTGCCCGCTTGGCCTTGCTCGGCAAGTTTTCGCTCCTGGTGCACCTCCACCATCCGCGCCAGCGAGAGGAGCGCTTCGATGCTCACGCGGTTACCTGTGGACCGCGGCAGCTTCTCATCAGGCAGTGCCATGTCCGTCCACTGGACCGGAACG
Organism: Myxococcales bacterium; assembly: GCA_021806645.1. Lineage (GTDB taxonomy): Bacteria > Myxococcota > Myxococcia > Myxococcales > Anaeromyxobacteraceae > JADKCZ01. The sequence goes on along the minus strand of JAJZQX010000016.1, from coordinate 83,173 downwards.
CGCAGGACTCGTTTGCCAGGCACGAGCAACTCAACGTGCTGAACCCCAGGCGAATGCAGACTCCCGCGAAGCAGCCGCACTACCTGAAACGGAACGCCTCGGAACGGATGGACGGGCAAGACGATCGTCGCTTGTTCCGAACCGCTTTGAGAACGTGCAGCTTTGCGATGGTTGCGTCCCAGTACAGCACCTTGGCCCTCCGGCGGTTCTTCGAGACGAAGAGGAACAGGTCGCCCGACATGACCTCACGCCCAAGCCCCTCCGCCACCAGCAACGAGAGCGAGTCGAAGCTCTTCCTCATGTCCGTGGGCACGGCGAAGGCGTGCACCCCCACCCGCCGCGTCGAGCCGATCACGCCAGCCGCCGCAACAGCTCGGCCACGCCGGCCACGTCGAGCCCCTCGACGCGAACACCGCCCGGACCGTGGACCACCAGCCGCCCGGCTGGCGTCTCCACGACCGTGACCGGGACGAAGCGTGGCGTCTCCTTCGGCGCCGGCGGCGCAACCCACCCAGCCAGCGTCTCGCGTCGCATGCCGAGTTCACGCAGCACCGCGCTCAACGGCGCCCCTGCCGCTCGCCGGACCCGCAGGTACTCCGCGCCGCGCCGCTGCAACTCGGCCGGGTACCGCTTCCCCGGGCCACGCTTCCCCGCACGCCGCACTGCCTCCCGGAACGCCGCCGCCTCTCTCTCGATGTTCATCTCGCCCTCCTGGTCGAAGGGCGTCAGGGTGCTCGGTGTCGCCCGTCAGGTCACGACGGGGCAGAGCGAGGAGTTACCATCAACTCGTGTCCGCTCCCCGGCAATCCGGCGCCCGCGGGCCGAGGAACCACTCGTTTCCTCGAAGGGGCGAGCTTGGCTGTCTCGAGCGAAGGTCGGAAACGCGCGTGAACCTCCAAAAAGCGGTCCCGCTCGGCTTCCCACAGTCAAGGCGTCGTCGACCCGAGCAGTGACTCGATTGACTCTTCGCTCACGAACTTCCGCCTAGTCGAATCGAAGGTCACGCTCGACACGGCGATTCGGCCACGCGCCTTACCCAAGGAGGCGAGCTGAGACCACGAGCCCTCCGCCGGCGGTGGGCCAGGCAAGGCGTAGACCGAGTACTCGCTTTCGTACTCATCGGCCGCCACGTCGAACATGCAATCGAAGAGCAGCCAGCCCCCGCGTGCAGTCGCCGCGAACGCTCTCGGCACGTCGTAGAAATCGCGGTAGATGATCGGTAGCCACTTCATCCATGCACCCCTATCGAATGCGGTCACTCGCCGGAGCCGGGTTCGGCATGGGCTCTGAGAAGCAGCTGGCGTCGCCCGCCTCGCACACGTTCACGTGACGATAGTTGACGCTCCCCTCGCGCGTCGGCTCAGGCGCAACTTCGATCGACCCGCCACGCTCCCTGATCTTGCCTGCGGTCGTGTGACGAATCGTTCCATGAGGCACGCCGGTTCCAGCTTCTGCAAGTGTGGACCCCTGGGCACCGGAGAACACTTCACCGGGCTTTGGCATCGGCTTCGTTCCGCCGCGCACGATGATTGCCTCGTCGACGACGTCGCCGGGCGCGTGCGGTGACCTACCATCCGCGACCAGCGCTGGATCATCTGCCGCCGCCGCACCCAAGCTGCGCCGAACGGGTCCAGGAACCGACCGCGCCATTGCGGCCGGCCCTTGCGTATTGCCAGAGGCCGAGCTGCCACCAGACGGTCCCCCAGGCACTTCGTCGGTGACTCGGGCGGTGCTGGGCGCAGACGAAGCCTTCTCAACCGTCTCTGGACCGGGCGGGCGCGATGCCGTTCCACTTCGGTAGGCGCGCTCGCGAGCCCCGTGGGAAATGACCGAAACAGCACAGCCCCCGACGCTCTGTGAATCCGCGCATCCCAGTGCCGTCTGCAACCAGTCGGCGGCGCGCTGGCCATTGCGCGCCAGGAACCCAAGCGTGCCGGCCATCGCGCCCTTCACCGGCGGGGCTAGCTTGGTGACAACCTCAGTCGTTGCTGCCGACCCAGCTGGCGCCAGGACCGACAGGAGTGCTGCACCCGAGACCACCGCGGCAGGGCCAACCATCACGGCCGCCTGGATGTCCTCTTGGCGGATCTGCTCGCAGACTCCACCGTTCCCTCCCGAGCACTGCGTCTCAAGATCGGCGCGCCGTTCCTGATTGTCCTGCTGAATCTGCTTCCTCTCCGTAGGAAGCAGGTCGTCGTAAACGTTGCCGGTGGCGTCCGTGTACCGGAGCGGATTGGCGGCGGAGTAAGCAAACCGATGCAAGCTCGGCGCGTCCCCGAGCGTGCCCTCGTAGGAGTCCCTAGAGACAAACCTCCCGATCTCCGGGTCGTAGTACCTGGCCCTTGCGTACACGAGCCCGGTCTCCGGGTCGAACTGGTGCCCCGTGAAGCCGAGCTTGGCCTCCCCTGCCCCGGGCGCGGTCCCGTTCCGGTACCTGCCCCAGGCGTCGTACTGCCGCTTCGCCTCCACCTGGCCGGTCGTGCCGGTGAGGTCGGTGGGTGAGCCCAGCGCATCCGTCCCGATGAAACGGGCCCTCGCCCCGTCCACCACCATCAGCGGCTCCGCGCCGTAGTGGTAGCGGCGGTAGGCCGGGTGCTCGAGGACGTTGGCGTCGGTCTCCTGGATGACGTGGGTGTCATCGAGGACGTACTCGACGTTCTCCGCGGCTGTGCGCCGCTTCACGCGCAGGCCATCGGCGTCGTAGTCGTAGCGACCCACCTCGACGCCGTTGTCGGCGACGGCGACGAGGGCGCCGCGGCCGTCCCAGGTGAGCTGCCGGGAGACGGTGGCGGTGGTCTTGGTGCGCAGCTCTCCGGAGGCGGTCCAGCCGAGCGAGACGGCGCGGGCCGCGTCCTTGGCGTCGGTCAGCGCCGTGAGCCAGTCGGCCCGGTTGAAGGTCCCGGTGACGTCGCGGACCAGCGTGGCGCCGGCCGGCGGCTCGAACGAGGTCAGCTCGGCGGCCGACAGCGCGGCCCCGGACAGCTCCCGCTCCCCGGTCCGGTTGCCCACCGGATCGAGCCGGTAGAGCTCCGCCTTCCCGCCGGGGTACTGCACCCCCACCAGGCGGTCGACGGCGTCGTACCCGTAGCTGGTCTCCTCCATGGCTCCCAGCGCCTGCGTGGCCGGGTCGGTCCGCCACTCCTGCTGCGTGAGCCGGTTGCCATTGGCGTCGTAGCCGTAGCGGAACCGGCTCTGGTCCTGGAGGGTGTCTGGGCAGGTGTCGGCCACCGCCCCGGTCCTGGTGACGATGGCCGTGACCCGGCCCGCCGGGTCGTAGCAGCGCCCCTCGCCGAGGCCGTTGGGGAGCGACGTGCCCTTGCGCAGGCCGTCCGGCCAGTGGGCGTAGGTGGCCGCCCCGCGCGGCGTGGTGACGGTGGCGAGCCGGTCCGCGGCGTCGTAGTCGTAGGAGGTCTCGACGCCGTCCGGGTCGGTGACCTTCTTCCGGTTGCCCTTCAGGTCATAGGCGTACTCCACCACCTTCCCGTCGTACCGGTGCTCCCTCCAGAGACGCCCCAGGCCGTCGTGCTCGGCGGTGGTCACCTCGGTGACGGTGGAGTCCACGTCGAGGAAGGTCCGCGAGACCGACTTCACCTGGATGACCGTCTTCACCTTGCCGTCGCCGTCGTACCCGGTGGTGGTCGAGGTCGGCACTACCACCCCGAGCGGCTTGTCGTGCTGGGTGAAGGTGGTGGTGCCGAGCCGGTTGAGCGCGCCGTAGGTCGAGACGCGCACGTCTCCCTTGGGCTCGGTGACCTGCGTGACGTTGCCGGTCAGGTCGTAGCTGGCGCTCCAGTGGAGCGTGCCGGTCGTGAAGCCGGCGTCCGGAAGGACGGTGCGCTGCAGCGCCGCCACCTGGCTCCGGCTCGTGAGCCGGGCCTGCGCGTCGAGCTGCTGCCACTCGTCGGTGCGGCGGTTGGCGCGATCGTAGGCGTAGATCGTGAGGTGGGCGTTCGCGTCCTGCTTGGCGACGAGGTTGCGGGCTTCGTCGTAGACGAAGGTGGTCAAGCCGGAGGCGGTCTCCACCCCGGTGAGCTTCCCGAGCTCGTCGTAGGTGAAGCCGGTGCTGGCCGGCTTGCCGCAGGCCTGGGACTGGAGGGCGTCGATGGTCAACCGGGCCGCCCCGCCAGCGCCCAGCAGATCGCCGCCCGAGGGCCGCAGCTCGCAGACCTTGTTGCCTCCCGCATCGAAGGCCGTCGTCGTCACCGCGCCGGTGGCGTCCACCGTGCGCACCGGGCGGTTGAGGTCGTCGTAGTCCTGGTGGAGGTCGTAGGCCCAGCTCCCGCGAGGGCCCTTCACCTCGAGCCGGTGCACGACGGCCAAGTGACCCCTGCCGTCGGCCACGGCGGGAGGGGCGACCAGGACGAGTGCGCCCGTCAGCGCCGCAAGCAAGAGGCTGGTCCGGAAGAACCTTGTCCGGACTCCGTTCGCCCTCAGCTGAGATCTCGCTCCCACGCCGCGGCCTCTTCCTCGAGTTTCCACGTAGCCTCGGCGAGCGTCGCGAAACTGCCGTGCGACGCTACTGCCGGGCCACTAGTCCTCGATTCGGCGGTTGATGTGACTTCATAGCTCCCACCGACGCGACGAATGGCAAGAACGACGTCGGTGCCGTCAGGGAATGTTCTTTGATGCCGCACCACTTCATCGGGGCTGCCGGGCCCCAGGCGGTTCCAGGTATTCACGATCACGGCCTCCATCGATTCGTCTTGCGAATATGGATTGGGGGCACGCTTCCTTCGACGACTACTTCCCCGCTTACATCGAGTGGCGGCCGCGGTGCGCGCCCGAGCCCGCGGTACATTGCCTCCACGTCGATGGTGCGAAGCCCAGCCGTGTCGACCTCGTCAAGGCGCATGTATGCACTCGGGTCGCGCAGGACAGCCCGACCCGTTCCTGCTGCCGTGCGCAGCGCATCGTGCGGCACCCGCTTGAAGCCAACGAAGTCGGCATCGCGCGGGAAGGGCGAGCCTTCGACGTACTGAACTAGCCGGTCCTCAAGCGATGCTGTTCGTGGGAGCGCTGCCCCTTCGCCTTGGACAACCCCTCGTGCCATCCCCGTCCTGAAGCCCTCGCGCGTGATCGCCTCATCGACACTGGGTGTGACAGCTGTCCCCCTGAAGACTGAGCCCGGGCGTGCCGGCACGGCTACCCCTGCAGGATCCACATAGAAGACGCGCTCGACCTGAGGCGCCGCGACCGCTCCCGGGGCAACGGCCGATTCGACGATTGTCGCGCTGCCTCGAATACCGGCCACCTCGGCCGCGCCCTCCTGGAACCCCTTCGCCGCGGCGCCCGCGAGCTCCTTGCCGAACTTGTCGAGTTCCGACGAGACCTTTCCGGCCACGCCTCCGAGCACACCACCGACCGCGACGCCGACCGCGGTGTCCGTTCCGACCTTGCCCCAGTTGATGCTGTCGGCCCTGCCGGCACCGACCTCGATGGCCTGGCCGCTGAGGGAGTCGAGACCAGCGGTCACCCCACCACCAACGGCACCAGCGGCGATGCCCGTGCCGACTGCGCCTGCGCCGAGCGCGCCGGCTCCAGCAGCAGCAAGAGCGCCCGCCCCTACGCCTGTGAGTGCCGCCGCCCCTCCACCGGCCGCGGCGAGGCCGACCTCGCCGAAGCTCGTCTTGTTCCAGATGTCGTCGACGGAGGCCGTCTGGTTCACGTTCTGCTGGTGCCAGAAATCCCAGTTGGCGGCGATGAGCATCGCCCCGACCACGATGAGCGGGACGACGTGCCCGCTCTCGTCCACGTACACCGTCGGACGGTTCTCGCCGTAGATGAATCGGTGCAGGTGCGGCGCCCCCTCCACCGGCATCTCGAACGTATCCCTGCTGATGAACCTCCCGATCTCGGGGTCGTAGTACCTGGCCCGCGCGTAGACGAGCCCGGTCTCGGGGTCGAACTGGTGCCCGGTGAACCCGAGCTTGGCCTCCCCTGCCCCGGGCGCGGTCCCGTTCCGGTACCTGCCCCAGGCGTCGTACTGCCGCTTCGCCTCCACCTGGCCGGTCGTGCCGGTGAGGTCGGTGGGTGAGCCCAGCGCATCCGTCCCGATGAAACGGGCCCTCGCCCCGTCCACCACCATCAGCGGCTCCGCGCCGTAGTGGTAGCGGCGGTAGGCCGGGTGCTCGAGGACGTTGGCGTCGGTCTCCTGGATGACGTGGGTGTCATCGAGGACGTACTCGACGTTCTCCGCGGCTGTGCGCCGCTTCACGCGCAGGCCATCGGCGTCGTAGTCGTAGCGACCCACCTCGACGCCGTTGTCGGCGACGGCGACGAGGGCGCCGCGGCCGTCCCAGGTGAGCTGCCGGGAGACGGTGGCGGTGGTCTTGGTGCGCAGCTCTCCGGAGGCGGTCCAGCCGAGCGAGACGGCGCGGGCCGCGTCCTTGGCGTCGGTCAGCGCCGTGAGCCAGTCGGCCCGGTTGAAGGTCCCGGTGACGTCGCGGACCAGCGTGGCGCCGGCCGGCGGCTCGAACGAGGTCAGCTCGGCGGCCGACAGCGCGGCCCCGGACAGCTCCCGCTCCCCGGTCCGGTTGCCCACCGGATCGAGCCGGTAGAGCTCCGCCTTCCCGCCGGGGTACTGCACCCCCACCAGGCGGTCGACGGCGTCGTACCCGTAGCTGGTCTCCTCCATGGCTCCCAGCGCCTGCGTGGCCGGGTCGGTCCGCCACTCCTGCTGCGTGAGCCGGTTGCCATTGGCGTCGTAGCCGTAGCGGAACCGGCTCTGGTCCTGGAGGGTGTCTGGGCAGGTGTCGGCCACCGCCCCGGTCCTGGTGACGATGGCCGTGACCCGGCCCGCCGGGTCGTAGCAGCGCCCCTCGCCGAGGCCGTTGGGGAGCGACGTGCCCTTGCGCAGGCCGTCCGGCCAGTGGGCGTAGGTGGCCGCCCCGCGCGGCGTGGTGACGGTGGCGAGCCGGTCCGCGGCGTCGTAGTCGTAGGAGGTCTCGACGCCGTCCGGGTCGGTGACCTTCTTCCGGTTGCCCTTCAGGTCATAGGCGTACTCCACCACCTTCCCGTCGTACCGGTGCTCCCTCCAGAGACGCCCCAGGCCGTCGTGCTCGGCGGTGGTCACCTCGGTGACGGTGGAGTCCACGTCGAGGAAGGTCCGCGAGACCGACTTCACCTGGATGACCGTCTTCACCTTGCCGTCGCCGTCGTACCCGGTGGTGGTCGAGGTCGGCACTACCACCCCGAGCGGCTTGTCGTGCTGGGTGAAGGTGGTGGTGCCGAGCCGGTTGAGCGCGCCGTAGGTCGAGACGCGCACGTCTCCCTTGGGCTCGGTGACCTGCGTGACGTTGCCGGTCAGGTCGTAGCTGGCGCTCCAGTGGAGCGTGCCGGTCGTGAAGCCGGCGTCCGGAAGGACGGTGCGCTGCAGCGCCGCCACCTGGCTCCGGCTCGTGAGCCGGGCCTGCGCGTCGAGCTGCTGCCACTCGTCGGTGCGGCGGTTGGCGCGATCGTAGGCGTAGATCGTGAGGTGGGCGTTCGCGTCCTGCTTGGCGACGAGGTTGCGGGCTTCGTCGTAGACGAAGGTGGTCAAGCCGGAGGCGGTCTCCACCCCGGTGAGCTTCCCGAGCTCGTCGTAGGTGAAGCCGGTGCTGGCCGGCTTGCCGCAGGCCTGGGACTGGAGGGCGTCGATGGTCAACCGGGCCGCCCCGCCAGCGCCCAGCAGATCGCCGCCCGAGGGCCGCAGCTCGCAGACCTTGTTGCCTCCCGCATCGAAGGCCGTCGTCGTCACCGCGCCGGTGGCGTCCACCGTGCGCACCGGGCGGTTGAGGTCGTCGTAGTCCTGGTGGAGGTCGTAGGCCCAGCTCCCGCGAGGGCCCTTCACCTCGAGCCGGTTGCCCACCTTGTCGTAGGTGGAGGTGGTGCGCGCCGCGACCGCCGTGCCGTCGGCCAGGGTCTCCGCCACCTTCCGCCCCAGCCCGTCGAGCTCGTACCGGGTGGCGTGGCCGTTGGCGTCGGTCTTCAGGGTCAGGTTGCCGGCGGCGTCGAACTCGCTCACATCTGCCGCGGTCAGCTTCGCTCCGTCGTCCCCCGTGCCCGAGCGCTCCACCCGGACCGCCCGGCCAAGGCCGTCGTGGGTGGTGAGCGTGGTGAGGCCCGCCCGTGAGACGTGCTCCTCTTCGCGCGGCGCGTCCCGGTAGCTGGTGGTCTGCGTGTAGAGCAGGCCCCCGCCCGGCGCGTGGTCCTCCTGGCCCGTGGGCCGGTTGACCGCGTCGTAGGCGAGCCAGGTCTGGTACTTCCTCGGATCGCTCGCCCGGCGGCGGTTGACGGCGTCATGGCGCGTCTCCACCGTGCCCCCCTCGGCGTCCACCACCTTCACCTCGCGGTGGAGCGCGTCCAGGGTGCGGGTCGTGAGGTTGCCCCGGGCGTCGAACTCGTAGACCAGCGGCGCAACGTCGTCGGTGTACTGCGAACGCTTCAGCGCCAGCTCGCTGGCATCGACCTCGATGACCGACTCCATGGTGACCCGGCCCAGCGGGTCCCGGTAGGTCTTCCAGTGGACGCCGCGCCCGTCCTGGCGCTCCACCAGCTGCCCCTCGCCGTCGTATCGGAACGTCTCGGTGACGCCCATGGGGCGAACTCGGGAGGTGACCCGGCCAAAGGCGTCGATGTGCTCATCGGTCCGCCGGCCCAGGGCGTCGACGATGGCGGTCTGGCGCCCCATGGCGTCGTATTCGAAGCTCGTCTCTGCGACGACGGCCGGCGTGCTAGCGAATGTTCGCCCGAGCAGCCCGTCGGTGGTGTCGGCCGTCTCGGAGAAGACCCGGTCGAGGTCATCGAGCTTCCGCACCGTGACCACGCCCCGGACGTCTCGCGACAGCACCCGGTGAGCCACATCGTCGTAGCGGGTCGACGAGGATCGGCTCCGCGTCCCACTGGACACCGCCCAGGTCTCGGTGGTGTCGAGGGGGCGCCCGAGACCGTCGTAGGTCAGCTCCCGACGCACCTGCTCCACGCCGCCGACCAGGGTCTTCTCGACCCGGAGCGCGCCGGTGCCGTCGTAATCGCGGCTCACGGAGCGCCCGAGGGCGTCGGTGATCACGCTGGTGCGGTTGCCGAAGTCGTAGACATAGCGGGTGGAGTTGCCGTTCCCATCGGTTTCCAGCACCTTGTTGCCGACGAGATCGTAGGCCCGAGCCACCTGGTACCGAACAGGGGCGCCGCTCTCGTCGACCGTCTGCGGCTGCGTTACCCGGACGACTCGGTAGAGCGTGTCGAGCGTGTAGTCGGTCTGGTGGCCGTGGAGGTCGCTCTCCCAAACCTTGTTCCCGGCCACGTCGAAGCCAGCGCGGAACACCCGCTGCTCGAGGTCGAAGCGGGTGACATCGCCGCCGTCCACCTCGAAGCGAGGCCGCTCTTGCGACCGCACCGAGACCCAGGTCTCGACGGGCCGGTCACCGTGGTCGAAGACGGTCCTGGTCCGCACGCCGCGGCGGTCGGTCACCACCTCCTTGTTGCCAGCTTCGTCGTACTCGACCGTCGAGGTGAGCGTCAGCCCGCTCACCAGGTCCTTCTCGGAGAACACCGAAGGGCGGCCCAGGCCATCGAGGCCGATGGTGCGCGCCAACAGGCCGCCTCCACCACCGGCGCGCTCGACCTGTTCGGTCTGGAGCGCGCCGCCGTCGTAGTAGGTGAGCGTGCGGCGCTCCCCGGGAGAGCCGCCGACCGTGTTGAACCGGTCGATCTGCTTCGGGCGATCGAGCCCGTCGAACCAGGTGGCGGTGTGGTGGCCCGTCGAGTCGGACAGATCGGTCAGGCGGCCGCGCCCGTCGAACACGGTCGTGGTGACCACGCTGGCCCCGCCGGGATCGGCGGTGGTGAGCCGCGGGTAGCCGTAAAGGTCGTACTCACCGGCGACGATCCGGCGAAAGCCTTGATCGGCTCCCCGGCCGTGCTCGACCCTCCACTGGAGGTCGCCGCGCCGGGCGCCCAGCGGCAGGGTGCAGGTGTCCGTGGTGCAGTAGGCGTGTTCGACGATCTGGTCGCGTGGCGACGGCGTCACCAGGGCCGCCATGGCTTCGCAGGTGCCCTCACCTGCCACCTGCGCCGCCGTCAGCGGGGTCGCGAAGCCCGTCTTGGCCTTGGGGAGGCCAAGTTCGTAGGAGGTGACGCTGACGCGCCCCTCCGGGTCGACGTGGCAGGTCTCCCCGCCGTATTGCGGATCGTAGGCCCACCGCTCGATGGTGGCGGCCACCTCCACCCCGTCGCGTTTCACGGCTTCAAGCGTGGCGGGCGCTCCCGCCGGCAGCGAAGTGGTCACGCGCCGCTCGATGAGGTTGCCGCGCACGTCATAGGCGAAGGAGGTCTGCCGTCCGAGCGGGTCCTGCTCCAGGAGAGGGCGGATGTGCACCGGGTCCCAGCGCGTCTGCTTCGCCGCCACCTGGCCCGGGCTGACCGGGCGCTCCACCTGGGCTGACGCGCCGTAGGGGTCCAACCGATAGACCGTGGGCGGCACCCCGGGGCGCGGCCCGGTCACCCAGGTCTCGTACATGGGTTGGACCTGGCCGAACTGGGCAACCTGCAACTGCTTCATGCGGAAGTCGAAGCTGGTCACCACCGTGGGTCCGACGGCGGAGAGCTCCTTGACCGCCTTGACCCGCTCGACCTTGTCCCCCATCAGCAGGAACTGGCTCTCGCCGCTGATGGCGTCGGCCGCCGAGTACCACTGGTACTCGACCACCCGGCCGTCGGGGTTGGTGTAGCGCAGGAGGTTGTCGCTGATGACCGGGTTGTCGCTGGCGACGTACTCGAAGCTCTCGCTCCGGAACTGAACGCCCGACGCCGCGCAGCCCGCGCCGCGCCGGCTGGCGACCGCCAGGTTGTGGTACGCGTCGTAGCCGAACGCGACGCACGGCCCATCGTCGTCGATGGGGAGGAGCGACGGGTTGGCCGGGTCGGCGCCTGGGTTCGAAAGAAGCTCGACGTGGTCGAGCTGCGGCCCCTCGTTCCCGGACGGCGTGGAGTAGGTCAACTGCAGGACGCGCCGGTTCCCGGGCTCCCAGACGCGCAGCACCTCCGGCGAGCTTCCGTACTCCAGGGTGGTGACGTTGCCGCGCGGGTCCTCGATCGACGTGAGCCAGTAGCGCTCGCCGCGCGGGCCGGCATCGAGGCGGCCGTAGTGGTGCTTCACGCCGTTCGGAGCGGTGTAGACCACCTCGGCCTGGCTGGGTTGCAGCGTCCCGTGGAAGCCGCGCTGATTCCGGCATGGCCCGGCGGTGCAGTCGAAGACCTGGCCCGTGCCCTCGCCACCCGCGACCAGGTATCGGAGCTTGGCGCCCTGCGTGCTCCGCGTCACCCACGAGCGCCAGGAGTGCGTCCAGCCGCGCCCCAGCGGGCCGGACTCACTGCCGCGGCTGGTGTAGCTGCGGGTGAAGGCGAGGCCCGCGCCCCGCCCCGGCACCGAGAGATCCGTGAACTGCCTCGCCAGGTGGCCATCCACCACGCTGACGTCCTTCACGAAGGTGTGTCCGATGGGCAGCGCGCCGGCGTCGGTGACCTCGGTGATGAACGGCCAGGTCTGCTCGCTGGGTGGCGACCCGTCGGCCGGCACGAACCTGGCCGTCACCTCGGAGGCGCTGAGGTTTGGCTGGAGGACGAAGAGGAAGCCCCCCTGCGCCGTCAGCACCGGCGGCGGGAGCGTGCCCAACGGCGCGAAGCTGGCGGCGATACCCAGGACGTCGGCCACGACCTCGGCGCCGCCGACATCCACGCCGTTGACGGAGAGCGTGACCTGTCCCGCGCCCTTGAGATGGAGCGTGAGCCGCCCGGGCACGAGGATGGGGTCCTCCGTGGCCGTAGGCGGGGCGTTCTCCCCAGGTGGCGGCGTGGCCGTCGACTCGAAGTTCCGGACGGGCACGATGATCTCGGCGCGGACCTTGGTGCCGGAGCCGAGCAGGTTGAAGCCGGCAGGTGGCAGCTCAATCCGGCGGTCGGCCGCCTTGAGCGCCAAGAGCGCACCCGGCCCGGTGGGATCGTCGGCGATGAGCTCCAGCTCGACGGCGCCTCCCTTGGTGGACGGCCTGACGCCGAGCCGCAGCGACGTGGTCAGCTCGGGAAGGAGCCGGATCAGGCTTGGATCCAGCGGGTGGCGCGGCGCCACGTCCGGCGGGGGCACGTCCACCAGCGTCTCGCCGCTGGCCTGCGGCAACTGGAGAACGCGAGCGTAGATCGGGAATGATGCCGGGTTGTTGACCTTGAAGACGACGGCCAGATCGTCGGGCCCGGCCGCACCGAGCGCGTCGGTCGGCACCTCGACCGCACCTGGCAGCACGCGGAAGCGCTTGATGGCGGGAGCTCTCGAGATGGCATCGAGGAAGTAGGTGTCGCGCAGCTCGACCGGGCCGCTGTTGGGCTTGGTGATCGTCGCCGAGAAGACCACCCGCTGGACACCCTCCACCTCGTAGCTCGGCCAGAACATGGCCGTGGTGTCGTCTTCACGCGGATCACCGGCCAGGCCGGGCAGGACGTCGGTTGGAGCGTGCGTCTCGGATCGAACGAAGGTCCCGTTGCCGGCTCCGCTGACGACCGAGGTGACGTCCCAGACCTTCATCTGGACGAACACCTTGGGCATCCCGGGCTCGCGTCCGGTGATGGGGACCCAGGGCTTGCTCGGGGAGCCGGACCAGGCCAGCACCTGCCCGCCCATGGGCGCCTGGAACGCCATCCCCCGAACTCCTGCAAAGGAGTACTGCAGCCGGGACTTGAGCCGGAAGATGAAGCGCTCGTCCGCCGCTGGCTCCTCGGCGTCCAGGCCGAAGCCGGCGCTGATCGTCCCCTGGGTGACGTTGAGCGTGAGCCGGCCAACCATCCCGGGCACGAAGTCGGTGGTCGCCAGCCCGTCGGTCCCGGTGATGAGGCTCAGCGTGGGGGTCAGCGCCGGGTCGTTCGGATCGAGGACCTTCGGCCCAGCCGCGTCGGCCAAGGCCAGGTTCACGAACAGGCCGGCCGGTCCGTTCGAGCTCCAGGTGAGCCGCTGGTTGGCGAGCCGGTTGCCATACTTGTCGACGACTCGCGCCCAGAGGGCCTGCCCGAGCTGGATTCCGACCGGGTAGCGGCGGGCGCAGAGGTTGCCCGGCGATCCCAGCAGCGAGCACGGGAGCTCGATGATGGCCGGCACGTCCGGAGTTCCCGTGATGACGAAGGGCTGAGGCACGGCGATGCTTCCGCTCGGGCCAACCACCTCCGCCATCACCTCGTTGGCGCCAACCAGCGCGTCGTTCGGCGTGCGGATCTCGACCACGGCGGCGTTCAAGATCACCTGGTCGGCCGTGACGTAAGCCTCGGCATAGCCCTGTCCGTTGGTCGTCACGCTCAACGGGAGGTCGCTCCCCACCCCGGTGCCGGCCATCAGGAGCTTCGCCTTGGCGCCGCCGACGGCGCGGAAGGTGACCGGCGCCCCCAGGACGGGCCGCCCGGCCAACGTGGTCACCAGCACCCTGATCGGCTTTGGCGCCGTGCTGCCGACCGTGGTGCGCTGGAAGTCGCCCGACACCTTGATGATGCGGGCGACCTTCGACAGGTCGGTCTCGGGCTGTTGCTGGGTGGGATTGCCGAGCGTGTCGACCAGCGCCTTGTCCGTCCAGGACAGCGGGGACACGATGGTCTGGCCACCCGAGATGATTCCGGAGAGGAAGTAGCCCCCCTCGCCAGTAGCCGTGTCGCGGGCGATGAAGCCAGCGCCGGTCCAGTCCCGGATGGTGAGATCGGTGGCAGGGATGATGACCTCGCGCCCCCGGGCAAGCTGGTCGAGAACCTCCCGCTGGACCGGGGGCGTGGTGACGAGGCGGGCGAGAGCTGGTGACCCACCCCGGAGACGGAGCACCTCGACGCCTTGCCGCCGCGCCTCCTGGATGACCGTCGCCGCCGAGATCGCCTCCTCGGTCGTCGCCGCGGTGAGGACGCGCGCCTCCTGGTAGGAGCCCTCGAGGCCGGAGAGTTGGAGCAGGTCCCGCCCCCGGCCAGCCAGCAGCTCCACCGGTTGCAGGGCGCGATGGTCGGCGTCGATCTGGATCCCCTTCCAGATCAGGCGGCGGACCACGCCGAGGGCCTCGTCGACCACCAGCTTGTTGGAGACGAAGACCACATTGGCGGTGGGGCGGATGGCGGCCACCTGGAGTAGCCTGGCCAGCTCGTCCTCGCCTTCGGTCCACCCGTTCGCGTAGTCGGCGGCGATCCGGTAGAGGAAGCTCCCCGCCGGCGAGTCGAAGGTCTCCGCCTCGTCGCGCGCCGGGTCGAAGCGGTTGACTGGCGAACCGACGCCGATGGCCACCACGTTTCCGGCGATGAGGCCGTTCTCGATCGGGCGGGAGCCGCCTCCGGGCAGGAGCAGCTCGAAGCTCCACCGCAGCTTGGCGCCCAGCCCCACCGCACGGGTGGCCTGACCGGCCACCTGGCCCCCGACGGTGAGGAGCGGCTTCACCGCCACGGCGGCGGCCGCGACCTGGTAGATGCCGCCGGCCGAGTCGATGGCGTAGCGATCGTCATCGGTGGCGGGCTCGAAGGTGAGCAGGGTGCGGCGCCCGGCCAACTGGTGCGTCGGCACCGTGACGTCCAGGAACGGACCGGCGGCATCGGCCACCTGGATGCGAACGCGATGCTTGTCCGCCTCAGGGAGGAAGGCGTACTCCGCGTGCGTCGAGACCACGGTGAACGGGAGGGACCCGGGGAGGAACGGAAGCGGCTCCGGGACGGCTTCGACGGTGCGGAGGAGCTGCGTGTAGGTCAGGCCCGGGCGCCGCTGCGCCAGCCGCTCCTCGATGACGGAGCGGAACAACTGCAACGGCGAGCCCTCGCCGCTGGTGCCCAGGTAGCGATCCTGGAGTTCATCGGCCGTGAGTCCGGTCGCGCTGAAGACGTCCTCGGCAGGTGGGGTGGCCGCGAGCTTGGCGCCGCCCTGGATGACGGGATCGATGGGGACCCACTGCCTGGCGCCCGCGCCGCGACCGGCGCCGCGGTAGTCGGCGTAGGGCACGAAGGCCTCGGCCCAGGTGTGGAGCCATCGAACGGCGGTGACACGGCCGCCCGAGACCACCGGCTGAACCGTGATGCCAGCCGCCGAGAGCGCCCGGAAGAGCCTGGTCTCCACGGGAGGCGCGAGGCCCCCGCCCTGCGAGGCCTGGACCTGCTCGGCCGCGGTCAGCAGCCCGAGCAGGTCCGCCATCCGCCATGCCGGCAGCTCGATGGTGCCCTGAACGTACCGGGCCGGTGTTCCCTGGGCGCGCAGCAGCGCGATGAGCAGACCAGCGAGATCGACATCGTTGCCGCGGAGGTCCCGCAGGGTCTCCGTGGTCCCCTTGAGGCCGCCGGCGTACCACTCCTGCTTCGCCTGGCTCTTCACGAACTCGTAGGCGGCCTTGGCCGTGCGAAGGGTGGCTGCCTTGGCCCTGAGTTCCGGGCCGTCCTCGATCTCACGCCCCTGCGTGGTGTCCTCGAGCGCCGAGCCCGAGGCCGCGGCCGCGGCCGCGTAAGCGGGCACGATCTGGGTGCTCGGGAAGCTGGCGGCTGGGCCCCCGCCTTCGACGTAGGAGAGTTCGGCGCCCAGCACCGGCTCGACCGGAGCGGTGGCCTCCAGCGCGGCCGCCAGCCGTGAGAGGCGGGCCTGCAGACTGTCGCCCCGTAGCTGGAGCCCGTAGTACGACAGCCGCTCCGACCACGAGCCCCGCCGCGCGGCCAGGGCCTCGCGGGCACCTGCGGCGATCCCTTGAAGGGAGGCCAGCGTCCGAGCGGCCTCGCCGGCGTGCAACCTGGCGCGCTCCCGCACGCCGCCGGAGCGCCCTTCACGCTCCAGGTGGTCGGCGAATTCCGCGAGGCGCCGGCGAGCCGTCATGCCCGCCGCCGCGAGCTGCCGCATGGCCTCCTCGAGCGAGGCAGAAACAGTCGAGAAACGCTCGGCCTCGTCAGCCGCTGGCGCCGAGGGGAAGGCCACCCGCTGGAGCCCGGTTGGCGCAGGCCCGGCAGCCGAGACGGCCCGCCGAAGCAGTTCGCGCGCATCCGGCGCCATGACCCGCTCGGCGCCACCCAACTGGTGCAGGGCCTGCGCTGCCCGAACCCGCTGGGTACGGTCGTTGATGCGGGTCCAGTCAACGGCGCGATCGGGCTGTGCCACCCCGACCATCGGCGCGGGCGCCGGCCTAAGGTTCGTCTTCGGGGGCACTACCGCCGCTGCGACTCCAAGCCCCAGCACCAACACCAACACTGCCGCTACGCGGACCACCCTCGCCTTCCACCTCACGTCATTCCTCACGGCAGCGACTCCCAGAATCCGAGCAACCGACCGATCGCCAGTCGCATGGCGAACCCGTTGGTGCCCTCGATGGTCTTGGCGGCGGCCGCGGCATCGAGCAGATCGGCGATGGCGCGTTCCCGGTCGGCCGTGGTCACGCCCGCGTTGAACTCGACCTTCTCGAGCGACTTCAGGATCGTGCGCCGGGCAGACCCCTTCTGCCCTTCCGGCGTGAGCCTGGTCGCCAGCCCCCTCGCAGACGCCAGCAGTTCCGACGCGCCCTCGGTCACCACGACCGACAGCGAATAGGGGCCGAACGGAAGGGCGCCGGCCCCGACTCCGGCGGTCACGTCCGCCATCGTCAGGTAGTTGCCCGCGGCCGTTGGGAGGCGCAGCAGGTAGCGGAAGACGTCTCGCTGGCCGTCAGCCTGGCTCCGCTCCCACTGGACCTGGTTGGCGGCGACCGACAGGGCCCCGTCGAAGGCCCCAGCCACCCCGAGGTCCGGGCCCACCGTCTCGGTCACCTGCGTGGTCACCGCTGGGCCGGTGTGAGCCACCTCGATCCGGACCTCGACGGTCCCCTTCGGCGCCAGGATCGTCTCGGACGTGACGAAGGCCACGGCCCCGGCCAGCAACGCGCTGGCATCGGCGGTCGGCAAGGCCTCCGACAGGTCGAAGCCCAGCGTCACGACGGCGCCGAGGCCAAGGTGCCGGAGCCCACCCGCCACCCTGTCTTCGTGCTCGTCATGGTCGCCCTCCTGGACGAAGGCGGCAATCCTGGACGCCTCATCGAGGCGAAGCTCGATCCCGCCGTCGACGTGGAGTCGCGTCGCGGCCCCGAGGGCGCTGGGGCTCACCTGCACCAGGTCCGCATGGGTGGCGCCCTGGAAGTGGACACCGGTCGCCTCGCGGAGCCGGGGCCATTCGTTGGCGCTCGCCTTCACGAGCACCAGGCCCATGCCGCGGAACACGGACTCGGTAAGCTCCGCCTCCGCGAGGTCGTCGAGCCTGGCATGGCGGCAAGCGCAGGCCTCATCGGAGGAGCCCTTGTGCTCGGCGCACCAGAGACATTCCTCGTCAGCGGCCGCGAGATCGCGCTCCTCGTCGCAGTCGTTGGCCAGGCGCTGAAGCTCCTCGTCCGAGTGCCCCCGACCTGACCCGTGGCGATGGCACTGACCTGGCTCCCCGTCGTCGGACGCCCGCTGCCCGGCATCGAGCAGCACGACCACGTTGTGCAGGCCGCTCCGCAGTTCAGCCAGGAACGCCTGGGCATCCTCGACGAAGTTGATGGGCGTACCGACCGGCAGGGCCTGGCGCAAGAAGGTCTCCCTCAGCCCGACCTCCCCTCCCCTGAAATGAGAGCCCAGCACGAAGGCCAGCACCCGCGCGGAGCGCGCCACCAGCGTCTTCTCCACCGTGTACCGGTGAGTGACGATGCTGAAGTTCACGGCCTTGACCGCGAGATTCCCCGCGAGATCTCGCGCCTGGACCTCGAGCCGGTGCGCTCCGGCCGCGCTCACGGCCGTGCCGGAAGTGAACGGCTGCCCGTCGAGCGTCGCGGTGGTCGTGCCTGGATGGAGATCCGTGGCGCTGAAGTGCGGCGAGATTTCGCCCTGGAATGTGGCGCCGTCGGCCACGTCGATGGAGATGACCGGAGGCGTGAGGTCGATCTCGAACCGAACGCTGGCCCTCGCCTCGTTGCCGGCGGCATCGCGCGCCACGACAGCAAGCACGTGCACGCCCTCGCCCGAGACGCTCTGGCCCGGAAGCCAGGTGACGTCATCGATCGTGAGCTGTTCCGAGGCCAGGTGCAGGTCGGTGACCGTGACCTGCGGCAGGACCGTCGTGTTGACCAGGTCACCGTCGGACACGCCGGCGATGGAGATGGTCGGGGGCGTGTCGTCGATCGTGAAGCGGACCGAGCGCTCGGTGACGTGTCCCGCAAGGTCGCTGGCCGTGACGGTCAGCGCGTGCAGCCCCTCGCCCTTGATCGCCCCGCCGGTCCAGGCGACGCCATCGAGCGTCGACATGGCGGTCGCCAGGTAGAGGTCGGTCGCGCTGACCGACGGCGTCACGGGGCCGCGAAGGACCTGGCCCTCGGACACCCCGCCGATGACGACGTTGGGCGGGGTGGTGTCGATGACGAAGGAGGCCGCCGCCGTGGCCGGACCAGCCAGGTTGGTCACCGTGACCGTCAGCCGATGGGTCCCCTCGACCGAGGCGACCCCACCAGCCGGCCACGAGACGCCGTCGAGGGTCGCCACCGCCTGCGCCGGATCGGCGAAGGCGACGGTCCAGGTCGGCGTCACGCTGGCCTTCCAGTACGAGCCGTCGGGCGGGCTCACGGTGATGACTGGTAGCTGGGTGGCGATGGTGAAGGTGGCCGCCTGCTCCGTCCGGTGGCCAGCGGCGTCCAGGGCGACCACGTCGAGGCGGTAGGTGCCGTCGGCGTGGACGAGGGTCCCGGAGACGAAGGGCAGGCCGTTCAGCGTGGCCGTCGTCGAGACCAGGTTGGCGTCGGTGGCCCGATAGGTGGGGGCGACGTCGCGATGGGTTATCTCGCCATCGGTGAAGCCAGCCACGACCACCTCCGGCGGGATGGTGTCGATGGTGAAGGTGATGAACTGGCTGGTCGTGTTTCCAGCCGTGTCGCGCGCCTCCACCGAGAGCCGGTGCGGGCCCTCGGCTCCTACGGTCAGCCCCTCCGCGAACGGCTGCCCGTCGAGCAGCACCGTCTGCGTGGCCAGGTTGCGATCGGTGACCACCACCGCGGGCGTCACGGCTGCCGCAAGAACCGCGCCGTCGCTCACGCCGAAGAACGTGACGACCGGTGGCGTCCGGTCGACGACGAACCTGGTGACCGAGGTGGTCAGGTTCGCGGCCGCGTCAGAGGCGTAGGCCACCAGGACGTAGACGTCATCCACCGAGATCGGCGTCCCGGAGAGGAACGGCATGCCGTTCAACTGCGCGCCCGTCGCGGCCAGGTGCAGATCGGTCGCCTCCACCACCGGGACCACCACGGCGCTGGTGATGGCCCCGTCCACGATGCCCAGGACGGAGAGGACCGGAGCCACCGTGTCGTTCACCACCTGGAACGGGAGCGGGTTGCCTGCCGCTGGCCTGGTCCGACCGTCATTGCCGTCGGCGTCGACCGCGCTCACGACCAGTTCATGCAGCCCCTCGCCGGCGAGCGCCACGGAGCCGGCCCAGGTCCCCGAAAGTGGAGATCCATCGAACCGGCTCAGCGCCACCTCGACGCCGCCCATCACAACCCGCACCGCCGCGACACCCGACGCGTCGTCGCGCGCGACGACGGTCACCTGGACTCTGCCGTTGACCACCACCCCAGGCGAGGGCCCGACCAGCTCCAGCATCGGCGACTGGCCATCGAGGACCCGGAACCGCGCCGTGGCCAGGATCTCCGAGATCCCGTCGTGCGTGACCAGCAGCGACAAGCCGTATAGCCCCCTCGCAAGATCCGCTGTTGGAACCAGGAAATCCTGGGGAACGGCGGCGCCCCCTGGTAGGTCGCCCATCGGGACCTCCAGGGTGAGCAAGGGAGCGCCCGTCTCCGGGGATACGACCCTGAGCTGCTCGACGATGCCGAGGGCGGTCGCCCCGCCCTGGTTTTCGACCAGCGTGCTCACTCGAAGGACCGAGCCGACCGTGACGCCTGCAGGAGCACCACTCTGGCCGGCGCCGGGGACGTCAAGGCGCGCCACGACGCGCGGCCGACCCACCAGACTGAACGGCGCGGAGTCCTCGGCCAGGATGGCGCTGCCCAGGCTTACCGAAGCGTGGGCCACGTAGTCGCCCGAGGCGAGCGCCTGGCCAGGGACCACGGTGGTCACAGGCACGGACAGGCCGAGCCAGAGGAGCGGAAGCGGCACCGCCGGCACCGTGTAGACCGGCGTGCCGGTAGTGGTCTCGACCGTGACCGCATACTCGGCACCCTCGAGCGCCGCGTTCCGCGAGAGGTTACCGATGGTTGCGTTGAACCGAGCGTCGTCTCCGCTGAAGAGCTGTGCCCGATTCGGCGCGAGAGACAGGCTGACCGAGCGCTCCGGGAGGACGGTGACCGGCGAGGAAGCCTGCACCTGCACGGCGCCCCCGACGCGGACCTCGGCGACGATCTGGTACTCCCCCGCCAAGGTGGTGCCGACGGCGAAGGTACGGCTGAGGTTGGTGACGCCGTTTCGGAGCGGAGCGTATGTGGCGGGCGCCGCCGCGACCACGGTCGCGCCAGCCCCGTCGACCAACCGGGTCTGGACCGAAGCGTCGAATGGCAGGCCTGGGTTCACCACCTGCACCGTGGCCGTGACAGTGCCATCGACCGAGACCGCGCTGGGGAGGACCGAGACGCTGACGCCAGCCACGCTGGTGGTCGCCACGATGAAGCTCTTGACCACCTGGTTGTTCGACCGGTTGGCGTCGGCGACCAGGCCAGCCGGATCGATCGTGGCAAGCAGGCGATAGGTGCCGCCCACCGGCACCAATACAGCCACGATCGCGATGGTCGAGGACCCGGGTTGCAGCGCGTCGATGGCCGTCATGGAAGACGCCACCTCGGCTCCTCCCGGAGCGGTCGCCACCACGCTCACGGAGGCCGGTCTCGCGGCCGCTCCACCGATGTTGCGAACGGTGACGAGCGCGCTGGCCGGTCCTCCCGCCACCGGGATCTCAGGCTGCAGCACCACGGAGACCGCCAGGTCGGGCAAGTCGACTCCGTCGAAGGTGACGGCGATGGCCTCGGAGGGCGAGCTGCGGTGGCCGGCCTGGTCAGTGGCCGTCGCCACGAACTGGCTTTCGCCCGCGGTAAGCCGGATGCCCGCAATCGTGAAGGGCCCACCCACCAGGTAGGAGGTCACCATGCCGGCCTCTGAGGCTCCCTGGAGTCCGCGCGAGGTCCAGGCGAGCGAGGCGAGCGGATCGATGACACCGAGGGACGATTCCACGCCCGTCGCCAGGCTCCGGAGGTTCAGCGTGCCGTCGCTCAGGTAGGCGAGCGACCGGGCTCCAGCGAAGACCGGGAGCCGACCGTCGGCACCGGAGGCCGAGACCGGCGTGATCGCGCCGGAGGCCAACTCGATTAGAAGCACCCTGCCCGGCGAGGCCGAGGTGGAGACGGCCGCGTAGTCCCCCAGGGGCGAGATCGCCAGACGATCGAAGCCGTCACCGATCGGAAGTGTGGACCCCGGCGGCGCGCCGTCGAGCGGAAGACGGACAAGTCCCGTGGTCCCCGTGAGGCCGCCTACCGCGAGCGCCAGCAGCGCACCGTCCGGGAGCCAGCCGGGGCTTCCGAGTTGGCTGCCCGGGAGCTCCAGCACACGCTCGCTGGCGGCTACCAGGTCGAGCACGGCCACGACGGAGCTTGCGTTGCCGGGTCGCACCGCCTCGTACGCAAGCCGCGCGCCGTCGTTCGACCAGGCGGGCGCTCTCTCCTCTCCGACCAGCGTGCTGGTCGGGCCGTAGCTCCAATCCGAGGAGGCGCCAGACCAGACCCGGCGCCGGCCGTCGGCCACCGAGGTGGCCTCGAAGGCGAAGCGGGCGCAATCCGGCGAGAAAGTAACCCGACCGAATTCGGCGAGCCCCGCGTCGGACAGGCTGACGCTGGAGACCTGCGTGTAGAGTGAGAGACTGGAAGCAGCGCCGGATCCTGCGGTGATGGCGTAGCACCGTGGATCCGCGGAGACGCTGTAGCTGGCCCCCGCGGGCAGGGTCCAGAGCTGGTTGGCCTCCAGTTGCATGGGACCCGCGTAGTCCTCGCCAACCCAGATCCCGTCACGGCGGAGTTCGACGAGGCTGCCGGGCTCCGCCAGCCCCGAGACGTCCACGAACTCCGTGAAGACCGCGATCGAACTGCCCGGAAGGGTCGGCCTGGTCAAGAAGGGCCGCTCGGGGTTCAACGAGTCGAGCGGCTGACCCGAGGCCACGGCCGATGGCGCGCCGGAGTTCCCGACGAGATCGACGTAGCGGACTCGGTAGAAGTAGGTCGTGCCGTTGGCAAGACCGAGGTCGAGGTAGGCGAGCGTGGTCCGGAGGGCGCCTTCGTTGACGGGAGCGAAGGGGCCGACAGCCGCAGTCGCGCGCTCCACCAGGAAGCCGCGCCCCGGATCTCCCGCGAAGTCCCAGTCGAGGCGCAGCGCGCCTCCGCCGGGAATCGCCGCCACCAGGAGGTTCTTCGGCGCATCAGGAGGAGCGATGGAGATGACTGCCGTCACCATGTTGGACGCTGCGCCCTCGATTCCACTGCCGTTGAACGCCACCACCCGGTAGTCGTAGGTACCGTTTGGCACGCCCTGGTCCGTGAAGCTCCGGGCTTCGGGCGCGAGCGTGGCGACCAGGCCGCTCGCTCCGCCGCCGCTCCGCATCACGTGGAAGCCGGAAATGCGGGCGGTGTCGCCTGCCGCCGTGAAAGTGAGCGCAACGTCGGAGTTGACGACCGCGCCGAGCGCCAGGGACAAGATGGCCGCTGGCGGCGCATCGAGCGTCACCGCCACCGGGAGCGACGGCCGGCTGACGTTGCCGCCGGCGTCGGTGGCGATGGCCGTCAATTCGTTGGGCCCGTCGAGGAGCGGTACATCGAGAACGAAGGCGCCGTCGGCCGCCGCCGTCGCCGTCGTAGTCGCCGTCCCCCCACGCAACACGCTCACGTCGGCGCCAGCGGTGGCGCCACTCCCTGCGACGCGGATCGGTGAGCTTGCCGTAACCGGCGCAGGTACCTCGATCGTCGGGGCATACACGCGCGCCGTGGCCCGACCATCGGTTCGCAGGCCAAAGGCGGACACCGCCGTGACCACGTAGTCGTGGCTGCCATCGGTGAGGTACGGATCCTGAAGAGGCGGCCCGGTGACCAGCGCCACCGGCTCGACCGCCACGTCGTAGAGGCCAACCGTCCCAAAGCTCGAAGTGAGGAAGGTGACACGCACGCCCTGGATGGCCAGCTCCGGCGAGAGCGGAACCGAGTCGTAGCCACTGACCATGGCCCGCCGCAGCGGGACCCAGGCGCCGGCCACCGACACCGCGACTTCGATCTCCGCCGCCAGGTAGGTCCCTACGGAGATTGAGCGAACCAGGACCGCACTGGGATAGTCGAGTTGCCACCATGGCACGCCGACCTTGGGCGTCGTCCACGCCGTATAGCCGAGCCCGTCCGCCGCAAGCTGGGCGCTGGCGGTCGACCCGCTGGCCGTGGCAGCCCCGGCGGGAAGTCCGGCCGCGGGCACAAGCGATGTGCCGTCACGTGCCACCTCGTAGCCCGCGACGACGCCTGACGGGTTGAGATCACTCCACGAGAGCGCCACGTCCCCTCCCGTGACCCGGGGCGTCACGACGGGGGCGACCGGTGGTGCCACTGCAAACAGGACGACCGAGGACGGCCGTGGGTCGACATTGCCGCGCTTGTCGGTGGCGATGGCGCGCACCTCGAGAACAGGCGCCTGGAAGGCCGCAGGATCGAGCGAGGTGTGGAACGGGATCCGTGTCACCGGAGCGCCAAGCGGCTGGAAGTCCGCTGCGCCCCCTGGCCGAACCTGGAACTGGACCGTCGCAACATCCTGATCGGGCACCTCCGCAACCATGTCGACCACACCCTGGATACGGGTGAAGTTGACCGGCACGATGATGGAGGCGTGAGGTGGATGGGTCTCCACCTCGACCGTGAGGGCGTTCGACAGGCCGCTGGCGTTTCCGGCCCGATCGTAGGCCTGCACCTCGTAGGTGTAACTGCCGTCGGGCAGAGAGGCGTCGGAGTAGGAGAGCGTACCTGGAGACAGCAAGAAGGGGCGAACATCGGAGAGGAATGCACCGATCGGCGCATTGGCGATCGAGCCATCTCTGAGCAGGAGGAAGCCGGCCAGGTCGGCTTCCCCTCCAGACGTCCAGGTGATTGCAGCCGTGGAGCCCGCGGCGGTAGCTGAAGTCAGCACCGGCGGTGCCGGTGGCTGCCGGTCGATGACCACCTGCACACGGGCCTGGGCCACGTTGCCGGTGAGGTCCTCGGCCTCGAGCCGAATGGTCTGCACGCTCCCGTCAGGGAACTGTCCTGTATCGAGCTCACCGAGCTTCGTGGCGATCCCCGGCAGGGACGATCGACGCAACTCGGCCCAGACGGTCGGAGCAGCGCCGGCACCCACGGTGAGCCGATACTCGCGGAAGTCACTTGCGCTGAAGGCGGTCCCACGCACTTGAACCAGGCCGCTCACGGCCGCGCCAGCGATCGGTTGGTCGATGGCGACCTGCGGCGGCGTGCGGTCGAGGCTGACCGGCGCCTCCGGCGAAGGGACACTTCGTAGACCAGCCGCGTCAACGGCCACGACCACATAGCGCTGCGCACCGTCGCCGACCGCCTGGTCCATGAGCGAGAGACCGGCGACGGCCGGACCGACCTCCACGAAGCCGCCAAGTCCGGTGGCGCGCTCCACGATATAGCCAACCACGTCGCCGTCGGGACTGGGCTGCCAGGCGAGGGCCACACCGGTTCCGCTGGGCGTCGCCGTCAAGGCCGGCGGCGGCTGGGGCGACGTGGTATCGACCACGAAGGCGATCGTGTCGACGCTGGAGTTTCCCGCATGGTCCGTGACGGTGAGCCGAAGGGCGTGGGCGCCGTCTGGCGGCAGGGTCGCGAGGGTGGCCAGCGCGCCCGAGTCGATCGAGCCCTGTCCTGAGGCCAGCAAGGCCCAGATGGAGATGGGCAACGGAGGTCCGTCGGCCAGCTCCAGCGTCCATGAGGCCAGGTTGACATCGCTGGCCGTGCCGAGGATGGCGTCTCCGGACCGCAGGAACGTCTCGCGCGGTGCCGCGATGAGAGCCACAGGGGGCGTGCTGTCCAAGGTGACGGAGATGGTGGCGTCACCGGCGTTTCCGGCGAGATCGATGGCCACGAGTCGGAGTTGAACCGGGCCGTCCATGGCTGCCGTGGTAGGCCACTCGATACGCCCGTCCAGGGAGAGGACGGGCGCCGAAAACACCGTCATGGCGGTGCCACCACTCGGCGTGGACTCCAGGTTCACCGACGCCAGGCGGGAGTCCTTCACTTCGGCCAGTATAAGGGCGGGAGCCGCGAGGCCGGACAGCCAGCCGCCGTCGAGAGGACTGATGAAGGCGACCGCTGGCGGGGTCCGGTCGACCGAGAAGGCGACCTCGGTCGCGGCGGGGTTGCCGGCGCGGTCTCGGGCGCTGAGGCGCAGGCGGTGGTCTCCCTCGGCCAGGCCGTCGAGGCTGGCCAGGATGCCTCTCGTCGGCGCGGTGCCAGTCGCGAGTGAGGTCGTACCGCCGCCTTCGATCGTGAGCGACCAGGACTCTAGGTGTTCATCGGCCACCGCGCCGGTTACCGGGGTGGCGCGGGCGATGGATGCCCCCGGGCCGGGAGCGTCGATGGAGAGCGATGGCGGCTTGAGGTCGACGGTGAAGGGGACGGTCTCCTGCTCGGTGAGCGAGGCGACGGTCGCAGTCAAGCGCAGTGCGAACCAGCCGCTGGCCAAGGTGGCCAAGACCGATGCCGGGATCGGAATCGAGCCGTCGCCGCTGAGCGTAGGAGCCGGAGGCTGGACGACGGCAAGGAGCGTCCCAGTGGCGTCCACGAGGTCGAGCTGAGTGGTGGCGTCGGCCAGCAACTGGAACTGAGCCGTGGTCGTGTCCAGCATCCCGTCGCCATTCGGGGAGATGAGCCCCGGTGCCGTGGAGAACAGGTTGATGATCTCTCTGGGCGCCACCTCGATGGTCACCATGACGACCGACTGGTTGCCGGCGCGATCGTGCGCCGTCACCCGTAGGGTATGAGGGCCGGCGGCCAGGCGCGAGGTGATGACCTCGGAGATTGGTCCAAGCGCTGGCGCAAAGCTGTGGTCGACGACCTGGAAGGTAGTTGGCGCCGTTCCGGCACCGAGAGCCACCTCGTAGTCGAGGAAGTTGGCGTCGGAGATTTCGCCGGTGAGGGTGGCCAAGCCTCCCGCGCGCGCGCCGGCCACGGGAGAATCGAGGCGCACCAGCGGCGGGGTGGTGTCGACCTTCACCGCGATCTGGGCAACCGTCGTGCCGTTGCACGGGTCCACGGCGCTCACCTCGAGTGAGACATCGCCGTCGGCCGCTGGGACGCCGTCGAGCCTACCATCCCACGGGATGGGGCCGGCTCCAGGCTGCACGAACCCGGACCAGGCCAGGCCTTGGCGAGCGCGCGAATCCTTGCCTACCACCTGGACGGAGGAAGGATCCTGCACGCCGATGACCAGTTGCTCGAAGTCGAGGACTCCGTCGGCATTGGGAGAGAAGAGCGTCGGCCATGCACCGCCTGACACGGCGGCGTTGCCGGCCAGGTGGAACGGAATAGACGGCAGGCAGTATGAACCACCCGCGTCGTGCGCCTCGAGTACCATTTCACACTCACCCCGCTGTCCACCCACGTCGAACGCGGCCAGGGCACCATCGGCCTGGGTCAGGGCGACCGGTTGGGGTTGGCCGCTGCCGCACTTGAAGAGGACGCTGAGGCCCTCCAGGTGGTCGTCGTAGACGGCGCCCTGCACGCGGATGGAGCGGACCTTCTGCCCGGAAGGCAAGAGCCGGTCGAACGGGCATACGGTGGCGCCTGCGCTGGGCTCGGTGACCTGCATCCATGGAGGCGTGGCGTCGAGGACGATGGGCACCCCCTTCGAGATGGTCAAGCGACCGGTCAGATCCGTGGCGAGTGCCGTTGCCAGATAGCGGCCGTCGGCGAGGGTGCCGCCTGGGAGCATGGCGCTCGACGTCACCACCTTCCCCGGCGTGAATGGGGTCCCGCCGAGTTGGATCGGCGCCAGGCCCGGCACGGAGACCTGGATGTCGATGGCCTCAATTGGTTCCGATGGGCTGCTGGCGCTCGCGCTCAACCCGAATCCGGCGGGACGCCCGGCGCAGATCGGCGTCGACTCGCGGACCGCGGAAAGGATCACGCTGGCGCACGACTTGGAGAGAGAGGACCCGTGACATGTCCCGGGCTGGAAGAGCTCTTCACTGACCGCGGAGCCATCCAGGAAGTGCGTTCGCGCGGAAATGGAAAGGTCCTGCTGGCAGGGCAGGTCTGCCAACGAGAGTTCAACGGGCGGCGATGTCCCCTCGAAGCCCGGTACCGTACCGACCAGCCTCGATGGTGAGGCTGTCGCACTGAGGTAGACATCGACCCATGCGATCGGCTTCCGGTGAGTCTCGGACATCGAAAGGCGCAGGGTGTCGCCTCGAACCTCACTGTGCGTTGCCACGAGGCCGCAAGCATTGAAGGACGACAGCGGGACCGGCGGATAGGGGCCCGTGATGGTCGATCTGTTGGCCAGGAGCTCGTACTGGCAGCCCGTGAGGGAAGTCAGGTCGAGGGTGATGACGTCCTCTTGTGAGTGAACGATCTCGCCGGAGGAGTTGGTGGTGGTGCCCTGGGATGCCGTCTTCTTCGGAACTTGGACCGTCTCGCCCGTCTCCTTGTTCCTGAGAGTGTAGACCGTTCTGTCGACGAACACGGACCCGCTCTGGGCGATTCTGATCGAAAGGCTCGAGGACGTGACCGGCGTGGCACAGATCGTTTCGGCATCGATCGTGTCTTCGGGCCGGCACGCCAGCTTGACGTCGGAAGCGAAGACCCGGCCTGCCGTGTCGGTGGCACGGACCTGAACGGCCGTGGCGAGACCATCGAGGGCGCGGGCGTCCCAGATGACCGCGTGATTGCGAGTGGCGCGCACATTGTCGGTGTCCACGAACCAACCCGAGAACCCGTCCAACTGATACGCAACGGAGTAGCTGAGGACGGGCAGGCGAATGGTATTCTCGACCGCGAACCCGTGGACCGCTGGCTCCGGGCAGAATCCACCGTCCGCTGAGTTCATGTGGTTGAACAGCGGATAGAACGAGCCGCCTTGGATCGGGACGCCTGGCGCGGTGCCCAGTCCAGAGAGACTGTCGAGGAAGTAGTCCGTCGCCAATTGCACCGAGGGCATCGCCACCGTGATGGCGTAGCCCATGCAGGCCGGCTCGGTGTATAGCCCGGGGCCAGATGCCGTGACTGCGAGGGCCTCGGGAACTTCGATCGGAAGAGTGGTGGTCTCGTTGCCTGCGCCATCAACGGCACGAAGCCGGAGGTAGGGACCGGGCAAGCCGTTTGCGATGAGCGCGGCCGTCGTCAATTGGTCGACGTTACCGGACTGCCTATCGAACGTGGCGAACGACGCCGGGGCGGCTACACTCGCCGCCTGGAACTCATATCCGACCAGGTGATCGTCCGAGGCGCGGTAGGAAACGGCAACGCCGAGGACCGTCGCGTCGTTGGAGTTTGGGATGGAGAAGTGCAGCTTCTGGCGGTCCGTCATCGGGGGACAGTCGACGCTGGGACTGATGGGACCGATGGGCGGCCTGTACTCGAAGGGAACCCTGATCGGCAACAGTCCCATGCCGGCGCCCCCGCTTCCGAGCGCGAGCGTCGCCACCGGGTAGGTCGAGTCGAGGATGGCCTGCGCACTCTCCTTCCCGACGGCGAACCGGTAGGTTCCGTCTGGGAGCGACAGGCCGCCGACATCGCGCCCATCCCACTCGATGACGTAGTTCCCGGTCTGGGCGTGTGTCATGGGCAGCGAGCGGACCACCGCGCCAGACGGGTTTGAGATCTCCAGCACCGTGGAGACCGGCTCCTGAACCGAGTAGCTCACCGTTGCGAGGTCCTGGCGGCCGTCGCCATTCGGGGAGAAGAGTCTCGGGTTCACTCGGACGTTGGCGATGGCTGGGACCTCCGCCCAGCTGGCCAGGGTGGTGATGGAACGCACGTTGCCGGCGCGGTCACGCGCATGGAGCTTCGCCTCCCAGACCCCAGGGGCCGGAGGCGTCCACCGGACCAGCTCTCCGTCGAGTACCGTTTCCGCGCCGCTCGCGAGGACGAACGGCGCAGCCGAAGACCCGCGCGGCCGCGCGCTCAACTCCCAGAAGTCCAGATTGAGGTCCGCCGCAGTCCCTCTGAAGACCATTTCGCTGCTGCCCGGCCGGCGGACGCCGGAAAGCCGCAGGCCTAGATTGGCCAACGTGGATACCGAGCGGTAGGCGTAGGAGGGCGAGCTGGAGCCCCAGAGTGTCGCGACGTGCGTACGGCCGGTCCTGGAGGAATCGATGTGGTTGTCGACCGGCTCCAGGCCCGTCCAGTCGTGGAGGTAGGAGTATGAGCCGTCCACGAGGGAGTAGGTCCAGACCTGGGTCCCGAGGTTAATTGCGAGACGTTGGCCTGACGGGTCCCCCATGAGGCCTCGAACGTCGAATGGGACCATCTCGGCCGGCATGAGTTCTTCAGCCTTCCAGGTGGTGAGGTCGAACAGGTAGAGCCCCCCAGCCAGGTAGGCGATCTCGGTCGCTGAGACCCATGCGTGGTAACTGAGCCAAGTGCCGTCGGGCAGCACCAGCGCGCCCGGTGGCGTTGGGACCGGCGACTGCTCCCACCGCGCGCACTCTTCCCCCGGTCCCCACTCGAGGCATTGTGGCTGCGGGTACTCGACGACGACGGCACGGTCACCGAGTCCGTCCGCGTTCCGTACGTGCAACTCGGTCCCGTGCGAACCGAAGAACGTCTCCATTCCCATGGCGCCGTCGGGGGAGAACATCGGGATGCTCTGCCAACCGGTGACGGAGCGAGCGCCCGAACCATCGATGGCGATCCGCTCGACTCCACTTCCGCTTTGCGCGTAGAGAGACGCAGCGTCGGTGCCGATCTCGAGTTGGCTATAGCCGTAGCCGCCACCGTCGAGCGCTGTCGGGACGACGGGAGCGGCCGTGCGCGCCGCCATGTCGAATCGGAAGGGGAGGTACCGCCCAGTCCCGTCGACAGTGAGGTAGTAGACGGATCGACCGTCCGGGCCCAACTGCACGGCGGTGCCAAGTGGACAGCCCCAGCCATCCGGCGTCATCGTGGCAGGCACGCCGCCTTCGACCGGCACGCGAAGGAGTTGGCAGTGCTTCACCGAGTCCCACCAGTATCCGGTGTAGTAGCTGAACTCGAAGACGACCTCGTCGTCGTCTGGCGTAGCGCCAGCCACGTTGATGTAGGGGCCGTGGGCGTCCGCGGGGACCGTAGCCAGGGCGCCTGCGCCCACGTCGCCGAGCATGATCAGTTCGCGAGGAGACTGAAGGACGGTAGAGCGGTTCGTGTCGACCACGACGACCGTGGCCGCCACTCGGTCCGCCCCGCGCTGAACGCTGACCAGGTACGGGCCATCGCGAACGATCTGACCGTTGCCGTCCCGGCCGTCCCAGATCGCCGACCCGGAGCCAGCGGCCGTGCTGCACGCCAAGGTACGTACCGCGCGCCCTCGCGCGTCGAAGATCACGACGCCAGGTGCCGTAGCCCCGTCGAAGCGGAACAGGACCTCGGTGGTGTCCTTGACCCCGTCTCCGTCGGGTGAGAAGTAGGGTTCGGACAGGGAGAGGTTCGCGGCCTGGACCGCCACCGTCCTCGCGGCCCGGTTGTTGTCGTAGCGCGCCTCGAGCGTGGACCGGTCCGCGTTGACGACGGCCACGAGCTCGAACGTGCCCTCCAGGCCGGTGGTGTCCCACTGGAATTCCAGGTCCGTCTGGCCTCCGCGCGGCAGAGCCGGCACCGTCGTGGCACCCAGCAGCACGCCACCCGCCTCGGGCGCCCCGCGATACAGCGCGACCGGGGCCACCCCGCTGGGCTGGCCGCCCGCATTGCGCACGGTGACACGAACCGGGACGACCTCGCCTTGGCGAGGGAGCAGGTTCGAGGGCCGGATTCCGCCACTCGAGACCACCAGGTCACTCCGGCTTCGCGGCTCCAGTAACTGGACGAGCCGGTTGTCAGTCTCGTCGAATTCCAGCACCCGGTTGTCGGGGTCGAGCTGCGCGATCCCGACGAGCGAGGGTCCGATGGGAACCTGGAAGCTCATCGTCACTGGACGCTGCTCACCCGGCGCCAGCCCCGAGACCTCCTCGCTGGCGAGGCGCTTCCCACCCGAGGCCGGATCACCGGCCCAAAACTCGACGGCGAACGCTCCGGCCAAAGCGGCGCCGGCGTTGCGAACCTGCACCGTGACCGAAGTGGGGGCGCCCTCATCAGGTGGCTCGGGTTGAAAGGCCATGCCTCCGGCCCCGAAGGCGAGGTTGGGGAGGGTCGACGTGTTCACGGCGATGGCGGTGAGGGCCGAGTCATTCGAGGGGTCGACGTCGCCCTGGCAGGCCACCTCGACGCGCGCGAGCACGGCCTTCGAATCGGAGGCGCGCCAGGTGATGGCGCCGCTGGCGTTACCGCCACGTGGCACGGCGAGGCGCGGTCCAGCCACGCGAGCCACCACCGCGCCGCCGGCATCGATCAAGGCAAGCGATGTCGTGACCGTCGCCGAATCGACGGTGCCGTCATTGACGACCTCTAACCGGACGAGGAGGTCGCCGCCGAGGTCGACCGGAGTGGGCGTGGCCGAGACGGCCCGAACCGCCAGGTCCACCGCCGGGACCACGTTCACGTGACCCGAGGCGACGTTGTTGTCCTTTCGGGCTTCGGCAACGTAATTGGACGGATCGACCACGACCTGCAGGTTGTTGCTTGGTAGCACCCGCGGCAGCGGCCCTGAGAGTGTGACCGCCTGCGTGCTGGCGGCGGGGAAGGCCAGCCGCGCGGTCCCGATCACCGTGGTGCCGGCCATGAGTGCGACCTCCACGTCGAGCGCTGCAGTCTGGCCCGCGTTGCCGACCGTGGCCGTGACCGACACCGTGGCGGCGGCACGGTCCACGACGCTCGGCGCGACAACCACGGAACCCGCCGCCGCGAAGAGGTCGACGCCGGCGGGCCGAGCGTCGATGCGCAGAGGGGCCGATGCCCGGTTGTCCTGCTTCGTCTTTTCGTCGATGGTTGATTGCGGGTCAGCAACGAAGAAGACCTGCGACGAGCCGGCATGTCCCGAAGTGTCGAGCGCCAGGTCCACCACCGAGTGCCAGAAGGCCTTGACCGTTGGGATCACGACCGGCGGGCCGAAAGGTCTCCCGAGTGAGTCGAATGCCTGTACCTGGACCTGGGGTGCGTCGGTATATCCGAGGTTGTGGACCAGCAACCGCGACGGAACGATCTCACCTTCGGTGGCGGAGCTGCTGGCCAGCTGGATCTCCGCGGTCTCAATGACCAGGTTCGGGAGGTTGAGGCTTCGCAGCGCCCGCACCGTGACCGCCGTCTTCTTCGCCGAGCCCTCCCAGCTTCCATCGGACCACTGCCTGGCCAGCAGGGCGTCCATGGTGCCCTTCGCGTCGGGCGCAAACGAGGCGTCCCAGGCGTCGAACGCCAGGGCCGCCTCGGCCGTGAAATCGTCGTCCGTGTCGGGATCACGAATGGAGAAGTCGTAGGCCCGGCGGGCGCGGAGGTAGGCCATGCCGGCGGTGGCCGAGGTGACGACGGGCAACGAGCGGCCGACCTTGGCCAGGAACTGAAGGACCAGCGAGGTCGTTTCGAGATCGCTGCGCCCTCCCGGGATCCACGGCCACCCCCCATCGCCACGCTGGGCGGCGAGCAAGTAGTCGGCGATTCCATCCAGGCTGGCCCCGGTACCCTCCCCAGCCAGCCCAGCAAGCACGGAGTCCAGGATCGTGGAGCCGTAGCCCCTGGCCAGGCCGAGTCCGCCATCCGGGTTGGCGGCAGAGGGCGAGTACGGTGCCACGGCGTCAGGGGCCAGGCCCGGGCTAGCGGCGCGTAGGCCCAGGAAGCGGCGGGCGCTGGTGTCGGCCTCGACCGGTTGGAGCGCGGAGAGGAACCCCGCGCCCTGGCCAAGGGAGGCCGGCACCCCCGGCGACCCACCGAAGAGCGCGAGCGCTTCCATCGCGAGCTGGGTCTCGCGAGCCGCGGTGTCGGGGGAGTCAGCCCACGCGCCGTCGCCGCGCTGCGAGGAGAGCAGCCAGACAAGCCCGAGATCGACGGAGGGGCTCACCGCCGATGCCGACGGCTGGGCCTCCAGGAGGTCGGTCTCCATGACCGCCCGCCCTCGCGTCATGAAGAAGAACTGGTTGGCCCACTGGCGACGAACACCGTCCACGAAGGCGACCTGCTCGGCGGTGGGCGTCTGCCCCGGGGCGGCCAAGATGGCGAAGGCGGCGCGGAAGGTCCGCTGGGAGGCCGAAGCCGCTGGCAGGCGCGGGCCATTGGCCGCGACTACCTGGTCGACGATGATGGTCTCGGCGGCGCCGGACAGCATGGTGCCGTTCGGCGGAGGCAGATCAGTTGCCACGGCTGTCGTGCCCACCGCCGGGCGAATGAGCGTGAAAGGCCGCACCTCGACAGGCGAGAGCAGCCCCATGAGGTAGAGGTCGAGGTCGGAGTAGCGGCGCATCGAGCCGGTCGCCGTGAACTGGCCCGGCCCTGCCGCCTTCCAGTCGGAGCCGTAGAGCACCGACGCCTGGGAGGAGAGGAAGTAGCTCCAATGCGCCCCGTCCTGCCCGAGCAGCCCTCCGCTGCTGGTGCCGCTCGCGTCGCGGTAGCGTGCTTCGCCCGACCACTGGTGCGCCACCTCATGGGCGATGAAGACGAGCGACTGGTCCAGCGAGGCCTGCGGATGGCCCGGGACCAGGGTGTTGATGTCGATGTAGGCCTTGAGCCGTGTGTTGGAGCCGAAGCTCCCGGCGAACGGACCGACCTGCCGGCCGGTCCCGGTCACTTCGTTGCGGACCGGCGTGTGCAGTCCTCCGAGCTCCGCCTGGTTCCAGGTGAGGTCGAAGAGAAAAGCTGGAAAGACGATCAGGAAGTCGTAGGCGTCCCGGTGCGTCGCGAAGAACTCGCGGGAGGCTCGCTCCCTCGGCGCCGAGTTCGGAACCGTCGCCGACCCCTCGTACGAGCTCCCGTCGTGGTGCAGGATCGCGACGTGGCCGACGTTCTCCGCGCTGGCCTTCGCCACCGGGGCCAGGAGGACGCCAGCCGCGAGGGCCAGCGAGACCGCTCGCGCCGCACTGGCGCGCCGAGGCGAACGTGTCACGACAGACTTCAAAGTCCCCGCGACGGCGTTGACCCGTGCAGACAAGTTCCCTCCCCGGCGAAGGCTGGCTAGGACGCCCAGCTTACTTGGCCCAGCGTGAATCGATCCACCAAACTTCGCGTAAATCGACATGCCGGGCATGGATGCCACTCCGGTGACAGACGAATTACTCGGGGTGATGTGACGAGTTTTCCCAGGTCAAGGCGCCCCGCATCGCCCGAGCCGTCGCCGTGCGGGGAGAGGTGGTCGTCGGTGCCGCGACCTGGCCCCGCGCTGGCCAGCGCCGGGCCCGCGCCCAACCGCTGCTTCCGGCGTGGTAGATGATCGGCGGAGGCCTCCGTGACCCGAACCGCCTGCGCCGCCCTGCTCCTCGCCACCGCCTGTGCGACCACCGGAGCCGGTCCGTCCGAACGGGCCCGGGCCGGCGTGCCCGACGAGGATCCGGGCGGGGCGCCGCCGCCGGTGGCCTACGGCGGTGAGATCCTGCGGCTGGGGACCGACGATCAGGGCTACCGGCGGCCGCGGCTGGAGGACGAGGGCTGCCTGGGCGACGCGCTGCGCCGCGCCCCCGGCGCAGCCGGCGCCGACAACAAGGTCAAGTTCGCGGTGCTCCGGGACGGCAGCCTGGTCCAGTTCTCCTACCTGAAGCCGGTGCCACCGGCGCAGGCCCGGGCCATCGAGGCGGCCTTCGCCTCGTGCGACTGGCTCCCCGGCTTCGACCCGACCGGCCGCCCGGTGGCGGTCTGGGTGATCCAGCCGATCAAGGTGACGGGGGCACCGGCGCCGGAGTGATCCCCTTCCAGAACCGGCGTGGCGCCAGGGCCAGCGCCATCAGCAGGAGCTGCGTGCCGATGAAGATGGAGAGCGCCCAGAAGGCCTTGTCCATGAAGCCGTAGGAGTGGAGCCCGACCCCCAGCATGTTCACGCCGAACCAGCTGAGCGCGGTGATGACGTTGCCGAAGATGGCCATGGTCATGATGCCGCGGTCGCGCACGTAACCGCCCCAGCGGGCGTGCAGGATGATGGCGTTCCAGAGCACGATCAGCAGCGCGCCGTTCTCCTTGGGATCCCAGCCCCAGAACCGGCCCCACGACTGGTCGGCCCAGATGCCGCCCAGCACGGTGCCGATGAAGCTGAAGAAGAGCGCGAAGCAGATGACGCCGTAGGCCATCGACACCAGCGCCTTGTCGGTGGCCGGCAGGAGCGACGGCGCCAGGTGCTTGCGCAGCGCCCAGGCGATGGCGATGGCGCCGGCCAGGAAGGTGCCCGAGTAGCCGATGGTGATGGTGGTGACGTGCGTCGCCAGCCAGAAGTTGGAGTCGAGCACCGCCCGCATCATCTCCATGGTGTCGCCGTCACCGGTCAGGTGGTGCGCCACGATGAGCGAGGCGAACCCGGAAGCGGCCGCCACCGCGGTGCCGAACCCCTTGCGGTACATCTGCTCCAGGACCACCCCGAGCACCACCGCGCCCCAGCCGACGAAGACCGCCGACGAGTACAGGTTGGTGACCGGCGGGCGCCCCTGCAGGATGACCCGCGAGACCAGGCCCGCCGTGTGGACCACCGCGCCCGACAGCAGCAGCGCGAAGGCGGAACGGCGCAGCAGCTCGGGCTGCCAGAGCCACGAGGCGAAGACCAGCAGCAGCGCCGCCACGTAGAGGACCATGCCGGCGTAGAAGGGATCGGCCCGGTTGAAGACGATCTCGTGGTCGCCCTGCGCCACCGCCTCCGGCCTGGCGGCCACCCCGAAGGCCCGCAGCTCGGCCACGGCGGCGTTGAAGCCGGCCGCGTCCCCGCTGCGCCAGGCCGTGCCGACCCTGGCCAGCGAGGCCAGCCCGGCGTCCGCCGGGCCGCCACCGGCCGCGTCGCGCAGCGCCTCGCCGACGCTGCGCCAGCTGGCCTGGGCGTCGCCCTGAGGCGGCAGCGGCCGGAAGAAGGCGGCGCTGGAGAGCATCGCGTGCCGCTCGCGGGCCGACGGCTCGCCCGCCACCGCCAGCTCCTCGGCCAGCGACTTGCCGCCCGGCAGCTGCACCGTGTTCTCGAGCCGCAGGTAGAGGTCGAGCCGCTGGTAGAGGTTGAGCACCGCCCCCTGGAAGCGGGTCCGCTGCTTCGCGTCGATGGGCTCGGCCGCCGCGGCCTGGTTCTGGATCTCGGGGAGGAACGGGCGGATGTCCTTGAAGGCGAAGTAGCGGTTGGCCTGCGAGAGCTTCTGCCCGATCAGCGAGAGGACGTCCGGGTCGTTGATCACGAAGGCCGGCTGGGCGTCCGCCACCCCAGGCCGGAAGAGGACGTCGAGAAGCCACTCGTCGGCCCCCACGGTGTGGGCCTGCTTCCGTCCACCCACCTCCTGCTCGAAGCGGAAGCTCATCTGGCTGCGGATCATCAGCAGTGAATTGCGGGCCACCGAGTCGAGGGGCTTGATGCGCCCGCCCTCCAGCACCGGCAGCCGCCCGAAGGCGTCGAGGTCCATCCCGCGCACCGGCCTGGCCGGCAGCAGCCCCAGGGCCACCCACGCCAGCGCCAGCGCCCCAACCACCCACGGACCGAACTTGGCGAGTTTCACGTCATGCCTCCGCGGCGGCCCGCCGCCTGAGCGATCTGCTCAACGAGATGCCGAAGTGGATCATCAGCCCGAGCCCGACCAGCACGCAGGAGATGTAAGGGAGGAGCCAGCCCGGGTTCTCGACCACCTGCAGGATCGAGAGGGTGTCGTTCTTGCCGAAGCTGGCCTGGTAAAAGGCCTTGCCGCCGTAGCGCAGCGGCTGGTTCATGTAGATGAGCACCTCGCGCGACTCGCCCCTGGCGGGGTTGGAGAGGCGCACCAGGCTGGAAAAATTCTTTGGGATGTTGGTCCCCTGGTAGACGTCGTGGCTGAACTTCTTCAGCGTCATCGAGTACGGGAGGTACTGGCGGCGGGGGCGCATCGCCAGCGAATAGGTGCGCCCCTCGTGGATGAACTGCTGGGGCGCGCCGAGCTGGCTGGAGACCAGCCAGGCGCCGTAACTGCGCCCGCCCGCCCTCGGCTCCACCACCGCCACCGGCATGTTGAAGCGCTCGTCGGAGACCACCGGCCGGAGCGGCTGGACCGCCACGTTGGCGCCGATCCCCATGTTGGCCACCGGCTGGAAGCCCGGGCCGGCCATGGAGAGCTGCGCGTTCTCCCAGTAGCGGCGGACCAGCAGGACCACCGGCGTGCCCGGGACCGGCACCAGCCCGCCGCCGGCCAGCAGGCTCTCGGGGATGGAGTGGACCTCGTCCCAGGCCGGATCGGTGGTGTCAACGAGCGCCAGCTCCTGCTGGCGGGGGTGCTCGACGTAGTTGACCGTCTGCCCCTCCTCGATGACCAGCTGGGTCTCCTCCTGGAAGACGCCGGTGACGAACTCGCCGACGAAGAGCAGGATCAGGCCGGCGTGGACGACCCAGATCCCGGACTTCTTCCACGACAGCTCCAGCCGGCGGGCCTGGGCCGCGATCAGGTTGACCATCAGCACCAGGCCGACCGTCGCGCCGCCCGGGAAGATGGCGAGCGCCCAGCCGGTGCCGGGCACCTGCCACCAGACCACGAAGCTGCGCATGTAGAGGTTGACGGCGCCGAAGGTGCCTAGCTGGACCTGCGCCAGCGTGCAGGCGACCACCAGCAGCATGAGGAGCGCCAGGCAGACGATGGTGAGCTTGAGGGACGTCACCACGTCCCAGAGCTTGTGGGCCGCGAAGCTGACGGATCTGGTCTCAGTCACGGTGGAGGCTCTCCAGCAGCTCGAGGAAGGCGGGGCGGGCGGCGGCGACCGGCTCGCCGTCGCCGGTCAGCTTGATGAACCACGAGCTGCCGTCGACGACGAGGATGGCGGCGATGAGCCGGCTCTTCCGGGTCCCCTCGCTGGTGAAGTCGTAGACGTTGACCACGCCGGCCCTGGTCTTGACGGTGGTGCGCGCCGCGGCGAGGCCGCCGTCGTCGGTGGGGCCGAGGCCGATCTGCCCGCGCCAGCGGTTCACGTTGGCCAGATCGCCGCCGGCGTCGCCAGGGAGCGTCACCACCGAGCCGTCGATCCTGCCGGTGCCCGGGACCTTGAAGCTGGCGAAGCGCATGCCCCCGGGGAAGCTCTGCCCCCAGCCGGCCGGCAGCGTCCACTTGAGCGCGTCGGCCCCGCTCGGCGTGGGCGGGATCGGGACGTCTCCTGCCATGCCCGGCGGAGGCGTGGCCGGACGGTGCGACGCGCCCATCGGGTCGCCGGCGGCGGCTTCCGCGAGCGGCGTGACGTCCTTGGCGACGCGGTAGGCGGTCACCTCGTCGCGCCTGCACCCGGCCGCGAGGAGGAGCAGCGCGATGGCCAGCAGCCACGCGCCGCGGGCGGGGGTCCCGGCCACGCCACGGGCGGGCTGGGAAGGGTGGTGAACCACGTCCATCGATGCTCCTTTGGGAGGAACTTCCGGCTCCAGGGCGGCGGGACATTACGCCCGGGCCTGATCTCGATCAACCGTGCTCCCCCCGTTCTAATCCCAACGCCCAAGGGTGCAATACGACTTGGGATCGGCTATGCCAGGACCTCCCCACCCCGCCGGAGCGCTTCGCGATGCAGCAGACCGAGAACCTGAACGTAGCGGCGTTTGACCTCATGCCCTCCCCGGATGAGGTGCACGCCCGTGTCCCTCTGACCGAGAAGGCCGCTACCACCGTCCTCGCCGGGCGCCGGGCCATCGAGGCCATCCTCGACGGCCGCGACCACAGGCTCTTCGCCGTGGTCGGCCCCTGCTCGATCCATGACCCGATCGCCGGGCTCGACTACGCCACCCGGCTCCGGGGGCTGGCCGACGAGCTGGCCGAGACCATGGTGCTGGTGATGCGGGTCTACTTCGAGAAGCCGCGCACCGCCCTGGGCTGGAAGGGGTTCATCAACGATCCCCGCCTCGACGACTCCTTCCGCGTGGACGAAGGGATGGAGAGGGCCCGCAAGTTCCTGCTCGACGTCAACGAGCTGGGCGTGCCGGCCGGCACCGAGGCACTCGACCCGATCGCGCCGCAGTACTACATGGACCTGATCTCCTGGACCGCCATCGGCGCCCGCACCTCGGAATCGCAGACCCACCGCGAGATGTCCTCCGGCCTCTCGACCCCGGTCGGTTTCAAGAACGGCACCGACGGCGACGTCGACGCGGCCGTCAACGCCATCCTCTCCGCCAGCGGCGCCCACGCCTTCCTCGGCGTCAACGGCCAGGGGAAGACCGCCATCATCCGCACCCGCGGCAACCGGTACGGCCACGTGGTGCTCCGCGGCGGCGGCGGCAGGTCCAACTACGATTCGCTCGCCATCTCGCTCGCCGAGCAGGCGCTGAGCAAGGCCAGGCTGCCGCGCAACCTGGTGGTCGACTGCTCCCACGCCAACTCGCTCAAGAAGCCCGAGCTGCAGCCGCTGGTGCTGCGCGACGTGGTGAACCAGATCCGGGACGGCAACCGCTCGGTGACCGGCGTGATGGTGGAGAGCTTCATCGAGCCCGGGAGCCAGCCCCTCCAGGCCGACCTCTCCAAGCTCCGCTACGGCTGCTCGGTGACCGACGGCTGCGTCGGCTGGGACACCACGGTGGAGATGCTGCGCGAGGCCCACGCCGAGCTGAAGGGCGTGCTGCCGAAGCGGAAGCGGTTCGACTGACGAGGCGGCTCAGGCGGCCCGCACCACCACGCCGCTGGCGG
The DNA here is from genome assembly GCA_021806645.1 of Myxococcales bacterium. GTDB lineage: Bacteria > Myxococcota > Myxococcia > Myxococcales > Anaeromyxobacteraceae > JADKCZ01. Next base: position 43,305 of record JAJZQX010000016.1, on the reverse strand, counting down.
TCTCGGCGAACAGCAGCTCGGGGTGGAACTTCTCGGCGGTGCGGAGCGCCCACTCGCGATCGAAGAGCACCACCAGCCGGTCGCGGACGTCGAGCACCACCTGCCCCTCCACGGCGCCCGCCAGTTCCTCGGGCGCCAGCGGCGCGCCGTCGACCCGGCTGGCCCAGCGGGCCAGCTGCCAGGGCACCGCCTCGACCCGCACCTCGACCCCGTACTCCGCCTCGAGCCGGTACTTGACCACCTCGAACTGGAGCTGGCCCAGGGCGCCGAGCACCAGGTCGCCCCCGCGGCCGGCCGGCGGCCGGTAGAGCTGCACCGTCCCCTCCTGCGCCAGCTGCTCGATGCCGGTGCTGAACTGCTTGCGCCGCATGGGATCGACCAGCGCCAGCCGCCGGAAGTGCTCGGGCGCGAAGCTGGGGATCCCCTCGAAGGCGAAGCTGGAGCCGCCGGTGAGGGTGTCACCGATCTCGAAGGTGCCGGTGTCGTGGAGCCCCACCACGTCGCCGGCGTAGGACTCCTCCACGGTGGACCGGTCGCGGGCCAGGAACTGGGTCGGGTTGGCCAGCCGCAGGTCGCGCCCACTGCGGACGTGGTGCACCTTCATCCCCTTCACCAGCTTGCCCGAGCAGATCCGGACGAAGGCCACCCGGTCCCGGTGGGCCTTGTCCATGTTCGCCTGGATCTTGAAGACGAAGCCGGAGAACTCGCTGCCGGCCGGATCGATCGGCCCCTGGTCCGACTCGCGGGGGCCCGGCGGCGGCATCAGCTCGCAGAAGGTCTCGAGGAACGCCTCCAGCCCGAAGTTGTTGACCGCCGAGCCGAAGAACATCGGGGAGAGTTCGCCGGCCAGGAACTTCTCCCGGTGGAAGCCGTCGCCGGCGGCGTCGAGCAGGTCGGCGTCGTGGCGGAGCTGGTCGTAGCCGCGGTCGTCGAGCGCCTCCCGCAGGAGCGGATCGTCGATGCCGGTCACCTCCACCGGCGGGCGCTCGGCGCCGCTGCCGGAGGAGGAGTTGGCGTGCTCCTTGTCGAACAGGTACACGCGCTTGCGCAGCCGGTGGTAGACGCCACGGAAGGTGCCGGACCGGAAGATGGGCCAGGTGATCGGGTAGACGCCGATGCCGAGCACGCTCTCCACCTCGCCGACCAGCTCGAAGGCGTCGCGGCCGGGCCGGTCCAGCTTGTTGACGAAGGTGAAGATGGGGATGGATCGCTGCCGGCAGACGCGGAAGAGCTTCCGGGTCTGCGACTCGACGCCCTTGGCGCAGTCGAGCAGCATGACCGCGCCGTCCACGGCGTGGAGGGTCCGGTAGGTGTCCTCGGAGAAGTCGGCGTGGCCGGGGGTGTCGAGCAGGTTGAGCTTGAGACCGTGATACGGGAAGGCCAGCACCGAGGTGGTGATGGAGATGCCGCGCTCGCGCTCCATCTCCATCCAGTCGGAGACCGCGCTGGCGCGCCCGCGCTTGGCCTTGACCGCGCCGGCCAGCTGGATGACGCCGCCGTAGAGCAGCAGCTTCTCGGTCAGCGTGGTCTTGCCGGCGTCGGGGTGCGAGATGATCGCGAAGGTCCGGCGGCGGCCGACCTCGTGCTGGGCGCTCATGGGGGCCGGACCTCTAGCACATCCCACCGGTGGGTGTCAGGCCCGGCCAGCCTTCCGCCGCCGCGTCACCCACGGCCGGGCTTCCACGGCCGGGCTCCCGTGCGCCAGGCCACCCGCCGGCCGGGGAGCTCGTCCCGCCTGCGGCGCGCCCTCTCGCCAGAGCTGGTTCCGAGTTCACGATCGGTGATGGGGCTGCGAGGCTCGCTCCCGGCCGGCGGTGGCCCGTCGCTGCTTGGAGCCCGGCGCCATGGAAATCGGTGGAGCGCCCTTGCTACTGGGCCAACCCGTGGGCCCCCGGGACCGAGAGCGCGCCGCTGGAGCCGCCGTGACAGGTGGCGCAGGCCTCGACGGTCCCGACCGTGTGGTTGGCGGCGTGGATCCGCCCCGGGCCCGTGTCGTGGCAGCTCATGCAGGCAGACTGGATTGGCCCCACCTTCGGCTCGCTGGAGCCGTGGGTCGCCTTGCCCGAGTGCAGGATCGAGCCGGTCTCGTTGGCCACTGTGGGAAGCGCCCTGGCCGGCATCGCCTCGAGCCAGAAGCTCTCCTCGACGTGGCAGACCCGGCAGTTGGCGAGGTCGTTGGGGAAGCTCACGTCGTCGAAGAACAAGGCGGCCTTGGAACCGCCCGGGTAGCCGTAGACGACGAAGGGAGCGGCCGCGGAGAGCCCGACCACGCCGGTGGCCTCGCCGGTGTGGAGCCGGTGGACCAGCACCTTCAAGTGGATGGTCCGCTCCTCGCGGTTGTCGTAGGTGCCGTGGACGTTGGCGCTCGCCACCGTGGCCAGGTTGACGTTGCCGTCGGCCCGCTTCGGCCGCCGGCCCCAGTCGGTCCGATCCGGCGCGTGGCACATCACGCAGTACTCGGTGTCGTGGCGCAGGCCGCCGTGCAGGGAGAGCCGGCCGTGGCAGGCGTTGCAGCGATCGGTGGAGACGACCTGGCGCCGGGGCACCGCGGCGCCGGTCCACATCGACCCGGTCGCCGTGTCCACGTACTGGACGCGGTTGTCGGCCGACTCGGTCAGCGTCTCCCCGGTGTAGGGCCACGGGAAGGTGTCGGCCAGCGCGTTGTAGTGGACGGTCGCCAGCGATCGCCGACCCTCCATGGCGACGGCCCAGGTGCCCGACGCTGAGGACGGCAGCACGTTGCCGAAGGTGTAGCTGAACTGGCCGCTCGCGTAGGCCGCGCCGGTGAGCGGCACCGCCTCGGTGGCCGGCAGCGTGTTGGTGGAGGCGAAGTTGCCGGTGACGTAGTCGGTGGTCGGCCCGGAGATGGTGATGGCGACCCGGGAGAAGGCACGCGGCACCGGGCTGCTGCCAGCGTAGGTGTTGGTGTCGAGCGGCGAGACGGTACCGCCCTGATCGTAGGCCTTGAAGACCACCGTGGGGGCCTTGCCCGGCGTCAGGTCCCGCACCTGCACCACGTCGAGCTGCGGCCTGTCGTGGTTGGCGTGTTGGTAGGATGGGACGTGGACGTCGCGGGTGTCGGCGTAGAGCTTGTATGGCGCCGCGCCACCACCGGGGCTGACGTGGCAGTTGACGCAGGCGGTGTCGTCGGCCTGGGGGCCGCCCAGGTGGGCGAAGTGGACCGGGTCGGTGCTCCCGGTCCCGTACCAGACGTCGGCGTGGCAGCTGCCGCAGGTGCGGCGGGAGATGGCGTGGACCTGCTCGTCGGCCTGCGGGGCTCCACCGTGGCAGGCGTCGCAGTCGCGCAGGTCCCGCGGGTAGCCGACCCCCTCCGCCACCAGCTTGGCCGGCTGGTCGTTGTCGGCCCGGTTGACCACCTTGCCGATCACCAGCTCGGTGCTCCGGTAGCCGATGATCGAGTAGCGCTGGCCGAGGAGCGGCTTGTTGCGCCCCGGGAAGAAGGGGAGCGGCATGAGGCTGTTGGCCGCGAGTGGCGGCGCCGGCATGGTGTTGCTGCTGGCGAGGTAGAGCGTCGGCAGCTTCTTGCCGCGGTGGATCCGGTGGACCATCCGCCCCAGGTCGAGCGGGTTGGGGTTGGTGGCGGGCGTGGCCCCGGCCATGGCCGCCGGGTCCACGGTGTCGGGGTCGGCGTTCTGGACGGTGTGGCAGGTCAGGCAGAGCCGCACCCCGTGGCGCACGCCGTGTGCCACCAGCCGCCCGTGACAGGCGTTGCAGTTGGTGTCGAGCACGGTGTCGCGTACCTGTGGCGTCCCGCCCGCCGGCACGAAGTCCCACGTCGCCACCGATCGGTCCGAGACCGGCGCGCCGTTGAGCCAGGCCCCCACCCTCATGGTCTCGGTGGGGACGTAGGCGAAGGGGCCGAGGGACGGAAGCGCGTTGGCGAAGGTGTAGCGGAAGGCGCCGGGGCCCAGCTCCTCGACGGTGCCGGTCCGCTCCGAGCCGGGCTGCTTCCCGCTGTCGTTGGCCGCCGGTGGCGTCCCCGGCCCCTCGATGGGGTTGTTGGTGAGCGAGCCGCTGCCGGTGCGGAGCAGGCTCTTCCAGCCGGCCAGCCCGCTCACCGGGTTGGTCGAGAGCGCGGCCACCGTCCAGCTGGGTGCCACGCCGGCGGCGGTGAGCTGGTTGAGCGAGGCGGGCGCGCCATCGGCGGTCACCTGGTAGGCGACCACCACGTTGCCGGTGGTGACGTTGCCCGAGCTGACCGGTGCGACGCTGGCGCCGGTGATCTCGATGGCGTAGACGTTGGCGCCGGCCACTGGCGTGACCGCCTGATCGCCCACCTTGACCGGCGTGCAGGCGGCAGCGGCCAGCGCGACGCCGATCACCACCATCACCATCCCTGCCGAACGACTCTGCATCCTCACCCCTCCCCGGATTGGCGCCCCGGCAGCTCCTCGAAGACGCCCCCCTGCCGGTTCTTCCGCACCTTGTCGCCCGGGAAGTACCGCCCGTTCATGGCGACGTAGACGCCCGGCGGAAGCACCTGCGCGAAGGAGAGCGCGCTGCCGAGGTTGAAGAGCCCGTCGGAGCTGCCGAAGGCGTAGGGGATCATGGCGCCGGTCAGGATCACCGTCTTGCCGAGGCCGGCCGCCTGCAGCTTGCGGGCTGTCTCGACCATGGTGTCGGTGCCGTGGGTGACCACCAGCCGCTCCTCGGCGCTGCTCCGGCAGCGCTCCACCACGCGAGCCCGGTCGGCCTCGGTCATGTCCAGGCTGTCGATCATCATCAGCGTCTCGACCTCCACCGGGATCCGGCAGCGCGCCAGCCGGAGCATCTCGTGGAGGTGCGTGTCCTTGAAGAAGAGCCGGCCACCCAGCTCGTCGTACTCCTTGTCGAACGTGCCGCCGGTGACGAGGATGCGGATGGTGGGGTTCACGGGGAAGCTCCCTGGCCGCGAGGGGTCGTGGGCCGGCGCCGATGATACGGCCCGGCGGGGCGCGCCGGAAGCGCGGTATCATCCCGGCGTGCCCCTCTTCTCGCGCCGCCTGCCCGCCGTCGTCACCCGCGCCGACCTGGCGTGGCTCGTCACCCCCACCTACGCCGAGGCGCTCTCGGTCGAGGACGACGAGGCCCACGACCGGCTGGTGCGGGCCCTCGCCCACCCCGAGCTGGTAGACGACCTGCTCTGGGGGATCTCGGAGGCGCTCCCCGCCAGGCAGGGCGCCCGCACCACCGAGGATCAGCTGGTGGACAAGCTCTCCAGGGCGCTCCACACTCGCCGGGGCAAGGTGACGGCGGCTTCCGCGGGTCCGGCCATCTCGGCGGTGCTGGTCCGCATCAACGTCGAGCTGGGGCTGGCGGCGGAGCCGATGCGGATCACGCTGCAGACGGCCCGGGGCCAGCAGCTGCTAGACGACGGGCTGCGGATGCTCGGTGCCCACCTGGTGAACGAGCTCCTGAAGTAGACACCACCGAAAGGAACCACCCATGTCGAAGGTCAAGGCCTACGCCGCGCTCTCTCCCACCACCCCGCTGGTGCCGTTCGAGGTCGACCGGCGCGAGCCGGGCCCCACTGACCTGGTCATCGACATCGCCTGGTGCGGCGTCTGCCACTCCGACATCCACCAGGCGCGCGACGAGTGGGGCGGCTCGCTCTTCCCCATGGTCCCGGGGCACGAGATCGTCGGCAAGGTGGTGCGCGTCGGCGGCGCGGTGAAGCGGTTCGCGGTGGGTGACCTGGCCGGCGTTGGCTGCATGGTGGACTCCTGCCGCACCTGCGACAGCTGCAAGCGCGACCTCGAGCAGTTCTGCCAGAAGGGCGCGGCCTTCACCTACAACGGCACGGAGATGGACCGGAAGACGCCCACCTTCGGCGGCTACTCGAAGCAGGTGGTGGTGACCGAGGGGTTCGCGCTCCGGATCTCGCCCAAGCTCGACCTGGCCGGCGCCGCGCCGCTCCTCTGCGCCGGCATCACCACCTGGTCCCCGCTGCGCCACTGGAAGGCGGGGCCGGGGCAGCGCGTCGGCGTGGTCGGCCTGGGCGGGCTCGGCCACATGGCGGTCAAGCTGGCCGCCTCGCTCGGCTGCGAGGTGACCATGCTCTCCACCTCAAGGGCCAAGGAGGCCGACGCCCGGAGGCTCGGCGCCCATGAGTTCGCGCTCACCTCCGACAGGGCCACCTTCAAGAAGCTGGCGGGGCACTTCGACCTGATCCTCGACACCATCTCGGCGCCGCACGACTACAACGCCTACCTCGGCCTGCTCCGCGTGGACGGGACCATGGTGCTGCTGGGCGTCCCGCCGCAGCCGGCGCCGGTGGCCGCCCACGCCCTCATCGGCGGGCGGCGCAGCCTGGCCGGCTCGCTCATCGGCGGCATCGCCGAGACCCAGGAGCTGCTCGACCACTGCGCCACGCACGGCATCACCTCGGACGTCGAGGTGATCCCGGTGGAGAAGGTGAACGAGGCCTACGGCCGGATGCTGAAGAACGACGTCCGCTACCGGTTCGTCCTCGATCTCGCGACGCTGTAGGGCCTCGCGGCACCGGGAACTACCGCGGCATGTCGCCGAGACCGCCGGCGTTCACGACCTGCGTGTAGCCGGCCTGCTTCAGCATGCGGGCCGCCACGCCGCTCCGTGCGCCCGAGGCGCAGTAGAGCACCACGGCCTTGTCCTTCGCGACCTCGCCCATGCGCCGGGCCAGCTCGTTCACCGGGATGTTCACGGCCCCAGGGTAGGAACCATCGCGGTACTCCTCCGGCGAGCGGACATCCACCACCTGCCCGCCGGCCTTGATCAGCTCCACCACCACGTTCTGTGCCACCTTGCCTCCCTTGAGAAACCTTCTGACGATGAGCCACCCCGCGACGGCAACCACCGCCGCGGTCACGGGATCGATGTTCACGCACCCTCCACGTCTAAGCCGCCCTCGAGCTCCATGCTCACCCAGCCCCCGGTCAGGTTGACGACGTCAGGGTAGCCGCTCTCCTTCAAGGTCCGAAGCGCCAGGTGGGCGCGGTAGCCGTTTCGGCAGTAGAGGACGATGCGCCGGTCGCGCGGCAGCTGCGCCAGTTCCCAGCGGACGTCGTCCACCGGCAGGTGCTGCGCCCCCCGCAGGTGGCCGCGGCTCCACTCGCCCAGCGTCCGGACGTCTACCACCAGCGGCGGCCTCGCCCCGGCCAGCTCCGCCTTGAGCTGCGCCGCGGTGACGAGCGGCGCGAAGCCGGAGAGATCGTTCTCGGCGACGAAGCCGGCCAGGTTGACGGGATCGTTGGCCGACGAGTAGGGGGGCGCGTAGGCGAGGTCGAGCTCGGCGAGATCACGCACCGTCATCTTCCCGTGCAGCGCCGTGGCCAGCACGTCGATCCGCTTCTCGACGCCGGCGTGCCCGAAGGCCTGGGCGCCGAGCAGCCGGGCCGTCCTCCGGTCGTAGGTGAGCTTGAGCGAGAGCTCGCGCGCCCCGGGGTAGTAGCCGGCGTGGTGTTCCTTGTGGATCACCGCGACGCCCACGTCGAAGCCGGCCTCGCGGGCAGCCCGCTCGGTCAGGCCGGTCGAGGCCGCGGTGGCCTCGAAGATCTTCACCACGCTGGTGCCGCTGGCGCCCCCGTACGGCGTCGGCTGGCCGAGGGCGTTGGAGGCGGCGATCCGCCCCTGCCGGTTGGCCGGCCCGGCCAGCGGGATCCGGATCTTCTTGCCGGAGACCCGGTGAAGGATCTCCACCATGTCACCGGCGGCGTAGATGTCGGGGTCGGAGGTCTGGAGCCGGTCGTCGACCAGCAGGCCACCGGACGGTCCGAGCGCCAGCCCGGCAGACCGGGCCAGCGTCAGCTCGGGGCGGACACCGACCGAGAAGAGGACCAGGTCGGCGGGGAGCTTCCGGCCGTCGGTGAGCTCCACCGTCCTGTCGGCCAGGACCGCCTTGACGCCGGCGCCGGTCAGGACCCGGACGCCCTGGGTGGCCAGCTCGCCGGCCACCTGCACGCCGAACTCGCGATCCATCACCGCCATCACGGCGGGCAGCAGCTCGACCACGGTGGTCTCGAGGCCGCGCCGGCGGAAGGCCTCGGCCATCTCCAGACCGATGAAGCCGCCCCCCACCACCACGGCGTGGCGCGGCTTCCCGGTCTCGATGAAGCCGTCGAGCCGGTCCATGTCGGGCACGGTCCAGAGCTTGAAGACGTGTGGGGCGCCGGCGCCGGGGAGCGGCGGCATGATGGGATTGCCGCCCTGCGCCAGGATCAGCTTGTCGTAGGGGAACCAGCGCTCCCCCTCGGGGCCCACGGCGCGGACCCGCTTCCCGGCGCGGTCGATCTCCAGCGCCTCGGTCCGGACCTCGACCTTGACCCGGTAGCGGGCGTCGAAGCCCTCGGGCGTCTGGAGCAGCAGCGCGGAGCGCTTCTCGATGTCGCGCGAGATGAAGTATGGGAGCCCACAGTTGGCGTAGGAGACGTACGGCCCCCGCTCCAGCACGGTGATCTCGGCCGTCTCGCTCATCCGGCGGGCGCGCGCCGCGGCGGTGGCCCCGCCGGCCACCCCACCGATGATCAGCAGCCTCGTCGTCATGCAGGCTGGGAGCCCGGCTCGCGGCCAAGGATTCGGTGGCCTGGCAACTTGACCACCCGCCCGCCGTCCAATAGGAGGGAGGGGCCCCGCATGGTCAACGCACTGGAACCCCTCCTCGCCGACGGCGTCATCGACGAGGTCATCACGCGGCTCAAGGGCGGCAAGGAGGCGGACCTCTGGTTGGTCCGCCACGGCGAGGAGGTGCTCGCCGCCAAGGTCTACAAGGCGCGCGAGGGCCGGTCCTTCAAGCACAACTCGGCCTACCTGGAGGGCCGGCGCGTCCGCAACACCCGGACGCAGCGGGCCATGGACCGGGGCAGCCGGTTCGGCCAGGCGGCCGCCGAGGAGGCCTGGAAGTCCAAGGAGGCCGACGCCCTCCACGCGCTCCACGCCGCCGGGGTCTGGGTGCCACGACCCGTCCTCTTCTACGAGGGGGTGCTGCTGATGGAGGTGGTGGTGGACGCCGCCGGCCACCCGGCGCCGCGCCTCATCGACGCGGAGGTGGCCGTCGAGCAGGCCGCCGGGCTCTACGCCGGCCTCCGTTCACAAGTCGTGAAGATGCTCTGCTGTGACCTGGTCCACGGCGACCTCTCCCCCTACAACGTGCTGCTGGGGCGGAACGGGCCGGTCATCATCGACTTTCCGCAGGTGGTCGGCGCCGCCCACAACAGCCAGGCCGAGGGGTTCTTCTTCCGCGACCTCGCCAACCTGCGCCACTTCTTCGAGGCCATCGATCCGGCGCTCCGCTCCGCCGCCGGCGACGGACGCGAGATCTGGCGGGCCTACGCCCGGCGCGAGCTGACGCCCGACTTCGTGCCGCCGCTGCAATCGCTGCCGCCCCAGCGGCCGCAACGCCCGCCACAGCAACCGGCCCAGAACCGGCCGGCTCAGCCACAGCGTCCGCCACCGCAGCACCAGCAACGCCCGCCGCAGCCCCGTCCGCAGCAGCCAGAGACCGCCACCCCACGGTCTGGTCCGGCCAGGCCCGGGCAGGTCCGTCCGGCCGGGGCGCAGCGGTCCGGCCCGGCCAGGCGGACGCCGCAGGGGCCCATCGTCCAGCGGGTGCCGGTGCTGGGCGCGCCGCCAGTGCCGAGGCCGGCCGCTCCTCAATCCGCCTCGCCGGCCTCACCGGGTCAGGGGCACAAGCGGCGCCGGCGGCGTGGGCGCCGGGGCGGCTAGCTACCTCAACCCGACCACGTTGTCGCCGCCCTCCCACTCCGCCAGCCGCCCGACCTGCCGCGCCAGCTCGGGCCAGGTCTCGCCGGTGCACCGCTCCACCTCGCGGGCGAGGAAGGCGCGCAGCCGCGGCAGGTCCCACTCGAAGACCAGCAGTAGGCCGCGTCCCGGCACGGCACCGTGGCGGCCATGGCGACGCTCCAGCCAGCTCGGCGTAGCCACCAGCAACTCGAACCGCTCGCGCCCGCGCTGGCCGAGCACGCCCACCTCCAGCACCAGCGGGAGGGCGAACTCGTGCGGGACCGGCGGTCGCCAGCCCTCGAGGTCGGCGATCTCGTCGCAGCGGAGGCTCTTGAGGCGGGCGCGCACGATGTCAATGTAACGCACCGACCACCCCGGCCGCCCGCGCCATCGGGGCGTGGCGTCGGGGGGCGGGCAGGCGCCGGGGTAGGAGACGGTGCTGGTAGCTTGCGACGGCTCCACCAGAAGCCGGAGCCGTCGCGATCAGAGCGGGTACTTGTCGGCGGCCACCGCGGCCGCGCCCAGCAGCTTCTTGGCCTCCAGCAGCCCGGAGGCGTCGTACTTGGTGAAGCGGCGGACGCCGCCCAGCATCATGGTGGCCATGTCGCCATCGGCGACGAAGAAGACGGTCCGCCGGGCCGCCGTGGCCACCTTCTCCACCGCGGCGAAGGTGAAGATCTTGACCGCCGCCGCGACCAGGGCGCGCCGCTCCTCGGAGAGGCGCGGCGAGCTCTTCTCGGCGCGCAGCAGCGCGCTCTCGATGGCGAAGATCTGTATGGCCACGTCGGCGAGGGCCAGCAGCACCTCCTGCTCGTCCTTGATCCTGTCCTGGAACTTCTGGACCGCGGCGCCCGAGACCACCAGGAAGGCCTTCTTCAGGTTGGCCAGGGTGGCCTTCTCGGCGGCGAAGGGGACCGACGGGTCGGTCTCGTCGAGCGAAGGCGTCATCATCGCCTCCATCGCCTTCATGGCCTCCTTGGTCAGCGGCAACTCGCCCTTCATGGCCCGGCGCAGGATGGTGCCGGGGATGAGCAGCCGGTTGATCTCGTTGGTGCCCTCGAAGATCCGGTTGATCCGCTCGTCCCGGTAGAACCGCTCGGCCGGGTACTCCTGCGTGAAGCCGTAGCCTCCGTGCATCTGCACCACGTCGTCCACCACGTCGGCCAGCATCTCCGAGCAGAAGACCTTGGTGATGGCGCACTCGATCGAGTACTCCTCGATGGCCGCCTGGTAGGCCTCGTAGTAGTTGGGCGTCTCCCTGGGGATGGTCGCCAGCCGGTCGTCGATCATCCCGGCGATCCGGTAGATGATCGCCTCGGAGGCGTAGAGGTCGGCGCTCCGGTCGGCCATCATCTGGCGCATGGCGCCGAAGCTGGAGATGGGCACCCCGAACTGCTTGCGGGTGTTGGTGTAGGCGATACCCACGCCCAGGGCCGGGCGGGCCGCGCCGGTCACCGCCGCACCCAGCTTGAAGCGGCCGACGTTGAGCACGTTGAAGGCGATCTTGTGCCCCTTGCCGATCTCGCCCAGCAGGTTCTCCACCGGCACCTTGGCGTTCTCCAGGATCACCGTGGTGGTGGACGAGCCCTTGATGCCCAGCTTCTTCTCCTCGGGGCCGATGGTGACCCCCTCGTAGCCGCGCTCCACCAGGAAGGCGGTGAAGTGCTTCCGGTCGATCTTGGCGAAGACCGTGAAGAGCGTGGCGAAGCCGCCGTTGGTGATGAACTGCTTGGTCCCCTCGAGCAGGTAGTGCTTGCCGTCCGGCGAGAGGGTGGCGTGGGCGGTGCCGCCCATGGCGTCGGAGCCGGCGCCGGGCTCGGTCAGGCAGTAGGCCGCGCCCCACTCGCCGCTGATGATCTTGGGAAGGTACTTCTCCTTCTGGGCCTTGGTGCCGTAGTAGACGAGCGGCAGCGTGCCGATGCCGCTGTGGGCCGAGTAGGAGACCGAGAAGGCGCCGGCGGCCCCCATCCGGTCGGCGCTGATGACGCTGGTGACCTTGTCGAGCTCGAGGCCGCCGAACTCCTGCGGCGCGTCGATCATGAGCAGCCCGGCCTCGCCCGCCTTGGTCATGAGCTTCATGGCCAGCCCGGGCTCCTGGTGCTCGAGCCGGTCATAGACCGGCAGGACCTCCTCGCGGACGAACTTGTCGGCGGTGTCGGAGATCGACCGCTGCTCCTCGGTGAAGTCCTCCGGGATGAAGACGTCGTCCTTGCCCGCCTCGGTGACGAGGAACTCCGCGCCCTTGAAGATCCTGGCTGCCATGTCCGCCTCCCTGTCGATCCTGGTGAAGTCCTGGTGAAGACCCGGTGCGCGGGTCAGACCCGCTCGAAGATGCCGGCGGCGCCCATGCCGCCGCCGATGCACATGGAGACGGCGCCGTAGCGGCCGCCGGTCCGCTTCAGCTCGTTGAGCAGCGTCGCCGTCAGCTTGGCGCCGGTGCAGCCGAGCGGGTGGCCCAGCGCGATGGCGCCGCCGTTGCGGTTGACGCGGGCCGGGTCGAGGCCGAGCGCGCGAACGCAGGCCAGCGACTGGGCCGCGAAGGCCTCGTTCAGCTCGATGGTGTCGAGGTCCTCGAGCTTCAGGCCGGCCTTCTTGAGGGCGGCCGGGATGGCCTCGACCGGGCCGATGCCCATCAGTTCGGGCGGGACGCCGCGGGCGGCGAAGGCCACGAAGCGGGCCAGCGGCTGGGCGCCGGACTGCTTCAGGAAGGCCTCCGAGACCACCAGCACCGCGGCGGCGCCGTCGGTCATCTGCGACGAGTTGCCGGCGGTGACGCTGCCGCCCAGCTTGAAGGCCGGCTTGAGCTTCCCGAGCCCCTCGACGGTGGTGTCGCGCCTGACCCCCTCGTCGGCGGTGAACCGCTCGGTGCGGCGCTGAACCTTGCCCTTCGCCAGCCCGACCGCCTCGACGTCGACCGGCACCAGCTCGTCCTGGAACTTGCCGGCGTCCTGGGCCGCGGCGGCGCGCCGGTGGCTCTCGGCGGCGAAGGCGTCCTGGTCGGCGCGGGAGACCGCGTACTTCTCGGCCACCAGCTCGGCGGTGATGCCCATCGAGGCGTAGGACTCCGGCCAGGCGCCCACCAGCCCGGGGTTGGCGCTGAACTTCTGCCCGCCCATGGGCACCAGGCTCATGCTCTCGACGCCGCCGGCGATGATGCAGTCGGCGCCGCCGGTCATGATCCGCTCGGCCGCGGTGGCGATCGACTGCAGGCCGGAGGCGCAGAACCGGTTCACGGTCTGCCCGGGCACCTGGTACGGCAGCCCGGCCTTGAACGAGGCCACCCGGGCCACGTTCATCCCCTGCTCCCCTTCCGGGAAGGCGCAGCCGAGGATGACGTCCTCGATCAGCATGGGGTCGATGCCGGTCCGCTCCAGCAGCGCCTTGATGGCGACCGCGGCGAGGTCGTCGGGGCGGACGTCCTTCAGCTTCCCCTTCTTGGCCTTGCCGCCGGGGGTGCGGACCGCGGCGAGGACGTAGGCAGCGCTCATCGGGAGTCTCCGTGGGTTCGAGTCGAGAGGGTCATGGGGGTGGTCCGGGACGCTCAGTTGCGGAGCGGCTTCCCCTTCTTGAGCATGTGCTGGATCCGCTCCAGGGTCTTGCGCTCGCCGCAGAGCTTGAGGAAGGCCTCGCGCTCCAGGTCGAGGAACCACTGCTCGGTGACCACCGTGCCGGCCGGCACGTCGCCGCCGGTGATGACCTGGGCGATGGTCTTGCCGAGCTTCTCCTCGTACTCGGTGATGAAGCCGCCCATGCGCATGTTCCAGAGCTGGGAGCCGAGGCTGCCGGCGACGCTGCGCCCCGGGGCCTTCAAGCCGGTGGCCGGCTGCGAGGGGCGGTAGTTGGCCGCCAGCGCCACCACCCGCTGCTTGGCGTCGTGGATCAGCTGGTCGGCGCCGAGGGTGATGGTGTCGCCTTGGCGCAGCAGCCCCATGCCGAAGAGCTCGGCGGCCGAGCTGCTCACCTTGGCCATGGCGATGTTGGTGAAGTTCTTGATGAGGAAGGGCGAGACGTCGGTCTCCCACTGGTCGGCGAGCCGGATGGCGCGCAGCGCCAGCTCCTTGGTGCCGCCGCCGGCCGGCAGCAACCCCACGCCGATCTCGACCAGCCCCATGTAGGTCTCGGCGTCGGCCACGATGGCGTCGGAGTGGAGGCAGACCTCGCAGCCGCCGCCCAGCGCCATGCCGTGCGGCGCGGCCACCACCGGCACGCGGGCGTACTTCACCGCCATCATGGCCTTCTGGAAGGCGCTCACCGTCAGGCCGACCTCGTCGTAGGCCCCCTCGGCGATGGCCATCACCAGCAGCGCCAGGTTGGCGCCGACGGAGAAGTTGGTCCCCTGGTTGGCGATGACCAGCCCCTGCCCCTCGGTCTCGGCGCGCCGCACCGCCTTGTGGACCATGGCGAGGACGTCGTTACCGATGGCGTTCATCTTGGTGTGGAACTCGAGGCAGAAGACGCCGTCGCCGAGGTCGTGGAGCGAGGCGCCCGAGTTCTTCTCGACCACCTTGCCGGCCTTCTCCAGCAGCACCAGGTCGACCTGCCCGGGCGGCACCGGCACGTTCTTCCAGCCGCCTCCCAGCACGTCGAAGTGGCGCTTCAGGCCGTTCTCGAAGGCGTAGAACCTCTCCACCTTCTTCAGCGCGGCCGGCACGGCCACCCCGTCGGCCTCGGCCCGCTTGACGAACTCGGCCACGCCGATGGCGTCGAACATCTCGAACGGCCCGAGCTCCCAGTTGAAGCCCCAGCGCATGGCGTTGTCGACGTTGACCACGTCGTCGGCGATCTCGGGGAGCCGGTTGAAGGCGTAGATGAGCGTGTCGCGCAGGTTGCGCCAGGCCAGCTGGGCCCCCTTGTCGCTCCCCCCCAGCACGGTGCGCAGCCGCTTGGCCGGGTCGTCGATCCCCTTGCCGGCCTCCACCGAGGCGAACCTGGGCCGGCGCGCCGGCGCGTACTCCCCCTTCAGGTAGTCGTAGAAGAAGGTCTCGGGCTTCTCCCCCCTTGTCTCTTTACTGAATGTCTTCTTGAAGAAGCCCTGCCTCGACTTGTTGCCGAGCAGCCCCTTCTGCACCATCCGCGTCATGAACTCGGGCAGCTTGAAGACCTCGCGCTGCTCGTCCTTGGGCAGCAGGTCGTAGGAGTTCTTCGCCACGTGCATGAGGGTGTCGATGCCGACCAGGTCGGCGGTGCGGAAGCAGGCGCTCTTGGGGCGGGCGGTGGCCGGGCCGGCCACGGCGTCTACCTCCTCGACGTCCATCCCGAGCTCCTGCATCTGCTTCACCGCGCTGCAGATGGCGAAGACGCCGATCCGGTTGGCCACGAAGTTGGGCGTGTCCTTGCCGAAGACGATCCCCTTGCCGAGCCGGCGGCGGATGAAGCCGGCCATCCCCTCGGCCACGCCCGGGTCGGTGAAGCGGCTCGGGACGATCTCGAGCAGCTTCATGTAGCGGGGCGGGTTGAAGAAGTGGGTGACCAGGAAGCGCGGCCGCAGCGCCTCGGGCAGCGCGTCGGCCAGCTCGTTGACCGAGAGGCCGGAGGTGTTGCTGGAGAGGATGGCCCCCGGCTTCAGGTTGGGGGCGATCTTCTCGGAGAAGAGGGCCTTCTTGATGGCCATGTTCTCGATCACCACCTCGATGACCCAGTCGCACTCGCGCAGCCGGTTGAGATCGTCCTCCAGGTTGCCCACCTCGATGCGGGCCAGGTCGGCGGCCAGGAAGACCGGCGACGGCTTCAGCTTCTCGAGCGCGGCCAGGCCGGCGGCCGGGATCCGGTTTCGGACCACGGCGTCCTTCAGCGACAGCCCGGCGGCGGTCTCCTCGGGGGTCGGCGCCTTGGGGACGATGTCGAGCAGCAGCACCTTGAGGCCCGCGTTCACCAGATGGGCTGCGATGGTGCCACCCATCACGCCCGCGCCAAGCACCGCCACCTTGTCGATCCGGGGGATCGAACCGCCAACCGTCGCGCTCATCTCGCCTCCTTCAGTGATGTCGGACCACGTCGCTGTACCGGCGCCGCCGGGCGCGGATTCCTGAGCCAGCCAGTATGTGCAACGAGTCGGCCAGTTGATTCGCATGATGGAGTCAGTCGCTCATCTGTTGATTGTCACAGCGTTTCAGGGGCTGTCTTGACTTGATTGTGGCAGTCGGTGTCTCATCAGACGTCCCGTTATTGGGACATCTTTGTCCCGATCTTGATTCAGGAGTCAAACGGACGCTGGACCGAGTCGTTGAAAGCCTGGAGCCCGAATGCCGACCTCCGAACGCCGCCCCGTCATCTGGGCCTTCAGCACCAGCCGGCTCCGCTCCGCCTTCGAGAGCGTGGCCCCGATCATGGCCGAGGAGGCCGAGGTCCATGTCTTCGACGGAGGCTTCGAGGAGGCGCTGGCCACGCTGCGGACGCGGCGCGCCGCCGGCGAGCACGTGGACGCCCTGGTGGCGGCCGGCGCCAACGGCGCCTACCTGCGCGATCACGCCGACGTGCCGGTGGTGGTGGTGGGCGCCTCCACCGTCGACACCATCGGCGCGCTGCTGCGGGCGCGCCAGTTCTCCTCCCGCATCGGCGTCGTCAACTTCTCCCGGGTGGTGACCGGCATCGACCGGGAAGGGTTCCTCATGGCGGGCGCCAAGGTGGAGCAGCGCCCCTACCTGACGCCCGAGGAGGCGCGGACCCAGGTGCTCGACCTGGCCTCTCGCGGCGTCGAGGTGATCGTCGGCCCTGGCCCGGTCTGCGACCTGGCCGAGCAGGCCGGCCTGAAGGCGGTGCTGCTCTACGGCCAGGACTCCCTGGCCCAGGCCATCCGCCAGGCCATCGAGATCGCCCGCGTCACCCGCGCCGCCACGGCCCGCCACGACCACCTGCGGCTCGCCGTAGAGCAGCTCGAGCCTGGCGTCGCGGTGGTCGACCTCGACGAGCGCGTGCTCTCCGCCAACGGCGCCCTGCTGCGGCTCCTCTCGCTCCCGGCCGTCGAGGTGCTGGGGCGGACGCTCTCCTCGGTGGCCCCGTCGCTCGGCCTGGCCCGGGTGCTCGAGGCCGGGATCGCCGAAACCGACACGCTGGAGCGGCTGGGCGGGCGTTCGCTGCTGGTGAGCCGGACGCCGCTGCGCGATCACGGCACGCTGCGCGGAGCCATGACCATCTGCCAGGACGCCGCCACCATCCAGCGGCTGGAGCGGCGGCTACGCTCGCAGCACCGGCCGTCGCGCTTCGAGGCCCGCTACACCCTGGGCGCCATCGTGGGCGACTCGGCGGCCATCCGCGGGGTGCGCGCCATGGCGGAGCGGTACGCCCGCACCGACGCCACCGTGCTCATCACCGGAGAGAGCGGCACCGGCAAGGAGATGGTGGCGCAGGGGATCCACGCGGCCGGCCGGCGGCGCGACCGCCCCTTCGTGGCCATCAACTGCGCCGCCTTCCCGGAGACGCTGCTCGAGTCGGAGCTGTTCGGCTACGAGGAAGGGGCCTTCACCGGCTCCCGGCGGGGCGGCCGGCCCGGCCTGTTCGAGGCGGCCCACCTCGGCACCATCTTCCTCGACGAGGTGGGCGACGTGCCGCTCACGCTCCAGTCACGGCTGCTGCGGGTGCTGCAGGAGCGCCAGGTGCTCCGGCTCGGCAGCAACGACCCGACCCCCATCGACGTGCGCGTCATCGCCGCCACCCACCGCGACCTGCGCGCCGCGGTGGCGGGCGGCCAGTTCCGCGACGACCTCTACTTCCGGCTCCACATCCTCCCCATCCACCTGCCGCCGCTGCGGGATCGGCACGGCGACGTGGCCGCCATCGCCAGCGACCTGTTGCGGCGGGTGCTGGCGCGCCACGGCGTTCCCGGTGCCCACGCCCGGGCCCTGGCCCGGGTGCTGCCGGCGCTCGAGCCCTATGGCTGGCCCGGCAACGTCCGCGAGCTGGAGAACGTGCTGGAGCGGGTGGCGGTGCTCTTCGCCGACGGGGCCATCTCGGACGACCAGCTCGACGTCGAGCTGCGGGCCGCCCTCCCCGAGCTCCTCGACGGCGGGGTGGCGCCGGTGCGGCAGCCCGACCTGCGGGCCACCCGGCAGGCCAGCGAGCAGGCCCACGTCGAGCGGGTGGTGGCGGAGTGCGGCGGCAACCTGAGCGAGGCGGCCCGGAAGCTGGGGGTGGGGCGCTCGACGCTCTACCGGAAGCTGGCGGCGAAGCGCTGAGGCGGGGCGACCGGACGCGCCCTAGAGCTTGAGCCACTCGAACCAGACCGGGTGGTTGGCCTTGTACCACTCGAGCACGTCGCGGATGGCCAGCTGCTTGTCGCGAGGCATGACCCGCTCGTCGATCCGGTCCCAGTGGACGATGATGTTCTCGCCGTCGTGCTCCAGCGCCTGCGAGAGCATGGTCTGCAGCTCGTTGCGTATGCGCCCCGAGTCCGAGATCTTCACCGGCCGGGTCCGGTGATCGACGCCTGAGAGGAAGCGGACCAGCAGCGGGCTGAAGACGTGGCGGGCCTGCGCCAGCGGCTCCATGAAACGGAAGGTGAAGGTGATGCGGGCCGAGGCCTCGCGAGTGGCCAGCAGCGTGGTCACCTTGTAGACGCCCTCCCCCACCTTCTCGATCCCGGGCGCGCCGGTGTACGGGTCGTCGCTCATGTAGCCGACGCAGGAGAGCACGCGCCAGTCCTTCTCCGGCAGGAAGTCGTCGGCGTGGAGCACGTGGCGCCCCGTGGGCATGTTGGAGGCGCGCGCCTCCTCGATGGCCTCGACGTAGGAGGCGACCTGCGCGGGCGAGAGCTCCTTCCCGCCGTGCAGCGCCTTCACCTGGGCGCCGAAGTCGGGGGCCTTCGGGTCGAGCTGCATCAGCTTGGCCTCCTGCGCGCACGGCAGCTCGAAGCTGGGCGAGAACATCGCCATGCTGGCGTCGACGTCGAGCACCTCGGAGAGGCTGGAGGCCTGCATGGCCTCGGCGGTGGCGGCGTAGCCGTCGCAGAGGAAGACGTGGGTGGCGCCGCCGGCGTCCTTCCAGCTGCCGACCAGGAAGGTGGGGGCGTAGGTGCCCGAGTCGGTGAAGACGGCGTGTCCGGAAGGGGCCTTCCAGCCGTCCTCGACCAGGTGGCACCCGGTGGCCTTCCACTCCTCCCATAGCTGTCCGAGCCGCTTCACGCGGCTCTTCCCGGCCAGCGTCCAGACGTGGATGTTCTTGCGCTCGACGCCCGGGTAGGTGGCCTCGATGGCCTCCGCGACCTGCGCCCGAGGCGTCCGGTAGTCGAGCAGGACGGCCGACCGCTCGGCCGCCTCGCACACGCGGCGGGGCACCGTGAGGCAGCCCATGTACGACTCGTAGGGCCTGGCCACCCGCAGCGGCGAGTCGAAGAGGTGGAAGACGGTCATCGGACCGGTGGCCTGCCCCTCGGCGAAGCGCGAGGTGCACTCCAGCGTGTCCACGGCGGCGCCCCAGATGGTGATGCCGCGTTCCTTCAGCCAGCCGTGGAAGTGGGCGAAGGTGTGGCCTGGCTCGTTGAGCAGCCGCCGCACCCGGCGGTCCACGGTGCGCGCCACCTCGGGCCGGGCGTAGACGCGGCCGAAGCCGAGCAGTGGGTTGGCCCCCATCTCCGGCGTCTCCCCGGCCTTGGGCATCAGCCCCTCGCCCAGCGAGACCATGATGGCGTGGTTCTCCGGCAGCGTGCGCGTCAGGTGCCAGAGCCCCTCGCTCATCACGTAGGCGCTGATGGCGTCGGCCGCCTTCTTGGCCTGGTTGTAGCCCTGCTTGTCCTTCCCCTTCCCCTCGCCGTGGCCGCCGAACAGCTTGGTGCCGAGGGCGGTGGCCGCGGCCGTCACGGCCAGGCATCGGGTGATGCCACGCGGCGTGAAGCTGTGCGAACTGACCGGATCGGCCTGCGCCCGCTCCACCTCGACGTCCTCCAGCCAGAGGTGGAAGCGGAGCAGCACGGGCCGGGTGTCGAAGGCCCACTGCGCGATGACGTTGCGCTTCTCGAAGTCGGTCATGGAGGGTCGTCCCGGTGCCTGGACTGCGTTGGAGGCGGCATTGTAGCCGCCCCCACCGCGGAAGGGGTGCGCGATTCACGGGCACCGGCCCCGCGCAGCGCGGCGCGCAGGCGCGAACGCCTCCAGGCCACCGATTCGGAGCGGGCCGGCGAGACTCGCGCTAAGTTCGGCACATGAACGCGAAGCGCAAGCGCATAGGGATCCTCACCGGCGGGGGCGACGTCCCCGGCCTCAACTCGGTGATAAAGAGCGTCGTCTACCGCGGCTGGGAGAACGGCCTCGAGGTGGTCGGCATTCGCCGGGGCTTCCAGGGGCTCACCCATGTGGACCTCGACGATCCCTCCAGCGCGTCCCGCTACATCGTACCGCTCGACCGCGAGAACTGCCGCACCATCGACCGGTCGGGCGGCACCATGCTGCACACCAGCCGCGTCGGACCGTCCAAGGTGACGAAGCTCCCGCCGCACCTGGTCAACGCCGGCATCCCCTCCAGGCCCGGTCCGAACGGCCCGTCCTGGGACCTCACCCCGCAGGTGCTCGAGAACGTCCAGCGGCTCGGCATCGAGTACCTGATCTGCATCGGCGGCGACGGGACGCTCACCTCGGCGGCCCAGCTCAACTCGCTCGGCGTCAAGGTGATCGGCATCCCCAAGACCATGGACAACGACGTGCAGGGCACCGAGTACTGCATCGGCTTCTCCACCGCCATCACCCGCGCCACCGACGCCATCGAGCGGCAGCGGACCACGGTCGGCTCCCACGAGCGGATCGGGATCTTCAGGGTCTTCGGGCGCGACGCCGGCTTCACCGCCCTCTACACCGCCCACGTCACCTCCAACCGCTGCGTCATCCCCGAGTTCAAGGTTGACCTCGAGAAGCTCATCGACCTGCTGGTGACCGAGAAACGCGGGAACCCGAGCAACTACGCCATCGTCGTCCTCTCCGAGGGTGCGACCTGGAACGGCTACCAGGTGGTGGAGTATGGCCAGCCCGACGCCTTCGGGCGCCGGCGCAAGGCCAGCGTGGCCGAGGTGCTGGCCGAGGAGTTCCACCGCCGGACCGGCGAGGAGACCATAGTCTCCGACCTGACCTACGACCTGCGCTCCGGCGAGCCCGACTTCATCGACAAGCTGGTGGCCTCCACCTACGGCACCATGGCGCTCGACGCCATCCTGGCCGGCAAGAGCGGCGTGATGGCGGCGCTGGTGGGAGGGACCTACCAGCTGGTGTCCATCCCCGATCCGAGGCTGGGGCCGCGCAAGGTGGACGTGGCCTCGATGTACAACACCGACCGGTACCGGCCGCTCTACGGCAACAAGCTCGGGCTGCCCATCTTCCTCTGCCAGCTCGACGGGGCGAAGAAGGGCTGAGGCGGGAACCAGGGGCGGGCCGCCGGCGGGCGGCTGCACCTGGCGATCGAGAAGCGTAGCGACGGGATGGAGCTGACGGGCGGCGCCGCGGTGGCGCAGGCGAATCCGGGCGGCGGCGGTTGGGCGGCGGCGCCGGGACATCGGATTCCACCGATGGTGCGGTTCAGTCAACTGAACCGCCGCTGACCCACCCCGCGCGGGTGCACGTTCGGTACGACCGTGCGGTGTCGCTCACCGTCCGTCTACCCCGCCACCCGCACCACGCGCGGAACGTACTCACGGTTACTTCTGACGTCAGAAGTAGAGTTGACCCACCCCGCGCGGGTGCACGCTCGTTGTGATCCGGAGGTGCCGCTCAGCACAGGTCCAGGCAGCCACTCCAGGCCGCCAGCTCCGCCGCCCGCGACAACGCGCCACCCCATCCACGCGAGGCCGTCCGCCCCCGCACTTTCCTTCGCTGCGCCTTTCGATCCCCCAACGGATCCGTCCGCCCCGCACTTTCCTTCGCTGCGCCTCTCGATCCCCCAACGGATCCGTCCGCCAGCTCTCTCCCTTCGCCGCGCCTCTCGATCGCCAGACGGGACCGACCCGACCATGACCCAGACCGCCACCGTTCTGCGGCCCCCCCCTCACACGAACGGAGGGCCGCCCTCTTCGAGCGGCCCTCCCCGATCTGCCCTGGACGTCGCGCCTACTTGCCGCTCGGGACCTTGCCCTCGACGCCCTTGACGTAGAAGTTGACGTCGCCGAGCCACTTGTCGCTGGCGACCTCGCCCTTCCGCAGGCGCACCTTGCCGGTGTTGTCGACCACCGGCGCCTTGAAGATCTCGAAGGTGCCGGCCTTGAGGCCGGCCTTGACCTCCTCGACCTTCTTCTTCGCGTCGGCCGGGACGAAGTCGGGGATCTTGATGAAGTCGGTCATCCCCTCCCGGTAGCCCCACTTGGTCGCGCCGGTCTTCCAGGTCTTGTCGAGCACGTCGTTGAGGGCCTTCTCGTAGTAGACGCCCCAGAGCAGCACGCAGGAGCCGAGGTGCGCCTTGGGCGCGAAGGCGCTCATGTCGCTGTCCCAGCCGAAGGCGTACTTGCCGGCCTTCTCGGCCGCCTGCAGCACCGCGGTCGAGTCGGTGTTCTGCAGCAGCACGTCGGCCCCCTTGTTGAGCAGCGCCTGGGCCGCCTCGGTCTCCTTGGGCGGATCGAACCAGCTGCCGACCCAGACCACCCTGGTCTTGACCTTCGGGTTGACCGACTGCGCGCCCAGGGTGAAGGCGTCGATGTTGCGCAGCACCTCGGGGATGGGGAACGACCCCACGAAGCCGAGGGTGTTGGTCTTGGTCATCCGCCCGGCCACGATGCCGGCGAAGTAGGCCACCTCGTGGATCCGCGGCTCGTAGACCCGCATGTTCTCGCTGGTCTTGAAGCCGGTGGCGTGCTCGAAGTGGACGTCCGGGAAGTCCTTGGCCACCTTGACCATCGAGTCGCCGAAGCCGAACGAGGTGGCGAAGATGATCTTGTTCCCCTGGGTGGCGAGATCGCGGATGACGCGCTCGGCGTCCGGGCCCTCGGCCACCTTCTCCACGAACGTGGTCTCCACCTTGTCACCCAGCTTGGCGGCGGCCTCCTTGCGCCCCAGGTCGTGGGCGTAGGTGTAGCCGGCGTCGCCGACCGGGCCGACGTAGACGAAGGCGGCCTTGAGCGGAGCGGGCTTGGCCGGGGCGGCCGGCGCGGCCACGGTGGCGGGGGCGGGCTCGGCCTTCTTGCTGCAGGCGGTCAGCCCGGTGGCCACCACCAGGGCGGCCAGCGCGAGATGCTTCAGCGGGAGACGTTCGGTCATGACTGCGGTGCTCCTTCTGGTTGCGTGGAAGACAGCCGGTGCTGCGGTCTCTACCCCGAAGCTCAGCTTCCGGGGAAGAAGGTCTTTCCGAGGGAGGCCGGCATGTTGAGCCGGATCCAGAGCGGGTTGCGCGAGATGAGGACCAGGACCACCACGGTGGCGAGGTACGGCAGCATGCTCATGAACTGCGGCGCCACCTGCACCCCGGACGCCTGCAGGTCGAGCTGCAGCATGGTGACGCCGCCGAACAGGTAGGCGCCGAGCAGGAGCCGGGTGGGGCGCCAGGTGGCGAAGGTGGTGAGCGCCAGCGCGATCCAGCCGCGCCCCGCCACCATCCCCTCCACCCACAGCGGCGTGTAGACGACCGACAGGTAGGCCCCGGCCACGCCGCAGAGGGTCCCGCCCACCACCACGGCCGCCAGCCGGATGCGCCGCACCGGGTAGCCGAGGGCGTGGGCCGAGACCGGCGACTCGCCGATGGCGCGGAGGACGAGGCCGCTCCGGGTCCGGTGGAGGAAGAAGGCCACGCCGCCGGTGAGCGCCATGGCCAGGTAGACCACCGGGTGCTGGCGGAAGAGCGCCACCCCCAGCACCGGCAGGTCGCGCAGCAGCGGCACGCCGGCCACCTCGGTCTCCTCCAGCTTCTTGCCGACGAGGCCGAGACCGACGAAGGCCGAGAAGCCGGAGCCGAAGAGGCTGACCGCCAGCCCGGTGGCGTACTGGTTGGTGTTGAGCCAGATGACCAGCCAGCCGTAGATCGCGGCGATGACGGCCCCGGCCAGGGCGCCGGCGGCCAGCGCCGCCACCTCGCTCCCGGTCGCGTACCCCGTGGCGAAGCCGGCCACCGCGGCCACCAGCATCATCCCCTCGGCGCCGAGGTTGAGCACGCCGGCCCGCTCGTTGACGAGCAGGCCGATGCCGGCGATCGCCAGCGGCGTGCCGGCGGCGAGCGTGGCGGCGACCAGCAGCGCGAACTCGTTCACGATCCGCGGCTCCAGCGCGGGCGGTAGTGGATGAGCGTGTCGCAGGCCAGCAGCGAGAGCAGCAGCACGCCCTGGAAGACCCCGGCCAGCGCCGAGGGGAGCCCGATGCGCGACTGGGCCAGCTCGCCTCCGATGAGGAACATGGAGAGCACCACGCTGCCGAGGATGCAGCCGAGCGGGTGGAGCCGACCCACGAAGGCCACGATGATGGCGGTGAAGCCGTAGCCGGCCGAGACGTGCGGCGTCAGCTGCCCCATGGGCCCGGCCACCTCGAAGGCGCCGGCCACACCGGAGAGCCCGCCCGAGACGAGCAGCGTGGTCCAGATGGCGGCGCGCGAGGAGAAGCCGGCGTAGCGGGCGGCCGCCGGCGCCGGGCCGCCCACCTGGAGCTGGATGCCGGTGAAGGTGCGGAACATGAAGAGCCACATGACCACCGCGGCCACCAGCGCCACCGCCGTGCCCCAGTGGAGCCGCATGCCCCGGATGACCCGCGGCAGCTCGGTGTTGGCGGCGAAGCTGACCGTCTGCGGGAAGTTGTAGCCCTGGGGGTCCTTCCAGGGCCCGAAGACCAGCCAGGAGAGGAAGAGGTTGGCCACGTAGACCAGCATCAGGCTGACCAGGATCTCGTTGGCGTTGAACCGGTCGCGCAGCAGCGCCACCACCCCGGCCCAGGCCGCGCCGGCCATGGCGCCGGCCAGGATCACCAGCGGGAAGAAGAGCCAGCGGCTCATCCCGATCTCGGCGGTGGTCACCCAGAGCGCCAGCCCGCCCCCGCCGATGGCGCCCATGAGGAACTGCCCCTCGGCGCCGATGTTCCAGACGTTGGAGCGGTAGCAGAGGGCCAGCCCGAGGGCGATGAGGACGAGCGGCGTGGACTTGAGCGCCAGCTCGGAGATGGCGCGCACCCCGTTGAACGGCTCGAGGAAGAAGACCGAGAGCGCCTGCCCTGGATCCTTGCCCAGCGCCGTGAAGAGCGCGGCGCCGGCCGCCGCGGTGATGGCGAGGGCGATCACCGGCGAGAGGATGCTCATGGCCATCGAGGGCGTGGCCCGCGGCTCTAGCCGGATCACGGGAACTCCCCGATCGAGACGCCCGGGCCGTCCTCTGGCCCGGTGGGCCAGAGCCCGCTCATCCACTCGCCGATCAGCTCGACCGTGGCCGCGCTGGTGCCGATGGAGGGTGAGAGCCGCCCCCGCGCCATCACGTGCAGCCGATCGGTCATCTCGAACAGCTCCTCCAACTCCTCCGACACCACCAGCAGCGCCGTCCCGGCGTCGCGCAGGGCCAGCAGCTCGGCCCGGATCTGCGCGGCGGCCCCGACGTCCACGCCCCAGGTCGGCTGCGCCACCACCAGCACCCTGGGCACGGCGTCGATCTCGCGCCCCACGATGTACTTCTGCAGGTTGCCGCCCGAGAGGCTGCGCGCCACCGCCGCCGGGCCGCCCGACTTCACCTTGAACCGCTCGATGATCTTGGCCGTCTGGTACTTGAGCGCCCGGCGATCGATCCAGCCGAGCGCGCGCAGCGACTCGTCGCGCGTCAACAGCATGTTGTGGGCGAGCGAGAGCGTCGGCACGGCCCCGCGCCCGAGCCGCTCCTCGGGGATGAAGTGGAGCCCCAGCTTGCGCCGCGCCGCGACCCCCAGCCGGCCGATGGGCTGGCCGAAGAGCTCCACCGCCCCCTCCTCGGCGCGCGGATCCTCGCCGGAGATGGCGGCCAGCAGCTGCTGCTGGCCGTTGCCGGAGACGCCGGCGACGCCGACCACCTCGCCCTCGCGCAGCTCGAGCGACACGCCGTGCAGGTCGGTGCCGAAGCGGTCCAGCTTCTCCAGCGTGAGGTCCCTCACCCGCAGCGCCACCTGCCCCGGCGTGGCCTGGCGGTGGACCAGCCGCGGCGGCTCGGCGCCGATCATGAGCCGCGAGAGGCTGGCGTTGCTCTCCAGGGTCGGATCGCAGGTGCCGGTGACCCGGCCGCCCCGCAGCACCGTGCACTGGTGGCAGAGGGCGCGGATCTCGTCGAGCTTGTGGCTGATGTAGAGGATCGAGCAGCCGGTGGCCGCCAGCTGCCGCAGCGTGACGAAGAGCTTCTCCACCGCCTGCGGCGTCAGCACCGAGGTGGGCTCGTCGAGGATGAGCAGCCGCGGGTCGGCCAGCAGCGCCCGCACGATCTCGACGCGCTGCCGCTCGCCGACCGAGAGGGTGTGGACCTCCCGCTCGGGCTCCAGCTCCAGGCCGTACTCGGCCGCCTTGGACCGGATCCCCGCCACCACCTGCCGCAGCGGGATCTTCCCGCTCATCCCGAGCCAGACGTTCTCCGCCACGGTGAGCGTCTCGAAGAGCGAGAAGTGCTGGAACACCATGGCGATCCCGAGCGCCCGCGCCTCCTGCGGGCTGCGGATCTGCACCGGCTGGCCGTTCCAGAGGATGCGGCCGGCGTCGGGGCGGAGCGCTCCGTAGATGATCTTCACCAGCGTGGACTTGCCGGCGCCGTTCTCCCCGAGGATCGAGTGGATCTCGCCCGGCAGGACGGTGAGCGCCACCGCGTCGTTGGCCACCACCGACGCGAAGCGCTTGGTGATCTGCTCGAGCTGGAGCCTGGGGACGGTCACGCGCGGCCGGAGGGGCTTGACGGGCTAGGGTTCGCCGCGCTGCTGGCGGATGGGTGAGACGAACTTGTAGTCGATGTCCCATGGGAAGTAGATCCACTTCTCCTGCCGGAATTCCTTCACGAAGGTGTCGACCAGCGGCCGCCCGGCCGGCTTGGCGTAGAGGGTGGCGAAGTGGGCCCGGGGAAGCCGCTCGCGAACCGCGCGCGCGGTGCGGCCGGTGTCGACCAGGTCGTCGATGAGCAGCCAGCCCGAGCCGTCGCCCTCGACCCCCTTGAGCCAGCGCAGCTCGCCTTGCGACTGCTCGGCCGCTCCCGGCGCCCCCTGCCCGTAGCTGACCACGCAGACGGTGTCGATGAGCCGCAGGTCGAGCTCGCGCGCCACCAGCGCCGCCGGCACCAGCCCGCCGCGGGTGATGGCGATGATCCCCTTCCAGTCCCCCAGCTCGTGGAGCACGCGCGAGAGGTAGCGGGCATCCCGGTGCAGCTCGGGCCAGGAGATGATGATCTCGTCGCGGTATGGAGGGACCGGGCTGGGGCCGGCCGGGGGAGCCACAGGCTGGTTCGCCATGGAGCGGTAGACTAGGCGTTCCCGGGGCGCGCCGCGACCAGATCTTGTGGCCCACGGCGCCGGAGAGGTGAGCGGCGCCACCGGGTGGTTCCCCGGTGACGCCGTGGGCTCGGAGGCGGGTGAAGGTGGACGGCCCGGAGCTTCAGCTCTTCCGCCTGTCGGCGACCTCCCTCTCCAGCTTCTCGATCTCGGGTGAGACCTCCTCGTTCTTCTCCTCGCCCTCGTGCCCGCCCAGGTAGGCTGCGCCGGTGGCGTGCGGCGGGGCCACCGTGGCCGCCAGGGCGTCGGCGCCCCTGGAGACGTGGCCGGTGACGCGCTGGACGACGGCGGAGCCGAGGAGGGCGAAGCCGATGAAGGGCAGGAACATCAGGAAGGCCAGCCCGACCACCGGGACGATGACGAAGAGCACCGGGAACGGGACGCCGACATAGCGGCGGGTGGCCGGACCGGGCAGCGTGCCGCCGTCCTCGCCGACGACCTCGATCCCGAGCGTGCTGGTCGAGAAGTAGTAGCCGCTCTTCACCTTCGAATTGCCGTTGTAGGTCGTCATGGTTGTCGTCCCCTTTCGTGATCAGACATTGACCCTTCGCGGCGTCTCTCACCATTGGGCGGGTGCCCGGTTCGGACGCCTTTGATTCCGGGGAGTGGCTCGGGTGGTCACCCGAGCCCCCT
Source organism: Myxococcales bacterium (assembly GCA_021806645.1). Lineage (GTDB taxonomy): Bacteria > Myxococcota > Myxococcia > Myxococcales > Anaeromyxobacteraceae > JADKCZ01. The sequence goes on along the minus strand of JAJZQX010000016.1, from coordinate 15,598 downwards.
CGGGCACTCACCCGACCCCGCCCGGGGGTACGATTCGCTTGACCGCGGGTCGGCGAGCGCGTCCACTGCGGGGTGCTGGGGGCCAAGGCCGCGGAGACCCTGTGGAATTGCCGTTCGACTACGACTACCTGGTCATCGGCTCCGGCTTCGGCGGCGCGGTGTCGGCGCTCCGGCTCGGCGAGAAGGGGTATCGCGTCGGGGTGCTGGAGATGGGGAGGCGGTGGCGCGGGGAGGACTTCGCCCGCACCAACTGGAACGTCCGCAAGTACCTCTGGATGCCGAGGCTGGCGCTCTACGGCATCCAGCAGATCACGCTCCTGCGCGACGTGCTCGTCTTCCACGGCGCCGGCGTCGGCGGCGGCAGCCTGGTCTACGCAAACATCCTGCTGGCCCCACCCGATCGCGTCTTCGCCGACGCCCGCTGGCCGGCCGGCCTGGACTGGAAGACGGTGCTGGCACCCCACTACCGGACCGCGCGCTTCATGCTCGGTGTCACCGAGGCCCAGAAGGTCTTCGCCGCCGACGAGCTGCTGCGCCAGGTGGTGCAGGAGACCACCGGCCGCGGGCAGACCTTCGCCAGGCATCCGGTGGGGGTCTACTTCGGCCAGCCCAACCAGACGGAGCCGGACCCGTTCTTCGGTGGCGAGGGGCCGCCGCGCACCGGTTGCCTCCACTGCGGCGAGTGCATGACCGGCTGCCGGCACGGCGCCAAGAACACGCTCGACAAGAACTACCTCTGGCTGGCCGAGCGGCGCGGCGCGGTGATCCACGCCGAGACGATGGTGGAGGATCTGCGGCCACGCGCGGGTGGCGGCTACGAGGTGCGGACCGTCCGCTCCACCGACCGGCTCTTCAAGCGGCGCCGCACCTTCACGGCGCGCAACGTGGTGGTGGCGGCCAGCGTGCTCGGCACCGTGAAGCTGCTGCTCGACTGCCAGCGGCGCGGCAGCCTGCCCCACCTCTCCGGCCAGCTCGGCAACTACGTCCGCACCAACAGCGAGGCGCTGCTCGGGGCCAAGGCCAAGGGGGGCGACGTGGCCTACAGCGAGGGGATCGCCATCACCTCGGGCATCTACCCGGACGACGACACCCACGTGGAGGTGGTCCGCTACGGCGCCGGGCAGGACTTCATGTCGCTGCTCACCACCGTCTTGACCGGCGGCGGCCCGCCCTGGCCGCGCTGGCTGCGCTGGCTCGGCAACATGGTGCGCCACCCCATCCAGGCGCTCCGCGCCCACTCGCCCTTCGACTGGGCGCGCCGCTCGGCCATCCTGCTGGTCATGCAGCCGCTCGACAACTTCATGCGCCTGACGCTGAGGCGGCGCCCCTGGGGCTGGGGGCTCGCGAGCCAGTTGCAGGCCGGCGCGCGGCCGCCCACCTACCTGCCGCTCGCCAACCTGCTGGCCGCCAGGCTGGCCGAGAAGATGAACGGCACGGCCCAGAGCCTTCTGCCGGAGGTGCTCCTCGACACCTCCTCGACCGCCCACATCCTCGGCGGCGCCACCATGGGGCGCGCGCCCGAGGATGGCGTCTGCGATGCGCAGGGGCGCGTCTTCGGCTACCAGGGGCTCTACATCGCCGATGGCAGCCTGGTCCCGGCCAACCTCGGCGTGAACCCGTCGCTCACCATCACCGCCCTGGCGGAGCACGTCATGGCCGGCATCCCGGTCAACCCGGCCGGGCCGGGTAGGCCGGCACCGGGCCCACCCGATTAGTCCCCCGCCCCGGGGCGCCCCCAGGGTGACCGCGAGGCGCCACCGCGCTACGCTGTTCGTGATGCTTCGCCTCCGCCACGCCGCGCTGCTCCTGCTCGTTCTCGGGGGCTGCAGGACGTCGGCCCCCTACGCCGTGCAGAGCGCCGCCATCAACACCGCGCTGGCCGCCGCGGTGGCGGGCGCCTCGGTGTCCAACGGCGGCTGCGTGGCCATGTGCACGCAAGGCTGGGTCTGCAACCCCAGGACCGGCCTCTGCGAGGCGCCGCCGGAGTTCAAGTGCGTCGGGGGAAACCTGAACAGCGGGCTCTGCGCCAACCGACCGGACGACCTCTCCACCGCGCAGCCGGGCACGACCGGACCCGGTTCGCTGCCCGCCAGCCTGGGCATCTCGCCCGCCACCGGCACCGTGCCGCCGCCGCCCAGCGAGGCCTCGCCCCGCCCGCCCTGAGTCGCCTGGACCGCGCCAGGACTCCGCCGCTCCTGGCCCGCCCCGAGGCGCTTGCGCCCGGGTGAGCGGTGAGGTATCCGCCCTGACTGGCCGATGGTGGCCTTCTAGCCGCACTGCCGAGAGGAACGCATGGGACGCATCTTCGAGACCCGCAAGGCCACCATGTTCGCCCGCTGGAACAAGATGGCGAAGGCCTTCACGCGCGTCGCCAAGGACATCGCCATCGCGGTGAAGACCGGCGGCCCAGATCCGCACATGAACGCGGCGCTGCGCCGCGCCGTGCAGAACGCCCGCAGCCTCAACATGCCGAAGGACAAGGTCGAGGCGGCCATAAAGCGCGCCAGCGGCCAGGACCAGAAGGCCTACGACGTGGTGCTCTACGAGGGCTACGCGCCGCACGGCGTGGCCGTGGTGGTCGAGACCGCCACCGACAACGTGGTCCGGACCGTGGCCAACGTGCGGGTCGGCTTCAAGAACCACGGCGGCAACATGGGCGCCAGCGGCAGCGTCGCCTTCCAGTTCAAGCGGATGGGGGCCTTCCGGCTCTCGCCCGAGGGCGTCGACCAGGACGCGCTCGAGCTGGAGCTGATCGACCACGGGCTGGAGGAGATGGGCGAGGGGACCGGGGAGAAGGGGGAGAAGCTGCTGGTGATCCGCGGCGCCTACGAGAGCTTCGGGAACCTGCAGGCCGCGCTCGAGGAGCGCAAGCTGCCGATCGTCTCGGCCGACCTCGAGTACGTGGCCCAGACGCCGGTGGAGCTGCCCGAGGAGCAGGCCAAGGAGGTGCTCGAGCTGATCGACGCGCTCGAGCAGGACGAGGACGTCCAGCGGGTCTTCCACAACCTGGCCTGAGCCGGCGCGGCGCCTCCGCGACGCGGCCGCCCTCCGGGTCGGTGGCAGTCACGGGTGCGGCGGCTCGTACCAGTGGACCCCGGCCGCGGCGCTCGCCTCCAGCTCCGCGATCACCTGAGCGCCGAGCAGCACGATGATGAAGGCCCCCTCGAGCAGGAGGAGGACCACCACCACGGTGGCGAGCGAGCCGTAGAGCAGGTTCACCATCGAGAGCGTGGCGAAGTAGTAGGAGAGCAGCACCCCCACCACCTTCCAGAGGATGGCTGCGCTGAGCCCGCCGATGAGGGCGAGCCGGCGCGGGACGCGCCCCACCGGCATGACCCTGTAGACGCCGGCGAAGAGGAGCACCAGCCCGGCGAACCCGGTCACGCGCAGCGCCATCCTGGCCCAGAGCCCGGCCGGTAGCTCCGTCCCGAAGAGCGTCACCGACATCCCGACCAGCCAGTCCGCCACCGACGAGAGGAGCGTCAGCGCCAGGATGGCCACCATCATCAGGAACATGAACAGGTAGGGGAGCAGCGCCGAGATCAGGGCGCGGCGGCGCCTGGTCTGCCCGGAGGCGTGGAAGATGGTGGCCACCGCCTCCTCCAGCATCCGGAAGGCGAGCGAGCTGAACACCAGGAGCGCCACCACCGAGACCGCCGAGTTGGCGGTGTGGTTGGCCAGGAAGGTCTGGGCCGCGTCGATCACGGCATCGGCGCGTTGCGGCAGCAGGAAGGCAAGCTCGCGGCGGAGCGCGCGGAGGATCCGCTCCTCGTCGACGAAGGCCGAGAGGACCGCCAGCGTGAGCGTGAGGAAAGGGACGATGGAGAGCAGCGCGTTGTAGCCGACGCCGCCGGCCAGCAGGATGCCGCGGTTGCGGAGGAAGGCGGCGACCACTCGCCGCCCGAACTTGAGGACCCGCCACGCCAGCAGCACCGGGCCGGACATGTCTTCCTTCATCCCCGCCCCCCGCACATCACAGGTCAAAGCTCTCGACGAAGATGATCTCGTTGCGGCGGGAGCGGATCTTGCCGAGCAGGGCCTCGCTGGGCCGCTCGTCCAGCTGGATGGCGCAGCAGGCTGCCGCGGCGCCGTCGAAGACGGTGTTCTGCACCTCCTCGACGTTGATCCCGGCCTCGCGGATGGCGCCAAGCACGTTGGCCAGCACGCCGACCTTGTCGTGGTGCCGCACCAGGAGCCGGGCCCGGGCCGGCGACTTCCGGGCCAGGTTGACGCAGTTGCGGACGGAGCCATCACGCACGAAGCAGGCGAGGATGCGGACCGTCTCGGCGGCGATGGCGTCCTGGGCCTGCGCCGTCGAGGCGCCGATGTGGTGCGTGCCGTACACGTTGGGCAGCTTGCCCAGCTCGCTGTCGAAGGCGGCCTGCCCCTTCTCGGGCTCGCCCGCGAAGACGTCGGTACCCAGGCGCAGCCGGCCCGCCCTGGCCAGCTCCAGCAGCGCCGGCTGGTCGACCAGCTCGGCGCGGGCGGTGTTGATGAGCATGGCCCCTGGGCGGAGCGCCTCGAGCACCTGGCGGGTGACCAGGCCGCGGGTCTCCTTGTTGAGGGGCAGGTGGAGCGAGAGGATGTCCACCTGCGAGGCCAGCTCCTGGAGCGTCCCGGCCCGCGTCACGCCCAGCGCGGAGGCCCGGTCGGCGTCGAGCGAGCGGGACCAGGCGTGCACCTCGAGGCCGAAGCCGCTTGCGCGCTTGATGGTCTCCTGTCCGATGGGGCCGACGCCGGCGACGCCCAGCTTCCGGCCGAAGAGGCCGTCGGCCTCGGAGAAGGCCTTCTTGTCCCACTGGCCGGCGCGCAGCCTGGTGACGTTGTCGGGGATGCGCCGGTCGAGCGCCACCATCAGGCCGATGGCCAGCTCGGCCACGGCGATGGCGTTCTGCCCGGGGCAGTTGGCCACGTAGACGCCCACCTTCGAGGCGGCCGCCACGTCGATGGTGTTGACGCCGGCGCCGGCGCGGATGACCAGCGAGAGGGCGTCGGCCGCCTCGAAGACCTCGGCGGTCACCTGCTTGCCCCGGACCACCAGCGCCGAGACGCCGGCCATGGCACCGGGGAGTTCCTTGGGCGTCAGCCCGGGCCGGTGCTCGACCGTCAGGCCGAGCGCCTCGATCTCAGCCATCCGTTCACTGGGGAATGCATCCGCGACGAGCACCTTCATGGCGTCCTCCCGCGACGGGCCGGTGAAGGAGTCTCGGCCGAACCGGGCGGCGCGGCAACCAATCTTCCCTCCCCGCATACCCACGGTGGGGGCGTTCAAGGCGAGGTCGCTACAGCTCGAAGCTCCCTCGCCCCAGCTCGACCACCTCCCCCGAGACGAAGATCCCCTCACCGTCCCCGACGGCCAGCCCGAGCCTCGAAGGGCGCCCCACCGCGTCGCCCTGGGAGACGGAGAAGAGCACCGGGCGCGGCGCCCCGGTGGCCACGAACCAGCCGCCCAGGTTGGCGCAAGCCGAGCCGGTGGCCGGGTCCTCCAGCACCGCGCCGTGCTCCAGCGAGAAGAAGCGGGCCAGCGCCTGGCGCGGCGCCACGGCGGCCCAGGCCAGGACCATCGCCTCTCCGCCAGCGGGCGGCCGCCCATGCCGGTCGAGCCGGGCCGGGTCGGGCCGGGCGGCGCGGACCAGCTCGGGCGACCCCACTGGCACCACCAGCTGCTCGACGCCGGTGTCGATCCAGAGCGCCCGCCCCACGCTCCCCGCCGGCAACCCCAGCATGCAGGCCAGCTCGTCGCCGCTGGCCTCCGGCTGGCGCGCCACCGGGACCTTGGCCGCCCGCAGCGTCCAGCGGTCGCGCGCCGCTCGCACCTCCACCGGACCGGCCTTCAGCTCCAGCGTCACCCGGTCGCCGGTGTCCTGGAGCGAGCGGACCACGTGGGCGGCCCCCAGCGTGGGGTGGCCGGCGAACGGCATCTCGTAGCTGGGCGTGAAGATGCGGACACGTGCGGTGGCGCCCGGCGCTCCGGCCGGCAGGAGGAAGGCCGTCTCGGAGAGGTTGAGCTGGCGGGCCAGCGCCTGCATGGTGGCGTCATCGAGGCCACGGCCGTCCTCGAAGACGCAGAGCGGGTTGCCGGACAAGCGGTCGCCGCCGACGGTGAAGACGTTGAGGATCCGGTAAGCCAGCGCCATGGCGCCTCCAGGCCGGAGGTTACCGCAGGGCAGACGCGGCGGCCCCTCCCACCCCTTCGCGGTGCCCGGCGATGTCACGTCGCACGTCCAACCGGCGTGACATGTCACGGGCCAGTGACAGTCGGCGATGGCCCGCTCGCAGGCCGGCCCAACGAGAATGCAGGGTTGAGCGCGCCCCGCCCATGGTGGCCCGGCCGTTGCTCCCCTGGCGTGGACACCCCGCGCCGGACGACGGCGCCTCACCCGGAGTTCACCATGATCTACGCGGCACCCGGCCAGCCTGGCAGCAAGATCACCTTCAAGAAGCGGTACGCGAACTACATCGGCGGAAAGTGGGTCGACCCGGTCGGCGGCAAGTACTTCGAGAACGTCACGCCGGTCACCGGCAAGGTCTTCTGCGAGGTGCCTCGCTCCGACGCCCAGGACATCGAGAAGGCCCTCGACGCCGCCCACGCGGCCAAGGACGCCTGGGGCCGGACCTCCTACGCCGAGCGCGCCGTCATCCTCAACAAGATCGCCGACCGGATCGAGCAGAACCTCGAGCTGCTGTCGGTGGCCGAGTCCTGGGACAACGGCAAGCCGGTGCGCGAGACGTTGAACGTGGACATCCCGCTCGCCGTCGACCACTTCCGCTACTTCGCGGGCGCCATCCGGGCCCAGGAGGGCTCGGTGTGCGAGATCGACGAGACCACCGTCGCCTACCACTTCCACGAGCCGCTGGGCGTGGTCGGGCAGATCATCCCCTGGAACTTCCCCATCCTGATGGCGGTCTGGAAGGTGGCGCCGGCGCTGGCCGCCGGCAACTGCATCGTGCTGAAGCCGGCCGAGCAGACGCCCGCCTCCATCCTGGTGCTCATGGAGCTGATCGGCGACCTGCTCCCGCCCGGCGTCCTCAACGTGGTCAACGGCTTCGGCCTGGAGGCCGGCAAGCCGCTGGCGTCCTCGAACCGCATCGCCAAGATCGCCTTCACCGGCGAGACCACCACCGGCCGGCTCATCATGCAGTACGCGGCGCAGAACCTCATCCCGGTCACGCTGGAGCTGGGTGGCAAGTCGCCCAACATCTTCTTCGAGGACGTCTTCGCCAAGGACGACGACTTCGCCGACAAGGCGCTCGAGGGCTTCGTCATGTTCGCGGTGAACCAGGGCGAGGTCTGCACCTGCCCGTCGCGGGCGCTGGTCCAGTCCTCCATCTCCGGCCGCTTCATCGAGAAGGCCGTTGCGCGAACCGCCAAGATCAAGCAGGGCAATCCCCTCGACACCGACACCATGATTGGCGCCCAGGCCTCGACCGAGCAGATGGAGAAGATCCTCTCCTACCTCGACATCGGCAAGCAGGAGGGGGCCAAGGTGCTCATCGGCGGCGAGCGCGCCGAGCTGGGCGGCGAGTTGAAGGGCGGCTTCTACATCAAGCCGACCATCTTCCAGGGCCAGAACAAGATGCGCGTCTTCCAGGAGGAGATCTTCGGGCCGGTGGTGGCGCTCACCACGTTCAAGGACGAGGCCGATGCGCTGGCCATCGCCAACGACACCCTCTACGGGCTCGGCGCCGGCGTCTGGTCGCGCGACGGCAACACCGCCTATCGGATGGGCCGCGGCATCAAGGCCGGCCGCGTCTGGACCAACTGCTACCACGCCTACCCGGCCCACGCCGCCTTCGGCGGCTACAAGCAGTCGGGCATCGGCCGCGAGACGCACAAGATGATGCTGGACCATTACCAGCAGACCAAGAACCTGCTGGTCAGCTACTCTCCCAAGGCGCTCGGCTTCTTCTAGCCGCGCGGGTAGGCCGCCCCCGGCTCGTCGAGCACGTGCCGGGGCGGCCGTTTCACCACGAGGACCCGCCATGCCGCTCCCTTCGAGAGTCGTCGCCACCGAGGCCGCCCTGGCGCTCATCGAGCGCCTGGCGGCCAAGCACGGGCCGCTGCTCTTCCACCAGTCGGGTGGCTGCTGTGACGGCAGCGCCCCCATGTGCTACCCGCGCGGTGACCTGCTGATCGGCGACGCCGACCGCTTGCTGGGCGAGATCGGCGGCCAGCCCTTCTACATGGGCGCCGCGCAGTTCTCTTACTGGCGCCACACCCAGCTCATCATCGACGTGGTACCCGGGCGCGGCGGCATGTTCTCGCTGGAGGGCGTGGAGGGGGTCAGGTTCCTGACCCGCTCGCGCCTCTTCACCGACGAGGAGCACGCCGCGCTGGCCGCCGTGGAGGGGCCGGAGCAGCTCCTGCGATCCTGAGAGGCCGTGCTCAGCGCGGGGGGCGCTCCAGGCCATGGCGCTGCATGCGCCGGTAGAGCGTCATGCGCGAGACGCCGAGCTCGGCGGCCGCCCTGGCGACGTTCCACTCGCACCGGCCCAGCAGGAGGGAGAGCGCCAGCTTGTCGGTGTCGCGGGAGAGGTCGGCCCTTGGCGGCGCTGGCGGCGAGCCCGGCAGGGAGAGGAGTTCGGCGGGAAGGTCGGGCGCGCCGATCTCCGGTCGCGGCGCGGTGGCGGCGGCGCGCAGCACCACGTTGCGCAGCTGCCTGACGTTGCCCGGCCAGGCGAAGGCCTGCAGCGCGGCGATGGCCTCGTCGGAGAAGGTGAGCCCGCTGCGCCCCACCTCGGCCTCAGCCTGCCCCAGGAAGGCCTGCGCCAGCCCGGGGATGTCCTCGACGCGCTGGCGCAGCGGTGGGATGGCGATGGAGAGGACGTCGAGCCGGTAGAAGAGGTCCTGGCGGAAGCGGCCCTCCGCCACCTCCGCCTTGAGCTCCTTGTTGGTGGCGGCCACCACCCGGACGTCGATGCGGCGCCGTGCGCTGCCGCCGAGCCGCACCACCTCGCTCTCCTGCAGGACGCGCAGCAGCGCGGTCTGCCCCGGCGGAGAGAGCTCGCTCACCTCGTCGAGGAAGATGGTGCCGCCGTTGGCCTCCTCGAACTTGCCGGCGTTGCCGTCGCGCCGGCCGCCGGTGAAGGTGCCCGCCTCGTAACCGAACAGCTCCGCCTCGAGCAGCGGCGCGGGGATGGAGCCGCAGTTGACCGCCACGAAGGGTCCCCCGGCGCGCTGTCCGCCGCCGTGGATGGCCTGCGCGTAGAGTTCCTTGCCGGTGCCCGACTCGCCGAAGAGGACCACCGGCAGGGCGTTGCGCGCCGCCACCCGGGCCAGCTCGACCGCTCCGCGCATGGCCTCCGACTCGAAGAGGAGCTGGTCGAAGCCCCAGCGCAGCGTGGAGGAGGCTGCAGCGGCGGAGCGGCCGGCGATCCGAGGCCGATGTGCGCCGGCTGGAGCCTCCGGAAGCGCGCGCAGCACCGCCCCCACCGGACAGCCCTGGTGGAGCACGGGCTGGGCGACCAGCCGGAGGTCGCGCCAGGCGATCTCGCCGTCGGCGGCGCCGTCGGCCGCCACCAGCCGCTCCACCTCCCGCCGCAGGTCGGGAGGCAAGCGGCCCGCGGCGAGGCCGATGCGCGACGCCGCCGAGCCGTTGGCCGCCAGGATGCGCCCGGCCTCGTCCACCGCCAGGAGGGGTTCGTCCCGGCCGCGCGCGGCGCGGAAGGCGAAGCGGATCACCTCGTCGCGCACGCTGGCCGCGACCGCCAGCCGCTCCTCGATGGCGCGGGCGATGGCCTTGGCGATGACCAGCGCCTGCGGGTGGTGGGCCTCCCACGGACCGGTGATGTCCACCAGGCCGACCGGCGCCGCCTCGCCCGGACGGAAGACGGGCGCGCCGGCGCACGACCAGGGCTGCCAGGCCTCCACGAAGTGCTCGGAGGCGAAGACCTCCACCGGCTTCCCCTCGGCGATGGCGGTGCCGGGGCCGTTGGTGCCGGCCGACTCCTCCGACCAGCAGGCGCCCGGGGCGAAGTTGATCTCGGCCACGCCGTCGACCGCGGGCCGGTGCCCCTGGATGGAGAGCATCCAGCCGGCCGCGTCGAAGTAGGCCAGCACGTGCTGGATCGAGCCGAGCCGGCGCGCGAACTCCTCGAGGATGGGCTGGGCGAGCCGGAAGGCCGGATCCCGCCGGCACCGCTCCTCCAGTTCTCCCGGGCGCAGCGTGCGGAGCGGGCGGCGCAGCGTTGGATCGACCCCGTAGGCCTCGCGGGCGCGGCGCCAGGAGCGGGCAATCTCGGGCGGAAGGCCGACCGCCGCCTCACCCTCCTCGACGAAGTGGAGCCAGGCGCGATCGAGGAACTGCCGCCGCTGGAGCGGCATCGAGTGCGGCGGGATGAGGCCGGCGTGGTCGCCCAATGGGCCCTCGCAACTCCCCCGAGCAGCGGTGGCAAGTCGAAGGCAAAACTATACTCGCGGCGCACTCCATGCCGCACCCACTGACGGGGCACCCCGATGGAGGGTGCGACAGGGACCATCTCGCGAGCAGCCGCCGGGGAGTGCTCCGGGGTGCTCGGAGCCACCTACCGGGGCTTGGCGCCGCCCGGCTTGCCGCGCCCGCCGCCGGCGCCGCTCTTCTGCCCCTTCCGATCGTCGCGGAGCGAGTCCATCGAGAAGCCGCCGCTGGTCGGCGCGCCCTTGCCGCCGCCGCCACCGCCGCGCCCTCCCCCGCCGCCACCACCGCCACCGCCGGGGCCGCCGCGACCGCCGCGCTCCTTCTTGTGCGCCGACGGGGCCTGCCGCATCGAGGCTGGAGCGACGTCCACCAGGTACTGGAAGCCGTTGGCGGTCTTGGCGCCGGGGACCGGCTCCTCGGGTCCGAAGACGCGGACCAGGCGCACGTCCTCGATCTGGCGGCCGACCACCTTGACGGCGTCGCGCAGGCGGGCCAGCCGATCGCCCGACAGGCCGGTCGCGGCCGCCACCGCCTCGTCGAAGGCGGCCCTGGCGGCCTCGCTCTCGATCTCCTCGGCCGGGCGCGCGGCCGGACGGGCCGCCGGAGTCGGCGGGGCGGCCTCGACGGCGGCAGCGGCCGGAGCCACCTCGCCCTCGGCCAGCGGCGCGGCCGGCTCGGCCGGCTCGGTCGGGGCGACCTCGGGCGACACGACCGGAGCGGCGGCCTCCGCGACGACGGGCGTCTCCTCCCGTGGGAGTGACCGCTTCGCCTCGGCGATGGCCGCCGCCGCCTTCCGCAGGGTGATGCCGCTGAGCTCGGTGAGGGTCTTCATGGGCGCAGCCATACAACGCAACGGCCCCCGGCGGGAAGAGGCGTCGTCCGCGTAGCGGCGCCAGTCGCGCTCGGTGTCAGGCGACATCCACCGCCTCGCGCTCGACGACGGGGCGCATTCGCGGCTTCAGGGCGTCCGACGTGACGAGATCGGTCCTCCGGCCCGTGTGGTCCTGGAGAAACGCCCGGAGACCCATGAACGAGAGGAACGTCGGCCCGGTCTAGAAGTCGACCAGGATATCGAGGTCGCTGTCGTCGCGCGCTTCGTCACGGGCCGTGGATCCGAACAGGGCGATGCGGCGCACGCCGAAGTGCCGCAGAATGGCCGGCAGGTAGCCCCGCAGGGTCGAGATGGCCACATCGCGCCGCATGGACACGAGTATACGGGGTCAGCCCACCCTCGGCCATCTGTGGCACGTCAGGGCGCGATGAGCGTCAGCCGCGGGAAGTAGGTCCGGTACCGAGCGGCGTCCCTGGTGAGCAACTGGTGACCCGCCACCGCGGCGTGGGCGCCGATGTAGAAGTCAGGCAGTGGCACCGGCCGCCGCCCTCCCCGTCTCCGATAGGCCAGGAAGCTCTTCCCCGCCAGGAACGCGGCTTCGTAGGGGAGCGGGTCCCGCCGATAGATCTCCGGGGGCAGCGCCTCCTCGAGGTCCTCGACGCGGACGAAGCCGACCGAGACCTCGGCGAAGACGATCGGGTTGATGACGAGGACCGACCGGTCGGCGGCGCGAGACAGCGCGCCCGCCGACCACTCGCCCCAGGTGGGGTCCTCCGTGGCCACGTCGAGGATGACGTTGCTGTCGACGAGGACGGCCATCAGCGCTGCCGGGTCAGCGCCATGATCTCGTCCGTGCTCATGCGAACCGTGGCCTGGCCGCGCAGCCGTCCCACCGCGGCGGCGCCCCGTCCCGAGGCGCGCGTCGCCTTGGCCCGCCGGAGGTGCACTCCCTTGGCGTCCAGCTCGAACTCCACCTCGGTGTGGGGCAGGAGACCGGCCTTCTCCCTGATCTCCACGGGGATGGTCACCTGGCCCTTGGTCGTCACACGCATTCGTGCCTCCTTCATCTCTTACTTGTAGGAGTAATACCACGCTGAGATGGAAGCAAAGCAGCTACGATGTTCCCGGCATGGCCGACCGCCCAGTCTGCGTTCTGCTTCCCGGCTTCGACGGCGGCGGTCGGCTCCTCGCCCCACGCCTGGCGGAAGCGCCGCTCCCCTTCGACCCGCGCCTCGTAGCCCTCCCCTCCGACACTGCGCGCGACTACGACGAACTCGTGACCTGGGTGATGGCCCGCCTCCCTACCGATCGCCCCTTTTCGCTGCTCGCTGAGTCGTTCTCCGGCCCCATCGCGATCCGGATCGCATCGCGCCCGCCGAAGCACCTGACCCTGACCGAGCCTCCGCCGTTCGTCCGCAGGTCCGCAGATCGTTGACGCGGACTCAGCGTCACTTCTGACGTCAGAAGAAGATTTGACCCACCCCAGCCGGGGCGAGAGTGCCACTGGCCATCGCCCTCCCCGGCGAACCGGCACCGCCCGAAATGGAGAACGCCGGCCCCGCGAGAGCGAGGTCGGCGTCTTTACTGGTTGCGGGGCCAGGATTTGAACCTGGGACCTTCGGGTTATGAGCCCGACGAGCTACCTGGCTGCTCCACCCCGCGTCAGGTGGAAAGTCGAATGAGGGCGCTTTGTACCGGCAAAGGGCCGGGGGGTCAAGCCTTGGCGCGCCGCAGCGCACCCGGCACCAGCGCCAGCGCCGCGACCAGCACCATGGTGGCCCCGGTGGGGGTCTCGGCGAACCAGGAGGCCAGGTAACCGCCCGCCGCAGCGACCACGCCGAGCAGCGTGGCCACCACGAAGACCGTCCGGAAACGCAGCCCCAGCAGCAGCGCCGCCGAGGCCGGCAAGGTGAGCAGCGCGAAGACCGGCAACGCGCCCAGCGCCCTCGCGGAGGCCGGGATGGCCAGGCCGACGGTGAGCGACAGGACCGCGTCCCAGAGCCGGACCCGCATCCCCAGCGCGGTGGCCGTCTCCGGGTCGAAGGAGGCGAAGGCGATCTCCTTGGCGAAGGCGAGGTGGAGCGCCGCGCAGAGCAGCGCCACGCCGCCGATCATCCAGAGCTCGTCGTCCGGCACCGCCACGGCGTTGCCGAAGACCATGCCGCCGAGATCGTGGCTGGCGTGCATCAGCCGCGAGATGCCCAGCACCACCGCCGCCGAGGCCGCCACCCAGGCCGCCCCCACCGTCGCCTCGGCCGGCAGCCGCCTCGGCCGCAGCGCGCCGAGCAGCAGCGCGCCGGCCACCGCGAAGCCCATGGCCATGCCGAGCTGGTGGTGGACGTGCTCCGGCACCTCGTGGAGACGCTCCTCGAGGAAGAGGCCGACCACCAGGCCGACCGTGGAGAGCTGGGTGAGCGCCGCCGAGACGAAGACGGTCCGGCGCAGGACCACGTAGACGCCGAGGAAGCCGAGCAGGGCCCCGGCCATCACCGACGCCACCAGGGGGGTTTGCCAGATCTCCCGCGCGGCCAGGAAGCTTCCGAGCCCGCTCATGGCCGCTCCCCGAAGACCGGCTGGACCAGGCGCCGCCCACCCACCTCGCGCACCTCCACGGCCCGGCCGTAGAGGGTCGAGAGCGGCTCGGGGCGGAGCATCTCGTCGAGCGACCCCACCCGGAAGAGCCCGCGCTCGTGATCGACGAAGGCGAGCGTGTGGGCATAATTGGCCACCGCGTCGAGCCGGTGCGAGACCATCACCACCGCCAGCACCCCTCCAGCGTGCAGGTCGCGCAGCACGTCCATGGTGGCAAGCTCGGCCGCCGGATCCATGCCGTTGGTCGGCTCGTCCACGGCCAGCAGCTCCGGCTCGGCCGCCAGCGCCCGGGCGATGAGCGTGCGCTGCCGCTGGCCGCCGGAGAGATCGCCGTAGCGCCGCGCCGCCAGCTCGCCGATGCCGACCCGCTGGAGCGCCGCGGCGACGAGCCGGTGGTCGGCCTCCCTGGGCCGGCGCAGCGGCCCGAGCCCCGGCGTCCGGCCCATCAGCACCACCTCGCCGGCGGTGAGCGGCCAGATGGCGTCCACGTGGTCGCGCTGCGGAACGTAACCGACGCGCAGTGGCCTCGGCAGCTCGCGCTGGCCCGCCAGCAGCGGCAAGGCGCCGAGCAGCGAGCGGAGCACGGTGGTCTTGCCGCCGCCGTTGGGGCCGACCATGGCGAGGAAATCGCCCGGGGACACGAGCAGTTCGACGCCGGTGAGGAGCGGCCGCCCGCCGTAGCCGATGGCGGCGCCGCGGAGCGCGACCAGCGTGGTCGTCGGAGGCGTGGCCACTACTTCACCGCCGCCGTGATGCGCCGCACCATCTCGTCGATCCAGGCCTGGTAGGTGGTGGCCGTGGCGTCGCCGCCCACGTCCCCGGGGATCCGCACCACGGTCCCGCCGATGAGCCGCGCCACCAGGTCGTCCGACTTCGAGTCGAGGTAGTTCTCCACCACGCAGGCCTTGATCCCCTCCTTGCGGCCCAGCGCCACCAGGTCGGCCAGGTGCGGCGACGACGGCGGCGTGCCCGGGCGCGGTTCCATCTCGCCCGCGCTCAGCAGGCCTGACCAGTCGAGGAAGTAGGTGAGCGTCCGGTGGTGGATGAAGATCTTGCGTCCCTGGAGCGGCGCCAGCTGCACCTTCCAGCGGGCCATGGCCGCCTCGAGCTGCGCGGTGAAGGCCGCGGCGCGCGACTGGTAGCCCGCGGCGCCGGCCGGGTCGAGCTCGCCGAGCTTGGCCGCGATGCCGCGGGCCACCTGCAGCCCGCGGCGCGGATCGTAGAGGAAGTGCGGGTTCCCTCCCGGGTGGAGGTCGCCGCGGCTCCGGTCCACCACCCCGGTGGGGACGTCGAGCACCTGGATCACGCTCGCGGCGGTGAACCGATGCGCACCGCCCGGCTGGATGGCGGCGTTGCGCGACTGGTTGACCAGTGGGGGCAGCCAGCCGATCTCCAGCTCGAGGCCGACGTCCACCAGCAGGTCGGCGTCGCGCAGCTTGACCGCCAGCATGGGATTGGCGTCTACGAAGTGCGGGTCCTGCGTGCCGCGGGAAAGGCTGGTCACGACGACGCGGTCGCCACCCACCTCCCGGGCCAGCGCGGCCAGCCCCTCGGTGGTGGTGACGACGCGCAGCGCGGCGGAGGCCGGCCAGGGCGCGGCGAGCAGGGAAGCGAAGACCAGGAGCGATGAAGGGAGGCGCATGGCGGGCTCCTAGACAGTATGGAACGACCGGCTCACTCGTTGAGCGCGGGTTAGCCTCGGCAAGGCCGCGGCCAGAGCCGCAAACGAGGAGCCGATCGAATGAAAACTACAACGATGTGGGTCGGAATGGACGTT
>JAJZQX010000015.1 GCA_021806645.1 Myxococcales bacterium | reverse complement strand
CGGGAAGGTCCTCATTTTGGTTGGTGGTCTCGCAACCCCAACGATCGATGGGCTGACCTTCCCTTTCAACTTTCTTCCTTCGATTCCCGGTCTTGCCGGTGATCGCGAATCACGAACTCTGGTTTAGGGAGTGGCGCCTTCGCATCGAGGACATCCTCGATGCGGCGCACTGAAGCTCTGATGCAGTTACGCTACTTGCGTAACTACGCAATCTGCGTATACTGTGTCGAGTGAAAGCCCTGTTCGTGGAGCTCCCGGCGTTCGAGCGCCACCGGTCGGAGTACCTCGACGACGAGGCATTCTCAGCTCTCCAGGCGGCCCTCATGGCTGACCCGGAAGCGGGTGACGTGATTCGAGACACGGGAGGTCTTCGGAAGGTCCGCTTCGCGGACAGCCGACGAGGGAAGGGTGAGGTCAGCGACCTCACCGCGGAGCAACGCAAGGTGGTTAGAGAAGTTCTCAAGGCAGAGTTGAAAGCGAGGAAGTCCCCATGAAGGCCACCCGAAAGCCCGCCGTCACGAAGCGCATTCCCCGTCGCGACCTCTTCGCCGAGCTGAGCGAGGGAGTCGCCGCGCTGGCCGGAGCCCGCGAGGGCAAGCGCACGCTCCGCACTCACGCGGTCATCTTCAAGCCTCCCCCGGACGTGTCTCCTTCCGAACTGGTCCGGGTCCGAAAGCAGCTGCACCTGTCCAGCGCGCTCTTCGCGACCTGCTTGCGCACGAATCCGCGCACCCTGGAGAACTGGGAGCAGGGGCGCGCCAAGCCCAACGCCCAGGCAGCGTTGCTGATCGGCCTCGTTCGCAGGTACCCCGACATGGTGGCGCGGCTGGCCGAAGTCTAACGACGCCCGTCCATGTGCCCCACATGTGCCCCACATGTGCCCCGACCCAGCACCAAGGGCCGGAACGGACCGGGACGAGGTGGAAGGTAACGGAACGGGAAACGAGATTGTTGACGGCGGGTTGAGGGGCAACGGCGCGTCCTGCTCGAGGTTGTTCACCCATTGTCACTACACTTCAAATCCGTTTTCCCGCTCCATCTTGCCTCCGGTAACCACATGGTTGCCGGGGGCTGCGGGTAGGCTATTCAACCCGCCGTTCGCATCCGATATCCAATGACGGTGACAGGGCGACTACAGGTTCAGGTGGTGGCGGCTCGCGGCGCCGTCCCGTTCTACCTGGCGCACGGCTGGCGCCTGGGGCGGCCGGCCGGCTCGCCGCTGCCGGGAGGCGGTGCGCTGCCGGCCTCACGGCTGTGGAAGGTGGCCTGATGACTGCTGCGACCGAGGCGCGGCGCGAGGTGATCTGCGGCGACGGCGTCGAGCTCCTGCGGCGCGGCCACCTTCCCGACGACCAGGCGGTCGTGACCTCGCTCCCTGACGCGTCCGAGCTGCCGGGGCTGGGCTTCGAGGGCTGGCGCGACTGGTTCGTCGAGACCTCGGCGCTGGCCTGCGCCGCCGTCGCCGACGAGGCGGTGTCGGTCTTCTACCAGACGGACGTGAAGCGGGACGGGCGCTGGGTGGACAAGGCCCACCTCGTGCTCACCGGTGCCGATCGGGCCGGGGCGCACCTGCTCTGGCACAAGGTGGTCTGCCGGGCGCCGCCCGGCCTCGCCACCTTCGGACGCCCCGCCTACGCCCACCTGCTCTGCCTCTCGCGCCGGCTCACCCTCCCGCCCGGCCGCTCCACGCCCGACGTGCTCCCCCGCCTCGGCGAGATGACCTGGGCCCGCGCCATGGGGCGGGAGGCCTGCGAGGCGGTGGCCCGCTTCCTGGTCGCCGACACCCGCTGCCGCACCGTGGTCGACCCCTTCTGCGGCGTCGGCACCATGCTGGCGGTGGCCAACGCGCACGGGCTCGACGCCGTCGGGGTGGAGCGCTCGGCGAAGCGGGCCGAGCGGGCCCGGCGGCTCGTGCTCGGGCCGGCGCCGAGGTAGCGGCGGGAGGACCGGTGCCGCCATCACCGGCCGGGGCCGGTGCCCGGGGCGTCGACGCCTCCGCTCACCCCGCCGCCACCCACCGCGTCCCGCACTTCGGACAGGCGTAGGTCCTCATGTTGCCGACCGCCTGCTCGGCCACCCCCTCGGCGCCGCACCTGGGGCACTTGTTGGTCGGCTGGGTGGGCGCGGGGACGTGGATGGGCATTCGCCCAGTCTACCGGTATTGCGGCGGCGGCGCCGGGCGAGCGTAGACTGCTGGTCAAGGCACTTGCTCGCTGACGGAGCACGTTCCATGCCGACCATTCGCGTCAACGGCGTCGAGCTGTACTACGAGTCGACCGGTTCGGGGCCGCAGACCGTGGTCTTCTCCCACGGCCTGCTGATGAGCGCCGACATGTTCCGCGAGCAGGTGCGGTTCCTCTCCCCCCGCTACCGCGTCGTCGCCTACGACCACCGCGGCCAGGGGCGCTCGGACCTGACCGCCAGGGCGCACGACATGGACACCCTGGCCGCGGACGCGGACGCGCTCATCGAGGCGCTGGGCCTGGCGCCGTGCCACTTCGCGGGGCTGTCGATGGGCGGGTTCGTGGCCCTGCGGCTCGGCCAGCTGCTGGACCGGAGCTTCGCCGCCCTGGGAGCCCCAGGCCGTCGATCCGATGGTGGCGTGTTCCACCCGACCGGCGGCTTCCCCTACCTGCTCGGCCAGCCGGGCGGCGGCTCCAGCGACATGCGGGTGGGTCATAGCGCCACCGGTTCGCCGCTGGTCACGCTCACCATCGAGGCAGGAGTCACCGTCAAGGTCAACCTGGGTGGCCGGCTGCTCATGCAACAGGCGCTCGACGCCGGAGGGGTGGGGCACCACCCGACCGGCAGCCTCATCGCCCTCGGCACCACCGCCCGCCCCATCACCTTCACCTCGGCCGCGGCCGCCCCGGCGCCCGGCGACTGGCGGGCCATCTGGTTCGACTCGGCGCCGGCCGCCTCGGCCCGGCTCGACCACGTCCGCGTCGAGTACGCCGGCGGCCCCTCGTACGCCAACGGCTACCACTGCGACCCGGCCAGCGCCGGCCAGAGCACCATCGAGGACTCGGCCATCCTGATGTTCGGCCAGCCGGCCTCGCAGTTCGTCACCAACTCGTCCATCGCCTTCAGCGCCGGCGACGGCTTCGGGCGGGCCTGGACCGGGAGCCCTGTCGACTTCATGGCCGGGAACGCCTTCACCTCGGTGACCGGCTGCAAGCAGGGCTACCCCTTGCCGATGCCGCCGGCAAGCTGCCCGTCCCCGGTCCCCTGCCCGTGAGGGCGCAGGGCATTCCACCCGCAGTTCAGGTCCGGCCAAGACTCCTGGGGTGAGCGGGTAAGCTATTCAACCCGCCGTTCACGTCCGATAATGGGTCTTACGGTGACACGGGTCTACAGGTTCAAGAGACGTTTTGACTGAGGGCGAGGTTGCCACGCCACCCGAACGCTCCGCAATGGTGTTCTCCCACGGGTTTCGAACGCACGAAGGGCAGGCCGCTCCGTAGGCCGCCCCTGAGCGGCCCTTCTTCAGTCGTCGTTGCTGGGGTCGGCGCCGCCATACTCCGGGCCGGGGTCGAACGCCTCGTAGGGCGCTCGAGGTTTCGGCACGGGCGGGCCGGTGGATGCCAGCCCGAGGTGGTCGAGGATGCGCTTCGCGACCCCCGCTTCGGCGATGAAGGCGATCAGCTCCATGCGGCCGCCGCACCGCGGGCAGGCCAGCACGTCGAGCGAGAAGACCTTCCGCAGCAGTTCGGCCCAAGGCACCCGGTAGCGAGGGCCGAGCCGGTTGGGAGCGGGCGGCTCCGGTGGCGACGCGAGCGTGAAGTCGGCCGATGGGGTGAGCACAGGTGGCGGGGCCCTCGGCAGCGCCGGCACGGGTGTCAGGTGTTCGGCGGGGCCAGCATGTTCCGCTGGTGGCTGAGCGCCTCCGGCTCCAAGCGGCACCACCGTCGCCCGGTGCTTCGAGTTGGGCGCCGTTCCAGGGCCGCTTCATCTTGTAGAGGAGTTGGCCGTCTGGTCCCTGCGATGGCCGGTGGAGCGAGAAGCCGTCGAGGTACGCGGAGTGGCGGGCATGCTTGAACGGATCCGGGAACCGCATTCTCCGGTCCACCTCGGCCGCCTGCAGCTTGGAGAAGGCGTCCTCCATGCGGCGAGCGTTGCAGCTCGGACAGCTTCGCGCCTTGCACGAGAAGGCGACCAGTCGCTCGAAGCCGCAGTCGGGACAGCGGATTCGCGCGAAGCCACGCCCGAGGATGCCGCAGTCGAGGTAGGCGCGCTGGAACCCCGCCCCCTTTTCTGCTACGTGCCCTGACCATGTCACGCATCTACAAGTCGCTCCCGCCCAGGGGGACCCCGGTCGGCATCGCCTTCTCCGGCGGCCTCGACACCCGCTGCGCCGTGGCCTGGATGTCCGAGCAGGGGATGGCGGTCCACGCCTACACCGCCGATCTCGCCCAGCCAGACGAGGCCAACCCGGCCGACATCCCGCCCATCGCCCTGCAGCACGGCGCCGTCCAGGCCCGCCTCATCGACTGCCGCGAGGCGATGGTGCGCGAGGGGCTGCTGGCCATCCAGAGCGGCGCCTTCCACCTCTCCAGCGGCAGCAAGAAGTACTTCAACACCACGCCGCTGGGGCGGGCCGTCACCACCACCGCCATCGTCCGCGCCATGCGCGAGGACGGCGTCAACGTCTTCGGCGACGGCTCGACGCACAAGGGCAACGACATCCAGCGGTTCTACCGCTACGGGATCCTCGTCAACCCCGAGCTGAAGATCTACAAGCCCTGGCTCGACCAGGCCTTCGTGACCGCCTTCGGCGGACGCAAGGAGATGAGCGAGTACCTGGAGCGGCGCAAGCTGCCCTACAAGATGGGGACCGAGAAGGCCTACTCCACCGACGCCAACGTGCTGGGCGCCACCCACGAGGCCAAGGACCTGGAGCGGCTCGACTCCAGCATGCGGATCGTCGCGCCCATCATGGGCGTGGCCCACTGGAAGCCCGAGGTGGTGGTGAAGGCCGAGGAGGTCACCGTCACCTACGAGCAGGGGATGCCGGTCGAGCTGAACGGCCAGCGCTTCGCCTCCACCTACGCGCTCTTCCTCGAGGCCAACCGGATCGGCGGGCGCCACGGCCTCGGCATGAGCGACCAGATCGAGAACCGGGTCATCGACGCCAAGAGCCGCGGCATCTACGAGGCGCCCGGCATGGCGCTGCTCCACCTCGCCTACGAGCGGCTGCTCTCGGCCATCCACAACGAGAACACCCTCGACCTCTTCTTCACGCTGGGGCGACGGCTGGGGCGGCTGCTCTACGAGGGGAAGTGGTACGACCCCGAGGCGCTCATGCTGCGCGACGCCCTGACCCGCTGGGTGGCCCCGGCCGTCACCGGCAAGGTGACCGTCGAGCTGCGGCGCGGCGACGACTGGACCTACCTGAAGACGGTGGCCCAGTACATGAGCTACGCCCCCGAGAAGCTCTCCATGGAGCGGGTGGCCGATCCGGCCTTCACGCCGGAGGACCGGATCGGCGCGCTCGAGCTGCAGAACCTCTCGGTGGGCGACAACCGGGCGCTCCTCATCCACCACCTCGACTCGCTGCGCCGGCTCGGCGCCGGGGCCGGTGGGCCGAGCCTGGCGGCGCTGCTGGGCGCCGGCGAGGATGAGAAGAAGTAGGGCGCTCTTTCGGCCTCAGAGCCTTCCGCACGGCCGGCGGAACGGGCAGCGGCGGCAGCGCTCGCGGTCCTCGATCTGCGGGAAGTCCTCGACACGCGCCACGTTCTTCTCCCGGTCCACCAGCGTGCCGCGCATCTCGGCGATCGAGCCGCGCATCAGCTCGCGGCAGGCCTCCAGCGCCGGCTCGTCGGCCGCCACGCTGGTCCGCTCGGCGGGGCGGCCACCGTCCTGGACCAGGTAGACCAGCCCACCGACCACGCCGTCCGGCCGCACGTCCCACTTCTGCCGGGCGTAGAGCGCGTAGCTGGCCACCTGGGTGTGGTCCACGCCGCGCTCCTTGCCGGTCTTCCAGTCGAGCAGGTGGACGCGCCCCTCGGCGTCCCGGTAGGCGAAGTCCACCGCCACCCAGATCTTGGTCCCCTCGAAGAACCAGTGGTCGAGCTCGTCCACCCCGAGCCAGCGGTCGCGCGGGGTGCGCCGGATCTCCTCCAGCACCTCCGACTGGTAGAAGGCGCGCAGCGACCCGTCGATGACGCTCTCGTAGAGCTGCTTCCAGTCGGCGCCGGTCACCGGCTCGGCGTACTCGTGCTCGGTGAGCCCGACGATCTTCGAGGACTCGCGCCAGTAGCTCTTGTCGCGCGAGGCGCCGAACTGGGCTCGGGCCTTCTGGCGCGTCTGCTCCAGCACCCGCTCGAGCGGCCAGAGGTCGCCCGAGGCGCGGGCCCGGGTCAGGAGCTGCTTGATGGCGTCGTGGACCACCGAGCCGGCCCACTGCCAGCGGGAGGAGAGCTTCTTCAAGACGTAGAGCTCGCGCACCAGCGAGCCGGCCGGCGCCGACCAGCCCCCCCAGCTTGCGTAGTAGGCGTAGAAGTAGGCCCGGCGGCACTCCCGGAACTTGTCGTGCCTCGACTTGGACCAGCTGAACTCGTTCTGGAGGTCGGCCATGTGCGGAGCCGGACCATAGCGCCGCCGCGCCGCCGGCGGGCGTCACGTTTGGCACAAAACGACCTCTCTGGTCTGACCGGTGAAAGTTCCGGCGGGCCCGTGCGTAGAAGGACCGACTTGCCGTGACCTCCCGCTTCCACGCGCTGGCGCTCGCCGCCATGCTCCTTGGCCCCGCCCCGGGGCTGGCCGCCATGCCCGGCCAGCCGCTCCGGGCCACCCGGGCCGCCGGCCCCATCACCGTCGACGGCCGGCTCGACGAGGAGAGCTGGGCGGCCGCCGAGCCGTACGATGGCTTCCAGCAGCTCATTCCGGAGGAGGGACGCCCGCCGAGCGAACGGACCGAGGTCCGCGTGCTCTACGACGACCGGGCCGTCTACGTCGGGGTCCGCTGCGCCGACTCCAGGGCGGCCGACCTGGCCCGCCCGCTCGGCCGGCGCGACAACGCCCCGTATTCCGACAGCGTGGCCGTGCTCCTCGACTCCAACCGCGGTGGGCTGACCGCCTCCTACTTCGAGCTGAACGCCGCCGGCGTGCAGTCCGACGCGCTGCTCTTCGGCGACGACCAGTCGAACGGCGACTGGGACGCGGTCTGGGACGGCGCCGTCACCGCCGACGCCGGCGGCTGGACCGCCGAGTTCATGATCCCGCTCTCGGTGCTGCGCTTCTCGGCCAGCGGCGAGCAGACCTGGGGCTTCGCGGTCCGGCGGGTCATCGCCCGCACCCACGAGGAGCTGGTGAGCATCCCGCTCAAGCGGAGCGACCGCGGCATCGTGGCCCGGCTGGCCGACCTGACCGGCCTCAATGACCTGCGGCCGGTGCATGAGTTCTCGGTCGCGCCCTACCTGGCCGCGCGGCTCCAGTGGCGGCCGGCGAGCGACGCCTCGCCCTCGCCGCGCCTGCGCGACCCCTCGGCCGACCTGGGCGTGGACCTGCGCGCCAGCCTGGGTCGCGGGCTGGCGCTCCAGGCCACGGTCAACCCCGACTTCGGGCAGGTCGAGGCCGACACCATCCAGCAGAACCTCTCCACCTTCGAGCTCTTCTTCCCCGAGAAGCGCCCCTTCTTCACGCAGGGGCTCGACCTCTTCCAGGGTGTGACTCCGGGAGACCAGGCCTCGCCGCAGCAGCTCTTCTACTCGCGCCGCATCGGCCTCGACGCCCCCATCTACGGCGCCGCCAAGCTGACCGGGCGGGTGGGCGACTCCGTCCAGGTGGGCCTGCTCGACGCCGTGGTGTCCGGCGGCGCCGCCCCCGACCCGGCCTCCCGGAAGCTCCATCGTTCGCCCTGGTCACCGCTCCACCTCGCGCCCGGCGACACCTACCCCGAGGTGGCGCCGGCGAGGCGCAACTTCACGGCCGCCACCGCCCGCTGGCAGCCGGCGGCGACCATGACGCTGGGCGCCGCCGTCACCAGCGCCCTGCCGCTCGACGGCCGCTGCTCCGAGACCGAGGCCGCCTTGCCCGACGGCCAGCGGCCGGCGCACTGCGACGTGGCTCTCGGCAATGCCGCCGCCGTCAGCTGGAGCCTGCACACCGGTGACGGCGCCTGGTTCCTGAGCGGCCAGCTCACCGGCTCGCAGCGGCTGGGCGGCCCGCCGGCCGAGACGCTGGCCGACGGAACGGTGCTCAGGCGAGGCGATCTCGGCGCGGGGGGCTTCGTCGCGGCCGGGCGCCAGGGAGGCGAGCCATGGCGGTTCAGCCTCTCCTACGAGTACGAGGCCCCCCGGCTAGATCTCAACGCACTCGGCTACCAGCGAACGCAGAACGAACAGGTGGCGCGGGCGGTGGTCGGGTACGTCCGGCCCGGTGGCGGCGGGCCGTTCCGTTCCTACGGCGTCCACCTCGGCGCCGACCGGCGCGCCACCACCGACGGGCGCGGCCGGCTGCGCGGCGCCAACGCCTTCCTGAACGCCAACTTCCAGCTCGGCAGCTTCGACTCCTTCGGCGTGAACCTGAACGCCGCGGCCGACGCCGACGACGTGCGCGAGCTGGAGCGGACCGGGGTGGCGCTGCGGCGACCGGCGAACTGGAGCGGCGAGGGCTGGATCTCCACCGACCGGGGGCGCCCCTTCTGGGCCGAGGCCTGGGCTGGCGGCGGCACCTCGCTGGCCCGCCAGCCGCTCCCCGCCACCCGGTTCGGGTGGCTCGGGGCCACGGTCACCGTCCGGCCGCACCCGCGCCTCGAGACGCGGCTCGACCTCTCGCGTGGGGGCTCGGCCTGGCCGCTGCGCTACGTCTCGGACGACGGGGCCGGCCACTTCACGCTGGCGGCGCTGCGTGCCCCCACGGTCTCGGTGACGCTGCGCCAGCTGGTGGTGCTGGCGCCGCGGCTCACGCTGCAGGCCTACGCGCAGCTCTTCACCGACTACGGCCGCCACGGCGCCTTCTACACGGCGGCCGGACGGCCGGGACAGGTCATCGGGTACGGCGACCTGGCCGAGAGCGGCGCGCCGTCCTCCAGCCCCGACTTCCAGGACGCGGCGCTCAACCTGAGCGTGGTGCTGCGCTGGGAGTACCGGCTCGGCTCGACCCTCTTCCTCGTCTACACCCACGACGCCAGCGGGCCGCCCGACCGGTCGCCTTCGCTCTGGCCGCACGGGCTGTCCGGCGGCCCGGTGAACGACACCGTGCTGGGCAAGTGGACCTGGTACTGGAGCGCCTAGGCGATCAGCTCGGCTCGACCCGCATCCCCTTGGGGATGACCACGATGCCGCTCTCGGTGACGTGGAAGCGGCGCCGGTCGGCCACGGGGTCGAAGCCGATCACGGAGCCGGCCGGGATCTCGACGTGCTTGTCGATGATGGCGCGACGGATCCTGCAGTGGCGCGCGATGGTCACCTTCTCGAAGACGATGCAGTCCTCCAGCGTCGAGTAGCTGTTGAGCCGGACGCTCGGCCCGAGGATGGAGTGGTGGACCGAGGTGCCCGAGACGATGCACCCCTCGGAGATGAGCGAGTCGGTGGCCTTGCCGACCCGGCTCTCGGCCTCGTTGTTGAAGACGAACTTGGCCGGCGGCGCGTTGGTGTGGAGCGTGTAGATGGGCCAGCGATCGTTGTAGAGGGAGAAGACGGGGTCGACGTCGACCAGATCCATGTTGGCCTGGAAGTAGGCGTCGAGGTTGCCGACGTCTCGCCAGTACCCCCGCTCCCGCTCGGTCTGGCCCGGCACCCTGTTGGTGGCGAAGTTGTAGACCAGGACGTTCTTGCGCCGGTACATCCCGGTCACGATCGACTTGCCGAAGTCGTGGGCGCTCTGCGAGTCGCCGGCGTCGTTGACGATCTCCTGCACCAGCTCCTTGGTGGTGAAGAGATAGTTGCCCATCGAGGCGAGGCAGCGGGTGGGGTCGCCGGGGATGGTCCTGGCTTCGCTCCTGGGCTTCTCCACGAAGCCGATCATCCGCCCATCGCCGTCGATCTCGATGATGCCGAAGTCGTGGGCCTGCTCCACCGGCACCGGGATGGCCGCCACCGTCAGGTCGGCCTTCCGGTCAACGTGGTAGTCGAGCATCTGCCGCACGTCCATGCGGTAGATGTTGTCGGCACCGAACACGAAGGTGTACTCGGGCTCCTCGTCGGTGATGATGTTGAGGTTCTGGTAGATGGCGTCGGCCGACCCCTCGAACCACTTCGGTCCGTAGCGCATCTGCGCCGGGACGATCTCGACGTACTGGTCGAGGAAGGCCGAGAGGCGCCAGGCCCGCTGCACGTGGGTGTTGAGCGACTCCGACTTGTACTGCACCAGCACCTTCACCTTGAGGATGTTGGAGTTGGCGAAGTTGGAGAGGACGAAGTCGATGATGCGGTAGCGGCCGCCGAACGGGACCGCGGGCTTGGCGCGGTCGCGGGTGAGCGGATCGAGCCGCCGCCCCTCGCCGCCGGCCAGGACCATCGCCAGGAGCTTCACCATGCCGTTCCCCTCCCACCACCAACGGGTCCCGAATCTACGGCCGGGTGCCTGGCCCGGCAAGGAACGGGTCTCAACCGGGCCGCAGCACCGGACCGTGCGCCGCCTCGTGCGCCAGGAGCCAGCGCTTGGTGTCGAGCCCGCCGCTGTAGCCGCCCAGCCGCCCGCCCGCCGCCACCACCCGGTGGCACGGCACCAGGACGGCCACCGGGTTCTTCCCGTTGGCCGCCCCCACCGCCCGCGCCGCGCCCGGGACTCCGAGCGTCCCGGCCAGCTCACCGTAGGTGCGCCGCTCTCCGAAGGGGATGTCGAGCAGGGCGCGCCAGACGCGGAGCTGGAAAGGGCTGCCCCGCAGGTCGAGGGCCGGCCGCTGCGGCGGCCTGCCGGCGAAGTAGTCGGCCAGGGCCGCGCGCGCCGCCTCGAGGTGGCCGCGCGCCAGCGCGGAGACGGCCGGGACCGCCACGCCGCGCCCGCCGAAGGAGAGCCCGAAGACGCCCTGGTCGCTGGCCTCGATGGTGAGCCAGCCGAACGGGGCGCGGAACCGGGCCCGGGCGCTCACGGTCGGCCCTCCGCCGGCGGCGCGGCGAAGCGGGCCCGCACCTCGGCGATCTCCCGGTTCACCTGCGCCAGCAGGTCGGCCTTCTCGCGGAACGGCAGGAAGGCGCTCTTGAACCCCTGCACGGTCAGGGTGCAGAGGTCGTCGAGCGTGAAGCCCAGCTCGCGGTGGGCCAGCAGCAGCTCGCGCGTGCAGGTGGTGTCGGTGATGAGCCGGTTGTCGGTGCTGACGGCCACCCGCAGGCCGAAGTCGAAGTAGAACCTGAGCGGGTGGGCGGAGATGCCGGCCACCGAGCCGGTCTGCAGGTTGGAGGAGATGCAGATCTCCAGCGGGATGCGGTGGTCGTTGACGTAGTTGAGCAGGTCGCCGTTCTCGCGCAACCGCACGCCGTGCCCGATCCGGTGGGCGCCGCAGACGTGGACCGCCTGCGCGATCGACTCCGGGCCGTAGGCCTCGCCGGCGTGGATGGTGAGGTTGACGTTGTTGTCGAGGATGAGCTGGAGCGCCTCGCGGTGGGCGCTGGGCGGGTTCCCCTCCTCGGCGCCGGCCAGGTCGAAGCCGACCACGCCCTTCCCCTTGTAGGCCACCGCCAGCTCGGCCAGCCGCACCGAGGTGACCGGGTCCATGTGCCGGATGCCGCAGATGATGACGTTGGAGCGGATCCCGGTCTCGCGCTTGGCCCGCCGCAGGCCGTCGAGCACGGCGTCCACGATGGCGGTCGGCTTGAGCCCCTCGCGCGTGTGGAGCACCGGCGAGTAGCGCACCTCGAGGTAGCGGACGTTCTCGGCGGCGCAGTCGAGCGCAAGCTCGTAGGCCACCCGCCGCAGCGCCTCCTCGGTCTGGAGCACCGCCAGCGTCACGTCGAAGGCGGTGAGGTAGTCCTCCAGCGAGCGGCAGACCTGGCCCTGGTGGATGGCGACGGCCAGCCCCTCGGGCGTCTCGGCGGGGAGCCGGAGGCCCTGCCGCTCGGCCAGCTCGAGGATGGTGGTGAGCCGGAGCGAGCCGTCGAGATGGCAGTGCAGGTCGGTCTTGGGGAGGGCGTGGACCAGCGCCTCGGTGACCGGTGGGTCGGCGGGTCGGGGCGGCGCGGCGCTCATGGTCCCATCTTACGCCCCACGGCGAGGCGGGCGCGTGCCATCATCGGGGCATGATGCGCCGCCTCTCCGCCTTCGTCGTTCGCTGGGTGCTCTCCGCCGCCGTGCTCTGGGTCGCCGTGGGGCTGGTCTCCCCCGGAAACCCGGGCAACACCTTCGCCCGCGCCCTGCTGATCTCGGTGATCCTCTCGGTCGCCTACTACCTGACGCTGGCCAAGTTCCTCTGGTTCCTGCTCCTGCCGTGGCTGCTCTACGTGCTGGTCTGGCTCGCCACGGTGATGGGGACCTACGGGCTCGGCTTCCTGCAGGCCTTCCTGCTGGCGCTCGGCCTGGTCTTCCTGAGCTGGCTGGTGGAGTGGCTCTTCGGCGTGAAGACCTTCCGCTCGGAGTAGGCTCCGGCGCGCCGGCCACGCGAGGTACTAGGCGGCGGCGATCAGGCTCACCAGCTCCTCCTCCGAGAGCTGGTCCTGGTGGACCAGCTGGAGGGCGTGGCGGAGCGCATGCACGCCACGGTCGAGCATCACCTCGGCGTTGGCGAAGTCTTGGTGGAGGATCGAGATCAGCGCCTCCCGCTCCCAGTTGCCCCAGACCTCACGGCAGCGCAGCAGCAGGCGCGAGTCCTCGCCCACCTCGGCGGCGATGTTCGCGAGCTGCTGGTCGGCCGCCTGCCGCAGTGACTGGACGAGCGTCCAGCGTCCATGGACCGGCGTGCTGGAAGAGGTAGGGAGGGCGGGGGTCACGTGCGGAGGCCTCGGCTCAGATGGCGACCAGCAGGCTGTCGGAGGCGAGCAGCCTGGCCGCCGAGGCCGGAAGCGAGGTGAAACGGACGCCGACGCGACCGCGAAGGTTGAGCCGGGGGGAACCGGCCTTGGCCCAGACCACCCGCCCGGCGTAATGCACCTCGGCGCCGTCGATCCGGATGGTGCCGATCACCGGCGTACCCGGCACGGGCGTCCGCAGGATCTCGGCGCAGAAACCACCGACCGAGATGTCGGCCGTGAAGACCGGGGTGGTCCCCAGGCTGACCCGCAGGCGGCGGCGGTGGCGGGGTGTGGCGCGCATGACTGGCATCCTGCGGTGAAGACCTCCCAGGGGCGCCGATGTGACGGCGTGACCCCGCAGGGACGCGATCAGGGCGACTCCAGCCTCGCCTTCTTCCAGCCGCGCAAGGCGTTGACCAGCCAGAGCCGGCTGGCGCCTAGCACCTCGGCCATGGTCAGCGGCCGTTCACGCACCTGCCCGGTGGCGAGCAGCTCGGCCCGGAACACGCCCGGGAGCAGCCCGGTGGCCAGCGCCGGTGTCACCCGCATCCCGTCCAGCTCGACCACCAGGTTGGCGATGGTGCTCTCGGCCGGCGCACCGGCCTCGTTCACCAGGATGACGTCGAAGCAGTCGGGACGGGCGGCGCGACGGGAGTCGTAGAACCCGCGCGAGGTGGTCTTGTGGTAGCGGGCCGGGTCGCTGGAGCCGATCGGCGCTTGCGAGATCGCCAGCCTGGCCGGCCCATCGAGCGGCGCCGGGAGCGGCGTCCGCTCCAGACGCGGCGCGCCATCGGGCGGCAGCAGCAGCCGCAAGCGGGCGTCCCCCGCCTCCCGCTCCACCAGGAAACGGACGGCGGCGAGGTCGAGCGGCGTTCCGTGGTAGCGAGCCGAGCCATGGAGCCTCGCCAGGTGACGGTCCAGCAGCGCCACCCGCCCGCCCTCCAGCCGCATGGTCTCGAGCAGCGTGGGTTGCGCCGGGTCGAGGTCGAGCACGGCCGCCTTGGCCAGCAGCTCGTCCCACTCGCCGGCCGGCGTGGAGCCGAAGGTGATGGCCCCGCCGGCGCCGTAGCGGGTCGCGCCGGTCGCCAGCGTCACCTCGGCGGTCCGGATGGCCACGTTGAAGGCGCAGTCGCCTCCCGGAACCACCACCCCGGCCGCGCCGCAGTAGGCGCCGCGTGGCGACCGCTCCTCGGCGGCGATCAGCCTCATGGCGCTGGCCTTGGGCGCGCCGGTCACCGAGCCGCACGGGAAGGTGGCGGCGAAGAGCGCGTCGAGCCCCACCGCCGCCGGGACCCGGGCCTCGACGGTGGAGGTGAGCTGCCAGACGGTCCGGTACCGCTCCGGTTCGAAGAGCGCGGCGGCGCGGACCGAGCCGACCTCCGCGACCCGGCCAAGGTCGTTGCGGAGCAGGTCGGCGATCATGACGTTCTCGGCCCGCTCCTTGGGCGAGGCGGCCAGCGCCCGCGCCACCGCCTCGTCCTCCTCGGGCCAGCGGCCGCGCCGCGCCGTCCCCTTCATCGGACGGGTCACCACCCGCTCGCCGTGCCGGTGCAGGAAGAGCTCGGGCGAGGCCGACACCACCACCCGGTCGCCGGCGCGCAGGAAGACCGTCTGCCCGCCCCCCTGGGCGGCGCGAAGCCGCCGGTAGAGGGCGAGCGGGTCGCCGTCGAGGCGGCCGTCGAAGCGGAGCGTCAGGTTGACCTGGTAGGCGGTGCCGGCGGCGATGGCCTGGCGCAGCCGCTCCACCGAGCCGGCGTGAGCGGCTTCGTCGAGCTCCGGGACGCGATCGACCAGCCGGGCCTCCCACGATCCGGCCGGCGGCGGGCCGAGCGGGGCCTCGTGGAGCCCGAACCAGCAGAGCGGTCCGGGGCCCGGCTCACGGACCGTGAGCGCCGCGTCGAAGGCCGGGGCCGCCTCGTAGGCCACGTGGCCGACCGCCCAGCTCCCGGCCCGTGCCGCCGCATCGACCGCCCGCAAGGCCGGCCGCACCTCGGCGAGGGTGCGGGCCTCGATCACCCGGCGCGGCGGACCGAAGGCCAGCGGTCCGAACGGCGCGCCGTCCAGCTCGGCGATGGCGTGCACGAGATCCCTCACCGCTCCGGACCATGGCACGAGCGCAGGGCCCGCCGCGACGGCCAGCGCCCGGCGCCGCCGGCCCGGGGTCGCCTACCAGGTGTCGCCACCGTGACAGCCGGTGCAGGCGCGGGTGGTGGGGTTCCACGCCGTGATCTTGTTTCCGACCTGCCTGGTGCCGTCGACGTGCGTGGCCAGGTTGACGCTGGTCGAGGTGTAGCCGGGGTGACAGTCCCCGCAGGTGGCCTGGCCGAGGTGGTCCGGGTGGCGGCCGGTAGACGGCGAGATCCCGTGGCAGGTGCCGCAGGCCGCCTGGGCGTTGCCGCCGGTCCAGACCGGCGACTGGTTGGTCCCGCCGGCGTTGAGCGTCGCGCCGTGGCAGTAGGTGGCCGAGCAGCCGACCCCGTTCCAGGCCGGGCTGGCGCCGCCCCGCTTCGCCGCCGAGCCGAAGGTGATGGTGGGCGTGCCGTTGAGGTGGCCGAGGTCGGCCGGGACGACGTGGCAGTCGCCGCAGGCCAGCGCCTTGCCGATCAGTCCGCCGGCCAGGTGGCGCGCGTGGGCACCGACCGCCCGGTCGGTGGTGGCGACCTGCCCCTGCGTGCCGGCCGGCGGGGCGGCGAGGGCGAGCTGGGCGCTGGTCCAGCCGGCGGTGCGGGTGCCGTGGCAGAAGGTGCAGTTGGACTGCCAGCCGGCGCCGTGGCAGCTGGCGCAGGAGACACCGGCGGTGCCGCCGTCGAGGTTCTGGCCGTGGCAGGCCCTGCAGCCGCCCAGCCCCTGCGCGTTGGCGGCGTGGCCGTGCTGGCTGGGATCGGCCCAGCCGGCCGGGTGGCCGCCGGTCACCTCGATGGAGCCGTTGACGTGGAAGCCGCCCGCCACGTCGATGGTGCCGTCCGGCCTGACGGTCCGCGGGTGGCAGCTCGAGCAGGTGGTGCTGGTGGCCGCGTGGTTGGGAGGCGGGGCGCCGTGGCAGGTGCCACAGGCGGCCTGCGAGGCGCCGCCGTTCCAGCTCGGCGCCTGGTTGGTCCCGCCAGCCGCCAGCGTCGCGCCGTGGCAGTAGGTGGTGGCGCAGGAGGCGGTGGTCGGATCGAAGCGGGGCGTGGCGCCGTTGCGGATGGCGAAGTCGGCCTTGGTGAAGACCACCTCCACCTGCCCGTTGGCGTGGAGCGGGCTGATGGGGACGACATGGCACTCCTGGCACGCGACGGGGCCGCGCAGCGGGCCGCCGTGCAGGTGGGCGAGGTGGGCGCCGACGCCGGGCGCAGTGGCCGAGCCCGACGGGCTGACCGGCGGCGCGGCGTTGACCAGCGGATCGGCCTCGGTCCGCTTCGGGTCGCCGTGGCAGCCGGTGCAGGCGCTCACCTGCGGGTTGCCGGCGCCGGCCGGGGTGTCGATGGGCCGCTGCTTGTCGCAGGCCGTGAGCATGGAGACGGCGAAGGTCAGGGCCAGGGCGGGCCGGGAGATGGACATGACGTGGATGAATAGCACGTCGCATGCCGTCCGACTCCTGGGACGGCCGTGGCGACGCATCAGCTCGTGATCACTGATTGAACGTCGCCCGAGGTGACTCGCCGCAGGTGGGGATTTCCGCCAAAGTCGGGCGCACCGATCGCGCTTCGGTCTTGATCTACCGCAAGACTTGCGGCCTGGCCCGCGGCTACCCGCCCACCGGCCGGAGGAACCGGGCCAGCACCCGCTTCTCCCCCGCCTCCCAGAAGTGGACGGTCACCTTGGCCTCGCGCCCGGCGCCGTCGCAGGCCAGCACCTTCCCCTCCCCCAGGACCTCGTGGACCACCGTATCACCACGAGTGAATGGACGGCCCGCGGCCTCAGGGCGCTGGTCGAAGGCGTAGTCCACCGTGCGGCCCTGGCCGCTCTCCCGCGAGGCGCGGGGCGGGCGGGGCGGGGCGCGGGGCGCGACCTCCTCGTCCTCCTCGATGTGCGGCTCGCCGGGGAGCGCGCCCGGGTGGCGCCGGATTACCGGGCCGCGCGGCGCCGGGGTCGAGGCCGGGGCGGGCAGCAGGCCGAAGAGCGCAGGAGGCAGGTCGGCCAGGAACCGCGACGGCTCCATGGCGCGGTAGATCGCCCCCGCCTCGCCGTAGCTCATGCGCCGCCTCGCCAGCGAGAGGGTGAGCCGCCGCTTGGCCCGCGTCATGCCGACGTAGCAGAGCCGCCGCTCCTCGTCCTCGGCGGCCAGCCGCTCCGCCGGCGAGGCGTCGTCCCAGGGCCGCTCGTGGGGCAGCGTCCCGTCCTCCAGGCCGGCCAGGAAGACGGCCTCGAACTCCAGCCCCTTGGCGGCGTGGAGCGTCATCAGCGCCACCCGCCCCTCGGGCGTCTCGGCGTCGGCCTCGCCGAGCAGCGCGATCTGCTCGAGGAAGCGGGCCAGCGGCGGCGGCGGGATGGGTTCGTCGGGATCGTGCGAGGGGGGCTGATCGGCCAGCTGCTCGTCGAACTCGCGCGCCGCCGCCACCAGCTCCACCAGGTTCTCGCGCCGCTCCTCCGCCTCGTCGGTCCGCTCCGCCTCGAGCCGGCCCAGCAGCCCGGAGCGCTGCAGCGTCGCCTCCACCGCGTCGCCGGCGTCCTGCTCGCCCACCGTGGCGACCAGCGCGGCCAGGGCGTCGTGCAGCTCGGCCAGGGCCCGGCGCGCCTGCGGCTTCACCCCCTCGATCCGCGCCGCGTCGGCCAGCGCCTCGAAGAGCGAGCCACCGAGGGTCGCGGCGTGCGCCCGCAGCCGCTCCACCGTCTTCTCGCCGATGCCGCGCGGCGGCCGGTTGACGATCCGCTCCAGGTCGAGGTCGCTCCTCGGCGAGAGGGCCAGCCGCAGGTAGGCGGCGGCGTCCTTCACCTCCGCCCGGTCGTAGAAGCTGGTGCCGCGCACGATGACGTAGGGGATGCGCGCCGCGCGCAGCTGGGCCTCGATGGGGCGGGACTGCGCGTTGAGCCGGTAGAGCACCGCGATCTGGTCACCGTGCGTCCCGCGGCCCCGCTCGGCCGCCACCGCGCGGGTGATCCGCTCGGCCTCGTCGTGCTCGTCCTGCCCGACCAGCAGGGCCAGCGGGTCGCCGGCGCCGGCCTCGGTCCAGAGCTTCTTCTCGCGCCGCACCTTGGCCTTCTCGATGACGGCGTGGGCGGCCTCGAGGATGTTGCGGCTGGAGCGGTAGTTGCGTTCCAGCTTGACCACCCGGCAGCCGGGGAAGTCGGCGTCGAAGCCGAGGATGTTGCGCACGTCGGCGCCGCGCCAGCGGTAGATGGCCTGGTCGTCGTCGCCCACCACGCAGACGTTCCGGGCCGGGCCGACCAGGTGGCGCAGCAGCCGGTACTGGACCGGGTTGGTGTCCTGGAACTCGTCCACCAGCACGTGGCGGAAGCGCCCGGCCCAGCGGGACCGCAGCGCCTCGTCCTCCTCCAGCATCCGCAGCGGGCGGACCAGCAGGTCGCCGAAGTCCACGGCCCCGGCCCGGGCCAGCGCCGCCTGGTACTTCGCGTAGAGATCGCGCGCCGCCCCGCCGGCCAGGTCGTGGTGGGGCACCTTCACCTGCGAGGGGGTGGTGGCCTCGTTCTTCCAGGCGTCGATGCGCCAGAGCACCTTGCGCGGGGTGAGCCGGTCCTCCTCGTCGAGCCGCGCCTCGGCGAAGAGCCGCTTCATGAGCCGCAGCTGGTCGTCGGTGTCGTAGATGGCGAAGGCCGGCGGCAGGCCGGCGTGGGCCGCCTCGCGCCGCAGGAAGCGGGCCCCGAAGGCGTGGAAGGTCTGGACCCAGAGCTCCTGGGCCGCCAGCCCGAGCAGGGCGGAGAGCCGCGACTTCATCTCGCCGGCCGCCTTGTTGGTGAAGGTGACGGCCAGGATGTGCCAGGGCAGCACCCGCTCCTCGAGCACCAGCCGGGCGATGCGGCTGACGATGACGCGGGTCTTCCCGGAGCCGGCGCCCGCCAGCACCAGCAGCGGCCCATCGCCGTGCAGCACCGCCTCGCGCTGCGGGTCGTTCAGGCCGTCGAGCAGGTCGGACATCGGGGAGGGGAACATAGCGCAAGAGCCGAACGGGCTCCCGTGGAGCCGGAAGGGGTGAACCGCAGGCCCGCCACTTTCCTCGGGTGGCTCCGGGGCTGGACGTCGCTCCCAGGCTCCAGCGGGAATCAAGTCTGGCGCGGGGCCCCAGGTGGCCCGGGATGGACCAACTCCGTATACTCGGCCTCATGAGGCGCGAAGTGGCCATCTCGACCCTGCGGGGCTACCTGCCGACCCTCCGGCGCGACTTCGGCGTGCGCCGGATCTCGCTCTTCGGGTCCACGGCTCGTGACGAGGCGCGCGAGGAAAGCGACCTAGACCTCCTGGTGGAGTTCGATGTCACCCCGGCACTGGACGCCTTTGTGGGTCTGAAGCTCTTCCTCGAGGATCAGCTCGGTCGAAAGGTCGATCTGGTCACGCCTGACGCCCTGAAGCCGCGTATGCGGCCAGCGGTGGAGCGCGAGGCTGTGAATGTCGCCTGACCCGAACCGGGACTGGCGGCTCTACGCCGAGGACATCGTCGAAGCGTGCGGCAAGGTCCGCCGGTACGTCGCCGGAATGACCTTCGAGGCCTTCATGGCCGACGAGCGCACTCGCGACGCGGTGATGCGGAACATCGAGATCATCGGCGAGGCCGCCAAGGGCATTCCGGACAGGGTCGCTGCTGGAGCGCCGGAGATTCCGTGGCCCAACGTGCGCGGCATGCGGGACATCCTGGCGCACGGTTACTTCGGTGCGTCCCCGGAGATCGTCTGGGTCACCGCGACGACCCGGATGGACGCGCTGGAGGCCGGGATCCGCAAGCTGCTCGGCCGACCCTCGGGTCCTTGACCCGTCGGAAGCGAGACGGTGAGCGGCGACGCCTGCGCGCTGACGTACCGGGCGCCGCCCAGCGGGCGCGCAAGGCCTCGTCCGCCTCCAGCATGCGCAGCGGGCGGACCAGCAGGTCGGACATCGGGGAGGGGAACATAGCGCAAGAGCCGAACGGGCTCCCGTGGAGCCGGAATGTGGCGTGGCCGGGGGCGGTTCTTCAGGGGTCCTTGTCGCACACCCCGCCAGCCAGAGGTCACATGCCCCGTCGCCTCCTCCCCGCCGTCCTGCTCGCCCTCGCGCTCTCCGGCTGCGGCTCGGAGGAGGGCGGCCCCGACATGCGCCCTGGCGAGAACTGCCTGGCCTGCCACGGCTTCACCGCGGCCGGCACCGTCTTCGAGGCCAGCGGCGCCGGCGCCGACGGCGTCACCGTGACCATCTCCGACCCTTCGACCGGAAACGTCATCACCAGCCTGGTGACCCGCCCCTCCGGCAACTTCCAGACCAGCGCGGCGCTCGGGAACGCCTTCACGCTCCAGCTGTCGCGCGGCGGGGCGGCCAGCCCGCAGATGACCAGCGGCTCCGGCGCCTGCAACCACTGCCACGTGAGTGGCGGAGCGGCCGGCGGGCACCTGGTGGCGCCGTAGGGACGGGCGCTGCGGGTTGGATCGAGCGGGGTGGGCGGGCCCCGCGGCGGCGCGCGGAAATGACCGCCCCGCTCTGGTCCCGGCGATCTCCGCACCCAGGTGCCCAGCCAGGCGACGGTGGCCGCTTCACCGGAGTTCGCACCGCCGGTTGACTCCGGATCGGTTCGTGCGCACGAACCGAATCTGACCCACCCCGCGCGGGTCCCCGACCGCCGCGACGACGTCGAGCCGCTCACCGCCGGCCTGCGCCGGCTCCACGTCACGGTCAGCCAGCAGTTCCTGAGGCGGCTGCCGGACGCCGTCGCCGAGCAGCAGCGGGATCACCGAGAGCGTGAGGTCGTCGAGCAGGCCGGCCGCGAGGAAGCGACCGATGGTGACGCCGCCGTCGACGTGCCGCACCCCATAGCGGTGGAGGCGCGCGAGGAGCGGCGCGGGATCGCCGGCGTGGAACTGCTCGTCATGGCCTGCGTCAATCATTCTCCCGCGCTAAGCTTCCCCCGTGCCATCCCCGGTCCGCATCGTGCCGCTCGGCGGCCTCGGCGAGGTGGGCATGAACTGCCTGGCCGTCGAGGCCGCGGGCCGCATCGCGGTCATCGACTGCGGCGTCCTCTTCACCGACGAGCCGTTCGGCGTCGACGTCATCACCCCCGACCTCGGCTGGCTCATCGAGCGGCGCGAGCAGGTCGGGGCGGTCTTCCTCACCCACGGCCACGAGGACCACGTCGGCGCGCTCTCCTTCCTGCTGCGCCACGTCCCGGCGCCGGTCTACGGCACCCGCTTCACGCTTGCCATGGTGAAGGCGCGTCTGGCCGAGGCCGGGATCACCGCCGACCTGCGCGAGGTGGCGCCGGGCGACGTCCGGCCGGCCGGCGAGGGCTCGCCCATCAGCGTCGAGTTCATCGCCGTCACCCACTCCATCCCCGAGGCCTGCGCGCTGGCCCTCACCACGCCGCAAGGGGTGCTGATCCACAGCGGCGACTTCAAGATCGACGAGCGTCCGGTGCGTGGCCCGGGAATGGACCTGGCGCGGCTCGAGGCGCTGGGCCGGTCCGGCGTGCGGCTGCTGCTCTCCGACTCCACCAACGCCGAGCGGCCCGGCTGGGCCCTCTCCGAGTCGGCGGTGGGGCCCGGGCTGCACGACGTGATGGCCGAGGCGACCGGCCGGGTCTTCGTGGCCACCTTCTCCTCCAACGCCCACCGGCTGCAGCAGGTGGTGGAGGCGGCGGCAGCCGCGGGGCGCCGCCTGGCGCTGCTGGGGCGCGGCATGGTGGAGAACTTCGAGATCGCCCGCCTGCTCGGCCAGCTCAGCGAGCCGGGCTGGATGCCGGTGACGGCCGACGAGGCCAGGCGGCTGCCGCCGCGGGAGCTGGCCATCCTCACCACCGGCTCGCAGGGCGAGCCGCGAGCCGCGCTGGGACGGCTGGCGCGCGGCGAGCACCCGGATCTCAAGGTGCACGCCGGCGACACGGTGGTCCTCTCCTCCCGCCAGATCCCCGGCAACGAGCTGGCGGTGGGGCGGCTGGTCAACGAGCTCTGCGCGCGCGGCGCCCTGGTGCGCTGGGAAGGCCACCCGCCGCTCCACGCCACCGGCCACGCCCAGGAGGCCGAGCAGCGGCGGCTCATCCAGCTCACCCGGCCCGAGCGGTTCGTTCCCGTTCACGGAGAGTACCGGCAGCTGGCACGCCACGCCGCGCACGCCGCCGCCGAGGGGATCCCGCCGGAGCGCCGCCACCTGCTCACCGACGGCCAGGTGCTGGAGCTCGACGACGCCGGGGCGCGGGTGCTCCCGGCGCGGGTGCACAGCGGCCGCGTCGCCATCAGCCGCGACGAGGGTGGCGCGGTGGAGGTGGCGGACGCCGTGCTGGACGATCGCCGCCGGCTGGCCGAGTTCGGGCTCTGCGTGGCGGTGGTGCAGGTGAGCGCCGCCACCGGCGCGGTGCTGGCCGGCCCCGAGTTCCACGCCCGCGGCGTGGCCGGGCTCGACGGGCGGGAGGCCGAGCTGCGCGCCGAGGTGCTGGCGGCGCTCGGCGAGGCGGTGGGGGCCGGCGGGGAGGCGCGGCGAGAGGCGCTGCGGCAGGCGGTGCGGCGGTGGTTCCGGCGCGCCACCGGGCGTCGTCCGGTGGTAGAGCCTGTCATCATCGAGCGGTGACCACCTTCCGGAGGGCGCGATGCCGAGCTTCGACGTGGTGAGCGAGCTGGACATGATGGAGGTGGAGAACGCCTGGAACCAGGCCTGCAAGGAGCTGGCTCAGCGGTTCGACTTCAAGGGGACCTCGACCGCCATCGAGCGGGACAAGGCGCTCGACTTCGTCGTCCGCGCCAACTCAGAGGGGCGGGCCGAGGCGGCCCTCTCGGTGCTGCGCGAGAAGCTGGCCAAGCGCGGGGTGCCGCAGGAGGGGCTCGACCCGCAGGCGGTGGAGCCGGCCGCGGGCGGCCACGTCCGGCAGGTGATCAAGCTGAAGCGCGGCCTGAAGAGCGAGGACGCCAAGAAGATAGTCGCCCTGCTCAAGGGAACCGGCCTCAAGGTCCAGGCGGCCATCCAGGGGGACGCGGTGCGCGTCACCAGCAAGAAGCGCGACGACCTGCAGGCCTGCATGCAGGCCATCCGGGGTGCGGCGCTCGGGATCCCGCTGCTCTTCCAGAACTTCCGCGAGTAGACCGAGCGGGGGGGGGCGGAGCCGGGCGGTTTGCTACGCGACCGGCCCCCTGTTAGATCCCGCCGCGATGTCCACCCGGGTCTACCTCCACACCCTCGGCTGCCCGAAGAACCGGGTCGACTCCGAGGTCATGCTCGGCACGCTCACCGAGGCCGGCTACCGGCTCGAGCAGGATCCGGCCAAGGCCGAGATCATAGTCGTCAACACCTGCGGCTTCATCGAGAGCGCCAAGGTGGAGTCGATCGAGGCCATCTGCGAGCTGGCCGAGCAGAAGCGGACCGGGCGCTGCAAGAAGCTGGTGGTGACCGGCTGCCTGGTGCAGCGCCACGCCGAGGAGCTGGCCCGGGAGCTGCCCGAGGTGGACCACTTCCTCGGCACCGGCGCATACCAGGAGATCGCCCAGGTGGTGGCCGACGCGCAGGCGGCGCGCCTGGTGGTCCCCGACCCCGACTTCGTCCACTCGGCCAGGAGCCCACGCATCAATTCGATGGCGGCGCAGACCGCCTACCTCAAGATCTCGGAAGGCTGCGACAACGCCTGCGCCTTCTGCATCATCCCCAAGCTGCGCGGCGCCCAGCGCTCGCGCCCCATCGACGACCTGGTGGCCGAGGCGGCCCAGCTCGCCTCGCAGGGGACCGTGGAGCTGTCGCTGGTGGCGCAGGACCTCACCGCCTACGGGCAGGACCTGCCCGGCACGGACCGGCTCGTGGACCTCCTCCCCGAGCTCTGCCGCGTCGACGGCCTCCGCTGGCTCCGGCTCCACTACGCCTATCCGCGCGACTTCCCCTTGAAGCTCATGCAGGTGATCGCCCGCGAGCCGAAGATCGTGAAGTACCTCGACATGCCGCTGCAGCACTCCAGCGATCGGCTGCTCCGCTCCATGAAGCGCGGCCGCGACTCGGCGTTCCTTCGCGACCTGCTGGCCCGGCTGCGCGGCGAGATCCCCGGCCTGGCGCTGCGCACCTCGCTCATCGTCGGCCTCCCCGGGGAGACCGAGGCCGACTTCGCCGACCTGCTCGGCTTCGTCGAGCAGCAGCGCTTCGAGCGGCTCGGCGTCTTCGAGTACTCGGCCGAGGAGGGGACGCCGGCGGCCGAGATGCCGGGCCAGCTCGCCCCCGAG
Source organism: Myxococcales bacterium (assembly GCA_021806645.1). Classification (GTDB taxonomy): domain Bacteria; phylum Myxococcota; class Myxococcia; order Myxococcales; family Anaeromyxobacteraceae; genus JADKCZ01. The sequence continues at coordinate 63,913 of JAJZQX010000015.1, read as the reverse complement.
GTGAAGCGCAGCCGCTTCCAGCAGGTGATGGAGCTGCAGCGCGACATCTCCTACGACCACCAGCAGGCCATGATCGGCCGCACCGTCGAGGTGCTGGTGGAGGGGCGGGCCGAGGAGACCGAGCACCTGCTGGCCGGCCGCCACGCCCAGCAGGCGCCGGAGATCGACGGGCTCACCTACGTCAACGACGGCGTGGCCTACCCGGGCGAGATCGTCCAGCTCGAGATCACCGACGCCAGCGACTACGACCTGGTCGGCCGCGTGGTGGCACGGGACGAGAGCCGCGCCCGCCAGCCCCTCCCGGCGGCGAGGCACCCGGCGGCGAAGAAGCGCGGGCTCACCGTCATCCACTGACCCCGGCGCCTCCGGTCTGGCGTAGACTGCCGCGCCGATGCGCCAGCGCCTCGCCCTCCAATCCGCCCTCGTCACCGGCGCCACCCTCTTCCTCGCCGCGCTCCTCTTAGCGCTGGCCCGGGCGTCCTGACCGTGCCGCGCCCCTGACCATGCCCACGCTGCGCGACCTGACCCGGGCCGGGCTCTGGATTGGGCTCTACGTCCTCCTCGCCCTCTGGCCGCTGCTGCTGCTGCTGGCCGCGCCGGCGCAGCGCGGCGGCGGCCTCTCCGACGAACTCGGCTCGGCGCTAGGCTTCCTCGCCATCTCGCTCATGGCGATGCAGTTCCTCCTCACCGCCCGCTTCGAGTGGGTGGCGCCGCCGTTCGGCACCGACCTCGTCTACGCCTTCCACCGGCACATCACCATCATCGTGGTGGTCTTCGCGCTGCTCCACCCCATCACCCTCTTCGGCTCGTCGCTCGGCATGGCGCTCGGCTGGCTCGTCCCGGGCGGGGCGCCCTGGGAGATCGCCTCCGGCATCTGGGCCACCTACGCGCTGGCGGCGCTGGCCATCACCTCCTGGCTGCGCAAGCGGCTCAAGCTGCCGTACCAGGCCTGGCGCTGGACCCACGGTCCGCTGGCCGCCGCGGCGGTGCTGCTCGGCATCTGGCACGCGCTCCTGGCCGGCCGGCTCCTCTCCCGCCCGGTGGTCCGCTGGCTCTGGCTGGCCTGGACGCTGGGCTGGGTGGGGCTCATCCTGCGGGTCCGGCTCTTCAAGCCGCTGGCGCTGCTCCGCCGGCCCTGGACGGTGCGCGAGGTGCGGCCCGAGGCGGGCGACTCGGTCACGCTGGTGCTCGAGCCCGAAGGGCACGGCGGCTTCCGCTTCCGCTGCGGCCAGTTCGTCTGGCTCACGCTGGGCGACTCGCCCTTCGCGGCCCGCGAGCACCCGTTCTCCATAGCCTCCTCGGCGCTGGCCTGGCCGCGCGTGGAGCTGACCGTCAAGGGCATCGGCGACTTCACCCGCCGCATGCTCTCCGTGAAGCCCGGGGAGCGCGCCTACCTCGACGGCCCCTTCGGCTCGATGTCGGTCGACAGCTTCCCAGACGCCGACGGCTACGTCTTCATCGCCGGCGGCAGCGGCATCGTCCCCTGCATGTCGATGCTCCGGACCCTGGCCGACCGTGGCGATCGCCGCCCCCACCTGGTCATCTACGGGAGCAGCGAGCTGGCTCGCACGCTCTTCCGCGAGCAGCTCGAGGCCCTCTCCGCCCGGCTCGACCTGCGCGTGGTGCACGCGCTGGAGCGGCCGCCGGCCGGCTGGCGCGGCGAACAGGGGTACATCACGCAGGCCATGCTCGATCGCTGGGTGCCCCACCGCGGCCGCCACGCCTACTTCGTCTGCGGGCCCGGGCCCATGATGGACGTGGCCGAGGCGTCGCTGGCCCGGCTCGGCGTGCCCCTCTCCGACCTCCACTCCGAGCGGTTCGATCTGGTATGAGGGCGCGATGAGCGCGAATCGCTTCCAGGTCGGGCTGGTCCAGATGGCGATGTCGGAGGACCCGGCCCAGAACACGGCGACGGCGGCGGCGCGGATCGCGGACGCGGCCGGCCGCGGCGCGCAGGTGATCTGCCTGCCCGAGCTGTACCGCACGCCCTACTTCTGCCAGTCGGAGACCCACGCCCACTTCGACCTGGCCGAGGGGCTCGACGGTCCGTCGGTGCAGGCGCTGGCGCCGGTGGCGAAGCGGCTGGGCGTGGCGGTGGTGGTCCCCATCTTCGAGCGGCGCGCGCCGGGGCTCTACCACAACAGCGCCGTCGTCCTCGACGCCGACGGCGGCGTGGCCGGGGTCTACCGGAAGATGCACATCCCCGACGACCCGGCCTTCTACGAGAAGTTCTACTTCACACCGGGTGACCTGGGCTTCAAGGCCGTAGACACCCGCCACGGCCGGATCGGCACGCTCATCTGCTGGGACCAGTGGTACCCGGAGGCGGCCCGGCTCACGGCGCTGGCCGGCGCCGCCGTCCTCTTCTACCCGACCGCCATCGGCTGGCACCCGGCCGAGAAGGCCCGGTTCGGCGCGGCCCAGCGCGACGCCTGGAAGACGGCGCAGCGGGCCCACGCCATCGCCAACGGCTGTTACGTGGCGGCCGTGAACCGCGTCGGCCACGAGCGCGACCAGCCCGGGGACGCCGGACTGGAGTTCTGGGGCGGCTCCTTCGTCTGCGATCCCTTCGGCGTGATGATCGCCGAGGGCTCCACGGACCAGGAGGAGATCCTGCTGGCCACCGTCGATCTCGCCAGGATCGAGGAGACGCGCCGCCACTGGCCCTTCCTCCGCGACCGGCGCATCGACGCCTACGGCGACCTCACCCGCCGCTTCCGCGATTGACGGCGATGGCGACCCGCACCCCCGCCTCCCAGGGCTTCACCATGCCCGCGGAGTGGGCCCGGCACGAGGCCACCTGGCTGGCCTGGCCGCACAACGCCCGCGACTGGCCTGGCAAGTTCGCCCCCATCCCGTGGGTCTTCGGCGAGATCGTCCGCCTCGTCGCTCGTGGCGAGACGGTCCGCCTGCTGGTCGAGGACGCGGCAAACCAGCGGAGGGCACGGGCGCTCCTCGCCCGCGTCGGCGCGCCGCTCGCGGCCGTGGACTTCCGGCGCTTCCCCACCGACCGGGGCTGGTGCCGCGACACCGGCCCCATCTGGCTCACCGGCCGCGACGAGCAGCCGGCCCGCGCCATCGCCTCCTTTCGCTTCAACGCCTGGGCCAAGTACGACGACTGGAAGAAGGACGCCCGCACGCCGGCGCGCGCCGCCAGGGCGCTCGGCGTTCCGCTCCTGCCGGTGGTCCACCGTGGGCGCGAGGTGGTGCTCGAAGGCGGCGCCATCGACGTGAACGGCGCCGGGACCATCCTCACCACCGAGGAGTGCCTGCTCGACCCCGAGGTCCAGGTCCGCAACCCGGGCTTCGGCCGCGACGACTACCAGCAGGTCTTCCGCGAGGTGCTGGGCGCCGGGAACACCATCTGGCTCGGGCGCGGCATCGCCGGCGACGACACCCACGGCCACGTGGACGACCTCGCCCGGTTCGTGAACTCCCGCACCATCGTCCTGTGCCGCGAACCGGACGGCGCCGACGCCAACCACGTGCCGCTGGAGGAGAACCGGGAGCGGCTCGAGGGAGCGCGCCTCGAGGACGGCTCGCGCCCCGAGGTGGTTGCGCTCCCCATGCCGGCGCCGCTGGTCCTCGACGGCCAGCGGCTCCCGGCCAGCTACGCCAACTTCTACGTCGCCAACGCCGCCGTGCTGGTGCCGACCTTCAACGATCCCAGCGACCGGGTGGCGCTCGGGATCCTGGGCGAGCTCTTCCGCGACCGGCCGGTGATCGGCGTCCACGCCGTGGACCTGGTCTGGGGGCTGGGCACGCTCCACTGCCTGTCGCAGCAGGAGCCGGCCAGCCCCGGGCGGTTCAGGCGCTGGTCCGCACCACCACCCGCCCCCGCAGCTGGCCGGCCAGCATGACCGGGGCCTGGGCGACGGCGTCGTCGAGGGCGATCTCCTTCACCATCGACTCGAGCCGCGCCGGGTCGAGATCCTTGGCCAGCCGCTGCCAGGCCTGTTGCCGGAGCGGCAGCGGCGCCATCACGCTGTCCACGCCCAGCAGCGAGACGCCGCGCAGGATGAAGGGCATCACCGTGCCCGGGAGGTCGTACCCCTGCGCCAGCCCGCAGGCCGCCACCGCGCCGCCGTACCGGGTCTGCGCGCAGGCGTTGACCAGCGTGTGGCTGCCGAGCGCGTCGACCGCCGCCGCCCAGCGCTCCTTCTGGAGTGGCTTGCCGGGCGCCCCCAGCTCGGCCCGGTCGATGACGCTGGTCGCGCCCAGCCCGGTCAGGTAGGCCGCCTCGCTCGCCTTGCCGGTGGAGGCCACCACCCGGTGACCGAGCCGGGAGAGCAGGGCCACCGCCACCGAGCCGACGCCGCCGGTGGCGCCGGTAACCAGCACCTCGCCCGTGCCGGGCCTGAGCCCGTGCCGCTCCAGCGCCAGCACGCAGAGCATGGCGGTGTAGCCGGCGGTGCCGATCGCCATGGCCTGCCGCGCCGTGAAGGCGTCGGGGCGGCGCACCAGCCAGTCGCCCTTCAGGCGCGCCCGCTCGGCGAGGCAGCCCTTGTGCGACTCGCCCACGCCGAAGCCGTTGAGCACGACCTTGTCCCCCGCCTTCCAGGCCGGGTGTCGGCTGGCCGTCACGGTGCCGGCGCCGTCGATGCCGGCCACCATCGGCCAGCTGCGCACCACCGGCGAGCGGTTGGTGATGGCGAGCGCGTCCTTGTAGTTGATGGTGGAGTACTCCACCGCCAGGTCCACGTCCCCATCGGGCAGGAAGTCGTCGCCCACCTCGCGCGCCGCCGCGCTGAACTCCGGGGACTTCTCCAGCACCAGGGCCTTGAACATGTGGCGTCTCCTCGTGGCGAAAGCGATCGTGGAGCGGCGGGGCGGGGGAGGCCCGCGAGGGGCCGTGCCCGCACTCTAGTGCAACTTCGGCGCGCGCGGCGATGGGTCCCCGCTCCCTTGGGACGAGGCTGGTGCCCCGCCCCAGGCCAAGGAGGCCACGCTCCTCGTGCTGGCCGGCGCCGGAGGCGGGATCCTCACCTCGAACGGGCCGCCGCAGCGCCGCGGCAGTCCGCGACCGCTCGGGCCGGCGCGGATTCGGGAGCTCGGCACACAGCCCGGTCAGGGCTGGATCTGCACGTAGCCCTGCTGGACGAGCTGGATGATCCGGCCCACCGCGCCGGTGTTGACCTTCACGCCGGGGAGCAGGTCGTCGTTGCTCCAGCCGTTCCCGCGCATCGAGACCGCGCACTCCTCGATCTGCACGCCCTCGGCCTGGAGATCCGCGATGAGCTTCTTGAAGGGATTCCCGGTCGTGACCTTGCGGTGGGCGTCGTAGGCCCGGTCGTTCAGGGTCATGTAGGCGGCCGCCCCGTGGAAGACGCCGACGATTCGCCCCTTCGACCCGGTCTCCTTCAAGCGCTGGGCCAGCAGGTGCATGTACTTCATGCCCACCGGGTAGTCGCCCTGGAACGCGAGGTGGTCCATGTTGAAGACCACGTTCGCCTGCTCGAGCTTCACGGGGATGTCGATGCGGATGGCCCGCTCCTGGGCCGGAACCGTCATGGGAGCCGCCGCGGCCAGGGAGGCCGCCAGCGTCCAGATGCCGAAGCTCGTGCGTGTCATGTGGCTCATCCTCTCGGGTGGGCCGGCCAGCCAGGCGGCTTCCGCCGTCCATCGCCGAGGCCGGCGTCGAAGGGTCCGAGCCGCCGGCCGCAGGGAGGGTTCGCCCAGGCGGCGATCCCTTGAGGGTCACCTCCCCACCCGCCGCGTCCCGGCCGGCAGCTTCACCTCGAAGGCGCCGTCGCCGAGCCCGGCGTTGCGCTTGATGGCCGAGAAGGCCAGCCGGTTCTCGTTGCCGGAGCCGTCGACCACCGAGGTGGCCAGCACCTCGCCGTCGGGCCCCACCGTGAAGGTGATCCGGGCCACGCGGGGATCGGCCACCTTGGGGCGGAGCACCAGCGTCCCGTTCTGGCCCAGCGAGCCGTCGAAGTCGCGCGCCAGGTCCCCGGTGCCGAGCAGGAAGCCGACCGCCGCGGTCATGGCGGTGGCGTCGAACTGCTCGTCCACGTAGGCCTGCCGCTCCTCCGGCTCGTACTGCACCAGCTTCTTGCCGGTGACCGCCACCACCTTGGGCGAGGGCGACCGGTAGTCCCAGCGCATCAGGCCCGGCTTCTTCACCTTGAGCGTTCCGGTCGAGGTGAGCTTCCGGCCCAGCCCGGCGTAGACGTAAGTCTGCGTGAAGTCGGCCTCCAGGTCGCGGGTCTTCTCGTAGAAGGCCTGCACCTTTCGAGTCAGCTCGGCGGCCGATGGCGACGGCGCGGCGGCGGTCGTCGCGGGGGCGGGGGCGGCCACTCCCTCCGAAACGGGAGCGGCGAGGGTGGCCAGCAGCGCGGCGGCGATGACGGGAATGGGCATGTGGCCTCCGTTAGCAGGGACGGTCCGGCCGCGCAAAGATTCAGGAGCCGGCCGCCTTGACCTGAGGGGGCCGGTGGGGTGATCTTCGCCCTCCCATGCGTCTCCTCGCAGCCGTCCTCCTCCTCACCGCCGGTCTCGCCGCGCAGGGCTGCGGCGTCCACAGCTGCCAGGAGCTGGGCAACCGGCTCTGCCAGTGCGCCGGCACCGGCTCGGCCCGCGACGCTTGCAAGGCCGAGGTCAAGAACCAGATCTCCGCGGCCGGTCTCAAGGACGCCAACTACGCGGCGTGCCAGGCCGCGCTCACCACCTGCAACGCGCCGGCCGGCGCCTCGTTCTGCGAGTGGATCAACACCACCGACGGCAAGCAGGCCTGCGGGCTGGCCTACACGCCACCCGCGCCGTGACCTTTCGCGAGGCCATCGCCAGGCGCGTCCTCGTCTTCGACGGGGCCATGGGGACGCAGATCCAGGGCGAGCACCTCACCGGCTCCGACTTCGGCGGCAAGGAGGGGGCCAACGACCTGCTCACGCTGACCCGCCCCGACCTGATCGAGCAGATCCACGGCCGCTACTACGCCGTCGGCTGCGACGTGGTCGAGACCAACACCTTCGGCTCGTCGCGGCTCAAGCTCGACGAGTACGGCCTCGGCCACCGCACCTACGAGGTCAACTTCCGCGCCGCCATCCTGGCCCGCCGCGCCGCCGAGCGCCACGCCACGCCGTCGCAGCCTCGTTTCGTGGCCGGCTCGATGGGCCCGACCGGCATGCTGCCGTCGTCCTCCGACCCGGCCCTCGGCAACATCACCGCCGACGCGCTGGAGCGGATCTACTTCGAGCAGGCCAAGGGGCTCATCGAGGGGGGCGTCGACGCCCTCATCCTCGAGACCCACCAGGACATGCTGGAGCTGCGCGCCGCGGTGCTGGGCGCCGACGCCTGCCGTCGCGAGCTGATGCGCGACGTCTTCATCATCGCCCAGCCCACCCTCATCGACCAGAACGGCCGCATGCTGCTCGGCACCGACATCGCCAGCGCGCTGGCGACGCTGGAGCGGCTGCCGGTCGACGCCATCGGCCTCAACTGCTCGACCGGCCCGGCCGAGATGCGCGAGGCGGTCCGCTACCTCGGCGAGCGGTGCAGCCACTACGTCTCGGTGCTGCCCAACGCCGGCATGCCGGAGAACGTGGACGGCCGGGCGGTCTACAAGCTCACTCCCGAGGAGCTGGCCGAGGCGCTGGCCAGCTTCGTCGTCGAGTTCGGCGTCGACATCGTGGGCGGCTGCTGCGGCACCACCCCGGCGCACCTGAAGGCGGTGCTGGAGCGGCTCGAGACGGTGCGGGCGCCGCGGCGGGTCCGACCGCGCCCCGGCCCCGAGCTCAGCTCGGCCATGAAGGCGGTGGCGCTGACGCTGGAGCCGCGCCCGCTGGTGGTGGGCGAGCGGCTCAACTCGCAAGGTTCGCGCAAGGTGAAGGAGCTGCTCATCGCCGACGACTACCCGGGGCTGCTGCAGATCGCCCGCGGCCAGGTCGAGGCCGGCGCCCACGTCCTCGACGTCTGCGTGGCCCTCAACGAGCGCGACGACGAGGGGGCGCAGATGCGCGCCCTGGTGAAGCTGCTGGCCCAGGCGGTCGACGCGCCGCTGATGATCGACTCGACCGAGCCGGACGTCATAGAGTCGGCGCTCAAGGTCTACCCGGGCCGCTGCATCGTCAACTCCATCAACCTGGAGAAGAGCGGCGAGCGGGTCAGGAAGGTGCTGCCCCTGGTGAAGCGGTACGGCGCGGCGGTGGTCTGCATGACCATCGACGAGAAGGGGATGGCGCAGACCGCCGACCGCAAGGCCGAGGTCGCGGCGCGCATCGTGGCGGTGGCCAGGGAGTACGGCATCGAGCCCGACTGCCTGGTCTTCGACGCCCTCACCTTCACGCTGGCCACCGGCGGCGAGGAGTACCGGCACAGCGCCGTCGAGACCCTGGAGGGGATCCGGCGCATCAAGGCCGAGACCCCGGGCGTGCTCACCACGCTGGGCGTCTCCAACGTCAGCTTCGGCCTGGCCAAGCACGCCCGCGAGGTGATCAACTCGGTCTTCCTCTACCACGCGGTGCAGGCCGGCCTCGATCTCGCCATCGTCAACCCCAGGGACGTCACTCCCTACCCGAGCCTCCCCGAGGTGGAGCGGACGCTGGCCGAGGAGCTGATCTTCGACCGGCGCCCCGACGCGCTGACCCGCCTCATCGCCCACTTCGGCGAGAAGGGGACGGAGAAGGCGCCCGCGCCCACAGAGGATCTGCTGGCCGGCAAGAGCGTCGAGGAACGGCTCCACCTGCAGATCCTCCACCGCCGTCCCGAGGGGATCGAGAAGCTCATCGACGACGCGCTGACCCGCCGCTCGGCGGTGGCGGTGCTCAACGAGGTGCTGCTGCCGGCCATGAAGGACGTGGGCGACAAGTTCGGCGCCGGCGAGCTGATCCTCCCCTTCGTGCTCCAGTCGGCCGAGGTGATGAAGAAGGCGGTCGGCCACCTCGAGCAGTTCCTCGAGAGGACCGGCGGCTCGACCAAGGGGATCGTGGTGCTGGCCACCGTCTACGGCGACGTCCACGACATCGGCAAGAACCTGGTCAGGACCATCCTCTCCAACAACGGCTTCACGGTGCACGACCTTGGCAAGCAGGTCCCGGTGGCCACCGTCATCGAGAAGGCGGTCGAGGTGGGCGCCGACGCCATCGGCCTCTCGGCGCTGCTGGTCTCCACCTCAAAGCAGATGCCCTTCTGCGTGGAGGAGCTGAGCCGGCGCAACCTCCAGTTCCCGGTCATCATCGGCGGGGCCGCCATCAACCGGCGCTTCGGCTACAAGACCCACTTCGTGCAGGGCGGCACGCCATACGCCGGCGGCGTCTTCTACGCCAAGGACGCCTTCGAGGGGCTGGAGCTGCTCCAGCAGCTGGTCGACCCGGTGAAGCGCGACGGCTTGAAGCACGCGGTGCTGGAGAGGGCCATCAAGGGACGCGACGCGCCCCTCCCCGAGCCGCCGCCCAGGCCGCCGCCCGGAGCCCGCTCGGCCGTGGCCCCGGCCGCCCGCATCCCCACGCCGCCGTTCTGGGGCGCCCGCACCGTGCTCAGCGGCCAGATCCCGCTTTCCGACCTCTGGCCGTGCCTCGACCTCAACGAGCTCTACAAGCTGCAGTGGGGCGTGCGGGCCAAGGGGGCGGAGTACGAGCGGATGATCCGCGAGGAGTTCTCGCCCAAGCTGGAGGAGCTGAAGGCCGAGGCGCAGGCCCAGGGCTGGCTCCAGCCCAGGGTGGTCTACGGCTACTGGCCCTGCCACGCCGAGGGCGAGGAGCTGGTGATCCTCGACCCGGTCCACCGCAAGGCGAAGCTGGCCCGCATGCGCTTCCCGCGTCAGCCCGACGAGCGGCTGCTCTGCCTGGCCGACTACTTCAAGACCGAGCCGGGGAGCGACGTCTGCGCCTTCCAGGTGGTCACCATGGGGGACGCGGCCTCGCGGGTGGCCGACGAGGCCAATGCTCGCGGCGACTACTCGCGCGCCCTCTTCGTCCACGGCCTCGCCGTAGAGGTGGCCGAGGCCCTGGCCGAGCACTGGCACCGCACGGTCAAGGCCGAGCTGGGGATGGGGCCCGACCAGGGCAAGCGCTACAGCCCGGGCTACCCGTCGTGGCCCGAGCTGAACGACCAGCGGCAGCTCTGGAAGCTGCTCGACCCCGACCGCGCCATCGGCGTCTCGCTGACCGAGGCCTGCCAGATGGTCCCGGAGCAGTCGACCAGCGCCATCGTGCTGCACCACCCAGAGGCGGTCTACTTCACCATCCGCGGGCAGTCGGTGCTGGCCGGGTAGCGCGCCGGACGCGCCCCCGCCGGCCGCGCGTCCGGCTCAGCTCTTCTCGACCTTGCTGGCGGTGATGGTCTTCTTGCCGGCCGCCTCGGTCACGGTGCCGGTCACCTTCACCGGCAGGGCCTTCTCGCAGGCCGCCATGACGAGCGGCCTGGAGACGTCGTTGTCGGCCAGCGCGTAGATCACCTCCTTGCCGCCTTCCTTCACCACCACCACGTTGGTGCAGCTCTTCACGTCCTTCTGCTTCAGGACGCACATGGCGCAGGCCAGCTTGCCGGTCACGGTCACCTGCTTGCCGGCGGCGGCGGCCTGGGCGGAGGCGGTGACGGCGAAGAGGAGGCCGGCGCAGGCGACGGCGGCGAAAGCACGGACGAGTCGGGTCATGTCGGCTCTTTGTTGTCCTGGCGCTGGCGCCCGGAGGGTGGACCCGACTCTACGCGGCGGTGGGCGGCGCGCTCAACGGGGAAGTAGTGATTCGTTGACGGCGCCGAAGAGGCCGTCGACGTCGAGCCGGGTGATGTCGGCCTGGACCACCGCGGGTGAACCAGACCCTGGGTCAGGTACGGTCACGCGTGCTACGCTGCCGGACTCTAGGATCCTGGACCACCAGAGGGACGACATGACCACGCGAACTTGGACCACGTCGCTCGCCATCCTCGCAGCGGCGCTCGGTGGCTGCACCGACCGGTACTGGCAGGCGCGGCTCTTCAAGCCCGACACCTCGGAACTGAAGCAGGCCAGCCCGGAGGCGCCGTTCCTCAAGGCTCACGGCAAGGATGGCTCGCTCGCGGTGCTGCGGGCCTGGACCCTCGATGGCGCCGGCGGAACGCTGAGCGGCGATGGGCTCCGCTACGACGCCGATCGCAAGCTGCTCTCGCGCGGCCAGATCGAGTTGCCCCTGTCCGACCTCGCCCTCCTCGAGACCAACCGCCCCGAGTCGGTCTCCCGTAGCGAGGTGGCGGTGCTCGGCGTGGTGGCCGGCGTGACGCTGGCGGTGGCGGCCCTGTGCGCCATGAACCCGAAGGCCTGCTTCGGCTCATGCCCCACCTTCTACGCCGGCGCGCCGGGCGACGAGCGGCTGGTGGCCGAGGGATTCAGCGCCAGCATCGCCCGCGCCTTCGAGGCGACCGACGTCGACTCGATCGACGTGCCCCGCCCGATCGGCAGCGCCGTCGAGCTGACCATGAAGAACGAGGCGCTGGAGACGCACTACGTCCGCTCCACGCGGTTGCTGGCGGTGCCGCGCCCGCCCGGCGGCCGCGTCTACCGGGTCGGCGACCGGTACTTCCCGACCGGGCGCGAGCTGGTTCCGCTCCATTGCCGTGGCGTGGAGGGAGACTGCCTCGCCGACGTGCTTGCCGACGGCGGCGGTGAGTATCTCTCGCGCGCCGGTGCGACCGACCTCGCCGAACAGGAACTGATCGAGCTCACCTTCTCGGCCCCGGCCGGGCCGGCCGGGCTGGTGATCCGTGCGCGCAACGGCCTGCTAAACACCTTCGTCTTCTACCAGGGGCTCGCCTGGCTCGGCGGCAAGGCGGGCGAGACCTTCGCGAGGCTCGAGACCATGGCGCCTGGCGAGACCCCGGCCTTCACCGGGTGGGAGCGCCTGCTGGCGCGCGCCGAGGTGGAGGTCTGGACTCGCTCGGGCTGGAAGGTCGCGGGCGCCTTCGGGGAGATCGGTCCCATCGCCAAGGAGACGCAGCTGGTGCCGCTCCCGGTCGACCTGCCGCCGGGCGAGGTGAAGGTCCGGCTTCGGCTGACGCGCGGCAACTGGAAGCTCGACCGGCTCTCCCTGGCCGAACTGGCGGGTCCGGCGGTGGATCCGGCGGTGATCACGCCCGTCGAGGTCCGACGCCTCGGTGGGGCTGACGCCGGTGCCCTCTCCCGGCTGCGTGGTGAAGGGGCGCGGCTGGTCTCAGTGCCCGGCGACGCCTGGACCATCCGCTTCCCGGTGCCCGCGGCGCTGCACGACGCCGAGTTCTTCCTCGAGTCGCGCGGCTACTACATCGAGTGGATGCGCGAGCAGTGGATCGCCGAGGAGGATCCAGCCGCCGCGGTGGCGCTCCTGCGCAATCCGGAGAGCGCGCTGCGCCACCTCGCGCCGGCCTGGAAGAAGATGGAACCCGGGGTCGAGAAGATCTTCTGGCAGAGCCGGATGGGAGCGACGCCATGACCCGTTCTCGCCCGTCGTTCCTGCTCCTCGCGGTCGCCGTCGGCGGTTGCGTCCATCGCCAACCGCTGCAGCGGCGTGACGAGGCGCGCGGAGCCCCGGCCGTGGCGTCGGTCGACGAGGTTCCCACCTGCGGTCACCGGGTCGTCGTCGAGTTGAAGAACCAGGGGCGGGTCGGGGGCGAGCTTATCGCGGCCGACGCCTCCGCGCTCCACGTGCTGGACGGCGGCGGGCTCCAAGCCATTGCGGTCGGGCCGATCGAGCGGGTCACCGTGGAGGTGCTGCCGGGCCATTCTGTCGGCATCACCGTGTCCACGGTGCTCGGGACCCTCTCGACCATCGGAAACGGGTACTTCCTGGTCTTCACGGCGCCCGCGTGGATCATCTCGGGCCTGGGGTCAGGGTCGTCCGCGGCGTCGCGCTCGTCGGAGCAGACGGTGCCGACCGACGTCTCCCTGCCGGCCTACGCCCGCTTCCCTCAGGGGGTGCCGCCTGGCTGGCCACCGACCAGCGCGAAGCCGCCCGCCTGCAGGCTGGTGCCGACCGACGACCTTTCGGCTAAGTACAGGCGCGGCTGACCGCAGACGCGTGGTGAAGTGGACCGAGCCGGCTGATGGGCTGTGGCGTCAGGGACCGGAACCGCCGATCAAGCCGGTCGCCTACCCATCAGCGCAGCTCGCGCAGGCCGCCTGGTAGCGCGCCCGGTCCTCTTCGCCGAAGCAGCAGAAGACCACGCGGGCCGGCAGCGGACCGGCGGAGAGCGCGGCGGAGACCTCGCGCACCGCGATGGCGCAGGCCTGGTCCTTCGGGAAGCCGTAGACGCCGGTGGAGATGGCCGGGAAGGCGATCGACCCGAGCCGGTGCTCCCGCGCCAGGCCCAGGCAGGACCGGTAGGCGGAGGCGAGCAGTTCGGCCTCGCCCGCATGGCCGCCGCGCCAGACCGGTCCGACGGTATGGATGACGTGGCGGGCCGGGAGCAAGTAGCCGCGCGTGATCCGCGCTTCGCCGGTGAGGCAGCCGCCCAGGGCGCTGCACTCGGCCAGCAGCTCCGGCCCGGCGGCGCGGTGGATGGCACCGTCCACGCCCCCGCCACCCAGCAGCGACTCGTTGGCCGCGTTGACGATGGCGTCGACGTCGAGGCTGGTGATGTCGGCCTGGACCACCTGGATACGGCCGGCGAGGGAGCTGGCGGTCATGAGGTCGGATCGGCGAGCGGATCCTCCCCCGTCGTCCAGGACGGCAGCACGCGGTCGGAGAGCTGGAAGTGTTCGCCGTCGTGCTCGGTCAGGATCACGTAGACCGACTCCTTCGGCACGCCGAACCGGGTCCCGAGCTCGTCGATGATGGCCAGCGAGAGCCGCCGCTTCTGGTCGCGCGTCCGGCCGAGCCGGATGTCGGCGTTCAGGAAGGCGATCCCCTTCGACGGCTCGACCGCCCGTCCGAAGGTGAGGTCGCCCTCGCCGAAGCACCGGAGCGTGACGGCGATGTGGTCGGTGCCGGTGTCCATGATGGTGGCGAAGTGGTCGATCACCGCCGAGGCGAAGGCGCGCTTCGCCTCCGGCCGCGGCGTGAAGCTGAGCTCGAACTGCAGGTGGGGCATGCCGACCTCCGGGTCACTGGAACGGTAACCGGGCCCCCACCGTCGCGCCACCCGGGACCGGCTCCAGCACCCAGCGAAGCCGCCGGTCCACGCCGTCGAGCGCGGCGGTGCGGGCGTCGCGGTTGAAGCGCATCGCCTCGGCCACCGCACCGAAGATGGCGCCGCCATACCAGAGCGACTCGCCGACCAGCAGGAGCGTCCCCAGCGCCGGCCGGCGGTCGCGGTAGGCCTCGACGGTGGCCCAGATGAAGAGGCCGTTGACCGCGAACGCCCCGGTGCCCGCCACCGGATCGCCGGCGTAGACGTGGCCCAGCCCCGGCAGGACCGCCGAGAGCAGACCGGCCGCGAGCGGGCTGCGGCGCGGCGCCCGCGCCACCTCGTCGATGGCGAGCCGGAGGCCGGGGACCCGCGGGTCCTCGCGCTCCGGGATCGCCTCGAGCTCCCGCCGGGCGCCCGCCTCGTCGCCTTCGCGAAGCCTGGCCAGGGAGAGGAGCAGCAGCGCTCGCCCCCGCCCCGGTCCGCCGGCCGGCGCCTCCAGCCTGGCGTAGGCGGCGAGTGGCGCCACCGCAGCGCCCGCCTGCCCTGCCAGGTACCGGACTCTACCCTGCTCGTAGAGCGCGGCGTCGCGCGTCGCCGGCTCGGGCGCCTCGGTGGCCAGGCGCCGCAGCATGGTGACGGCCGCGTCCGGCTTCCCGCCGGCGGCGTAGGCGCTGGCGATCCGCAGCCCCGCCTCGCCGGCGAGCGGGCCGCCGGGATCGAGGTAGCTGGCGCGCTGGTACTCGCCGATGGCGCGGTAGTGATCACCCTGGGCCTCGAGCCAGTCGCCATACCGGACCGCCTCGGCCGCCTCGGCCGGGCGCGACGCCGGTGCCGCCGCCGCGGTGCCGACCTGTGCGCAGAGCAGCGCGGCGAGCAGCGTCACCACGTCGGGCCGGAGAGGAAGAAGGTGGCGGCCTCGAGCGGGTCGAGCAGCCCACCCTCCGCGTCGCGGTCGAGCGCCCGCAGCGCCGAGGAGCGTTCGCCCCGCAGCAGCCGGGAGACGCCGATGAAGCTGCCCAGCAGCGGCCCGTGTCGGTGCATCGCCTCGGCGGCATAGGCGGAGCAGCTCGGGCGATGCGGGCAGCGCGGCCCCTGGAAGCTGGCCAGCTTCCGGTACGCCCAGATCGAAAGGGGCGTCGGGGTGGTGGGCGGGTCGGCGCGGGCCGGAGCGGCCTCGGCGGTGACCGGGTGGCCCGGCGAGTCGAACGGGCCGTCGTCGGCCAGGGCCGGGCTCGCCGAGGCCATTGTCACCAGGAGAGCGACAAAACGCATGGTCTCAGCGTAACATGCGCCATCCTCCGTGGCACTCCGGCAGCTCCCACGGAAGCGCGCGTTCCCCCCTCGAAACAGGAGACTGAGAGACGCCATGAAGAACACCCTGACCCACTTCGCCGCCCTGCCGATCGCCCTCGTCTTCGCCAGCGGCTGCGTCAGCACCACCCTGATCCATAGCGAGCCGACCGGCGCCAAGATCTACCTGGACGGCGAGGCCGTCGGGAAGACGCCCTACTCGATGAGCGACACCAAGATCGTCGGCTCGTCGACGCACGTGAAGCTGGTGCTCGACGGCTATGAGCAGTTCGACGCCAGCATCCAGCGGAACGAGGTCTTCGACGCCGGGGCCTGCCTCGGAGGTGTCCTGGTGCTCTTCCCGTTCCTCTGGATCCAGGGCTACAAGCCCGAGCACCGCTACGAGCTGACCCCGCTGCGCCCACCGGCCGCGCCGTCGCCGGACCCCGCGGCCGCGCCTCGCTCCTAGGGGATCGGTCCGCCGCTCCGGCCTACCTCTTCCCCACCTCCATCTTCAGGTCCACCGGCCTCTCCAGCCCACCGGCCCGGATGGCGCCGCGCAGCCGCAGCTCGCTGCTGCCGTGGATGGTCGAGAGGGCGCGGCCGGCGCCGAGCAGCGACACCCGGATCGGCAACCTGAGCCGCGCCTCGCCGCCCGCGCCGAGCGGCTGGAGCGTCGCCTCCCGCCCGGTGGCCACCGGCACGCCGTTGAGCAGCACGTCGAAGCGGAGCGTGGCGCCGGGCAGCATGAAGCCGTTGGTGTTCTCGACGTCGAGCGTCAGCTCCAGCTCCAGCTCGGTGAACGAGTTGACGTCCACCGAGGCGCCGGCGAGGCGCAGCGCCGGGAGCCTCGGCACCGGCAGGCGCCCCTCGTGCCGGTACGGCAGCTCGAGGACGCCGATCGGCGTCTCGACCCGGATGACGCCGGCGACGCGATAGGCCACCTCGGCCTGCCGCCGCACCTGCTCGGTGAGCCGCGCCAGGTCGGCCCAGCGCAGCCGCACGGTCACCGCGAACGGCGCCTTCCCGCGTGAGGGCAGCGTCACCCCGCCCGGCAGCTCGCCCTCGCCGAGCCGGGATCCCTCGACGTCGAGCCGCCAGGTGGCGCCGGCCACGCGGAAGGCGATGTCGTTCGGGTTCTCCAGCGTGAAGTCGAGGACCACGGTCGTCCCGTCGAGGTCGAGCGCGGTCACCGTCGCCTTCTCGAACTGGAGGCGCGGCGAGGCGATCGCGGACGCGGCCAGCCGCTGCATGGAGGCGCAGCCGGACAGGAGCGTGGCAAGGAGGAACAGGGCGGAGAGGCGGCGCATGACCGGACGATAGCCCCAGTTCGCGCCCGGCGTCCGGTGAGGTGCTGGATACCCGGCCCGTACCCGCCCCGTCCACCGGCTTTTCACCGGCTGGACACCGGCTCGTACGCCCGAAATTCCGACATCTTCCACTCTGTTCCAACCACGTGGCCGTCAGGCGTGGCTGCTAGATTGCGCACCGCCGATGTCCGACAACGAGCTGCAGCGCCGCCCCGATGCCCCCGTCCCGCTCCGCGGCGCCCGCGATCTCCCACACAACGTCGAGGCCGAGCAGGCGGTCCTCGGTGCCGTCCTCATCGACGAGAACGCCTTCGATCTGGTCGCGGCGCTGCTCAAGACCAGCGACTTCTACCTGCTGGCCCATCAGCACGTCTACGCGGCGTGCGAGGAGCTGGCCAAGGAGGCGCAGACCATCGACCCGGTCATGGTGAACCACCGGCTCGGGGCGCGCGGCCTGCTCGGCAACGCGGTGCCGCGCGAGCTGGTCTTCTCGCTGTCGCGGAGCGTCGGCGTCGCCGCCAACGTCAACCACTACGCCCGCGTGGTGCAGGACCTGGCCCGCGGCCGCAAGATGATGCTCACCGCCCAGCGGGTGGTGGAGCAGGGCTACGAGTCGGGGGCCAACGTCCAGTCCTTCCTCGACACCGCCCAGCAGGAGGTCTTCGGCGCGGCGCAGGGCACGTCGGTAGACACGCTCCGCCGCATCAAGGATCCCATGATGGCGGCGGTGGAGAACCTCGAGGCGATCCAGAAGCGGGTCGCCGAGGGGAAGTCCTTCATCACCGGCGTGCCCACCGGCTTCGCCTCGCTCGACAAGAACACGCTCGGCCTGCAGCCCGGCTCGCTCTCCATCATCGCGGCGCGCCCCTCGGTCGGCAAGACCGCCTTCGCGCTCAACCTGGCCGCCAACGCCGCCTTGAAGGGCAAGACCGTGGCCTTCTTCTCGCTGGAGATGCCCTCCGACCAGCTGGCGCTGCGCCTGCTGGCCGCCGAGGCCAAGCTCGACTGGCGCAAGCTCTCGCAGGGGCAGCTGGGGCGCAACGAGTGGGATCGGATCTTCCACCACGCCGAGCGGATCGCCGCCGCCCCCATCTGGCTCGACGACAACTTCGTCCTCACGCCGGTCGAGCTGCGCAGCAAGTGCCGCAAGATCCAGCGCGAGGGCGGGCTCGACCTGGTGCTGGTCGACTACCTGCAGCTCATGCACGCCCCCAGCGACCGGATGAACCAGTCCCGCGAGCAGGAGATCGCCACCATCAGCCGCTCGCTCAAGGCGCTGGCCAACGAGCTCAAGATTCCCATCGTGGCGCTCTCGCAGCTCAACCGCGGCGTGGAGAAGCGCAAGGGCGAGCCGCCCATGCTCTCCGACCTGCGCGAGTCGGGCGCCATCGAGCAGGACGCCGACATCGTGATGTTCCTCCACCGGCAGGAGGAGGAGGACAAGGAGGCCGGGCCTCCGGGCGACACGCAGCAGGTGCAGCTCATCATCGCCAAGCAGCGGCAGGGCCCCATCGCCACCATCGACCTGGTCTTCTTCCGGTCCAACACCTTCTTCGCCGAGATGGATCGCCGCCCCGGGCCGAACTAGCGATCTCGCCCGCCGCGGCCGCGCGCCTGGGCGTCGAGGTAGCGCTCCACCACCTTCTTGGCGCCGCGGACCGCCTCGTCGAGCGAGGCGCCGCGTGCCAGCAGCCCGGCCAGCGCCGAGGCGAGCCGGCAGCCGGTGCCGCGCGCCGTCCCGGGCCGCCGCCGCCCGGTGAAGCGGGTCACCGAGCGCCGCTCAACCAGCAGGTCCACCGGCGCGCCCTCGCGGTGCCCCCCCTTCACCAGCACCGCCCGCGCGCCGAGCCGCCGCGCCGCCGCCACCGCCGCCTCGTCGGAGCCGACCTCGAGCCCGGTCAGCGCCCGGAGCTCGTCGAGGTTGGGCGTGACCACGCGGGCGCGGGCCAGCAGCGGCCCGAAGGCGTCGGCCGGCGAGCCGTCGGCCAGGTCGAGCAGCAGCGCCCCGGAGGAGGAGAGGAGCACCGGATCGACCACCAGGGGCGCCCGGGCGAGATCGCGTGCGGCGAGCCGCGCCGCCAGGGCATGGGCCAGCGCCGCCGTCCCCAGCATCCCGGTCTTCACCGCGCCGGGGGCCCGCGGCGCGCCGTCGAGCAGCGCGTCCAGCTGCGCCAGCAGCATCTCCACCGGGACCGGGCTCCAGCCGCGGACTCCCTTCGGCCCCTGCGCGGTGAGCGCCGCCGCCACCGGCCAGCCGCGCGCGCCGACCGAGGCCAGCACGGTGAGATCGGCCGCCAGGCCGGCCCCGCCGGTGGGATCGAGCCCCGCCACCACCAGCACCGTCGCGTCACGTTTCACCGGCGCTCCTCCCCGGGGCGGCCGCTCATGGCGCCTTCCGCCCCGCCGCGAAGGCGGCGGCCAGCGCCTCGGCCCGGCGGCGCGGCTCCCCGTGGTCGAAGAGCGCGCCGATGACGGCGGCGGCGGCGGCCCCGGCCGCCGCCACCGCGCCGATGGTGTCGAGGCCGATGCCGCCGATGGCCACCACCGGCGCCGGGAGCCGTCCGGCCACCTCGGCCAGCATGGCGAGGCCGCGCGGCGGCTCGGCGATCAGCTTGGTGGCGGTGCTGAAGACGGGGCCGAAGCCGACGTGGTCGGCCCCGTCGGCCAGCGCGGTGAGGCCCTCGTCGAGCGTGCGGGTCGAGCGCCCCACCAGCAGGTCGGGCCCGACCACGGCCCGGGCCGCCGCCACCGGCAGGTCCTCGGCGCCGACGTGGACGCCGTCGGCGCCGGCCAGCACCGCCAGGTCGGCCCGGTCGTTGACCAGCACCAGCGCCCGGCCGCGGGCCAGCGCCACGAGGAGCGCCGCCAGCTCCACCACCTCGGCGGCCGGCCGGTCTTTCACGCGCAGTTGAATGACCCCGGCGCCGCCGTCGAGCGCCTGGTTCGCCAGGGCCATCGGGTCGGGCCCGCCGACCAGGGCATAGAGCCCCCGCAGCCGCTCGAGCCGGGACGACCTCGCGGGTGAAGCCGGGAGCACCTTAGGGGGGTACCACGCGGCTTGACGGGTCAGCAAGCCGCCGCATATGTTCCGCGCCTCTTCGCGGCTTCCCCAGGCATCACGAGGGTTCCAATGACCGAGACGTTCGACAACAAGGTGGTGGACCAGCGCGTGGTGAAGCGGTACGTGCGCAAGGGCATCGTCGACGAGAAGGAGTACGCCGCCCACCTGAAGGCGCTCCCGGATCTCTCCGACCAGGCGCTCTCGGTCGAGTCCGCCATGGACGGCGAGCCGATCGACGACGCGGACGACGAGTAGCCCGTGCCGGCCCGGCCCCTCCTCGCCGCGGCCTGCCTGCTCGCCGCCGGCGCGGCCAGCGCTCGTGAGGTGATCCCGCGCGGCGAGGCCACCCCCACCGCCAACCGCCGCACGCCGGTGGTCATGGCGGTCGAGCGGATCCGCGGCGCGGTGGTCAACGTCTCCGCGGAGGAGCTGGTCCGCATCCGCGTCCCGTCGCGGCCGGGGGGCGACGCCGACGTCTTCGGCTTCTTCGAGCACCCGCGTTACCGCAAGGGCTACGCGGTCACCTCGCTCGGTTCGGGCGTGATCGTCTCGCCCGACGGCTACGTCCTCACCAACAACCACGTGGTCGAACGTGGCGCGCGCTTTCGCGTCGGGATGGTGGACGGGCGCGAGCTGATCGCCAAGCTGATCGGCACCGATCCCTCCTCGGACCTCGCCGTCCTGAAGCTGGTGACGCACGAGAGGCTGCCGGCGGTCCCCATCGGCCGCTCCGAGGGCTTGCTCATCGGCGAGACGGTGATCGCAATCGGCAACCCCTTCGGCCTGGCCAACACCGTCACCACCGGCGTGCTCTCGGCGCTTCACCGCAACTTCAAGGCCGGCAACCGGACCCTCTTCGACTTCATCCAGACCGACGCCTCCATCAACCCCGGCAACTCCGGCGGCCCGCTGCTCGACATCGAAGGGCGGCTCATCGGCATCAACACCGCCATCCTCGGCGACCGGAGCGCCGGCATCGGCTTCGCCATCCCCATCGACCGGGCCCGACGCATCGCCGCGGACCTGATCGACCACGGCGAGGTGCGCGAGGGCTACCTCGGCGCCAGCGTCACCGACCTGCCGCCGCGCGAGGGGGCGATGCCCGGCACCAGCGGCGGCGTCCAGGTCACCGGCGTCGACCCCGGGTCGCCGGCGGAGAGGTTCGGCGTGCGGCGCGGCGACCTGGTCGAGGCGGTGGACGGCGTCGTGCTGGAGGGGGCGGAGGAGTTCCGCTTCCGGCTGCGCGACCTGCCCGTCGGCGGCCACGTCAGGCTCGATCTCAGGCGCGGCCAGCAGAAGCTGGTCCTGACGGTGCCGGCGGTGGAGCTGACGCCCCAGCGCGTCGAGCAGCTGGTGCAGCGGCGCGTCGGGTTGGCGCTGGAGGAGGCGAGGGCCACCGGTGGCGTGGTGCTGGCGGTCCGGGCCGTCACCAGGGGGACGCCCGCCGCCAAGGTCGGGATCCAGAAGGGCGACCTGGTGCGCGAGGTGAACGGCGTCGAGGTCTCCACGCTCGACGAGTTCCGGCGCGCCGCCGGGGGCGCGCGGCGCAGCGGCCAGCTGGTGCTGCTGGTGCAGCGCGGCTACGCGGGCGAGCGGATCGCCTTCGACCTCGACTAGCCCAGCTCAGGTTCCCGCTGCCGGGTTTCGGACCGCCGGGGCGACCCGGCGCAGCGTGCTCCGGTCGACGTGGTGGAACGGCTCGGGACGCCCGGTGATCTGCAGCACCGTGTCCTGCTCGTAGGTGATCGTGCCGTCGTCGTTGGCGGTCATGGTGATGGTGAACTGCTTGGTGGTGAAGTGCTGGTCGAGGAAGGGCGCCGAGACGATCCCCGCGGTGGGCGAGCCGAGCGTGGCTTGCACCTTGAAGCTGCGCGCCGCGGCCCCGGCCTGGCCGGTCGCCAGCGCCACCTGCGCGCGCGGGATGGCGATGGTCTGGATGAGCACCCCGGTGGCCGGCTCCCAGAGCCAGTAGCCGACCTGATCGTGGAAGGTGAGCGGCTCGTCGAGCTTGTTCACGTGCTGGTGGTAGCGCAGCCCGTAAAGCAGCTGCGGACCGTTGGCCTGCGGGTCGATGGGCTCGAAGACGATCCGCTCCCGGTACGGTTCGTCCTCGGTCCCTTCGGCGACCGGGTGGGTGTCGACCCCCTCCCCTTCCCAGGTGCCGGCCAGCGCGGCGAGCGGACCGAGGTGGCGCAGCGTCTCGAGGTCGATCTCCTCGGGCTCGGTGTAGATGTCGAGGTCCATCGGCCCACTCCCGTCGCGCTCGCGATGGACGATGGTAGCACGACCGGTCCCTGCTATCCTCGTGGCCGCCCCGCCGGGCGAAAGAGGCCCACCGTGCCCGACACCCGCCAGACCATCGACTTCTACACCTTCCTCCTCTCCATCGGCTCGTCGGCGCTGGTCCACCTCGGCGACGCGCCGCACCCGGAAACCGGCAAGCCCGTCGAGAAGAACCTGCCGCTGGCGCAGCAGAGCATCGAGATCCTCGCCATGCTCGAGCAGAAGACCAGGGGGAACCTGAGCGCGGAAGAGGCCAAGCTGCTCGACCAGCTGCTGCTCGACCTGAAGCTCCGGTACGTGGAGGCGAGCAAGAGGTAGGGACGGTCCCGACCCGGTTCCCGTCCTGGAGCGTTCGGGTTGCGCGGGCTGAAGCCCGCGCGATTACAACCCCGCCTGCAGCATGGCGTCGGCTAGACGGCGGATCAGCTCGCGCCGCACCACCCGCCGGGTCCGCGACAGCGCGTTCGGGTCGCGCCGGCTCGGGCCGCCGACCCGCCGTCGCGCCACCTCCACGATCCAGGCGATGCGGCGCGGGTCGAGCCGCGGCGCCCGGGCGCTCTCCTCGAGGAAGAACCCGAGCCCGCGGTCATCGAGGGTGCTGTGGAGGGCTCGCCGGGCCTGGCTGACGAGGGTGAGGTCGACGACGTTCGGCACGCCGCGATCTGTAGGATCGATCGGGACACCGATCCAATTTTCTTCGGCGCGCCTAAAAGTGGACTTTGCCCGCCAGTGCCGAACGCAGGAAAGGTCCCCTGGACGCGATATCGCGCAGGTACGGCAGCGAGGCCAGCACGCGGGCGCCGGTGAGCCGCTCGATCTCGGCGGCGTTGTAGGGCACCGACGGATCGTCGTCGGGGCCGGTCCGGTTGAGCACCAGGCCGGCCACGGTGAGCCCTCGCGCCCTGAGCGCCTCGACGGTGAGCGCGGCGTGGTTCACGGTGCCCAGCCCGGCCCGCGCCACCACCAGCACCGGCAGGCCGAGCGCCACGGCCAGGTCGGCGTAGGTCTGGCTCGGCGTCAGCGGCACCAGCAGCCCGCCCGCCCCCTCCACCACCAGCGCCGCGTGGCGCGAGGCCAGCGCCCGGGCCACCTCGACGAGCCGGGGCAGCGAGATCTCCACGCCAGCGAGCCGCGCCGCCACGCCCGGCGCCAGCGGCGGCTCGAACCGGTACGGGCAGACCAGCTCGAGGGGATCGGCGCCGCCCGCCGCCTCGCGCAGCCGCTCGGCGTCGCTCGGCTGGCCGGGCGTCACCCCCGACTGCGCCGGCTTCATGGCCCCGACGTCCAGCCCCGCGGCGCGCGCCCCGCTCACCAGGGCGCAGGCCACCTCGGTCTTGCCGACGCCGGTGTCGGTGGCGGTGACGAAGAGGCCGCGCATGGCCGGTTCCTAGGCCCGGGCGGTGACGGCGTCGATGCCGGCCCGCGCCGCCGCCACCAGCTGCTCGAGCTGCGCCACGGTCATGGCCAGCGGCGGCAGCAGCACCACCACGTTGCCGAGCGGTCGCAGCAGCACGCCGTGCCTCCTCGCCTCGAGGCAGACCTGGTGGCCGACGCGCAGCGGGTACTCGTACTCGGCCTTGGTGGCGCGGTCGCGCACCAGCTCGACGCCGACCATCAGGCCGCGCTGCCGGATCTCGCCGACGTGCGGGTGGTCGGCGAGCGGGGCGAGCGCCCGGGCCAGCGCGCCGATCCGGGCCGGCAGCCCCTCGATGATCCGCCGGTCGCGGAACAGCTTCATCGACGCGGTGGCCACCGCGCAGCCGAGCGGGTTGCCGGCGTAGGTGTGGCCGTGGAAGAAGGTGCGCCTCGAGTCGAAGGAGCCGAGGAAGGACTCGAAGATGGTCTCGGTGGTGAGCGTGGCCGCCAGCGGCAGGTAGCCGCCGGTCAGCCCCTTGGCCATGGTCATGATGTCGGGGACCACCCCCTCCTGCTCCACGGCGAAGGTGGTGCCGGTGCGCCCCCAGCCGGTGGCGACCTCGTCGCAGCAGAGCAGCGCGCCGTGCCGGTCGCAGATCTGGCGCATCCGCTTCAGGTACCCGGGCGGCTGCGCGATCATGCCGTCGGCCCCCTGCATGAGCGGCTCGATCACCAGCGCGGCGATCTGGCCCGGCCGCGCCGCGAAGATCGCCTCCACCGCGTCGGCGCAGGCCATGGCGCAGCCCGGCAGCGTCTTGCCGAGCGGGCAGCGGTAGCAGTAGGGCTGCGGCGCGTGGTGCACGTCGAAGAGTAGCGGCTTGAAGATCCGGTGGAACAGGTCGATGCCGCCCACCGAGACCGAGCCGATGGTGTCGCCGTGGTAGCCGCCGGTGATGGAGACGAACTCGCGCCGCCGCTCGTCGCCGCGCAGCTGGAAGTGCTGGAACGCCATCTTGATGGCGATCTCCACCGCGGTGGCGCCGGCGTCCGAGAAGAAGACGCGGGTGAGAGCGGGGGGGACGTGGCGCACCAGCTCCTCGGCGCACTCGATGGAGGCGGTCGAGGCCAGGCCCAGCAGGGTGGAGTGGGCGATCCGGTCGAGCTGGGCGCGCACCGCCTCGTCGAGCTCCGGGACCCGGTGGCCGTGGACGTTGCACCAGAGCGAGGAGACGCCGTCGAGGTAGCGCCTCCCCATGGTGTCGATGAGCTCGACCCCCTCGCCCCGGTCGATGATGAGCGGGTCCTCCCCCAGCCAGTCCTGCATCTGGGTGAAGGGGTGCCAGAGGTGGCGGTGGTCGGCGGCGGCGAGGCGGCGGTGGCGCTCCAGCCGGGCCGCGTCGGTGAGGGGGTCCTTCATGGGGCCGGCAGGCTATCGCGGCGGGGGGCGCCGGGAAAGCGGCTGAGGGGCGATTCACAGGCAGCTGATGGGGACGAATCTTGCGCTGGCGCCACCAGAAGCCGGCGCCAGCACGATCTACAGCGCCTCCTCGATCCAGCCGCCGCCCACCACCACGTCGCCGTCGTAGAGCACGGCCGCCTGGCCCGGCGCCACCGCCGCCACCGGCTGGTCGAAGCTGGCGGTGAAGCCGGCGCCCTGGGCGCTGACGGTGGCCGGCGCCGCCACCGGGGCGGAGCGGAGCTGCAGCTCGACCCGGCCGCCCTCCGGCAGCGGTCCCTGCCAGGAGGCCTGTCCGGCCCGGAGGCCACCGCGCAGCGTGGCGGCGCGCGGCCCGACCCGGACGGTGGCGGTGGCGGCGTCGATGCCGGTGACATAGCGAGGCACCCCGGCCCCGCCGCCCAGGCCGCGCCGCTGGCCGATGGTGTAGAGCGCGTACCCCTGGTGGCGCCCCACCTGGCGCCCGGCCTGGTCGAGGATGGCGCCGGGGGTGAGGGCTCCGGGGGCGCGGCTCGCCAGCAGCTCCGCGTAGCCGCCCTCGCCCACGAAGCAGATCTCCTGGCTGTCGGGCTTGTCGTGGACCGGCAGCCCGAGCCGCCGGGCTTGCTCGCGCACCGCCGCCTTGGCCGGCAGCTCGCCGAGCGGCAGCAGCAGCCGCGACCGCACCTCGGCCGGCAGCTCGAAGAGCACGTAGCTCTGGTCCTTCTCCCGCGCCCGGGCCCGGGCGATGGCGGGCGCGCCGGCCCGGGCCACCACCCGCGCGTAGTGGCCGGTGGCGATGGCGTCGAAGCCGAGGGCGCGGGCGTTGGCGAGGAGCCGCGCGAACTTGATGTCGCGGTTGCAGCCGACGCAGGGGTTGGGCGTCCGGCCAGCCGCGTACTCGGCCACGAACCGGTCGATGATCCGGTTGAAGTCCCCGGCCGCCTGCAGCACGAAGAGGTCGATGCCGAGCAACCCGGCCACCCGCCGCGCGTCGGCGGCGTCCTGCGGCGAGCAGCAGCCGCCCGCGCCGTCGCCGTCGGCCGCGGTGCCGAGGCAGACGAAGACGCCGGTCACCTCCCACCCCTGGTCGCGCAGCAGCGCCGCGGCGACCGAGGAGTCGACGCCGCCGCTCATGCCCACCAGGACCTTGCCGCGCGCTCCCGCCGCCACGCCTCAGCCCTTCCTGGGCGGGAGGGGCCGGGCGCCGCGCCGCGCCCAGGGCGGCCGCTGCCCCTCCCGGGCCGGGCGCATGCCGGTCCCCATGCGCTGGCCGGGCGCCAGCCGGCCGGTCTTGCGCAGCGCCTTCTCGATGAGCGGGGCGTTGTCGGGATCACCCCAGCGGATGAGCGCCTTCTGCATCCGCTTCTCCTCCATGTCGCGCACCACGTGGATAGGCTTCATGGTGAGCGGCGAGTAACCCGACCAGTACATGTCGGAGGCCAGCGTCATGGGGGTGGGCATGAAGTCCTGCACCTGCTGCGGCCTCCAGCGGTTCTTCTGCAGGTACTCCATGAGCTGCACCGCCTCCTCCAGCGAGGCCCCCGGGTGCGAGGAGATGAAGTAGGGGACCAGGTACTGCTCCTTGCCCGCCTCCGCCGAGTAGCGCTCGAAGTCGCGCCGCAGCTTCTCGAACGACTCGACCCCAGGCTTCTTCATCACCTTCAGGACCGGCTCGCAGATGTGCTCTGGGGCCACCTTGAGCTGGCCGGAGACGTGGTGCGTCACCAGCGTCTTCAGGTAGCGGTCGCCGTTCCGGGTGTCGGCCTGGGCGAGATCGTAGCGGACCCCGGAGCCGACGAAGAGGTGCTTCACCCCCTTCACCCGCCGCGCCTTCTCGTAGAGGTCGATGAGCGGCCCGTGATCGACCGAGAAGAACTGGCAGACGCCCGGGTAGACGCAGGAGAGCCGCCGGCAGACCGCGTGGGCCGCCTCGTCGGTGCAGCGCATCCCCCACATGTTGGCGGTGGCGCCGCCGAGATCGGTGACCGTGCCCTTGAAGTTCTCCTTCGTGGCCAGCAGCGCCAGCTCGCGCAGCACGCTCGCCTCGGAGCGGCTGGCCACGTCGCGCCCCTGGTGCTCGGTGATGCAGCAGAAGGAGCAGCCGGCCGCGCACCCTCGCAGGATCTGGATCGACCAGCGGATCTGCTCCAGCGCCGGGATGTGGAGGCCACCGTAGCTCGGGTGGGCCTCGCGCACGTAGGGCAGCTCGGCGATCCGGTCGAGCTCCGCCGTGGTGGGCGGTGGCATGGGCTCGTTGACCACCACCAGGCGGGCCCTGGCGCCCGTGCCGTGGCGCTGCACCATGACCCGCGCGTTGGCCTCGTTGTGCTCGAGGTGGTAGAGGCGCGAGAACTCGGCGTAGCGCTGCTTGTCGGCGACCACCTCCTCGTAGCTGGGCAGCTCGAGCAGCCCGCGGGAGCGCGCCTCGAGGTGCGCCAGCCCGGCGTCGGCCACCGCCACCGCCGTCCCGGGCACGTCGACCAGGCCGCAGATGTCCTCGCCCATGGCCAGCCGCCGCGCGATCTCGACCACCGGCTTCTCGCCCTGCCCGTAGACCAGCAGGTCGGCGCCGGAGGTGATCAGGATCGACGGCAGGATCTCGTCGTCCCAGTAGTCGTAGTGGGCGATGCGGCGCAGCGAGGCCTCGATGCCGCCGATCACGATCGGCACGGTCGGGCCGAAGGCCTGGCGGCAGAGCCGCGTGTAGACGTTGGTGGCGCGGTCCGGCCGCTTCCCGGCCAGGCCGCCCGGCGTGTAGGCGTCGTCGGAGCGGCGCCGCTTCTGGGCGGTGTAGTGGTTCACCATCGAGTCCATCGCCCCCGAGGCGATGGCCACGAAGAGGCGCGGCCGGCCGAGCCGCAGCAGGTCGGCCGTGGAGCGCCAGTCGGGCTGCGCCACCATGCCGACCTTGAACCCCTGCGCCTCGAGCACGCGGCCGATCACCGCGGCGCCGAAGCTCGGGTGGTCGACGTAGGCGTCGCCGCTCACCAGCAGGATGTCGAGCTCCTTCCAGCCGCGCGCGGCCAGATCGGCCGGGTGGAGCGGGAGGAAGCCGCTGGCCGTGACGGCGGGCGGTCGCGGCCCCCGGCGTGGCGCCTGGATGTCCTGTGGCCGGCTCATGGGCGGCCCATTCATGCTCGTTGGCATGCCCGGAATGCAAGCCAGCTTCTCCACCCCTACGGGGCCGGGGTATCATCCCGGCCCGGGATGCGGGCGGACCTCAGCCGCCCGATCCTCCACGAGAGCCCATGGCCGATCCGCGCAGCGTCATGCAGGAGTTCCGCTTCCTCGAGCAGAAGCGGCAGGCCGGCTCGCTGACGCCGGCCGAGACGGCTCGCCATGCCGCGCTGCGCGACCTGGTCGGCTTCGAGCAGCCGCTCCCGGCGCGTGGCGGCTTCGACGTCACCGCGGCCGCCGCCCAGCTGCGCGAATCGCTGCTCCCGGCCGGCCTGCGGAGCCGGCCGCTCGACGCGCCGCCCTCGCCTCCCGCCGCCGAGACGACCGCGAAGTTCCCGGCCGCGCGGGACGTGCCGGCGGAGCCGACCCTCGCGCCCGAGCCGCCGGCCGACGCCATGTTCGATCCCGCCTCGCTCGGCCAGGAGGTCCGGCCGCAGGCCTGGAATCCCGAGGCGCCCGGCTACGATCCCGACGCGCCGTTCGACGAGGCGGCCTGGATCGCGGCCGGCTACGACCCCAATGCCACCTACGACTGGTCGGCGCTCGGCGACGGAACCGCGGCGGGGGCCGCCGAGGCGGCCACGGCGGGCGAGGTGGCGCCGGCCTTCGAGCTGGCCCCTGAGTCCTCCGAGTTTCCACCGCTCCAGTTCGGCGAGTACGACGCCCCGGACGCGGCGGTCACGAGAGGTGCGCCGGTCGAGCCGCCGGCGCCGGGCGCGGAGGGCGAGCCCTTCTACGGCGGACCGGAGGGAGACAGCCTCCCCGGCGGCCCACCACTCGACCT
Organism: Myxococcales bacterium; assembly: GCA_021806645.1. Taxonomy (GTDB): domain Bacteria; phylum Myxococcota; class Myxococcia; order Myxococcales; family Anaeromyxobacteraceae; genus JADKCZ01. The sequence continues at coordinate 35,195 of JAJZQX010000015.1, read as the reverse complement.
GGGAGAGGCGCCGTCGAACTGGCTGCCCGAGGGGGCGCTCGACGTCGGCTTCGAGCTGGCCTCGGGTGGCTCCTTCGGCGAACCGGCGACCCCGCCCCTGGCCGCGCCCTGGTCCGCCCCGGAGTCGGCCGTGCCGGCGGGGCGGTGGGAGAGCGCCCCCGCGCTCGATCTCTCCACGCCGTTCGAGCCGGTCCCGATCCCGGCGCCGCGCCGCGCCGAGCCACCGCTCGAGGCCGCGCTCGGCTCGCTCGAGCCGGAAGAGGTGCTGGAGCCGATCGTGGAGGCGCCGCCGGCCGAACCGATCTTCGAGGCGCTGCCGGCCGAGCCGGGCTGGCCGGAGCGGCCGCCCGCTCCGCCGCCCGCCAGGGAAGAACCCGACTCCGAGCCGGTGAGCCTCGACGATCTCGATGCGTCGATGGAGATCGACGTGCCTCCCGAGATCGCCGCGGCCTATGACTCGCCGCCGCTCGACTTCGACTCGCCGGCACCCGTGCCGGCTCCGGCTCCAGCGCCCCCGCCGCCGACCGTGTCCGCCGCCGCGAAGGTGGCACCAGCCCGGGGCGCGACGGCCACCGGACCGGCGCTCACGCCCACGACCGAGATCGAGCCGGTGCCGGCCGGCGGCGCCACGGTGGTGGCCGGCGCCCACCGCGTGGTGGTCCACACCCTCGATGGCCAGGTGCTGCGCGGCACGCTCACCAACGCCGACCTCGAGGCCACCGAGCTGAAGCTCGAAGCGGACGCCCCGGGGGCCGCCAGTCCGGTCGCGACCACCGGCGTGAAGGCCATCTTCTTCATGCTGGCGCCGGGAGAGAAGCCGCCGGTGCCGCAGGGAAAGCGGGTGCGCGTCGCCTTCCGCGACGGGCGGCAGGTGGCCGGGTTCTCTCCCGACTACCAGGAGGGCGGGACCGGCTTCTTCATGATCCCGGCCGACACCCGCACCAACACCGGCCGGATCTGGGTCTACCAGGGGGCCGTCAAGCAGGTGTCGGTGAGCTGAGCGGCCTGGACCGATTGACCGTCAGTTGAGCCAATCGCGCGGCGGCCGCGGCCCGGGATCGACCACCTCGAAGCGGCTCCGTGCCCGGCGCAGCCTGGTTTCACGCCAGCGCCCGGTGAGCCGGCGCCAGCCCCGCCGCGGTCCCCCACCGACCAGGAGCCAGGCCACCAGGAGCGCGGCCAGGTTCGGCAGGTAGGCGGCCAGCCGCTCCAGCGGGCCGAGGCCGGGCGGGCCGAGCAGCAGCGCCCAGGCCGGTGTGCCCACGGCGATGATCCGGGCCACGGTCAGGCCACGCATCTCGACCACGCCGAACCAGCTGAGCCGCTGGTCCGGGTAGAGCAGCCCCCAGCAGACCAGCAGCGCGTTGACCAGCGGCCAGATGCCGTGGACGCGCAGCTCCCAGCCGAAGGGAGCCAGGAGCAGCGCGGTGATCACCCCGGCCCCGGCGCTGATGAGGAGGACCCGGCGCAGGAAGACGACCTCGCCCCAGGCCACGGTGAGCAGCCGGCCGAGCCAGACCAGCAGCAGCCCCGCGAAGAGGAGCGTGAACAGGCTGGCGGGGAGCGGGCTCTCGACGAAGGGCCAGGTGACGTACCGCCAGGCCTGAAGCAGGCGCCAGCCCTCCTCGACGTCGAGGACGAGCCACCCGCCCAGGCCTGGAACCACGGTGGCGGCGAGCGTGGCGATGAGCAGGGCGGCCAGCAGGCCACCGACCGCCATCGGCACCTGTCCGCCCAGCGTCAGGGCGTGCTTCATGCCGCCGCCGCGCGCCATCAGGCCTGGTCCTTCTCCCGGTAGAAGAAGGTGATGGTCAGGCAGTGGAACTCCTTGTCGGAGCTCTGGGTCACCTGCCGGTCCACGACCTCCAGCCCGGGGTGGCCGTCGAGCCAGCGGGTGATCTGTTCGCCCATGCCCTCGCGGTCCCTCGCCAGGGTCGTCGAGAAGATCTTCACGCCCGTGAACGCCACCATCGTCGCCCTCCCTGCCGCAGCCGGCGTGGTGGCAACCTACCGTCGCCATGTGAGGTGGGCAAGAAGACGGCCGGCGCGCCCCTCAGTGGCCGGCCAGCCCCTTCACGGCGAAGGCGAGCACCGCCAGCGCCAGCAGGCAGGTGAAGACCGACACCGGCTGGCGCTTCAGCGCCGCCGGCAGGTGCCGGACCAGCATGAGCAGCGCGAAGCCGATGGCGAGGCCGTGAAAGGCCGGCATGGCGTCTCAGGTGGTGGCGATGGCGACCGGGCCCCTCTTGCCGAGGATGCGGGCGAGGATGATGCCCACCTCGTAGAAGAGGCAGAGCGGCACCGCCATCAGCGCCAGGTTGAGCGGATCGCCGGTGGGCGTGATGACGGCCGCCAGCAGCGTGTTGACCACGATGGCGTGCCGGCGGTACTTGGCCAGGAAGTCGGCGGTGACCAGGCCGACCATGGCGAGGAAGGCGATGATGACCGGCATCTCGAAGACCACGCCGAAGCCGAGCAGCATCGCCATCACCAGCCCGAGCTGCTCGCTGATCGAGAGCATGGGCGTCATCGAGGCGTCGCTGGCGATGGCCAGCATGGCCGGGAAGGCGGCCGGCATGACCAGCCAGTAGCAGAAGGCGGCGCCGCCGTAGAAGAGGAGCGTGCCCCAGAAGAGGAACGGGACCACCACCCGCTTCTCCTTCTTGTAGAGCCCGGGCGCGATGAACTGCCAGAGCTGGTAGAGGATCCACGGCGCCACCACGAAGACGCCACCGTAGATGGCCACCTTGATGTAGACCATCATCGGCTCGATGGCGCTGGTGTAGATGAGCTTCTGCGAGCCCGGTGGCAGCGCGAGCCGCACCGGCTTCATGAGCAGGTCCACCAGCGGCTCCACGAAGGAGCCGACCACGATCATCCCGGCCAGCAGGCCGTAGAGCGAGAGCAGGATCCGCTTGCGCAGCTCGCGCAGGTGGTCCCAGAAGCTGAGCTTGGCCTCGCCGTCGGCCTTCGGCTCCGAGGTGCCTTCGGCGGGCTCGCTCATGTGGGCTTGGCCGGGTCGGCGGGCGGCGCCGGCGGCTGGGGCGGCGCCAGGGGATCGATCAGCGCGGCGTCGAGGCCAGGAACGTTCTCCACCGTGGCGGGCGGGGGCGGTCCGCTGGTCCGGGCCGCGGCGGCCGCTGCCACCGGCGGCACCATGGGAGGCGCCTGCGCCTCGGTCCCGTCGATGGCCTTCTTGACCGCCTTCTCGACCGAGTACATCTCGGCCTCGAGCTGGCCCTTCAGGCCGTCGGTCGCCTTCCTCAGATCCTGCAGGGTCTTGCCGAGCGCCTTGGCCGCGCCGGGCAACCGGTCCGGGCCGAGCAGGACCAGCGCCAGGATGGCGACGATGACGATCTCTCCGAAGCCGAGGCCGAACATGCGAGGCGGTCTATATCACGAGGGGACAGCAGCCCATCTATAGCCGGAACCGCCGGACCTCGCCGCGCAGCACCTCGGCCTGGGCGGCCAGGTCGGCGATGGCCTGCTCGAGGTCGTGGGCCGAGACGTTCTGCGCGTCGGCCACCTGCTTGATCTGGACCACCGCACCCATCACCTCCTCGGAGCCCCGGGTCTGCTCCTTCTGGGCCCGGTTGAGGTGGTGGACCATGTCGCTGATCGACTCGATGGCCTTGGTGATCTGCTTGGAGCCGCGCGCCTGCTCCTGCGACGAGCGCTCCACGTGCTTGGTGATCGACTTCATCTTCTCCGCGCTCTTCATGATCTGCTCGGAGCCACGGGCCTGCTCGGCGGTGGCGGTGGCGATCTGCTGCACCGTCTCGGCGATGCGGATGATGGAGGCGGTCACCTGCTTGGACCCTCGCGCCTGCTCGATGGTGGCGCTCGCGATGGCGCGGACCATGTGGGTGGCCTGGTGCGACGAGGCCTCGATCTTCTTGAGCGCGGTCTCGGTCTCCTGGCCGAGCCGCACCCCCTCCTCGACGTTGCGGACGCCGCGGTCCATTGCGGTGACCGCCGCCTTGGACTGCTCCTGCACGGCCCGGATCAGCTCGGAGATCTCCTTGGTGGAGGCGCCGGTCCGCTCGGCCAGGTCCTTGATCTCGTCGGCCACCACGGCGAAGCCCTTGCCGTGCTCGCCCGACTGGGCCGCCAGGATGGCGGCGTTGAGCGCCAGCAGGTTGGTCTGCTCGGCCACGTCGTCGATGACGTTGAGGATGTTGTCGATGGCGGAGATCTTGCGCCCCAGCGCCTCGATGACGCTGGCCGCCTCCTTCGACGACTCCTTGATCTTGTCGATGCCCAGCAGCGTGCGCGAGAGAGCCTCGGCCCCCATCTCGGCGTCGCGCTGGGCCTGCTCGGAGAGCCGGGCGGTCTCGTTGGCGTTGGTCTCGACCTGCGAGATGGAGACGTCCATCTCGTTCATCGAGGAGCTGGTCTCCTCGGTGGTGGCCGAGAGGTCCTCGATGTTCTTGGCCACCTCCTTGATCGAGTAGGTCATCTCCTCGATGGCGGCGGTGGTCTCCTGCACCGAGGCGGCCAGGGCCTGGATGTTCTCGGCCACCACGTCGTTGGTGGCGGCCATCTCCAGGATCGACGAGGAGGACTCCTCGGCGCTTCCCGCCAGCACCTCGACGTTGTCGGCGATCCCCTTCAGGCTGGCGATCATCTCGCCCATCGCCGACGAGGTGTCGACGGCGCGCGCCGAGACGGTGCCGGCCCCGGCCGAGACCGCCGCACCGGTCTTGCCGATCCGCTCGATGACCCCGGCGATGCCGCCGGTCACCGTCTGGACCCGCCCGAGCGTCCCGGCCAGGTTCTCGCCGATCCGGTTGAGCGAGTCGGCCAGCGTGCCCAGCTCGTCCTCGCCACCGCGCTCGGCGCGGGCGGTCAGGTCGGAGTCGCTCATGCGCCGGGCCACCGCGCTCATCTTGTCGAGCGGAGCCAGGACCAGGCGCGCGGTCAAGAGGTAGACCAGGGTGATCAGCAGGAGACCGCCGGCCCCCAGCAGCGCCAGCACCAGCAGGCGCACCTCGCCGACCCGCTGGTTGAGCCTCGTGGAGGCCAGGCCGAGCAGCACGTGGCCCACCACCTTGTCCTCGTGGGAGCCGTCGGCCCGGAGCTGCACCACGGTCACCGGGGCGGTGAAGCGGAGCAGGCCGTCGCCGCGGAAGAAGGGGGCCATCCCGGCGCGGGCGTGGGCCTGCAGGATCTCCTCGGTGGTGTCGGCGCGGTTGCGCGCGACCCGCTTGGCGGCGACGGTCAGGTCGGCGCGGGCCACCACCACGTAGGCGTCCTGCCCCTCGACGAACCGCTCCTCGAGCCGCGAGGCGATGAGCGCCTGGCTGTCCGCGGCGAGTCCCGCCGACAGCTCGCTGGCGAACACGCGCGCGTCGCTCTCGCCCTGCTGGAGCAGGGACTCCTCCAGCGCGCCCAGCACCACGCGGTTGATGCTCCAGGCCGTGAGGGTGCCCGCCGCCGCCACCGCCACGCCGACGGCGAGGAAGAGGGTCCGCTTCACTCCGAGGCGTGCCAGGACGGTCATCATGCGGTCCCACCAAGCCTAGCACGGCCTACTGCATGAAGAGGTCCTGCACCTCGATGGCCTTCCTGGCCTCGCCCCCTTCGGACGCCGGTTCGGTCCCGGGCTTGAAGGGCTCGACCACGCCGGGCGCCCCTTCGGCCGCCGGCTTGCCGGTCTCCGGGTCGATGCGGACCATGACCATCTCCGCGGGCGGCTCGAACTCCGGCTGCGGGCGGTCGCGCAGCGCCGCCGACATGTAGTCGAGCCAGATGGGGAGCGAGGCCCGGCCGCCGGTCTCGCCCCGGCCCAGCGGCGTGACGTTGAGGTCGTAGCCGAGCCAGACCCCGCAGGCCAGGTCGCGGGTGAAGCCCATGAACCAGGTGTCGAAGGAGTCGTTGGTGGTGCCGGTCTTGCCGGCGGCCCACTTGCCGAGCCGGGCCGCCCCGGCGCCGGTGCCGACCGTGGCCACCTCGTGGAGCAGGCTGGCCAGCGTGTAGGCGGTGGTCGCCTCCATGACGCGGACCTTGGGCCGCGTCACCTCGGCCACCGCCGCCCCCAGCCGCGTGGAGAGCGGCACCCAGGCGTCGCGCGGCTGCGTCCGGTCCTCCAGCGTCCGCCCCTCCCGGTCGAGCACCCGCTTCACCATGGTGACCGGCCGCTTCTCCCCGAGCCGCGCGAAGGTGGCGTAGACGCCGGTAAGCTCCCAGAGCGAGACGCAGGAGGAGCCGAGCGCGCTCCCCAGCTCCTTCTTCACCGGCGTGGTGAGGCCGAGCCGCGCCGCCCACTGGCCGAGGAAGTCGGACCCCAGCTTGTCGGCGAGGGCCTCGGCGGTCTTCACCGCCGGGATGTTCATCGAGTTGACCAGCGCGGTGCGGAGCGTGACGTCGCCCTTGAAGTCCTGGCCGAAGTTCTGCGGCTTCCAGGCGTTGTCGTCGTCGCGGAAGACGATGGGGGCGTCGGAGAGGATGGTGGCCGGCGTCCAGTCGAGCTTCTCGATGGCGGCCGAGTAGACCACCGGCTTGAAGGCCGAGCCGGGCTGCCGGCAGGCCTGGAAGGCGCGGTTGAACTCGGAGGCCTCGAAGTCGTAGCCGCCCACCTGCGCCACCGCCTCGCCGGTGTGCGGGTCGATCGAGACCAGCGCGCCCTGCAGCTTCGGCTCCTGCTCCAGCGACAGCAGGATGTCGGCCTCGGGCAGCTCCCGGACGCGGCCTGGTTCCCTGTCCTCCCGCTCGACCAGCTCCTTGCGCTCGACGCGCCGGACCAGCACCGCGTCGCCCGGCCTGAGCACGCCGGTGATCCGCTTCAGCTGCCCGTCGTCGAAGTGGACCTCCGGGTTGGGCTTGCGGGCCCAGCGCATCCCGGCCAGCGGCAGCAGGCCTCGCTGCGCGCCCACCTGCACCACCGCCACCTTCTCGGCCACCTGCTCGACGATGCCGACCGCGTAGTCGCCCAGCCCGAGCGAGCCCTCCGGCCAGGCCGTGGCCAGCCTGGCCTGCAGGGCCAGGCGAGCCGCCCCCTCGACGTGCTCCACCGGCCCGTAGAACCCCTGCCGGTGGTCCACCTCCATGAGACCCTTCAGCATGGCCGCCTGCGCGGCCCGCTGCTTCTCGAGGTCCATTGCCATCTCGACCCGCAGCCCGTCGTGCAGCAGCCGGTCGTTGCCGTACCGCTCCACGATCTGGCGGCGCACCTGCTCGACGTAGAACGGCGCGGTCTCGCGGAAGATGTCGTCGAGGCCGAAGACCTTCACCTCCTGCGCCTCGGCGCCGTCCCGCTGCTCGGCGGTGATGAACCGCTCCTCGAACATGCGGCGGAGCACGTAGCGGCGCCGCTCGCTAGCCGACTCCGCGTGGGCGAAGGGGGAGTAGCGGCTGGGGGCCTGGGGCAGGCCGGCCAGCAGCGCCACCTCGGGCAGCGTCAGCTCCTCGACGTTCTTGCGGTAGTAGTTCTCGGCGGCCGCCTGGACGCCGTAGCTGTGGTGGCCGAGGTAGACGCCGTTCAGGTAGAGCCAGAGGATCTGCTCCTTGGTGAACTGGCGCTCCAGCCGGGCGGCCAGGATCAGCTCGCGGATCTTGCGGCGCAGGTTCCGCCTGGTCCCCTCCTCGAACCCCTCCGCGGAGACCAGGATCGACTTGGCGGTCTGCTGCGTGATGGTCGAGCCGCCCTTGACGCCCCGGTGCAGGACGTAGGTGGTGAAGGCGGCGCGCAGCGTGCCGCGCCAGTCGATGCCGCCGTGGTCGAAGAAGCGCTGGTCCTCGGAGGCGATGAAGGCCTGCACCAGGGTGCGCGGGATCCGGCCGTAGGGGACCACCTTGCGCCGCTCGGCGAAGAACTCGCCGGCGATCTGGCCGTCGGCGCTGATGGTCTCGGTGACGATGGGCGGCCGGTACCCCTCGATCGACGGCAGGTCCGGCAGCCCCTTGGCGAAGTGGAACCAGGCCACGGTGACCACCGCCACGCCGGTGTTGACGAGCACGATGGCGGCGAAGAGAGCCCAGCGCAGCGCCACCAGCCAGGGCGGGCGTGGCGGCGGCAGGCCGGTCAGCACCAGCCGCGGCGGGGCAGCGGGCTCTTCGGGGGGCGGCAGGGCGCCCGGGACGGTCGGCTCCGTCATGGGAGGCGGACCTTACTTGCCGCGCCGGCCGCTTTCAACGGCCGGGGGCGGGCCGGGCGGCGGCAGGTTGAGGGCGCCGAGCGCCTCCAGCAGCTCCTTGGGCAGCGGCGCCTCGAGCCGGAGCGTCTCGCCCGTCACCGGGTGCGGCAGCTCCAGCTTCCAGGCGTGCAGGAACATCCGGCGCAACCCCCAGCGGGTGCGGGCGGTCCGGTTGAAGTTGAAGTCTCCGTAGCGCGGGTCGCCGGCCACCGGGTGACCGGCGGCCTGCAGGTGGCGCCGGATCTGGTGGGTGCGGCCGGTCTCGATGAGCACCTGCAGCAGGGTGGCCTCCTTCATGGAGCCGAGCACCTTCCAGCGGGTGAGCGCCGGCTGCATGTTGACGCCGCGGATCTCCTTGGACCGGCCCGACTGCTCGTGCTCCGAGAGCGGCTGGTCGAACAGGCCGGTCGCCTGCGGCATCTTCCCCTTGGCCAGCGCCAGGTACTGCTTCTTCAGCTCCGCCTTCGACTCGAAGAGCTGGCCCAGCGTCACCATGGCCCGGCGCGTCTTGGCCACCAGGATGATGCCGGAGGTCTCGCGGTCGAGGCGGTGGGCCGGCGAGGGCTTGAACTCGCCGCTCGGCAGCCTGGTCGGCACCTTCAGGTAGTCGCGCACCAGCTCGACCAGCGTGGCGCCGCTGATGCCGGTGCCGGGGTGGGCCGCCAGCCCGGCCGGCTTGTTGACCACCAGCAGGTCCTCGTCCTCCAGCAGCACCTCCAGCTTCGGCCCGCCGCTGCCGCGCACGCGGGTGGCGCCCGGCGCCGGCTCGGCCAGCAGCTTCGACTCGTCGCCCCAGATCTCGATCCGGTCGGCGGCCGCCAGCAGCTGCTCCGGGCGCCCGCGCACCCCGTTCACCTTCACCTTGCGGGTGCGGAACATCTTGTAGACGTGGCTGAGGGGGACGCCCTTCAAGGCCTTGCGGACGTACTTGTCGAGGCGCTGCCCCTCGGCGTCGGCGCTGGCGGTGAGCTCGATCACGCGCCCCTTGTACTACAGAAGCTCGAGCTGGCTCCCCTCCCGCAGGGGCTCGGCCCGGATCCCCTGCCGGCAGAGGGCCGCCGCCAGCTGGTCGGCGTGGCCGTGGACCGTGAAGACGCGGCCGGCGCCGGTGGCCCTGGCGTAGCGCAGCAGCGACGGGTAGTCGCAGTGGTCGGAGAGCGGGAAGGCGGCGTCCACGCCCCTGAACATCCGGTCGCCGTCGATGGCCCAGCCGGTCAGCGCCGCGGTCCGGCGGCGGCGCACCGCCCGCATGGCCGGGCTCCAGGCCAGCTGCTGCGGCACCACCACCACCTCGCCGGCCGCCACCCCCTCGGCGTCGAGCGGGCGGACGCCGGGGAGCGCCACGCCGTGCGCCTCGTAGATCCGGTTGATGGCGTGGACGGTCGGGTGGCAGCGGCAGGCGTAGCCGGCGCCGGCCAGGAAGGCGAGGATCTCCTGCGCCTTGCCGAGGGCGTAGCCGTGGAGGACCGGCGTGACGCCGTCGGAGAGGGCGTCGTCGCAGAAGCGGCGGATGGCGGCGAGCGTCTCCTCCTTGGGCGGGAAGACGTAGCGAGGCATGCCGAAGGTCGACTCCAGCACCAGCACGTCGCAGCCCATCACCTCGGCCGGCGCGGCGGCGCAGGGGGTGTCGGTACAGAGGTCGCCCGAGTAGCCGAGCGTCCGGCCGTCCTCAAGCGTGACGCGCAGCTGCGCCGAGCCGAGCACGTGGCCGGCCGAGAAGAGCTCCAGCGTCAGCGCCCCGAGCCCGAAGGGCTGCCGGTAGCCGACCGGCAGCTGCTCGGCCTTGCGGGCCCGCTTCGGCTCCCCGAGCCGGTGGTTCATGAGCGCCAGCGTGGCGGGGGTGGCGATGGTCCGGTCGTGGCGGCCGATGTGGTCGCCGTGGGCGTGGGAGACGAAGGCGCAGGTGGCCCGGCGCTGGGCGTCGAGGTGGAGGGCGCTGCCGGCGACGCGCAGCTCCCCGCGGTGCAGCTCGATGGGCGGCTGGCGCATGGAGAGGAGGATCTAACCTGAGGGGCTGACGCCCCCCTTCCTCCTCCCCAGGCGCCCGGCGCCGGGGTCTAGGCTCAGGGCACCAGGTCGACGAAGAACCGGGCGCGGCTGAAGGACCAGCGGAAGATGGAGCAGTTGCCGGAGTTGCCGGCCTTCGCCTTGCGGGTGACCTGGACCTTGAGGTTGTAGGTGCCGGCCGGCAGGTTGACCAGCCCGCCCAGCGCCACCTGCTGGCTGTTGTTGGGCACGTCTCCACCCCCCGTGAGGACACCGTTCCAGTCGCCGAGCGTGTCCGGGGTCGCGGGCGGAACCAGCGGCGTCCCCAGGTCGTCCTGGACGATGCGCACCGAGCAGTTGGTGGTGGTGCCGGCGGCCGCGCCGTAGTTGTAGATGCGGGCGAAGAGCTGGTAGCGGAGGTTGGCGGGGGCGGCCAGGGTCAGCGGGATCGCGGCCGAGGGCACGTCGACCCAGACGTCATCGGCGCCGGCGTTGGCGTCCGAGACGGCCTGCTCGGCGTAGAAGCTCATGCGCGCCGCGTCCGCCGCCTCGAGCGCCGTCACGCGCCCGGCCAGGGCCGCCAGCGACGACTCCGCGGCGGCGAGGCGGGTGGCGTTGTCGTCCACCGCCGACTTCACCGAGTTGAACGTGCCGTTGACCTCCGCCGCGCGGATGGGCGTGCCGGCCACGAAGGGGAACGTGCCGGGGAAGGTGACCTGGCCGGCGAGCGCGATGCCGGCGGGAAGACCGAATGCGACCAGCAGGACGGCGATGAGGCGGAACTTGGTCGAGACCATGGGGGACTCCTTGGTGCGGCGAGCGAGAGGATGGCGGGAGGGTGAACGATCGGTCATTGCCAGGTGCCCTGGTCCCAGTTCACCTGGTCCCAGCCAGCGGCCCCCGAGGCCGGCGGCGGGCTTCCGCTCCCACCTCCGCAGGAGATGGCTCCAAGACCCATCAAGATGATCAACCCGGCGAGGATGACTTGCCTCATGTCGTCTCCAGTGGTGGCGCGACCGCCCGGCTGTTCCGCCCAGGTCGGGAAGGGCGCCGAGGGTCGGGAGCACGATGACAGGGAGGCGGCGGCCGGAGCAGGGCCACTTACCGGAAAGGGCCTGGGCCACCCCGTGGCGCGGCGCCAGTTGGGGCAACGACCTCGACGCCTGGCGCGAGCAGCTCGACCACCTGCGCCGGTACCGCCGCGCGGTGGCCTACGACCAGCGCGGCCACGGCAGCTCGGACCGGCCGCGCGATGGGGTCTACACCGTCGAGGCGCTGGCGGCCGACCTGGAGGCGGTGGCCGACGCTCTGGGGCTGAAGCGCTTCGTGCTGGTGGGACACAGCCTCTCCGGCGCCGTCCTCTCCGCCTACGCCGGCGCCCACCCCGACCTCGTGGCCGGGCCGGTCTACGCCGACGCGGTGGGCGACTTCCACGCCGTGCCGCGGCCGGCGCTCGAGGAGGCGCTTCGCGGGGAGTCGTCGCCCTCCTTCGGTGCCGCCGAGGTCCTCGAGGCCTTCGACAGGGCCCTCGACGCCTTCCTCGGCCTGCCGGCCCGCTGAGCGGGAGAACGGGGCGGGGGCGGCCGCGGAAGTTTGCACCATCGTCGCTGGCCGCACGCCGTTTCGCCGCACGGACCGGGCACGCTCGGGGCCCATGGCCCACCTGCTCGCGCTGACCCGGCTCGCCGCCGCCGGCACGGTGCCGCTGGTGGCCGCCTCGCACGCCTCCGGAGGCGGTGCTCTAGGCCTTCCCGAACAGGAACTTCTCGTCGCGGAAGGCGCGCACGGTGAGCGCCGCCACCGCCGCCGCCCAGAGCAGCGTCGAGGCCATGCAGAGCGCCATCTGCGCCGCCTCCACCGGCTCGCCGCGCAGCATCCGGTTGACCAGCAGCTGCTCCCCGAAGGCCGGGACCGCCAGCATCCAGAGCTTCAGCTTGATGGGCACCAGCGCCAGCACGATGCCGGGCGTGGCCGGCACCAGCATCATGAAGGAGACGCTCGACTGGGCGGCCCGGAAGGTGCGGGCCCGCGAGGCCACCAGCAGGATGAAGGCGCAGACCAGCAGCAGGAGCGGCACCATCAGCACCAGGATGCGCGCCAGCACCGCCGGGTCGAGCCGGATGGAGAAGCCGAGCTGCTCCATGGAGACCAGGTGGGGGACGGCGCCGAAGCCGATGGTGGTCTCGACCAGCGCCGCCCCTGAGAAGGCGGCGGCCGCGGCCAGCTTCCCCAGCACCACCGCCGAGCGCGGCACCGGGTGGAGCAGCAGCGACTCGAGCGACTGGCGCTCCCGCTCGCCGGCGGTGGCGTCGATGGCCACCGACATCCCGCCGATGAAGAGCGCCACCACCAGGAAGTACGGCAGCGTGGAGAGGAGCAGCGCGGCCCGGCTCTGCGGCGTGGCCAGGTCCACCTCCTCGACGGCCAGCGCCGTGGTGGCGGCCGGATGGACGCCGCGCAGCAGGAGCCGCTGCACGCCGATCCGGTGCGAGTAGGCCTCCAGCAGCGAGCGGACGCGCTGGGTGGCCGGCCGGGCCGACTGGCGCGACTGGTCGACGTAGAGCACGAGCGGCGCGGGCCTCGCCTCGCGCAGCGCCTCGGCGTGGTTGGGCGGGATCTCCAGCACCACGTCGGCGTCGCCGCTGCGGACGGCTCCCGCCGGGTCGGCGGGCGCCGGCTTCACCTCCACGTCCCGCTCGGCCAGGAAGGCCATCAGGTTGGGGGCCCGCTCCGGCGCCACCACCGGCAGCGCCAGCGGCTTCTCGTCCACGTCGCGCGCCTGGCGCGAGACCAGCGAGAGGGTGCCCGCCAGCACCAGGGGTCCGAAGACCGGGAAGAAGAGGACCATGGCCAGCGTGCGCCGGTCGCGCAGGCTGTCGATCACCTCCTTGCGGAAGACCACGCCGAGCAGGTCCCATCTCATCCGAGCCCCTCCTCCGAGCCGATGGCCGCCACGAAGGCGTCCTCCAGCGTCGCCTGCCCGGTGGCCGCCTTGAGCGCCTCGGGCGTCCCCTCGGCCACCACCTGCCCGCGCGCCAGCACCACCACCCGGTCGCAGACGGCGCTCACCTCCTGCATCACGTGGGTGGAGAAGAGGACGCAGCGCCCCTCGTCGCGCAGCCGCTTCAACAGCGCGCGGACGGCGCGGGTGCCGGCCACGTCGAGGCCGCTGGTCGGCTCGTCGAGCACCACGTTGCGCGGGTCGTGGACCAGCGCCCGCGCCAGCGCCACCTTGAGCTTCTGCCCCTGCGAGAAGCCGTCGGCGCGCCGGTCGGCGAACTCGCCCATGTCGAGCAGCGCCACCATCCCGGCGATGCGCCGCTCCAGCTCCGGCCCGCGCAGCCCGCGGAGCTGGCCGGCGTAGCGGACCTGCTCGCGCGCGGTGAGGCGCGGGTAGAGCCCCTGGGCGTGGGCCAGCACGCCGAGCCGGGCCTGGGCACCGAGCCGGTCGGTGGCGAGATCGAGGCCGTCCACGCTGGCCCGCCCCGCGTCGGGCGCCATCACCCCGTAGACGATCCGCAGCGCGGTGGTCTTGCCGGCGCCGTTGGGGCCGAGCAGCCCGGTGATCTGGCCGTCGGCCACCGAGAAGGAGACTCCGCGGAGCGCCTCCACCGGGCCGAAGCGCTTCTTCACCTCGGAGAGGACGATCACGGCATGGGCCCCGCCAGGTCGAGGAAGAAGGGCTGCGGCTTGACCGCAGCCAGGCACGAGGTGTCGAGCCCGTCGAGCCGGCCCGCCTCGATGAACCGGGCGAGCACCTTGGGCATGCAGCCGCGCGAGAGGTTGCCGTGCGCCTGCCCGGCCAGCGTGAGCGCCCGGCTCCGTGGGAGATCCCTGGCAGCCACCGCCGCCCACTCCGGCGGCGTCACCGGGTCGGCCTCGCCGGAGATGAGCAGCGTGGGCACGTCGGAGCGGACCGGGTCGCGGAAGCCGGCCGGCGCCTTTCCGTGGGGGAAGCGCTCGCAGGCGGCGCGGAAGGCGGTCCCCACCGAGCGGCCCAGGTAGCGGCCGCGCTCCGCCGCCGGATCGTCGGGCGGGAACCAGGGGACGTCCTCGGCACAGAGCACGGCGAACTGGAGCGGGCGGGAGATGGTGGCCTCCACGTCGCGGCCGGCGGAGAGGCCGAGCGCCGCCAGCGGGCCGGGGTCGCCGCGGCGCGCCTCGGCGAGCAGCGCCGGCAGGAGCGAGACCGCCTCCGGCGCGTAGGAGAGCAGGAGGACCAGCCGGCGCACGGTCCCGGCGTCGAGCGTCACCTGGCGCGGCGCCCCGGTGAGCGGGTCGCGCAGCGAGAGGGTGCGCGGCTGCTTCTCCAGCGAGGCCAGCAGCGCCGCGAGGTCGCCGGCCGGATCGGGGAAGGCCCTGGCGCAGGCGGCGTCGGCGTGGCACCGCCCCACCGCCAGCGTGAAGGCCCGCTGCGCGTCGCGCTCGAACCAGCCACCGATCGGCATCTCGAGCGGCGCCACGCCGTCCAGCACCATGGTCCGCACCCGGGCCGGGAAGCGGCGGGCGTAGACCAGCGCCAGGCGCGTGCCGTAGGAGCCGCCCACCAGGTTCACCTGGTCGTAGCCTAGCGCGGCGCGCACGGCGTCGAGGTCGCGGGCGAAGTCCTCCGAGCCGTAGCGGCGCAGGTCGGCGTGGCGGGCCAGCTTCTCGCCGCAGGCCTCCACCAGCTTCAGCTCGGCCTCCTCGCTCCGGTCTACGGCGGCCGGCTCGGAGAGATCCCCGCAGTCCAGCCGCGCCGAGCCGCCGGTGCCGCGCTGGTCCACCAGCACGATGTCGCGCTTGCGCCCGACCCGGGTGAAGGCGTCGGCGATGGCTGGGTAGATCTCGGTGGCCGCCTGCCCCGGGCCGCCGGCCAGGAAGAAGACCGGGTCGGGCTGGCGGCCGCCCGCCTCGGCCCGGATCACCGCCACCCGGAGCGAGATGCGGCGACCGCCGGGCTGGTCGTGGTCCTCGGGCACCTCCAGCGTTCCGCACCGGGCCGGGACGCGACTGGCGAGGAACGGGTGGGCCAGCTGGCAGGGGGCGAGCGCGAGCCGGCTGGCGCCCTGCGGCGGCGGCGGGGCGCGGCGGAGCTGCACGAGCTTGATCGCGCCGAGCACGATGACGGCGGCGATGGCGATGAGCCGGATGCGCTGGCGCATGGCCGGCGTTGTACCCCGCTGGCGGGAAGCCGGCGAGATCCTCGCGGCGCGCGGTCAGGACGGGTACGGTCCTGGCGGCTCCTCGGCGGCGGCGGCCAGCCTGGCCTGCCAGGCCCCCCCCCCCCCCCCCGCCACCACGCCGAGCACGATCAGGGCGCCGCCGGTCCAGCCCACCGCGCCCAGCTGCTCGCCGATGACGACCCAGCTGAAGATGGCGGCCGAGACCGGCTCCAGAGCGTAGATGAGCGCGGCCCGCACCGCCGTGGTGTGGCGCTGCGCCCAGTTCATGACGAAGAAGGCGCCGGCGGTCATGGCCAGGCCGGTGAAGGCGACCACGCCGGCCAGCTCGGGCCAGCGGCCGGCGTCGAGCCGGCCCCCTTCGAACGGGATCATGACGACCGCCCCCACCGCCACCACCGAGACCTGCAAGAGGGTGAAGGGGACCAGCGGGTGGCGGTGCGACCACTCGCTCGTGAAGGCGATCTGCAGCGCGTACGCGGCGGCGCAGCCGAGGGTGAGGAGATCCCCGAGCGGCTGGTCCGGGTTGGCCGGCGCTCCGAAAGGGCGGGCCAGCAGGGCGGCGCCGAGCACGGCCAGGGCGACCCCGGCCCAGGCGCTCCAGCGCACGTGCCGGGACAGCGTGAAGTGGGTGATGAAGGGGACCAGCAGCACCGACAGCCCGGTGATGAAGCCGGAGCGGGCCGGCGTGGTGAAGCGCAGGCCGGTGGTCTGGAGCGCGAAGCCGACCAGCATGAAGAGGCCGAGCAGGAGACCGTCGCGCCAGAACCCGGGCCCGACCCGGTCGCGCCGGGCCAGCGCCACCGCGCCCAGCACCGCGGCGGCCAGCGAGAAGCGGAGGGCCAGGAAGACGCCGGGCGAGGCGATCTCCATCGCCACCTTCACCACCGTGAAGGTGGTCCCCCAGAGCACGGTGAGGAGGACGAGCGCGAGTTCCGGCACCGCTGCCTTGTAGCCGATGGACGGTGGCGGGGCCAGCGCGCCGGATCGAAGGGCCGGGCGACGGGCGGCGCCGGCTGGGGGGGCGAGCCTCGCAGCCCCTGATGCGATCGCCGGCTCGGAACTGCACCCGGCGAGAGGGCGCGCCGCAGGCGCGACGAGCTCCCCGGCCGGCGCCGCCCGGCGCGAGGCCGACAGGGACGGGAGCAACTGGGTGGTGGCGGTTGCGGCGTTGGGTCAGGCGGCGCGCTGGAACTGCCAGGCGCCCTGCTCCTCGACGCGGACCACCGCGCCGCGGTCCTCGAGCACCTCGAGGTTGGCGATCGTCTCGCTCATGGTCAGGAAGGCGTCGCCCGCGCCGGCCCTGGGGAAGATGGCCTGGCAGAGTTCCCAGCCGGTGCGCGGCCGCCCGGCGAGCAGCCCGAGCAGCCGGGCCTGCCGCTTCTCGAAGAAGCCGAGCAGCCCGTCGATGAGCGCCCGGTGGCCGGAGAAGCCGGGGCCGTGGCCGGGCATGACCAGCGAGATCTCGAGCGCCCGCGTCCGCTCCAGCGACTGGAGGTAGACGGCGAGCGGCCGGTGGACCTGCCGCCCCTCGGCGTCCAGCTCGATGATCGGGTTGGGCGAGACCTTCTCCAGCAGGTGGTCGGCCGGGAGGAGCACGCCGTGGTCGGGCGCCCACAGGCAGATCAGCCCGGGCGTGTGGCCGGGCATCTCGATCACCTCGAAGCGGATGGCGCGCCCCTCGACGACGGCGCCGGCCTCGATCGGCTGCACCTCGGGGATGCGGCGGGCCAGCCGCGTCGAGCCGTCGCCCGCCGCCACCACCGCCGCCATCACCTCCAGCGGCACGCCCAGCCTGGAGAAGTGCGCGCCGTAGATCTGGTGCTGGTCGCGCAGCCGCGGGCCTCGCTCGTCGAGCTTCAGGAGGTCGCGCGGATGGGCGAAGACCGGCAGCTCGCCGCCGTGCCGCTCCTTCTTCCAGCGCTCCTGCACCCAGCGCGCCGCCCCGTAGTGGTCGACGTGGCCGTGGCTCACCACGATGCGGCGCACCTCCTCGAAGCGGAAGCCGAGCCGGTCGAAGCCGGCCTGCAGCGCCGCCTCGGCCTGGTCCGAGCCGAGCCCGGCGTCGAAGAGGACCAGGCCGCCCCCGGCGGCCTCGATGACGTAGACGTTGACCGGGCCACCGGCCGCCACGAACGGAATGGGCAGCGGGAGCCGGTGGACTCCGAGCCCGGCCAGCTCCTGCTCGGTCAATGGTCAGTGCCCCGATCCAGCCTTCACCTTGGCCACCAGCTCGGGCAGCACCTTGAAGAGGTCGCCGACCAGGCCGTAGTCGGCGATCTGGAAGATGGGCGCCTCCGGGTCCTTGTTGATGGCCACGATCACCTTGGAGCCCTTCATGCCGGCCACGTGCTGGATGGCGCCGGAGATGCCGGCCGCCACGTAGAGATCGGGGGCGACCACCTTGCCGGTCTGCCCGACCTGCCAGTCGTTCGGCACCCAGCCGGCGTCCACGGCGGCGCGGCTGGCGCCCAGCGCGCCACCGAGGGCGTCGGCCAGCGCCTCGAGCGGCTTGAAGTCGCCCTTGGTGCCGCGCCCGCCCGACACCACCACGCGGGCCTCGGTCAGCTCGGGCCGCTCGCTCTTCACCTCCTTGAAGGAGACGTAGCGGGTCTTGAGCGCCGGGACCTCGACCGCCGCCGCCTTCACCTCGCCGGCCGCGCCGGCGGTCGCCTGCGCGTACTCGGTGGGACGGATGGTGAAGGCCTTGACGGCGGTGACCAGCTCGACGTCGGCCAGCACGTTGCCCGCCCACATGGGGCGGCGGAAGAGGACCGTCGCGCCCTCGCCGGCGAAGGCGGTCACCTCGGTGGCCATGGCGGCGTCGAGGAGGGCGGCGGCGCGCGGGGTGAGGTCCTTGCCGTAGGTGGTGGCGGCGGCGCCCACGTAGGTGGCGCCGATGGCCCTGGCCAGCGCGGCCACCACCGGGGCGTGGGCCTCGGCGAGCGGCGCGGCCAGCGCGTCGTGGTCGGCGGCGTGGACGGTGGCGCCGTAGCCGGCCAGCGACTTCGCGGCCTCGCCGATCCCCTTCCCGAGCAGGACGACGTGGAGCGTGCCGCCGGTCCGCCTGGCGAGCTGCTGGCCGGCGCCGAGGGCGTGGAGGGAGGCCCGGCGGACCTGCCCCTTGAAGGCTTCAGCGATGATGAGGACGTTGGACATGGTGGGCTCTCCGGTCCTAGAGGACCTTCGCCTCCTCGTGGAGCTTCTTCCAGAGCTCTTCGACGTCGGCCACCTTCAGGCCGCCCTTGCGCGCCGGCGGCGAGGCCAGCGCCCTCACCACCACCTTGGGCGTGAGGTCCGCGCCGAGCGAGGCGGCCTGGAGCTCCTTCAGCTCCTTCTTCTTGGCCTTCATGATGCCGGGCAGCGAGGCGAAGCGCGGCTTGTTGAGCCGCAGATCCACCGTCACCACCGCCGGCAGCGAGAGGTCGAGCGTCTCGAGACCGCCGTCGATCTCGCGCAGCACCTCGAGCCGCTTGCCGTCGGCGGCCAGCTTCAGGCCGGGGACCTTCTTCTGCTCCGCCTCGGACTCCAGGCTCTCGGTCTTGGAGGCGAAGGTGCCCTGCGGCAGGCCGAGGCGCGCCGCCAGGTACTGGCCGGCCTGGTTCTGGTCGTCGTCGATCGACTGCTTGCCGAGCAGGATCAGGTCGGGCTTCTCCAGCTCCGTAACCTTGGCGAGGATGGCCGAGACCACCACCGGATCGAGCGGCCCGTCGTGGCGGACCAGCACGCCGCGGTCGGCGCCCATGGCCAGGGCGGCGCGGATCTCGGTGGCCGACTTCTCGCCGCCGATCGAGACCACCACCACCTCGCCGCCGTGAGCCTCCTTCAGGCGGAGCCCCTCTTCGACGGCGATCTCGTCGAAGGGATTCATCTTGTAGTTCACGCCATCGGTGACGATGCCGGAACCATCGGGCTTGACTCGGATTTTGGACTCGGGGTCCTCGACGCGCTTCACCGTGACCAGGATCTTCAACGCCATGGGTTCGGCCTCCTGATTCTGGAATCAGCGGACGAGTATGCCCAAGTGGAGGGCGGCCTGCAACTGAAGACGCAGGCCGCCACGAACGCTGCGAGCCCCATTTTCCCGGGATCCATATTCACCATCCGCGATTAATGATGGCGTACCAACCCCTTCGACTTCATCGCCGTCCTGGGGTTCCACCACTCACACGGGAGCTATCCGAATGCGCAGACTCGTCCTTCTCGCTGGCCTTCTCGTTTCCACCTCCGCCTTCGCAGCCGAACCGGCGCTCAAGGGGTCGGGCGGATACGGCGCCGCTGGCTGCGGCCTCGGCTCGATGGTCTTCAACCGGCAGCCGGGCATGGTCCAGGTCTTCGCCGCCACCACCAACGGCACCTTCGGGTCCCAGACCTTCGGCATCACCACCGGCACCTCCAACTGCGGCGCGAGCATGATCTCGCAGGGGACCAAGAACTTCGTCGAGGCCAACCGCGAGGCGCTGGCCAAGGACATGAGCCGCGGCCAGGGCGAGACCATCGGCGCGCTCACCTGGATGGCCGGCTGCACCGACTCGCACTCGGTCGGCGCGGCGCTCCAGCAGCGCTACTCCACCATCATCCCCAGCGAGAAGGCCTCCTCCCAGGAGATCGCCGACAAGCTGGTCGAGACGCTCAAGACCGACAAGTCGCTCGGCTGCCAGATCTGACCCGACGCACGCGCACCACTCGCGCTGCAACGAAGGAGGAGTCCTCGCACGAGGGCTCCTCTTTCGTTTACCCTTCGTCCCCACGGTGCTCCTCCCCTCCCTGCTCGCGCTGGCCCTGGCGGCCGAACCGGCCCTGGCGGCGCCCGTCGCGCCGCCCGACCTGGCGGCGCTGGTCGCCCGCGCCGGCGAGCTGAAGCTGGCCGAGGATCCCGGCTGGCTCGGGCTCGGCCACTGGCGGCCGCGCTGGCTGCCGGGGGTGAAGGGCGATCCCGATGGCCCCGGCTTCTACCTGGCGCCCGGGGGGAAGACCGATCCGGCCGCCGAGCTGCGGGCCACGCTGGCCGGCCTCCTCGCCCAGCCGCCGGGAGGCGACGACGAGCTGACCGATCCCTACTGCCGCTTCCCGGCCCGGCTCCACTTCCTGGCCGACCGGCTCGGCTTCGACCCTGGCTCGCTCCCGCCCCGCCCGTGCGCCAGGCAGCGTGCCTTCTTCGAGCGGGTGCAGGCGCGCAGCGTCACCGTGGTCTTCTCCAGCTACTACCTCAACAACCCGGCCAGCTCCTTCGGCCACACCTTCCTGCGGCTCAACAAGACCGAGGCGCCGCTCCCCGGCAAGACCTTCGAGCTGCTCGACTACGGCGTCGACTACTCGGCGCAGGTCGACACCGGCAACGCCCTCGTCTACGGCGTCAAGGGGCTCTTCGGGTTATTCCACGGGACCTACAATCACTATCCGTACTACTACAAGGTGCGCGAGTACGCCGACAGCGAGTCGCGCGACCTCTGGGAGTACGATCTGGCTCTCACGCCGCGCGAGGTGGCCATGCTGGTGGCCCACCTCTGGGAGCTGGGCGGCACCTGGATGGACTACTGGTACCTCGACGAGAACTGCAGCTACCACGTGCTCGGCGCGCTGCAGGCGGCCGCGCCCCGGCTGCGGCTCCTCGAGCCGTTCGCCTTCCGGCCGCTGGTGGTGCCGGCCGACACGGTCAAGGTGCTCTTCGAGAACCCCGGGCTGGTCCGGGCCGTCCACCACCGGCCCGCCATCAGGACCCAGTTCGAGGCCCGGGCCGGCGCGCTCGACGACACCCAGGCGGACGCCGTCGAGGCGCTCCTGATCGACCCGGCCGCGCCGCTGCCGCCGGGATCGCCGGTGGCGCAGGCGGTGGTGCTCGACGCCGCGCTCGACCTCATGGACGTGCGCCACGCCAGGGAGCTGCTCTTCGAGACCGACGCGGCGCTGGCCCGCTCCCGCCAGGCGCTGCTGCGGCGGCGCAGCGCCATCCCGGTCCAGTCGGCCGAGCTGGCCATCGCGCCGCCCGAGCTGCGCCGCCCAGAGGTGGGACACGGCTCGTTCCGGTTCGGGCTGGGCGGCGGCCTGCTCGAGCCGCGGGGCGCGCCCCGCGCCGGCTTCGCCAGCTTCGACTTCCGGCTCTGCCTCCACGACCTGCTCGACCCACCCGACGGCTACCCGCCCGAGGCGCAGGTCGAGTTCCTGCCGACGCGGCTCCGGTACGACGGCGGGCGCCGCGGCGTCACCTTCGACGAGAGCCACTTCGTCCGGCTGGTCTCGCTGGCCCCATGGACCCGCTTCGACAAGCGCACCTCCTGGCACGTCAAGCTGGGGGCCGAGACGGTGCGCGACTCCGGCTGCGTCTCCTGCGTGGCCCTGGTGGCCTCGGGTGGCGCCGGCCTGGCCGGGGCCGGCTTCGGCGGCGCGCTCCACGGGGCGCTCTTCACCGACGCGACCGTCGAAGGAGCGCCCGACCTGCGCGGCATCGGCGGGAGCGGCTGGCGCGTGGGGGTGGGACCCTCGGCGCTGCTGCGGCTCCGCGCCGGGTCGCGCGCCGCGCTGCTCGCCCAGGGCGGCTGGTCCTGGCTCCCCGGCACCCCCACCCACCAGACCTGGACGCTCTCGGGGGCGGGGCGCGTCCACTTTGGCCGCAACGTCTCGCTGGCGCTCGAGTACCGGCGCCGCCCCAGCGAGCAGGCGCTCGGGCTCGCGCTCTACCTCTTCGACTCGCCGTAGCGCCGTGGCCGGCACGGCGCCGGCCCGGTCGCCGCTCATGGGCCCCTCGTCCTGCGGGACGAACTGCTGGCCCGTGCCCGTCGTTGACGCGTCGCGTCGGGCTGGTTTCGTTGACTTCAGGGTCAGTCTGACCCAAATCAACGGAACGTCTTCACGCAGCCCTCGCCCCCACCGTGACTGTCAGTCATGAGGAGTCCCCCGATGTCGCTTCGCCGAGCTGGAACCCTGGCGCTCACCCTTTCGCTGGTGGCCTGCAACAGCGTGACCCAGGAGCCGCGACCCGAGAAGCTGGTCCTCGCCACCTTCGCCTCGCCCAACATCCCGCTGCCGAACGACCTGGCGCTCAACGCCGTGCCGACCTTGACCGCGCCGCGGCTGGCGGCGCAGAAGGCGCTGCTGGAGGCCTTCAACGCCGCCGGCGGCTTCCCCGGCGACCAGGAGGTGGCGATCACCATACCGGTGGAGGCCTTGAGGCTCGACGCGTCCAGCAACACCTACGTCGCCGACTCGGCGCCGGCCATCGACCCGGCCTCGGTCACCGCCGCCACCGTGGCGGTCTTCCGCTTCGACGTGTCGCCGCCGGTCCGGGTGGAGGTGGACTACGACGTCACCACGGCAGGCGTGCTCAAGCTTCGCAAGAAGGCCGACGCCTCGGGCAGCCGCCGCTGGACGCCCAACGCCCGTTACGTGGCCGCCATCCGCCGCGGCGCGAGCGGCGTCAAGACCACCGGCGGCCTTCCGGTGGAGGCGGCCCAGGCCATCGCGCTGGTCGCTCCCAACCTCGATCTCTCCCTGCGCGACAACCAGCCGCCCGGCGGCCTGACCCCGGCGCTGGTGGCCCAGGTGGAGTCGCTCCGCAAGGCGCTCTGGCAACCGCTCCCCTGGTGCAACATGCCGGCCCAGACGGCGGTGATGACGGCAGCCGGCTTCGTGCCCGGCTGGAACCCGGTGGCCGCGACCGCGCTGGCCTCGTCCTGCAACCCCGCTCCGGTGATCCCGACCACCAGCGCCTTCGGCGCCGTCTCGGTCGCCTTCGCGCCGGCCGAGGTGGCCTCCATCGCCACCTTCACGGTGGCCCCGGAGGCGGGCACCTACGTCACCATCGACTCCGGGTCGGGCGTGGCCCCGCTCCCCTTCGACCTGATGCGTGACCCGGTCCCGGGCTTCATCGACCCCACCAAGGACACCGGACGCGTCTTCGACAACCCGGCCTTCGGGGCCGCCGGCGCCGGCCTGGCCACGCTCGACGGCTTCTCCACCACCGCCATGGTGATCGCGCAGACCGGGGGCAACGCCGTGGTCGGCGGCACCGTGGTCCCCACCCACGGCGCCATCCTGGCCGCCTCCGTGACTCCCGCCACCGCCCGGCTCTACAGGCGGGCTGGCGACGGAAGCTGGTCGCAGGTGGTGGCCATCGCCACCCAGCCGCCGGCCATCCAGAGCACCACCGGCTGCCCGGTCGGTGCCTGCTCGCTCCTCATCGGCCTGCAGCCGGCGGTCGGGGTCGGGAACCCGGCCGTTCCCCCCGTGCCCAACAACCTGGTCAGCCTCCCGCCGCTCGACGAGAACACCTTGTACGCGGTGGTGATCACCGACGGCGTCCGGGACGCCGCCAACCGGCCGCTGGTCCGCTCGACGGTGGCCAAGATCCTGCTCGGCATCGACCCGGCCATCCCGCTCGGCGTGATCCCCCCAGGCGGCGTGCCGACCTCGACGCTCGGCGGAGTGGACGGCGTGACCGCCATCGGCCTCCAGAAGATGCGCGCCGAGCTGACCGACCTCTTCACCAAGGCGTCGATCGCCAAGGACACGGTCGCGGCGGCCTACACGTTCAAGACCCAGAGCATCAAGCGGACCACCACGCTGCTGGCCGGGCTTCCCTACCAGCTCGACTCGGCCGTCTACGCCGCCACCAACAGCCCGGCCATCACGCCGGTGGCGCTCACCGACATCCCCCTCACGACCTACCCCGGCGTCCCGACGGCCGGCGTCAACGCCTTCTACGACGTCACATTCATGAGCGTCGACGCCATCGACAAGGCGACCGGCGCGCTCAACCCGGCCATCGCCGATCCCGGCCGGCTACCCGGCCTGCTGGCCCCGCTCCACGCGCTGGTGGTGGTGCCCGACCCGGCCAACGCCGCCATCGCCGCCTGCCCGGCCGGCTACCCGGCCGGCTCCAGGTGCCCGAAGCTGGTGATCTTCGGCCACGGCCTCAACGGCAGCAAGGAGACCCTCCTCAGCAACGCCGCCACGCTGGCCAGCCACGGGTTCATCGCCGCCGCCATCGACTTCCCGCTCCACGGCGGCCGCAACTGGTGCGCCGCCGACGCCGACTGCGTCAACGCCGACGGCACGGCCGGCGCGGCCGGCTCCTGCGACAAGGGCGGCGCCTTCGCCGGCAGCGCCACGCAGGGTGACGCGGTCCGCCCCGGCGTCTGCGGCGGCGGCACCACGCCGAGGGTCTTCAGCGCCCCGTTCGTCAACGTCCCCTCCCGCTACTTCGTCAGCGCCAACTTCTTCCGGGTGCGCGACTCCTTCCGGCAGAACGCCCTCGACGTCTCGGCCCTGACGCTGGCGCTCAACCGGCCGCCGTCGATCTACTACCCGCCGCAGCCGGCTCCCGGCAGCAACCCCTTCGTCAACGCGCTGTCCGCGCTGGGCCTGTTCGTCGACCCGACCACCACCTACTACGAGGGGATCAGCCTCGGCTCCATCGCCGGCACCAGCGCCGTGGCGGCCAACCCGCGCATCAGCCGGGCCCTGCTCTCGGTGGGCGGCGGCACCGCCTTCGACATCTTCACCACCTCGCCGGCCTTCCACGCCGGCACCGGGGCCCTGCTCGCCTCGCTCATCCCCGGCTTCAGCTGGGAGGCGCTCGATCCGGCCAACGCCGCCTTCGACCCGGCCGTCGCGGGCGCCTACCTGAAGATCGCCAGCGTGGCCAAGTGGATCCTCGATCCGGGTGACCCGATCAACTACGCCGGCGCGCTGGTGGGCAGCCCGATGCCCGACTTCCTGGCCGACCAGACCTTGGCGACGCCGCAGGCGCCCAAGGAGGTCCTGGGCCAGGTGGCGGCGCTCGACCAGGTGGTGCCCAACACCAACAACTGGCTGCTCTACGAGCTGATGGGAGCCAACACCACGCTCTACGTGTCCGACTCCGCCCCCGGCGGCGCCGTCCCGCACGGCATGCTGGGCACCATCGCCTCGGTCCAGATGGACGCCGCCGGCTACCTGCTGACCGGCACGCCCACCGCCACGACCATCCACCTGCCGTGAGGACGACGACCATGCGCTCGATCAAGACCATCCTCGCCGTCCTCCTGCTCCTCCCGGCCCTGGCGCTCGCCAACGGCTACGACGTGCCCAACGTGGCGCCGCGCGACATGTCCATGGCCGGGTCGGCCAACGCCGCGCAGACCGACGCCGGCGCGGCCTACGCCATGCCGGCGGCGCTGGCGCGCCTCCCCGGCCTCAACCTGTCGCTGAACGGCTCGGCGCTCTTCCTGGAGACCGAGTGGACCGACATCACCGGCGGGTCCTACGGGCCGTCGCCGGCCAGGACCAAGTTCAAGCCGGTCCCGCCGATCGCCATCTTCGGCTCCTACGGCTTCGAGGTGGCGGGCCGGAGGCTGGCCGTCGGCGCCGGGCTCAACGTCCCGGGCGGCGGCAACGTCTTCTGGAACGACGACTGGGCCGGCCGCGGCCGCATCATCACCGTGGACCGGAAGATCTACGGCGCCTACCTCTCGGGCGGTTACGAGCTGAACGAGCAGCTCCGGCTCGGCGCCAGCCTCATCTACTACTACGGCACCGAGTACCTGAAGCAGGGCGTGCAGCCCATCCCCGGCGCCTACGGCGAGCTGGCCACCCGGGGGGGCGGCCTCGCCTGGGGGCTCTCGGCCGAGATCAAGCCGAGCACCTCGGTGCCGCTCACCCTGGGCTTCGACTTCAAGTACCACGGGACCATGGACCTGCGCGGGGACGGCCACTTCAGCGTCCCCGACCCGCTGGCGCCGAACGCCCAGGACCAGAGCGTCAGGCACGAGCTGACCTACCCGTCGGTGCTCAACTTCGCCATCGCCTTCCGGCCCGCCCAGGCGCTGCTGGTCACCTTCGGCTACACCAACACCTTCTACAGCATCTACAAGGCCGACACCTTCCTCGGCGGCGCCGGGCTGGTGATCGAGGTCCCGCGCAACTACGGGGACGGCTACACCTTCCGGCTCGGCGGGGAGTGGGATGCCACCGACCGGCTGGCGGTCCGCGCCGGCCTGCTGCGCGACGTCTCCGGCCTCGATCCGACCCAGTACTCCCCCACCCTGCCCGACTCGAGCACCTGGGCGGTCACCGGTGGCCTCGGCTTCAAGGTGACCCCGGCCTGGGTGGTGAACGCCGCCGTCTTCCGTGGCTTCATGGACCAGGTCACCGCGCCGGTGGGCGGCAGCTCCATCCCCGGCACCTACCAGAGCTCGGTCTGGATCGCTTCGGCCGGCGTGACCTGGCAGCCGGGCGTGGCCGCCGCGGCGGCCGCTGCGCCCGCCGCGAAGTAGCCAGCTCGCACGCGCCTCCTGGAAGGGCGGTGGCCTCCGGGCTGCCGCCCTTCTCCCTTTTCGCGAGGCTCCGGTCGGGCCATGATGCGGGATGCTCTTCTCCCCCCTCGCGCTCCGCGGCGTCACGCTCCGCAACCGGATCGGCGTCTCTCCCATGTGCCAGTACTCGGCCGTCGGCGGCCGGGCCGGCGAGTGGCACCTGGTCCACTACGGCGGGTTCGCCAAGGGTGGCGCCGGCCTGGTCATCTTCGAGGCCTCGGCGGTGGAGGCGCGCGGCCGGATCTCGCCGGCCGACCTCGGAATCTGGGAGGACGGTCAGGTGGAGCCGCTGGCGCGGGTGGTCCGGTTCGTCGAGTCGCAGGGGGCGGTGCCCGCGCTGCAGCTGGCGCACGCGGGGCGCAAGGCCTCGGTGCAGGCGCCGTGGGAGCAGGGCGGCGCGCCGCTCCTGCCCGCGGCGGGCGGCTGGGCCGTGGTGGGGCCGAGCGAGGTGCCGTTTGCCGACGGCCACTCGACGCCGGCGGCGCTCGACGAGGCCGGGCTGCGGGGCGTGGTGGCGGCCTTCGGCGCGGGGGCGAAGCGAGCGGTGGCGGCGGGATTCAAGGCGGTGGAGGTCCACTCGGCGCACGGCTACCTGCTGCACCAGTTCCTCTCGCCGCTCTCCAACCGGCGCAACGACGGTTACGGCGGTGACTTCGCCGGACGGACGCGGCTGGTCCGCGAGGTGGTGAGCGCGGTGCGGGCGGCGGTGCCCGACTCGATGCCGGTGCTGGTGCGGGTCTCGGCGACCGACTGGGCCGAGGGCGGCTGGACGCCCGACGAGACCGTGGAGCTGGCGCGGGGGCTGCGGGGGCTGGGCGTGGACCTGGTGGACTGCTCCTCGGGTGGGCTGGTCCCCTACGCCAAGGTGCCGGCGGCGCCGGGCTACCAGGTGCCGTTCGCGGAGCGGGTGCGGCGCGAGGCGGGGGTGGCCAGCGCGGCGGTGGGGCTGATCACGGCGCCGGCGCAGGCCGAGGCGATCGTGTCGGGCGGGCAGGCCGACCTGGTGCTGATGGCGCGCGAGCTGCTTCGCGACCCGCACTTCCCGCTGCGGGCCGCGGTGGCGCTGAAGGCCGACGGGCCATGGCCCCGGCAATATTTGCGCGCCAAGCCTTAGGACCAGCACTCCTCGTCACGGAATCGGCACCCGGACGGGCTTGCGTCGGTCCCAGGCGGGGATCATCATGATCCTGCTTGGCGTTGCGTGGGCGTGGGGGGCGGGTCGGGGGTTGACGCCGGCAGGAGGCGACCTCGTGACCACCGCGCAGCTCTACCAGCTCTACTGTCAGTCTTACGGCGACTTCTACCGCGAGCACGGCGGCGTGCTGCTGGGCCAGCGGCGCCCGCTCTCCGGCGTCGAGGCGGTGGTGATGGAGTTCGCCGCCGAGGACGCCGCCAACGGCACCCCGCTCCGCTCGCCGGCCGCGTTCGACTGCTGCATCGAGGCCGGCCTCGACGCCCTCACGCCGCTCGGGTTGCACAGGGGCGCGGCCTAGGAAGTCGGCTCGGGACTCCGCCTCGATGGCCCGCCGGGAGATGGTCCGCCGGCCTACGGCTCCGGTTCCTCGGCCTTCAGGGCCGTGATCCGCTCGAGCTGACCGGCTTCGTACCTGGTCAGGGCGGTGGTCATGGGCGCGTCGCTCGATGTCTCAGTTGGCCTTGTGGAAGTACCGGTTCAGGTCGAGCAGGCCGCCCATCACCGGTTCGTCCTCGTCGAGCCGCTTCTGGAACCAGTCGTACGTCTCCCAGAAGCGGTCGTCCGCCCGGTTGATGGCGTACCTGGCCAGGCTCTTCTTGCTCTCGTCCCCGTGGTCGAAGGTGGCGAGCAGCTTCAGGAACGCCGGGAACTCCTCCTGCTGGACGTCGAAGAACATGTTCGGATAGGAGCCGATCATCCCGGGGAGGAAGTCGAGTGAGTCCTTCTTCGGGTCGAGCCGCTTCTCCTCGCCGAGCAGGAAGGCGATGTCGTCGTGCCAGCGGTTGACGACGCCGGTGATGACCAGGTCCTTCCCGCTCTTCATCCGGACCCTCACGTAGGCGAGGTTGGCGTTCTCGTCGTTGAGGATGGCCACGAACGGCGTGCCGGGGCGCGAGACCGACCGGAATCCCCGCAGGTAGTCGGCGGCCGTCTCGAAGCTCCGCGGGATCGGCGGGTACTCCTCCCCGGCCTTCAGGTAGTTGACCTTGTCGAACCTGACCCCCACCTCACGGCTCAGCTCGGTTCCGATGAGGTGCTCGACGAACTCCCGCTTGGGATCCTGCGTCGCGAAGCGGATCCCGGCCGGCATGGGGGCCGGGTGGTAGTGGAGCCTCTCCAGCCTGGTGTCCGCGTACCAGGACTGCATGGTCGGCGATCGCGTCTCGGGTGGGAGGAGATCCAGGAAGTAGCTCTCGCCTTCGATCCGGAGGCGATCCATGTAGAGGCGCACGGCCAGCTGGTGGCCGAGGGTGCCATACACGTCGAAGCCGGCCACCAGGGCGTAGTAGACGCGCTCGAGGAGCGGGTAGTCGATCGCCCAGAGCGTCTTCGGCAGGTTCCCCAGCGCCCCCACGTGCACCGAGGCGCTGTCGAAGTGGCGATACACCGTGAGGAACGGCGTGTCTGAGGCCCTGCTCCCCTTCCAGATCGCGTCGTAGCCGAGCCCGCCGTAGTTGAGCGCCGCATAGGCGTCCTGCCGGGCCTGGTAATACTCCACGGCCAGCTTCTTGTGCCGGTCGGTCAGGGCCGAGAACAGCCCCGGGTCACTTCCCTTGTCGGTCGGCATGGCGAGGTGGTCGGCGTGAAGCCGCAGGAACCCGGGATGGCGCACCGAGAGGTCGTGATCCGGGTCGATGAACATGATCCAGAAGTGGTCGTCGATGACGTTGAGCGCGATCTGGCCCTTGCAGACCGGGCCCTGGATGAACGTCATGATGATGTAGTGGGCGCTGTCCAGGAGGAAGGCGTACCGCGAGCGCGGGGGGATCTGCTCGAAGACCTTGAACGGGTTGGCGCTGATTTTCGGGTCGTAGCCCGCCAGGTGGGGTTCCTGGAGCCATTCGGGCTCGAGGAAGAGCTCCTGGTAGCGACGCATCCTGGCGTCGTCGAGGTCGTAGACCATGTGCGTCTTCTGCACGATCGTCGAGTGGATCTTCCGGAAGCGGTAGTAGACCCTGGGGGCGCCGGGGTCATCGTAGGGACGGACGGTCGCCACCAGGTCGAGCGGGGTTCCGGGCGCGGTCCTGGAGCGGACCAGCTCGTAGAACTCGTTGGTGGACTGGCCGAACCTGAGGTGGGCGAGGAAGAGGTGCTCGTAGATGTAGCGCGCCGTCATGGCGTGCTTGGGGCCTTCGCGGTTGAAGAACTCCTCCCACTTCCTGACCTCCGCCGCGCCCTGCGGCGTGGACGACTCCAGCGCGCGCTGCTCGGCGGGAGACGGCCCCTTCGCGCCCTGGTAGAGCCACCCCGCCACCAGGTCGAACTCGTCCTGCCTCAGCGGGGGGAAGCCGAAGGGCATGCCCTTGTTCGGATGCTTCTGGAGAAACCCGGCCAGCTCGCCCTGGTTCTCCGAGCAGGTCAGGTCGTCCGCCTCCGGACGGTAGCTGCCCGTGCTCTTCGGGTTCTTCATCTTGTGATCGAGGAGCTGGAGCATCAGCGAGTCGTTGAATCCGTCGCCGGCCGTGCTGCCGGTCACGCTGGAGAAGCCCTTCTGACGCCACTCCGCGGTCGTCTTCGCGTCGGTGAAGAGGCGGGTGGGATCCATCGTCTTCAGGCGGCTGGAGTCGTAGACGGCCTTCTTGGTGGCTCCCCGATCGACGCCCTCGAAGGAGTCGAGCTTGAGCTGGCACGGAGAGTTGTAGCAGGAGTGGCAGACCGTGCAGCGTCGGTCCAGGAGTGGCTTCACCTCGGACAGGTAGTGGATGGTCCGCGTGGGCAGCTTCACGGCGACCGGCGGAAGCGGGTGGGTCGCGCAGCCGGAGAGCAGTGACACCAGGAGCGTTGCGGCCAGGAGCAACGAGCGCATGGGTTCCCCCTTCGTGCGGAGGACGGCTCGATCGAATTCCGGGTCGCCGCCGCCTCAGGAGCATACTCCCCGGGGTTGCCGCCGACGCGGATGCAGGGGCGTCTGCTCTGCGGGTGGACTTCGAATCCCACCCTCCTCAGCGCAGCTTCGAGCCGAGCACCACCCCGACGCGCATGAGCCGGCAGGCGCGCGCGGTGGCGGCCTCGATGAGCTCGGGGCCCCTGGCCATGGCCTCCTCGAGCGACATCGCCTGCGGTACCACGCTGGCGAGCGCGTCGATGCCCTTGGCGAGAACGTCGTCCGCCCCCTCCCCCAGCCCACCGGCCAGGCAGATCACCGGCACGCCGTGCGCCTTCGCGACCGCCGCCAGGCCGACCGGCGCCTTGCCCATGGCCGTCTGGAAGTCGGTGCGCCCCTCGCCGGTGATGACCAGGTCGGCGTCCTTCACCAGCGCCGCGAACCCGGCCGCCTCGAGCACGATGGCGACACCTGGTCGGAGCCTGGCGGGCGTGAAGAAGAGCAGCCCCGCGCCGAGCCCGCCGGCGGCGCCAGCCCCGGCGATCCCAGCCACGTCGCGGCCGGTGGCCGCCTTCGCCACCTCGGCGAAGCGGGCCAGGGCCAGGTCGAGCTCACGGACCAGCTCCGGCGTGGCCCCCTTCTGCGGTCCGTAGACCGCCGTGGCGCCGCGCGGCCCGGTGAGCGGGTTGTCCACGTCGCAGGCGACGAGCAGGTCAACCAGCTTCAGCCGCGGGTCCAGGCCCGCGAGGTCGATGCGCTGCAGCCGGGCCAGCGCCGCGCCACCGTCTGGAAGCTCGGCTCCGGCGCCGTCCAGGAAGCGGATGCCGAGCGCGCGGGCCATGCCGGTGCCGCCGTCGTTGGTGGCGCTCCCGCCGATGCCGATGATGATCCGCGAGAGCCCGGCGTCGAGGGCGGCTCGCAGGAGCTCACCGGTCCCGAAGGTGGTGGTGATGCGTGGATCCCGCCGGTCCTTCGGGACCAGGGGGAGCCCCGAGGCGGCGGCCATCTCGATCACGGCCGTCTTGCCGTCGCCGAGGACGCCCCACTCCGCGCGGACCGGCTCGCCGAGCGGCCCCTTCACCACCGCGTGCTCGAGCCGTCCGCGGGTCGCCGCCACCAGGGCCTCGACCGTCCCCTCACCGCCGTCGGCGACGGGCACCTTCAGCACCTCGGCCGCGGGGAAGACCGCCTTCACCCCGCGCTCCATGGCCTCGGCCACGCCGAGCGCGGAGACGCTTCCCTTGAACGAGTCGGGCGCAACGATGACGCGCATGGGGAGGACTCCGCTGGTGGAACGGCAGGTGTTCCCTCTGTCCCTCTGTACCGGAAGGCGGCCGGCCCGGCCAAGGGGCATGCGGCTGGGCCCATGCCGGGCGGGCGAGGCCGGGACGCCACATGCTATGATTACCTGCACCGGTCCGCGCGGATACCCCGGTCTGGAGACGAGGTGTGGCCATGTCGACCTGGGAAGCGGACGCGGACCTCCTGCACTCGAGCGGCGCGCGGCACGCGCTGGTCCTGTCGCGGACCAACTCGGCCCTCGGCCAGCTCGCGGAGGGGATCGCGCGGGCCCTGGCACCGCGGCAGGTTCGCATCTCCGCGGCCGGCGCCAGGCGAGGGCGGGTCGACCCCCTCGCCAAGCGCGTCCTCGCCGAGATCTCGGTGAACGTCGCCGACCAGAACCCGAAGGCGCTCGACGACGTGGACACCTCCGACGTGCAGGCGATCCTGGTGGTGTCGGAGGAGGACCCGACCCCGCCCGGGCTGCATGGAGTCCTCCGGGTCCACTGGCCGCTGCCCGACCCGGCCGCCGAGGGGGGCACGGAGGAGGAGCGGCTCGCCCGCTACCGCGCGGTCCGCAACGAGCTGCGCCGCCGGCTCATCCGGGTGTTCGCGCGGGAGCTGGTGGCGACCGCCGCGTCCGGTGGCGCCACCACCTCCATCGGTCCAGCCTCGGGCGGCGATCTCGACGCCATCAAGCGGCTGCTGGAGGGCTCGCTGCTGCCGTCGCGGGACGTCGGCGGAGCGCACCAGCGCTTCATCGTGGCCAGCGAGAACGGCCGGCTCATCGGGTGCGCCGGGCTGCAGGTGGCCGGCCAGGACGGCCTGGTCCGCTCGATGGCGGTCCACTGGACGCGCCGCAACGCCGGCCTGGGGAGCCGGTTGCACGAGCGGCTCCTCTTCGAGGCGGTGCTGGTTGGCGTCCGGACGCTCTACGTCGTCACGACCACGGCCGAGGGCTTCTTCGCCGGCCATGGCTTCCGGAAGGTCGCGGCGCGCGCGGTGCCGCCCGAGCTGCAGGCCTCGGAGGAGTTCACCGCCTTCGTGCCCGGTGGCAGCACGGTCATGTCACGCCTCGTGTCGCCGGCCTGACCGTTCGCCGCCGCAGGGATCGCTGGTGGTCGCTGCCCGAGGTGGCGGTCGCGAGCCTGGATCGCTAGGATTCCCGCATGAGCAACGCAACCCGCAAGGATCTCCACGCCCTCGTCGACGCGCTGCCCGCCAGCGAGGAGCAGGCGGCGCGGCGGTATCTGGAGTACCTGCGGGACGCGAGCGATCCGTACGCGAGCCTGGACAAGGTCGAGCCCTTCCAGGATCTCGCCGACGACCAGCGCGCCAAGCTTCACGCCTCTCTCCGTCAGGCCGAAGCTGAGATCGCGGACGGCAATTCGGTCCTTGCGGAGGAACTCGTTCGGGAACTGTGGGCAGCGAAGTGAAGGTCCGGGTCTCCCCGCCAGCGCGCCGGCAGGTCGGCGCACTGGCGGCCTTGTGGAACCAGCACCGTCCCGCGTCCCGGCTTCGCTTCGAGGACGCGCTCGAGACGGTGGGCGTGGCGGCTGGCGAGGGCCTTTCATGACGATGCGGCCGTTCCACCTGCTCTTCCCCGAGGTCGCCGAGCGCGAGTGCCGGACCCTCCGTCCGATGAACCACGAGCGGTTGCCGAGCCGCCGCTTCATCTTCCTCGAGTCCTACTGCGTCGAGCCGCGGTGCGACTGCCGCCGCGTGATGCTCAGCGTCGTGGACGAAGGGACCCGCGCGCAGGTGGCGACGATCAACCACGCCTTCGAGCCCCCGGGCCCTGCACACGCGGACGAGGGGCAGACCTTCCTCGATCCGCTCAACCCGCAGTCGAAGATGTCCGGCGACCTGCTGGCGCAGTTCCAGAAGATGATCGAGCACGATCCCGGCTACCAGGACCGCCTAGAGAGCCACTACGAGGCCTGGAAGGCCGTCGTCGACGACCCCTCGCATCCCGACCACCGCAAGGTCCGCAGCGAACTCCACGACGATCCGGGCTTCAGGCCCGCGTTCCCGGCGAAGGCGCCCTTTCGCCGGCAAGATCCCAGGACCGGGCCGAACGACCCCTGCCCCTGCGGGAGCGGCAAGAAGTTCAAGAAGTGCTGCCGCGGCTGACGGGATCGGTCGGGAGCGAGGAAGGGCCCGTCTTCACTGAGCGTTCCGGGGTCACAACTCCTCGAAGCGGAAGGCTCGGTTCACCTCGTTGGCGTCGAAGGAGGCCGGGTCGAAGTAGCCGCCGACCCAGGTCAGCATGTCGTCGTGTTCCTCGTCCTTCGGCGACCGGAGGACCCGGACCAGTTCCCCGTAGCCGCCCGGCCCCCCGCAGTCGTCGGGAGGACAGGCGCCGCCCCCGCCGATGCAGAGCGGGTACCGGTGGCGGGGGTCGGTCGGCAGAATGGCCTCGAGCACGACCTCGTGGCTCCAGCCGTCGCCGTAGTCGTAGCTGTAGAAGAGGCGGGCCTTCCTGTTCGGCAGGACCTTGGCGAGCTTCACCTTCCGCTCATCCAGGAGGTCGGGACTGTCCTCCTCGAGGTCGATCATCCCGTAGCGCCCCCCGGCGGTCTCGAAGCAGTGGAGGTGGGAGTCGTTCCACCCCATCGCCACCTGGAGAACCAGGTGGAGGTGCGCCAGGGCGGCGTCCGCTGGCACCAAGATCCGGCGCCAGACGACAGGCGACACTTCGGCGAGCGTCACCTTGAGCTGAAAGACCTGCTTCTTCGCCTTGGCTGTGGACATGGCGGAAGACCTACCGCGCTCGGCCTGCCGGGGCAAACGTGGAGCTATGCGTGACTGGTGCCGCCGGCCGGAGATGACCTCGCAAACGCGTACGGGTTTCGCCAGACCTTGGCGGCAGCGAAGTCGACGTCTGGAATCTCGCGGAGCGACGCCTTGGGCGGCGCCGGGGGCCTGGGGTTTTTCTTCATGGCGTCTCCTCTCGTGCGCCGTCGCGCGGATCGCCTCCCGACTGGCCTGGCGGACCGGCGGCGCCGCGACCGCAGAGCCTCGCTGCGGTTCGCCCGTTCGGCTCTCTGGCGCCTCCCGAAAACAAGAGGCCCCACCATGCTTTGCAGCGTGGCGGGGCCGTTGATGTCGGACGAGATGAAAGTGCCTGGACCCGGAATCGAACCAGGGACACGGGGATTTTCAGTCCTGGTAGGGGAGTGACCAAGGCCTCGGTGTTGCCGCTCACGCCCGATGATGTCGTAGGCCCCGATCTCGACCAAGCAGCGTGATGGCGAGTGGGCGAGCAGGTCCCTGACGGCCACCGCGGAGGCTGGCTTCTGGCGTTCACTCTGGGCGGTG
>JAJZQX010000028.1 GCA_021806645.1 Myxococcales bacterium | reverse complement strand
CTTGACCCTGAACGAAAAGCCGGCGAAGTAGACCTACCCAGCGGCCTCACGCCCCGGGTGATCGCCTTGCCGGTACGGGTGATCGGCATCGGCCGGAATGGCCGATCGGCATGGCCGGAATCCGCACGAAGGTCTGAGCGCGTGAATCTGGGTCTCCGGGGGCATGGAGTTCATCCCAAACGACATCGGTGAGAACGACCTGCATAGTGCCGCGCCCGGCCAGACCGAGGCCGGCGGAGGTCTTCTCCAGGGAAATTAAAACGTCCGTATCGAGGACGAACCGGGTCACAGCGATGCAGCCAGTGCTTCCGGGTCGGTGCCACCCAGCAACTCACGTGCCCGACCGTGCGAGATCCGTTCGTGGGCGTACGCTTCGAGCACTCGGCGCTCCAGACCGTCGAATCGGGTGTCTTCTTCGAGGCCACCGATTGGGTCGAATTCCGGCTCAACCAAGATCAACATTTCGGTGAGTGCCTGGTCGAAGTACCCGAGGTTGTGGAGGTGCCACGCCGTAGCCGCGTAGCCCATCCCGACAACTGTTCGAACCCGCTCAACCATCGACTTGGCCTCGTCATAGCCCGAGATGGCTCTTGGCGGTCCAACCACCTCGGAGACGGCAGTTACAGGCGCCAGGAACATAGCCGCAAAGGCATCTGCCCGCTTCTCGCCAGCCCTCTTCTCGAACCAGGCTCGCGCACCCCGCTCCGGAATCTCATCGGCGGCAACTCCCGATGCGTCGAGATCCATCAACTGGTGAGCCAACTCATGTGCGAGCGCGAAACGCCGCGTGGTCTCGGCGGCAATGCTCATGTTCACGGCAATCAGCCGAGCCTGTCCCGACCGGCAGGCCGCGCCAAGTACGCGAGGGTCTGCAAACTTGTGTCGAAGGACGAGAATGTCGAATTGGTCCTCGAGCAGCCGTGCGACGTTTCTCAAGGGCCCCGGTCTCGCCAGCAGACTCCGGGCTTCGACTGCCGCGGCGTATCCTGCCCTGTGTGCGTCCTTCTCCGGTGCGACCGACGCCACAAACGAATCGGCTGGACGGGGAGTCCGGAGCAAGTCGCCGGCTTCTGTGAAAGCCCGCGCCCGACGCAAGGCGCTCACAAGGGCTTCGCGATCAGTATCTGTCAGCCATGCGGCTGGAGGCGCCTTGAGCACAATGCTGGGCTCAAGGAGGGCGTGAACCACCGGCGCCTTCTCGTGGACGAACGACGTAAGTGGTACGCCTAGCTCGCTCGCCACGCGCATCAGGGCTGCGACCCCAAGTCCGCCGCGACCGCTCTCGAACGCATCCAGAGCGCTTGGCGCGAGTCGCACGCGCTGAGCAAGCCCTCCAAGATCAAGGCACGCCTCTTCGCGCCGCGCGCGAACGCGTCGACCAAGTTCCAGCATCCCTGCCGCCAGAGTACCCATAGGGGGCATCTATCCTAATCGATCTCCCATCGGAAGTCCGCTACTGCGCCTATTCACCGCGAGTACGTGGCCCGCCACGACCCCGAGGCCATCACCGAGGCGATGAACCGGCTGGCCGCGGAGGTGGACACGCGGCCCGACCCGTTCTCCTCGGCGGCGGCCCGTCGCGTGCTGGGACGGTCCGAGTGGTGATCACCCAGGGTGACGTCTGCTGGGCCGACCTCCCCGATCCGGTGGGGACCGGCCCCGGGTTCCGGCGGCCGGTCCTGGTCGTCCAGGGCGAGGCCTTCAACAGGAGCCGCGTCGCGACCGTGGTGTGCGTCCCGCTCACCAGCAACCTGAAGTGGTACGAGGCGCCGGGCAACGTCCAGCTGCCCTCACGGAGCACCGGACTCGGCAGGGACTCGGTCGCCAACGTCTCGCAGATCGTCACGCTCGACCGCGCCCTCCTCACGGAGCGCGCCGGCCGCATCCCGAAGAAGCAGCTGGAGCTGGTCTTCGCCGGGCTGGACCTGGTGCTGGGGCGGTAGGGCGAGCAGCGCCTTGGGCCATGGCTGCGCTACCTTCTCTTAGAGGTCCTTCAGTATGTTCCGCGCGGGTCGTAGTAGACGCGCTTGATATGCTCGCCAGCGAGCGGATCGAAGTCCTTGTCGGCAGTGACCAGCGTAGCGTTCGTCGCAGCCGCTGTCGCGGCGATCCAGAGGTCGTTCTTCCCAAGCGCCCTCCCGTTGGCCTCGCAGAAGGCGTCGATCTCCGCGTACTTGTCGAGAATCGGCCGCGGCCGGATGTCCGCCACGACAATCGACGAGACCAATTCCTCGAGCCGCTCGATCTTGCGCGTGCCCCAGCCACGCTTCTTGGCGAACGCCAGCAGCTCGCCCACGGTGACGACGGAGATGACCGGCTTCTCGGCTCGCGTCTCCAGTGCCTGCTCCTTCAGGATTCGCTTGCCCAGCGAGGTGTCGCGCAGAAGGTGGATGAGGACCGAGGTGTCGAGAAGGACCAGGTCGCCAGCGGGTATCAAGACAGCGCCTCCAGCGCCGCGACGAGTTCCTCTTCAGTCTCGTCACCCGGCCACTGCCCGACGAGGGCGTTGATGCCCGACCGCCTCCCCTGAGGGAGCCGGAGGCCGCGGAGTTCCTGACCGGCCGTGGCGGAGGAGATGGGGGGGGCTTGCCAGAGGGCGAGATCGCGCTCGCTGGCGGGCTCGACACGCTCGGCATCTACCCGGGCCAATGCGCCGGATGGCCGGAAATGAGCCGTCCCGACCACGAGCGCCGGCTTCCCCCACAGCGACTTGAGGCTTCCCTCGTCAACCTCGGCGGCGACGCCGCGCAGTTCGACGCCGGCTTCCAGGAGCAGGGTGAACATCTTGTCGCTGTAGCGAATCGCGTCGAGCCGGCCGGCCAGCCGAACGTGGGTGGGACGCGGGGTACTGCGGCGAAGCTCCTCCACTCGCTTCAGTCCTTCCGCTGAGACAGGAACGGTCCTGCCGTTCACGATCTCGATTCGATCGAGGCCCTCGCCGAGTACCTGCCGGAATTCCGCGAAGGTCTGAACGAGCCCCTCGTCGAAGAGGTCGCTGTCGTGGTTTCCCCGCAGCGCATCTTCCAGGCCGTCCTCGAAGAGGTCGAGTGCCGACTTCTCGGGATCGACGGCCTGGAAGAGCTCGCACTGCCTGAATCGGTCGGGGAGGGTGTCTGCGAGAGAGCGTGCCTCGAGCTGGACGACCCCCGGGTCGAGCGACGGGATCACGTCGAAACCAGCGGCCGGGCGGAGCCACGCCGGGAGCGAACCAGGGGCCTTGCTGCGCCCCTCCAGTCGATACCGGAGGACGCGGGTCGTGCCCTCGACGAGGGTACCGAGTAGGTGGGCGAGGACCGGCCCGGCGATCCGCTTCTCGCGAACGGCGGCACCGCCGATTCGAATGTCGTGGCGTCGCATCATGGGGCACCTCGGGACCCAAGATCATACCCCGTGTTACGGACAGCGCCAGTCCAAGCCCAAGGATTCTCGACGCTTGGCGGGCTTGCGAAGTCGTCAACGTCCTTGGGTTTCTGGACTCCCCGCGCGAGCGGCTGAAGGTGGTGGTGCAGTTCGACCACTTCGGCGTGGTCCGCCCCCAACCGCTCGGCGAGGCTGATGCGGCAGGCATCGCAGGTCAGCGGGCCTTGGGCCGATCGAAGCCGCAATTATCGCGTGACGGTTGCCTGCCTTGCGTTCTGTGTCCAGATGGGTCCTCAGCACCTTGCGCCCTTCCTCGCTCAGCTTGAGCCAGCCCACCTGCGCCATCACCAAGGCATCGAGCTGCTCGCTAGAGAGGGACACCTCGGGCGGGGGCTCGGGTGGCGACTCGGCCCCATCCCCCGAGGACGTCGACCTGACCGAGCGGCTGCGCTGCGCCGCCGAGTTGGTGCGGGTGACGGGAAAGGGACGAAAGGTTCGGGACGTTGACCTCTGGAAGAAGACCGTGACCACCAAGGAGGCGGGTCGCGGGTCGAACGTCGATCCTGGGCCGCCCAGATCGTCAGACGGGCATCGGCACAGCGAGCTGGGTTGGTGGGCCATAAGTGGCTTGCCTGGACACCGACCTGCCAGCCTGGGCCTGCCGGGCGCGGTCTGTGCTGCGGGCGTACGGAGCGTGGTAGCGTCAGCCCCGCAACAAGGGCTGATGCGCCGTGGGTGCTCGTGGAGCCCTTCGTCGAAGCTGCACTTGGGGTTGTTCCGCTACCCGCAACCTTGCTGCAACGGTCAGGAGATCGCCTTGGCATCCCGCTTGGCGGGTCGCCTACTTCATGGACTTCTGACTGGCACGCTCAGTTGGGCTTCCGCGTTTCGGACGGGCCACTGCTGGACCGAGCGCTGGCAACTCTGACCACATGAGGTGCTTGGCGGTGGTGCAAGTCTAGACCTTCCTCACCGAGCGCGCCGGCCGCATCCCGAAGAAGCAGCTGGAGCTCGTCTTCGCCGGGCTGGATCTGGTGCTGGGGCGGTAGGTCTGGCCGGGAACTGACCCGGGCTGGCCGCCCCGGTGCGGCTCCGGCCGAGTCAGGGCGTGATCCAGCCCCACCTCTTGAAGATGGCCGCCCCTTTCTTCGACTGGAGGAACGCGACGAACTTCGCACCGAGCGGGTGGTGCTTCCCGCGCGTGGTCAGCGCCACGCCCGAGTCGCGGTACACGACGTGGTTCCTGGACACGGAGACCAGGTCGGCGAGCTTAGGGTTGGCGACCTGCCAGATGTTGTAGATGATCCAGGCGTCCAGCTCGGGGCGGTCGATCCAGGCCTGCTTGGCGACGGCGCTGTTGTCGGCGTGCAGCACGATGTTGCGCCGCATGGCCCGAACCAGGCCGAGGTCTCCCTGCTTTCCGGCCATGTCCTCCCACATTCCCGTCTGGCCCGAGCCCTGCACGACCAGGAGCTTGAGGCCCGGTCGAGCCAGGTCCGGGAGGTCCTTGATGCGTCTCGGGTTGCCCGGCCTCACCAGGATGGCCGACGGACGCAGGTAGAGCGGCAGGATGGACGGCTCGTCGATGCGCCCCCCCATCGCCTTCACGAAGTCGGTCATCATGTACTCGGAGCCGCTGAAGATGACGTCGGCGTTCTCGCGGGCCCCCGCGATCCAGGTGTCGGTGGGACCCGCGGTCACCTCGACCCTGGCTCCGCTCGCCTTGCCGAACGCCTCGGCCGCCTCCTTCATCGCCGGGGCCGGACCGCCGGGGCCGTAGACGTGGAGGACGTCCTGGGCATCGGCCCGCACTGCCGAGACCAGGAGCACGACCGCCAACGCTGCGCGACGAGGTGACATGGTGGGTCCCTCCTTGGACGGGAACGGCGAGACGAGCTTCGCGCATCGTCCGTCGCGTGGGAGCCCCTGGCTACGCCCCGGTTCGGGCCGGTCCCGATCGAGTCGCCGCCGCGCCCTGGATGGCCCGCAGCCGCACCCCCGCCGCCAGCAGCCTGGACCTGACGGCCGCCGCCAGCCGGGCCGCCCCGGGCGTGTCGCCGTGGAGGCAGAGGGTGTCGGCCGCCACCGCCACCTCGGTGCCGTCCACGGCGACGACCACCCGGTCGCGCGCCAGGCGCCAGGCCCGCCCGGCCACCTCGGCCGGCTCCTCGACGAGCGCTCCGGGCTGGTCCCGCGGCACCAGCGTTCCACGCGGCGTGTAGCCCCGGTCGGCGAAGGCCTCCTCGGCGCAGGCCAGGCCGAGCCGCCGCACCAGGCCGGCCATGGGCGAGCCGGCCAGGCAGACCACCAGCAGCGAGGGATCGAAGGCCCGGACCGCCTTGGCGATGGCGAACGCCAGCGTCAGGTCTCCGGCGGCCGCGTTGTAGAGCGCGCCGTGCGGCTTCACGTGGTTGAGCGCCACGCCCTCGGCGCGGCAGAGCGCCGCGAGCGCCCCGAGCTGGTAGAGCACGTCGCTCTCGACCGCCTCCGGCGCACGAGCCATGGGGCGCCGCCCGAAGCCCTCGCGGTCCGGGTAGGACGGGTGGGCGCCAACCGCCACGCCATGCCGTTTCGCCAGCCGGATGGTCTCGCGGATGGTGCTCGGGTCGCCGGCGTGGAAGCCGCAGGCCACGTTGACCGAGGTGACGAGCGGGATGATCACACCGTCGTCGCCGGCCCCCTCGCCGACGTCGCTGTTGAGATCGATGGTCACCGGGTCCATGTCCGCTCACCTCCGCCGGGCGGTGTTCGCGATCCGCCGCGCCAGCGCCGCCAGCCCGGCTCGCTCCGCCCGCACCGCCTTCACGGCCGCGGCCTGGGTGGTCCGGGCGAACCGGAGCAGGTCGCCGGGGCGCGCCTGGGCCAGCAGCCGCAGGTCCGGCCCGATGACGGTCGCGATCTTGACGTAGCCGCCGGTGGTATGCGCGTCGGCCCCCATGACGATCGGCTGGCCGTTGCCGGGGACCTGGACCGCGCCGGGCACCAGCGGGTCGGTGATGATGTCGGGGGCGTCGCGCATGGCGACGGGCGGGCCTTCGAGCCGGTAGCCCATCCGGTCGTTCTGCGGCGTCACCCGGTAGCCACTCGACAGGAAGGTCGCGATCCCTTCGGCCGTGAACCGGTCATCCTGGGGTCCGAGCAGGACGCGAAGGGTGGCGCCGCCGCCGCAGGGCGGCACCGCGCCGGCCGGGAGCGCCCACGGCTTCGGCGCGCGCCCCTGGGCCGGCCCCACCTGCAGGCGATCTCCGGTGACCAGCGCCCGCCCGTCGAGGCCACCGACGCCGGCGCGGGTGTAGGTCGAGCGGCTCCCGAGGACCAGCGGCACGTCGATGCCGCCGCGCACCGCCAGGTAGGCGCGCACCCCTCGGGCGGCCGGCTTGAAGGTGAGCTGGCTCCCGGCGCGGGCGCGGAAGGAGGACCAGGGGCCGACCGGCGCGCCGTCGAGCGTGCCCGCCATGTCGGCGCCGGTCACGGCGGCCAGGGCGTCGGCCTCGAAGCGCCAGGTGCCGCCGAGCATGGTCAGCTCCACCGCCGCCGCGCCCGGCTCGTTGCCCACCAGCAGGTTGGCGATGGCGAGCGCGTACCGATCCATGGCGCCGGCCAGGGGCATGCCCGAGTCCCGGAACCCGGGGCGCCCCAGGTCCTGCACGGAAGCCAGCAGGCCGGCCTTGACCACCGTGATCACGGCTCCAGCTCCAGCGTCCCGTCGCCCGCCTCGACGCGCCGGGCCGCCGCCTCGAAGGCCTCGCGGTCGATCGCGACGAAGCGCAGGCCGTCGCCCGCGGCCAGCAGGAAGGGGCGCGAGCGGCGCGGGTCGAAGAGCCGGAGCGGCGTCCGCCCCACCAGCCGCCAGCCGCCCGGGCTCTCCACCGGGTAGACACCGGTCTGCCCGCCGCCGATCGCCACGCTCCCGGCCGGGATGCGGCTGCGCGGCACCTCGAGGCGGGGCACGTTGAGGGCGGGATCGAGGCCGCCCAGGTACGGGAAGCCGGGCGTGAAGCCGAGCAGGTGGACCCGATAGATGGGCGCGGCATGGAGCGCCACCACCGCGCCGGCGGTCATGCCGGTCAGGGTGGCCACCTCGTCGAGGTCGGGACCGAGCGGGCCGCCGTAGCAGACCGGCAACCGCACCACGCGCCCCGGAACGGTCGCCGGCGTGTCGCCCAGGTTCCCGGCCAGCGCCCGGAGCCGCCGCACCAGCCCGGCGCGCGGGGTCTCCACCGGATCGTGCAACACCAGCAGGGAGCGGTAGCTCGGCACCACCTCGAGGCCCAGGCCGCCCAGCCGCGCCCGCACCGCGGCGGCCAGGGCGTGCACGCGCGCGTTGACCTGATCGTCGATGGTGTCGCCCAGCTCGACGACGATCCCCCCCTCGCCCTGCGCCAGGATCCGCATCGGCGGCCGCCTCATCCCACCGCGCTACGCCTGCGGCTCGGCCGGCTCGCCGTCCACTCCGAGGCTGACGGTGGCGGCCCGCGAGGCCTGATCGTAGGCGCCCACCTGGGCCCTCAGGACCTCGGCGACGCCGGCCAGGCGGTCGGCCTCCTCGTCCTTCTTCGAGAAGGCCGGGACCAGGCAGGCGTCGCGCACCCGCTTGTAGCGCTCGCAGAGGGCGCGACCGGCGGCGGTGGTGCGGAAGAGCGCCTCCTTGCCGCGCTTCTCGCCCTGGAGGAGCCCGCTCCCGACCAGCTTGCGCAGCGAGTAGGAGATGACGTGGGTGTCCTCGACGTTGATGACGAAGCAGACGTCGGCCAGCCGCTTGGCCGTGCCCCGGTGGTTGACGTGGTGCAGCACCAGCACGTCGATGGGGGCGAGATCGCGCCCCTTGGGATCGGCCGCCGTCATGCAGCGCGCCATCCAGCGCTCGAAGGCGTGCCAGGCCACGATCAGGCCCGACTCCATGGCCGACAGCTCGGGGTAGGAGGCGGCCAGGTGGGCCGAGGTCACGAACAGCGGGCGCCCGTCCCGGCGCCCCCAGGTCTGGTGCGTGGCCGGCGGGGGGCGGAGCGCGGCGCGTCGTCTAGACATAACGTGCGCACTTTATCGACAACGTGTTGACAAAGTAAAGTCGTCTGGCTAGCGTCCAAGGCTCATCGTCGATGCTGCCCCCTGTTTCGTGGAGGACGCCCGCCATGCCCGTGACGTTCCGCGCTTCCCTGTTGGCCGCCATCCTGGGTGCCGCGCTGCCCGCCGCCGCCGCCGACGACGTGGTCATCGGCGTCATGTACCCCCTCACCGGCTCGGCCGCCTCGACCGGGCTCGAGCTCAAGAACGCCGCGCAGCTCGCCGCCGATCTCATCAACGGCACCGACAAGAGCCTGGCGCTGCCGCTGGTCGGTGGCGGCGGCCTGCCCGGCCTCAAGGGGGCCAAGCTCAGGCTGATCTTCGTGGACCACCAGGGCTCCCCGCAGGTCGGGGCCACCGAGGCCGAGCGGCTCATCACCCAGGAGAAGGTGGCGGCCATCCAGGGCGCCTACTTCAGCAGCGTCACCCAGACCGCCAGCCAGACCGCCGAGCGGTACGGCGTGCCCTTCCTCAACGCCGACTCCTCCTCCGTCGGGCTGACGCAGCGGGGCTTCAAGTGGTTCTTCCGGACCACGCCGCACGACGAGCTCTTCGTCCAGAACGCCTTCGACTTCCTCAGGGACCTGGAGAAGAAGAAGGGGATCAAGGTCCACCGCGTCGCCATCCTCGCCGAGAACACCGAGTTCGGCACCGGGGCGGCCCGCCTCCAGGAGAAGTACGCCAAGGAGAACGGCTACGAGGTGGTGGCGAAGATCCTCTACCCGCCCAAGGGGACGCAGCTCACCAGCGAGGTCCAGAAGCTCAAGGCGGCCAGGCCCGACGTGGTCTTCCAGTCCTCCTACCTTGCCGACGCCATCCTCTCGATGCGCACCTACAAGGACCTGGGCTTCCTGCCCACCGCGCTGCTGGCCAACGACGCCGGCTTCAACGACTCGGAGTTCCTGAAGACCATGGGCAAGGACGGCAACGACGTCATCTCGCGCGAGGTCTGGGCGCTCGACCTGGCGGCGCAGAAGCCGGTCATCGGCAAGGCCAACGACATCTACAAGGCCCGCCACGGCGTCAACTTCAACGGCAACTCGGCGCGCGCCTTCACCGGCATCTTCGCGCTGGCCGACGCCATCAACCGGGCCGGGTC
This sequence comes from Myxococcales bacterium, assembly GCA_021806645.1. Lineage (GTDB taxonomy): Bacteria > Myxococcota > Myxococcia > Myxococcales > Anaeromyxobacteraceae > JADKCZ01. The sequence continues at coordinate 16,103 of JAJZQX010000028.1, read as the reverse complement.
CACGAAGCCGGAGGCGATCCGGGCGGCCTTGAAGGCGACCAACATGGGCGCCGACCAGCTCATCATGCCCTGGGGCGGCATCCAGTTCGACGAGAACGGCCAGAACAAGAAGGGCGCCGGCATCATCGTGCAGGTCCAGGACGGCAAGTACGTCACGGTCTGGCCCATGGGCCCGGGCGCCAAGGACGTGGTCTGGCCGCTCCCGGCCTGGGAAGGGCGCTAGCCCGGCCCCGCCCGATCCGGGACGACGGCCATGCTGTTGCTCCAGACCATCCTGTCCGGAGTCCTGATCGGGCTGGTGTATGCCCTGGTGGCGGTGGGCCTGACGCTCATCTTCGGCGTCATGGACATCGTGAACTTCGCCCACGGCGAGTTCCTCATGCTCGGCATGTACTCGAGCTTCTGGGGCTTCGCGCTCTGGAAGCTCGACCCCCTCTTCACCCTCCCGTTCACGGCGCTGCTGCTCTTCGGGGTGGGGGCCGCCCTCTACCGGGTCGTCATCCGGCGCATCACCGACGCGCCCATGCTGTCGCAGATCTTCACCACCTTCGGCCTCATGATCCTGTTCCGCGGCCTGGCCCAGTACTTCTGGAGCCCGGACTTCCGCTCCATCGACCAGAGCGTGCTGACCGGAAAGGTCGCCTTCGCTGGGCTCCAGTTCGGCCTGCCCCAGGTGGTGGCGGCCGGCGGCGCGGTGGCCACCACCGGCGCGGTCTGGTGGTTCCTCCGCTTCACGCGGCTCGGCGCGGCGCTGGAGGCGACCGCGGCGGACAAGGAGGCGGCCGCGCTCATGGGCATCGACGCCCAGAAGATGTTCGCGCTGGCCTGGGGGCTGGGCGCCGCCTGCGCCGGCGTCGCCGGGGCCCTGCTCTCCACCACCTTCCCGATCTTCCCCGAGGTGGGGGCGAACTTCATCCTCTTCGCCTTCGTGCTGGTGGCCCTGGGCGGGTTCGGCAGCGTGGCCGGCGCCTTCTGGGCCGGGATCCTGATCGGCGTGGTCGAGGTGGTGGGCGGCTACCTCTGGGATCCCGCCTACAAGCTGGTCCTGGTCCTCTCCCTCTACCTGCTGGTGGTCTGGCTGCGCCCCCAGGGCCTGATGGGGAAGGCATGAGCCGAGCCGTGCTGGGCCGGACCATCGCGCTGGCGGCGCTGGGGCTGGCCGCCCTCTTTCCGCTGGTGGTGACCAGCGCCACCTGGCAGAACACCGCCATCCTCATGCTGATGGTGGCCCAGATGGGCGTCGCCTGGAACATCCTCGGCGGCTACGCCGGGCAGGTCTCGCTCGGCCACGCCGCCTTCTTCGGCACCGGCGCCTACGTCTCCACGCTGCTGGCGCTCCGGTTCGGCCTGACGCCGTGGGCCGGGATGTTCGCCGGCGCCGGGGTGGCCGCGGCGCTCTCGCTGGTGATCGGCTGGCCCTGCTTCCGCTTGAAGGGCCACTACTTCGCCATGGCGACCATCGCGGTGGGCGAGATCGTCCAGGCGGTGGTCAACGGCTGGGACCTGCTGGGCGGCGCGGTCGGCCTGAGCCTGCCGCTCCACCCGACCGGCTTCTGGCCCATGGTCTTCAACCGCTCCAAGCTGCCGTACCACTACATCGCGCTCGGGCTGCTCCTCTTCACGCTGCTGGTGAACTGGCTGGTGACCAGGAGCCACGTCGGCTACTACCTGCGCGCCATCAAGGACGAGCCGGACGCGGCGCGCAGCCTGGGCGTCTCGCTGACGCGCTACAAGCTCTACGCCATCGCCCTCTCCAGCGGCCTGGCGGCCATGGGCGGCACGCTCTACGCGCAGAAGGAGCTGCTCATCGACCCCGGCTCGACGCTCTCGACCGGGCTCTCCATCAAGATGTCGCTGGTGGCCATCATGGGCGGCGTGGGCACGCTGACCGGCCCGGTCATCGGCGCGGTGCTGCTGACCGCCATCGAGGAGGCCTCGCGGATGGGGTTCGGCGGCACCGGGCGCGGCACCGACATGGTGGTCTACGGCCTCCTCATCGTCCTCATCGCCGTCTACCAGCCGTCCGGCGTCCTCGGCTGGATCAAGCAGCGCTTCCCGGCTTCGGCCCCGGCCGCTCCGCCCGCCCCGGCCTCGCCGGTCGAAGGGGCGGCCCCGTGAGCCCGCCCCTGCTGGCGGTCGAACGGCTCACCAAGCGCTTCGGCGGCCTGGCCGCCAACGAGGACGTCAGCTTCAACGTCGCCGCCGGGGAGATCATCGGGCTGATCGGCCCCAACGGCGCCGGCAAGACCACGGTCTTCAACTCGCTGGCCGGCTTCTTCCCCCCCACCTCCGGCCAGATCCGGCTCGACGGCCAGCCGGTGGCCGGGCTGCCTCCCGAGCGGATGGCCGCGCTGGGCGTGGCCCGGACCTTCCAGATCGTCCGCATCTTCAAGTCGATGACCGTGCTGGAGAACGTCATGGTGGGGGCGATGCTGCACCACCCGGCGGTCCGGGTGGCCACCGAGCGGGCGCTCTCGGCGCTGGACTTCACCGGCCTCACGCGGCGCGCCCACGATCCGGCCGGCCGGCTCACCGTGGCCGAGCAGAAGCGGCTGGAGGTGACCCGGGCGCTGGCCTGCGAGCCGCGCCTGCTCCTGCTCGACGAGACCATGGCCGGCCTGACCCAGACCGAGGTGCAGGAGGCGGTCGAGCTGGTGCGCCGCATCCAGGCCCGGGGCATCGCCTGCGTCGTGGTGGAGCACGTCATGGAGGGGATCATGCCCATCGCCGACCGGATGGTGGTGCTGGAGCGGGGCCACGTCATCGCCGACGGCCCGCCCCGCGCCATCGCCGAGGACCCCGCCGTGATCGCCGCCTACCTGGGAGAGGAGTACCGTGCTCCAGGTCCGTGACCTCCGCGTCTGCTACGGGCGGGTCCCCGCCGTGCACCAGGTGAGCCTGACCCTGGCCGCCGGGGAGATCCTGGCCGTGGTCGGGGCCAACGGCGCCGGCAAGTCCACGCTGCTGCGCGCCATCGCCGGGCTGGCGCGGGCCGACGCCGGGACCATCGAGCTGGACGGCCGGCCCATCCAGGCCCTGCCGGCCCACGCGCGGGTGCCGCTCGGCCTGGCGCTGGTGCCCGAGGGGCGCCACCTCTTCCCCAGGCTGACGGTGGAGCGGAACCTGGAGCTGGGCGCCTTCACTCGCCGTGATGCGAGCGAGGTGGCGAGCTCGCTGGAGATGGTCCTGGAGACCTTCCCGGTCCTGCGCGAGCGCCGCGCCCAGCTGGCCGGGACCCTCTCCGGCGGCGAGCAGCAGATGCTGGCCATCGCCCGCGGGCTCATGTCGAAGCCGCGGCTGCTCCTGCTCGACGAGCCGTCCTGGGGCGTCGCCCCCATCGTGGTGTCGAGGATCTTCGAGACCATCCAGGCCATCAACCGGAGCGGGGTCGCCGTCCTGCTGGTGGAGCAGAACGTGAAGCGGGCCCTGTCGGTGGCCCACCGGGCCACTGTGATCCAGACCGGGCGGGTGGTGGCCGAGGGGACCGGCGCCGACCTGCTCGGGAGTGACCTGGTGCGGCGTGCCTATCTTGGCCTGTGAGGAGGACCGGATGACCCCTGTCGAATTGCGTCAGGCCGCGAGGGAAGGGCGCTGGACCCGCCCCACGGCCGGAGTCTGCGACGGCCACGTCCAGGCCAACCTGATGGTGGTGCCGCAGGACGCCGCCTTCGAGTTCCTCCTCTTCTGCCAGCGCAACCCCAAGCCCTGCCCGGTCATCGAGGTGCTGGAGGCGGGGCGGGTGGAGCCGGGCTGCGCGCCGGGCGCCGATCTCCGGACCGACCTGCCTCGCTATCGCGTCTACCGGGACGGCCAGCTGGTCGCGGAGCCGGCCGAGGTGGGCGACCTCTGGCGCGACGACCTGGTGTCGTTCCTGATCGGCTGCAGCTTCTCCTTCGAGGAGCCGCTGGCGGCCGCCGGCGTCCCGCTGCGCCACGTGGAGTGCGGCGTCAACGTGCCCATGTACCGGACCAACCGGCCCACCGCGCCGGCCGGGCGCTTCCACGGGCCGCTGGTGGTCAGCATGCGCCCCATCCCGGCGGCGCTGGTCCCGCTGGCGGTGCAGATCACCGGCCGCTACGAGCAGGTCCACGGGGCGCCGGTCCACGTCGGCGAGTCCGGGGCGCTCGGCATCGCCGACCTGGCCCGGCCCGACTTCGGTGACGCCGTGGAGATCCGGCCGGGTGAGCTGCCGGTCTTCTGGGCCTGCGGGGTCACGCCCCAGGCCGCGGCGCTGGCGAGCCGGCTCCCCTTCTGCATCACGCACGCGCCCGGCCACATGTTCGTGACCGACCTCAAGAACGCGGCGCTGGGGCGCTGAGACCTCCGCTACCTCTTGGCCTTCCTGGCCGGCGCCTTCTTCTTCTGCGGCGCGGCCTTGGGCGGCGCTGGCGGCGCCTTGGCGGCGGCCAGCAGCTTCCTCGCCTCGGTGTCGGCCGGATCGAGCGCGACCGCCTGCTCCAGCGGAGCGATGGCCTCGGCGGCGCGGCCGGAGCCGAGCAGCACCTGGCCCAGGCAGCGGTGGCCCGCCGGCGACCTGGCGTCGCGCGAGATGGCCACCTGGCAGGCCGCCTCGGCGTCGGCCGGCCGCCGGGCCGCCAGCAGCGCCTCCCCAAGCGTGGCGCTGGCCAGCGCCCCGGCCCCCTTGGCGCCGGCCAGCCTGGTGAGCAAGGTCACGGCCCGGTCGGCGTGCCCGAGCGCCACGTCGGCGCGGGCGTACCAGATGGCCGCGTCGCCCGGCATCTTGCCGTCGCGGATGGTCCTCTCCAGCGCGGCGCGCGCCTGCTCCTGCCGTCCCAGCCCGTGGAGCGCGATGCCGCGCTCCAGCCAGACCGACCGGCCGTCCCGGCCCTCGAGCGCCTGGAGCGCCGCGGCGTGGCGGCGAGCGCCGTTGCGGGCGCGGGCCAGCAGCAGCCGGTGGTCGGTCGCCTTCGGCTCGAGCCGGACCGCCTTGGCGGCCGCTACCTCCGCCTCACCCCAGCGGCGGGCGTCGAGCAGCAACTCGGCGCGGGTGGTCTCAAGCCTCGGGGAGTCTCCGAGCGCGCCGGCGGCCAGCGTGAGGCGGCGCACCGCGCCGGTGAGCTCCCCGGTGGCGGCCAGCGCGCGGGCATAGGCCAGCTCGAAGCGGACCTTCTCGCGCAGCGGGGGTGGGCTGGCCTGGTCCGCCTCGACCGCCGCCAGCTCCCGCGCCGAGCCGTCGAGCGGGCGCGAGAGGGCTAGCCGCGCCTCGGCCGCCCCCATCACCGAGCGGGGGTGGGTGGCGTGGGCCCCGATGGCCGCCTCGTAGTAGGCGAGCGCGCGCTCGGGATCGTTGGCCTTCAGGAAGCTGTCGCCGAGCAGGGCCAGCGCGGCGAGATCGGGTGGCGTGGCGCCGGCCGCCTTCTCCAGCCGGGCCCGGCCGGAGTCGAGCTCGCCGCGCGCCAGCAGCACCTCCCCGGCCAGCCGGTGAAGGATCGGCTCCGGCGTGGTGCCGGCCGGGGTGGAGACGAGCGCCGTGGCCGCGTCCGCTTTCTGGGCGGCGCTCGCAGCCAGCAGCCAGCGCGCGGCCAGCGCCCCGTCGCCGGCCACGGCCGGATCGGTCAGCTCGCGCGCCAGCACGCGCGCGGTGGCGTCGCCGTGGTCCGAGGCCAGCACCGCGTTGACCTGCGCCACCAGCGAGAGGAGCCGCGGGTCGTTGGGCGAGCCGGCGCGGGCCCTGGCCAGCACCTCGGCCGCCTTGGCCAGCGCGCCCCTGGTGTCGCGGGCCAGCCCGATGCGGGCCTCCTTGAGCGTCCGCTCCAGCTCCTCGGCCCGGGCCTTGGCCCGGAACCAGAAAAAGGTGCCACCGGCGCCGGCCAGCACGGCCGCCAGCGCCACCAGCGCGACCAACCGGCCCCGCTTCGACGGCGCCGTTTCCTTGGCCTCGGCGTGCGCCGCCTTCTCGCGCAGCTCGAGCTCGTAGGCCGAGGCGAGCCGGTGGGCCTCGGCCGCGTCGGTGGCCGCGGCCGGCGCGGGCGTCTTCACGGAGGCGGGCTCGCCCGCCGGGAGCAGGCCGAGGAGCGTGCGCGGGCCGTGCAGCCGGCCCTTCCTGGAGGGTGGAACGGGTGGCGGGACCGGCGCCCTGGCCGGCTGATCGGTCTCGGCCGGGAACTCGTCGAAGGCGAGCCGGAGCGTCAGCTCGTCGGTGGGGGCGTCGTCGTCCTGGTCGCCGGCGCCGGGGGGCGGCGGCGAGGGCTCCTGTCCCTCGCCCGGCCCGGTGACGGCCGGCGTGGCGAGGCGAGTCTGGCCGGCGCCGACGGCAGCGGTCTTCGGTCCGGTGGGCGCGGCCGCGGCCGGGATGGCCACCGCGGTGCCGCCGCCCGCCTGCCGGCGCGCCTCCTCCAGCCGGGTCCGCGCCTGGGCGTCGGCCGGCTGCAGCTCGACGGCGCGCGCCAGGACCGGAAGCGCGTCGCGGAAGAGCCCGGCCGCCACCAGCACGTCGCCGACCAGGTTGTAGGCGTACGGCGTGCCGGGATCGATGCCGATGGCGACGTCGAACTGGTCGTGAGCCCCCTTGACGTCGCCGGCCTGGAGCAGCGCCCGCCCCCAGGTGATGCGCCCGACGATCGACTTCGGGTGGTGCTCCAGCCCGGCGCGGCAGACCTCCATGGCGCGGCGCGGGTCGCCGCGTTCGAGGAGGGCGCGGGCCAGCTCGACGAAGATCAGCGAGCGCGGGTCGGCCGCGAGAATCTGCTGGTACTTCTCGACGAGGGGAAGGGCCACGGCGCCGCCGAGGTTACCATGGCGTCAGGCCTCGCCACGCAGGATCGGGTCGAGCTTCCCCTCGCGGTCGAGAGCGTCGAGGTCGCTGAAGCCGCCCAGCGAGCGGTCGCCGGCGAAGACCTGCGGCACGGTCATCTGCCCGGTCTGCTCGACCAGCCAGGTGCGCAGCTCGTCCTTCCCCTCGACCGGGATCTCCTCGAAGGCGACCCCCTTCCTCGTGAGGAGCGCCTTGGCCCGGACGCAGTAGGGGCAGAACGCCTTGCTGTAGACGGTGATCTTGGGTGGGGCCATGGCCTTCATCTAACGCCTCGGCCCCCGCCTGTCGACGTCAGGAGCGAGGACGGGCCGCCGAGCCGCCGGCTCAGTGGAGCTCACCGCCCTGGAGCAGCGAGTCGAGCCGGACCACGAACTGGCCGCGGGTGAGCACCTCGTCCACGCCGGCCGCCCGGGCCTCGGCCATGAGCGCCTCCTGGAGGTGGCCGAGGTAGCCGATCACGCGGACGGGCTGGGCCGCCTTCAGGGCACGGATCTGCTCGAGCAGGCCCGGCTCGGAGAGGTCGGCCAGCACGGTGGGGCGCTCGATGCCGGCGATCGCCTCGGCCAGCGTAGAGCCACGCGGGGCGAGCCGCAGGGGGACGCCCTGCCGCTCGGCCGCCGCGTGGATCTTGGAGCGGAAGACCAGGTCGCGGACCACCACCACCAGCGGGTTCATGGCGCTAGTAGACGACGACGCCGAAGTCGTTGAGCAGGCTCGAGCTGGGGTCGGCCTGAACGACCGCGAACTGACTGGCGCCGCCGCCGCCGAAGTAGGCGTACCTGCCGTGCGCCGCATAGGAAGCGCTGCCGAGGCCGAACCTCGGCAGGGCCGTCGCCTGCTGCAGGTTGAGGTAGGTGGTGTCGTATACGCGGAGAACAGTGTCGTCGTTGGCCGGGTTGGGCGGGTACGCGTAGCAGCCACCGTCGGGCACGACCAGGACCTTGCCGGCGGCCGTGGACGGCGAGGCCGGCGCGTCCGCGTGGAGCACGCAGGTGGCGTCCGGAAGAGCCCCGCCCACGCTCATGTCGGTGGTCCGGTACCGGCTCCCGTTGGCGAACAGGATGCTCACGCCGTCGTCGGTTACCCAGAGGTTCCTTCCGCCGGCGTCGAACACGTCCGAGCCGAACGTGGCGGTGCCGCTGGCGCCGATCAGGTACTTCTCGAGGCTGGCGGGGGAGATGCCGTTGGTGGTCCCGAAGATGTTGAGGGAGCCGAACTGGAGCTTGGCCCTGGTCCCTGCGTAGATCGCGCTGCTGCCGGCCAGCGTCTCGATGCCGGTGGTGAGATCGACGGTGTGGATGGTCACCCACTGATCCACCCGGGGGAAGGCGTAGGCGAAGCGCGTCGTCTTGGCGCTCACGGTCATGGGGTTGCCGATGACGATGTCGCCCACGTCGGCGGTGACGGCCACGGTCCTGACCAGCGTCGCGGTGGTCAGGTCTACGTAGGAGATCCAGCCGTTGTGGCCGACCGCCGCGAACGTCCCGTCGGGGCTGACGCTCACGCACTGGGGCGCCAAGTTCAGGGCGACCGACTGGTCGGTGCCGCCAACCGGATCGTAGAGGTGGAGCGCGCTGGGGCTGGCCGAGACCATGACGATCCTGTCGAGCGAGCGGCTGTACTCGGCGTCCACCGGCCGGTAGGCGAGGGCGGCGATCTTCCGGTAGGCGGTGACCGTGATGCTGGCTGTGGCGCTGCTGACGCCGTCGGAGACGGTGAGCTGGACCGTGTAGGTGCCTTCGAGATCGGGGGTGAGGCCGGGGCGTGAAGTGGTGGCGCTGGCGAGCGTCGCCGCGCTGCCGGCCGGCGCGGACAGGATGGCCCAGGCGAAGGTGATGGCATCGCCGTCGGGATCCGAACTGGCGCTCCCGTCGAGCGTGACGCCGCCACCCACGTTGGTGTACTGGGCCGGCCCGGCGTTCGCCACCGGTGGCGTTTCGAGCGCCGTGATGGTCACGGTCGCCACCGGGCTGGTGAGCCTTCCGTCGCCCACCACCAGCGTCGCGACGTAAGTGCCCGCGATCTCCGGCGTGAAGGTGGGCCTGGCCGCGGTGGCGCTGGAGAGCGCGGCCGTGCTGCCTGCGGGCTTCGAGGAGAGGGCCCAGTTGTAGGTGATGGGGTCACCGTTCGGATCGGAGCTGGCGCTCCCGTCCAGCGTGACCACCGACCTCTTGGGCAGGGCCTGGTCCGGGCCGGCGCTCGCCACGGGCGCGGTGTTGACGGACGCGACATGGACCACCGAAGGGGCGCTCACGCAGCTGTTGTCGCGGACGATCAGGCTGATGGCGTAGGTCCCCACCACGTTGGGGAGAAAGGTCGGCATCACCGCCGACGTCGAGGAGAGAACCGCGGTGCTCCCCACCGGGGCCGAGTCGAGATGCCACTGGTAGACGAGCGGGGCGCCGGTCGTCGAGAGGCTCATGCTGCCGTCGAGACTGGCGATGGTCTTCGCCGGAACGGTCTGGTCGGGTCCGGCGTTGGACCGGGCGCTGGAGCACTGGCTCATGGAGGGTACGTTGCTGCCGCCGCCACAGGCGGCCAGGAGCGCCAGGAGCGCCACGCCGGTGCCGCGATGCATTGAAGTCATTTGACGATCCTGCCCCTTCAAATGGTGTGAACCTCGCCGGGTCGCCAAGGAAGCCCGGGCGACCTCGCGCCCCGCCCTTCGGGAACTGCGGCCCAACCTCTCGACTCTCACGGTGGGTGTCAAGAGGACACTCACTCCGGGTGGTCGTGTGCGCCTGCTCCACACACGCCAGGACGACTCAAGGAAGTGAACGACGCAGGAAGTGGAGAAACAAGAAAGGGCAGAGGGCTCAAGGCCCTCCACCCTTCTTGTGGACACTCCCGCCCAGGCTAGAACGGAATGTCCTCGTGCCCGCCGCCGCTGCCTCCGCCACCGCCGTTGCCGCCGTCGTCGAACCCGGGCGGCGGACCGCCCTGGTCGTCGGGGCCGCCCTGCGGGGGCCGCGCGGCGCCAGCTCCGGCTCCGGCGCCCCGGCCCGCGCCACCGCCGCCACCGCCGAGGAAGCGGACCGTGTCGGCCACCACCTTGACGCGCGACCGCTTCTGGCCGGAGGTCTTGTCGTCCCAGCTGTCGGTCTTGAGCCGCCCCTCGACGTAGACCTGCCGCCCCTTCGCCAGGAACTCGCCGCACTGCTCGGCCTGCTTGCCCCAGACCTCCACGTCATGCCACTCGGTCTCCTCCTTCTTCTGGCCCGACTGCTTGTCGGTCCAGGAGCGGGAGGTGGCGATGCGGAGGTTGGCGACCGCCTGGCCGCCGGTGGTGTAACGGACCTCGGGGTCCTTGCCGAGGTTGCCGACCAGGATGACCTTGTTGACCATGGGTGTGACCTTTCGCGTGCGTGGCCGGCGTGAGCCGCCGGCGTCGTGCGGCTGCCAACCTAGCGGCCGGGTCTGACAACCGCCGGGCCGATGGTGGCCGGCTGGGGCGTCCCCGGGGCGGGCGGCAGCCGGTCGCCCAGCAGGGCGGTGGCCGCCTCGCGCACCGGCGGGGCGGCGGCCAGGAGCGCCAGCCGCAGCTCGGTCGGCGCCGCGTCTACCACCTCGCCGAGCACGGTGGTGAGCGCCGCGCGCAGCGGCGGGGGCGGCTCGGCGGCGGCCAGCTCCAGCAGCCGCGTCAGGGCGTCGCCGTTCCCCTCGCCGGCGAGATCGCCCAGCGCCGCCACCACCGGCGGCGGGTCGCCAGCCGTCGCCAGCCCGAGGAGTCGCGCCAGCGGCGCCGGGAGCGGCAAGGTGGTCGCCTCGAGCAGGGCCCGCCGGGTGCCGTCGGCGTCGGGATCGGAGCGGTAGAGCGCCTCCGCCACCGCCAGCCGGAGCTGCGGCTCGGCCTCGGCGCGGAGCGCGGTGCGCAGGAAGGTGACGTTGCGCCGGTCGTGGGCCCGCCCCATCACCAGGTAGCTCGAGGCGGCCGCGTCGAGCGCCTCCGGGGAGGCCGCCGTCGCGCCCGTGGCCGCTCCCGCCACCGCCACCGCCACCGGCGCGGAAGGCCTCCCGGCCGCGCCGCGCAGCACCAGCGCCGCGGTCACCGCGTCGATGGCCGGGGTCATCGCCGCCGCCTTGACCGGCGCGTCGTTGACCAGGATGGCGAAGGCCAGCCGCTCGCCGTCCACGGTCTCCACGTAGCCGGACAGGGAGTTGACGCCGTCGAGCGAGCCGGTCTTGGCCCGCACCCGCCCGGCCGTCTCCGGCCCCTCCAGCCGCCAGCGCATGGTGCCGTCCTTGCCGGCCACCGGGAGCGAGGCGAGGAACTCGGGCGCCAGCGGGAAGCGGCGCCAGAGCGCGGCCAGCAGCCGCGCCGTCTGCCGGGCGCTGAACCGGTTGGCGTCGTTCAGGCCCGAGCCGTTCTTCATCACGTAGCTGCCACGCCGCAGGCCGAGCGAGGAGAGGAACCCCTCCACCGCGGTGAGCCCCGACGCCCAGCTACCGGGCGGACCGGCCGCCGCGGCGCCCAGCGTCTTCAAGAGCTGCTCGGCGATGAAGTTGTTGCTGCTCTTGCTGAGCCGTCGGACCACGTCGGAGAGCGGCTCCGACTCGGCGACGTGGAAGAGCTGCGCCCCCTCGGGCACGGCGCCGAGCCGCACCTTCCCGGTCACCCGGACCCCGCGCAGCTCCAGCAGCCGCCGCAGCGTCTGGCCGAGGTACTGGGCCGGGTCGTCGATCTTGCGCCAGGAGACGGCCGGGCGACCGCCGGCCGGGAGCCGCCCCTCCACCACGATCCGCTGTCGCCCGCCCTGGCCGCCCGGCATCGACGAGACCATGACCCGCCGGGCCGCGCCGGTACCGACGGTCCTGGTCCGGTTGACCAGCTCGAAGTAGGAGGAGTCGGGCTCCAGCTCGACCCGCCCCGCCGCGCCCCGCCGCTCACCCGGCGCGACGTGGACGGCGACCGTGTTGAAGTTGAGCGAGAGCGCCCCGGCCGGCGCCAGGTAGGACTTGTCGCCCGACTCCTGGTCGAAGCCGGCGCCGATCCGCTCGGCGTCGAACCAGCTCTCGTCGAGCACCAGGTCGCCGACCCGCTTGAGGCCGAGGTGCTGCAGGTCGCCGGCCAGCACCCAGAGCCGCTCGGTGGTGAGGGTCGGGTCCCCCTTGCCGCGCAGGTAGAGGGCCCTGGGATGGCCGCCGTTCAAGCCGGCGGCGTCGAGCCAGGCCTCGGTCTCGAACCGGTACTCGGGGCCGAGCCGGGCCAGCGCCGCCGCCGAGGTGAAGAGCTTCACGTTGGAGGCCGGGTTGAGGAGCGTGTCGGCGTCGCGGGCGTAGAGCGTGGCGCCGGTGTCGAGCGAGAGGACGCAGATGCCGACGCGGGCGCCCGCCAGGGCGGACCGCGCCACCACCGCGTCGATGGCTTCGCGCAGGGCGGCGGGTGGCGGACCGCCGGGCGCGGCGGGCGGCGCTCCCTTGGCGGGGAGGGCGAGGGCGAGGAGGAGGGTGGCGTTGGCGAGACGGTGGCGCACGGTGCACCGGTGTAGCGCCGCGAGCCGGTGGCGGACAAGGGCTGGAGCCAGGCAGACTCGCAACGGTCGCCGGGATCGCGTGGTCCGGACTTGCGGGTCGCCGTTGACTCCGACCCGGTTGGCCCGCTACGGTCGCCGCGCGTGAGACAAGGTCGCATGGAACAGTCCGACAAAGAGAAGCTGGAGGGCGCGCTCGACAAGTTCGAGCGCTTCCTCCACCTGAAGGACCTGCGGCTCACCGACGCGCGCGCCGCCATCGTCGAGGCGGCCATGGCCCGCAAGGGCCACTATCCGATCGACGAGCTGATCGCCGACCTGAAGGCGCGCGGGATCCGCGGCTCCAAGGCGACCGTCTACCGGACGCTGCCGCTGCTGGCCGAGGCCGGCATCCTGCAGCCGGCCATCGTGGTGGCCGACTCCAAGAGCTACGAGACCACCTTCGGGCGCGGGCACCACGACCACCTGCTCTGCGGCCGGTGCGGCAAGGTGATCGAGTTCGAGTTCGAGGCCTTCGAGATCCTGCAGCGCGAGGTCGCCTCCAAGCACGGCTACCGGCTCGAGTCGCACTACCACGAGCTGGTCGGCACCTGCCCCGACTGCCTCGCCGCCGAGCCGCATGCCGACCAGGCGCCGGCGGACGGCGCCCCTCCAGCGCCGCCGGAGCCGGGACCGGAGCCGGACGGCGAAGGCTGAGCGGCGGGCGGTGGATCGGCCGGGCGCTACGAACGGCGCGGCCGCCGCGGACGCTCCCGGGCCCGATCCCAGGCGCCGGGCAGCAGGCTGAACGGCAGCAGCTTGGCCAGCAGCGGCAGGAGCAGCATCCCGCCCGGCGCCGCGAAGATGGCCAGCGCCGGCACCGCCTTGGCGAGATCGATCAGCTGCTCCTTCACCTTCCGCTTCTCCCCGGCGGTGAGCGTGGCGCCGCCCGCCGCCCGCGCCAGCAGCTGGCCCAGCTCGCCGGTCTCGCGCAGCTCGGTGGTCAGCGCGTCCAGGTTGGCCGAGAACACGCTGCTGATCCGCTCCACCACCTCGTCGGAGGTCTGCTCCCAGGCCGCCGCCAGCAGCCGCCAGTCGGAGCCGCGGCCGCCCACCGCCTTGAACCAGGCCAGGTGGTCGTCGTGCTGAGCCGCCGCCTCGACCTGCGCCGCCACCAGCGCCTGTTCGTCGAGCCCGGCCGCCGCGCGGAAGGCCTCGATGAACCCGGCCGCCGGCTGGGCCGGTAGCGCGGCGCGCCGCTGGGCGAGGAGGAGCTGCTCCAGCAGGAAAGGGCGCATCGGCGGCGGCGCGGCCAGGGCGAGCGCGCCGGCCGTGCGGGGCGCGGCGAGGGCGCGGCGGGCGTCGCGCAGCCGCGGGCCGGGAAGGCCGAGCCGGCCGAGCTGCCGGAGACGCAGCGACAGCGCCGGCTCGCTCGCGGGCGGGGCGGCCGCGGCGAAAAGGCCGGCCAGCCCCTCGGCCAGCAGCGCGCGCTCCTGCTCCGCGAAGGCCCTGTGATGGCCGAGCGCCTCGGCCCCGAGCCGGCCGGCCCGATGGAGCCCCATGGCCACGCGCGAGAGCTGCCGGCGGAGCGAGGCGCGCGTGCCCGGGTAGAGCGGCAGCCCGTCCAGCGGATCGCCCGGCGGGAAGAAGCGGGCCTTCAGGTCGCGGCCGGCCGCGCGCAGCGCCGCCTCCACCTCCCGGGGCGCCCCGTCGAGGTCGCGCGCGGCGTCGGCCTCCAGCGCCAGGTCGTGCTCGTCGAGCGCTCCGGCCAGCGCCGCCGCCAGCTCGGCCTTGGCGCGGTGGCGCAGCCAGGGCTTGCCGGCCAGCGCCGCCAGGTCGAGCACCAGGTCGAGGTGGCCGCGCACCTCCTGCAGGAAGGTGGCCTCGGGCGTGGCCTCGCCCGGGTCCAGCCTGCGGAGGCGGAGCGAGCGGGCCACCAGCATCCGGGCGCCGGGGGCGAGGTCCCCGCCGGCCGCGGCCAGCACCAGCTCGACCGGCAGCCTGGCGGGCGCCGCCGCCATCTCATGGCGGTCCAGCGTCTCCTCGACCAGGTCGAGGAGCCAGTCCTTGCTGGTGAGGGCGACGGGCATGGGTCCTCACTCTAGGTCGCTGCGGCGCCGAAGAGAAACGGGGCCGGCCCCTCTCGGAGCCGACCCCCTCTTCGGACGGGCGTCCGCTTTCGCGGAACGCGGGGCCTCGAATCCCTATTTGACGGCCTTGACGCGGGCCTTCTTCTCCTCGCCCTTCTCCTCGGCCGCGTCGCCCGGCTCGTCGGGCACCACCTGCGGGCCGCGCCGCACGCCGAACTTCTGGAGCAGCAGCCCCTCGATCTTCTGGAGGATGGCCGGGTGCTCCCGGAGGAACCCCTTGGCCTGCTCGCGCCCCTGGCCGATCCGCTCGCCGTCGAAGCTGAACCAGGTGCCGCTTTTCTCCACCACGTTCTCCTCGGAGGCGAGGTCGAGCAGGTCGCCTTCGCGGCTGATCCCCTGCCCGTACATGATGTCGAACTCGACCTCCTTGAAGGGCGGGGCGACCTTGTTCTTCACCACCTTGACGCGGGTGCGGTTGCCGATGACGTTGTCGCCGTCCTTGATGGCGCCGATGCGGCGGATGTCGAGCCGCAGTGTGGCGTAGAACTTGAGCGCGTTGCCGCCGGTGGTGGTCTCCGGGTTGCCGAACATCACGCCGATCTTCATCCGGATCTGGTTGATGAAGATGACGATGGTCTGCGACTTGGAGATGGTGCCGGTGAGCTTGCGGAGCGCCTGGCTCATGAGCCGGGCCTGCAACCCCATGTGGGCGTCGCCCATCTCGCCCTCGAGCTCGGCCTTCGGCACCAGCGCCGCCACCGAGTCGACCACCAGCACGTCGATGGCGCCGGAGCGGACCAGCGTCTCGACGATCTCGAGCGCCTGCTCGCCGGTGTCGGGCTGGGAGATGAGCAGGTCGTCGGTGCGGACGCCCAGCTTGCGGGCGTAGCCGACGTCGACGGCGTGCTCGGCGTCCACGAAGGCGCAGATGCCGCCGGCCTTCTGGGCCTCGGCGATGGCGTGGAGCGCCAGCGTGGTCTTGCCGGAGGACTCCGGGCCGTAGATCTCGATGATGCGGCCGCGCGGGAAGCCGCCCACGCCGAGCGCGATGTCGAGCGAGATGGCGCCGGTGGAGACCGCCGCGATGTCCTTCACCAGCGCGTCCTCGTTGCCGAGGCGCATGATCGAGCCCTTGCCGAAGGCCTTCTCGATGGACGAGATGGCCAGCTCGATCGCCTTTTCCTTCTCCGGTCCCACGGGCATTTCACTTCTCCTTGGAGGGGGCGCTGTCCGCGTCCCCGTCGCTCGTCGTGTAGGGGGTTACTACCCGGCCCCTCTGACAGCCACTGAACGGATGGATACTGAACGGATGGGCGAGAGTCAAGGAAAGGGTGCGGGACCGGGTGGGGCCCGGGGCGGCGCCGACGCAGAGTCGTGTGGGTCACATCCACCGGCCTGGATCGTCAACCCGACATGCACCCAAACCGACGGTGTCTGCGCACGCCCAGCACGTGCGGGCGCTTGTTGGCCGTGGTCGTCGTGCTTGGCGCCTGCGACCAGGAGCAGAAGCCGCCGCCTGGAGCGCCCTCCACCGCCTCGGCCGACGAGGTCCCGTTCGTCGTCTTCCTCGAGCCGTCGGTCGTGATCGATCGGGTCGGCGCCACCGCCCGCGTGCCGGCTGCGGTCGGCAGCACGGTCTCACCCGGGACCATGAAGAGCAGCGACCCCAGTGTCGTCGAGGTGACGGCCGAGGGTGGACTTCGGGCTCGCTCGGTGGGTCGGGCCACCATCCGTGCCGTCGGGAATCCGGCCCAGGCGCTCGAGGTCGAGGTCCGTGAATCGAGCACG
>JAJZQX010000031.1 GCA_021806645.1 Myxococcales bacterium | reverse complement strand
CCGGTCGAGTGCGAGGGCCAGCCGCTCGGCGATGTAGGGCCGGATCTCGGACCATGGGGTCTCGGCCCCAGCGGCGACGGTGGCCTCGACTGGCATGCCCATGCACCTCCGACCACATCGCTATGCCCGGCTGAGCCGAGCTAGACGTGTCCGCCTGCAGGACGGGTGCGGCACCGCGTCCCGCCCGGATCGCTCTGGTATGCTTGGCAGGACGCGACATGACTGGGGGCGACTGCGTGGGCCTATTCAGCTGGTCCTCCATCCAGCCGGCGGAAGTCCTCGAGGAAAGCCGCAGGGCGAGATTCCGGCCGGAGTGGCGCGACATGCTGCTCGGCTACCTCGGACTCGTGCCCGGCATGCAGGTGCTCGAGGTGGGCTGCGGGCCTGGCACGCTCGCCCCCTATCTCGCGGCAGGCATTGCACCGGGCAACGTGACTGGACTCGACCTCGACGCGCAGTTTGTCGCGCGGGCGAGGGCGAAGGCCGAGGCGAGCGGTAGTACGGGCGTGCGCTATGTTGTCGGCGACGCGTATGCCCTGCCGTTTCCGGACGGGTCGTTCGACGCCGTCACGAGCTACTCCGGGATTGGGGTCCTCGAAGACCCGGAGGCGGCGATCGCCGAAATGGTGCGCGTCTGCAGGCCTGGCGGCGCGGTGAGCATCGCGGAGGGCGTCGCGGGGCCCCAGGGCATCGCGTTTCCCGGCATCGACCACCTGCCAGACCGCGCGACCTACGTGGGCGCGGCGCGTTTCACGGATCTCGAAACGCGGCTCAGGTCAGGTTATCCCGGTGGACCGCCGGGCGTCGGCAGCACCAGGTGGCCCGCACGCTCGCTCTGGGCGCTCATGGCTGTGCTCGGTCTCCAGGGCATCGAACTGAATGCCTGGGGCCATGTCACGGCCGCCGACGACCGCCGCACATCGCCGGAAGAGCGCAAGCGCCATCGCGAACTCGAGCATGCCCGGCTCGTAGCATGGATCGGGGCACTGCTTGCCGGCGGGGACTTCTCCGTGCTGGACCGCCGCGAGCTCCTAGAACTTGCGCAGCTCAGCGACCGCCGCCGCCTTTGGGCCGAGCGGAGCCCACTCTGGGACTGGGAAGGCGGTCTGTCGATCGCGGCGCTTGGATTCAAGCCCTAGCCGACGCGCAGGCGAGTTCGGCGGGAGGAGGGCGCTGGGCCTCTGGCCAGGCAGGCCCTGCCGGTCCGAACAGCCAGGAAAAAGTTGCTTCCTGGGGCTCACCCCCAGAAGCGGTCCCTGCCATCGCGAAGGATGTGGACGGAGTGCGGTGGATCCGTGCCCAAAAACCATCCAAGCGGAGGTGCAGACGTGCGATCAAAACTCTTCATCGTCGCCGGGCTTGCGGGCACCCTTGCCCTTTCGACCTTCGGCAGCGTGGCGGCTGAGGGCCACCACGGCGGGTACAAGGATCTCGCCCGGGCCAAGTGGGCGGCTACGGCGATCAACATGCTCTCGCAGCAGGGCTTGCTGAATGGTGTCACCCCGAGCGAATTCGCGCCGCAGAAGCCGATCACGATCGGCCAGTTGGCGGCCATCCTCCTGCGCTTCCAGGGGCACGCGAAGGCTGGCGAGTCGTTCGGCGCCGAGGTCGATCAGGCCTCGCGCGACGGTATGATGTCCGGTCTCGGCGGCGAGGTCGGCACCGGCAGGGAAGCCACGCGGGCGCAGGCCATGACGATGATCGTCGACGCGCTCGGGCTGCAGGGACAGACGCAGCTCGGCAGCCTCACAACGTTCCGGGACGACCACAAGGTCCCGGGCTGGGCCCGCCACTCGCTGGCCCTGGCCGTGGGTCTCGGGCTTCTCGAGGGCTCCCAGGGGAACCTGATGCCCGAAGACACGATCACGCGGGCCCAGCTCGCCGTGATCCTGCAGCGCATCGAGCTCGCGCTCGGCCTCGGCCAGGCGTCAAGCGTCAGCGGCACCTTCGTCGGCACGGGCACCACGACCGTGAACGGCCAGGCTGCCCAGACGATCACCATCCAGCCCTACTCCGGATCGCAGCCGCAGACCTACACGATCGCTTCGAACGCCCAGATCGACTACGGCAGCCAGACCGGCGCGCTGTCGAGCTTCAAGGCGGGCGACCAGGTCATGCTGACCCTGGACCAGAGCGGTGACGCCAGCGTCATCGTGGACGTGCAGGGGGCAAGCACCCAGCAGGCGCACGCCGGCAGCATCTTCGGCACCGTGACGGCGGTCGGCAACGGCCAGATCACGATCCAGGCCAGCCAGAACCAGGGCGACGACCAGGGCGAGGACGACCACGGCAGCCTGCCATCAGGCACCTACAGCCTGAGTCCCGCCGTCAAGGTGGTCATCCCGGGCGAAGGCGCCCACGGCTCGGTCTCGCAGGTCCAGGCAGGCAGCCTCGTCCGCCTGGTCGTCGGCCCGAGCGGGCTCGTGACCATGATCATCGTCCACCCGTCCCAGGGTGAAGGCGAGGGTGGCGGCTCGACGTCCGGCACGCCGAGCGGTGTCGCGGCGAGCGAGGCTGCCACAGGCATCTCGCTCAGCTGGACCGGCGTGAACGGCGCGAGTTCGTACCAGGTGCTCGAAGCCAGCGGCGGCGCGTACGCGCCGGTGGCGGCCGCGAACGGCGGGACCCCGACAGGCACCAGCACGACCGTGACCGGCCTGACCGCCGGCAGCAGCTACACATTCGAGATCGAGGCCGTGTCACCGAGCGGCACATCGCAGCCGTCGGCGGCCTCAAGCTCCGCCGAATGGGGCGCGCAGTCCTCTGGCAGCGCGACGGTCTCTGTGACGACGTCGGGTGGCACGAGTTACGCGACGGTCGCCGTCGGCTACGACAAGCCCCTTGACGCCACAAGCCTCGACACGACCGCGACCGACTACGCCGTAAC
Source organism: Myxococcales bacterium (assembly GCA_021806645.1). Taxonomy (GTDB): domain Bacteria; phylum Myxococcota; class Myxococcia; order Myxococcales; family Anaeromyxobacteraceae; genus JADKCZ01. The sequence goes on along the minus strand of JAJZQX010000031.1, from coordinate 2,204 downwards.
CGACGCCACGACCGGCACGGCCCTGCCCGTGCAGTCGGTGAGCGCCAGCGGCAGCACGGTCAGCATCGTGACGCAGCCCTCCGCGATCACGACGCTCGCAACCGACAACATCACTGTTGTGACCTCGAAGTCGGTGGTCAATGACAGCGCCGGCGCACCCACGACACCGATCAACGCAAGCAGTCGGCAGACACTCGGCGCGCCGGGCAACCTCGCGGCCCAGGAAGCCGCGACGGGCATCGCGCTGAGCTGGACGGGCATCAGCGGCGCCTCCTCCTACCAGGTGCTCGCGTCGAACGGCGGAGCCTACGCACCGGTAGCAGCCGCGAACGGCGGCACACCGACCGGCACCCTCACGACCGTGACCGGTCTCACAGCGGGCACCAGCTACAGCTTCGAGGTGGAAGCGGTCTCGGCGAGCGCCGTCTCCGCGCCGTCCACCGCGACAAGCGCCGTCGAGTGGGGCGCCAAGGCCGGCTCGAGCGCGAGTGTCGCGGTGACGACGTCGGGCAGCATGCAGTTCGCCACGATCGGCATCACCTACGACAAGGCCCTCGCCGCGTCGAGCGTCGACCCGCAGGCCAGCGACTACACCGTCACCGACACCACGACAGGTACGGCCCTCGCGGTTCAGTCGGCGTCGGCCAGCGGCAGCACCCTGACGATCGTGACGCAGCCTGCGGCCATGGCGACGCTCGCGACCGACACCATCACGGTGTCGACGTCGAAGTCGGTCGTCAATGACGCGGCCGGCGCTCCCACGACCGCGATCAGCGCGTCCGGGGCCGCCTCTCTCACGGTGCCGACCAGCCTGGCTGGCCAGGAGACGGCCACTGGCATCACACTCGCGTGGACCGGTGTCCCAGGAGCCACATCCTACCAGGTGCTCGAGTCGAGCGGCGGCGCCTACGCTCCGGTGACGGCGGCGAACGGCGGCACCCCGACCGGTACCGGCACCACTGTGACAGGCCTCACGGCAGGCACCAGCTACACCTTCGAGGTCGAGGCGATCGGCGCGCCAGGCACGTCGCTGCCGTCTGCGGCTTCCGGCGCCGTCGAGTGGGGCGCCACCGCGAGCCCCAGCCTGAACACGGCTGCCACAGTGACCAACGGCCAGGAAACACTGGCGATCACCGTCACCTACGACAAGTCGCTCGCCGCGTCGAGCCTCGACATGACGCCCACCGACTACACGGTCACCGACGCGACGACGCACCAGAGCGTGGGGGTCGCGAGCGTCGCCGTGAGCGGCCAGACGCTGGTCATCACCACCGTGGCGGGTACGCCGCTGACCTCGACCGACGCGCTCCAGGTCACCACGGCCAAATCCGTCGTCAACGACGCGGCAGGTGCGCCGACAACAGCCATCAACGCGACGGGCACCGTCTAGCCCCGTCGATCTTCCCGGCAAGAGGACCCGGCGCGCGGCTTACGCCTGACGCGCCGGGTCCTCTCCGCGTGCGCTATCCCAAGGGTCACCCACGTCCGGCCAGGAGGATCTTCGAGGCCGAGGAACCGTTTCGTGTTACGTAGCGTGTCCTCGATGCTCCAGCGGTCATTGTAACGTTGTAGCGGGGCGCGTTATCTGGTATCTTGTGCGCTTTTGATGATTGGCGCTCACTCAAAAAGTGATCCGTATTCATACCAGTCGCCGGCTAGGGCTTGAGGTGGAAGAGGACGCGGCGTCGGAGAAGGTCATGTTTGCCGCGGCCGTACATGGCGCGCTTGATCGCCTTGAGACGGTTGATAGAGCCCTCAACGCGGCCCTGGCTCCACGGGAGGGTTACGCCGTTGCTGACGGCGTCCAGGTTCCTTGCGGATGCTGTCGGCGAAGGACTTGCATTCGGGGATGCCTGCGTTGGCCGTCCGACTCGCCAATGACTTTGCACAGGCGATCCGCCAGCATCAGCTACCACTACTCACCGCATGGCTACAGCTTCAGATCCATCGATTCGTCCATTCCTCGCGCCTCCCGGCCGCGAGCTTGGCCGTCCGGTGCGTAGCCGCCTATCTGAATCAGGTGGACCCGCTCGGCAAGAGGAGCGGCCGGGGCTTGTGGCGATCTCTGGAGGCGCTAAGGGCTCGCAACCAAGCAGGTTAGGGCAGGTTGACAAATTGGGGGGCGGGATTGTACCGTAGGGTCGGGGTGGTAGGCCACGGCCTCACGGTGGGATCCGCCGTTCTGGATCGGAGACCGGCTGTTC
>JAJZQX010000027.1 GCA_021806645.1 Myxococcales bacterium | reverse complement strand
GCCCCGCCGCCGCCCGCCGCGCCGGCGGCGGCGGCGGCGGCGGCGCCCCTCGCCCGCAGGACGACCGCCGGCGGCCGCGCCAGGCCCCGCCCCATCGCCCGCCACGGCCTCGCCGGTCTCGACGCCCTCTTCGCCGTCGTCGCCCTCGTCGCCCTCCTGGTCGTCGTCGTCGAGGCCGGCCTGGTCGGCCCGCGAGCCGGCCGACGGACCCGGCGCTGGGCGCTCCTCTCCGCCAGCCGGGCCAGGCTCGCCAACCGGCCCGTCGGTGTCTTCCGGCGACGTCCCGGCAGCGCCATTCCACGTGGCGCGCGCGTCCCGGCGGCCCCGGCGGCCCGCCTCATCACGGACCGCCGCCTCGGCCGCGGCCGCGAAGACGCCGTCGTCCACCACCGGCACCACCACCTGGGTGCAGCCGAGCGAGGCCTCGACGAAGGCCTCGGCCAGCGCCTCGCCGCAGAGCAGCAGCACCGGGAGCTGGCCGGCCGCCGCCGCGTCGCCGCGGGCGTCGCGCTGCGCTTCACCCGAGGTGATGACGGCCCCGATCTGCGCGCCGGAGTGGCCGAGGTCGCGCCGCGTCTCGGTGACGTCACGGCGCGAGGCGTCGGCGCCGGTGCGCAGCAGGCGGAAGGCATGCCGGATCTCGACCAGCCCGAGCCGCTTGCGGGCGGTGACGAGCACGTGCTCCTTGCCGCGCCGGGCCACCTTGACGTCCCGGTAGCCGAGCCGCTCGAGGAGCGCGAGCACCAGGTGCTCGACCGTGGCCGGATCGCACTGGCGCAGCCGCCGGCGCAAGGCCGCCAGGCCGGTGCGGCGCAGTTCGCCCGGGGTGGCCTGGCGCGCGGTGCCGGCCACCGCGGCGGTCCGCTCGCCCGGCTCGGGCTGCGACACCAGCGTGACCGTCTCGCCGTCGATCCCGAAGAGCGGGCGGCGCCCGGCCAGCTCGCGCCGCCGGTTGTCCTCGTTGAGCGCGCTGGCCAGCGCGGCGTGATCGCGGCCGAAGGCGTCGGGCATGAGCTGCCGCTCGGCGCCGTGGGAGGCGATGTCTCCCAGCGACATGGCGCCGCCGGAACCGGCCAGGATCTCGTAGGCGACCTCGGCGGGCGGCGGGAAGCGGCGGCTGCGCTTCTCCTCCCCCTCCTCGCGGCGTCGCGCCTTGTCGCCACCACGCCCGGAGACGCGGGCCATCTCACGCGCCGGGATGGGGTGCCGCTCGCGGGCGCGGTACGGCAGTTCCTCGAGTGGCGGCGGTTCGACCATGTTCTCGAGGCCGGCCGGGTCCTCGTCGAGTTGCCACTCGACCAGCGCGAAGGTGCCGGCCTGCACCGGCATGAGCATCCGCTCGGGACGCGGCAGGCGGCAGTGGGCGGCGATCTGGTCGGCCATCACCTCCTCGGGGATCTTGCCGACGTGATCGAGCAGGTTCTCCCGGACCGCGATCTCGGTGACCTTGCGAAAGTGAAGGGGCTTCCCCTCGCGCCGCAGCACCTCGATGGCGGCTTCGGTGAAAGTCATGGATGTCCTTGAGGAAAGAGGTTCGGGGGCCAGCGGTGGTGCGGCCCGCCTGGAAGCGCGTATTGTGGTCGCGCTTGGACCCCCTGTCAACGGTGAAAGCGCTTGATTCCCCGGACGGATTTCGCGATCGGTGGCGCGCCGGGTCACTCACCCGTCGTCACACCCCGAGGAAGAGCCGCTTCCCGAAATTGAGCGCCAGGTCGGCGTCGAAGATCTTCTGCGCCGAAGTCTCGATGTCGTAGGCGACCCGGTGGAATTCCACCTCGCGCGTGACGTCGTCGTAGAGGACCAGGCAGGCCCGGTTGTCTCCGTCTCGCGGCTGGCCCACCGAGCCGACCGAGACCACGTACTTGTACCTGTTGCGCAGCGTGAAGCGGGTCGAGACCACCTCGCTGACGTCGCCGCCCTGGGCGAGCGCGAAGGTCTTGCAGAGGTGGCTGTGCCCGATGAAGGTGACGTCGGCCAGCGCCCGGGCGTGCGGTATCAGGTCCCGCGCCTGCTCCAGGGCGAAGACGTAGTCGTAGGCCTGCGGCTCCACCGGCGACCCGTGGCTGAAGCAGATCCCGCCCTCCCGGTGGGTGTAGGGCAAGGAGCGGAGCCACTCGAGGTGCTCCGGGTCGATACGGCTGGCGGTCCAGTCGAGCGCGTGCCGGGCGGCGTCGTAATAGAAGCTGTAGTCCATCCGGCCGGCCACCGCGGCGTCGTGGTTGCCCAGCAGCGTCACCGCCGCGCGGGACCGGATCAACGCGCAGCACTCGTTGACGCTGGCGCCGTAACCGACCACGTCGCCGAGGCAGACGACGCGGTCGGGCCGCTCGCGGTCGACGACCGCCAGCGCGGCGTTCAACGCTTCCAGGTTGGAGTGGATGTCGCTCAGGATCGCGACGCGCATTCGGCCTCGAGTGGGCTGGGATGGTAGCCGCCGCCCGGAAGCAGCGTCAACGTCCCGGCGCGAAGAGATCCGGCTCGAGGTCGTCGAAGTGGGCCAGTTGACGCGCCTCGGCGTAGCGGGCCCTGATCTCCGCCGCGGTGAGGGTGCGCAGCCGGTCGAGGCTGAACTGCTCCACCGCGAAGCTGGCCACCACGCTCCCGACCACGATGGCCCGCCGCAGCACGTCCGGCTCCATCCTTCCGCAGCGTGCCACGTACCCCATGAAGCCGCCGGCGAAGCTGTCGCCGGCGCCGGTGGGGTCGAAGACGTCGAGGAGCGGATAGGCGGAGGCCGCGAAGACCTCGCTGCCGGAGAAGAAGAGCGCGCCGTACTCGCCCCGCTTCACCACCACCGCCCTGGGGCCGAAGCCGAGGATCGTCTTGGCCGCCTTGATGACGTTGTGCTCGCCGGCCAGCTGGCGCGCCTCGGCGTCGTTGACGAAGAGCAGGTCGACCCGCTTCAACGTCTCGAGCAGGCTCGCGCGCTTCGAGTCGATCCAGAAATTCATGGTGTCGCAGGCCACGAACCTTGGCTTCCCGACCTGATCGAGCACCGACTGCTGCAGGTCCGGGTCGATGTTGCCGAGGAAGACGAATTCGGTGTCGCGCCAGGCGGCCGGCAGCGCCGGCTTGAAGGTGGCCAGCACGTTGAGCTGCGTGTCGAGCGTCTGGGCGGTGTTGAGGTCGAAGTCGTACCGCCCCTTCCAGCGGAAGGTCCTCCCGGGCTGGCGCACCAGCCCGGCCAGGTCGGCGCCCCGGGAGGACAGGAACGCCAGGTGCTCCTCCGGGAAGTCCTCGCCGACCACCGCCACCACCCGGGTCGGTCCGAAGAAGCTCGCGCAGGTGGAGAAGTAGGAGGCCGAACCGCCCAGGACCTCCTCCCGGCGACCGAAAGGGGTCTCGAGGGAGTCGAGCGCGACGGAGCCGACGACCAGCAGCGACATGGGTTCCTCAGTAGCCCAGCGCGCCGGGATCGGTCAACGTTTCGCCGCCCGTGATGTCCGGGGAGTGCCGCGACTGATCGCCCGGCCGTCCAGCGGCCGCCAGCTGGCCGCATGCGGCCGCGATGTCGCCGCCCCGGTTCTTCCGGATCACCGCGGTGATGTCCCGGTCGAAGAGGATCCGGTGGAAGGCCTCGACCCGCTCCGGTGCCGGCGCGCGGAAGCCGAGCCCCGGGTTGTCGTTGTAGGGGATGAGGTTGATCTTGGCCGGTATCCCGGCCACCAGCTTCGCCAGCCGCTGGGCATCGGCGTCCGTGTCGTTCACGCCACCCAGCAACACGTACTCGAAGGTGATGCGCCGCCCCTGCTTCATGGGGAAGGTGCGGCAGGCCGCCAGCAGCTCGCGGATGGGCCAGCGCCTGTTGATGGGCATGATGGCGTCGCGCTGGGCGTCGGTGGTGGCGTTGAGCGACACCGCCAGCTTCACCTGCGTCTCCTCGCCGAGGCGCCGCATCACCGGCACCAGCCCGCTGGTGGAGACGGTCACGTGGCGGTGCGAGAAGTTTGGGCCGTCCTCGTCGAGCAGCAGCTCGAGGGCCGCCTTGAGCTGGTCGAAGTTGTGCAGCGGCTCGCCCATCCCCATGAAGACCAGGTTGGTGAGTGGGCGCGGCGCCGGCCCCTCCCCGAGCTCCACCAGCCGCCGGTTGGCCCGGTGGACCTGGTCGACGATCTCGCCGGCGGTCAGGTGGCGGGCCAGGCCCATGGTCCCGGTCATGCAGAAGCCGCAGCCCAGGGCGCAGCCCACCTGCGACGAGACGCAGAGCGTCTTGCGATCCGCCTCCGGCATGTAGACCGACTCCACGAGCTTGCCGTCGCCGGTCCGCCAGGTCCACTTGATGGTGCCGTCCACGGAGCGCTGCTCGCTGGCGCGCTCCAGGGTCACCAGCGAGCTCCGGGCGGCCAGCGCCGCGCGGAGTGGCCTGGGCAGGTCGGTCATCTCGTCCAGCGCGGCGGCGCCGTTCCGGTGCAGCCAGCGGAAGAGCTGCCGGGCCCGGAAAGGCTTCTCGCCAAGCTCGGCCACCAGGGCGGCCAGTTCTGGCCGGGAGAGCGAGCGGAGCTCGGGGAGCGCCACGGGATCGCTCACGGTGCCACCGCGGGCCGGCCCGGGCGCGGCGCCGGCTCCGCCCCGGGCGCCGCCTCCGCGTCCCGCCGGGCGATCTCCACGCGGGTCACGCGCCGCTCGTCGCCGCCGCGGACGGTGAACGCCAGCCCGTCCCAGGAGACCATCGAGCCGACCGGCGGCACGCGGCCCGCGGTGGCGGTGACGAAGCCGCCGAGGGTCTCGTAGTCGCCCTCCTCGGGGAAGTGGATCTCGGTCGGCTCGTCCTTGGCGTTGGCCTCGGGGTCGGGCGGCGCGGCCTGGCCGTTCAGGTACTCCTCGAGGTCGTGGAGCGGGATGGTGGCCTCGGCCAGCCAGACCCCCTCCCCCACGGCCTTGACCGGCGCCGCCTCGGCGTCGCCCTCGTCCTGGATCTCGCCGACGATCTCCTCGAGCACGTCCTCGAGCGTGACGATGCCGCTGGTGCCGCCGAACTCGTCCACCACGATGGCGAGGTGGACGTGGCGCCGTTGCATCTCCTTGAGCAGGCGGGAGATCTTCATCTGCTCGGGCACGAAGAAGGCCGGGCGGAGGTGACCATCGAGCCCGACCGCCTGGATCGGCCCGCGCCGCAGCTCCAGCACGATCTCGCGCACCATGAGGATGCCGACGACGTTGTCGACCGTCCCCTGGAAGACCGGCATGCGGCTGTAGGGGTTCTCGGTGACGATGCGGGTCAGCTCCTCGGGTGAACCGTCGCGATCGATGGCGACCACGCGCGTCCGGGGGACCATGATCTCCTTCACCACCCGGTCGGCGAACTCGAGCACGCTGTTGAGCAGTTCCTCCTTCACCTCGTCGAGGACTCCTTCTCGCGTCCCCATCTCGATCAGGTACTCGATCTCCTCGCTGGTGACCGGCGGCGTGGCCGCCGGTCCGCCTCCGCCGAAGAGGCCCATGAAGGCCGAGGCGGCCCGCGAGGTGGCGGCGGTGAGCGGCCACATCAGCCAGGTGAGGAGGCGGGCCACCGGCATGGTGGCGAGCGCCAGGTGGACCGGGCGCCGCTTGGCCAGAGTCTTCGGCACGATCTCGCCGAAGAAGAGGACCACGACGGTGGTGATGAACGTCGCGCCGGCCACCGCGGTCCCCTTGGCCCAGCCGGCGTGGCTGGCCACCAGGTCGGTGGCCACGGACGCGGCCAGGGCGCCGATGCCGATGGCGGCGAGCGTGTTGCCGATGAGGAGGGTCGAGAGGACCCGCTCCGGCTGCTCGATCCAGATGGACAGGAAGCGGGTGCCCCGTCCCCCGCTCTCGTGGAGCTGGCGGGCGCGGGCGTCGCCGAGCGCGGTCAGGGCGGTCTCGGTCGACGAGAAGAAGGCGGAGCCGACCAGGAAGGCCAGCCCCAGCAACCACTTCCACTCCGCCACGACGCTCACCAACGAGGCCTCCAGAAATGACGATGCCCGCCCCGGGACCGGGACGGGCAGCGGGAGTCTACCCCGACGGCGTGCCGAGCGGGACACCCCTCGGGGCGGTCCCGCCAAACACCGAGTCACGGCAGGCGGTTAGGTCTTCCTCTTCCAGTCGTAGGGATGAACCTGGACCTCGGGGAAGTAGTAGGAGACCTCGATCTTCGCGTTCTCGGGGCTGTCCGAGCCGTGGACGGTGTTCTTCTCGATGTCGGTGGCGAAGTCCTTCCGGATGGTCCCCTCGGCCGCCTTCCCGGGATCGGTGGCACCCATGATCTCGCGGTTCCTGGCGACCGCGCTCTCCCCTTCGAGCACCATCAGCACCACCGGGCCGCTGGTCATGAAGGTGACGAGATCGTTGAAGAACGGGCGCGCCTTGTGGACGGCGTAGAAGCCCTCGGCCTCACGCCTCGACAGGTGGGCCAGCCGGATGGCGATGGGCTTGAGGCCGTTGGTCTCGAAGCGGGAGATGATCTTGCCGATGATCCCCTTCTCGACGCCGTCGGGCTTGATGATGGAGAGGGTGCGTTCGGTGGCCATGTGCTGTTCCTTCTTGGATGGGTTCGGGCCGGCGGCAGGGCTTTTACCCTGATCGCCGGCCCGGGGTGTCCCTTTTTCGCCTGGAGCTACTTCTTGCCGGCCCTGGCCGGCTTGGCGGTCGCCCTGGGAGCGGGCCTGGCGGCCGGCTTGCCGACCTTCCCCAGCCGCTCCTTCATGGCCTTCCCCAGCACGTGAGGGCCGTCGCAGACGGTGATGCCGGCCTCGCGCAGGGCGGCGAACTTGGCCTCGGCGGTGCCCGACCCGCCGGAGATGACGGCGCCGGCGTGGCCCATCCGCTTCCCCGGTGGGGCGGTCCGGCCGGCGATGAAGCCGACCACCGGCTTCCGCATGTGGTCGCGCACGAAGGCGGCGCCCTGCTCCTCCTCGGTGCCGCCGATCTCGCCGATCATGATGACCGCGTCGGTCTCCGGGTCGTTCTCGAACTCGCGGAGCACGTCGATGAAGTCGGTCCCGTGGACCGGGTCGCCGCCGATGCCGACCGCGGTCGACTGGCCCAGCCCCAGGTCGGAGAGCTGCTTGACCGCCTCGTAGGTGAGCGTGCCGGAGCGCGAGACCACGCCGACCCGGCCCGGCTTGTGGATGTGGCCCGGCATGATGCCGATCTTGCACTGGTCCGGCGTGATCAGGCCGGGGCAGTTGGGCCCGATGAGCCGGACGCCGGGCTTCCCGGCCAGGTACCGCCGCACCCGCACCATGTCGAGGATGGGGATCCCCTCGGTGATGCAGACCACCAGCGCGATGCCGGCCTCCGCCGCCTCGATGATCGAGTCGGCCGCGAAGGGCGGTGGGACGAAGATGGCCGAGGCGTTGGCGCCGGTCTCCTTCACCGCGTCCTGGACGGTCTGGAAGATGGGGACCTGCCCCTGGAACCTGGTGCCGCCGCGGCCTGGCGTGACGCCGGCCACCAGCTTGGTGCCGTAGGCCAGCATCTGCTCCGAGTGGAAGCTGCCGGCCGAGCCGGTGATGCCCTGGACCAGGACGCGGGTGTTCTTGTCGACGAGGATGCTCATGTCGTTCTCCGATCGATCGGGGCGCGGGCCGTCAGGCCGCGCGCGCCGCCGCCACGGCCTTGCGCGCCGCGTCGCCGAGGTCGTCGGCGGGGGTGATCGCGAGTCCACTCTCGGCGAGGATGGTCTTGCCCAGCTGCACGTTGGTGCCCTCCAAACGGACCACCAGCGGCATCCGCAGCCCCACCTGCTTGGCGGCGGCCACGATGCCGTTGGCGATGACGTCGCACTTCATGATGCCGCCGAAGATGTTGACCAGCATGGTCTTCACGTTCGGATCCGAGAGCAGGATCTTGAACGCCGCCGCCACCTTCTGCTCGTCGGCGCCGCCGCCCACGTCGAGGAAGTTGGCGGGGCGGCCGCCGGAGAGCTGGATGGCGTCCATGGTGGCCATGGCCAGGCCGGCGCCGTTGACCATGCAGCCGATGTCGCCGTCGAGCGCGATGTAGGAGAGGTCGAACTCCTTGGCCGCCGTCTCCTTGGGATCCTCCTCGTCCGGATCCCGCATGGCCGCGATGTCGGGGTGGCGGTAGAGGGCGTTGTCGTCGAAGTTCATCTTGGCGTCGAGCGCGACCACGTCGCCCGACACCGTCACCACCAGCGGGTTGATCTCCGCCAGCGAGGCGTCGGTCGCCACGTAGGCCTTGTAGAGGCCGGTGGCGAGCCGCACGAAGGCGCCGACCGTGTCCCCGGCCAGTCCGAGCTTGAAGGCGAGCCGCCGGGCCTGGAACGGCGAGAGCCCCATGAGCGGGTCGATCGACTCACGGAGGATCTTCTCCGGGGTCTTGTGGGCCACCTCCTCGATGTCCACGCCGCCCTCGGTCGAGGCCATCACCGTGACCTGACCGCTCTCGCGGTCGAGGGTCATGCCGAGGTAGAGTTCGCGCGCGATGCGGCTCCCCTCCTCGACGTAGACCTTGCGGACCTGCTGGCCGGCCGGCCCGGTCTGGGGGGTCTTGAGCATCATGCCCAGCATCGCCTCGGCGTGGCTCCTGGCCTCGTCGGGCGATCGGGCCAGCTTGACGCCGCCTCCCTTGCCCCGGCCGCCGGCGTGGATCTGCGCCTTGATGGCGCAGATGCCACCACCCAGCTGCCGGGCGGCCCCCTCGACTTCGAGCGGAGTGGCCGCGAGGTAACCCCGGGGCACGGCGACCCCGAACTTCCGAAGCACGTCCTTCGCCTGGTACTCGTGAATCTTCAAGGTGGATGCTCGCTCGGCGCCTGGCTCATCACCCAGTCCTAGTGGACCGAACTCCACCGCCCTGAGCCGCTCCTCGCCCGCCGAACACCCACCGGGTGATCCTCGAGGAGCCGTCCTGGGTTGATGGCACCAGCGCCTGTGAAGTTGCCGTTCTCCCGTGGCCGGCCTCGGGGCAGCCGCCGCGGATCCTGAAGCTGGGGATGTATACCTCCAACACCGCGCCCAAGGCGACTGCCCAGGGCCCGGCGCCTGCCTCTAGAGCTTGGTCTCGGCCACCGACTTGCGCACGCTGTCCACCGACCTGGCCAGCATGGCCTTCTCCTCGTCGTTCAGGTCGACCTCGATGATCCTCTCGACCCCGCCGGCGCCGATCACCACCGGCACGCCGACGAAGAGCCCGCTCACGCCGTACTGCCCGTCGAGCAGCGCCGAGCAGGGCAGGACGCGCTTCTTGTCCTTCAGGAAGCTCTCCGCCATGGTCACGGCCGAGATGGCCGGCGCGTAGAAGGCCGACCCGGTGCCGAGCAGGGCCACGATCTCGCCGCCGCCCTTGCGGGTCCGCTCCACGATGGCGTCGAGCCGGCTCCTGTCGAGGAACTTGGTGAGCGGGGCGCCGTTGATGGAGCTGTAGCGGAGCAGCGGGACCATGTCGTCGCCGTGGCCGCCCAGCACCAGCGCGCAGACGTCCTGCGGCGACACGCCGGCCGCCTCGCCCACGAAGTACTGGAAGCGGGCGGTGTCGAGGATGCCCGCCATGCCGACCACCCGGTTCTTGGGGAAGCCGGTCACCTTCCACATCGCGTAGACCATCGAGTCGAGCGGGTTGGTCACCACCACGACGAAGGCGTTGGGGGCGTACTGCTTGATGCCGGTGGCCACCTTGGTGATGGCGTCGAGGTTGACCTTGAGCAGGTCGTCGCGGCTCATGCCCGGCTTGCGCGGCACGCCGGCGGTGACGATGCAGACGTCGGCGTCCTTGATGACGGCGTAGTCGGTGGTCCCGCCGCCGGTGATCTCGGCGTCGTTCCTGAAGACGCCGCGGGTCTCCTGCAGGTCGAGGGCCTTGCCCTTGGCGACGCCCTCCATGATGTCCACGAGGACGACGTCTCCCAGCTCGCGCTGCAGGCTGAGCAGCGCCATCGTGCCGCCGATCTGGCCGGCGCCGATGAGTGCGATCTTCTTGCGAGGTGCCATGGTTGGGTTCTCTCCGTGGTGGGGTGGGTCGAGCGCTGCCTACAGGTGCCTGATGATCTCGTCGCCGAACTCGCTGCACTTCACCTCGACGGTGTCGCCCAGCCCATCCTGCTTCATGAGCCGGGCGAAGTCGTAGGTCACGCGGTGGGCCGCGATGGCGCCGTCCATGCCCTTGATGATCAGGTCGGCGGCCTCGCTCCAGCCCAGATGGCGGAACATCATCTCGCCGGAGAGGATCACCGAGCCCGGGTTCACCTTGTCGAGATCCGCGTACCGCGGCGCGGTGCCGTGGGTGGCCTCGAAGATGGCGTGGCCGGAGACGTAGTTGGCGTTGCCGCCCGGGGCGATGCCGATGCCGCCCACCTGCGCGGCCAGGGCGTCGGAGAGGTAATCGCCGTTCAGGTTGAGAGTGGCGATGACGTCGAAGTCCTCCGGGCGCGTCAGCACCTGCTGGAGCGTGATGTCGGCGAGGGCGTCGCGGACCAGGAGCTTGCCGCCGGCCAGGGCCGCCTTCTGCTCGGCGTTGGCCGCCTCCTCGCCCCGGGCCGCGCGGGTCCGCTCCCACTGGAGCGAGGTGTGGACCCGATCGCCGTACTCGCGCTCTGCGAGGGCATAGCCGTTGCTGCGGAAGGCGCCCTCCGTGTACTTCATGATGTTGCCCTTGTGTACGATGGTGACGCTCTTGCGCCCGTTGCGGAGCGCGAACTCGATGGCCGCGCGGACCAGCCGCTCGGTCCCCTCCCGCGAGACCGGCTTCAGGCCGAGCCCCGTGGAGCCCGGGAAGCGGATCTTGCGGAAGTCGCGCGGGAACTCCTTCTCGAGGAAGGCGAGCACCTTCTTCACCTGCTCCGAGCCCTGCTCCCACTCGATGCCGGCGTAGATGTCCTCGGTGTTCTCGCGGAAGATCACCATGTCGACCTTGCTCGGGTTCTTCACCGGCGAGGGGACGCCCTTGAACCAGCGGATGGGCCTGAGGCAGACGTACAGGTCGAGCAGCTGGCGCAGCGCCACGCTGAGCGAGCGGATGCCGCCGCCGATGGGCGTGGTGAGCGGCCCCTTGATGCCGATGAGGTACTCGCGGAAGGCCTGGATGGTCTCGTCCGGGAGCCAGTTGTTGAACCTGGTGAAGGCCTTCTCGCCGGCGTAGACCTCGGTCCAGGCGATCTTGCGCTTGCCGCCGTAGGCCTTCTCCACCGCCGCGTCCATGACCCGCACGCTGGCTCGCCAGATGTCGCGGCCGGTGCCGTCACCCTCGATGAACGGGATGATGGGCCGGTCCGGGACGGTCAGCTTCCCGTTCACCAGCGAGATCTTCGAACCGTCCCTGGGTACCACGGGCTTGGCGGCAGCCATCGTTCGGGCCTCGGCGACCAGGAAGAGCCTGGAGCGAACCTGTTAACATCCTCCCCTCGGGGTGTAAAGGCGGCACCCAGCGGAGATGGCCGAAATTCATAGGGATTTTACGGACTCGTGCGGTCGACATTCAGCTCGGCGGGGCCGCGACCAGCGCGCACGTCCGAGCGGTCAACGCGCCCCGTCACGATAGGAACCCAAGTGAAGACCCGTGCTTCTGACAAATGCGCGCACCCGGGAGTTCACCGTCAACTGCGGGCCGCCGGACGCGGCGTCATGGCGCGCGGCTCGACCGTGAAGTCGTAGATCGACCCGAGCCGGACGTTCCGGTACCGCTCCAGCTTGAAGGCCATGCGCGAGAGCGTGGCGAGGAACGGCCCCTGGTCCGGCCCGCCCGCCTTGCCCGCCAGCTTCTTGAGCCGCTTCACCTCGGCGAGGATCAGCTTCCTGGCCTCGCGCGGGTGGTAGAGGAAGGCGCCGGAGAAGACCAGCTTCCCTTCGAACGGGAGGAGCCGGGCCTCCAGCAGGTCGCCCTTCTCCAGGCCGGCCACCTGGCGCCGCTCCGCGACCTCCATCACCTCGCCGGTGAACACGTCGGCGACGCGCACCAGCCCCGGCTGCAGCCGCTTCACCTCGAAGAGGCCTCGTCGCTGGGCCACCAGGCCGGCCAGGGTGCCGTGGTCCTCGGCGCCGAGGCCGTGCCCCTCCTCGGCGACGAACCGCTCCAGGGTCGAAGGCGCCAGGGGCGAGGGGCGCCATTCGTAGATGTAGAAGTCGAGCATCCCGTTCATCCGCCGCTCGTAGGACCGGTCTTCCTCGTGCGGCTCGCCGTAGCGGCCGAAGTGGTCGGCGCGGGCCGCCAGCAGGTCGGCCTGGCGTGCCGGCGCGGTGGCCCAGGCGAGGAGCCGCTCGTGGAGTTCGGGGAGCGTCATCTCGCGGAGGCCTCCATCATCCCGACGAACCGGCCGAAGAGCGCCCGGGCGTCGTGCGGTCCGGGGGCGGCCTCGGGGTGGTACTGGACGCTGAAGGCGGGGGCGTCGAGCACCTCGATCCCCTCCACGGTCCCGTCGTTCAGGTTGACGTGGGTGACGCGGGCGCGCGCACCCAGCGACTGATCGTCCACCGCGAAACCGTGATTCTGCACCGTGATGTCCACCTTTCCGGAGGCCAGGTCCTTGACCGGCTGGTTGGCCCCGCGGTGGCCGAACTTGAGCTTGTAGGTCCGGCCGCCGAGCGCCAGCGCCAGGATCTGGTGGCCGAGGCAGATCCCGAAGACCGGCACCTTCCCGAGCAGCGCGGCGACCGTCTCTCGCGCGCCGACGACGGCGGCCGGATCGCCCGGTCCGTTGGTCAGGAAGACTCCGTCCGGCTTGAGCGCCAGCGCCTCGCCCGCGGTGGTCCCGCCCGGGACCACGGTGATGCGGCACCCCTGCTCGGCCAGCAGCCGCAGCATGGCCCGCTTCAGCCCCCAGTCGTACGCCACCACGTGGAAGCGCGGCGCCCTGGCGTCCTCGCGCTGCGCGTCGGTCCAGGCGTCGGCGCCGGTCTCGCGCCACTCGTAGCGGGTCGGCGTCGAGATGCGGGTGGCGAGGTCCTGCCCCTCCATCCCGGGGAGCAGGCGGGCCCGTTCGACCAGCTGGGCCGCGGTGCCGGCGCTGGAGACGATCCCCATCTGCGAGCCGTGCGTCCGCAGGTGGCGGACCAGGCGGCGGGTGTCGATCCCCACCAGGCCGACCACGCGGTGGCGCTTCAGGTAGGCGTCGAGCCCTTCCTGGGCCCGGAAGCTGGAGGGGACCTCGGCGTGGTGGCGGGCGATGAAGGCGGTGGGGTGGACCCTGGCCGACTCGTCGTCGGCGGCGGTGCAGCCGTAGTTCCCCTGCTCCGGGTAGGTCATGCAGACCATCTGTCCCACGTAGGAGGGATCGGTGAGGATCTCCTGGTACCCGGTCAGCGAGGTGTTGAAGACCACCTCGCCGGTGGCCTCGCCGCCGGCGCCGAACCCGGTGCCCTCGAAGGTGGTGCCGTCCGCCAGCGCCAGGATGGCCTTGCTCACGAGTTCTCCTCGCCGCCCTGGTGGACCAGCCGACCGCCGACGATGGCGTGCGTGCAGCGCCCGGTGAGGCGGCGCCCCTTCCACGGGGAGTTGGTGCTCTTCGAGTGAAACCGGTCCGCCGTGCAGAGCCACTCGGCGGCCGGGTCGAGGATGGCCACGTCGGCCGGTGCGCCCCTGGCCAGCGAGCCGCCGGGCAGGCCGAAGACCCGGGCCGGGGAGGCGGTGAGCGCCTCGATGAGCCGCCGCTCGGTCAGCCGGCCCGCCTTGACCAGCGCCAGGCAGACCGGGAAGGCGGTCTCCAGCCCGACCACGCCGTTCAGCGCGGCGTCGAACTCGAGGTCCTTCTCCACCGGCGAGTGGGGCGCGTGGTCGGTGGCGATGCAGTCGAGGGTGCCGTCGGCCAGGCCGGCCACGCAGGCGGCCACGTCGGCGGCCGAGCGGAGCGGCGGGCTCATCTTGAAGTCGGTGCCGTAGCCGGAGGAGGCCACGTCCTCGTCGGTGAGCGAGAGGTGGTGGGGCGTCACCTCGGCGGTGACGGCCAGCCCGCGCCTCTTGGCCTCCCGCACGGCACGCACGGTGCCGGCCGACGAGGCGTGGGCGATGTGGACCCGCCCCCCGGTCAGCTCGGCCAGCGCTATGTCGCGCAGCACCATCACCTCCTCGGCCTGTCCCGGGATCCCCTTCAGGCCGAGGCGCGTGGAGGCGGCGCCCTCGTGCATCACGCCCTTGCCCACCAGCGCCAGGTCCTCCTCGTGGACCGTGAGCGGCAGGTCGAAGGCGCGGGCGTACTCGAGCGCGCGCCGCATCAGCGACGAGGACATGACCGGCTTGCCGTCGTCCGACAGCGCCACGCAGCCCCCCGCCTTGAGCTCGCCGTACTCGGCCAGCTCCTCGCCGCTGGAGCCCCTGGAGATGCAGCCGCACGGGTAGACGCGGGCCAGCCCGGCGGCGGCTGCCCGGGCCAGGATCAGCTCGGTGACCGCCAGGGTGTCGTTCACCGGCCTGGTGTTGGGCATGCAGACGATCGAGGTGAAGCCCCCCGCCACCGCGGCGCGCGCCCCGGTGGCCACCGTCTCCTTGTACTCCTGCCCCGGCTCGCGAAGGTGGACGTGCAGGTCGATGAAGCCCGGCGTCACCCACTTGCCGCGCGCGTCGATGATGGTGGCGCCCGAGGGCCTGTCGGCCCGCTCGGCCACCTCGGCCACCCGGCCGTCGCGCAGCACCACCGTCCGGACCCCGTCCAGGCCCGAGACCGGGTCGATGACCCGCCCGCCTTCGATGATGATCACGTCGCTCATGCCGTGGCCTCCGCCGGGTCGCCGCCGGCGAGGAGGTAGAGGATCGCCATCCGGACCGCAACCCCGTTCTGCACCTGGTCGAGGATGACGCTGTGGGGCCCGTCGGCGACGTCGGGGGAGAGCTCGACGCCGCGGTTGATGGGGCCCGGGTGGAGGATCAGCGCGGACGGCTTGAGCCAGTCCCTGGCCTTCCTGGCGTTCAGGCCCCAGAGGCGCGAGTACTCGCGGGTGTTGGGGATGAGCGGGTCGCCGATCCGCTCGTGCTGGATGCGGAGCATGACGACCGCGTCGGCCCCCTCGACCGCGGTGCGCAGGTCATGGGTCACGGTGCAGCCGAGCTGCTCCACGCCCGCCGGGATCATGGTGGGTGGGCCGCAGAGCCGGACCGTGGTGCCCAGCTTGGGGAAGGCGTGCAGGTCGGAGCGGGCCACGCGGCTGTGGCTGATGTCGCCCACGATGGCCAGCGTCTTACCCTCCAGCGTCCCCAGCTTCTCGCGGATGGTGAAGCAGTCGAGCAGCCCCTGGCTGGGGTGCTCGTGGGCGCCGTCGCCGGCCGAGACCACCGCGCAGGCGACGTGCTGCGCCACCAGCCGCGGCGCCCCGCCCGCCGAGTGGCGGATCACCAGCACGTCGGGGCGCATGGCCTCGAGGTTCCGCGCGGTGTCGATGAGTGTCTCGCCCTTGCTGACCGAGGAGCTGGCCGAGGTCCAGTTGAGGGCGTCGGCGGAGAGCACCTTGGCGGCGATCTCGAAGGAGCTGCGCGTCCGGGTGGAGGCCTCGAAGAAGAGGTTCACCACCGACTTGCCGCGCAGGCTCGGGACCTTCTTGATGGGCCGGAGCAGCACCTCCTTCATGGAGACCGCCAGGTCGAGGACCTGCAGCAGCTCCTCCCGCGAGAAGTCCTCCAGCGCGATGCAGTGCTTCTGTCGGCCGATCACCGCCCCCTCCTCGTCGTGACCACGACCGCGTCGTCGCCGGCCCCGTCCTCGCGCAGCTTCACCTGGACGTCCTGGCCGTCCGGCACCGCCAGCGTCGCGCCGGCGAAGTCGGCGGCGATGGGCAGCTCGTGGCCGCCCCGGTCCACCAGCACCGCCAGCCAGACCCGCTTCGGGCGGCCGAAGTCGACCAGCTCGTCCAGCGCGGCCCGCACCGTGCGGCCGGTGTAGAGCACGTCGTCCACCAGCAGGACCGTCTTCCCCTCGATGGGGAAGCGGATGTCGGTCGGCCCCACCACCGGCGCCGCGCCCCGGACGGCCAGGTCGTCCCGGTAGAGCGCGATGTCGAGCGTGCCCAGCGGTGGCTGCTGCCCGAGCCGCACCGCGAGATCCGCGCGCAAGCGGGCCGCGAGGTGGACGCCGCCGCGCCGGACGCCGACGATGGCCAGGCCGTCAGCCGCCCCGGCCGCCACGGCCCGCGCCGCGATCTCCTCGCCAAGCCGCGCGATGACCTGCTCGATCTGCCGCGAGTTCATGCCGCCCCCGTGTCGCCGCGCCTCACCACTTGGCCGGCTGGATGTCCTGGAACCGGTCGATGGCGAAGGTCTTCTCGGTGAACCGTTCGAGGATCGGGTAGTAGACGCTGGTGGTGTACTCGAAGGCCACGTGGATGGTGGGCGGCGAGACCGCCGTGTCACGTTCCCAGGTGACGTCGTCGGGTTGCACGTCCACCGCCGGCACCATGGAGCTCGAGCCGTCGCTCCCGGGCGCCTTGACCTGGTCCAGCGCGGCCAGCCTGACGCAGAGGCTCCTCACCAGCGAAGCGTCGTCGCGATCGTGGACCGCCTTGTTGGCGAACTCGGCGGCCACCATGCCCGCCTCGTAGCGGACGATGTAGACCGGTCCCCAGACCACGGCCAGGTAGCCCGCGGTGACCAGCGCCAGCAGCAGCACGACGGTGACCCAGGTGATCTCGCCGCGCTCGACGGAGCGGTGGCGAGGCGAGGCGGAGGGGATCATCGGGGAACGCTTGTACCGCTACTCGACCGGTTTGAGAAGGCGGTCGAGTCGCACGCCCTGACCGGTCCCTTCGCCAAACCACCACCCGCCCGGTCCCCACCCCCAGCCCACCAGCGCCACCCGGCCGATGACGTCCTCCACGGGCACCTGCCAACCCCCGTCCCGGCCGTCGTTGGAGCGGTCACGGTTGTCGCCGAGCACGAAGAGGTGCCCGCGGCGAACCGGCCCGAACGGGCCCTCGCCCCGGCCCGCACGGACCCGCCGGCACTGGAGCAGATCGTGCCCCACCGCCCCCCCGGCAGCGGTCGCCCGGGCCCAGGACCCGGCCTGCTCCGCCGGGCCGTCGTCGGCCGAGCCGCCGATCGGTCCGAGCGGTCCGAGCGCCAGCATCTCGCGGAAGCGGCGGCAGGTGTCGAAGCGGAGCGTGCCGGTAGCCTCGTCGCGCTCCGCATAGGTCTGCTCGCCCGCGGCGACGCGCGGCTGGAGCACGCCACCGACGATCAGCTGCTGCTCGCGCAATTCGACCTCGTCCCCTTCGAGCCCGATGACGCGCCGGACCAGCAGGCTGGAGCGTTCGCGCGGATCCCTGAACACCACCACGTCGCCTCGCCGCGGGCCGGCCAGCGGCAGGAGGGTGAGGCCGGTGAAGGGGAGCCTGAGGCCGTAGGCCAGGCGGGAGACCAGCACCACGTCGCCGTCGAGGAGCGTCGGCGCCATCGAGCCGCCCGGGACGGCGAACGGCTCGGCCACCACGCCCCGGAGCAGCAGGGCCACCGCCAGCGCCGCCAGGGCGGACCAGAGCAGGTCGCGCCAGCCGGGACCGCGAGTCGCCGGGCCGGCCATGCGACGGCTAGTCCTCTACCTTGAGCACGGCCAGGAAGGCCGACTGCGGGATCTCGACGCTGCCGACCTGCTTCATCCGCTTCTTGCCCTCCTTCTGCTTCTCGAGGAGCTTGCGCTTGCGCGAGATGTCGCCGCCGTAGCACTTGGCGATGACGTTCTTGCGGAAGGCCTTGACCGTCTCCCGGGCGATCACCTTGGCGCCGATGGCGGCCTGGATGGCCACCTCGTACATCTGCTTCGGGATCTCCTCCTTGAGCTTCTGGCAGACGTCGCGGCCGCGGTGGTAGGCGTTCTCGCGGTGGACGATGATGCTCAGGGCGTCCACCGGCTCGCCGTTGATGAGGATGTCGAGCCTCACCAGGTCGGCCTCGTCGTAGCCGCGCAGCTCGTAGTCGAGGCTGGCGTAGCCGCGGCTGACGCTCTTGAGCCGGTCGAAGAAGTCGAAGACCACCTCGGCCAGCGGGATCTCGTAGGTGATCTGGACCCGCGAGGTGCCGATGTACTTCATGTCCTTCTGGACGCCGCGCCGGTCCTGGCAGAGCTTGAGGATGTTGCCGACGTCCTCGGTCCGGGCGTGTATGTGGCAGGTGAGGATGGGCTCCTCGAGCTTGGCGATCCGCTGCACCGGCGGCAGCTTGGCCGGGTTGTCGATCTCCTGGACCGCCCCCTGGGTGTCGGTGATCCGGTAGACCACCGAGGGCGCCGTGGTGATGAGCGAGAGGTTGTACTCGCGCTCCAGCCGCTCCTGGACGATCTCCATGTGGAGCAGCCCGAGGTAGCCGCAGCGGTAGCCGAAGCCGAGCGCCTGCGAGGTCTCCGGCTCGTAGGTGAAGGCCGAGTCGTTGAGCTTGAGCTTGTCGAGGGCGTCGCGCAGCTGCTCGTAGTCGGCGGCGTCGATGGGGAAGACGCCGCTGAAGACCATGGGCTTCACCACCTTGAAGCCGGGGAACGGCGCCGCCACGGCGCGGTCCACCTCGGTGATGGTGTCGCCCACCTTGGCGTCGTGCACGTCCTTGACGTTGGCGACGCAGACCCCCACCTCACCGGCCATGAGGGACGGCACGCTGGCCGTGAAGGGGGTGAAGACCCCCAGCTCCTGGACCTCGAACTCCTTCTTGTTGGACCAGAGGACGATCTTCTGCCTGGGCCTGAGCGTCCCCTCGAAGACCCTGACCAGCATGACCACGCCCCGGTAGCTGTCGTACCAGGAGTCGAAGATGATGGCCTTGAGCGGCGCGGCCGGGTCGCCCGACGGCGGCGGCACCTTGCGCACCACCTGCTCGAGGATCTCGCGGATGCCGATCCCCTCCTTGGCGGAGCAGGGCACGGCCTCGGAGGCGTCGAGCCCGATGACCTCCTCGATCTCGCGGCGGACCGCCTCCACGTCGGCGCTGGGCAGGTCGATCTTGTTGATGACCGGGATGATCTCGAGGTCGTGGTCGAGGGCCTGGTAGACGTTTGCCAGCGTCTGCGCCTCGACGCCCTGGGTGGCGTCGACCACCAGGACCGCCCCCTCGCAGGCGGCCAGCGAGCGGGAGACCTCGTAGGCGAAGTCGACGTGGCCGGGGGTGTCGATGAGGTTGAGCTGGTAGGTCTTGCCGTCGAGCGCGATGTAGCGCATCCGCACCGTCTGGGCCTTGATGGTGATGCCGCGCTCCCGCTCCAGGTCCATGTTGTCGAGGAACTGGGCCTGCGACTCACGCTTGGTGACCGTGCCGGTCACGTCGAGCAGCCGATCGGCCAGCGTGGACTTGCCGTGATCGATGTGCGCGATGATGGAGAAGTTCCGGATGTGCGCGTTCTGCTCGGCCATGTGGGAGCGGGCTTGTAACACGCGCGGGGCAGGTCAGGCCACGCCGCCTGGCCCCGCCCGCACCCGTCCGCACGGCTGTCAAGGATTCTCCGCCGATATCGGGCACCCCAAAGAGGGGCTGACCTCGAACTGCCCGTATCTTGTGGTCTTTGTCTTCCGACACACAACAGGTGGTGGTCCCAGCATTGACAGCCGCTCAACTCTTGCTAGATTGCGCAAACGCTGAGTAGGGGCGGATGACGTGGAGGAGCGGGCGGCGGGTCGGGCGGCGGGCTTCCAGCACGGACACCCTTCGTTGTCAGACCACCAGGCTAGACCCCCGGTTTGCCGACGCAGGCGGCTCGGGGGAGTCATCGACGCGAGCACGACCTTTCGTGCTCGTGAACGGGAACACTTGCGCCCGGGGCGGACGTTCGCGGGCGGAGGGATGGGGCGATGATGGAGCGTGAACTGGCTGGGCAGCGGAAGGGCGGCAAGGGAGCTCGCAAGGGGCAGCGCAAGGGGCTGACGATCCCCCGCTACTTCACCACCCGCGGCGTCGATCCGGCCGAGGAGCTGGTCTGGGAGAAGCGGACCGCCGGCATCAACGGCGAGGGCGGCGCGGTCATCTTCGAGCAGAAGGACGTCGAGGTCCCCAAGTCCTGGTCGATGCTGGCCACCAACGTGGTCGCCTCCAAGTACTTCCGCGGGGCGCTCGGCAGCCCCACCCGCGAGCGCTCGGTCCGGCAGCTGGTCTCGCGGGTGGTCAACACCATCTCGGCCTGGGGGCGCAAGGACGGCTACTTCGCCGGCGAGGAGGACGCGGCCAGCTTCCAGGCCGAGCTGGCCCACCTCGTCTACCGGCAGAAGATGAGCTTCAACTCGCCGGTCTGGTTCAACGTCGGCGTCGAGGAGCACCCGCAGTGCTCCGCCTGCTTCATCAACGCGGTGTCCGACTCGATGGACTCGATCCTGAAGCTGGCCCACACCGAGGGCATGCTCTTCAAGTACGGCTCCGGGACCGGCTCCAACCTCTCCAAGATCCGCTCCTCCAGGGAGATGCTCTCCGGCGGCGGCGAGGCCTCCGGACCGGTCTCCTTCATGCGCGGCTTCGACGCCTTCGCCGGCGTCATCAAGTCCGGCGGCAAGACCCGGCGCGCCGCCAAGATGGTGATCCTAGACGCCGATCACCCGGACATCGTCGAGTTCGTCAACTGCAAGGCCGAGGAGGAGAAGAAGGCCTGGGCGCTCATCGACGCCGGCTACGACGGCGGCTTCAACGTCCGCGGCGGCGCCTATGACTCGGTCTTCTTCCAGAACGCCAACCACTCCATCCGCGTCACCGACGCCTTCATGCGCGCCGTGGTCGACGACCGCGAGTGGACGCTCACCGCCCGCGTCGGCGGCGCGCCGGTCGAGACCATCCGGGCTCGCGACCTGATGCGGCAGATCACCGACGCCGCGTGGCTCTGCGGCGATCCCGGCATGCAGTTCGACACCACCGTCAACGCCTGGCACACCTGCCCGAACACCGACCGGATCAACGCCTCCAACCCCTGCTCCGAGTACATGTTCCTCGACGACTCGGCCTGCAACCTGGCGTCGCTGAACCTGATGCACTTCCGGACCATCGACGGCGGCTTCGACGTCGAGGCCTTCCGCAAGGCGGTAGACCTGACCGTGCTGGCCCAGGAGATCCTGGTCTCCAACGCCAAGTACCCCACCCCGCAGATCGGCAAGAACTCGGAGGACTACCGCCCCCTCGGCCTCGGCTACGCCAACCTGGGGGCGCTGCTGATGGCCAGCGGCGCCGCCTACGACTCCGACCAGGGGCGCGCCACCGCGGCCGCCATCACCGCGCTGATGACCGGCGAGGCCTACGCCATGAGCGCCCGCATCGCCGGGCAGGCCGGGCCGTTCGCCGGCTACCAGCGGAACGCCACGCCGTTCGTCAACGTGATCCGCAAGCACCAGGGGCACGTGGACCGGATCGACCACTCGCTGGTCGAGCCGGCCCTGCTCGAAGCGGCCCGCCAGGCCTGGGCCGACGCGCTGCACACCGGCCTCGAGCACGGTTACCGCAACGCGCAGGTCACGGTGCTGGCGCCTACCGGCACCATCGGCTTCATGATGGACTGCGACACCACCGGCATCGAGCCGGACATCGCGCTGGTGAAGTACAAGAAGCTGGTGGGCGGCGGCGTCCTCAAGATCGTCAACAACACGGTCCCGCTCGCGCTGCAGCGGCTCGGCTACACCGGCGAGGCCATCGCCGCCATCCTCCAGTTCATAGACGAGATGGAGACCATCGAGGGGGCGCCCGGGCTCAAGCCGGAGCACGTCTCGGTCTTCGACTGCGCCTTCAAGCCGCGCAGCGGATCGCGCTCCATCCACTACATGGGTCACATCCGCATGATGGGGGCCACCCAGCCCTTCCTGTCGGGCGCCATCTCCAAGACCGTCAACATGCCGACCAACGCCACGGTCCAGGACATCGAGCAGGCCTACCTGGAGTCCTGGAAGCTCGGCCTCAAGGCGGTCGCCATCTACCGCGACGGGTGCAAGCGGAGCCAGCCACTCAACGCCGGCAAGGAGAAGGAGAAGGTGGCCGAGGCCGCCTCCACCGAGGCCCCGCTGGCGAGGCGCCGGCTGCCCGACGAGCGGCGCGCCATCACCCACAAGTTCTCCATCGGCGGCCACGAGGGCTACATGACCGTCGGCATGTACGACGACGGCCTGCCTGGGGAGCTCTTCGTGGTGATGGCCAAGGAGGGCTCTGTGGTCTCGGGCCTGATGGACAGCTTCGCCACCTCCATCTCCATGGCGCTCCAGTACGGAGTGCCGCTCCACGTGCTGAGCGACAAGTTCAGCCACACCCGCTTCGAGCCGTCGGGCTTCACCGGCAACCCGGAGATCCCCATCGCGAAGTCGATCACCGACTACATCTTCCGGTGGCTGGCGCTGAAGTTCCTCCCCAGCGAGTCCGGGGCCTCGGCCTCACCGCCGGCCGCGCTGCTCCCGGGGACCGCGCCGTCGGCCTCGGCCAGGGCGCGGGTGGTGGACGCCACGCCGGCCGCGACGGCCCGCGCCGCGAGCACCGGCGTGACGCACACGCAGGAGACCGACGCCCCGCCCTGCCCGAACTGCGGCGAGATCACCGTGCGCAACGGCGCCTGCTACAAGTGCCACAACTGCGGGACCACGACGGGCTGCTCCTAATCGCGACGGGGCCGGCTTCTAATCGCGACGGGGCCGGCTTCTGGTGGCCCCGTCGCAAGATACGAGCAGGTCCTCCCTCTCCTGGTGACATGGCCCGCATCCCACCTCGGGGTGCGGGCCTATTCATCTGTGGCGGCACCTCACAACTGAGAAAGTCCGACATCGGGCGTAGGGCCTACGGCAGGTACCGTCACGTGAGGCGAGTTGCCGGCCTACAGAGTCCCGAGATTCTGCTCGTACCTTGCGGCGGCGTCACCAGAAGCCGACGCCGCCGCGATTGAGCGCCACCAGAGGCCACCGCCGACGCGGCTTGGCGCCGACGCGATCAATGAAAATTCCTCGCCCTGTCCCCCACGTTGGGCGCGAAGGCCAGCGGCGCCAGCGCGTCCACCCGGACGTTGACCACCCGCCCGTTCCGCTCCACCCGCCCCCGCGCCAGCAGGAAGGGCGAGCCGCGCACCACCGGCCGGCACCGCTCGTAGACGTCCGGCATCACCACCAGGTTGGCGATGCCGGTCTCGTCCTCCAGCGAGACGAAGACGATGCCGTGGGCGGTCTCGGGCCGCTGCCGCACGATCACCAGCCCGGCCACCTCCACCGGCGCGCGGTCGTCGAGGCCACCGAGCTCGCGGACGGTCCGCACCCGCCCGCCCGCCAGCGAGGGGCGGACCAGCGCCATCGGGTGGCCGCGCACCGAGAGGCCGGTGGTGGCGTAGTCCCCCTGCACCAGCTCGGCCGATCCCTCCGGCTCGAGCTGCGCCACCGGCTCGGCCGGCGCCAGCCCGGCGAACAGGTCCCCCGTGTCCGGCCGAGCCGGGAGGGCCATGGTCTTCCAGACCGCCTCGCGCCGCTCCGGCTCCAGCCCCGAGAGCGCCCCCGCCTCGGCCAGCCGCGTCGCCCAGGCGCGCGAGAGCCCGGCGCGCAGGCAGAGCGCCGCCACCGAGCCGAAGGGGCCTTCCCGCCGCGCCGCCACCACCGCCTCGCCCACCTCGCGCGGCAGCCCCTGCACCAGGTGGAGCCCGAGCCGGATGGCGGGCGGCTGGCCCGGCGCCGGCGGCGACCCTGGCGCCGGCCCCTCCAGCGAGGTCTCCCAGCCGCTCCGCTCCACGTCGGCGCCGCGCACCTCCACGCCGTGCCGCTTGGCGTCCTCCACCAGCGTGTGCGGCGCGTAGAAGCCCATGGGTTGGCTGTTGATGAGCGCGGCGGCGAAGACCGCCGGGTGGTAGCACTTGAGCCAGGCCGAGGCGTAGACCAGCAGCGCGAAGGACGCGGCGTGCGACTCGGGGAAGCCGTAGCCGGCGAAGCCGAGCAGGTGCTTGAAGATCTTCTCGGCGTCGGCGGCCGGGATGCGCCGCTCGGCCATGCCGGCCACCAGCCGCGCCTTCATGGCCGCCAGCCGCTGGTGGGAGCGCCGGTGGGTCATGACCCGCCGCAGCTCGTCGGCCTCGCCCGGCGTGAACCCGGCCGCCACCACCGCCAGCCGCATGGCCTGCTCCTGGAAGAGCGGGATGCCCAGGGTGCGGGCCAGCACCGGCTCGAGCGGAGGGTACGGGTAGGCCACCGGCTCGCGGCCGTCGCGCCGCCGCAGGAACGGGTGGACCATCCCGCCCTGGATCGGCCCGGGCCGGATGATGGCCACCGAGATGACCAGGTCGTAGAAGCAGCGCGGCTGGAGCCGCGGCAGCAGCCCCATCTGCGCCCGCGACTCGATCTGGAAGACGCCCACGGTGTCGGCCCGGCTGGCCATGGCGTAGACCGCCGGGTCCTCGGCCGGGATGGTGGCGAGCGAGTCGGGCCAGGGGAGCGGCGTCGGGTGGGCCGGCGCCGGCTGGTGGCGCGCCAGCTGGTCGAGGGCGCGCGACAGGGCGGTGAGCATCCCCAGCGCCAGCAGGTCGACCTTGAGCAGGTCGAGCGCCGCCAGATCGTCCTTGTCCCACTGCACGATGGTCCGGCCCGGCATGGCCGCCGGCTCGATGGGGACCGTCTCGCTGAGCGGCCTCCTGGTGATGACGAAGCCGCCGACGTGGATGGAGAGGTGGCGCGGGAAGCCCTGCAGCTCGCCGGCCAGCGCCAGCACCTGGCGCACCCGCGGGGCCTGGCCGGGGTCGAGCCCGGCCTGCGCCAGCGTGGCGTCGGTGACGGCGGCGGGATCCTCGTGGTGAGAGACCGCCCTGGTGAGCCGGTCCACCTGCGACAGCGAGAGGCCGAGCGCCTTGCCGACGTCGCGCAGCGCCGAGCGGGTCCGGTAGGTGATCACCTCGCAGACCATCCCGGCGTGGGCCCGCCCGTACCGCTGGTAGACGTACTGCAGCACCTCCTCGCGCCGTTCGTGCTCGAAGTCGATGTCGATGTCGGGCGGCTCGCCCCGCTCGGCGGAGATGAACCGCTCGAAGAGGAGCCCCATCCGGACCGGGTCGATGGAGGTGACTCCCAGCACGTAGCAGACGGCCGAGTTGGCGGCGCTCCCCCGTCCCTGGCAGAGGATGCCGCGCTGCCGGGCGAACCGGACCACGTCCCAGACGGTGAGGAAGTAGCTGGCGTAGCCGAGCTGCTCGACGAGGGCCAGCTCCTTCGCGAGCTGGCGCGCCACGTCGTCCGGCGGCTCGCCGCCGTAGCGCCAGCGCGCCCCCTCCCCCACCAGCGTGCCGAGCAGCTCCATGCCGGTCAGGGTCGGCGAACGATCCCTGCCTGCGACGGGCGGACTCGTCGCTTCGCTGCTCGGCGTACGACTGCAGTACGCCTGCGCGGCTCGCTCCTCGTGCGCCCCGTCTCGGCGACGGGCTCCTTCGCCTCGATCCGCTGGCTCCAGCGCCCTCGCGATCGCCCCCGCCCCGCGGGTGGTCCGCAGCCGGGTGACCCGCTGCGGCGCCACCGCCCGCTCCGCCTGGGCCGGGCTGGAGGTCGATAGCGCGGCCCCCGCCGCCAGCGTGGCCGCCTCGACCAGGACCGGGGGCAGCGGGTGCTCGCCGCGGATCTCGTCCAGGCGGAACCGGCAGCGCGCCGCGATCTCCACGGTCGCCTCCAGCCCCTCCGGGAAGTCGGCCCAGAGCCGCGCCATCTCCTCCGGCCCCTTGAGCGTCCGCTCGGCGTTGGGGGCGAGCCGGCGGCCGGCCTTCTCCACCGTGGTCCCGAGCCGCACGCAGGTGAGGACGTCCTGCAGCACCTGCCGGCGCCGCGCGTGGGTCTCCACGTCGTTCACCACCGCCACCGGGATGCCGAGCCGCTCGCCGATGGCGCGGGAGGCCGCCACCCGCGCCTCGTCGCCGGCCACGTGGTGGCGCGCCACCGTCAGCGCCAGCCGGCGGCCGAAGAGGTCGCGGAGCTGGGCGGCCGCCTCGCCGTCGTGGCCGCCGTAGAGGGCGAATAGGCCACCGGCCCGCTCCCCCAGCAGCCGCTGCGCCACCCGCACCGCCTCGGGGTCGCGGCGCCCCGCCGCCGCCGCCTCGGGATCGCCGCCGTGGGCCGCGGTGATGAGCCGGCAGAGGTTGGCGTACCCCTCGCGGTCGACCGCCAGCAACGTCAGCCAGCCGGGCCGGCCGCGCCCGAGATCGGCCACCGCCAGCTCGGAGCCGACGATGAGCGGTAAGCCGAGCCGCTTCGCCTCGACCCAGGCCCGGACGATCCCCTGGAGCCCGTTCCGGTCGGAGAGGGCCAGCGCGGAGAGCCCGAGCTCCGCGGCCCGCGCCACCAGCTCCTCGGGGTGGCTGGCTCCCTCCAGGAAGGAGAAGCAGGAGCGGCAGCGCAGCTCGGCGTAGCGCGGCGTGGCCATCAGTCGAAGAACCCGTGGAGGTGGAGCCGGCCGTCGGCCCCGTCCCGGTAGATCCAGCAGTCGCCCAGCCCCTCGACGCGGGCCCGGTAGTAGTCGCGGTCGAAGGGGGCGCCCCACCACTCGCCGCGCAGCCGCTCCGGCCCCTCGAACGAGAGGACCGCGTGCACCTCGGCTCCGAGCCGCACCGTGCTCACCCGCCCGCCCTCGCCGGTGGCCACCAGCAGCCGGGGCTCCGTGAGCAGCCGCGTCGGCCGCTGCGCCGCGCCGTCGTCGAGCCGCTCTGCGTTCCCCACGCTGCGCGTCCTCGCGCCACGCGCCGAGCCGTCCTCCTCCGTGCGCCGCGCCGCCAGCGCCCCGGGCTGACGGGCCGAGGCCCGGAACGGGACCGGACGCCAGGCCGCCTCGGGCCGGTAGCGCGCCACCGGCTCGGCGGCCACCACCGCGCCGTCCCCGAGCCGCCCTGAGAGCCGGGCCAGGACCGTCTCCAGCGCCGCCTCCGCCTCGGGCCGGTCGCCCAGCGCAAGCTGCGCCGCGCTCACCACCGCCACCTCGACCGCGGCCAGCTTCACGCCGACCACCGCCCCGGGCAGCCGCAGCGCCATCAGCCGCTCGCGCGAGGCGAGCAGCCAGCGGGCCCCCACGGCCGAGGGCTGCGCCAGCGGGATGCTGAGCCGCTCCTCGCCGCGCGGATCGAGCTTGAGCGTCACGGTGAGCCGGCTGGCCCCGAGCCCGCGCCCGCCAAGCCGCGCCGCCACCCGGTCGGCCAGCCGCTTCAGCACGAAGAGGACCGGCTCGGCCCCGTCGGCCGGCCCCTCCAGCTCGATCGCCTCCTCGGGCAGCGTGGCCGGGAGGTACGGGACGAGCGGCGTCGGATCGTCACCGCGGGCCAGCCGCGCCGCCGCCGAGCCGGCCGGACCGAAGCGGAGCGCCAGCCCCTCGGGCGGCAGCCGGGCCAGCGCCCCGACGCCGTCCACCCCGACCGCGCGCAGCTTCTCGACCACCGCGGGGCCGAGCCCGAGCGCCTCGAGCGGCAGCGCCGCCAGCGCCACCGCCTCCCCGCCGGGCGGGACGCGCAGCAGTTCGTCGCCGCGCGCCCCGTACCGGGCCAGCGCCAGCGCCGGCCCGCGGCCGCACGCCACCGCCGCCCGGACCGTGAAGCCGAGATCACCGGCCAGCGCCCGGGCCCGGTCCAGCAGCCGCAGCTCGGGCTCCGCCTCGCCGCCGCGCAGCAGGTGGGCGGCGCTGGCGTCGAGCAGCAGCGCATCGGGGCCGACCACCTCCACCGCCGGCGCCACCGCCAAGAGCGCCTCGGCCAGCGCCCGCAGCGCGGCCAGATCGGCTGCCGGCGCGTGCGCCACCGCGAGCAGCCGCCCGCAGGTGGCCAGCGCCTCCGCCAGCGCATCGCCGGGCCGGACCCCCGCCGCGCGCGCCGCCGCGTCGCAGCAGCGCACCCGGCCCTCCTCCACCACCGCCACCGGGCGGTCGCCGCTCGTCTCCAGCCCGCGCGCCAGCCGCTGCAGCGGCAGGCCGGGCAGGTGGAGCGCCAGCAGCCGCGGCCCCGTGGGCGCGACGATCAAGGCTGGAGTGGGATCTGCGAGTGACATGGACCGGCTCCGACCAGACGAGACTACTGCTCGCCTGTGCAGTTATCAAGCCGGTCTGACAGTCGCGCGGGGGAGGGGGCGAGCCAGCACCACCCCGGCGAGATCGCCGTGGACTCATACCGATGATATAGCTATGTTGTCGTGGCGAAGCTGGCCGCCGATCCAGAGACTGCCGCCTGGCTGGCAACTAGACCCTCGATGCAGTGGGACGCCGGCAACAGCACCAAGAGCGCGGCGAAACACGGGTTCCACGTCGCGGATGTGGAGTCGCTCCTCGCCGGGGCGGTGCTGTTCGCAGGTCGAATCGTCGAGCCGGCGCACGAGGAGGCGCGGTACCTGCTCCTCGGTGCCACCTCGGACGGTCGCCACACGGCGCTGGTCTTCGCCCGGCGTGGCGAGTTGCTGCGCCCGATCAGCTGCCGCGTGATGAGGAAGAAGGAGAGGGAGGCCTACGATGAAGCGACGTAGCAAAAAGAAGCCGAAGATGAAGAGTGCCGCCAGCGGGCGGGATGCGACGCTGCGCTCGTTCGAGGAGCGGGACCTTGGCGGCGACATCAAGGCGGCGGGGACTGCCGTCGTCGTTCGACCCCAGCGGCCGACGTCGATCCTGCTCAGCGACGAGCTGAAGGCCCAGCTCCGCCGGCGCGGTGCGGAGCTGGGCGTCGGGTACCAGACGGCCGCCAAGATGATCCTGTCCAGGTACGTCAACGCCAAGCTGTAGCTGGGGCTCCTGGTGCACCAATGCTCCCTCGCTCGAGGAGTTGCGGGGGTTCCTCCAGGCATGATGTCCCAAGCGAGGCCCCTCTTTCGCGAACCCCGACGTCGGGAATCGCCAATGGGGGAGGTCGGGCACTCCATCGGGGGAGGTCGATCCGACTGAAGCCGGGAGCGCCTCGAGTCCAAACGTTTGGACTGAGGGCGACCCCTTGGAATGCCGGCAACTCACCCCTGATGTCGCCACCGCGCCCAGAGGGCGGCGTCTCAACCAGCATGCGCCGCCGATCTACTCCGACCCCGGGGTCCGGTCGTCCCTCGCTGGTACAGCCTGGTCCTTCCTTCCTGCTCGGCTCAGCCATGGCTCGGCAAGGCGCAGCGCCATGAACTCGGCGCCGAGGACCACGACAAGAAGCAAGACGAGATACGGGAGATAGCCGACCGCGAAATTGAGGACCTGGAAGCTGGGCGCCCGAGCGTATTCGTCGATCGACGTTGCAGTCGCAGCGGAGCGAGACAACTCCCAAAGCACGAGCGCGCACAGACCGAGCCAGGCCACACCCGTGAAGAGGAATACCGCACGCCACGGCCGAAGCCGAGCTGTTGGAGCGCAAAGCGGCGCAGCGTCGGGTACTCGATCTCGACGCCGCGTCTCCGCAGTAACTTGCCCACCTTGGTGAGCCGGACCCGGCTCGTCAGGTGGCGCTCGATGAACTCGCGGTGCGCCTCGCAGACCGCCCAGTCCTCGCCTCGTGGCCGGCCGGTCCGGGGCTGCGTCTTGTCGATCACCGCGGCGACCAGTTCGTCGTCGAGGGCGCCGACGCCGTGCGTCTGCTCGACGCCCCGCGCCTTCGCGGCGGCCAGGTACCG
>JAJZQX010000026.1 GCA_021806645.1 Myxococcales bacterium | reverse complement strand
GGGGGTGCTGCCCGGTGTCGGCGGCCCTGCCTGGATCACGATCCCGCCGCGCGTGGGCCGGGATCCTCAGTCTTGGGTGGATCTCTGATCAGCCCAAGATCGGATCAAGGTCTGGGCGCCGCCGAAGATTCGCGGGGCAAGCGTGACCGGACCGCGCCCCAGTGCAGTCACGTGGAACTCGGAGACCATCCCGATGGCAGGCGCTGCCCGGTCCACGGTGACACTCTCTGGTTCTCGGCCAAAGTGAGGAAGATCCGGTTTCACGACACCCGCCACACCACCGGTAGCCTGCTGACCATGAGCGGAGCCGACCCGCGGGCAGTTCAGGCCATGATGCGCCACGCCGACCTGTCCATGACCCAGCGCTACAGCCACCTGTCGCCTGAGTACCGGCAGGCGACCGCCGAGAAGCTCAAGTTCGGGCTCAGTGTGGAGGCGACGCCTGTCGCCTCCACAGCGAGCCCGGCTGCGGCTGCCCGCGGGCAGATTGTGGACCCCGTTGTGGACCACGTTCCGGAAACGACGAAGGGCTCCCAGGTCACCCTGGAAGCCCTCGCCATCACTTCGGAACTTGGAGCGGGAAACCGGATTCGAACCGGCGACCCTCAGCTTGGGAAGCTGATGCTCTACCAACTGAGCTATTCCCGCGTCGGGCGACAGATCTGCCTTGATACCGGGGGGCGAGTCAAGGAGATCGGGCCGCGCGGCGCGGCGTCCGGCACGGGTCGCTCGCGGGTCGCTGCACCGCGGACGGGCCGGAGCTAGAGTCGCCGTCGTGACCGACCTGGAGCGGCAGATCGAGGAGGGGCTGGCCGAGCTTCACGCCCGCTGGGACGGCAGGATCGCGGCCACGCCGGCGCGCGCCGACGAGAGGCCGCAGGGGGAGGGCGCCCGCAACCGCCACGGCATGCCGGTCGAGCCGCCCGGCCAGAACGTCTTCGAGCAGGCCGAGTGGCCGGTGCTCGACCTCGGCCAGACCCCGAAGATCGCGCCGGCCCGCTGGAAGCTGACCATCGACGGCGCGGTGGCGCGGCCTCGGGCGTTCACCTGGGACCAGTTCCAGGCGCTCCCCCAGGTGGACGACCGGCAGGACTTCCACTGCGTCACCGGCTGGTCGATCCTCGACCTGAGCTTCCGCGGCGTCCGCTTCGAGACCCTGGCGGCGCTGGCGCGGCCGGCGCCCGAGGCGACCCACGTGATGTGCCACGCCGCCGACGGCTACTCGACCAACCTGCCGCTCGAGGAGGCCCTCAAGCCCGACGTGCTGCTGGTCCACGCAAACCACGGCCAGCCGCTCGCGGTCGAGCACGGCGGGCCGGTGCGGATGGTGGTTCCGGAGCTCTGGGCGTGGAAGGGCGCCAAGTGGATCACGCGCCTCGAGTTCCTCGCCCACGACCGGCGCGGCTACTGGGAGATCCGCGGCTACTCCAACACCGCGCACCCGTGGCGCGACGACCGGAAGTGGTGAGGGGGGGGCTACTTCTTCTTCGCGAAGGCCCGGAAGAAGCCGGCCAGCTCCTTGGAGGCGGCCTTGAAGTCGATGGTCTCGGGGACGTCGTCCACGTCCTCGCCTTCGACGAAGAGGCCGCCGCAGGACTCGCAGGTGTCGTAGTGGAGCGAGAGCTTCTCGCCCCCCTCGACCACCACCAGGTCCACGTTGCAGGCCGGGCAGGTGCCCGCCAGCTCGTCCACGTTGATCTGGCCGCCGATGGCGGTGAGCGCCGGGAGGTTGGCGTGCAGCAGGATCTTGGTCAGGTCCGATCCATCGACCCAGAGTCCGCCACACTCGGCGCACCGGTTGACGGAGCTGTCCTCCTGCGTGATGGCGGTCAGTTCGACGCTGCACCGAGGGCAATCCATGACGTGTCAGGTCCTCCTTCGGGACCGTGGGGCGCTGCGAGTCAGTTGGTGTCGGGGTTCAAGCGTGAGGCCCGGAAAAGGCGCGTAGTGCGGGAACCTTAGTCGAACTCGGCGGCGCCGATCAACGCCCATGCTGGGCGGTGGCCCCGACGGCAAGACGCAGGGCGTCGATCAGCCTCCGCAGCCGCTCGGCGTGGAGCTTCAGCGCCACCCGGTTGACGATCAGCCGGGCGCTCACCGCCAGCACCTCCTCGGCCACCACCAGGCCGTTGGCCTTGAGCGTCTCGCCGGTCTCGGTGATGTCGACGATGCCATCGGCCAGCCCGAGCGAGGGCGCCACCTCGATGGAGCCGTGCAGGTGGATGATCTCGGCGGGGAGCCCCTTCAGTGCGAAGTGGCGGCTGGCCAGGTTGCTGTACTTGGTGGCGATGCGGGGGGCCACGCCCTTGGGGAGCGGCTTCATGCCACGCGGCCAGGCCACGATCACCGAGCAGCGGCCGATGCCGAGGTCGAGCGGCTCGTATAGGTCGCGCGGCTCCTCGCGCAGCACGTCGAGGCCGGCCACGCCCACCGCGGCGGCGCCGTGCTCCACGTAGCTGGCCACGTCGGCGGCGCGGATGGAGATGAAGCGCAGCCCGGCCCCGGGCGCGTCGGCGTGCAGCTTGCGCGTCCCGGTCAGCAGCGCCTTGGGAGAGACGCCCACCGCCCGCTCGAAGAGGTGCGACGACTCGTCGAGGAGCCGACCCTTGGGCACCGCCACCGTGATCAGCTCGGAGGTCATGGGTCAGGCCTTGTCCCTGCGGATGCGCGCCCCCAGAGGCGCCAGCTTGGCCTCGATCCGCTCGTAGCCGCGGTCGAGATGATAGACCCGAAACACCTCGGTGGTCCCCTCGGCGGCCAGCCCGGCCAGCACCAGCGCCGCCGAGGCTCGCAGGTCGGAGGCCATCACCGGCGCGCCCGAGAGCCGGGGCACGCCGCGCACCACCGCGGTCTTGCCGTCGATGGCGATGTCGGCGCCGAGCCGCTGCAGCTCCTGCACGTGCATGAAGCGGTTCTCGAAGACCGTCTCGGTGATGGTGGAGGAGCCGTCGGCGAGGCAGAGCGGCACCATCATCTGCGCCTGCATGTCGGTGGGGAAGCCGGGGTGCGGCGAGGTCCGCACCTGGACCGGCCGCGGCCGGCCGTCGCCCACCACGCGCAGGCCACCCTCGACCGGGGTCACCGCGGCGCCGACCGCGCGCAGCTTCTCCACCAGCGCCTCGAGGTGGCCCGGCACGCAGCCCACCACCCGCACGTCGCAGCCGGGCAGCGCGCCGGCCACCAGGAAGGTGCCGGCCTCGATCCGGTCGGCGATGACGGTGTGGTCGAGCGGCTTGAGGGCGCGAACCCCGTCGATGCGCAGCTCGTCGGTGCCGGCCCCCTCGATCCGGGCCCCCATCCGGTTGAGCGCCAGGGCCAGGTCGACCACCTCCGGCTCGCGGGCGCAGTTGCGCAGCACGGTGCGCCCCTCGGCCAGCGCCGCCGCCATCATGATGTTCTCGGTGCCGGTGACGGTCTGGCCGTCGAAGGTGAAGACCGCGCCGCGCAGCCGGCCCCCCGGCGCGGTGGCGGTGACGTACCCGTGCGCCAGCTCGATGGTGGCGCCCAGCGCCTCCAGCCCCTTCAAGTGGAGGTCGATGGGGCGCGCGCCGATGGCGCACCCGCCGGGCAGCGAGACCCGGGCCCGTCCCCAGCGCGCCAGCAGCGGCCCCAGCACCACCACGCTGGCGCGCATGGTCTTGACCAGCTCGTAGGGCGCCTCGGGCCGCACGTCGGCCGGCACGCGGATCGACGCGGCGTGGTGGTCGGCGCTTCGCTCGAAGGTGCAGCCCATGTGGCCGAGCAGCCGCCCCATGGTCCGCACGTCGGCCAGGTCGGGGACGTTGCGGACCAGGTGGTCCCCGTCGGCCAGCAGGGCCGAGGCGATGATGGGAAGCGCGGCGTTCTTGGCGCCGGAGACCTGCACGGTGCCGCGGAGCGGGACGCCCCCTTCGATGACGATCTTGTCCATGGTGTCGTTCGGTGGCGCCGGCCCGGGTGCGGCGCGGCGGGGGGATACTACGCGCCCGGGGCAGTCCCCGCCATGCGGGCCAGCGTGAGCCGGGGGAGCCCGGCCAGGTCGCGCCGCGCCTCGGCGCTGGCGAAGCCGGCCGCGCGGCAGAGGGCCGGCAGGGACTCGAGGTGCGACTCGTGCATCTCCATCACCAGCAGGCCGCCGGCCTCGAGCCTCGCCGGCGCGCCGGCCACCACCCGCCGCAGCAGGTCGAGCCCGTCGGCGCCGCCGTCGAGGGCGAGCCGCGGCTCCCGCCGCACCTCGCGCTGCAGCCCGGGGAGTTCGCCGCTCGGCACGTAGGGCGGGTTGGAGACGATCACGTCGAAGCGCAGCCCGGCCGCCACCGGCCCGTAGAGGTCGCCGGCCAGGAAGGTCACCGTGGCGCCCAGCGCGGCCGCGTTGGCGCGGGCCACCTCCAGCGCCTCGGGCGAGAGGTCCACCGCCGTGACCGAGGCGCCCGGCCGGGCCAGCGCGAGCGCGATGGCCAGCGCCCCCGAGCCGGTGCCGAGATCGAGCGCGGAGCCGCCCTCCGGGAGCGCCGGGAGCGCCAGCTCGACCACCTGCTCGGTCTCGGGGCGGGGGATGAGCACGCGGGGATCGACGGCCAGCCTGTGGCCGAAGAACTCGCGGGCGCCGGTCAGGTAGGCGGTCGGCTCGCCGCCGGCGCGCCGCTTCACCAGCTCGCGGTAGCGCGCCAGCTCTGGATCGCCGAGCGGCTTGTCGAAGTCGAGGTAGAGCCTCACCCGGTCGCAGCCGAGCGCGTGGGCCAGCAGCAGCTCGGCGGTGAGGCGCGGCGCGTCCACGCCCTTGCCGGCGAAGAACGGCTGCGTCCAGGCGAGCAGCTTGAGCGGCGTCCAGAGGTCAGCCACGCGGCGCGCTCGGGACCGGGTCGGACATGGGGCGGGGCACTACGCCCGCTTCTCGCCGCCGGCCTCGCCGCGCGAGGCCTCTTTGAGCGCCTCGGCGGCGAAGAAGGTCCGGCAGGCGTCGATGACGTCCTGCACGTCGCCGTCCATCACCGCCGGCAGGTTGTGGCGGGTGTGGCCGACGCGGTGGTCGGTGAGACGGTCCTGCGGGAAGTTGTAGGTGCGGATCTTCTCGGAGCGGTCGCCGGTGCCGACCTGGCTCTTGCGGGCGGCCTCGCGCGAGCTGCGCTGCTTCTCGGTCTCCAGCTCGAAGAGCTTGGCGCGCATCATCTTGAGCGCCATGGCGCGGTTCTTGAGCTGGCTCTTCTCCTGCTGGCACTTCACGATCACGCCGGTCGGCTTGTGGGTCATGCGCACCGCCGAGTCGGTGGTGTTGACCGACTGGCCACCCGCCCCGGTGGAGCGGAACACGTCCACCTCCAGGTCGGCCGGGCTGATCTGGATGTCCACCTCCTCGGCCTCGGGCATCACCGCCACCGTCACCGTGGAGGTGTGGATCCGTCCCTGCGCCTCGGTGGCCGGCACGCGCTGCACGCGGTGCACGCCCGACTCGTACTTGAGCCAGGAGAAGACGGCGTCGCCGGAGATGGTCAGGGTGGCGTCCTTGATTCCCCCCAGCGCGCCAGGCGAGGTGTCGAGGAGGTCCACCTTCCAGCCCCGCCGCTCGGCGTAGCGGATGTAGAGCCGCAGCAGCTCGGCCGCGAAGAGGCCGGCCTCGTCGCCGCCGGCGCCGGCCCGCACCTCGACGATGACGTCCTTGTCGTCGTTCGGGTCGCGCGGGATGAGCAGGAGCTTGAGCTGCGCCTCGGCCGGCTCGAGCCGGGGGCGCAGCGTGGCCAGCTCCTCCTTGGCCAGCTCGCGCATGTCGGAGTCGGCCAGCAGCGCCTCGTTGTCGGCGATCTCCTGGGTCACCCGCTGCCAGGCGCGCAGCGCCTCCACGGTCGGCTCGAGGCCGGCCCGCTCCTTGGAGACCTTCTTGTAGCGCTCGCCCGAGGAGGCCACGGCCGGGTCGGAGAGGGCGTGCGTCAGCTCCTCGAACCGGCGGGCGGTGGCTTCCAGCTTCTTGAGGACCTCGGCGGAGAGCATGGGAGGGCCTGTTTACCCTCCTCCGGCTCGCCCGGGCAAGCCACCGCGACCGCCGGCGGGGACGGGGATGGGGCGGCGGAAGCCCCCGTCTAGCGGGCCTGCGCGCGCGCCGACTTGAGAGAGCCGAGCACGACCGCCACCAGCGTCTTGCGCTGGTCGTAGAGCTGCGCCTTCTCGGTGAGCGCCGGCTGGCTGCCGGCGCCCTGGCGGGCGGCCGCGTCGATCTCGTCCTTCACCAGGCGGCTCTTCAGGTCGAGCTGCAGCATCCCCTTCTCGGCGGCGACGATCGCCTTCTCCAGCGCGGCCGCGTCGGCGGTGGCGAGCCACCCCGGGAGCGATCGGGTCTTCCACTCCACCAGGGTGTCGGTGAGCAGCCGCTCCATGGCCAGCTCGCGCGGGTGGCCCGCCCCCAGCACGTCGGAGGCGACCAGGCCGCCCACCACCGTCCCCACGTCGGGGCGCCACGCGGCGAACTCCAGCGCCGTTAGCTGGCCGTCCCGGCTCCGCTCCAGGCGCGCCATGTGGAAGAAGCCGTCGGGCCTCGAGATCAGGGTCAGGCTGCCGGGCCGGCGGGTCACCTCGTCGCCACCGGTGCCGCGGCGGGCCGTGACGATGACGGAGAAGGGCGCCAGGGGGCGCGGTCCGCCCTGCCGCGGATCGGCCGAGTAGAGCTCGACGGTGGCCAGCGACTCGCCGCCGGGGCGCAGCACCGCCTCCGGGACCAGGTCGCCGACCGCCCAGATCGTGTCGCCGCCCAGCCGGACCTGGAGCGGAGCGTGGAAGGCCGACCCGGCCCGCGCCGCGGTGAGCGCCGGCCAGAGGTTGTCCTGCATGTCGATCAGGCCGCCCCGCCACCCGGCGGGCGGTCCGGCGAAGGAGATGACCGCGCGCCCCTCGACCGGCCTGGAGGCGACCAGCCAGAGGCCGGGACTGCCGCCGCCGACGCCCACGAACATGGACGGGTCCGCGGTGAGCGCCTGGGGCGGCGTGCTCAGGGGCGGTAGCCAGCTGATCCGGAGCAGTTCTCCGTCGACGAGGACGCCGGTGCGGTTCTCCGGCCGGCGCAGCGCCTGCTCCTCGGGCGGGATGACCGTCCGGAGCGGGAGGGAGCAGGCCGAGAGGAGGAGCAGTGGGAGTGACGCAGCGATCCGCATGGTGGTGGTCCTCGGTCTGGGGAACGGCTCAGTCGAGCGGGTTGGGGACGACGGAGCCGATGGAGGTCGGAGGTGCCGGCTCGGGGGCGCCGCGGACCAGGTCCCTGGCTGGGATGCCGGTCGCCTTCGAGACGGCCAGGCGGGCCTGCTTCACGTCGCTCATCAGCCCCGCGTAGTCGGCCTTGATGCGGGCCAGCCGGGCCGGTCCCGCGGCGATCTCGGCGCCGCCCTTGTCGATCGCTCGCCACGCCTCGAGTTCGTCGCGGATGTTCTGGGCCGAGCCGAGGATGGAGCCGCCCAGCTCGGCGTACCGGCCACCCAGCCGCTTGGCCAGGAAGGTGACGTCCTCCTTGAGGTCGCGGCGGGCCAGCAGCCGCTGGGCGTCGTCTAGTCGATCCTGGACCGTCTGCGAGGCGCTGATGACCCCCTGGGCGGTCCGGTCGCCGTCGCGCAGGATGCCGGTGAGCCGGTTCCAGGCCCGCGAGTTGGACTGCACCTCGCCGAGCCGGGCCAGCGCCTTGGGCTCGAGGGTGAGGAGGCCGTCGATGGCCAGCGACACGCCGCGCTCGCGAGCCTCCTCCACGGCGCCGGCCACCTTCTCGCCCCAGAAGTCGAGCTCGCGCGAGGCCCCCTTCATGTCGCGCTTCAAGGATACGGCGTCGGCCCGCACGCCGGCCAGCCGCGCCTCCAGCTCGGCGAGCCGGCTCGACAGCACGGCCACGTCGCCGTTCTCGGCGGCCAGCCGGGCCAGCCGCTCCGAGGCCAGGGCGGAGGCCGTCGGTGGCGCCGGCTTCCTCGCGAAGGGATTGGCCGGTGGGTCGAAGAGCCCCACCGTGCCCGACCCCTCCAGCCGCACCGGCTCGGGGCCGGCGGCGGCCACCGGCCGGCCGACCCACGGATCGGCGAGCGCCGCCGACAGGTCCTCGAGGCCGCGGGCGTTCTCCGCCTCGCGCGCGGCGCGCTGCGACTGGACCTGCGCGGCCACCTGCTGAAGCCGGATCGCCTCCAGCTTCTGCCGCTCGGCGGCGGCCTCCCGGGCCGCCTTGTCGGCGCTCCCGTCGTCGAAGATGCTGGCGAAGAGCCCCTGCAGCAGCATGCCGGTGAGCTGCACCTTGACCATCTGCTCCGTCGTCAGGGTCGGTGGCTTGGCCTTGACGCGGACCTGCTTGGCGGCGGTCCGCTCGGTGTCGTCGTCCACCCGGGTCGGCTCGGGCACGTCCGGAACGTTGGGAGAGCAGTTGCCGCCCGACTGCTGGCACATGGTCTTGAGCTGGTCGAAGGCGCTCTGCGCGCGCGCCGGCTGCAGGGGCGCCGCGAGGAGCGCGAAGGCGACCGCGGCGGACGTGGGAATACCCAGGCGCATGAGGTGTCCTCTCGACCCGCCATCGTAGACCATTGGCGAAAGCGCGCCGTCCCGTGATCCGACGACTTCTCGGAATTCGAAGGGGGTGCGGCGCGGGCGCGCAGGCCGTGCATTCGCGGGACTTGCCATCGGCTCGAAAGTCGAGCGGAATGGCGCGAATGGGCCGGCGCCGCCGCCCACAGGAGGGTTCACCTTGCGTCATTTCTCGCCGCCGCTCCTCGCCGTCGTCGCGCTCCTGGCCTCCCCGCGGCTCGCGGCCGGCCAGGACTTCCCGCCGCCGGAGCAGGCCGCCAGGCTCGCCCAGGGCGAGCCGCCGTCTCCGGTCGGTCCGATCCTGGCCGTCGGGCTCGGCTGGGGCGGGGCCACCACCATCGACGACACCAAGGGCGGCAACCTGGCCGCGCAGTTCAAGGCCGGGAAGTACTTCCACGGCCTGGCCGGACTCCGGATCGAGCAGGTGGGCCTGGCCCTGATCTACCGGCAGGGGACGCCGGGCGTGGCCAGCGGGGCCTGCCCCGGCGGCGGCTGCGACGGCAAGAGCAAGCAGGTCGGCGGTCTCGCCATGTTCACGAACGGTGCGGGGCCCGGACCGCTCTTCAACCTCGGGCTGGGCTGGTGGACGGACCAGGTCGAGATCCAGCGGAACGGGGCGCTGGTGCAGCGGCTGGACGGGTGGGGGCTCATCGAGTACTTCGCGGTCGAGGTGCCGGTCGGCCCGCCGACCAGCCGCTTCCGCCTCGGCGGCTTCCTCATCCTGGCCATCAGCAACTACGACAAGCAGGTCACGCCGGGCGGCTCGATCAAGATCCCGGTCGGCGTGGCCCAGCCGACCTGGGGCGAGATCGGCCTGCGCGCCTCCTTCTTCTAGTTCCCGGGGCGGGGCACTAGGGCGCAAGCCAGAGGTCGCCCAGCGCGCACAGGGCGAAGGCCACCGAGGCGAAGGCGTTGTAGTCGAAGAAGGCGACGTTGAGCCGCGTGGGGTCGAGCGTCCCGCCGGGCGCCACGTGCCGGTGCTCG
Source organism: Myxococcales bacterium (assembly GCA_021806645.1). Taxonomy (GTDB): domain Bacteria; phylum Myxococcota; class Myxococcia; order Myxococcales; family Anaeromyxobacteraceae; genus JADKCZ01. The sequence continues at coordinate 22,408 of JAJZQX010000026.1, read as the reverse complement.
AGCAGGAGCACGCCGCCCAGCACCGCGCTCCCCACCAGCCAGAGCGGGCCGCGCCCGGCCAGCGGTCCGGCGGCGGTCACCGCCACCACCGCCAGCAGGTGGAGGCCGCGCGCCCAGGCGAGCGCGCCGGCCACGCCGAAGCGGGCCGGGATGGAGTGGAGCCCCGCCCCGCGGTCGAACTCGACGTCCTGCAGCGACCAGAAGAGGTCGAAGCCGGCGATCCAGGCCCCCACGCCGAGGCCGAGGACGACGGAGGGCAGCGGCGCCGCGCCGGTCAGGGCGATGGCCACGCCGATGGGGGCGAGCATCTGGGCCACGCCCAGCCAGAGGTGGCAGGCCCAGGTGAACCGCTTGGCGAAGGAGTAGCCGAGCAGGATGGCCAGCACCGGCGCGGCCAGCCAGCCGGTGAGCGGCGAGATGAGGGCGGCCGAGAGGACGAAGGCGCCCGAGGCGCCGAGGAGCAGCGCCCAGGCGGCGGCCGGGGAGACCTCGCCGGTCACCAGCTCGCGCCTGGCGGTGCGGGGGTTCTGGGCGTCGAAGCGCCGGTCGGCGATCCGGTTCATGGCCATGGCGGCGGTGCGGGCCGCCACCACGCAGAGGGCCACCAGGCCGAGCCGGACGGCGTCGAGCCGGGCGTCGCGCGCCACCAGCACCACCGCCGCCACCGCGAACGGCAGGGCGAAGAGCGAGTGGGAAAGCCGCACCATGCGGGCCAGGGCGGCGACGGTCGTCGCGGGGCGCGCCATCACGGGTGGACCTCGGGGCGGTGGCGGGCCAGCCACTCGACGCGGCGGCCGAGCGCCCCCTCACCGGTGACGAGGAAGCGGAAGGGGTCGTCGGCGCGGAGGCCGTCGAGCGGTGCCGCCAGCAGGCCCGGGGCGGTGCCAGGAGCGAGCCGTCCCACCCGCGGGGCCCCGACCGCCGCGCCGTTCCAGCCGAGCGGCAGGAGCGCCTGGGCCGGCACGGCCGGGTTGGCGGCCTGCAGGGCGCCGAGCTCGGCCAGCGGCGCCAGCGAGGGCGAGGAGGCGAGCGAGTCGGTGCCGATGGCCAGCGGGATCCCGGCGGCCAGCAGCCGCGTGAGTGGCGGGGCGGCGCGCGAGATCTGGTCGTTGGAGCGCGGGCAGAGCACGGCGGTGGCGCCGCAGGCCCGCAGCGCCGCCAGGTCGGCCTCGTCGAGATCGACGACGTGGACGGCGAGCCACCCGGGCCCGAGCCTCGGCGCGACCAGCGCCACCGGCGAGCGGGCCCAGCCCGGCCGCCCCGGCGGGCCGCCCATGCGGGCGCGCAGCGCGGCGAACGGGCCGCCGCCGGTGGTGACGAACTGGCGCTCGGCCGGATCCTCGGCCAGGTGAAGCGAGGCCGGCGCGCCGCCCAGCAGGTCGAGGAGGCCGGCCGGGTCGGTCGAGTAGACGGCGTGCGGGCTCTCCACCACGCGCAGGCCGGCGGCGGGGCGGGCCGAGGCGCGCCTGGCGCGGGCGGCCTGGCGCGCGGTGGCCAGCCGGTCGGGCGAGGCGCCGAAGACCTCGTGGAAGACGGTCCCGGCAAGACCGGCGGCGGCCAGCGGCTCCATCGAGTCGAGCGTGTTGGAGATGTCGCCGACCGCGGCCACGCCGGCCTCGCTGAGCTGCGCCGCCCCCCGCACCATGGCCGGCGCCACCTGGGCCGGGTCGGACGCCAGGCGGGCCCGAACGAACTCCTCGATCCAGGCCGGCAGCCCGGCGCCGCCCGGGACCGCGCCGGCCAGGTGCGAGAGCTCGAGGTGGAGGTGGGCGTTCACCAGCGCCGGCAGGAGCACGGCCTCGAGCCGCTGGGGGCGGCCGAAGCGGGCGGCCAGCTCGGCGGCGGGGCCGACCGCCACCACCGTGTCGCCGTCGAGCGCCACCGCGCCGTCGCGCAGCGCCACCGGCGCGCCGCCGCGCAGGGCGGGCGCCCCGAGGAGCACCCAGGGCGCCGAGAGCAGGCGGGTCACGCCAGCGGGCCTGCCAGCCCCGGCAGCCGGTCGTAGCGCATGTTGCGCCGCGAGGGGCGGAAGCCGGCGTCGCGGATGTGCCGCTCCACCTCCTCCGAGTCCATCTTGAAGGTGGTGCCGGCCGCCGAGACCACGTTCTCCTCGATCATCACCTGGCCGAAGTCGTCGCAGCCCATGTGCAGGGCGGCCTGGGCCACGCCGCCGCCCATGGTGACCCAGGAGGCCTGCAGGTGCGGGATGTTGTCGAGGAAGAGCCGCGCCAGCGCGTTGGTGCGCAGGTAGGCGTGGGCGCTGCCGTCGGAGGCGGCCAGCCGGGTGTTGGCCGACTGGAAGGGCCAGCAGATGAAGGCGGTGAAGCCGTGGGTCTCGTCCTGCAGCTCGCGCAGGCGGGCGAGGTGGTTGACGCGGTGGCGCGGCTCCTCGCCGACGCCGAACATCAGCGTGGCGGTGCTCTTGAGGCCGACCTGGTGGGCGGTCCGCATCACCGTGAGCCACTCGTCGGTGGAGCACTTGAGCGGGGCGATGCGACGGCGCACCTCGTCGTCGAGGATCTCGGCGCCGCCGCCCGGGATCGAGTCCATGCCGGCCGCCACCAGGCGGCGGATGGTCGGCTCCAGCCGAAGCTCGCTGGTCCTGGCGATGTGCCAGATCTCCTCGGGCGAGAGGGCGTGGAGGTTGATGGCCGGGTAGGTGGACTTCACCCAGCGGAAGAGCTCCTCGTAGTACTCGATGCCGAGGTCGGGGTGCAGGCCGCCCTGCAGCAGCAGCTCGATGCCGCCCAGCGCCAGCGTCTCCTCGATCTTCACCGCCAGCTCCTCGCGCGTGAGCACGTAGGCCTCGCGGTGGCCGCGCGGCCGGTAGAAGGCGCAGAAGTGGCAGGCGGTGGTGCAGACGTTGGTGTAGTTGACGTTGCGCGAGACGATGTAGGTGACCACGCCGTCGTGGTGGAGGGCGCGGCGGCGGGCGTCGGCGGCCAGCCCCAGCTCCAGCAGCGGCGCCTTCTCGTCGAGCAGCTCGGCCTCGTCGGCGTCGATGCGCTCGCCGGCGGCCCCCTTCTGCAGGGCGGTGTCGAGCGAGACCACCCGGCGGATCCGCCTGGTGGTGACGTGATCGTCGGCGTAGCGGACGGTGGTGGGCGGCAGGTAGCCCTTCTCCGCGGCCAGCCGCAGGAAGGTCTCCATCCCGGTCATCTCGTAGGGGCCGACGCCGTAGCGGATCCGCTGCGTCAGGTAGCGGCGGTAGCGCTCCGGGTCGCCGCCTTTCTGCCGGGCGAATTCCTGCGCCAGCTCGGTCCGGATGCCCTGGCCGTGCTGCGCGGCGCGGGCCAGCTCCTGCACGTCCTCCGGCTTCATCACCCCCGGCCTCGCCGCCCAGACCGCGAAGACCATGGGCAGGCCGGTGAGCCGGTTCCACTCCCTGGAGAGGTCGAGGACGTGGGCCTTCTTCACGTCGAAGGCCCGGTCGCCGATCACCAGCGCCCCCTTGGTGCCCACGGCGCGCGGCACGCCCTCCTCGGCGGGGAGCGGCGTGAACTTAGGGTGGATGCCCATGGCGTCGAGCACCAGCCTCGACAGCACCACCGAGGTGCGCGAGGCGGTGTCGAGGAAGACCTCGTCCCAGGTGGCGGGGGGCTGCTCGCCCACCAGCAGCACCGTCTGCACCGCCCCGTCGGCGCCGACCGCCATGCCCGGCGCCACCTCGTAGTCCTTGCCGGCCAGCGCGCCGACCGGCAGGAGCGCCAGGTCCACCTCGCCGGCCTCGAGCAGCGAGGCGCAGCGCGACGGCTCGGCCAGCACCAGCTCGATGCGCGAGGAGTCCTTCAGCCCCTCGGTGAGGGGCCAGGCGTTGAGGAAGGAGACGGCGGCGGCCTTGAGCTTCGGCATGGGGGGACCTCCGGGCTCAGGCGGAGACCACGGTGAGCCGGGGTGGCGGCGGGGCCGCCGGGGGGAGCGGCTGCTCGTGGACCTGGAGCACGTCATATAGGGAGTTGCGCTCGGCCGGGACGCGGCCGGCGGCGCGGATCAGGTCGTGCAGGGAGCGCTCGCTGAGCGCCTGCGGCACGGTCGAGCCGGCCATGTGGTAGATGCGCTCCTCCAGCACCGTGCCGTCCAGATCGTCGACGCCGAAGGCGAGCGCCACCTGCGCCAGCCGCTCGCCCATCGAGACCCAGTAGGCCTTCATGTGGTCGAAGTTGTCGAGGTAGAGCCGCGCCACCGCCGCGGTGCGGAGCGCGTCGTGGCCGGTCGGCTTGGGGAAGGCCTTGCCGATCATGTTGTGCTCGGGGTGGAAGGCGAGCGGGATGAAGACCTGGAAGCCGTGGGTCTCGTCCTGCAGGTCTCGCAGCCGCCGCATGTGGTCCACCCGCTCGTCGAGCCGCTCGATGTGGCCGTAGAGCATGGTGGCGTTCGACCTGATGCCGAGCCGGTGCGCGGTCCGGTGGATCTCGATCCACTGGTCGGCGGTCGCCTTGTCGTCGCAGATCTTCCGGCGCACCCGGGGCGCGAAGATCTCGGCGCCGCCGCCGGGGATGGTGGTGAGGCCGGCGTCGCGCAGCTCGGAGAGGACCTCGGTGTAGGTCATGCCGAACTTCCCGGCCCAGTAGTGGTACTCGATGGCGGTGAAGGCCTTGATGGCCAGCTCCGGCCAGGCCTGGTGGATGCGGGAGAGCAGGCCGGTGTAGTAGTCCCAGGGCAGGGTGGGATGGAGCCCGGCCACGATGTGCACCTCGGTGATGCCGAGCGGGCGCTTCGAGACCACCTTCTCGACCGCCTCGTCGAGCGACATGGTGTAGCCGTCGGAGGCCTGCTGGTCGTCCTTGCGGGCGAACGAGCAGAACTTGCAGGTGGCAACGCAGACGTTGGTCGGGTTGAGGTGGACGTTGCGGTTGTAGAAGGCCAGGTTGCCGTGGCGCGCCTCCCGCACGTGGTTGGCGAGCGCCCCCAGCGCGGCGAGATCGGGCGCCTCGAAGAGCTGGAGGGCGTCGGCGTCGGTGAGCCGGTCTCCGGCCAGCACCTTGTCGCGGATGGGGCCGAGGCCGTCGCGCTCGAGCGCCCGGTGAGCCAGGGTGGAGATCATCGTCAGGGTTCCTCCACGGGCTCCGGCGCACGGGGCGAGAGTCCGGTCCAGCGGGTCATCAGGTCGTTGGGGAGGCCGAGCCGGTCGAGCACCCGGGCCACCACTGTGTCCACCAGCGCCTCGACGGTCTTCGGCCCCGAGTAGAAGGAGGGCGAGGCCGGCATCACCACCGCGCCGGCCTCCACCACCTGCGTGATGGCCCGGGCGTGGACCAGCGAGATGGGGGTCTCGCGCAGCACCAGCACCAGCCGGCGCTTCTCCTTGAGCATCACGTCGGCGGCCCGCCCCACCAGGTCCACGGAGAGGCCGTAGGCGATCCGCGCCAGTTGCCCCGAGGAGCAGGGGATCACCACCATGGCGTCGTACTGGGCCGAGCCGGAGGCGAAGGGGGCGGTGAAGTCGTGGTTGCTCCAGGTCGGGAACGGGTGGCGCGGCGCGCCGCCGATCTCCTGCGCCCAGACCTGCTTGCCGGTGGTGGTGAAGACCACGTCGGCGCCGACACCGTGGGCCGGCCCGTGCTCGGCGAGGAAGTCGAGCAGCCGCCTGGCGTAGGGGGCGCCCGAGGCGCCGCTGACGGCGACCACCAGCTTCATGGCGCCCTCACGCCCGCACCGCCGTCACCAGCCCGCAGACGCCGGGGAAGAGGGTCTCGCCGTGCACCGAGCCGAAGCCGGCCCGCCGCGCCGCGGCCTCGAACTCGGGGCGCGAGGCGAACCGCTCCATCGACTCGACCAGGTAGCGGTAGGCCTCGGGGTCGGGCGAGAGCACCCGCCCCAGCACCGGCAGCGCCAGCCGGTTGTACAGCCCGTGAACCAGCCGGGGGCCGGCCGACTCCGGCCGGAAGAACTCGAGGATGCCGAGCCGGCCGCCCGGCTTGAGCACGCGGGCCAGCTCGGCGAGCCCCACCTGGTACCTCTCCAGGTTGCGCATGCCGAAGGTGACGGTGGCGAGATCGAAGCGGGCGGGCAGGAAGGGGAGGGCCATGGCGTCGGCCTGCGACGCCGGCAGCCCGGTCTTCTCCACGCCGCGGCGGAGCATCTGGAAGGAGAAGTCGGCGCCGACCACGCGCAGGCCGGGGGTGCGCCGCCGCGCCAGGCCGGCCACGTCCATGGTGCCGGCGCAGAGGTCGAGCAGCGTCTCGCCGTCGCGCGGGGCGAGGTCGCGCAGCAGCCGGCGCCGCCAGGCCTGGTCCACCTTGAGCGTCATGACCCGGTTGAGCAGGTCGTAGCGCGGCGCGATCCGGTCGAACATGGCGCGCACGGCGGTGGCGCGCGTGCCGCCCACGCCCTCGCCTGGCAAGGGGACGTTGGCGCTGGAGGTCACTGGAGCGTCCCTCCCCGGCGCGGCGTCCAGGAGGCGGCCGGCGGCGCCTCGATCTTCGGTCGGCGCAGCGGCACGGCCCCCGGCACCAGCCGGGCGTAGAGCGCGTCCATGCGGGTGAGCACCTCGGCCGGGTGGACCGAGATCTCCGGCCACTCGCGCCCGCCCTCCTCGACCCACTTGCGGGTGGCGTCTACGCCGAGCTTGCCGCCGTAAGCGTAGTGGGCGGCGGCGTGGTCGAGCACGTCCACCGGTCCGTCGGCCAGCACCAGGTCGCGGCGCACGTCTACGTTGGCGAAGGCGCGCCAGGCCGCCTGGGCGACATCCTGCACGTCCACGTCGGCGTCGAAGACCACCAGGGTCTTGGTCTGGGCCATCTGCCCGGAGCCCCACAGGCCGTGGATCACCTTCCTGGCCTGCCCGGGGTGCTCCTTCTTGATGGAGACCAGGCAGAGGTTGTGGAAGACGCCCTCCACCGGCATGCAGTAGTCCACGATCTCCGGCGCCACCAGCTGCAGCAGCGGCAGGAAGAGCCGCTCGGTCGCCTTGCCGAGCCACTGGTCCTCGACCGGCGGCGGCCCCACCACGGTGGCCGGGTAGACGGCGTCCTTGCGGTGGGTGATGGCCACCACGTCGAGCGCCGGGTAGTCGTCGGCCAGCGAGTAGAAGCCGGTGTGGTCGCCGAAGGGCCCCTCGCGCACCAGCGGCGCCGAGGTGTCCACGAACCCCTCGATGACTATGTCGGCGTCGGCCGGGACCTCGAGGCCGGTGGCCACCCCCTTCACCATCCGCACGCCCTCGCCGCGCAGGAAGCCGGCGAAGAGGTACTCGTCGATGCCGGGCGGCAGCGGGGCCGAGGCGCAGTAGGTGAGGGCCGGGTCGCCGCCCAGCGCGATGGCCACAGGCATCCGCTCGCCGCGCTTCTGGTACTCGCGGTAATGGGCGGTGGCGGTCTTGTGGAGCTGCCAGTGCATGGCGAGCCGGCGCGGACCGAGCACCTGCAGCCGGTACATGCCGACGTTGCGGGAGCCGTGCTCCGGATCGCTGGTGATCACCTGCGGCAGCGTGATGAACGGCCCGCCGTCGTGCGGCCAGGTGGTGAGCACCGGCAGGATGGAGAGGTCGGCGTCGGCCCCCTGCCGCACCACCTCCTGGCAGGCGCCCGACGCGACCAGCTTCGGCCCCATCGAGGCCAGCTTGCCGAGCGTGGGCAGCAGCTTCAGCTTGTCCCAGAGCGTCCTGGGCGGCGCGGTCTTGAGCAGGGCGCCGAGCGCGGCGGCGTGCTCCTCGAAGTCCTGGCAGGAGAGGGCCCACGAGGTGCGCCGGCGCGTGCCGAACAGGTTCATGGCCACCGGGAACTGGCCCGACGAGGGCTGCTCGAAGAACAGGACCGGGCCGCCCTGCTTGGCGGCGCGGTCGGCCAGGGCCGCCATGTCCAGCTTCAGGTCGACCCGCTCGCCGACGCGGACCAGCTCACCCGACCGCTCGACGCGGTCGAGGAACTCCCTGAGCGATGAATAGGGCATGGCGCGCGGATCTCTACCCCGCCCCGCTCCTTGTTTCAACGCCGGTTGGGGTGCTACATGGACTCGCGATGACCGATCGGATCGACCGCGCCCGCGGACTCGTCGAGCAGGCGCTCCGCGAGGTCGAGGCGGAGCTGGCGGCGCCGCGGTCGGGGCTCTGCCCGGTGCAGCTCGGCACCTGCCGGGACACGCTGCGCGGCTACGTGTCGGCGCTGGAGAGCGGCAACTTGCCCCCCCGGAAGGACCGGAGCGAGCGGCTCTGCCGCCTGGTCGTGGACGGCTGGCCGTTCGACGCGCCGCTGGCCGGCACGGTGCTTGCCGCCGAGCGGGCCTTCCGGACCGCCTGAGGGCGAGTCAGAACGCCCGCTCGGTCAGTGAACGGGCCGCCTCGGCCAGCGCGCGCCGGTGCGGGCCGTCGGGCAGCGCCTCGAGCGCCGCCATGCCGATCCGGGTCTGCTCGCGCGCCATGGAGCGGGCCGCCTCGACGCCGCCGGAGCGGCGCACCGCCTCGATCACCTCGCCGGCCACCGCGTCGCCGTCGGCCCGGCCGTCGAGCAGGAGCTGGAGCCGCGCCCGCAGCCCGGCCTGGGCCTCGATGGCGCGGATGAGCGGCAGCGTCGCCTTCCCCTCCAGCAGGTCGGCGCCCAGCTTCTTGCCGAGCACGTTCGGGTCGGCGGCGTAGTCGAGCGCGTCGTCCACCAGCTGGAAGGCCACGCCGATCCCCTCGCCGAACCTGATCAGCGCCGCCGGGATGGCCCCCTCGACGCCGGCCGCCCAGGCGCCGGCCGCCGCGCCCCAGCCGAAGAGCGAGGCGGTCTTGCCGGTGACCACCTGCAGGTAGGTGGCCTCGGTGGCGGCGAAGGTCCCGCGGAAGGTGAGCTGCAGCACCTCTCCCTCGACCAGCCGGCGCATGGTGGCCAGCAGCGGCCCGAGCGCCAGCCGGGCGGCGGGCGCCGTGGCCACGATCTCCAGCGCCCGGGTGAGCAGCCAGTCGCCGGCCAGCACCGAGACCGAGTTGCCCCAGATGACGCGCGAGGCGGGCTGGCCGCGGCGGACGGGGCCGTCGTCGATGACGTCGTCGTGCAGCAGCGTGGCGGAGTGGGTCAGCTCGGCGGCCACCGCGTACGGGATGGCGGCGGCGAGCGGACCGCCGTTGGCGCCGCAGGCCAGCAGCGAGACCAGCGGGCGGATCCGCTTGCCGCCGGCCGACACCAGGTGACGGGCCGAGGCCCGCAGCCGCGCCTCGGCGTCCCCGGTGGCGGCGGTGAGCTGCTGTTCCAGCGCCGCCAGCGTCTCGGCCAGCTGCGGCACCTCGCCCAGCGCGGCCTGGGCGCGCTCCGGCCGCACGCCGCGCTCGGCGCTCGCCGTCAACTGCGAGATGATGTCCTGATCCGAGGCCATGCGAGGCGGGCCGCTCCGTGGTGGCCGGCGACGACGGGGCTATAGCGCGCCGCCGCCGCGGGGGTCAACGAAGCGCGGGCGCGGGGGCGCCAGACCACCTGGAGCGCCGGCGCGGAGGCTCGGTGGGGGGATGGCCAGGGGCGACCTGGCGGCGAGTTCCTCGGTGGCGGCCCGCGCCTCGGGCGTGCGGCCGAGGAGCGGCGCCGCCGCGAGCGCCGCGGCCAGCCCGGCACGCCCGGCGTCGCGATCGCCCGCGAACCCCTGGAGCCGGGCCAGCAGGACCCGGAGCTGCGGATCCCGGCGATCGAGCACCCGCGACCGCCGGGCCTCCTCCAGGGCCCGCGCCGCCGCGGATCGGCCGGGCGCCCTCGGCCAGCGGGCCCGCTCGAGCGCGCACGCCGCCAGCCCGGCCGGTCCGCCCGGGGTGCCGGGTTCGCGAGTCATGGTCTCCCGGTAAGCGCGCTCGGCCGCGTCTAGCGCCCTCGACGGGTCGCGACCTCGGCTGGCCTGCCACCGCGCCTCGGTGAGCGAGAGGAGCCCCATGGTCTCGGAAGCGCCGCCCGGGTTGCCCATGCGGCGGACGGCGTCGCGGACCAGCGAGCGCGACTCGGCGATGACCGGCCCCGGGTCCAGGCCGGCGCCCTGGCGGCGCCGGGCCTCGAGGGCGAGGAGCTGGCCGCGCATGAAGGGAACGAACGGCATCTTCGGATGCGCCGCGCTCGCCTCGGCCATCACCTCCAGGGCGCGGCCGATGACCGGACCCGCGTCCTCGGCCATGTCGAGGAGCAACAGGGCCACGGCGCCGAGCGCGTTGGCGCTGCGGACGGCCGCGGCCAGGGCTCGTCCGGAGTCGCGGCGCACCGCCTCGGCCGCGGCGGTGGCGCGCCGGGCGACGGGGCGGGGATCCAGTCCGATCAGCCAGTCATCCAGGGCATGCAGGGCCAGGGTCTCGGCCAGCACCGCCCGGATCCCCGGCGCCTCCGGATCGAGCTTCATGGCCGCCGCCGCCTCCCGCTCGCCCGCCTCGAGTGCGGCGGTGGCTGGCTGGCCCGCCCGCTGCTGGCCCTCGCCCTTGTGGAGGTAGAGCTCGGCGCCGCGCTGGTGGGCCAGGACGTCGTTGGGAGCGAGCGCGACCAGGGCGGCCTGGGCGGCCAGGCCCTGGTCCAGCAGGTCGAGCGCCGGCAGGCCGCGCTCGACGCGGTGCTGTCCCGCCCGGATGACCGCGAGCAGGAGGAGCTGGAGCGTCTCCACGTCGTCCGGCGCGAGCTTCGCCGAGCGGCGCAGCAGCTCGACCGCCTCCTCGACGCGCGCCAGCGCCTGGGGCTGGCCGTAGAACAGCGCGAAGCGCTCGAGGTCGAGGAGCAGCGCCGCCCGCCCGACGAGGAGGGCGCGCGAGTCGGGATCGATCCTGGTGGCGCGCTCGATCCACCGCTCGGCGGCGGCCGCTTCGCCCTTGGGGTCCTGCCCCCGCCTCGTGATGATCTCGGCGTGGCGGGAATGGACCGCGGCGGCCAGCAGGGCCAGGCGGGGATCGCTCCGGCCCCACTCCGCGGCGGCGTCGAGGAGCTCCTCCGCCCGCCCGAGCGCCTCGAGCGCCGTGTCGAGCTGCTCGGCGGCCGCGGCCAGGTTCGCCTCGCGGAGCCAGGTCTCGCCCTGCAGCATGCGGGCCTGGTAGTGCTCCGGGGCGATCGCCAGCACATGGTCAGCCAGCGTCCTGGCCTCCGGGAGCTTGTCCTCGAGCAGCGCCATCGAGGCCCGCAGCCATCGGCCCCGCCACCCGCTCGGATCGCCCAGCGCGAGGTACCGCAGGGCCGGGTCGCGCAGCTCCAGGCGCAGCTGCTCGAGCCGCTCGGCGAGGGCCGAGGGGCCGAGCCGTTCCAGCGCCCGGGCGCGCTCGCCTTCGTAGACCCGGGCCAGCACCGAGCCGAGCGCCTCGGCCACCCGGGGACCGCGGAACCCGAGCTCCCAGGCGCGGGCGTACGCGGCGCGCGCGCCGTGGAGATCCCCGAGCAGCTCGAGGCCGGTGCCGAGCGCGTAGCTCGCCGGGCCACCGCGAGAGGACGCGGCCAGCGGTCGAAGCGCCTCGACCTGGGGTCGCAAGCTGGCGAACGCCGGACGGATGTCGTGGAGTGGGGCCAGGTGCTCCACCCGCATGGTCGAGTCGAACGACTCGGCCAGCGCTCCGAGCCGCGCGGCCTCGAGCGCCTCCAGCTCCGAGCGCCGCTGCATCCAGAGCCCGAAGCCGAGCGCGCCGAGCAGCACCACCAGCGCGGCCGCCAGGGCGCGGGTCGCGGTCCGGTTGCGGCGCGCCCACCGCAGGAGCCGCTCCGGGGCGGGCGCCGGCCGCGCCAGCACCGGCTCCCCGCGCTGGAAGCGCCGGAGGTCGTCGGCGAGCGCCTCGGCGCTGGCGTAACGGGCGCGCGGTTCCTTCTCCATGGCCTTGGCCACCACCCGCCGCAGCTCGGCCGGGACCTCGGGCGGCAGCGGGGCCGGGTCCTCTTCGAGCAGCCGCCGCAGCAGGCTGGTCGCGTCGGCCAAGGCCGCCTCCTCGGCGCTGCGGCGGAAGGGCGGGCGCCCGGCCAGGACCGAGTAGAGGGTGGCGCCGAGCGAGTAGACGTCGGCCCGGAAGTCGATGGGAGCTTCGCCGAGCAGGGCCTCGGGGCTCATGTACTCGAGCGTGCCGGGGGCGAGCCCGGTGCGCGTCAGCCCGCGCTCCTCGCCCCGCGCCAGGCCGAAGTCCGAGACCAGGGCGCGCGGCACGGCGCCGCCTTGCTCCACCAGCACGTTGCCGGGCTTCACGTCCCGGTGCACCAGCCCCTCCCGGTGGGCGGCGTGCAGCCCCTCGGCGGCCTGGCGCAGCAGCTCGACGCGCTCGGCCAGGCTGGCGCCCGGCGCGAAGACCGCCAGCGAGCACCCTTCCACCAGCTGGAGCACGATGCAGGGGCGGCCGCCCAGCGTGCCCACCTCGAGGACCCGCACCACGCTCGGGTGGTCCACGCGCGCCTGGAGCCGGGCCTCGAGGAGGAGCCGCTCGGCCTCGCGCGGGTCGGAGCTGAGCGGGAACTTCACGGCCACCGGACGCTGCAAGGCGCCATCCCAGGCGCGGTGCACCTCGCCCACGCCCCCGGCGCCGAGCAGCCCCTTCAGCTGCACTCGGCCGTCGAGCGCCGTGGCCGCCGGGTTCAAGCGGCCTCCCGGAGCGCGCGGCCGAGGCGGCCCGCCACGTCCTCCAGCGTCGGCTCCGCGAAGTTGGAGTAGCCGATGCGGAAGCCCTGGACGGGCGCGCCGTCGAAGGCGAACTGCCGCCCGGGCCGGAACGAGACCCCGAGGCGGAGGGCCCGAGCGGCCCAGGCGTCCACGTCCAGGCCGGCGCGCACCGTGACCCAGAGCGAGAGCCCACCGGCCGGCCGCGGGGCCTCGATGGAGTCGCCCAGCTCGCGGGCCAGCGCCGCGCAGAGCGCGTCGCGTCGGCGGCGGAAGATCAGGTGCATCCGGTTGACGTGGCGCTGGACCTCGCCGTCGTCGAGGAGCTCTGCCATGGCCCGCTCCAGCACCGGGTCGCCCTGCCGGTCGAGCACCAGCCGTTGCTGCCGGAGCCGCTCGACGAAGGCGGCCGGGGCCCGGACCACCCCGAGCCGGAGCCCCGGGCTGAAGATCTTCGAGAGCACCCCGAAGTGGATCACCACGCCGGCCGGGTCCGCGGCCGCGAGCGGGGCGACCGGGCGCCCGTCGAGCTGGAACTCCGAGTCGAGGTCCGACTCGAGCACGGCGAAGCGGTGCGCCGCGGCCAGCTCGAGGAGGCGACGCCGGCGCTCCGGGGCCAGCACCGCCAGCGTCGGGTACTGGCGCTGGGGCGACACCAGCACGGCGCGCAGCCGCGTCTGGCCGGCCAGGGTGGCGAGCGCCTCCACGTCGAGGCCGCCGCGATCGACCGGGACGGGCAGGCAGCGCGCTCCGGCGTGGGTGAAGGCGTCCCAGACGCCACGATCCCCGAGGGCCTCGACGGCCACGTGGTCGCCGGGCACGAAGAGGGCCTGCGCCGCCAGGAAGAAGGCCATCTGTGAGCCGCGGGTGACCAGCAGCGTCTCCGGCGCCGCCGGGATGCCGCGCGTGGCGGTGAGGTGGCGCCCGAGCGCCGCGCGAAGGCACGGGTGGCCACGCAGGTCGTCGGCGTCGAGCGCCGCCAGCGGGTTCACGGTGAGCGCACGCCGGTAGGCCCGCGCCAGCGCGGCGCCCGGGACGAGCCGCGGATCGGGAACGCCCGTCGCCACCTCGAGCACGCTGGCGGCCACCTTGCCCGGCAGCTGGGGGCCGTCCGGTGCCAGGTCGAACCCGGGCCCGGCCGGCGGAGGGGCCGGCGCTCCGGCGCCGGGTAGCGCTCGCGGAGGGTCCGGCGCGACCACGCTCCCCTCGCCCGGCGTGGACGCGACCCACCCCCCCGACTGGAGCTCGCCGTAGGCCGCCAGCGCCGTGGTCCGGCTCACCCCGAGCTGCTCGGCGAGGGCGCGATATCCGGGGAGCCGATCACCGGGCTGGAACCGGCCCCGGTGGATCTCGGCCATGAGCGCCTGGGCGATCTGGAGGTAGGTCGGCTGCCGGCTGGCCGGGTCCAGGAAGATCGTCGGGGTGAAGGCGCGCATCGGCTCGCATCTTCGACTCATGGTCGCAGGGAGTCCATGACGCCGAGGCCTTGGGCTCCAGGCCTCTCGTCCGTTCGGGGGACCGGGTACCTCCGGCGCCGAGAGGTGGTCGGGGTCCTTTCGCCAAAGCGCACCTCCTGATCCGGACCGCCGCGGCGCACCGTCGAGGCCGAGAGCAGGAGTCGGCCAAATGCACGGAGGGGATGACATGCGCGCTCCAGGACACGGAAGTCTCGGATGGATGGCCATCGCGGCACTCACCCTGACCGGCCTGACCGCGCTCCCTGGCTGCGGGAGCGGTGGCGGCGGCGGGGGCGGCGGCGGGGGGACCACGAGCTACCTGATCGGCGGCACGGTCACCGGGCTGAACGGCACAGGCCTGGTCCTGCAGAACAACGGGGCCAATGACCTGGCCATCGACGCTTCCGGGGCCTTCGTCTTCACCGCCGCCGTGGCCGATGGGGCGGCCTACGCGGTCACGGTCAAGACCCACGCGTCCAGCCCGACCCAGTACTGCGGCGTCACCAACGGTTCGGGAACGGTGGCAGGGGCCAACATCACCAACGTCACCGTCAACTGCCCGGTCTCGGTCCGCGCCACCGCCGTGGCCCTGGGGCAGAACCACGTCGACCTGACCTGGGGCTCCATCGGGATCGCGCCCTTGGCCTACGTCATCTACCGCAGCACGGTCTCAGGTTCGCGCGGGACTCTCATCACAGAGACGGCCGGCCGCACCACCACCTTCCGCGACTCCGGTCTCAGGCCGAACACGAAGTTCTACTACACCGTCGAGGCGGTGAGCGCCGCCGGCGGCAGCTACGCGTCGGCGCAGGTGACGGTGACCACCGCCGCGACGCCGTCGTTCCCCGCTTCGGGCACGCCACCTCCGGTCACCGGGCTGATCGCGACGCGGGTCGGCAACGTCGTGACGCTATCCTGGGACGCTTACACCGGCGCGGCCTTCTACGAGGTCTACCGCACGGTGAACCACCAGTTCCCGCTCGGGAGCCAGTTCACCATGACCAGCCTGGCCGGGGCCTTCACCACCAGCGTCAGCGACACCATCGCGGGCAATGGCCTCTACTCCTACTCGGTGGGGCTCTACAACGCGGGCGCGACCATGGCCGCCTGGGCGACGGTGAGCATCGACGTCCCGGCCGGCACGTTGCCGGGAATCGAGCGGCCCATCTTCGACTTCTTCAGCTGCGTCCTCGACTCGAGCGTCCTGCACGTCTACTGGTACGGCGCGCCCGGCGCCGAAGCGCATCACGTCTACGCGGCCCCCTGGGTTGGTGGCTCACCGCCCACCTCCATCACCCCGTCGCAGGGCGGCACCAGCCCCGCGCTCGACGCCGGCACGCCCACGCCGATCTACCAGGTCAGCCCCGGTTACTACGGCCTGGACATCCCGCTCGACATGCTCAGCCTGGGAGACAACGCCATCGCCGTCGAGGCGGTGAAGGGGACCTACCGATCGGTGGGTGGTGGAGGCAACGGCTTCGCGAGGCGCGCGGCGGCGCCGGTCGGCGTCACCGGCGTGACCGCCTCGGCACTGAACCCGACCACCGTGGACGTCTCGTGGACGGCCGTCACCGGCGCCGGGAGCTACAAGGTCTACGGCCTGCTCTCGCCCACCGACGCCATCTCCCCGGCCACGCTCCTCGGGACGACCAGCGGCACGTCGTTTCGCAGCACGGGGAGGACGCCGAACACCAGGTATCACTTCCGGGTGACCGCCATCGCCGGCGGGCCGGGCGGCGGTGCCGAGTCGCCCGCCTCCGACTACGCGCAGGCGACGACGTTCTCCAGCGCCGCGCCCGTGCCACTCCCTCCGGTCCTCTTGACCCTGGGTCAAGCGTGGCTGGGGTGGATCGGCGCCAACACCCACGACACCACCTACAGGATCTACGGCGGTGGAGCCCTGGTGGTCACCGCCATCGACCCCGACAAGCTGGTGACGCAGACCACGGTCGGGGTCTCCGGGCTGTCGGTCTGGAACGTCTACGTGAGCGCGCCGACCGAGGCCTACGTGATCTTCAACTTGTCGCTGGGGAACGCTCCGGTCTTCGGGCGCTACTGGGTCGAGGAGGTCTATCCCGACGGGACGGCCTCTCCTCGGTCGCCGTTCTCGCCGTTCATCTTCATCTAGGGAGGGCACGGAACCGGCGGGTACGGCTCGCCTGGTGTCCCGGGGCAGGTCGCCGTCCCCGGGCCCGCCGGCCGCCCGGGCCGCGAGGGGTAGTGACGCGCGCCCCCGCACGTGGTCTCCTCGGGCGGATGCGAACCCGCTTCGCCCTCTGGCTGTTCGCCGCGGCGCTCCTCTCCTGCGCCCACGGCCAGGCCATCCGCCCCTTCACCAGCGACGGCTGCACCCTCTGGCCGGACGGCAAGCCTGGCGACCGCCGGCTCTGGTGCGGCTGCTGCTTCACGCACGACATGGCGTACTGGCGCGGCGGGACCGAGGCGGAGCGGGAGCAGGCGGACGCTGCGCTGCGCGCCTGCGTCGTCGAGAAGACCGGGGACACCCGGATGGCGACCGTGATGCATGACGGGATCCGCGTGACCGGCTCGCCGGTCTTCCCCGACTGGTATCGCTGGGGCTACGGCTGGCCATACGGTCGCGGCTACCAGCCGCTCACCCACCATGAGCGCGCGCAGGCGAGGGAGAAGCTGCGCGAGTACTTCCGCGCCAGTCCCGGAGGCTACTGCGCCAGGAGGTGAGGCCGCGCCGCCTCGTGCCACCTCCGCCCCCGCGCCGGCGCCCCCGGCCCCCGTGCCGGTGGTGAAGCTCGTGCTGGAGTGGGACGGAACCCGCTACCTGGGCTGGCAGGCGCGGCCCAACGGGCGGTCGCCGCAGGTTGTGCATCCAGGGTCAACCTCGATAGACTCTTCCCAACGTGCAGACCCGAACCCTTCGCCCCGGCCGCATCCTCGTCATCGACGACGAGAGCCCCGTTCGCGACCTGCCGCCGAGCATCCTGAAAGACGCCGGGCACGAAGTGGTCGGGTGGTCCTGGCTCCACTGAGGAGTCCCGGTGACGACTGCGGCAGCTGGGAACATGGCGGCCACGAAGGCGATGCCCGGCGGGCGCGTCGGGACACGCGACGCCGATCCCTTGCTCATCGCCGGGAGCGCATTGGGGTTCCTGGCGGTCGCGCTCCTCCTGCTCGCCGACGGGTTCCGGGGACCGGCGCCACGTACCGGCTCGAAGCCCACGGTGGCTCGCCTCGCCCGCGCGGAGCCGGGCGTCCTGCGGCGAGCCCCGGACACGCTGGTCTGGGACGCGGCGTACGCCGGCGAGCCGCTCGCCGCAGGCGATTCGCTCTACGTTCCGCCTTCGGCGTCGGCGTCGGTGTCCTTCCAAGCGGGCGCGTCCCTGGAGATCGAGGAGCGCTCCCTGGTGGTCATCGAAACGCTCGCGCCCGAACCCGGCGCCTCCCGCGTGACGCTCGCCAAGGGGAGCCTCTCCGGCTCGGCTCCGTCGGGGCGGGTGTCGGTCCGCACGCCAGGAGGCCTCGCCTGGCTCGAGCCCGGGACGGAAGCCCGCATCGGCGCCCGTGGAGCATCCGGACCTCGAGTGGAGGTGATCCTGGGAAGCGCTCGGGCCGAGAACGGCGTGGTGGTCCAGGCCGAAGCGGGGATCCGCCTCGACCAGCCGGCGCGGAACCAGCGCTTCTGGTTCAACCGCTTTCCCGCGCCGGTCCTCCTGAGATGGGACGGTGCCCAGGCGGAGGGAGCGCGCCTGGAGGTGGCCCGGGATTCCGGGTTCTCCGACCTGGTGGACCAGGCACCGGGCGCGCCAGGCGCCCACGACTTCAATCCGGCCACACCGGGCCAGTACTTCTGGAGGCTGGTGGACCAGGCCGGTCATCCGAGGAGCGAGTTCCGCCGGCTCCTGGTCGTGGCGGACCGGCCGCCCAGGTCAATCGCCCCCATGCCCGCGGAGATCGTCCTCGCCCCCCCGGGCGTGCAGGTGCCGTTCTGGTGGACGGCCGTGGACGGCACCTCCGGCTATCGGTTCGAGCTCTCCTCCCAGGCATCCTTCGCCAAGATCGCCTTCTCCGCCGACACCGAGGGGCCGGGCCTGTGGACCGCCCTTCAGCTCCCGGAGGGGGTCTACTTCTGGCGTGTGCGGGCCAGCGCGCCGGAGCGCGGAGGAGCGCCATTCTCCCGCCCCTCGCCGTTCCGCCTCATCCACCGTCCCCTCCCCGAAGCGCCCCAGCTCTTCGACTCGTCGATCGAGGTGGTCCATGGCGACGCTCGCTAGCCTCGCCACCGCGCTGACGCTCCTGGCCGGGCCCGCCACCGGCGAGCCGGTGGCGCGGGTCGTGCTGCGCTGGCAGGCCGTCGCCGGCGCGGCGGGCTACGAGCTCCAGATCGCGCCGGATCCTTCGTTCGCGGCGCCGGTGGTCGCGGAGCGGGTGGAGGTTCCGGGCTATCGCTGGGTGGAGATCCCCGCCTCCCGCCACTACTGGCGCGTGCGCAGCGTGGACCGGGACGGTCGGACCGGACCCTGGAGCGAGGTGAGGCCCATCGAGGTGGCGCTCACCCCCCCCGATCCCGTCTCCCCCGCCGACGGCGCCCAGTTGAAGTGGGACGACGAGCAGGTGACGGCCGTCTTCTCCTGCACCCGCTCCGAGCTCCTCCGCGCCTACACCGTCGAGCTGGCGCGCGACCCGGACTTCGCCGCGGTCGACGCGTCCTCGACCGCCGGTACGCCCAGGCTGATCGTGCCGCTCCCGGGCCTCGGCGTCTTCTGGTGGCGGACGCGAGGGACCGCCCTCTCCGGACGCGAAACCGCTCCGTCCCGCGCCCGCCGCCTCGAGGTCCTGATCGGGCGCCCGCGGCTGCTCGCTCCGGGACCGTCGGAGGAGGTCCCTTTCGGCCCGGTCGTGCTCCGCTGGCAGGCCTGGACCCCCGTGCAGCGCTGGAGGGTCGCGGTCGAGCGCCTGGGCCCCGACGGGAGCGAGGGCGTTCCGGCCTGGCAGGCCGAGGTCGGCGCGGTCGAGGCGCAGTTCGTCCCGCGCCGGCCCGGGCGATACCGCTGGATCGTCTCGGCGGTCACCGCGGACGGAATCGCCGGGCCGCCTAGCGAGCCCCGCGATGTCGAGGTGACGCCGCCGCCGCCCCTGCTCGCCCCGCAACCTCTCACACCGGTTGCGGGCGGTGTGGTCGGTGAGGGTGATCCGTCGGTCCCGGTCGCGCTCACCTGGAAGGCGGTCCCTGAAGCGACCGGGTACGAGGTGCAGGTGGCCGCGCCCGGGAACCTGGACGCCGTCCCTCCGCTCGCCGCTCCGACGCCTCGCCTCTCGCTGACCTTGCCCCCCGGCGCGCTGGCCTGGCGCGCCCGGGCCCTGGACCGCGCGGGCGGCGTGGGGCGTTGGAGCGAGACCGAAATCTTCTTCCACGGACGGCCGCCCTCGGTGCGCGCCGAGATCGAGCCCGGGGCCGGCTCGCTCGTCGCCGACGGCCGGGACTCGACCTCGATCGCCGTCCACCTCTTCGACGCCGAGGGACGCCGAGTTCGCGGGGCACCGCTCACGGTCACGGCCACCGAAGGACGGGTGGTGGGCCTCGCCCAGGCAGAGGAGGGGTGGACCGCGCGTTACGTGGCTCCCGACCGCATGCCCCCGGCCGGCCACTCCGAGATCGTCGTCGAGGACCGCGGGTTCATGGCCCGCGCCCCGGTGGGCCTCCGGGCGCCGCCGAGCCGCTGGCGAGTGGGCCTGCTGGCAGGCTGGCAGACCAACCTCGCGAGCGTCTCCGCTCCGTCCGCCTTCGTCGAGGTCCTGTGGCACGCGCCATGGCCCTGGGATCGGTTGCTCCTCGCCGCCCGCGCCGGCACCTGGGCCACCTCGGCGGTGGTCCCGGCCCAGCCCGGCCTGCCCGCTCCCCTGCAGGCTTCCGCCCGGGTCGTCCCGCTTGCGTTGCTGGCCCTGCTGGAGCGGCCGCTCGGACGGGTCGCCGTCTACGGCGGCGCCGGGGTCGGGATCAACCTGACCCGGCTGGCGGTGGGGCAAGACGCCTCGCTCGTCGCGGCGCCGTCCGCCACGCTACTGCTCGGCGTGTCCAGCGCGCTCGGGCCCGGCGAGATCTTCGCCGAGGCGGACGCCGGCGTGGGGCGCGTGGACGCCGCCCTCGGCCGGCTGCGCACCGGCGGGCTCCTCGTCGGCGCGGGATACCGGTACCGGCCATGAGACGCGAACGGACCTCCTCCTCGCTGCTCCTGCTGCTGGGCTTGGCGGCCTGCACCTGCCAGCGAGCACCACCGCCGGTCCTCACCGCGGTCGAGCCGGCCATGGCCCAGACCGACGTCTTCACCGCACTCGCGATTCGCGGCGAACACTTTCGGTCCCGCGCGACGGTCGACTTCGACTCGCCGGGCGCCTCGCCGGTGGACTCGTCCTTCGGCCTGTGGCTGGTGGCCGGCGACACCCGCGTGCCGCTCACGGAGGTCCGGCTGGTTTCGGAGCGCGAGCTGGCGGCCTGGTATCCTGCGCTGGCGGCGGTGCCGGGCATCTACGACCTGGAGCTCCTCGACCCCCGCGGCCAGCGGTCGCTGCTCCCGGGGGCCTTCACGGTCAACGTCTCGAAGTGCGGGACCAGCCCCGACGGAGCGCCCTGCGACGACGGCGACGCCTGCACGACGGGTGAGACCTGCCTGGCCGGCAAGTGCCGGGTTCCCACCTCCGTCGTCACCTGCACCCCAGGGGCCTGCACCGCCCGCGTCTCCTGCGACCGGACCACCGGCCTGTGCGTGGAAGCGACCAAGGGCGACGGTGCGACCTGCAGTGACGGCAACGCCTGCACGCTCACGGCGAGCTGCCTCGCCGGCGCCTGCCTGCGCACCGCCCTCGTCTCCTGCGCGCCGCCGGCCGAGTGCCGGCTCCCGGGCACGTGCGATCCGGTGGCCCAGTCCTGTCAGTTCCCCGCCGTGCCGGACGGCACCGCGTGCGTCGGGCCCGGTACCTGTGTCGCTGGCGCCGCCTGCCGGGCGGGCGCCTGCGCCTGCGTGAACACCGCACCGCTCGCCTGCTTCACGGTCACCCCCACCGCCGGGGCCGCCGCGGTGACGCCCTTCACCTTCGACGCCTCCTGCTCCTCGGACCGGGAGGATCCCGCCCCGGCGCTGAAGGTGGAGTTCGACTTCGACGGCAGCGGCACCTGGGCGCGGGCGGACGCCGGCGGGCAGGCCGTGCAGGTCTTCGGAGCGCCAGGGGTGTACGTGGCCCTGGCGCGGGTCACGGACACCGGTGGGCTCACCTCCTTCGCCGAGCGCCGCGCGGCGGTCGCGGACGCCGCCGATCAGGTGCTGGTCACCACCCTGGTGGACGAGAGCGACCCCGGCGCCACCCCGACGAGCCCCGGAGGCGGTGGGCTCTCGCTCCGGGAGGCGGTGGCCTACCTGAACGGACTGGTGCTGGCCAGCCAGCCGGCGGCGAAGACCATCTCGTTCTCGCCCGGGCTCTCCGGCACGCTGCTCTTCGGGACCCCGCTCGACCCCCTGGTGGCTCCCGGCGCCACCATCGTCGGGCGGCCGGATCTCCTCCTCGACTTCGAGGGAACGATGCCGACCTGCCTCAGCCTCGACGCTGCCGGCCAGACATTGCTCGGGCTCCGCGTCACCGGCTGCGACGCGACCGGAATCTTCCTCGGCCCGCTCAGCGCCGGAAGCCGGGTCGCCGAGTGCACGCTGGCGAACTCCCCGGTGCGGACCGGCTCGGTCGGGATCACGGTCCTGAGCGCCTCGGTGGTCGGCCCCGGGAACGACGTATCCGGGTACGACACCGGCGTCCGCTTCCCGGGCCTGGGCGGCTACACCCTCGAAGGGAACCGCCTCCACGGCAACGGCACCGGCGCGGAGCTCACCGGCGTGACGGCCGAGGGCGCGCTGGTCGCACGGAACCTGTTCTACGCGAACACCGGCGACGGGCTCCACGTCACCCTGTCCCAGGGGTTGACGCGCGCCTGGTTCAACGTCTTCGACGGCAACGGCCAGAACGGCCTGTCGGGGGCCGACGGCCCGCCGCTCGACGTGCGCGACGACCTCTTCACCGGCAATGGGTCCCTGGCCGTCTCCGCGACCTCCGCCAGCTTCGCCGCTCCGGGGGCGATCGACCACAACGGCTACTTCGGCAACGCCGGCGGGAACCTGGCCCCGGGGCTCGCGCTCAAGGCGAGCGTCCTCGCCGACCCCCGCTACGCGGACAGGGCCGGCGGCGACTTCCGGCTCCTGCCGGGCAGCCCCGCCGTCGATGCCGGCGAGGACGTCGGCGTGGACGTGAACGGTCCCGTTTCCGGCAACTTCAACGGCGCGGCGCCGGACCTGGGCGCGGCCGAGACCCCCTACTAAACGACCGATCGCGATTCGGAAACACCGACCGCGAGCTTGAGGGAGGGGTTGAGCTTCTTCCGCTGGTTGTAGGCCTTCATGAAGGCGACGACTTGAACCATCAGTTCCTCGATCGTCAGGCAG
>JAJZQX010000014.1 GCA_021806645.1 Myxococcales bacterium | reverse complement strand
CTGCCTGACGATCGAGGAACTGATGGTTCAAGTCGTCGCCTTCATGAAGGCCTACAACCAGCGGAAGAAGCTCAACCCCTCCCTCAAGCTCGCGGTCGGTGTTTCCGAATCGCGATCGGTCGTTTAGAGCACCGAATTGCTTGAAATGGATCTCATCACGCGGCTTTCCGCTGGATCGTCTCGAAGTTCTGGATGGCGCAGGCGCGGCGTAGGTCGAAGAGGTTCTTGCGGACGCCGCGGTAGCGGGCGCGGCGTCCCTGCCGGCGGCCGATGTGCGCAAGGCGATGCTCGACGGCGACCCGCTCGCGGAGCTTGTCTCTGCCCTCCAGCAGCAGCGCCAGCTCGCTCACGGTGAGCCGCAGCTCGCCTCCTTCCCGGTCCCACGGCGCCACGAGGCGGCCCTTCTCCAGCCGCTTCGCGAACACGCACAGCCCGGTCCCGTCCCAGTACAGCACCTTGGCCCTCCGGCGGTTCTTCGAGACGAAGAGGAACAGGTCGCCCGACATGACCTCGCGCCCAAGCCCCTCCGCCACCAGCAACGAGAGCGAGTCGAAGCTCTTCCTCATGTCCGTGGGCACGGCGAAGGCGTGCACCCCCACCCGCCGCGTCGAGCCGATCACGCAAGCCGCTGCAACAGCTCGGCTACGCCGGCTACGTCGAGCCCTTCGACGCGAACACCGCCCGGACCGTGGACCACCAGCCGCCCGGCTGGCGTCTCCACGACCGTGACCGGGACGAAGCGTGGCGTCTCCTTCGGCGCCGGCGGCGCAACCCACCCAGCCAGCGTCTCGCGTCGCATGCCGAGTTCACGCAGCACCGCGCTCAACGGCGCCCCTGCCGCTCGCCGGACCCGCAGGTACTCCGCGCCGCGCCGCTGCAACTCGGCCGGGTACCGCTTCCCCGGGCCACGCTTCCCCGCACGCCGCACTGCCTCACGGAACGCCGCTGCCTCTCTCTCGATGTTCATCTCGCCCTCCTGGTCGAAGGGCGGCAGCGTCGCCGACGCCGCCGGTCAGGTCACGACGGGGCGGAGCGAGGAGTTACATCCCCTCCGCCCTGGACGTCGGCACCGGCTCCATCTGGACCATGCTCGGAGGCTCTCCGACGGCCGGCAAGGGATACGGCTACTCGCTCTACGTCATCGGTGGCACCCCGCCCTACCAGAACTGGGCGGTCACCTCGG
Source organism: Myxococcales bacterium (assembly GCA_021806645.1). GTDB lineage: Bacteria > Myxococcota > Myxococcia > Myxococcales > Anaeromyxobacteraceae > JADKCZ01. The sequence continues at coordinate 109,181 of JAJZQX010000014.1, read as the reverse complement.
GCAGCCTGCCGCCCGGCCTCTCGCTGGACCAGGCCCGAGGCGTGGTCCGAGGCACGCCGCTCTCCAACACAGCCGGCCAGACCTACACCTTCACGGTATCGGCCGCCGACTCCTCCGGCCAGGTCTCGCCCAACGCCTCGCAGTCGCAGGCGACCTACAAGCTGACCATCGGCGGGTAGGCGACAGCGCCGGCCGCGATCGCCCGCCCAGCCACGCGCCGGGCACCAGCCCGGAACGCACCGATGGCTCACGTCCTCCGCCAGAGGATGAGGAGGCCCTCCACCGCCCCTTCATTTGGAGGACGGCGGGCGGGGCAAGCGCTTCAACCCGCCGTCGGGATCGGATCATGATCCTCATGGTGAGTTGAGTCCACGGGTTCAGCGGGTAAGCTATTCAACCTGCCGTTCACGTCCCATAACAGGAATTGCGGTGACAGGGCGTCTATTGGTTACTCCGGCTTCCACGCCGGCCGGGGCGAGCTTCAGCTCGACTCGACCCCGTCGAGCACCTGCCGGGCCAGGCGCCCCAGCACCGCCGGAGTGAAGGGCTTCTGCAGGAACGTCACCCCTTGGCCCAGCACGCCGTTCTGCAGGGCGGCGGAGTCGGTGTAACCGGACATGTAGATGACCTTCACGCCCGGATGCGCCGCCTTCACGGCACGTGCGACCTCGCGACCGCTGCCGCCGGGCATGACCACGTCCGTCACCAGGAGGTGGAGGCACGGCTCCTCCGCGGCGACGTGCCGGGCGGACTCGAGCCCGTCCGCCTCCACGACCCGGTACCCGAGCCCCCGAAGGGACCGAACCGCGGCGCCGCGCACCTCGGCGCCGTCCTCGACGACCAGGACGGATTCGTCGCCACCCCGAAGCCTGCCTGGACCCGCGCCGGGAGTCCATGGCGGCTCCGCCGGGCTCTCGCGAGGCAGGTCGATCTTGAAGGTCGTGCCATGCCCGGGTTCGCTGTAGACCCAGATGAACCCGCCGCTCTGCTTGACGATGCCGTATACGGAAGCGAGGCCGAGCCCGGTACCCTGGCCCATCTCCTTGGTCGTGAAGAAGGGCTCGAAGGCCCTCGCCTTGGTTTCGGGGTCCATGCCACTCCCGGTGTCGCTGACCGAGAGCCTCACGAACGGCCCCGTGGTGCCGGCGGCGTGCCGGCCCTGGTAGTCCCCGTCCAACTCCACGTTGGCGGTCTCGATGAGGAGCTTGCCCCCTCCAGGCATGGCGTCGCGGGCGTTGAGCGCCAGGTTGAGGATCACCTGCTCGAGCTGCCCTGGGTCGGCGCGCACCAGCCCCAGCGTGGGCGCCAGCTCCAGCGCGATGACGATGTGCTCGCCGAGGAACCGCGCCAGCATCCTGGTCAGGTCACGGATCAGGCCGTTGAGGTCGAGGAGCCGCGGCTGGAGCACCTGCTGGCGGCTGAACGACAGGAGCTGGCGAGTCAAGGTGGCGGCGCGAACGCCCGCCGCCTGGATCCCCTCGATGTCTTCGCGCCCGGACCCGCCGGGAGCGATCGTCTCCAGCGCGAAGGAGCTGTTGCTGAGGATGATCGAAAGGAGGTTGTTGAAGTCGTGCGCCACGCCGCCGGCCAGCCGGCCCACCGCTTCCATCTTCTGCGCTTGCTGGAGGTTGGCCCGCAGCTTCTCCTTCTCCTCTTCGGCGCGAACCCGTGCGCTGATGTCCTCGACGACGGAGATGAAGTGGTCGGGCTGGCCGGCCTCGTCACGGACCAGCGCCACGGTGAGGTTTATGGGGACGCTGGACCCGTCCTTCCGGAGGTAGCGCTTCTCGATGGAGTAATTGGCGATCTGGCCAGCCAGGACCTGCCGCATGGAGGCCAGGTCGGTCTCCAGGTCGTCGGGATGGGTGATCTCCTGGATGGTCCTGGCCAGCAGCTCCTCACGGGAATGCCCGACGATGTCGCACAGCTTCTGGTTGACCCTCAGCCAGCGCCCGTCGGAGCTCACGTGGGCGATCCCCACCGCCGCCTGCTCGAAGGTGGAGCGAAAGCGCTTCTCGCTGTCCCGGAGGGCGCCCTCCATCAGCTTCCGCTCGGTCACGTCCCGGACAGAGTGGACGGCTCCCTGGTAGTGACCGGCCTCGTCCAGCAGCGGATCCACCACGACCTCGACCCACTTCTCGCCGATCTGGAACTCCTCGATCTCCCGGCCGAGGCTCTCCCGGACTCGCAGCAACGGGCACGTCGGGGGTTGGCAGTCGGCGCCGTGCATCACCTCCGAGCAGGGGCGGCCAATCGTCTGGTGGCCGGTACGGCCAAGGATGGTCTCCGCGACGGCGTTCGTCTGGACGACCAGATGTTCCTTGTCGAGGAGCCAGACCCCGTCCCGCATGGCGTCGAAGGTGCGGCGCCAGCCCTGGGTCAGGCGGGCGACGGTCTCCGCATCGTCCTTGGCCTTGCGCTCCCGAAGGAGCTCCTGGCGCGACAGCTCCCGCTCCAGCTCCGCTTCACGGGCGAGACCCCGCACCGCCGGCCGGACCACCAGGAAGTAGAGGAACGGGGCGCCGAGCGCCACCATGAGGAGGGCGTCGAGCACGCCCTTGCCCACGCCACGTGGGATGCCCAGGCGGTTGAGCAGGAGCATCGCCGCGAACTCCGCCACCGCGACGATCCCCGCTATCTTCAAGAAAAGGTTCATTAGCCCCCATGGTCCGACAACGGATCCATAGACGAACTTCAATCTTAACTGTCGGAATTATTTGCAACCAGGCCGGGGGCTCGGGACCCGTGATCACGGGATAGCCCTCATCGTAGTAAACGTTGACTGCGGGCACCTCCAAGGGGTCGCTCGGGAATGGAACAGGAATGGCGCCAGCTTCCCGCATGCCCTTCCAGGCATGCCGGCTTGGCACGGGACCACCTGGCCTCGTCGAAGCCGGCTAGAGATCGGCCCGGGAGAGCCGGCGGATCGCCGCCAGGGTCGGCAGGACGATCCAGGCGGCCAGGGAGAGGACCACCAGCACCACGGCGCCGGCAGCCCCTCGGGTGAAGCGCAGGAGCGCCAGGGATCCGGAGCCGAAGGACTTGGACATGGTCTCGAAGCGGATCACGCCGTCCTCCAGCGCCACCGCCGGCGCGCGAACAGCGCCAGCGGCGAGAGGTTGCCGGTGAAGGCGTTCCCCTAGAAGCGGTTCTCCGAACTGGAGCCGTACAGCACGATGGCGATGTCCGACTGCGCCAGGACGTTGCGCCGGAAGAGGTTGCGCGACGACCCCTCCAGGAACCCACCGCGCGCGTTGTCGGCGATGAGGTTGTCCTCGAAGACGTTGTCGTCCGAGTTCATGTAGTGGAGTCCGTAGCGCAGCCGGCGGGCCACGTTGCCCCGGATCACGCCCCGGTCTTCGAGCCGCATCGGGCCGATCCGGTCTTCTTCAGGTCGGTGAAGGTCGATCCGGAGCTGGGCACCATCGTCTGGCCCAACGACACCGACCTCGACCCGGACGTGCTCCGCTGGGGGCTGCGCCCCGCGTCGTGGGACCTCCCTGGCCAGGGTCCTTGACCGCCGGAGGGTGACGGTGGCGGGTGACGGCGCGCCGAATCCCGAACGGCAAGATCGACGCCGCGATTCTCCGCTGCCTGCCCCAGCGGCGACCCTCTCCCGCGTCGCGGAGCTGGCGCTGGTGCGGGTGCGGGGAAACAAGAGGCACCAGGATGGCGATCGCGATGCGGGCACTCAAGGCACACGTGAAGGGCGGACGGCTCATGTTCGACGAGCCGACCAACCTCCCCGAGCGCTCCGCGAGGCCGAGCGGTGCGCCCGCTGGTGGCGTGAGAACCGCCCGGCCGCTCGCGTGCTCTTCGAGGAGGAACTGCGCTCCGCGCTCGACCGGATCCGGACCACCCCGCAGCTCGGCAACGCCTACTAAGTTGTGCCTGGGCGTGCGCACCGACGCGTGCTGATGCCCGGAACCCGCTACCACGTGTACTACCGCGTGGTCGGCCGCGAAGTTGATGCTGAACCCGTGGCCGCTCAGGCCAGCTTACACATCCTCACCGCCGGCAACGCCCCCCCGCCCGGCAGCGGCGAGCCGACCGGCCGCCCCAGGCGCCAGCCGTGCGCCAGGTAGAAGGGCACCGCCTCCAGCGCCGCCACTGCGGTGAGCCGCCGGGCGCCCTCCGCGCGCGCCGCCGCCTCGACGCGGGCCAGCAGCCTGGCCCCCAGCCCGCGCCCCGCTTCGCCCGGCCGGACGAAGAGGGCGGTCACCTCGCCGCCACGCCAGGCCGCGTACCCGAGCAGTCGTGCGCCGCGCGCCGCCACCAGGTAGCGCTCGCCGCCGGCGGTCATGGCCCAGCGGTGGTAGAGGGCCGGGAGCGAGCCCCATGCCGCAAGCAGCGCCTCGCCGTAGCGCCCGCGCTGGCCGCGCACCGCCGCGCGCATGACCAGGGCCACGTCCGCCGCCTCATCGGGCCGTGCGCGCCTGATCCTCACGGCTCCCGTAGACCGGCCTTGGCCGCCGCGCCGCGCGCCGGCCGCCCTCACCCCTTGGCGTCCTTCTCGGCCAGCCCGTGGCGGGTCAGCTTCTCGTAGAGCGTGGAGCGGTGGAGCCCGGCCAGCTCGGCGGCCTTGGCGACGCAGCCGCCCGCCTCGCGCAGGAGCTCCTCGAGCCAGCGCCGCTCCCAGGCGTCGCGGGCGCTACGGTACCGGCCCTCGTCGCCCCCCTCGGCGACGGGAGGCGGGGTGAGCTCCGGCGGCAGGTCGGCCAGGGTGATGGCCTCCCCCTGCGCCAGCAGCAGCCCGCGCTCGATGGCGTGCTCCAGCTCGCGGATGTTGCCGGGCCAGGGGTGGTCGAGCAGGGCGCGCAGGGCGGCGGCGTCGGGCTGGAGCGGTGGCCGGTTGAGCCGGACGGCGTGCTTGCTGATGAGGTGATCGATGAGCAGCGGGATGTCCTCGCGCCGCTCGCGCAGCGGCGGGAGCCGCACCGGCACCACCCGGAGCCGGAACCAGAGGTCCTCGCGGAACTTGCCGGCCTTCACCTGCGCGGCCAGGTCCTCGTTGGTGGCGGCGATGATGCGGACGTCGGCCTTTCGCGGCTTGCGGCTCCCCACCGGGATGTACTCGCCGTCCTGCAGCACGCGCAGCAGCTTGGGCTGGAGCGCCAGCGGCAGCAGCCCCAGCTCGTCGAGGAAGAGCGTGCCGCCCTCGGCCTCGGCGAAGAACCCGCCGCGCGCCTGCTCGGCGCCGGTGAAGGCCCCCTTCTCGTGGCCGAAGAGCTCGGCCTCGGCCAGGTTCTCGGGGATGGCGCTCATGTTGAGCGCCACGTACGGGCCCGCGGCCCGCGAGCTCATGGCGTGGGCGGCGCGCGCCAGCAGGTCCTTGCCGGTGCCGCTCTCCCCCTCGATGAGGATGGGGACGTTGGAGGGGGCGATCCGCCGCAGGATCGAGGTGACGTCGCGGATGGCCTGCGACCCTCCGACGATGCCGTGGGCGCCGCCGGCGCCGGTGAGCTGCGCGCGCAGCCTGGCGTTGTCGCGCTTCAGGCGGGCGTGCTCGGCGGCGCGCGCCACCACCAGCTCCAGCTCCTCCGGCTCGAACGGCTTCTTCAGGTAGTCGAAGGCGCCCGCCTTCATGGCCTCGATGGCGGTCTCCACGGTGGCGAAGGCGGTGACCAGGATCACCGGCACGTCCGGGACCCTGGCCCTGAAGCGCTTCAGGGCCTCCAGTCCGTCGACGCCAGGCATGCGCAGGTCGGTGACGACGGCGTCGAACTCGGCGCGCTCCACCGCCGGCAGCGCCTCGGCCACGCTGGCGAAGTCGTAGACCTCGTAGCCGCGCGCCAGGATCCGCCGCATCATGGCGCGGGCCGAGTCGAGGTCGTCGATCACCATCAGCTTCGGCTTGGGCTGGCTCACGGTAAGGCCTCCTCCGGTGGCTGGCCGCCCGCGCCCGGGCCGGCGGCCGGCAGCCGGATCCGGAAGGTGGCGCCCTGCCCGGGCTGGCTCTCCACCACCACGGTGCCGCCGTGCGCCTCCACCGCCTGGCGGACGATGGCCAGCCCGAGCCCGGTTCCATCGGCCTTGGTGGTGTAGAACGGCTCGAAGATGTGCCTGGCCACCTCGGGCGAGAGGCCTGGCCCGGTGTCGCTCACCTCGATCACCACCTCATGGCCATCGGCACGGGCCCGGGCGGTGAGGGTGCCGCCGCCCTGCGACCCCATGGCGTGGACCGCGTTGATGCAGAGGTTTAGGAAGGCCTGCCGCAGCAGCCCGGAGTCGGCCACCACCAGCGGCAGCTCCCCGGTGATCTCAACGACCCGCTCCACCCGGGCCTGCGCCGCGGCCGGCCCGACCACCTCGACCGCCTCGCGCAGCACCGGCTCGACGGCCTGGGGGTGGGCCTTGGAGTCGCGGGCGCTGGCGAAGACCAGGAAGCGCTCCAGCATGGCGGCGGCGCGGACGGTCTCCCGCCGGATGGCCAGCACGTCGTCGCGGTTGGGGTGACCGGCCGGGAGCTCCCGCTCCGCCACCGACGCGTAGCCGCGGATGACGTTGCAGGTGTTGCCCATCTCGTGGGCGAGGCCGGCGGCGATGCCGCCCAGGGTGGCGAGCCGGTCGGCGCGCAGCACCTCCCGGGTCTTCTGCTCCACCCGCTCCTCCAGCTCGGCGATGAGCCGCTGGTTCTCGTGGCGCCGCTCCTCCAGCCGTCGCGACATCTGGTTGAAGGCGTGGACCAGCTCGGCCAGCTCGCGGTCCCGGGGCTCCTCAAGCTGCACGCCCTTCTCCTCGGCGAGGTGCCCGGCCGCCTCGATGAGGTCGACGACCGGCTTGGTCACCTGGCGGATGAAGAGGCCGGCCATGATCAGGCCGAGCGTGATCCAGAAGAAGCCGACCAGGCTGGCGCCGACGGCCAGGTCGCGCGCCGCGCCGATCACCTCTTCGTGGCTGAAGTCGACGCAGACCGCCCCCACCACCTCGCCGCCACGCAGCACCGGCGCCCGGGCGATGATCCCCTCGGGGTTGACGAGCCGCTTGAGCGCCTGCAGCGGCCAGTCGGCGCTCTGGAACTCGCTGGGGGGGAAGCCGTCGGGGCAGGTCTCGCCGGTCCGGGAGGCGCAGGCGATCACCGTGCCGCTCCGGTCGACCACCCAGGCCCGGTCGAGCGGCGTCGACCTCATGAGCCGGTCGAGGACGGCCGGCAGGGCCTGCGGCGCGCCGGCCTCCGGGCCGCCCGGCCCCAGCCATTGGGCCGCGGCGGTCGCGGCGGTGGAGGCGATGGCCACCCCCTCGCGCGCCAGCAGCTCCTGCCCGCGGATCACCTCGCGCCAGAGGGCCATGGCCGTCACCCCCGAGGTGGCGAAGAAGATCGCCCCGGCGATGAGGACGAAGAGCTTGAGGCGCAGGGTCACGGCGGCGGGGTGTCGGACGGGGCGCGGGGTGGGAGCGGCGCGCCGCCGAAGGCGTGGCAGCCGGCGCAGGCCCGGTCCTTGGCGTGGAGCGGGGCGCTGGCGTGGCAGGCGAGGCAGGCCGGCGCCTCCGCCTTCCAGGTGTGCGGCTTGTGGCAGTCCACGCAGCGCTGGTGGCCGGGCCGCCTGTGGAGCCCGCCCTTCCCCATCTCCTTGTGGCAGCTGGCGCAGGCCACCATGCCCTGGCCCGGAGGCGCGTGCGGCTTGTGGCAGGCCGCGCAGGCCATCTCCATGGCGCTGCCGTGGTCGCTCATGGGGGCGTGGATCCCCTGCGCGGTGTGGCAGCGCATGCAGTCGCGGCGGGTCGGGCGCAGCCCGGGCTCGGTGGTGAGGAACTCGTGGCAGGCGAAGCAGTGGAGTCGGGTCATGCCGGCCACGCCGACCAGGTGCTTGCCGTGGCACTCGACGCAGGCGGTCGAGACCGGCTCGAAGCCGTGGACGCCGGCGGCGTGGCACCTCACGCAGGAGATCCGCTGCTGGTCGACGTGGATCCGGTGGCCGCGCGAGGCGCCGATCTGAGGCCAGCGCGGGTCGTGGGAGAGGTGGCAGGCGGCGCAGGCGCCCACCTCGACCGCGGCGTGGCGCCCCTTGGGCATCTTGCCGGCCACGAAGGCCCGCAGCATGGCCACCCCCTGCTCCGGCGTGGCGTGGTGGCACTTCTGGCAGGCAACCGACTTGTGGCTGCCGGCCAGCCAGAGCGAGAACTCCGGGCTGGCGCGGTGGCAGGTGGCGCAGAGGCGCGGGTCCTCGTCCACGAACTTCTTGAAGCGGAGGAACCCGCCCACCCCGGCGACCAGCAAGACGGCGGCGGCGGCGATGAGCAGGTTCCGCGTGCCAGGGCCGGGGATCATGGATCCCGGCATCCTACCCGGTTTCGCGGAGCGCCTGAAAAGATGAGGGGCCGCGCCGCGAGGCGCGACCCCTCCATGGTCCAGGGCGTGGCGGCGGCTATTTCAGCCTGTCCTTCAACCGCTCGTACTCGGCCGGGTGCTCGTGCTTCAGGTTGGCCACGGTGATCCGGCCGTGGAGCCAGGCCCAGTTCATGGGGAAGATCGAGGGCTTCAGGTGCACGTTGTAGAAGTGCACCACGAAGAGGAAGGTGATGGCCAGCGTCGCCTCCTCGCCGTGGATGATCTGCGCCGCGGTGATGACCCACGACGGCGCGTGCCTGGCGAAGAAGACCGGGAACCAGAAGACGAACCCGGTGCCGACCATCATCACGATGCCCCAGAACACCGCCCAGTAGTCGAACTTCTCCAGGTACATGTAGCGGTCGAACTGGGGACGCTCCTTCTTCAGGCCGAGCATGAAGAGGATGTTGTCCCTCATGTCGAGCGCGTCCTTGGGCATCGGCAGCATCGAGATGGGCAGCCGCTTGTTGGCCGCGAGGAAGGTCAAGTAGAAGAGGTGGTAGACGGCCGAGGTGATGATCAGCACCGCGCCGACGCGGTGCCAGATGGCCGCGCCGGCGGCGCCGCCGAACAGCTTCATGAAGGCCGCCGAGTAGGCGGAGGCGTCCATGCCACCGATGATGGGCGCGCCGGTGAAGACGCCGGCGCCACGCAGCGGCCAGCCGGTCAGGCCGAGCAGGATGACGCCGGAGAGCATGAGCCAGTGCTGGACGCGCTGGTGGAGGTCGAACCGGACCACGCTCTTCAGCTCGTCGGCGGTGACGCCGTGGCTCCTGGCCGCCAGCCGCTGGCGCAGCTCGTAGACGAAGTCGATGAGCACGTGGAAGGCGAAGAAGAGGAGCGTGAGCGTGGTCAGGTAGGAGAAGGCGACGTGGAGGACGTGCGGGACGACGTGACCGCCCGTCTCCTGGATCGCCTTGTGGGCGATCAGCCTGGCGAAGGTGTCGGTGGCCCCCTGGTGGCAGCGCGCGCAGGTGTGCGCCCGGTTGGCCCCGGCGACGGAGGAGGTGGGGTCGGTCTTGGCGACGATGCCGTGCGTGCCGCCATGGGCCTTGTCGGAGGCGTGGCAGGAGACGCAGGCCGGCGCCATGGCGTTGCCGACGCGCGCCAGCCGGCCGTGGATCGAATCCCGGTAGGTCTGCTCGACCTCGGGGTTCAGGCCGGCCGCCTTGGCGAACTCCTCGTTGCCGTGGCAGGCCTCGCAGGTCTTCTGCATGGCGCGGCGGTCGGCCGGGACGGCGACCCGGGCGGTGGCCGACGGCGCGTAGGGCGCCATGAGGGTTGCCAGGGTGTGCGGTGAACCGTGGCAGGTGGCGCAGATCGGCCCGGGCGCCCGCGTGTCCTCGCGCAGCCACCTGGCGTGGATCGACGTGCCGAAGAAGGCGTCCGCCTCGGCGGCGTGGCAGGTGGCGCAGGCGAGGTAGGCGGCCGGCGCGGTCACCTTCACCATGTGTGCGCCTTCGCCCCAGCTGGCCCTGGCCAGCCGCGCCAGCATGGCCTGCTCGGCATCGGAGCGCTCCGGCCCCTGCCCGTCGTGCGGCCCCTCGCCGTAGCCGTCGTGGCAGTCGGTGCAGGAGAGCGAGTTCTGGCCGTGGACCGAGGCGGCGAAGAGCTGGTCGTCGACCTTGCGGCCGGTGCTGTCGTCGGCGTGGCAGCCGAGGCAGTCGGCGTTGTCGAGCGTCTTCGGCTCGGCAGCTGGCGCAGGCGCCGGCCTGGCGGCGGCCCTGGCCGGGGTGGCCTTCCTGGGGAGTGGGGCGGCGCTGGCCGTGCCGGCGAGGAGCAGCGAGAGGACTACGATCAGTTGGCGCATTGGGCTCGTTCCTCAGGCGCGGCAAGCGAAGCAGGCACCTGAAAGGCGGCGGATTCTAGTCGGACTTGAAGGCGCTGGGTTGATCTGTCGCAACCCGGCAGGGCCCTGCGGCACTTGACCGCAGGGACAGGCGGAGCGCCGCGCGGCGCCGCTAACGGCCGGCCGTGACCTGGCGGAGGATGTCCAGCTCCTCGAGCGCCTTGCCGGCGCCGATCACCACCGCGGAGAGCGGGTCCTCGGCCAGGAAGACCGGCAGGCCGGTCTCCTCGCGCAGCAGCACGTCGAGGTTCTTGAGCAGGGCGCCGCCGCCCGCCAGCACGATGCCGCGGTCGGCGATGTCGCCGGCCAGCTCGGGCGGGGTCCGCTCCAGCGTCACCTTGACCGCCTCGACGATGCCGTTGATCGGCTCGGAGAGCGCCTCGCGGATCTCGCTGGAGCCGATGCTGAGCGTGCGCGGCACGCCGGCCACCAGGTCGCGCCCCTTCACGTCCATGGTGAGCTCCTCCTCGGTGGGGTAGGCGGTGCCGATCCCCATCTTGATGAGCTCGGCGGTCCGCTCGCCGATGAGCAGGTTGTAGCGCCGCTTGATGTACTGGATGATCGCCTCGTCCATCTTGTCGCCGGCGATGCGCACCGAGCGGCTGTAGACGATGCCGCCGAGCGAGATGACCGCCACGTCCGAGGTGCCGCCCCCGATGTCGACGATCATGTTGCCGCTCGGCTCGGTGATGGGGAGCCCGGCGCCGATGGCGGCGGCCATGGGCTGCTCGATCAGGTAGACCTCGCGGGCCCCGGCGCTCTCCGCCGCCTCGCGCACCGCGCGCTTCTCCACCTCGGTGATCCCGGAGGGGATGCCGATGATGATGCGCGGCTTCACGAACGACCGGCGGTTGTGGGCGGTCTGGATGAAGTGGCGGAGCATGGCCGCCGTCACCTCGAAGTCGGCGATGACGCCGTCCTTCATGGGGCGGATGGCGACGATGTTGCCCGGGGTGCGGCCGAGCATCTCCTTGGCTTCCTTGCCGACCGCCAGCACCTTGCGGCCGCCGCGAGAGTCCTGCTGCACCGCGACCACCGAGGGCTCGTTGGAGACGATGCCCTCGCCGCGGATGTAGATGAGGGTGTTGGCGGTGCCGAGATCGATCGCGAGATCCCGGGACATGATGTTGTGGAGCCAGTCGAGCACGGTCGCGCAATCTAGCACGGTGGCGGCGCTGGACAACCCCCGCCGCGCCGCGTCAGGGACGGATGATGGGAGCGGCCGGCGGCGCCAGGTGGCGGTCGATCCAGCCGGCAGGTGAGGTCTCGACCGGCCCCGGAAAAATGGCGGGGGCCGGTCCGCACTGGACCGGCCCCCGGTGTCGCTTCGGCCCAGGCGCTGGAGGGCTAGCCCTCGGCCTCGACCTTCACCCTGGCCTTGCCGACCACCTCGTGGTGCAGCTTCACCGGAACCTCGAAGTCGCCGATGGTCTTGATCGGCTCGGCGAGGTCGATGGAGCGGCGGTCGAGCTGCAGGCCGCGGGCGGCCAGCGCCTCGGCGATGTCGATGGCGGTGACCGAGCCGAACAGCTTGTCCTGCTCGCCGGCCTTCCGCTTCAGCACCACCGGGGTCTCGGCCAGCCGCTTGGCGACCGCCTCGGCCGAGGCCTTGAGCTTGGCGGCCTTGGCGGACGCCACGGACTTCTGGTGGTCCAGCTCACGCACGTTCTTGGTGTTGGCCGCCACCGCCAGCCCACGGGGGAGCAGGAAGTTGCGGCCGTAGCCCGGCTTGACGTCGACGAGGTCGCCGCCCTTGCCCAGGTTCTCCACGTCTTCGCGAAGGATGAGCTTCATGGCGGCCTCCTACGGCGTCCCCGCCGTGTAGGGCAGGATGGCGACCATGCGGGCGCGCTTGATCGCGGTGGCGATCTCACGCTGGTGCTTGGCGCAGTTGCCGCTGATGCGGCGGGGGATGATCTTGCCGCGCTCGGTGAGGAAGTACTTGAGCGCCTGCTGATCCTTGTAATCGACCTTGAGGGCCTTGTCGGCGCAGAACCGGCAGACCTTGCGGCGGCCGAAGCCACGGCCACGGCCTCCGTCTTCACCGCCGTGGTCACCGTGCTCGCCGCGCTCCTCGCGATCGCCGCCGCGGCCGCCGCCGTAGCCACCACCGCCACCGCCGCCGCCACCGCCACCGCCGAAGGACTTGCCTCCTCCGAAGCCGCCACCACCGCCGAACGACTTTCCACCCATGTCAGGACGGGCCATGGCTTACTCCTCCCCTCTCTCGAAGCTCTCGGCCTCGACGCCCTCGTCGCGCTCACCGAAGGTGCGCTCCTCGCGCGGCTTCGGCTCGTCCTCGACCGGCTGGATCTTGACGTCGGCCTCGACCTGCCGGGCGTCGAAGTCGACGTCCTCGGCCACCTTGACCGACTGGAACTTGGTGACGAGGTCGATCATGCGCAGGTTGCGCTCGAGCTCGGCCACCAGGCCCGCCTTCCCCAGGTAGAGGCACTGCATGTAGAGGGCGCGCCCGTTCTTGGCCACCGGGAAGGCGGTCTTCCGCTTTCCCTGGTTGGTGAACCGGATCACCTTCCCGCCCTCGCGGCTGACCACGCCGCGGAGGCGCTCCTTGATCTCTTCCACCTGGTCGTCAGGCGTGTCCGCCTTGAGCAGGTATACCGTCTCGTACTCACGGACGAGACGCTTCGTCGCTTCGGCCATCGGTACTCCCCTCGGATTCACAGCGGCGGTTCACCCGCCGCGAGGAGCCAGCTGTTCTCGCGTCCCGGGAGCACCATGCGCCCGGCGCCGCGCCCTGCCTGCCGCTACGCCGGCTCGCGCCGGCGGTTCACCTGGTTCATCGCCTTCAAGGCACCCAGCTCACACGACAGCCGGGTCGCCTCCGCCGCCCACGCCACGCAGGCTTCGAGCGCGGCGTCGTCGGCGCGGGGGAAACGGCCGAGCACGTAGTCGGCCGAGTCCACCGGCGCCGGCGGGCGCCCCACGCCCACGCGCACGCGCGCGTAGCCGGGAGAGCCCACATGGGCGTTCAAGCTCTTCAGCCCGTTGTGTCCACCGTGGCCGCCGCCGACCTTGAGCTGGACCCGGTACGGCTCCAGCTCCATGTCGTCGTGGACCACCACCAGATCGTCCAGTTCCAGCTTCCAGAACTTCAAGGCCGGCCCGACCGCCTCGCCGGAGTGGTTCATGAACATCTGCGGCTTCATGATCCAGATCCGCTCGTCGCCGGTCCGGGCCTCGGCCAGCTCCGCCCCGAACTTCTCCGAGGTGAAGCGGGCCCCGAGGTGATGCGCCAGGTGGTCGGCCACCAGCCAGCCGACGTTGTGGCGCGTCCGCGCGTAGGCGTCCCCGGGGTTGCCGAGTGCGACGACGAGCTTCACGGTCCTTACTTCTTCTTCTCGCCGCCCTTGGCCGCAGGAGCCGCCGGGGCCGCGCCCTTGGCGCCCGCCGCGGGCGTGGCACCAGCCGCCGGAGCGGCACCGGCCGCGCCCGGAGCGCCTGGAGCGCCGGGAGCGCCGGCAGCCGGAGCCGCCGCGCCCTCCGCGCCAGGAACGGCCGCCGCGACCGCGACGACCTCTTCCTTCTCGGGGATGGCGACGAAGGCGATGACGATGTCGGCCTGGTAGACGAAGGCGCAGCCCTCGGGGGCCTTGAGCTCGGAGATGTGGATCGACGCTCCGATCTTCAGCTCGGTGACGTCCACCTCGATCTTGAGCGGGATCTTGGTGGGCAGCGCCTTGACCACGATGTCGTGGGTGGCGACCGAGAGGATGCCGCCCTCGGCGGTGCCGACCGCCTTGCCGACGATCGAGACCGGGACCTCGACCTTGACCGGCTCGTCGAGCTTCACCTCGAGGAAGTCGGCGTGGAGGAGCCGGCGGGTGACCGGGTCCACCTGGTAGTCCTTGAAGAGCACGAAGTTCTCGCCGCCGTCCACCTTGAGGGTGAGGAGCGTGTTGAACTTGTGCGGGGTCTCGATGGCCTTGAGCAGCGCGGCCGGATCGAGCGCGAGGTGCTTGGGTTCGCCCTTGCGGCCGTAGACGACGGCCGGGATGAGACCCTGCTGGCGGAGCCGTCGGGCGGGACCCTTGCCCCGGCCGGCGCGCTGCTCGGCGGTGAGAACGACCTTATCCATGGTGCCTCCCAATGGACTCGTGCCGGCCGCATGATCGGCTCGGGCGAGGGGCGACGCCTGGCGGCGGCGGCCCTGGGTTGGTGTCGAAAAGGGCCCGGTGATCTGGAACCCCAAGGAAGGCGGGTGATTACTCGATCATGGGGCGCGGGGTCAAGGATCTGACCCCTTCCGGTGCCCCCGCCGTCATGGTTTGCTGGTTCGCTGCACACTCCATGATCCCCCTCGATCCTCCGGCAGGCGCCGATCCGCAGGCCGCGACCCCCGTCGCCGCCATCCAGACCCGCAGCGACCTCCCGGCCGTGGCCGAGGCGCCCCACGCCGACATGCAACCGGCCCGCTCCGCGCCGCACGGTCGCGCGCTGGCGGCGCTGGCCCTCGGGGCGCTGGGGGTCGTCTACGGCGACATCGGCACCAGCCCGCTCTACGCGCTGAAGGAGTGCTTCACCGGCAAGCACGGCGTCGAGCCGACGCCGCAGAACGTGCTCGGCGTCCTCTCGCTGGTCTTCTGGGCCATGACCTTCGTGGTCACCTTCAAGTACCTCTCCTTCGTGATGCGCGCCGACAACCGTGGCGAGGGGGGCATCCTCGCGCTGCAGGCGCTGGTCTCGCGCAACGACCCCAACCGGCGCGGTCGCAAGGTGCTGCTGGTGCTCGGCATCGTCGGCGCGGCGCTGCTCTACGGCGACGGCATCATCACGCCGGCCATCTCGGTCCTCTCCGCGGTGGAGGGCGTGGCGGTGGCGGCCCCGGCGCTGACCCCGGTGGTGGTGCCGCTGACGGTGCTGATCCTGGCCGGCCTCTTCCTCATCCAGCGTACCGGCACGGCGCGTGTCGGGGCGATCTTCGGCCCCATCATGCTGGCCTGGTTCGTCGGCATCGGCGCGCTCGGAGTCCACGGCATCCTGCGCGATCCGTCGGTGCTGGTCGCGGTCAACCCGCTCCACGCCATCCGCTTCTTCGGCCAGAACCGCGTGACCGGGTTCCTGGTGCTGGGCGCGGTGGTCCTCTGCATCACCGGCGGCGAGGCGCTCTACGCCGACATGGGCCACTTCGGCAAGCGCCCCATCCGGCTGGCGTGGCTGGGGCTGGCGATGCCGGCGCTCACGCTCAACTACTTCGGACAGGGGGCGCTGCTGCTCCTGCAGCCCGCCGCCCGCGAGAACCCGTTCTACCTGCTGGCGCCGTCGTGGGCGCTCTACCCGCTCATCGGCCTGGCCACGCTGGCCACCATCGTCGCCTCGCAGGCGCTCATCTCCGGCGCCTTCTCGCTGACGCACCAGGCGGTGCAGCTCGGCTACTTCCCGCGCATCACCGTGAAGCACACCTCCCGCACCGAGATCGGCCAGATCTACGTCCCCGAGGTGAACTGGGCCGTCGGCGCCGCCTGCATCGCGCTGGTGCTCGGCTTCAAGAGCTCGTCCAACCTGGCCGCCGCCTACGGCATCGCCGTCACCGGCACCATGAGCATCACCACGCTCCTCTTCCACCGCGTCATGCGCGACCTGTGGCGCTGGCCACGGTGGCAGAGCTGGCCGCTCACGGTGGCCTTCCTGACCGTGGACCTGGCCTTCTTCGGCGCCAACCTGGTCAAGGTCGAGGACGGGGGCTGGTTCCCCCTGGTGGTCGCCGCCGTCGTCTACACGCTCCTGTCGACCTGGAAGCAGGGGAGGTCGGTGGTGGCCGCCATGCTGCGCGACGCCGGCCTGCCCATCGAGCTCTTCCTCGCCGACGTGGCCCGCCGCAAGCCGATCCGCATCCCCGGCACCGCGGTCTTCCTGACCTCCAGCCTGGGAAGCGCTCCGCCGGTGCTGCTGCACCACCTGAAGCACAACAAGGTGCTCCACGAGCGGATCGTCCTGACCTCGGTGCTCTCCGAGGAGGTGCCGGTGGTGCCGGAGGCCGAGCGCGTCGTGACGCGCGACCTCGGCGCCGGCTTCTACCAGGTGGTGGCGCACTACGGGTTCATGGAGCAGCCCAACGTCCCGGCGCTGCTCGAGTCGCTGGCCACGCGCGAGGGGGCCGGCGCCCGGCTGGAGGTGCACCCGCTGGAGGTCTCCTACTACCTGGGGCGCGAGACGCTGCTCGCCAGCGGCTCGGCGAAGCTCGCCACCTGGCGCAAGAAGATCTTCATCATCATGTCGCGCAACTCGGCGACGGCCAGCTCCTTCTTCGGCTTGCCGCCCAACCGCGTGGTCGAGCTGGGGGCGCAGGTCGAGCTGTAGGGGGGCGGCCCGGGCCGCCGGCCCTGCGGCGGCCGTGACCTAGACGAACAGGCTGGAGAGCGAGTCGCCGCCGTGGATCCGCTTGACCGCCTCGGCGAAGAGCGGGGCGCAGGAGAGCGCGCGGATCTTGGTGCAGCCGGCCGCGGTCGGCGAGAGCGGGATCGAGTCGGTCACCACCACCTCCTCGATGGGGCTCTTCTGGATCCGCTCCACCGCCGGGCCCGAGAGGACGGCGTGGGTGGCGTAGGCGAAGACCCGCGCCGCCCCCTTGTCCACCAGGGCGTTGGCGGCCTGGGTGAGCGTGCCGGCCGTGTCGATCATGTCGTCGAGCAGCACGCAGGACTTCCCGGTCACGTCGCCGATGACGTTGAGCACCTCGGCCACGTTGGCCTTGAGCCGCCGCTTGTCGACGATGCAGAGGCTGGCGCCGAGCCGCTTCGAGTAGGCCCGGGCCCGCTCCACGCCGCCGGCGTCGGGCGAGACGATGACCAGCTCGTCGGACTTCCCCTCGAACCGCTTGCGCATGTGGTCGAGCAGCACCGGCGCGGCGTAGAGGTGGTCGAAGGGGATGTTGAAGAAGCCCTGGATCTGCCCGGCGTGCATGTCCATGGAGACCACGCGGGTGGCGCCGGCCGCCTCGAGCAGGTCGGCCACCAGCTTGGCGGTGATGGGGCTGCGCGACGCCACCTTCCGGTCCTGCCGGGCGTAGCCGTAGTAGGGGATGACGGCGTTGATGGTGCCGGCCGAGGCGCGCTTGAGCGCGTCGATCATGATGAGCAATTCCATCAGGTTGACGTTGGCGTCGGAGCAGGTGGACTGGATGATGTAGGTGTCCTGCCCGCGGATGTTCTCGCCGATCTCCACCTGGATCTCGCCGTCGGAGAAGCGGCCGACCATGGCCGCCGAGAGCGGGCGTCCCAGGGCGGTGGCGATGGCCTCCGCCAGCTTGCGGTTCGAGTTGCCGGCGAAGAGCTTGTATTCGGGCCTGGAACCGTTGGCTGACATCCGCACCCCCTCCGAGGAGATGCGCCTCAATAGCAGACCGGGGCGACCGGCGTCGACGGCCACGTGCGCGTTACACGAGGCGCGCCGCGCCGGTGACGAAGGCAACCGCGGTCGGCGGCCAGCGGTGCTCAATTCCCGGGCAGGTGGGCCTCGTTCGCGGCGGGGCGGCGGGCCGGCGCGCGCCGCGACTCGGCGTCGTAGGCGGCCAGGATGATCCGCTCGAACCGCTCGCGGGTCTCGGCGTTGAGCGGGTGGGCCACGTCCTTGAAAGTCCCGTCCTTGCGCCGCTTGGCGGGCATGGCCACGAAGAGGCTGGTCGCTCCCTGGATCACCTTCAGGTCGCGGATCACGAAGCAGCCGTCGAGCGTGACCGTGACGTAGGCCCTCAGCTTCTCCTCGTCGACCGGGTAGACGCGGACGTCGGTGATCTCCATGACGACACTCCAGGCAGCCGCGGCACCGTACGCACCAGCTGGACCTCCACGTCCACGCCGGCCGCCGCGCTCAGCGCCTTCGCCGCTCGTCGGGCCGAGGCCCGGCCGGCGAAGAGGCCGAAGACGGTGGGACCGCTCCCGGACATCAGCGTCGCGGTGGCGCCGGCGCCGGTTAGCCGCTCCATCAAGCGATCTAAGGCAGGATGGCGGGCCACGCAGGGTGGCTGGAGGTCGTTCCCCAGAAGGGTTGGGCGCCAGCGGGGCGCTCGGGGGAGCGTCGGGACCGGCCGATCGCGCCGATCCTCGTCCAGCCAGCGGTAAGCGTCCGCTGCGCGGATGGCCAGGGCCGGATCGCGGGGATAGAGGAGGATCAGGTGGAGCGGCGCCACCGTGACCGTCCGGAGCCGCTCGCCCCGCCCCGCCGCCCAGGCCGGTCCGCGGCCCAGGAAGAAGGGGACGTCTGAGCCGATCGACAGCCCCAGCTCGGCGAGCGCCGCCGTGTCGCTGACGCCGAAGGCGCGGGCCAGGCAGCGCAGCACCGCCGCGGCGTCGGAGGAGCCGCCGCCCAGGCCGGCGGTGACGGGGGTCCGCTTCTCGATGCGGATGGCGATGGCCCGGTCGGTCGGGAAGCGGCGCCGGAAGGCCTCGGCCGCGCGGGCCGCCAGGTTCCGCTCGCCGTCGAGCTCGCGATGGCCGGGCACGCGGCAGGTGACCGGGCCGGCGCGCGCGCCCACCCGCACCTCGACCAGGTCGCCGAGGTCGAGCGGGACCATGAGGCTCTTGAGATCGTGGAAGCCGTCCGGCCGCGGCGGGCCGACGCGGAGGACCAGGTTGACCTTGGCGGGTGCGGTGGTGACTAGGCGCACCGCCCTTCTCTACCACCGACCCGCCGCCCCCTCGACTAGGATGCGCGCCATGACCGGCTCCTACCGCACCGAGGTCCTCATCTCCGCGGAGCAGATCCAGGCCCGCATCGCCGAGATTGGGAAGGCGATCGCCAGCCAGCACACCGGCAAGCGGCTCATCTGCATCGGCGTGCTCAAGGGGAGCTTCATGTTCCTCGCGGATCTCGTCCGCGCCATCCCGCTCCCCGAGCTGGAGGTGGACTTCATCGGCGTCTCCTCCTACCAGGGGACGGAGAGCACCGGCGTGGTCCGCATCACGCACGACCTGGCCCGCTCCGTCGAGGGGGAGGACGTACTGCTGGTCGAGGACATCGTCGACACCGGCCTGACCGTCCGCTACCTGCTCGACAACCTCGCCACCCGCCACCCGCGCAGCCTGAAGGTGGCGGCGCTGCTGGAGAAGCCGGCCCGGGCCCGGGTGGCGGTGCCGATCGACTTCAAGGGGTTCACCATCGAGGACCGGTTCGTGGTCGGCTACGGGCTCGACCACGACGGGCGCCTGCGCAACCTGCCGCACGTGGCGCTGCTGCACCGGTGACGTGGGGGCGGTGCCGGTACAGCGGCCGCTGCGCGGGATCCCGCCTTCGGCCCGCGCCGGACTCCGCGCCCTCTACGGGCAGGTCGCCTTGACGTAGTTGGGCACCTTGCCTGAGTAGCGCACCAGCACCACGCGCGGCGGCATGGGCGCGGCGTTCTCCACAGTGATGATGGCGTCGGCGCCCGAGCCCGGGCCGGTGGCGTAGGCTACCCACCCGTCGCGCCGGAGGCTGATGGCCCGCTTGGAGCCGCCGGTGAGTTCTCCGAAGGCCAGGTTGGCCTGGTAGGACCTGCCGCGACGAGTCCTGCGGCAAGTGCGTCCCCTGCCGCGCCGGCACGGTGCAGCTGCTCGGCCTGCTCCGGCGCATCCAGTGCGGCGAGGGGAGCGAGGCCGACCTGGCCGGGGAGGTGGACCTGGTCTACTCGCCCTTCTCCGACGTGAAGGTCTTCCCCGAGGGGGTCGACGTGGCGCTGGTGGAGGGGGCCTGCGCCAACGAGGACCATCTCGTGGCCGCCCGCGTCATCCGGGCGCGGAGCCTGTTCCTGATCGCCTTCGGCGACTGCGCCGTAACCGGCAACGTGACCGCCATACGCAACGCCCTGGGGAGCGCGCTGCCGGTGCTAGACCGCGCCTACCTCGACGACGCCGACCTTCAGCCGGGGATCCCCGGCGAGCCCGGCATCGTGCCCAGGTTCCTCGACCAGGTCCTGCCGCTCCACCAGCTGGTCGCGGTAGACGCCTGGCTCCCGGGCTGCCCTACGCACGCCGACCTGATCCACGCCGTGCTGCTCGAGGCGCTGGCGGGGCGCACTCCGGACCTGCGCGGCCGGCTCCACCACGGGCGAACCATGAGCCGCCGCCTCCTCATCGACCCCGTCAACCGCGTCGAGGCCGGCATTCGCGCCCACGACCCGTGCCTCTCCTGCTCGACGCACGCGGCCGGGCGGATGCCCATGACGGTCGAGCTGCGCGGACCGGCCGGAGAGCTGCTCGACTCGGCCGGGCGGTGAGCGGGGCGCGAGCGCCCGGTACCCGCCTGTGCGCGTCTCCTTGTCACGCTGCTTGGCGCGCCGGCGCGGCTCGAGATTCCAGGGCAGTTCCCGGTGCTTGGATTGCAGTGACATCATGATGTGAGTACACTTGCTTCATGATCCGCACCCAGATCCAGCTGAGCGAGGCGCAGGCCAGGAGACTCCGCGTCGCCGCGCGGCGCGAAGGCATCTCGGTGGCCGAGGCCATCCGCCGCCTCGTCGATCGGGGGCTGTCCGACGACAAGGTCGACCGCGCCCAGCTCTACGAACGGGCGGCCAGCGCGGTGGGCCGATTCCGCGACCGCAGCGGCGCCAAGGACGTCGCCAAGGCGCACGACAGGTACCTCGACGAGGCGTTCGAGTGAGCCGTGTCTTCGTCGACACCTCCGCCGCCTATGCGCTCCTCGATGCGGGTGATTCCGCGCACGTTCGCGCGCGGAGCGCATTCGAAAGGCTCCGGCAACGCCAGGCGATGCTGGTCACGACGTCGTACGTTCTCGTCGAGACCTGCGCGCTCGTGACCCGGCGTCTCGGGCTCGCAGCCCTGAGCGGCTTCCGCGAGGACTTCGCTCCGCTCCTCGACGTGGTCTGGGTGGACGCCGCTGTCCACGAGGCGGCGCTCGACCTCCTGTTCGAGCGTCGCAGGTCCTCGTTGAGCCTGGTTGACGCGGCCTCCTTCGTCACCATGCGGCGCGGCCGGATCGACGACGCCTTCGCCTTCGACCGGCACTTCGACGAAGAGGGGTTTGGATTCCCGGCGTGACGCCGCGCGAGAAGTGACCTGGTGGCCCCAGCGCCCGTGGGTAGCCGACGACCCCGGGTCAGCAGCGAACCGTGGCCAGGACCGCCCCCGGCCGGCCGCGCAGTGGGCACGCGGCTCGCACGAAGGGGACCGCCATGAACGACCTACAGGTCCCCAAGCACCGCGTGGCCGCCGACGTGATCCTCCCGGGAGGGGCGGTCCGGCGCATGGCCTTCTTCCTCGCCGAGGCCGCCTCGGACCACGACGGCCCGGAGCGGCCGCTCGACCTGCTCAACGGGGACGCGGATTTCCTGCCCGCCTTCGACGAGTCGGCCGGCGCCATGACCTTCCTGCACCGGAAGGGGATCAACCTGGTCCGGGTAGACCGCGTCAATGACGCGGACGACGAGGCGGCCACGCTGCCCACCGAGCACGAGGTGGACGTGCGGCTCGGCGACGGCACGGTGCAGCGCGGGCTCGTCTCCTTCGTGCGCCCCACGGAGCATTCCCGCCTCATCGACGTGCTCAACGAGCCGCCACCCTTCTTCCGCCTTCTCCAGGGCGCCCAGGTCGCCTACGTCAACAAGCGCCACGTCGCGCTCGTCGCGCTCGCGGCAGGCCACGTGGCTGGGTCGGGGCGCTAGCCATGGCCCGCCTCGACGCCATCATCCAGCTCCTCCTCTCCGACCCGGGTGGCGAGCTCACCTTCGCGAGCGGGGAGGGGGCCACGCTGGTCACTCCCCGGGGCCGGCAGACGCCGATCAAGCAGCCGCTCACCACCGCGCAGATCGTGGGGGCGCTGTCCGAGGTGGTGCCGGACGATCTGCGCGCCACCTTCCCGCGGCCCGGGCCTACGGAGTTCACCTACCTGGCGCCGGGCGGCCCGGTGGCGATCCGCTTCGAGCTGGCCGGGGCGGTGGCCCGCGCCAGGGTGGTGGCCCTCGACGGGGGCCGGCCGGGCACCGTGCCCAGGCCGCCGTCACTGGACCTCGACCTACCGAACGCGCCGCCCCCCGCGGCCCGCGGCCTCGCCCCGGCTCCGGTCCAGCCGGCCCCCGTCGCGCCGCCCCCGCCTCCGGTCATCGAGATCCCTGCCCCCACCGACCCGCGCGCCGCGCTCGACGCGCTGCTGGAGACCATGGTCGGGCGTCGCGCCTCCGACCTCCACCTGTCCAGCGCCAGCCCGCCCATGCTGCGAATCGACGGCGACATGGCGGCGGTGGCGAGCTACGGGCCGCTCGGCTCGGACCGGCTCAAGGAGCTGCTCTGGACGATCGCGCCGGAGAAGAACCGCGAGGAGTGGCACGCCAGGAAGGACACCGACTTCGCCCACGAGACGGCGCAGGCCCGCTTCCGCGTCAACGTCTTCTGCGACCGCAAGGGGATCGGCGCGGTGCTCCGCCAGATCCCGACCGAGATCCTCACCGCCGAGAAGATGGGGCTCTCGAAGGCGGTGCTCGACCTCTGCTTCCTCTCCAAGGGGCTGGTGCTGGTCACCGGGCCGACCGGCTCGGGCAAGTCGACCACGCTGGCCGCCATGATCGACTTCATCAACCGCAACCGCGAAGACCACATCATCACCATCGAGGATCCCATCGAGTTCGTGCACCCCAACCAGCGCTGCCTGGTGAACCAGCGAGAGGTCGGGGTGCACACCAGCGGCTTCAAGGCGGCGCTGCGCGCGGCACTGCGGGAGGACCCCGACGTGGTGCTGGTGGGCGAGCTCCGCGACCTGGAGACCATAGCCATAGCCATCGAGACCGCCGAGACCGGCCACCTGGTCTTCGGCACCCTGCACACCAACACCGCCCCCTCCACGGTGGACCGGATGATCGACCAGTTCCCAGCCGACCGGCAGGCGCAGATCCGGATGATGCTCTCCGAGTCGCTCAAGGCCGTCATCGCCCAGACCCTCTGCAAGAAGATCGGCGGCGGACGGGTGCCCGCCCTGGAGATCCTGCTCTGCAACTCGGGCGTGGCCAACCTGATCCGCGAGGGGAAGACCTTCCAGATCCCCTCGATGATGCAGACCGGCCGGGCCCAGGGGATGGTGACGCTCAACGACTCGCTCATCGACCTGGTGAAGAAGAAGGTGGTCGAGCCGCAGGAGGCCTGGATGAAGGCGGTGGCCAAGGCCGACTTCAAGGCCCTGCTGGAGCGGGCCGGCGTCACCCTCGACCCGGCCGCGGTAGCTGGCGGTTGAGCTCGGCCCGGCCGGGCCCGCGTGCGGCGGTCCGGGCCGGAACCTGACCGGGCCACGTGGCCGGTGTAACATCGCGCCGACATGGCCACCTTCTTCGCGCGCCACGGCGCCGGTGAGATCCTCGCCCGCTACAGCTTCATCGAGCCCCTGCTCTCCGGGCGCCGGGTCCTCGAGCTGGGCGCGGCCGCGGTCACCGCCGGCGCCAGCGCGCTGCTGCTGGCCGAACGCGGCGCCGCGGCCGTCCTCTCCCTCGTCGAGAGCGGACCGGCGCTGGAGGCGGCCCGCGCGGCCGGCCACCACCCGTTCGTCCGCTTCGACGACGCGCCGCTCGAGTCGCTCCCCGAGGGGGCCTTCGACCTCATCCTCCTGGCCGACGGCGCCCCGCTGGCCGAGGACCCGGGCCGCATCACCGCGCTGCGCCGGCTGCTGGCCGAGAAGGGCCACCTGGTCACGGCCATCCCGGCCGCCGGGGGCCGCTCGCTGGCGGAGCTGGCCGGCGACGACACGCCGGCGCAGAGCCCCACCTACGAGTCCTTCATCGGCGCGCTCACCGAGCACTTCCCGTGGGTGGAGGTGGCGACGCAGTCGGCGTCGGTCGGCTACATCATCGCCGTGCCTCCGCCCGAGGGCGAGGAGCCCGACGTGAGCATCGACGGCTCCCAGGCCGGCGACGCCGACGCGGCCGCCTACGTGGCGCTCTGTGGCGAGGGGCCGACCGGGCTGGCCGGCATCACCATGGTGGCGCTCCCGGCGCGGCAGCTGCTCGACGACGCCGCGGCGTCGCGCCAGGCGGCGGTGGCGGGCGCGGCCCAGGCCGGCGGCGCGGTGACCACGCTGGAGGCGAAGGTGGCCGTGCTCACCGCGGCGAGCGAGGCGGCGGCGTCCGAGCTCGCCAGGTCCAGCCAGGAGCGGGCGGCGCTGGCGGCGGAGCGGGACACGCTCCTGGCCGACCGGCAGCTCGCGGCCGAGGAGCGCGACGCGCTGCTGCAGGACCGCGAGGCGGCCATGGCCGGCGAGGCCGAGGCGCGGGCGGCGCTGGAGCGGCAGCAGCGGGGGGGCCAGGAGAGCGAGCAGACCCTGGAGAAGCTCCGCAGCGTGGAGGCGCTCTGCGACGCCGAGCGGGAGGCGGGGGCGGCGGCGCGGGCCGACGCCGAGCGGCTGGCCGGGCTGCTCGGCCTGCGCGAGCGGGAGCTGAACGAGCTGCGCGGACAGCAGGAGTCGTTACGGCAGCGGCTGGCCGAGGCCGAGCTGGAGGCGTCCAGGCTCGGCGAGGAGCGGACGCGGGCGGTGACCGAGCTGGCGGAGCGGGCCAGCGAGGGCTTCGAGAGCGAGGCCGGGTTGCGCGCGGCGCGGGCCGAGGCGCAAGCCGCCAGGAGCGTGCTCGAGGGCGCGCTGGCGCGTGCCGACGCGGCCGAGCAGCGGGTGCAGGAGCTCGAGGAGGCGATCGAGCGGCGGGTGTCCGAGCTGAGCGCGCTGCGCGCCGAGGCGGCCGGCGCCACCGGGCTGGAGGCGACGCTACGGTCACGGGCCGAGACGGCCGAGGCCGACCTGCTCGCCGCCCGGGGAGAGCTCGACCGGCGGCGCGAGGAGGTGGTGACGGCGCGGGGCGAGGCGGAGGTGGCGCTGCGGGAGATCGACGAGGCGCGAGGCGAGGCCGCCCGGGCGACCTCGGTGCTGGCCGAGCTGCGGGTCGAGCTGCGCGCCACCGGCGAGGCCCTGGAGGAGACGCGAAGCCAGCTGGAAGCCGCCAGGAGCGCCCCGCCGGCGGCCCCCACCGCCACGCCGGAGCTGGAGGCCAGGCTGGCCGAGCTCACCACCGAGACCGCGCGGCTCGGCGAGGAGGCGTCGCACCTGGCCGGCGAACGCGACGGCCTCGCGGCCCAGCTCGACGAGGCGCACCGGCAGGCGGACCGGGAGCGGGAGCAGCTGGTGGGGCAGCTCGACGAGGCGCGGGCCATCATCCAGGGGGCCGCCGCCCGGCTGCGCGAGATGGAGGCCCAGCGGGCCTCGGCCGAGGCCGACGCGCGGTTGCAGCGGGAGCGGGCCGCCGAAGCCGCGGCGCGGGCGCGCGACGCGGAGGCGGCCGTCGAGGCGGCCAGGGCGGAGGCGCGGCTGGCCGGCGCAGCGGGTGGTCACCCGGCGGAGGAGCTGGAGGCGGCGAAGGCCGCGGCGGCGCGCGCGGAGGGGGCGCTGGCCGGGGCGCGGCAGGCCGCCGAGGCGGCCGAGGGACAGGCGGCCGGGATCGACGCCGAGCTGCAGGCGGTTCGCTGGGAGAAGGAAGAGCTCGAGCAGCGGCTCGCCGCGCTGCAGGAGCTTGAGCGGCGGGCGTCGGCCGATCGGAGCGACGCGGTGGCGGCGGCGATGGAGACGACCCGGCTGCGGGGCGAGCTGGAGGCGCTGCGCGCCGAGCTGGAGCCGCTCCGGAAGGAGCTGGCGCAGCTGCGCGGCGGCGGCGAGGCTTGCGACCTCGAGGTGGAGGGGCTCCGGGGCGAGCTGGCGCGGGTCCAGGCCGAGCTGGCCGACCGGGCCACGGCCCCGGCGACCAGCGCCGGAGGCGCCCCCGTGGCGATCGCCCACGAGGCAGCCGGGAATGAGCACCTGGTGGCGGCGCTGGCCGAGCGCGACCTCAAGATCGTGCGGCTGCAGCGCGAGGTGACCGACAAGACGGATCGGCTGGGCCGGCTGGCCACCGAGCTGGGTGAGCTGAAGGGCAAGGGGTTGGGGAAGATTTTCCGGTAGGCCAATGCTATCTTCTCCACCGTGAGCGAGACCACGCGCCGTTACGAGCGGATCGAGATCGAGCTGCCGGTCCGGCTCTTCATCCCCGGCCACGACGGGCTGAAGTTCGAGGCCTACTGCACCTCCCGAAACCTGGGGCTGGGCGGCCTCTTCGTCGCCTCCAGCTTCCTGCTGCCGGAGGGGCTCGACCTCCACGTCGAGCTGAAGCTGCCCGAGAAGCCGCTGGCCATCCGCTCCCGCGTCTCCCACGTGGTGCCGCTGGAAGACGCGGACCTGGCGCCGGGGATGGGGATCGAGTTCCTCGACGTCGACGCCCACGGCCGCGAGACCCTGCTCCGTTACTTCACGCCGCAGCGCTACGAACAGTTCTTCAAGGACTTCCTCGGCGAGTTCCCGCACCTCAAGAAGGACCTCCCGCTGCGCGACGTCTCGCTGGTGCTGAACCTCTGGGAGGAGTGGAAGGTGAAGCAGGAGGGCGGGCCGGCCTCCACCTCCTCCGGAGCGCCCCCGCCCACGGCGCGCCGCTCCGGCGACCCCGAGGCCCCGCGCTCCGCGCAGCGCCCGGCCCCGCGCCGCCCTCGACGCTGAGGTTTCGCGGGCGAGGCACCAGATGGCCCAGGTCCGTCTCGCCTTCCTGTGGCACATGCACCAGCCCCTCTACCGGGAGCCGGAGACGGGCGAGTACCTGATGCCGTGGGTGCGGCTCCACGCCACCCGCGCCTACTACGACATGGCCTGGATGCTGGAGCGCCACCCCGGCATCCGCTGCACCGTCAACTTCACGCCGGTGCTGCTCGAGCAGCTCGACGAGTACGTGGCCGGCACCGCCCGCGATCGCCTGCTCGACCTGACGGCCCGCCCCGCCGCCGACCTCGCGCCCCAGGAGCGCGAGGCGGTGCTGCGGCAGTTCTTCATGGTGGACTGGGAGACCAACATCCGTCCGCTGCCGCGCTACTGGGAGCTGCTCCACCGGCGCGGGCGCGACCTGCGGACCGTCGACCTGCCGCGGGTGGCGGCCGGCTTCACCGAGCAGGAGCTGACCGACCTGCAGGTCCTCTTCAACCTCTCCTGGGTCGGCTTCGGCGGGCTCCACGACGATCCCGGCCTGCAGGCGCTGCGCGCGAAGGGGAGCGGCTTCGACCCGGCCGACGTAGACTACCTGCTGGCGGCGCAGCGCCGGCTGCTGGCGGCGGTGGTGCCGCGCTGGCGCACGTTGGCCGGGAACGGGCAGGTGGAGCTGAGCTCGACGCCCTACTACCACCCAATCCTGCCGCTGGTCTGCGACAGCGACGCCGCCCACCGGGCGCTCCCGGGGCTCGAGCTGCCGCCCCGCTTCCGCCGCGTGGAGGATGCGCGCTGGCACGTGCGAGAGGCCATGGAGAGCCACGCCCGCCGGTTCGGCGCGCCGCCGGCCGGGATGTGGCCGGCCGAGGGCTCGGTCTCGCCCGAGGCGCTCGAGGTGCTGGCGGGCGAGGGCGTGGGCTGGGCCTGCTCCGACGAGGCGGTGCTGCTCCACTCGCTGCCACCGGAGGTGGCGCGGGCCGGGGCCGTCTACCGCCCCTGGCGGGTGGCGGCCGGCGGCGGCCGGGAGCTGAAGATGCTCTTCCGCGACCGCGCCCTCTCCGACCTGATCGGCTTCAGCTACGCCCGCGCCGCGCCCGAGGAGGCGGCCTCCGACTTCACCGACCGGGTCGAGGAGATCGGCCGGAGCTGGGCCCGCGACGGCCACGGCGGGCCGGCCACCGTGGGCGTCTTCCTCGACGGCGAGAACGCCTGGGAGCACTACCCGAACTCGGGGCATGAGTTCCTCGAGGCGCTCTGGAGCCGGATCGAGTCGCGGCCGAGGATCACCACCACCACCATCGCCGCCGCGGTCGAGGAGGCGCCGGGGCCGGCCATCGCGCGCATCCACTCGGGGAGCTGGATCGAGGCCTCCTACCGGATCTGGATCGGCCACGCCGAGGACCGCCGGGGCTGGACCGCGCTGGGCAAGGCGCGCGACGCGGTGGAGGCGGCCGAGCGGGCCGGCGGCGGCGGCGGCGGCGAGCGGCTGGCGCGGGCACGCCGCCACTGCTACGCGGCCGAGGGCTCCGACTGGTTCTGGTGGTACGGCGACGACTTCACCTCCGAGCAGCTGGCCGAGTTCGACGCCCTCTTCCGCGGCCACCTGGTGCAGGCGGCGCGGCTGGCCGGGGCGCCGCCGCCGGCCGAGGCGCTCGAGCCCATCAAGCGGCTGGAGACGGCCGCCGCCAGCGCCGAGGCGCGGCCGCTGCGCGATCCGACCGTCCTCTTCACGCCCGACCTCGACGGGCGCGAGACCACCTTCTTCGAGTGGCAGGGGTCGGGCCTGTACCGGCCGGGCCAGCCGCGCGGCTCGATGTACGGGGGCGCCCACGCCTTCGGGCTGCTCCGCTTCGGCTTCGACCTCGAAGCGCTCCACCTGCGGCTCGATCCGGCCGAATCGTCGCCCCGCGCCACCGAGGTGGGGAACCACCTGCGCGTCGAGCTGCTCTGCCGCGGAAGGCAGGTGGAGGTGGACTTCGAGCTCCAGCCCGACGGCCAGCGGCGCGCCGGCCAGGCCCACGGCGGCGGGACGGCGGGACAGGCGGCCTTCCTCGACGTGCTGGAACTCTCCATACCGTTCGTCGATCTCGGCCTGGCCGCGGGGGACAAGGTGGCCCTGGCGGTCCACGTCCTGCGCAGCCAGGTTGAAGTGGAGCGGCTGCCCCGCTATGGCTTCGTCACCGTGATGGTCCCCGACCGCGACTTCGACGGCGTCAACTGGCGGGTCTGAGCCAGAGCCATGACGCTGACGCTCGGCATCTCGCCCTGTCCCAACGACACCTTCATCTTCGACGCGCTGCTGAACGGCCGGCTCGACGCCGGCGACCTGCGGTTCGAGGTGATGCACGAGGACGTGCAGACGCTCAACGAGTGGGCGCTGGCCGGCCGCCTCGACGTCACCAAGTTGAGCTACGGCGTGCTGCCGGAGGTGACCGGCAAATACGCCCTGCTCGAGTCGGGCGGGGCGCTGGGGCGGGGGGTGGGGCCGCTGCTGGTGGCCCGGCCCGGCGCCACCTTCGACCCGGCCCGCTCCAGCGTCGCCATCCCCGGCCAGCAGACCACCGCCCACCTGCTCTTCTCGCTGGTCCACCCCGGCGCCGCCAGGAAGCGCTTCATGGTCTTCTCGGAGATCGAGGCGGCGGTGGCCCACGGCGAGGTGGACGCCGGCGTCATCATCCA
Source organism: Myxococcales bacterium (assembly GCA_021806645.1). GTDB lineage: Bacteria > Myxococcota > Myxococcia > Myxococcales > Anaeromyxobacteraceae > JADKCZ01. Next base: position 79,842 of record JAJZQX010000014.1, on the reverse strand, counting down.
CGAGAGCCGCTTCACCTACGCCGCCAGGGGGCTGGTGAAGCTGCTCGACCTCGGCGAGGCCTGGGAGCAGCGGACCGGCGCCCCCATCCCGCTCGGCGGCATCGTGGCCAGGCGCTCGCTGGGAAGCGGGATCCTGCGCCGGCTCGACAGCTTGATCCGGGCCAGCGTCGAGGCGGCCCGGGCCGGCGGTGGCGGGCTCTCGCCCTACGTGAAGCGGCACGCGCAGGAGCTGGACGAGGCGGTGATGCGCCAGCACATCGACCTCTACGTCAACCAGCACTCGGTGGCGCTGGGGCCCGAGGGGCGGCGCGCCGTGGAGACGCTGCTCTCGGTCCACGCCAGGATGAACCGGCGGAGGCCGCTGACCGCCGGCGAGGTCTTCGCCCCGCACCTGCTCGAAGGCTGAGCGGCCCGTCCTCCGGCCTGCCGGCCCCAAGGAGCCCTGCCGCGCGGCGGCTTTTCGGCTATGTTCCGCCCGCGTGAACAAGCAGCTCGGGATCCTCTTCCTCGTCGTCTTCGTCGATCTCCTCGGCTTCGGGATGGTCATCCCGGTGATGCCTCGCTATGCCGCCGAGCTGGGGGCGCCGACGGCCTGGATCGGCCTGCTCCTCACCGGCTATTCGGCGATGCAGTTCGTCTTCGCGCCCATCTGGGGCCGGCTCTCCGATCGGCTGGGCCGCCGGCCGGTGCTGCTCTCCTCCATCGCCATGACGGCGGTCGGCTTCGTCGGCTACTCGCTGGCCCCCAGCTTCGGCTGGCTGCTGGCCTCGCGCCTCTTCGCCGGGGCGGCCACCGCCAACCTCGCCATCGCCCGCGCCTACGTGGCCGACGTCACCACGCCCGAGAACCGCTCCAAGGGCATGGGGATGATCGGCGCCTCCTTCGGCCTCGGCTTCATCCTCGGCCCGGCCCTCGCCTCCTGGCTCTCGCGGTACTCGCTGGCCGCCCCGGGCTACGCCGCCGCCGCGCTCTCGCTCGCCAACCTGGTGGCCGCCTGGTTGATCCTGCCCGAGCCGGAGCGGCGGACCCGCGCCGCGCGCCGGCCGCGCTTCGAGGCCCTGACCGGGGAGCTGCGGCACCGGGGAATCCGCCGCCTGCTGCTGACCAGCTTCATCGCCATCCTGGCCTTCGCCGCGCTGGAGGCCACCTTCTCGCTCTTCGCCAACGACGTCTTCCAGCTCGACCAGGCCCACGTCGGGTACGTCTTCGCCTACATCGGCGTGGTGGCGGTGGTGATGCAGGGCGGCCTGATCGGGCCGCTCACCCGCCGCTTCGGCGAGGCCAGGCTGCTGGTGGTGGGCCTGGCGCTCCAGGCCGTCACCTTCGTCATCCTCCCCTACGTGGGGACGCTGGGCGGGATGCTGGCGGTCCTGGCCCCCATGTCGGTCGGCTCCGGCCTGACCCAGCCCTCGATCTCCTCGCTCCTCTCCCGCATGGCCAGGAAGGACGACCAGGGCGGGACCCTGGGCATCGGCGAGAGCGCCTCGGCCATGGGGCGGATCGTCGGGCCCGAGGCGGGGACGTTCACGTATAGTCATATCTCCTTCGCCTTTCCCTACGTCGCGGGCGGCGTGCTCATGGCGCTGGCGGCGGCGGTGGCCGCTACGCTGCTCACCGCGCGCTTGGACGATGACGCCCCGGCCGTCCCGGCCAGGAGCTGACCATGCCCGAGCTTCGCCGCGATCCCATCGTCGGCCGCTGGGTGATCATCGCCACCGAGCGGGCCAGTCGTCCGAGCGACTTCGCCCACCCCATGGCCCGGCCGCCCGACGGGCTCTGCCCGTTCTGCGCCGGCCAGGAGGACAAGACGCCGCGCGAGGTCTACGTGCAGGGGCGGCCGCCGCCGATGGTGCCCAACGGTCCGGGCTGGAAGGTGCGGGTGGTGCCGAACCGCTTCCCGGCGCTCATGATCGAGGGGGAACTCGATCGCAAGGCCGAGGGGATCTACGACGTGATGAACGGGATCGGCGCCCACGAGGTGGTGATCGAGACCGCCGAGCACGACAGGCAGCTCAAGGACCTGGGCGATCACGACGTCACCGAGGTGCTGTTCGCCTTCAAGGCGCGCGTCCTCGACCTGCGCCACGACCACCGCTTCCGCTACATCCTCATCTTCAAGAACCAGGGGCGGGAGGCGGGCGCCTCGCTGGTGCATGCCCACTCGCAGCTCATCGCGCTGCCGGTGATCCCACGGCAGGTACAGGACGAGATCGACGGCGCGCGCCGCCACCACGAGCAGCGGGAGCGGTGCATCTTCTGCGACATCGTGGCGCAGGAGCGGAAGGACCGCGCCCGGCTGGTCCACGAGAACGAGGAGTTCGTGGTCTTCGCGCCGTGGGCGCCGCGCAGCCCCTTCGAGACCTGGATCGTGCCGAAGCGGCACGAGTCCAACTTCGAGGCCGAACCCAGGGAGCGGCTGGCCCAGTGCGCGCAGGCGCTCCGCTCCACGCTGCGCCGGCTCTCGGCCGGGCTGGGCGACCCGCCCTTCAACTTCATCCTCCACTCCAACCCGCTGCGCGACGCCCCCAGCCAGAGCTACCACTGGCACATCGAGGTGATGCCGGCGCTGACGCAGGTGGCCGGCTTCGAGTGGGGCTCGGGCTTCCACATCAACCCGGTCCCGCCCGAGGAGGCGGCCGAGTTCCTGCGCAAGCTGCCGGCCTGACCCGGGATGGAGCTGCTCTTCGCCGCCTCGGAGGTGGCGCCGTTCTCCAAGAGCGGCGGGCTGGGTGACGTGGCCGAGGCGCTGCCGGCCGCGCTGGTCGCCGCCGGGGACGCCGTGGCGGTGGTCTCGCCCCGCTACGGCTTCATCGACGCCGCCTGGCACGGATTCACGCCCTGTGAACGAGCTGTGCGGGCGCGCGGCGACGCCACCACGGTCTGGTCGCGGAGGCGGGGGCGGCTCACCCACTACCTGGTCGAGCACGATCGCTTCTTCGGATCGCGCCGCGGGCTCTACGGCGAGCACGGCCACGAGTACGGCGACAACGCCGAGCGGTACGCCTGGTTCTGCCGCGCCGCGCTGGAGGTGCCGGCCGCCTTCGGTCACCGGCCGGCGGTGGTCCACCTCAACGACTGGCCCACGGCGCTGGCGGCCTGGCTGCTCCGGCACGAGCACGCCACCGACCCGGCCCTGGCGCGGGCCCGCTCGGTCTTCACCATCCACAACCTCTCCTACCAGGGCAGCTTCTCCAAGGAGCTGATGCCGGCGCTGGGCCTCCCGTGGGAGCTCTTCGGGCCCGACGGCGTCGAGTTCCACGGCCGGCTCAACCTGATGAAGGCGGGGCTGGCCTACGCCGACGCCATCACCACCGTCTCGCCCACCTACGCCCGGGAGATCACCACGCCGGAGGGCGGGGCGGGCCTGGACGGCCTCCTGCGCGCCAGGGCCGGCCAGCTCACCGGGATCCTGAACGGCATCGACGCCTCGGCGTGGGACCCGTCCAGTGATCCCCACCTGACGGCCCACTTCGACACCCACCACCTCGCCGGCAAGGCGGCCTGCAAGCGGTCCCTGCAGGAGGAACTGGGGCTGCCGGAGCGGGCCGACCTGCCGCTGCTGGCGCTGGTGGGGCGGCTCGCCGACCAGAAGGGGATCGACCTGGTGCTGGCGGCGCTGCCCGAGCTGACCCGGCGCGACCTGCAGCTGGCGGTGCTGGGGAGCGGCCGGCGCGACTGGGAGGAGGCTCTCCAGCAGGCGGCGCGCCACCACGGCAGCCGGCTGGCGGTGAGGATCGGCTTCGACGAAGGGCTGGCCCACCGGATCGAGGCGGGCGCCGATCTCTTCCTCATGCCGAGCCGGTTCGAGCCGTGCGGCCTGAACCAGCTCTACTCGCTCCGCTACGGCACCGTGCCGGTGGTGAGGCGCGTGGGCGGGCTGGCCGACACGGTGGAGGACTTCGACGGCTGGCGGAACGGCACCGGCTTCGTCTTCACCGACTACGAGCCCCGCGCCCTGCTCACCGCGGTGCGCCGGGGGCTGGAACTCTACCGCGACAAGCGGGCCTGGCACGCCATGATGCGGCGTGGGATGGCGCTGGACCACTCCTGGGCGCGGAGCGCCGAGCGCTACCGCGAGCTCTACCGGGGGCTCACCGAGCGCTGAACCTCCAGGACCCACCGAAAACGCGTGCGGCCGCCGGGCCAGGTTTGCTAGGAGTGGGATCCCCCTGGAGGCTTCCGATGCTCGCGCTCCCCTTGCTGCTGCTGCTCGCCGCCGAACCGGTGGCGCCGCCCCCCGCCGCCACCAACGAACCGCGGGCGCCGGTCTTCGCCACCAGCGGGTTCACCAGGCCGGCCGAGGCGCGGAAGGGCTGCGTCGCCAGACACATCCGTCTTCCGGTGGACATGGCGGGGAGCAGCGGCTCCGTCACCGTCAAGTTCGCGGTCGAGCTGGACGGGTCGGTCAGCCGCTTCGAGCCCCTCTCCGACGCGCCCGACCGGGTGGCCGCCGCCATCTGGGAGGGGGTGAAGGGATGCAAGTTCACGCCGGGCCGGGATCCGAAGGGCGCCCCGCTGGCCGTCTGGATGATCCTGCCGCTCCGGTTCCAGCCCGACGCGCCGCCCACGCCCTCCACGCCCACCGCGTCCGGGACGCCGCCTCGCGAAGCCGAGCCTGGCTGCATCCGCAAACAGCTCCACTACCGCTTCCCGCCCAACCGGCTGCTCCGCGGCCTGCTGGTCATCCGGGTGGCGGTGGCGGCCGACGGGAAGCAGGGCGCCATCGAGCTGCCGCCCGACCTGCCCGACGACGTCGCCAACGCCTTCAAGCTCTCCATCGAGGGGTGCTCCTACCGGCCCGCGACCAGCGCTGGAGGTCAGGCCGTGGCCGGCACCTTCGAGTACCGCGTCAGCTTCGCCGAACCGGGCGAGGCCGAGCGGGCGGCCGAGGCGACCAGGCTCAAGCGGCAGGCGAAGCTGGCCAGCACCACCTGCCTGCAGCGGCTCCGGTCGTTCGGCGTCATCGGCCATGCAGTGGTCCAGGTGCGGGTCACGGCGGATGGTGAGCCGACCAACTTCCGTCTTCAGCCGGACAACGTGCCGGCGGAGATGCGGCTCCACATCTTCGACGTCCTGGCCACCTGCAAGTGGGTGCCGGCCATCGGGCTCGACGACAAGCCAGTGGACGCCGACACCGTGGTCACCATCCGCTACCGGTGAGTCAGGCCAGCGGGCCACTGGCCGCGAACCGCCTCGCCGAGAACGGCGCCAGCTCCACCGGCGGCGGCTGGCCCAGCACGCAGGCGGCGACGGCGTCGGCGGTGATGGGGCAGAGCAGGATCCCGTTGCGGGTGTGGCCGGTGGCGTAGAAGAGGCCGGGCGTGGCGCCCGGGCCCAGGATCGGCTCGCCGTCGGGGCTGGCCGGGCGGAAGTTGGACCAGGTCTCCACCACCGGGGCCATGGCGATGGCCGGGGCGAGGCCGATGCCCACCTCGAGGACGTGGCGCAGCCCGCCGGCGGTGACCGCCTTCTCGAAGCCGACCTCCTCCATGGTGGAGCCGAGCAGGATCCGGCCGTCGGCTCGCGGCACCGCGTAGCCATGGCCGGAGAAGACCACGCGCGAGAGGAGCGGCGGCCGCGTCTCGACCACCGCGATCTGCCCGCGCACCGGCCGGACCGCTCCGTCCGGCAGCCCGTGCCCGGCCACCTGCAGGCTCCAGGCGCCGGCGGCCAGCACCACCGCGTCCGCGTCGATCGGCCCCCGCTCGTGAGCCACGCCCACCGCGTGCCCGCCGGCGTGCCGGATGGCCAGCACGCGGCCGGTGATGAAGCTGGCGCCGGCCCGCTGCGCCGCCTTCGCCAGGGCGCGCCCCAGCGCCCGTGGGTCGAGCGACCCCTCGTCCTCGAACCAGAGGGCGCCGCGCGCCTCGGGGGAGAGGCCGGGCTCCAGCTTGCGCACCTCGGCGTCGTCGAGCACCGTCACCGGCAGGCCGGCCGACTGGAGCTTGACCGCGCGCCCCGCCAGCAGCCGGGCGTGGTCGTCGTCGAAGGCCACCTCCAGCGTGCCGCCGCCGCGGTGGCCGACCGCGAGGCCGCTCTCCCGCTCCAGCGCCTCGATGAAGGACGGGTAGCGGGCCAGCGAGGCGCGACCGAGCGCGTAGAACGGGCCGGGCTCGAGCGCTTCGACGCCGGGGGAGAGGATGCCGCCCGCGGCGGAAGACGCCTCGGCGCCGGGGATGGACCGCTCCAGCACCACCACCGACCGGCCGGCGCGCGCCAACCGCCACGCCACCGCGCAGCCCTGCACCCCGGCCCCGATCACCACCACGTTCGCCTTCATGGCGCGGGAGATTAGGACGGGGGCGGGAGCTACGTCGACGCCGAAACGCCACTCGACGGGCGGGGGGAACCCGGCGCGAGGCCGTGCAGCAGCAGCTCGTGGACGTGGCGGCGCCAGGTCTCGGGCGGCAGCGGCGTCTCGAGGAAGGGGCGCGACGCCTCCTGTGCCGAGGCGAGCAGCGCCGCCAGGCCGCCGATGGTCACCACCGCCATGACCGGATCGATCCCGTTCTCGCGGCCGTTGGCCAGCGCGATGGCGGCGGCGGCGCGCCGGACCGGCTCGAGCAGCGACGGGTCGTCGCCGGCCAGCTGGGCCAGGTGCGGAGCGCCGTCGAGGTACTCGCGGACGAGCAGCTGCGCGCCCATCTGGTCCCTCATCATGGCATCGAGGTAGGCCTCGACCACCGCGGGAGCCCCACCCGGCCCGCGCTCGACCTCCTCGGCGATCCCGGCGGCCGCCTCCAGCCAGACGCTCCGGAGGATGTCGAGGTAGAGCGCCTTCTTGGAAGACCAATGACGGTAGATGAGCGCCACGTTGCAGGCGGCGCCGCGCGCGATCCCCTGAACGCGCGCGCCGTGGTAGCCGCGGCGGGAGAATTCGAGCCGGGCGGCGTTCCAGATCCGCTCCGCGATGCCCGTGCGGGGAGGTCCGAGACGACGCATGTTGGCGACGGAACCGTCCATCTCCTCGCTTGCTTAGTCCGGGGGTTGACGCAGGTCAAGCCCAAGGGTCACGAACGCGCAGGCCCCGGCCGGGGGGTCAGCTTGGCCCAACGCCGCAGGACCTGCTCGGATTCTCCGGCGCGCTCCACTAAGTTGCGGCCATGACGGGGCCCGGCCGGACCATCGTCCACCTCGATCTGGATGCCTTCTACGCGTCGGTGGAGCAGCTCGACGACCCCTCGCTGAGGGGCCGGCCGGTCATCGTCGGCGGCCCCTCCAACCGTGGCGTGGTCTGCGCCGCCAGCTACGAGGCCCGCCGCTTCGGCGTCCGCTCGGCCATGCCGACCAGCCAGGCACGGCGGCTCTGCCCGGACGGAGTCTTCCTCCACCCCCGCTTCGGCCGCTACGGCGAGCTGTCCGACCGGGTCTTCGGCCTATACCGGCGCTACACGCCGCTGGTCGAACCGCTCTCGCTCGACGAGGCCTTCCTCGACGTGACCGCCAGCCGGGCCCTCCACGGCGACGGCCCCTCGATCGCGGCGCGCATCAAGCGCGAGGTCCGGGCCGAGACCGGCCTGGTGGTCTCGGCGGGCGTGGCCGAGGTGAAGCTGGCGGCCAAGATCGCCACCGACCTCGGCAAGCCCGATGGGCTGGTGGTGGTGCCGCCGGGCGGGGTGGCCGCCTTCCTGGCGCCGCTGCCGGTGGGGCGGCTCTGGGGCGTCGGCGGCGTGACCGAGGCGACGCTGCGGAGGCTCGGCGTCGTCACCATCGGAGACCTGGTCCGGCTGCCGGAGACGGCGGTGAGCGCGGCGCTCGGCGCCGACCGGGCGCGGGGATTGAGGGCGCTGGGCCGCGGCGAGGACGAGCGCGAGGTGGTGCCGGACGAGGCGGCCAGGAGCGTCGGCGGCGAGGAGACCTTCGAGACCGACCTGGTCGGCGAGACGGCGCTGGCGCGCGCCCTGCTCCTGCAGGCCGGCCGGGTGGGGCGGCGGCTGCGCGCGGCGGGGCTGCGCGGCCGGATCGTGACACTCAAGGTGAAATACGCGGACTTCACGCTGGTGACGCGCCGGGTGACGCTGGAGGGGCCGACCGACGACGACCGGCTCATCTACCGCACCGCGCGCGACCTGCTGGCGCGGATCGAGGCGGGGCGACCGGTCCGGCTGGCCGGGGTGACCGTCTCCGGCTTCGAGGAGGAGGATGGTGCGGAGGCCGGGCAGCTCGATCTCTTCGCCGCGCGCGCCGAGGCGGGGTCGGCGCCGGCGCCGGCGTCGGAGGCACGGCGGCGGGCGCTCCAGGCCGCCCTCGACAAGCTGGCCGACAAGTACGGGGAGCGGACCGTGGCCCCGGCCGACCTGGCCGACCAGGGCGAGGCCGAGCGCTGGCCGGTCCACAGGCGGCGCGACCGGGAGTAGTCAGCCGCGATGACACGGCGGCCTTCATCAGGGCGCTCCTCGTTCGACGCGGAGATCACCCCGCATATATCGTTCATCTACGATACAGCCGCCAGTGGCAGTTCGCCGCGGCGGCCGCCGGCCATGGCTGGGTGACCAGTGCGTGACGGCGCGGACTTCCGGGTTGCGCCGAGCGACCCACTATCGTAGATACGCGATTCATGGCCTCCCCACTCAAGAAGGACCGCTGTGCCCCGGTCACGGCCAAGGGAGAGCCGCCAGACGTGCGCCCGGTGGGAGGTGTTGACGCCGACGAGGAGCTGGCCACGCTCACCAAGGCCCTCGGTCATCCGGCCCGCGTCCAGATCATGCGGCTGCTGGTGCGGCGCGAGGCCTGCATCTGCGGCGACATCGTGGACGAGCTGCCGCTGGCCCAGTCCACCGTCTCCCAGCACCTGAAGGTGCTGAAGGAGGCCGGGCTCATCCGCGGCGACATCGACGGCCCGCGCGTCTGCTACTGCGTCGAACCTCGCGCGCTGCGCCGGCTCAAGGCCCTGGTCGGCAGCCTCTAGTCAGGAGTCCACCGTGTCCCAGCCCGCCGGCGTCGCCCGCCGCCTCTCGTTTCTCGACCGGTACCTGACGCTCTGGATCTTCGCCGCCATGGGGGCCGGCATCGCGCTCGGCTTCCTGGTGCCGGGCGTGGTGCCCATGCTGGACCGGATGTCGGTCGGGACCACCTCGCTCCCCATCGCCATCGGCCTCGTCCTCATGATGTACCCGCCGCTCGCCAAGGTCCGGTACGAGGAGCTGCCGCGGGTCTTGAAGGACGTCCGCATCCTGACGCTGTCCCTGATCCAGAACTGGATCGTCGGGCCGGTCCTGATGTTCCTGCTGGCGGTGGTCTTCCTGCGCGACAAGCCCGAGTACATGGTCGGCCTCATCCTCATCGGCCTGGCCCGCTGCATCGCCATGGTCATCGTCTGGAACGACCTGGCCGGCGGCGACACCGAGTACTGCGCCGGCCTGGTGGCCTTCAACTCCTTCTTCCAGGTGCTCTTCTTCTCGGTCTACGCCTGGGTCTTCATCACCGTGCTCCCCGGCTGGCTCGGGCTGCCGGGGGCCGAGGTGGACATCACCATCGGCGAGATCGCCCAGAGCGTCTTCGTCTACCTCGGCCTCCCGTTCCTCGCGGGCGTCGCCAGCCGCTTCGGCCTGCGCGCGTGGAAGGGCGAGGACTGGTACCGCAAGGTCTTCATCCCGCGCATCTCACCCATCACGCTCGTCGCCCTGCTCTTCACCATCGTCGTCATGTTCTCGCTGAAGGGCGAGACCATCCTGCAGCTTCCCTTCGACGTGGTGCGCATCGCCATCCCGCTCCTCATCTACTTCGTGGTGATGTTCTTCGCGTCGTTCTTCATGAGCCGGAAGCTGGGCGCCAGCTACGGCCAGACCGCCACGCTGTCGTTCACGGCGTCCTCCAACAACTTCGAGCTGGCCATCGCGGTCGCGGTCGCCACCTTCGGCATGAACCACGGCGCGGCCTTCGCCGCCGTCATCGGGCCGCTCGTCGAGGTGCCGGTGCTCATCGGCCTGGTCAACGTGTCGCTGCGGTTGCGCGACCGCTGGTTCCCGGGCGAGACGGCGCGGCTCGAGGCGCTCAGGAGCTGCGCGGGGAGCTTTCCCTCCACCGGAGAGGCGAAGCCGTGAACGACACGACCTGGCGGGCCGAGGCCGAGGAGCTCCGCGGGCTCGCCCCCAGGCACCTCCTCTTCCTCTGCGTCGCCAACTCGGCGCGCAGCCAGATGGCCGAGGGGATCGCCCGGTCGCTGGCGCCGCCCGGTGTGACCATCTCCTCGGCCGGCTCGAAGCCGTCCCAGGTCAACCCGCTCGCCATCCGCGCGCTCGACGAGCTCGGCATCGACCTCCGCGGCCACCACTCGAAGAGCGTGGACGCCATCTCGCCGGACGGCGTCGAGGCGGTCATCACGCTCTGCGCCGAGGAGGTCTGCCCGGTCTTCCTCGGGAAGGCCAGGCGGTTCCACTGGGGGCTGCCGGACCCGGCCGGAAACGGGGCCACCGAGGCCGAGCGGCTCCAGTCCTTCCGCGAGGTCCGCGACGAGCTGCTGCGCCGCCTCACCGTCGTCTTCGGTCCCTGACGAGCCCGGGGTCGGGCGCGCTCACCGCGCCGGCAGCCTGGCCACGATCGCCTCCGAGACCTCCCAGAGCCTCCTCGCCAGCGCCGGGTCGTCGGCGTCGGCGCGGGGCCTGGCCACGTTGCAGTCGGCGAAGTAGGCGCCGGACGTGGTGGCCACGTCCGGGTGCACCGCCGCGTAGACCTCGGTGGCCGCCCCCTGCGGCACGGACTTGAGCACCAGCGGCCCGACCAGGCCGAAGAGGAAGCTGGCGACTCCCGGCATGTGCCGGCCGAGGTTGGTCCGGATGACGCCAGGGTGGACCGCGTTGGCGGTCCTGCGCGTGCCGGCGAAGCGGCGCGCCAGCTCCTTGGCGAACAGCAGGTTGGCCAGCTTCGACTGACCGTAGTGGCCCCAGGCGGTGTAGCCCCTGGCGCCTGCCAGGTCGTCGAACCGGATGCCCTCCCGGGGCGCCATGGAGTGGGCGGCGCTGCTCAGCATGACCACGCGCCCGTCGTCGGCGAGCCGATCCAGCAGGCCGGTCACCAGGATGAAGTGGCCGATGTGGTTGGTGAAGAACTGGAGCTCGATCCCGTGGGCCTGCTCCAGCTTCGGCAGCGCCATGATTCCGGCGTTGCCGATGAGGGCGTCGAGCCGGTGGCCGCCGGCCGTGACCGCGTCGACGCAGGCGCGCACGCTGGCCGGGTCGGAGAGCTCGCAGGCGAGCGGCACCGCCTGGCCATCCACGGCGCTGCAGGCGGCCCTGGCCTTCTCGAGCGTCCTGGCCGTGCCGAGCACCGTGGCCCCCCGCCTGGTGAGCACGCGCATGGCCTCGAACCCGAGGCCGGAGTTGCAGCCGGTGACGAGGACGGTCTTCCCCTTCAGCGACAGCCCGGCCGTCACCTCGTCGGCCGTGGAGCCGTACCCGAAGCCGCTCGGGCCCTTCCCCTTGAACAGCTGGTAGAGCGACATGCCGTGCCTCCTCGCGCGTGGTCCGGTCTCAGCTGGCATCGACGCAGCCGCCGGCGGGCCCGAATGTAACGCAGGGACTCGCTCCGCGCCGCCGGGCATCTCAGTGCCTGAGCGGCGGATCGCCGGCGACGGTCTTCACTCGCGCCAGGATCCCGTCAAGCTTCACGTCGGCCTTGGGGATGTAGCCCTGCACGCCCAGCAACTCCGCCTCCCACTCGTAGCCGTAGGCGGAGAGGATCAGCACCGGGATGGCGGCCCAGCGCGGCTCGGCCCGCATCCGCTCGATCACGCCCCAGCCGTCGATGCCGGGCATCTTCAGGTCGAGCAGGACGATGCCGGGCGTCTCGCTCTCCAGCCGGAGCAGCGCCTCCTCGCCGCTGGCGGCCTGCTCCACCGGGTAGCCGGCCTGCGCCAGCACCTCGCAGAGCGCCGACCGGAAGTCGTCGTCGTCGTCCACCACCAGGATGTACTGGCCGGGGGTCATGTCCCCTCGTCGCCGAGCGCGGTCGAGATCTCGGCGCCGATGCGCCGGGCCTCGTCGGCTCGCCCGGGCGGCAGGGAGACGGCGCCGACCACCGGGTGGCCACCACCGCCGTACCGCTGGCAGAGCGCGGCGATGTCGTGGGTGCGCGGAGCGGTCGGCCATGGGTTGGAGCCGACCGAGACCTTGGTCCGCCTCCGGTCCTCGGAGAGCACCACCGTGTAGCGTGCCTCCGGGAAGAGGTCGTAGGCGATGAACTTGTTGGCGCTCTCCAGCCCGGTGCCGAGCAGGTCCACCTGCACCACCCCGTGCTCCAGGCGGGCCGACCGCCGGTAGAGCTCGATGGCCGCCTGGTGGCGGGCCAGCAGCGGCGCCAGCGCCTCGGCGGCCCACGGCTGGGCGACGATCCAGGCCAGCGGTCGCTGGCGCATGGCCTCGATGATCCGGTCCGGGATGGCCGGGTCCTGCGTGGCCTCGAGCAGCGTCATCAGCTTCAAGGCCGGCTCCTCCAGCCTGACCGCCACGGCGGCCGACGGGAAGCGGGCGGCGTCGATGAGCTCGGCCCAGTGGACCAGCTCCTCGAGACCGCTCCCTTCCCAGCCGGACCGGTCGCGCAGCGTGCGGGCGATGAAGCCGGTGCAGGACGGTGCCCTGGGGTCCCAGAAGTGCTGCGGCGAGCCGCGGGCCTCGAAGGTGGCCTGGTCGGCCGGCGACATGAAGGCGCTGGCGTGGTGGTCGAACCACCAGTGGAGCCCGGGGTTGGCCGAGTAGCGGAAGTCGACGCAGGCGTTGAGCGGCCCGGTGAAGGCGTCGGCCGGGAACGGATCGCCCTGCTGGTGGGCCATGGGCCGGTGGACCACGCCGCCGAGCCGCGAGCCCTCGCGCTCGGCCATGAAGCGGCCGAAGAGCGCGGCCGAGGCGCAGCCGTCGAAGCAGTTGCCGTGATAGAGGATCGTGAGGTGCATCGCTCGGCCCAGCATACGGCAAGCGGGCCGGCACGCAGGCTGGCCGTCTCGGGGGTGGCCCCACCGGGGCCAAAAGCCTCTTCTCGCCGGGAGCCCGGCGCGCTAAGGAAAAGATCCGTGTCCAGCCGCCGCCTCGCCGCCGCCGTGTTCGCGCTCAGCCTCGCCGGCTGCCAGACCATCCGGTACCAGACCGGCCGGCCCGCCGCGCCCACCTACGTGACGCAGGACGTCCATTTCTTCCTCTGGGGGCTGGTGGGCGACCCGGTGGTCGACCTCGACGCCGCCTGTCCGCAGGGGGTGGCGGCCTGGCGGAGCGACGCCAAGGTCGCGGACTGGTTCCTCGACGTCATCACCCTCGGCATCTACAACCCTCGCACCATCACCATCCAGTGCGTCGAGGTGAAGAAGTGAAGCGCGCCACCTCCCTGCTCCTGCTGGTGCTCCTGTCCGGCTGCTACCACCTCCGCTACGAGCGGCGCGGGGTGGTGGCCGAGGGGGGCGCGCCGCGCGAGCAGTGGCACCACGGCGCGCTGGGCGGCACCTTCGAGCTCTCCGGTCCGGTGGACCTGGCCGCCGCTTGCCCCGACGGCTTCGCCAGGGTGGAGAGCCAGGTCACCTTCTTCTACTGGCTGGGGCAGGCCCTCACCTCGTTCGGCCTGCTGGCCCCGTTCCACGCCTCCCTCTGGACGCCGTCGGGCGTCAACGTGATCTGCGCCAGGCCGACCTCGGTGGGCGCGCCGGGCGCCCACCTGCTCAAGCTGGTGCTACTGCCGCTTGCACCCAAGGGCGACGTGAAGCGCGAGACCGTGGCGGTATTCGACGAGGCGCTGGCCGGGGAGCTGCGCCGGCGCCCCGGGGTCTCGGTGCTGGCCGAGTCCGACGTGGCGGCGCTGCTGGGCGTCGAGAAGAAGCGGCAGATCCTGACCGGCTGCTCCGACTCGGGCTGCCTGGCCGAGCTGGGCGGCGCGCTCGGGGCCGACCGGGTGGTCCACGGGTCGGTGGGCCGGGTGGGCAGCTCGCTGGTGGTCACCATCTCCTCGCTCGACGCGCCCCGGTCACGCACCGTGGCCTCGGTCTCGGAGCGGCTCAAGGGGGCGGGGGACGAGGCCTTCCTCGACGAACTCCCGGCCATGGTCGACCAGCTCCTCTCCGAGCCGGTCCGGCCGGCCAGCGCGCCTGCGGCTACCCCGGCGGCCGGGACCAAGCTCTCGGAGCCCCCGCCGCCCGTCTCCCGGCCCGCCAAGTAGCGGCGGGCCAGCCCCGCGAGTAGACTCGGCGAGGCATGGACGCCATCCGCGTCGGGGCCCTCCTCGACGACAAGAACTTCGACCTGCGGCTGACCCTGGTGGCCGGCAAGCAGGGGCTCTCGCGCCGCATCAGCTCCATCCGCATCCAGAAGCCGGGGCTGGTGCTGGCCGGGTTCACCGAGTACCTGCACGGCGAGCGGGTGCAGATCTTCGGCAACACCGAGATGAGCTTCCTCGCCACCCTCCCGGCCGAGCGGGTGCGCGAGGCGATGCGCCGCTTCTTCGAGGAGGACGTGGCCTGCCTGGTCGTCACCAAGGGGCTCCAGCCGACGGTCGAGATGATCGCCGCCGCCGACGAGGCCGCGGTGCCGCTGCTGCGCTCCAGCCACGTCTCGTCGACCTTCATCGAGCAGATCCAGAACTACCTCGAGGACGTGCTCACCGCGCAGACCTCGATGCACGGCGTGCTGCTCGACGTCTTCGGCGTCGGCATCCTGCTGCTGGGCAAGTCGGGCATCGGCAAGAGCGAGATCGCGCTCGACCTGATCATGCGCGGCCACCGGCTGGTGGCCGACGACATCGTGGACGTGAAGCGCCGCATGCAGAAGGCGGTCTACGGCGCCGGCTCGGAGATCATCAAGCACCACATGGAGATCCGCGGCCTCGGCATCATCAACATCAAGGACCTCTTCGGCGTCGCCTCGATCCGCGAGCGGAAGAAGATCGAGATCGTGATGGAGCTGGTGGAGTGGGATCCCAACGTGGAGTACGACCGGCTCGGTGTCGAGGACCGCAAGTACCGGATCCTCGACGTGGAGATCGCCATGCTGGTGGTCCCGGTCCGGCCGGGCCGCAACATGACCACCATCATCGAGGTGGCCGCCCGCAACCACCTGCTCAAGCAGCAGGGGCACCACTCGGCGCTGGAGTTCCAGGAACGGCTCAACCGGGCCATAGCGCTCTCGCCCGGCGCGCGCCCCGAAGAGTCGGACGTCGAGTGACCGCGCCCGCGCCCAGCGCCGCCGACCTCCAGGTGGTGATCATCACCGGGGTCTCGGGCTCCGGGAAGTCCACCGCGCTCCGGTCGCTCGAGGACGCCGGCTTCTACTGCGTCGACAACCTGCCCATCGTGCTGCTGGAGAAGCTGCTGCAGCTCTCCGGCCACACCGCCGGGGAGGTCTCGCGCATCGCCGCCGTGGTCGACGCCCGCGACGTCCGCTTCCTGCCCGAGGCCCCTCGCATCATCGGGGAGCTGCGCGAGCGGGGCGTAGACCTGACCGTCCTCTTCCTCGACGCCACCGACGAGTCGCTGGTGCGCCGCTACTCGGAGACGCGCCGCCGCCACCCGCTCTCCGGCGCGGCCGGCACCGTGCAGGACGGGATCGCGGCGGAGCGGCAGGCCCTGGCCGGGCTGCGCGCGGTGGCCGACGAGGTGGTCGACACCACCTCCCTCAACGTCCACGACCTGAAGCGGCTGGTGGGGCGGCGCTTCGCCAACGGCGAAGGGGCCAAGCTGGGCGTGACCGTGATCTCCTTCGGCTTCCGCTACGGCATCCCGGCCCACGCCGACCTGGTGCTCGACGTCCGCTTCCTGCCCAACCCGTACTTCGTCCCCGAGCTGCGGTCACGGGTCGGGACCGACCCGGAGGTCCGCGACTTCGTGCTCTCGCAGCCGGACGCTTCGGCCTTCCTCGACCGGCTCTACGACTTCGGTGGCTTCCTGCTGCCCCGCTACAAGGCCGAAGGGAAGAGCTACCTGACCATCGCCATCGGCTGCACCGGCGGCAAGCACCGCTCCGTGGCCATCGCCGGCGAACTGGCCCGGCGGCTCGAGGCGGCCGGCCAGGCGGTCCGCCTCTGGCATCGGGACATCGAGAAGGAGTAGGTTCCCGCTCCGCCATGGTTGGACTAGTCGTCGCCACGCACGGGCAGCTGGCCGCGGAGCTGCTCCGCACGGCCGAGAGCATCGTCGGACCGGTGGCCGGCTCGGCCTCCGTCTCCATCGACTCCTCCAGCCCGGTCGAGGAGGCGCGGGCGCGCCTCGCCACCGCCATCCACAAGGTGGGGGCGGACGGCGAGGGGGTGCTGGTGCTGACAGACATGTTCGGCGGCACGCCCGCCAACCTGGCGCTCACCTTCCTCGACGAGCAGATCGAGGTGGTCACCGGGGTCAACCTCCCCATGCTGATGAAGCTGGCCACCAGCCGCGGCAGCGGGCTGGCCGCGGCCGCCGAGCTGGCGACGGCGCACGGGCAGAAGAACATCACACTGGCCAGCGCGTTGCTGCGCGCCCGGGCCCAGTCGACCCGCTGATCCCGAGCGCCCGGTGATCCCCCTCGTTCGCGTCGACAACCGGCTGCTGCACGGGCAGGTGCTCGAGGCCTGGATGCCGGTCCTCAAGGCCACCGAGGTGGTGGTGGCCGACGACGACGCGGCAGGGAGCCCGCTGGCCCGCGCCGCCATGACGCTCTGCGTCCCGTGCGAGACACCGGCCCGCATCCTGCGTATGGCCGCGGTCGACTTCGCCGCGCTGGCCGCCTCGCCGGCCGTGGTGCTGGTGCTGGTGCGAGACGTGGCCGGGCTGGTGGAGGCGACCACGCGCGGGCTGACGCCGGCGCGGGCGCCCCGGGTCAATCTCGGCAACATCCACTTCGCCATGGGGCGCCGCCCCGTCACCCCCTCGGTCTTCCTGACCGCCGAGGAGCTGGAGGCGCTGGAGGCCCTGGCGGCGGCCGGCTTCACCGTCGAGGCCCAGGCCATCCCCACGGACCCGCCGTACGGGCTGGACGAGCTCAAGCGCCGGTACGCCGCCGCCCGATAGGCTACACTCCCGGCCACCGTGGGCTACCTCCTGCTCGGCATCGTGGCCGGCCTGGCCGCCGTGGAGCGCAAGGGCTTCCTCCAGGCCATGCTCTCCCGCCCCATCGCGCTGGCCCCGCTCACCGGGCTGGCGCTGGGCGACCTGGCCGGCGGCCTGGCGGTGGCGGCGCCGCTGGAGCTGCTCTGGCTCGGCGCGGTCAACCTCGGCGCGGCCCTGCCGGTCCACGAGGCGCTCGGCACGGTGGTGGTGGCGGGCGGCGCGGTGCTGGCCGGCCAGGCGCTCGGCACCGGCGTGACGCCGGCCACCGCGGTGCTGGCCCTGCTGGCCGGGGCGCCGCTGGCGCTGCTGGGCCGCCGCGCCGATCGCTTCGTCGAGGTGGCCAACGAGCGGCTGGCGCTCTTCGCCGAGGAGACGCTGCGCCGCCACCACCCCCACGCCGCCGTCCGGCTCAACCTGGCCGGGCTGGCCATGCCCTTCGCCATCGCCGCGCTGCTGGCGCCGGCCGGGGCCTGGGTGGCCGCCCGGCTGGCGGTCCGGCTGCTGCAGGCCGCGCCGTCCCTCGACGGCCCGCTTAGCATCGGCTGGTGGGCCTTCGGCGGGCTGGCCTGCGCCGCCGGGGCCAAGGCGCTGCGCGCGCGGCGCGCCGGCGCCATCTTCGGCGTCAGCGCCGCGGTGGCCCTGCTCATCGGGCTGGGACTGCGGGTGACGCCGTGACCATCCGCTTCCGGACCAGGGCCCACGTCTTCTGGCGCTGCCTCTTCCTGCAGGCGGCCTGGAACCGGCGCGGCATGCAGAACCTCGGCTTCGCCTACGCCATCGAGCCGGCCCTCGACGCGCTCTACGCCGATCCGGCCAGGCGGGAGGAGGCGCTGGCCCGTCACCTCGGCTTCTTCAACTGCCACCCGTACATGACGGCCGCCATCCTCGGCGGCGCCATCCACCACGAGGAGCTGGTGGCCGCCGGCGAGGAGCCGGGGGCGGCGCCGCTCTCCTACAAGGCGACGCTGCAGGGGCCGCTGGCGGCGGTCGGCGACGGCTTCTTCTGGACGGCGCTGCGCCCCTTCTTCGGCGCCATGGCGGCCCTGGGCGCGCTGGTGGCCGGCTGGCCGGCGGTGGTGGCGGCCGTGCTGTCCTACAACCTCGTCCACTTCGGGCTGCGCGCCCTGCTCTTCCGCGCCGGCTACCGGCAGGGCGACGCCGTGGTCGGCCTCATCGCCAGGCTGGCGCTGCCGCGCCTGGCCGACCGGCTCCGGGCGGCCGGGGTGGCGCTCTGCGGGGCGGCCGCGGCGGCGGTGGCGCTGCGGGCCGGGGGCGTGGCGGACGGGAGCGAGGCCGCGGCGGTGCTGGTGGTGGCCACGGCGGCGGGCGCCGGCTACGTGGCGCTCTCCAGGGGCGCTCCGCTCTTCCCGGCCACCTACCTGGTGGCGCTGCTCGGGACCATCGTGGCGGCCGTGACCGGCTGGGACGGGAGGTTCTAGTTGGCCATGCCGCGCCTGGAGAAGACCTTCAGCATCGTCAACGCCCTCGGGCTCCACGCCCGGCCGGCCTCGCAGCTGGTGCAGATCGCCAACCGGCACGTCTGCGAGGTCCAGATCGTGAAGGACGGGACATCCGTCAACGCCAAGAGCATCATGGGGGTCCTCACCCTGGCGGCGGCGCGCGGCTCGAAGCTGACGGTGGTGTGCGAAGGTGAGGACGCCGAGTCGGCCATGTCGGCGTTCGGCAAGCTGATCGAGGCCGGCTTCGGAGAGCGCTAGCACGCGGGCACCCCATGGCGACTGGCACCACCACCTTGAACGGCATAGGCGCCTCGCCCGGCATCGCCATCGGGCGCTGCTGGCCGGTGGACCGGCGCAAGGTGCGGACGCCCAAGCGACGGCTCGGCCCCGACGAGATCGAGCCGGAGCTGGCCCGCTTCCGGGTGGCGCTGGAGATCTCCGACCGGCAGCTCGAGGAGGTCCGCCAGAAGGTCACCGCCACCGAGGGTACCGGCGCCAGCGAGCACACCGCCATCATCGACATCCACCGGCTCATGCTCAAGGACGAGATGCTGGTCCTCGAGGTGCACAAGCTGATCCGCGACGAGCGGCTCAACGCCGAGTGGTCGATCAAGCGGGCGGTCCGGAAGATCAAGGGGGCCTTCGCCGCCGACGCCGACGAGTACTTCAAGGAGCGCCGCGCCGACGTCGACTACGTGGGCGAGCGGATCATCAAGAACCTGCTCGGCCAGCAGGTGGACGTCGAGGAGCTGCCGCCGGAGGGGGCCATCATCGTGGCCCACGACCTGACCCCGGCCGACACCGCGCTGCTGCTCCACGAGCGCAAGGTCGGGGCCTTCGTCACCGACTCCGGCGCCAAGACCAGCCACACCGCCATCGTGGCGCGCGCCCTGGAGGTGCCGGCGGTGGTGGCGCTGGGCCGCATCACCACGCTGGCCGACAAGGGCGACTGGATCATCGTAGACGGCACGCAGGGCGTGGTGATCATCGGTCCGACGCCGGCCGAGCGGGCCGACTACGAGGCGGCGCGCGAGCGGTTCCTGGTCCACGAGCGCGAGCTGCTGCGCACCCGCGAGCTGCCGGCCACCACCCTGGACGGCGCCACCGTCAAGCTGGCCGGCAACATCGAGTTCGCCGAGGAGGTCCCCAGCCTGCTCAACCACGGCGGCGAGGCGGTGGGGCTCTACCGGACCGAGTTCCTCTACCTGCAGCGCGACCGGCTGCCGACCGAGGAGGAGCACTACCAGGACTACCGGCGCGTGCTGGAGGCGCTGGCGCCGCGCCCGGTCACCATCCGCACCTTTGACCTGGGCGGCGACAAGCTGCCGGCCGGCCTGAAGGCCCACGCCGAGAACCCGGCCATGGGGCTGCGGGCCATCCGCTACTGCCTGCGCCAGCCCGACATGTTCCGCAGCCAGCTGCGGGCGCTGCTGCGGGCCTCGGTCCACGGCCGGCTCCGGCTCATGTTCCCCATGATCTCGGGCATCGCCGAGCTGCGGGCGGCGCGCCAGGTGCTCAACGACGTCCGCGACGAGCTGGCGCGCGAGGGGTTCGACCACCCGCTGCCGCCGGTGGGGATCATGATCGAGCTGCCCAGCGCCGCCCTCATCGCCGACCGGCTGGCGCGCGAGGTGGACTTCTTCAGCATCGGCACCAACGACCTGATCCAGTACACCATCGGCATCGACCGCCAGAACAAGGACGTCGCCTACCTCTACCGGCCGCTCCACCTCTCGGTGCTGCGGCTCCTGAAGCAGGTCTGCGACGCCGGACGCGAGGCCGGCATCCCGGTCTCGATGTGCGGCGAGATGGCGGGCGAGCCGCTCAACGCCCTGGTGCTGCTCGGACTGGGCGTCAACGAGCTGTCGATGAACGGCCCCTCCATCCCGCTGGTGAAGCGGGTGGTGCGGGCGGCGCGGGCCGAGGACGGGCGGGCGCTGGTGGCGCGCATGCTGGCGCTGACCCAGGCCGACGACATCGAGCGCGAGGTGCGCGACGAGATGATCCGGCGCTTCGGCGCGCTCATGGAGCACGACTCCCGGGCCGGGTCGGTCCCGGGCTGAACCCGCCGCCCTCCCCTCCGCTGCGGCGGAGGCGCGGCAAGCCCTCCGCCATGTTGACAGCCACGCTCGGGGGCGCCTAGGTTGCGGCCCTTTCGAGCCTTCCAGGGAGCCGCACATGTCAGCGACCGATTACCTTTTCACCTCGGAGTCCGTCACCGAGGGCCATCCCGACAAGATGGCCGACCAGATCTCCGACGCCGTCCTCGACGCGGTCCTGGCCCAGGATCCCAAGGGGCGGGTGGCCTGCGAGACCCTGCTCAAGACCGGCTACGTCATGCTGGCGGGCGAGATCACCACCAGCGCGCGGCTCGACTACCCGCGGCTGGCCCGCGAGACGGTCCGCAAGATCGGCTACACCGACGGCTCGATGGGCTTTGACGCCTTCAGCTGCGCGGTGCTGGTGGCGGTGGACCAGCAGTCCCCCGACATCGCCCAGGGAGTGGACACCGGCGGGGCCGGCGACCAGGGCATGATGTTCGGCTACGCCTGCAACGAGACGCCCGAGCTGATGCCGGCGCCCATCCAGTACGCCCACGCCGTCACCAAGCAGCTCGCCAAGGTCCGCAAGGGCGGGCTCGACTTCCTCCGCCCCGACGGCAAGAGCCAGGTCACGGTGGAGTACCGCGGCGGCCGGGTCGCCCGCATCGACACCGTGGTGGTCTCGACCCAGCATTCCGAGGAGGTCTCGAACAAGAAGCTGCACGAGGCGGTCCGCGAGCTGGTGATCAAGAAGTCGCTGCCTGCCCGGCTGCTCGACAGGAAGACCAAGTACTACATCAACCCGACCGGCCGCTTCGTCATCGGCGGCCCCATGGGCGACACCGGCCTGACCGGCCGGAAGATCATCGTCGACACCTACGGCGGCATGGGCCGCCACGGCGGCGGCGCCTTCTCCGGCAAGGACCCGTCCAAGGTGGACCGCTCGGCCGCCTACATGGGGCGCTACATCGCCAAGAACGTGGTGGCGGCCAGGCTGGCCTCGCGCTGCGAGGTGCAGGTGGCCTACGCCATCGGCGTCGCCGAGCCGGTCTCGGTGCTGGTCGAGACCTTCGGCACCGCCCAGGTGGACGAGGCGAAGATCGCCATGGCCGTCCGCAAGGTGTTCAGGCTGACGCCGCGGGAGATCATGGAGGGGCTCGACCTGCGCCGGCCCATCTACGAGAAGACCGCCGCCTACGGCCACTTCGGCCGGACCGAGAAGAGCTTCACCTGGGAGCGGACCGACCGGGCCGAGGAGCTGGCGGCCGTGGCTGGGCTGAAGTAGCCGGTCGCGCCAGTAACCGGCTTCACCCAACCCATGCACCCCCGGCGTCGCCCCAGCGGGCGGCTGCGAGCTTTTCCGAGACGCACCCGGGCGTGGTCCCTCTTTCGCGATTCCCGACGTCGGGAATCGCGGAAGGGGGAGTCGGCCGGCTCGTCACCTGGCGCGACGAGATCGCGCCGCTCACCGGCAGCTCTCGACTGCTCGTGCCGACCTGGACGGCCAGGGCCGGCTTGACCTTCTGACCGCGATCGTTATATCCGTCCACCCGGATATAGCGATGAACGCCGCCACCTCCACCTCCACAGCCGCCCGCCGCCACGTCGCCCTGCTGGGCTGGATGGACGGGCTCGCCGACGAGACCAGGCTCCGGCTGCTGCGGGTGCTGGAGCGCGAGGAGCTTTCGGTGCAGGAGCTCTGCGACGTGCTGCGGCTGCCGCAGTCCACGGTCTCGCGCCACCTGAAGACGCTCTCCGGCTCCGGCTGGCTCGCCTCGCGGCGGCAGGGGACCGCCAGCTTCTACCGCTTCTCCGACTCGGCCGGCGCCGGGGCGCGCCGGCTCTGGAAGCTGGCCCGCGCCGAGACCGACGGGTGGGCGGCGGCGGAGCAGGACGAGGTCCGGCTGGAGGCCCGGCTGCGGGCCCGGCGCGAGGGGGCCGAGGAGTTCTTCGCCGGCGCGGCCCAGGAGTGGGAGGCGCTGCGCGCCGAGGCCTACGGCCACCGCTTCGAGCGCGAGGCGCTGCTCGGCCTGCTGCCGCCCGACCTGACCGTGGCAGATCTCGGCTGCGGCGCCGGCACGCTCTCCGCGGCGCTGGCCCCCCACGTCGCCAGGCTGATCGGCGTGGACCAGTCGGCCGCCATGCTGCGCGCGGCGCGCCGCCGGCTGGAGCCGTTCGACAACGTGGAGCTGCACCGGGCCGGGCTGGAGGCGCTGCCGCTCCCGTCGGGGAGCTGCGACGCGGCCCTGCTGGTGCTGGTGCTCACCTACGTGTCCGAGGTGGCGCCGGTGCTGGCCGAGGCGGCGCGCATCCTCAAGGCCGGCGGCCGCCTGGTGGTGGTGGATCTCGCCCGCCACGGCGACGAGGCGTTCGCCCGCCGGCTCGGCCAGGCCCGGCTCGGCTTCGCCCCCGACGACCTGGCCCGCGCCTTCGCCGCCGCCGGTCTCACCGCGCCGGCGGTCCGCCCGTTGCCGCCGGAAGCCGGCGCGCGCGGCCCCGCCCTCTTCATCGCCACCGCCCGGCAGCCCGCCGGGCCACGCCGCTAGACCGAAGCTGGAACCACAAGGAGAAGCCCGCATGGCCGCCACGAAGAAGCCCGCCGCGAAGCTCGAGCACCTGGTGAAGGACCTCTCTCTCGCCGACTGGGGGCGCAAGGAGCTCGAGCTGGCCGAGAAGGAGATGCCCGGCCTGATGGCCATCCGGAAGGAGTACGGCAAGAAGAAGCCGCTCAAGGGGCAGCGCATCACCGGCTCGCTCCACATGACCATCCAGACCGGCGTGCTCATCGAGACGCTGGTGGCGCTCGGCGCCAAGGTGCGCTGGGCCTCCTGCAACATCTTCTCGACCCAGGACCACGCCGCCGCCGCCATCGTGGTCGGTCCCACCGGCACGGTGAAGGCGCCGTCCGGCGTGCCGGTCTTCGCCTGGAAGGGCGAGACGCTGCAGGAGTACTGGGAGTGCACGGATCGCGCCCTCGACTTCGGCCACGGCCTCGGGCCGACCCAGATCGTCGACGACGGCGGAGACGCCACCCTGCTCATCCACAAGGGCGTCGAGTTCGAGGCGGCCGGCAAGGTGCCCAGGGCCGGCCCCGCCGACTCGGAGGAGTACGCCGTCATCCTCAAGCTCCTGGCGCGGACGCTCAAGGCCACGCCGAAGCGCTGGACCAGGGTGGCCGCCGCCTGCGCCGGCGTCTCCGAGGAGACCACCACCGGCGTCCACCGGCTCTACGAGATGGAGAAGAAGGGGCAGCTGCTCTTCCCCGCCATCAACGTCAACGACTCGGTGACCAAGTCGAAGTTCGACAACCTCTACGGCTGCCGCCACTCGCTGGTGGACGGCCTCAACCGCGCCACCGACGTGATGCTGGCCGGCAAGCTCTGCGTGGTGCTCGGCTACGGCGACGTGGGCAAGGGCTGCGCCCAGGCGCTGCGCGGGCAGGGGGCCCGCGTGGTGGTGACCGAGATCGACCCCATCAACGCGCTGCAGGCGTCGATGGAGGGCTACCAGGTGGTCCGGGTAGAGGACGTGGTCGCCAAGGGCGACGTCTTCGTCACCGCCACCGGCAACCTCGACGTGCTCACCGTCGACCACATGAAGAAGATGAAGGACTGCGCCATCGTCGGGAACATCGGCCACTTCGACAACGAGATCGACATGGCCGGCCTGAAGAAGGCGACGACGCGGCTCAACATCAAGCCGCAGTACGACGCCTTCGTCTTCCCCGACGGCCACCGCGTGCTGGTGCTGGCCGAGGGGCGGCTCCTCAACCTCGGCTGCGCCACCGGCCACCCCTCCTTCGTGATGTCCAACTCGTTCACCAACCAGTCGCTGGCCCAGATCGAGCTGGCGGTGAACCGGAAGGCCTACCAGAAGAAGGTCTACACGCTGCCCAAGCACCTCGACGAGAAGGTGGCGGCGCTCCACCTCGGCCAGCTCGGCGCTCGGCTGACCCGGCTGACGCCGAAGCAGGCCGAGTACCTCGCCATCTCGCCCGACGGGCCGTTCAAGCCGGACAGCTACCGGTACTAGCCATGGCCACCCTCGAGTTCTTCTACGACTTCGTCTCGCCCTACAGCTACCTCGCCTCTACCCGCGTCGAGGCGCTGGCGGCGCGCACCGGCGCCACGCTGCGGTGGCGGCCGTTCCTGCTGGGCGGCGTCTTCAAGGCGACCGGGAACAGCTCGCCGCTCGACCTGCCGGCCAAGGGGCGCCACCTCTGGCTCGATCTCGAACGGTGGGCGCGAAGGCTCAACGTGCCGCTGCGGCGCCCGGAGCCGTTCCCCTTCTCGCCCATGCTGGCGCTGCGCACCGCGCTGGCCTGCGAGGCGGTGGGCAAGCTGGTGCCCTTCAGCCACGCCGTCTACCGGGCGGCCTGGGCGGATGGCCGCGACATCACCAACCCAGAGGTGCTGGCCGCGGTCGCCACCGAGGCCGGGCTGGACGGCGCGGCGCTGGTGGCCGCGGCTCCCAGCTACAAGGAGGCGCTGGTGAAGCAGACGCAGGACGCCATTGACCGCGGCGCCTTCGGCGCGCCGGCGTGCTTCGTGGGGGACCAGCTCTTCATCGGCAACGATCGGCTCGACTTCGTGGAGGAGGCGCTGAGGGCGGCGGGGAGGTAG
This sequence comes from Myxococcales bacterium, assembly GCA_021806645.1. Taxonomy (GTDB): domain Bacteria; phylum Myxococcota; class Myxococcia; order Myxococcales; family Anaeromyxobacteraceae; genus JADKCZ01. The sequence continues at coordinate 54,725 of JAJZQX010000014.1, read as the reverse complement.
GGCGGGCGGCGAATGGGATTCGCTCCGCTTCACGTTCGGCACCGAACCCTCCCGCCGATTTGTCCCCCGCCCGCCCCTCGGGTAGGTTCCGCCCCGCATGTCGATCCTCTCCGCCATCTTCCTCGGGCTGGTGCAGGCCGCCACCGAGTTCCTCCCCGTCTCCTCCACCGCCCACCTGCTGGTCTTCGGCGAGCTGATGGGCCAGTCGCTCGACGAGCCGCACTTCCGCGCCTTCGTCGCCGTCATCCAGTCGGGCACGGCGCTGGCGGTGGTCCTCTACTTCCGCCACGACCTCTGGCGGATCCTGCGGGGCTCGTTGCTGGCGCTCGGGAAGGGGACGCCGCTGGCCACGCCGGAGGCCCGGCTCGGCTGGCTCATCGTCCTCGGCACCATACCGGCGGCGGTTCTGGGCAAGCTCTTCGAGCACCGGATCGAGGCGCTCGGCAACTGGGTCATCGCCGCGTCGCTCGTCTTCCTCGGTGTCGTTCTCCTCATCGCCGAGCGGCTGGCGCGCCACGTCCGAGCCGTCGAGTCCGTGGGGGTCAAGGACGCGGTGCTGGTCGGGCTGGCGCAGGCCCTGGCGCTCGTCCCCGGCTCCTCCCGCTCCGGCACCACCCTCACCATGGGGATGCTGCTCGGCTTCACGCGCGAGGCGGCCGCCCGCTTCAGCTTCCTCCTCTCGGTCCCCATCATCCTCGGCGCCGGGGCCTACAAGCTCTGGAAGGAGTTGCCCATGCTCCGCGGCCGCCCCGACTGGCAGTTGGCCACCGCCGTGGCCACGCTGGTCTCCTTCGCCGCCGGCTACCTGGTCATCGGCTGGCTGCTCGGCTGGCTGCGCACGCGCAAGACCTACCTCTTCATCGCCTGGCGGCTGGTCGCCGCCGTCTCCATCGCCGTCCTCATCGCCGTCGGGGTGCTCCCGGCGTCATGACGCTCGAGTCGCTGCAGGCCGCGCTGGCGGCCCGTCCGCCGGGCCCGTCACCGGTCGGGCGGATCCCGCGGGAGCACTGGCCGGCGGGCGGCTTCGGCGAGGCCTCCGTGCTGGTGCCGCTCCACGAGGAGCAGGGGGTGCCGAGCGTGCTGTTGACGCTGCGCCACTCCGACCTGCGTCACCACGCCGGGCAGGTGAGCTTCCCCGGGGGACGGGTAGACCCGGGCGAAGCCTCGCTCGACGCCGCGCTGCGCGAGGCGCGGGAGGAAGTGGGGCTCGACCCGGCCACGGCGCGCGTGCTGGGGCGGCTCTCCGAGACGGTGGTGCTCCAGTCCGCGTTCCGCTTGACGCCATGGGTGGCTTCGGTGCCATATCCGTTCCCATACGCGGCGGCGCCGCGCGAGGTGGAGGCGATCTGGCACGTCCCCATCCCGGCGCTGGTGGCGCCGGGGGTCCATCGCACGCAGAACCGCACCTTCTACGGGCTCGACGTGGACGTTCACTTCTACGAGGTCGAAGGCCGGACGATCTGGGGCGCCACCGCCCGGGTCCTCTCCGAGCTGATCGAGGTCTGGAGCGGAAGATGAAGATCTTTCCGGTGATCATGGCGGGCGGTTCGGGGACGCGCTTCTGGCCGCTCTCGCGTCGGGCCAGGCCGAAGCAGTTCCTCGCGCTGGCCGGCGACCAGCCGCTGCTCGCCGCCACCGTCCGCCGCCTGCCGCCGCTGGCCAGGGCCGCCGACACCTACGTGGTCTGCGGGCCGGCCCACGCCGTCGCCGCGAAGAAGCTGTTGAAGGAGCTGCCGGCCAGGAACTTCATCGTCGAGCCGTGCGCCAGGAACACCGCCCCGTGCGTCGGGCTGGCCGCGCTCCACGTGGCGGCCCGCCAGAAGCAGGGCCTCGTCGCCATGCTGCCGTCCGACCACCACATCGCCCGCCCCGAGGCCTTCCGCGAGGCCATCGCCGGGGCGGCGCGGCTGGCGGCGCTAGGGCACATCGTCACCATCGGCATCCGGCCACACGCGCCGGAGACCGGCTACGGCTACCTCAAGGTGGGCGCCAAGCTGCCCGGCAAGGCCAAGGGGCGCAACCACGCCCACAAGGTGGAGCGGTTCGTCGAGAAGCCGGACGTGGTGACCGCGGCCCGCTACCTCGCCGACGGCCACTACCTCTGGAACTCCGGCATCTTCGTCTTCCGCGCCGACGTCATCCTCGACGAGATCCGGCGCGCCATGCCGGTGCTGGGCGAGCAGCTCGACGCCATCCAGCAGTCGCTCGGCACGCCCGGCTACAAGAAGACGCTGGCCCGCGTCTTCCCCGACTGCCCCTCCATCTCCATCGACTACGGCGTCATGGAGAAGAGCCAGAAGATCGTGGTGGTGCCGGCCGACTTCGGCTGGAGCGACGTGGGCAGCTTCGCGGCGCTTCCCGAGGTCCGCCAGACCGACCACCTCGGCAACGTGGCGGAGGGTGACGCGCTGGTCATCGACGGCCACGACAACGTGGTCATCGCCACCAGGACGCGGCCGGTGGCGGTGGTCGGGCTCGACGGCGTGGTGGTGATCGACGCCGGCGACGCCATCCTGGTCTGCCGCAAGGACCGGGCGCAGGACGTCCGCAAGGCGGTCGACGAGCTGGCGCGGCGCGGCCGCGACGAGGTGCTCTAGCCATGGGTACCGTCAACCCGGTCGTCTTCCGCGAGTACGACATCCGCGGCGTGGCGGGAGTCGACCTGACCGAGGAGACCGTGGGGCTGGTGGCGCGCGCGCTCGGCACCCGGGTCCGCGCCGCCGGCGGCACGACCGTGGTGCTGGGGCGCGACGTGCGGCTCTCCAGCCCGGCCTTCCACCGCCAGGCGGTGGCCGGGCTCACCGCCACCGGCTGCGACGTCGTGGACCTGGGCGTGGTGCCGACGCCGCTGGTCTACTTCGCGGCGCAGATGCTCCCGGTGGACGGGCTCTGCATGATCACCGGCTCGCACAACCCGCCCGACTACAACGGCATGAAGATCGGCGTGGGCCCGACCACGCTCTACGGCGAGGCCATCCAGGAGATCCTGCGGATGGTCCAGAAGGGCGAGTTCGCCACCGGGCACGGGAAGGTGACGAGGCACGACATCGTCACGCCCTACCAGGACTACGTGGCCAGGAACCTCAGGCTCGGGCGCCGCAAGCTGAAGGTGGTGATCGACGCCGGCAACGGCACCGGCGGCATCGCCGTGCCCATCTTCGAGCGGCTCGGCGTCGAGGTGGTACCGCTCTTCCTCGAGCCGGACGGCCGCTTTCCCAACCACCACCCCGACCCGACGGTGGAGAAGAACCTCGAGCCGCTCAAGCGCAAGGTGCTGGAGACGCACGCCGACGCCGGCATCGCCTACGACGGTGACTCGGACCGCGTGGGCGCGGTGGACGAGCAGGGGCGGGTGCTCTGGGGCGACCAGCTCCTGATCCTCTTCTCCCGCGCCATCCTCGCCGAGGTGCCTGGCGCCACCATCGTCGCCGAGGTGAAGTGCTCCTTCACGCTCTACGACGACATCGAGAAGAACGGCGGCCGCGGCATCATGTGGAAGGCCGGTCACTCGCTCATCAAGGCCAAGATGAAGGAGGAGCACGCCGAGCTGGCCGGCGAGATGAGCGGCCACGTCTTCTTCGCCAACCGCTGGCTCGGCTTCGACGACGGCATCTACTCCTCGGCGCGCCTGGTGGAGCTGCTGACCCGCACCGAGCAGCCCATGTCGGCGCTGCTGGCCGACGTACCCAAGACCTTCAGCACCCCGGAGCTGCGGGTGGACTGCCCCGAGGAGATCAAGTTCGAGGTGGTGCGCCGGGCCCAGGAGTTCTTCAAGAAGGGGTACCAGGCGATCACCGTAGACGGCGTGCGGGTGGTCTTCCCCGACGGCTGGGGGCTGGTGCGCGCCTCCAACACGCAGCCCATCCTGGTGCTCCGCTTCGAGGCCGTCACCGAGTCGCGGCTGGTGGAGATCCGGAAGCTGGTCGAGGACCGGGTGGCGGCCATCATGAAGGACCTCGGGGGGGGCTGACGGTGAAGCTCGCCCTGGGCGTCGACCTCGGTGGGACCAACGCGCGCGCCGCGCTGGTCGATCCGACCAGCGGCGCCGTGGTGGCGGCCCACAGGCTGGCGCACACCGATCGGACGCCGGCGGTGGTGGTGGCGTCGATCGCCACCGCGGTGCGCGAGGCGGCCCGCGCCGCGGGCGTCGAGCCGGGGGCGCTGGCAAGCGCCGGCGTCGGCGTGGCCGGCCAGTGCCTCGGCGCCACCGGCACCGTCATCAACGCGCCCAACCTCGGCTGGCGCGACGTTCCGCTCGGCGAGACCCTCCGCGCCGCGCTCGGGCTGGAGGTGCGGGTGGTCAACGATCTCTCCGCCGCGGCGTGGGGCGAGCGGCGCTTCGGGGCCGCCCGCGGGGTAGACGACGTGGTTCTGGTCTTCGTCGGCTCGGGCATCGGTTCCGGCCTCATCCTCGGCGCCAGGCTCCACGAGGGCGGGCGCGGCGTGGCCGGGGAGCTCGGGCACATCAAGGTGGCGCCGCGTGGTGCCGTCCCCAGGCGCTGCGGCTGCGGGGAGTGGGGCTGCCTGGAGGCCTACGCGGGCGGGATGAACCTGGCGGCCCGGCTGCGCGAGGAGGCCGCCGAGGGGAAGGCCGGCGCGGTGCTGGCGGCGGTGGGCGGCGACGCGGCCAAGCTCTCGGCCTCGGCGGTGGAGGCGGCCTACGCCGCCGGCGACCCGTATGCCCAGGAGCTCTGGGCCGAGGTCGGCGAGCTCATCGGCACCGCCTGCGCCAACCTGGTCACGCTGCTCAACCCGCTGCGGCTCGTGCTCGGCGGCGGCGTGCTGCTCGGCTGCGCCAACCTCGAGCGGATCGTGCGCGCGCACCTCGCGGATCGCGTGCTGCGAGCGGCCCGGCGCGACTTCGAGGTGCGGCGCGCCGAGCTCGGCGACGACGCCGGCGTGGTGGGCGCGGCGCTGCTCGGCGTGGACCATCACGCGCACGCTCGGTGAGGGCGACCACGCGATCCGATCACCGTCCGTGAAAGTCGGCCCCCCGCTGGCGCTGTACCCGTCCGGATCGTGCTGGGGGGAGCATGGATCGGAGTGATCGATTTTCGCTGCGGCTTCCTTGACGGGATCGATCCCGCTTTGTAACGTGCGGGCACATTGTCCATTCGTGAGTGGTTCTTGAAGTGAATGGACGTTCCGAGGAGGGAACTATGGCTGCCAAGAAGAAGGCCGTGAAGAAGGTTGCGAAGAAGAAGACCGCCAAGAAGAAGAAGTAACTTCGGATTCAGCAGCAGAGTGGTGCCGCGGCCGCCTTCGGGCGGCCGCAGCTTTTTGGGAGCCGCATGTCGTTGACGGCGCTCGAGCTGGAGCTGGTGGTGGCGGAGTTGCAGGCGCTCCGCGGCGCCCGCGTGGACGCCGTGCGCGTCCACGCCGAGCACGCCCTCACGCTGGAGCTGCACGGGCGCGGCGGAAACGTGTTCCTCCTCCTCTGCGCCGAGCCGGAGGTGACACGGCTGCACGTCGTCGCCGCCCGCCCGCCGCAGCCCGACAGCCCCTTCGCCTGGCAGGCGCCGCTCCGGCAGGCGCTGGAGGGGACCCGGCTCGAGGCGCTCACGCTGCAGGCCGGCGACCGGGTGGTGACGCTGCGCTTCGAGCGGGCCTCCGGTCCGCAGGAGCTCAAGGCCGAGCTGACCGGGCGCCACGGCAACCTCCTCCTCGTAGACGCCGGCGGCGTGGTCCGCTTCATGGCGTCGCGCGCCGTCTCCCCGGGGCGACGGCTCGCCCCCGGCCAGCCCTGGACCCCGCCGACGCCGTCACCGGCCGGCGAGCGCCGGGCCTCGCGCCTCGAGCCGGTGGCCGGTGCCCCCTTCCCGTGGTCCCTCGCCATCGAGCGGCGCTACGCGGCGGTCGAGGCGGAGCGGACCCTCGCCGAGGCGCGCCGCCGCCTGCGGGAGCCGCTGCGCGCCTCGGTGGCCCGGTCGAGGCGGGCGCTGGAGAAGCTCGCCGGCGAGGCGGCCCGCGTTCCCGCGGCCGAGGCGGACCGGCGGACCGGCGACCTGCTCAAGGCCAACCTCCACGCCGTGGCCCGAGGCGCCAGCCAGGTGACGCTGACCGAGTGGACCGAGGCGGGGCCGGCCGAGGTGCGCATCGCGCTCGACCCGGCGCTCACCCCGCGCCAGAACATGGAGCGCTGCTACAAGCGCTTCAAGCGGATCGTCGAGAGCGCGGCGCGCGTCGAGGCGCGCACCGCCGAGGTGCGGGCGCGGCTGGCGGCGGTGGAGGCGCTGCTGGCCCGGGTCGACGTCGAGCCGCTGGAGGCGCTGCCGGCCGTCGAGCGCGAGGCCAGGCGGCTGGCGGCCGGCCCGCGGTCGGCGGCCAGGCCGCGCCGCCACCGTGACGAGCCGCTGCCGCCCTACCGGACCTTCCGCTCGCTGGCCGGGCTGGCGCTGCTGGTGGGGCGCGGCGCCGCGGAGAACGACCAGCTCACGAGGCGGGTGGCGCGCGGCAACGACCTCTGGCTCCACGCCCGCGGGCAGCCCGGCGCGCACGTGGTCATACGGCTGGCCGGCCCGGAGGCGGACCAGGAGTCGGTCCTGGACGCGGCCCACCTGGCCGCCCACTTCTCCGACGCCCGCGGCGAGCCGCAGGTGGAGGTGGCCTGCACCCGGGCCAAGTACGTCCGCAAGGGACGCGGCGCGGCCCCAGGGGCGGTGACCTACAGCCAGGAGCGGATGCTCCACCTCCGCGTCGAGCCGGCGCGGGTGGCCCGCCTGCTCGCCGAGGAAGAGAACGGCTAGTGCCCCACCCCAGGCAAGATGCCTACCGGGGAGTGGCACTGGTCTTGACCGCCGACCACGCCGCCGACCACCATGGGGCCACGCCCATGGCCACGCGCGAGATGTTCCGGCAGCTCCCGCTCTTCGACGGCCGCCACCTCGGCCGGGAGGCGCGCGTGGCGGTGGCGCGCCGGATCGCCGACGACATGGCCGGGCAGCTGGGCGAGCCGGTCAAGCTCACCGTCCACGACAACCGCTCCACCATGGTCTCCTTCCGGCGCGCTGGTGGCGGCCTCCACTTCCGCGTCCACCACATGTTCCTCGAGGCGCCCGGCGACGTGGTCGAGGCGCTGGCGGCCTTCGCCGGCACGACGCGCGGCGCCGCGGCCCGGCGACGCGAGGCCAGCCGGCGCATCGACCGGTTCGTCCGCGACCAGCGCGATCGGATCGGCGCGCCGCGGGTGGGGCCGCTGCAGCCGCGCGGACGGGTCCACGACCTGGCCGCGATCTTCGACCGGCTCAACGCCAGCGAGTTCGGCGGCGCCGTCGGGGCGCGCATCGGGTGGGGGGCGGTGCGGCCAGGCCGGCGCCGGCGCACCGTCAAGACCGGTGTCTACCTGCACGACGCCCGGGTCATCCGGATCCACCCGACCCTCGACCGCCGCGGCGTGCCGGAGTTCTACGTGGCGGCGGTGGTCTTCCACGAGATGCTCCACCAGGTGGTTCCGGTCCACGAGCGGAACGGCCGGCGCGTCATCCACGGCGCCGAGTTCCGGCGCCGCGAGCGCGCCTACGCCGATCACCAGCGGTCGCGCGACTGGGAGAAGGCCCACCTCGGCCTGCTCCTCTCCTCGCCGGACCGCTGAGCCCGAAGGGCGCCCCCCACACGAAGGGGCGACCCCACGGCGCGGGAGCACGGGCCGCTGGAGGGCGTGGCATCATGCCGCGATGAGACGATGCGCGCCGCTGTTCCTGCTCGCCGCCGCCGGCTGTCTCACGGCCCGCGGGACGCCCGACCAGCCGGTGGTCACGGCGGTGGAGCTGCGCGGCGTCCGGAACGTGGACCGCTCCGAGCTGGCCGACAAGTTGGCCACCCACCCCTCCAGCTGCTTCATCAGCTGCGACGTGGCCAGGCTCGACCGCGACGAGCTGGCCGAGGACCGGGACCGCATCGCCGCCTTCTACAGGGAGCGTGGGCGTTACCGCACCGAGGTGCTCGAGCCAAGGGTGACCGCCGACGGCGAAGGGCGGGTGCGGGTCCGCTTCGTGGTGAACGAGGGGCCGCTGGCGCGGGTGACCCGGCTGACCACGGTGGGGCTGGAGGCGGCGCCCGAGGCGGCCCGCGCCATGCGGCGCCCCGCCCTCAAGGTCGGCGCCGCGTTCACCGTCGAGGCTTACGACGCCATGCGGACCCAGCTGCTCGGCGCGCTCCGCTCCACCGGCTGGGCGCTGGCCGTGGTGACCCAGCACGCGCACGTCCTCCCCGGCCTGGAGCAGGTCGAGGTCACCTACACCGTCGCGCCCGGCCCGCGCCTCAGGTTCGGGCCGGTGGAGGTGGCCGGGACGGTGAAGGTGCCGTCCCGCAAGGTGGTAGACCAGGTCACCAGGGAGGTCGTGCCCGGGGCCCTCTTCGACGAGCGCGCCCTGGCCCACGCCCAGGCCCGCGTCTTCAACCTCGGGGTCTTCGCCGGCGCCCGCGTCTCCACCGGGCTCCCCGAGCTCGAGCGCGGCGTGGTGCCGGTGGTGGTGAACGTCCAGGAGGCGCCGTTCCAGACGCTGAAGGCCGGGCCGGGGATCGCCTTCCAGAGCGCGCGCTGGGAGGCGCAGGCCCTGGCCAGCTGGACCAACCGCAACTTCCTCGGCGACCTGCGCAAGCTGCAGGTCGAGACGCGGGCCGGCTACGCCTGGATCCCCACGCCCGTCCGCGCCAGCCGGGAAGGTCTGGTGGGCGCGGTGACCGCGACCATGGAGCAGCCCGGCGCCCTTGGCCGGAGGGTCGACCTCGCGCTCAGGCTGGGTGGCGAGCGCTCCATCGAGCAGAGCTACTCCTACTGGGCCGTGCGGACACGCGTGGGGACGCCGCTGCAGCTCGCGACTCGCTGGACCTTCCTGCCCTCCTACAACCTCGAGAACTACTGGCTCGACGCCGGATACGACCCGTCCAACGGCCTGGTCCCGCCGCAGCTGCAGAGCTGCAACGTGAGCCGGATCTGCCTCCTCTCCTACCTGGAGCAGCGGATCGCCTGGGACGGACGCGACGACCCGGTCGCCCCCCGCCGGGGCGTGGTGGTCGGGTTGACCTTGCAGGAGGGCTTCCGGGTCGGCCCCTACGGCTATCGCTACGTCCGGGTGTCACCCGAGGTGAGCGCCTACGTCCCGCTCGGCTGGCGGACCGTGCTGGCGGGACGGGTCCGCGTGGGTGGACTGGTGCCCCTCAAGGAGTCCGGCCCCGCCTCCATCATCGCCCTCCTCACCTCGGGTGGATCGAACTCGGTCCGAGGTTACGGCAACCAGCGGCTCTCCCCCATGGCCTTCCAGGATGGCCGCTGGGTTCCGACCGGCGGCAACGGCCTGGTCGAGGCCTCGATCGAGGTCCGCCGGCAGCTGGGCGTGTCGCTCGGGGGCGTCGTCTTCGTCGACGTCGGGAACGTCTCGGAGGCCTCCGGCAACTCGCGGGAGTGGCTGCGCGCGCTCACGCTCTCGGCCCTCCAGCCCTCGGCCGGCCTCGGCCTGCGCTACAAGACGCCGTTCGGACCGGTCCGCCTCGATGTCGGCCTCCGGCTCCCCACCGACCTCGGGCCCCACACCTCCTTCTCCAACCGCTTCCCGGCGGTCCCGGGCCCCTCCAACCACCGCGAGCCGATGCTGGCCTTCCACCTCTCCCTCGGCGAGGCCTACTGAGCATGAGCCGGGCCGGCCAGCTCCTGCGCACCATGGGCCTGGCCCTGCTCGGGCTGGTCGCCGCGGCCGGCGTGTTCGTCGCTGCCAGCGGCTGGGTGGCCGTGACCGGGCCGGGGTCGCGGCTGGTGGCCGGCTGGCTGACCGGCGCGCTCGACGGCGTGGTGGCGGGGCGGCTCACCGTCGGCTCGCTGACCATCAGGCCGGGCGGCGACGTGGACATGAGCGACCTGCTGGTGGTCGATCCGGCCGGCCATCCGGTGATCCGGGTGGCCCGAGCCCGAGCCCGCGTCGAGCTGGGCGGATGGGCGCTGAGGTCGGTCCGGGTCGAGCTGGATCTGGACCGGCCCGAGGTCTGGCTCGAGCCGGACGCCAAGGCCGGGCTCACCATCGCGGCCGCCTTCACCCCCATCGGCCCGGTCGACGCCCAGGGCCGGTCCATCGGCGATCCCTGGAACGGCTGGACCATCCGGGTGGCCCGGCTCGGCCTGCACGACGGCGCCGTGATCTGGCGAGGCGACCGGGAGCGGACCTGGCTCAAGGCGAGCGGCCTCGAGCTCGACGGGTCGGGGACGCTCGGTGCGGCCGGCATCGCCGCGGGGCTGACGCTGGCCGGCAAGGTGGAGGTGCCGCTGGAGGGGCCGCTCGACCTCAAGCTCGCGGCGCGCATCGAGGGTAGCCGGCTCCGCGTGCCGCTCCTCTCGCTCGGCGCCGCGCGAAGCCGGCTGGAGGCGTTCGGGGAGTGGGACTGGGAGCGTGAGACGTTCCGGGCGGCGGCGTCGCGCCTGGCGCTGGCGGAGAAGGACCTGGCGGCGATGGCTGGCCGGCCGGTCACGGGCCTCGATCTCGAGGGGCGGCTCTACGCGGAGTCGGACGGGAAGAAGCTCACGGCGGCGGCCGAGCTGACCGCGCCCGACGGCGCTCGCGGCGGCGGGCGCGTGGCGCTGGCCCTCTGGCTCGGGCGCGGGTCGCCGCGCTCGGTCGGCTTCGACGCCGCGCTCGACCAGCTCGACCCGTCCCGGGTCCTCTCCCGGGCGCCGCGTGGGCAGGTCAGCGTCACCGGGCGCGGGGCGCTCACCTGGCCCGTCCCGGCGGCTGGGCAGGTCAGCCGCGGCCACCTCACGGTCGATCGGCTCGACGTGACGCTTCCCGGCCTCTCGCTTCGGGGCGAGGGGCGATGGCGCGACGCCGGTGCCAGGAGTGGCGCCTTCCAGCTCACGGCCTCCGAGCTCTCCGCCGCCGGGCCGGCGGTGGAGGCGCTGCTGGGCGTGACGCTCCCGGCACTCACCGGGCAGGCCGAGGCCAGCCTGACGCTGGCCGGCACGGCGGCCACGCCCGAGGCGACGCTGGCGCTCCGGTCCCCGCGCTGCGAGGTGGCCGGGACGCCGCTGACGGACGGGCGAGCCGAGCTGAAGCTCACCGGCGCGGCGGTGGACCTGGAGGTCTCGGCCGGGCTCGGCCTGCTCGGCGGCGCCACCGTCACCGCGCGGAGCGCCGCGACCCTCTCGCCAGGCTGGCTGGGCGCGTCGGTCACGCGGCTCGAGCTCGGGCTGGCCGGGCAGGCCTGGACTCTGGTGGCACCCGCGACCGTCACCTTCGACGGGCCGCACGTGGACCGTGCGGAGCTCGAGTCCGGAGTCCAGCGGATCGTGCTCTCCGGCGGTTTCCGCGCCGACGGCACGGCCGACGCCCAGCTCGAGATGAGCGCACTCGACCTCGCCGGGCTGCCACGGGGGTTGCTGCCAGCGTCGCTCGGGCTGTCGGGGCGAGGCGACGGGACCCTCCGCCTCGCCGGCACGGCCGCGCGGCGGACGCTCGCCGCGAAGGTCGAGGTCGCCGAGGGCGCCCTGGCGTCGCTGTCCGGTTTGGCGGTGACGGCCGAGCTGGCGTGGCGACGCCAGACCGGACGCGTCCAGCTCGACGCCGCGCTCCGGCGGACCGAGGGCGGGACGCTGGACCTCTCGGCCGACCTGCCGTGGCCCCTGGACGGCGCCCGGCCCAGCCTGGGGGCCACCGGCCGGGTCGCCGCCGGAGGCTGGCCGCTCCAGCCCCTGCTGAAGGCACTTCAGATCGACCTCGCCGTGGAGGGGCGGTTCGCCGGCGAGCTCACGCTGGCCGGCACGGCCGGCGCGCCGAGGCTCGCGGCGAACGCGGCGGTGACCGAAGGCCACTGGGCCGACGTGGCGCCGCTCACGCTCACCGCCACGCTGGAGGGGACGGGCCCCACGTTGCGGGCCTCCGCGGAGTTGCTCCTGGCGGAGAGCGCCCTGGCGCGGGCGAGCGCCGAGCTCCCGTTCGATCAGGGCGCGCTGCTCGCGCATCCGGGCCGGACCTTGGGCCGGCTGGGCGACGCCGCCTGGTTCGCCCGCCTCGAGCTGCCCGACACCGAGCTGGCCTCCCTGGCGGGGAAGGGCGGGTTGCCGCCAGGGCTCACGGGGCGGCTCGGAGGCGAGGCGACGCTCCGCGGAACGCCCGCGGCACCCCGGGGCGGCGGCTCGGTGACGCTGGCCAACGTGGCCTTGTCCGGCTACCCGGCGGTCAGCGGTCGCGCCACCTTCACGCTCGAGCCGGCGCGGACCACCGTCACGGCGGAGCTGGAGAGCGGCGGGGCTCCAGCGCTTCGGCTCAGCGCCGCGCTCGCCGCGCCGGTCGAGGAGCTGGGCCGCGCCGAGGTCCAGCGGCGCGCGCCGCTGACGCTCAGCGCGGTGATCCCGAAGCTGGTGCTGCCCGGCTCGCCGGGGATCAAGGAGTCGCTGGCCGGGCAGGTGGCGATGACGCTGGAGCTGGCCGGGACGCTGGCGGCCCCGCGGGGGACCCTGGCGCTCGACGCCACCGGCTTGACGCGTGGCGGGCTGCCGCTCGGTGACCTGAAGGGGACGGCGCGGACCGTGGGCGACGCCACCCGGTTCGACCTCACCCTGGCGCCGTCCGGCGGTGGCACGCTCCGCCTCGACGGCACGCTCGGTGCCGTCCCGGGGACCTGGACGACGGCGTCGTCGCTGGCATCGGCGCCGCTCCGGATGGCCGTGACGGGACACGAGCTGGGCGTGGCCTTCCTGCCGTCGCTCCTGCCCGGGAAGCTGCGGGCCGCGACCGGCCAGGTGGAGACCGAGCTGACGGTGAGCGGCAGCGCGCGGGAGCCTCAGGTCGTCGGGTCGCTCACCATGGCCGACGGGATGGTGACGCTGCCTGGCCTGGGGCGCTTCACCGGCATCGTCTTCGAGGCCCGGTTCGAGCGAGAGGCGGTCCGGGTGAAGGGGCTCTCGGTCCGGCGCGGTGCCGGCCGGCTGGAAGGGGACCTGGCGCTGGAAGGGCTCGGCGAGGCCGAGGCTCGGCTGGGCGGCTCGCTCTCGGCCACCAGCTTCACCCTGTCCCGGGCCGGCATGGAGGTCGCCACCATCGACGCGCGAGCCGGGCTGGGCGGGAGCTGGCACCAAGGGCGGCTGGAGGCGGTGGTGACGGTCGAGCGCGGCGCCACCATCCGGCTGCCGCGCAAGGCGCCGCGCGACCTGCAGCCGCTGGAGGGCCGGGCCGACATCGTCATCGGCGGGCCGCCGGAGCCGGCCGCGGTCACCAACCCGGATGGCAGCCCGGGGAGCACGCCAGCGCCGCCGGCGGCGGCCGGGCCGGCGCTGACGGTGAGCATCCGGGTGCGCTCGGAGGAGTTGCTGGTCAAGAGCGACGATCCGCGCGTCCACGTCGAGCTGCGGACCGACTCGACCTGGGAGGTGACCGCCTCGCCGCTCCTGGTCGCCGGCACGATCGACGCCGTCCAGGGCACCTTCGAGCCGATCGCCGGCCGGCTCTTCAATGTGGTCCGGGGGCACGTCGCCTTCTCCGGAGGGCCGCTCGGCGAGGCGCAGCTCGACCTCGCCGCCGACCACGAGGCCGCCGGCACCATGATCCACGCCACCGTCGGCGGCACCATCGAGGCGCCCAGCCTCCGGCTCACCTCGGAGCCGCCGCTCGACGAGGCGACGCTGGCCATGCTGATCGTCACGGGGCGGGCCGAGATGAACGTGGGCGGGACGCAGGGGCCGGCCTTCAAGGCGCAGGATGCCGGCATGGCGGCGGCCATGGTGGTGGCCAACAGGGTCTTCGAGGAGCAGCTCGGCGAGAAGATGCCGCTCGACTCGCTCACGCTCGACTCCAGCTCGGTGACCGCCGGCAAGCAGCTCACCAGCCGGATCCGCGTCAACTACGTCCGCCGCTTCGATGCCAGGCCGGAGAAGGGGGAGAACGCCGACGAGGTCCGGGTGCAGTACCACCTCACGCCGCGCTGGACCCTGGAGTCGCGCTACGGCAGCGCGGGCGCCGGCGGCGCCTCGCTCGTCTGGCAGAAGGACTACTGACCCGGCGCGGGGCGTTCCAGCTCCCGCCATAGCGCTGCGCCGCTCCAGGCGGCCAGCGCCAGCCAGAGCCCGGTACGGAGCAGCTCGCCCGGCTTCACCAGCGTCTCCACGAACCACGGCGCCCAGTCGCGAGCCCGCACCTCGAACTCGAGATGGTAGTCGGCGATGGAGACCACGGTGAGGGCGGCGAAGAGCCAGCCCGGCGCCGCCACCAGGGCCCCGGCCAGGAAGCCGTAGAGCGCGTACTGCGGGCTCCAGACCTTGTTGAGCGCGATCCAGGTCACCAGCACCAGCGCGGTGCCGAGCCGGACCGCGCGCGCGCCGTCACCGCCGCGCCTGGCGCAGCGCCACGCTCCCAGGAGCGCGCCGAGGCCGACCAGCGCCACCGGGCCGAGCGAGGCGAGATCGAGCCAGCGTCCGGAGGGGCCTCCCAGGGCGTGCCAGACCGAGTTCTCGGCGCCGCGGGCGGCGTTGAAGCTGAAGAACCAGCTCCAGCCGTCGAAGGCGAAGAGGGCCAGCGGCAGGTTGATCGCCAGCAGCAGCGCGGCGGCGGTGATGGCCCAGCGGCCGAACGGCCGTGGGCCGGCGGCCGCCAGCGCGCCGAAGGCGGCCGGGACCAGCGCCGCCGGGAAGAGCTTGGCGGCGGTGCCGAGGGCGGCCAGCGCGCCGGAGCCGGCGACGCGGCCGCGCCTGAGCGCCAGCAGCGAGCAGGCGATGAGCGCGATGGGGAGCAGATCCCAGTTGAGGAAGGCGTAGTAGCCGAGGGCCGGCGTGGCCGCCAGCCACCACGGTTTCGCATCCGGCAGGCGGGCCAGGGCCCAGAGCGCGAGCCCGAGGCAGCCGGCCAGGAAGATCGCCGAGGCCAGCAGGTAGGTGGCCGGCCCGCCCGGCAGGAAGCTCGGCAGCCAGAGCACGAGGCCGAGGACCGGCGGGTACTCGATCCGGTCCTGGAGGTAGGGGACCGGGTGGGCGCCGCCCAGGTAGCGCGGCGAGTAGAGGGTGAGCAGGTCGCTGTAGCTCTGGTGGGCGAAGGCCCAGCGCCAGTAGTCCGGCCCCACCGCGCCGAGGCCCCGGGCCACGTTGGCGAGCCCCAGCACCAGCCAGAGCAGGCAGAGGGCGGCGACGGCGAGGCGGACACGGCGGCGGACGGGTGCGGTCACGCGTGGCGACGGTAGCACGCACCACCGAGGGCCGGGGTAGCATGGCCCGGTGCCATCGCTCCCGGAACTGACCAGCGCGCTCCACCGCGCCGTCACTTCAACCGGCCCCTGGGCCCCGCTGCTGCTCTTCGGGGCGGCGTTCGTCGAGTACCTCTTCCCGCCCTTCCCGGGCGACCTGCTGGTGGTGCTGGGGGCCTGGTACGCGGTGCACGGTGACCTCTCCTGGCCGGCGGTCTTCGTCGCCGTCACCGCGGGGGCCGTCTTCGGAGCGTGGGTGGACCATCGGGCCGGGGTCTGGCTGGGGCAGCGGCTGGAGCACAGCCCCATGGCGGCCCGCCTCCTCAGCCCCGCCAAGCTGGCCCGGTTCGAGGCGACCTACCGGCGCTGGGGCTTCTGGCTCCTCATCCTCAACCGCTTCTTCCCGGGCGTGCGCGGCTTCATCTTTCTCGCCGCCGGCGCCTCGGGGGTCCCGGTGAAGCGGGCGCTCCTCCTCGGCGGGATCTCGGCGGCCGTCTGGAACGGCTTGCTGCTGGCGGCCGGCGCGCTGGTGGCCAGGAACCTCGACGAGCTGGTGGCGCTGGTGGACCGGTACACGAAGCTGGCCGGCGCGGTGATCGGCGTGATCCTGCTCGCCCTGCTGGCGCGCGCCCTCTGGAAGCGGCGGAGCCGGAGGCCGTGACCGGCGCGCTGCTGGCGCTGGCGCTCACCGCGCTGCCGCAGGGGCGCGCCGCCTACCGGATGGAGCTGGCGGGCGAGCGGATCGGGAAGGTGACCCTCGAGCTCCGCTGCGGTGAGGCGAACTGCGCCGTCAACTGGGAGTCGAGCCAGCGGCTGCCAGCCGAGGCGGGCGGCGGGCTGCTGGAGCGGCGGGTGGAGGTGCGCGTGGACGCCGGTGGGCGCGCGCTCGGGCCGGCGCGCGTCACCGAGGGTGGCGCGGAGCGCGAGGTGACGCTCGCGGCTGGCGCGGTGCCGGCGCTCCTGGTCGAGCCGGTCCTGGCGGCCCGCCTGGAGCGGGCGTCCGGGGCGTGCGTCGAGGTGGCCGACGAGCTGAGCGGCGCGCCGCTGCGCGCCTGCGGGCGCCGCGACGGGACCCGGCTCCGGATCGACCTCGGGCGAGAGCCGGAGTGGGTGCGCCAGGGCGCCGATGGCTTCGCCGACGAGGTCGAGCTACCCGGCCAGCGGACCCGGTTCGTGCGCGATCCGGGCGCGGCGGTGCCGGGGCGGCCACCGCGCCTCTTCGGCGTCGAGGTGGACGGCCCGGCCGAGCCGGCGCGGGCGGAGCGGTTCTGCGGCGTGGCGCGCGACCGGCCGGCCGCGGCGGCTCCCACCACGCTCCCGGCGCCGCGCGCCGAAGGCCCCTCCTGCCGGGAGCAGGCGGCGGCCTGGCTGGCCCTCGCTCGCGCCGCGGGCTGGCGCGGACGCACCGCCGTCGGGGTGGCCTGGTCGGGCGCGGCCTGGTCGTGGCACGCCTGGGCCGAGGTGCGGGTGGGCGAGGCCTGGGTGCCGGTCGATCCGTCCTTCGGCCAGTCGCCGGCCCGGTCATCGCGCTTCACGCTGGCGACCTGGGAAGACGGCGACGAGCCGGCCCGGGCCGAGGCCGGGCGGCGGATCCTGGCCTGCTGGGGGCGCGCTCGCGTCGAGCCGTGAGACCGCCCCACCGCCGTGCCGCCATGGCCGCGGGCGGTCAGCTGGCGACGCCGGCCAGGTACCGCAAGAACGCCTGCGCCTTCGGGACCAGCGAGCCGAGCTCGACCCGCTCCTCGCTGGTGTGGAAGCCGGCGCCGCGCGGCCCGAGCCCGTCGATGGAGGGGATGCCCATGGCGCCGGTGGTGCAGGCGTCGGAGCCGCCACCGGCGAGCGGCGCCTCGCCGGCGCCAAGGCCGCTCTGCCGCTGGCAGGCGCCGTAGGCCTCCGCCAGCGCCGCCGCCGCCGGCGTCCGTGTCAGCGGCGAGCGCCACGAGGTCCGCTCGAGCTCGAGCCGGGTCCCCTCGATCGCCGCCGCGACGCAGGCGGCGCGCAGCGCCTCGACCACCCGCTCGCCGTCGGCGTCGGAGAGGAAGCGCAGGTCCACCTCGCACTCGGCCCACTCGGGCACGGTGTTCTTGGAGCTGCCGCCGCGGATGGTGCCGACGCTGACGGTGACGCCCCGCTCCTGCTCGGTGAGCCGCTGCGCGCCGTCCACGAAGCGGGCCAGCGCCCAGATGGCGTTCCTGCCCTTCTCGTGCTCGTTGCCGGCGTGGGCGGCGACGCCGTGGCCGACGACGCGGACCGCCGCCGTCCCCTTGCGCCGCGTCACCAGCAGGTCGCCGGCGCGCCCCGACTCGAAGACCAGCGCGGCACGGGCCCCGGCGGCCAGCCGCCGCAGGTGCGGCTGCGAGGACGGCGAACCGACCTCCTCGTCGGAGACCAGCAGGCCCGCCAGCGGCACGCGGTCGAGGAGCCCGGCGCGGTGGGCGGCGGCCAGGCCGAAGAGCATCACCGCCAGCCCGCCCTTCATGTCGAAGGCGCCCGGCCCGTGGCCGTGATCGCCCTCGACGCGCCAGCCGGAGAAGCTGCCGGGCGGGAAGACGGTGTCGGTGTGGCCGACCAGGAAGACCGGCGCGCCGGGGCATGGGCCACGGAAGGCGAGGTGCGGCCCGAAGGGCGGCGCGGCGATCCGCTCGGTGACGAGCCCCAGCTCGCCGAGCACCGGCTCCAGGAGCTCCACCACCCGCTCGACGCCGGAGGCGTCGCCGGTGTGGGAGTCGAGCCGGACCAGCTCGGCCACCAGCCCCTCCAGCGCCCCGCGCTGCAGGTCGAGCCAGGCGAGCGACTGGGAGACGGATGCGAAAGTGCCCTGCATGACGGGACCCGGTATAAGTGCCTTCCATGGCAACGGGCAAGCGCTACCGGGCCGCGGTGGTCGGCGGCTCCGGGTACGGCGGGGCCGAGCTGATCCGGCGGCTCCTCATCCACCCCGACGTCGAGCTGGTCCGCGTGGCCTCGGTCGACTTCGTCGGCGAGCCGCTCTCGGCGGCCGACCCGGCCCTGGAGCAGGTGACCGAGCTGTGCTTCGAGGGGATCTCGCCGGCCGAGGCGGCGCGCGACGTCGACGTGGTGCTGCTCGGCCTGCCGCACACGGTGGCGGCGGCCAAGGTGCCGGAGCTGGCGGCCCTCCCCGGGGTGAAGATCGTGGACATGAGCGGCGACTTCCGGTTGAAGGAGGTTCAGGCCTACGAGCGCTGGTACAGGCACGTGCACCCGTGCCCTTCGCTCCTCGCCGACTTCGTCTACGGCCTGCCCGAGCTGAACCGCGCCCGCCTTCGCACCGCCCGCCTCGTCGCCTCGCCCGGCTGCTTCGCCACCGCCGTCGAGCTCACGCTCCTGCCGCTGGCCCGCGCCGGGCTGCTCACCGGCCTGGTCCACGTGCAGGGGATCACCGGCTCCTCCGGCTCGGGCGTGGCGCCGTCGGCCGGCACGCACCACCCGGTCCGCGCCGGCAACCTGAAGAGCTACAAGCCGCTGGAGCACCAGCACGTCCCCGAGATCGTGGAGACGCTGGCCCAGGCCGGGGCGCGTGACCTGCAGCTCCGCTTCGTCCCGGTCTCGGCGCCGCTGGCGCGCGGCATCCTCGCCACCGCCTTCATGGAGCTCCCGGAGGCGTGGACCCAGGAGCGGCTCGAGGCGCTCTACCGCGACGCCTACGCCGGGGAGCCGTTCGTCCGGGTGCCGAGGAGGCGGCTGCCCGAGGTGGCGGCGGTCTCCGGCTCCAACCACGCCGAGGTGGGGCTGGTGGCCGGCGCCGCCCACCGGGGCGCGCGGACCGTCACGCTCTTCGGCGCGCTCGACAACCTCGTCAAGGGTGGCGCCGGGCAGGCCATCCAGAACATGAACCTGATGCTCGGGCTCGACGAGCGGGCCTCGCTGGCCGATCCGGGGCCGTGGCCGCCATGAAGACCATCGTCGTCAAGCTGGGCGGGGAGATCGTCCAGTCCCCCGAGCTCGACCTCATCGCCGCCGACCTGCGCACCCTGGTGGACGGCTGGCACCGGGTGGTGATCGTCCACGGCGGCGGGCCGCAGGCCAGCGCGCTGCAGAGGACGCTCGGGCTGGAGACGCGGATGATCGCCGGGCGGCGCTACACCGACCCGGCCACCCTCGACGTGATGAAGTACGTGCTGGCCGGCCAGCTCAACGTCGACCTCTGCGCCCGGCTGCTGACGCGCGGCGTGATGCCGGTCGGGCTGCACGGGGCCTCGGGCCACATGGTGCAGGCGGTGCGCCGCCCGCCCCGGGTGATGCAGGGGGCCGGGCCGGACCCGGTCGATCTCGGCCTGGTCGGCGACGTGACCGGCTTCAACCTGCCGCTGCTCGGCGACCTATTCGAGCGGCGCTACGTGCCGGTCATCGCCTGCCTCGGCTGCGACCGGAACGGGCAGGTGCTCAACATCAACGGCGACACGGTGGCGAGCCAGCTGGCCGGCGCGCTCGAGGCCGACGCGCTGGTGCTGGTCACCTCGACCCCAGGGGTGCTGCGCGACGTGAAGGACCCGTCGAGCCGCCTGCCGCGCATCGACCGCGAGGCCTTCGGGCGGCTGGTGAAGGACGGCACCATCTCCGGCGGGATGATCCCGAAGCTGGAGGAGTCGTTCGCCATCCTCTCCGGCGGGGCTCGGAGCGTGGTCGTCATCGGCAAGCTCGCGCCCGGAGACCTGGCCCGCGCCGTGCTGGAGCCGGGGAGCGCCGGGACGGTGCTGGAGCCTTAGCGCCGCCGTCCGCCGTCCGGGCGGAGGTGCCGCCGCCGGCGCCGCTCGCACGGAAGGCTCCGTTCACGCGGAGGACTCGACGCGCCCCCCGGCGCGGGCCTATCGCCGCGGCGGCGCCGGACGCAGGATGGCGCCCAGGAGAGGCCCACCATGTCCGAACGCCGCACGCCGTCGCCGCAGACGCTCATCTTCGAGAAGGGGTACGACCCGCAGCGCTCGGAAGGGGCGGCGGTGCCGCCGGTCTTCCGGACCTCCACCTTCATCTTCAAGAAGGCGATGGACGGCAAGCGGGCCTTCGAGCTGGCCTATGGCCTGCGCCCACGCGAGCAGGGGGAGAGCCCGGCGCTCATCTACACGCGCGTCAACAACCCCAACAGCGAGATCCTCGAGGACCGGGTGACGGCCTGGGACGGCGCCGAGGCGGCGGCGCTCTTCTCCTCCGGCATGGGGGCCATCTCGAGCACCTGTCTCACGCTGCTGCGCCCGGGCGACACCATCCTCTTCTCCGACCCGATCTACGGCGGCACCGAGTACCTCTTCCGCAAGCTGCTGCCCGAGTTCGGGATCCAGACGGTGCCGTTCCCGTCCGGCGCCGACGAGGTGGCCCTGGCCGCGCTGGCCGCGGCCCACACCTCGACGCGGATGATCTTCATCGAGTCGCCCGCCAACCCGACCATGGAGCTGTGCGACATGCCGGCGGCGCGGCGCGTGGCCGACCGGCTCTCCACGCCGGAACGGCGGGTGCTGGTGCTGATCGACAACACCTTCCTCGGGCCCATCTTCTCGCAGCCGCTCCGCCACGGGGCCGACGTGGTGCTCTACTCGGCCACCAAGTTCTTCGGCGGCCACTCGGACCTGGTGGCCGGGCTGGCCATGGGGAGCGCCTCGATCATCAGCGCGGTGCGCGCCACCCGCACCATCCTCGGCTCGATGTCCGACCCCGACACGGCCTGGCTAATCCACCGCTCGCTCGGCACGCTCCAGCTCCGCATGGAGAAGCAGCAGGCCAACACGGTGCGGCTGGTGGAGCTGCTCAGGACGCACCCGAAGGTGAAGCGGGTCTACTACCCGGGGCTGCCGGAGATGGGGGCGCGGCAGGTGGCGCTCTGGAAGCAGCAGTGCACCGGGGCCGGCAGCCTGGTGAGCTTCGACGTGCGGGGCGGCGAGGCCGAGGCCTACCGGGTGCTGGACGCGGTCCGGCACATGCGGCTGGCGGTGAGCCTGGGCGGGATCGAGACGCTGGTCGAGCACCCGTGGTCGATGACCCACGCCGACATGACCCCGGAGCAGAAGCTCCAGGCCGGCTTCAGCCAGTCGATGATCCGGCTCTCGGTGGGGCTGGAGGACCCGGCCGACCTGGCCGACGACCTGGAGCAGGCGCTCCAGAAGGTCTAGAGCGTCCAGCGGACCCGCCCGATTGGCTGCCGGAACGGCCGGAGCCTCCGGAAGGGGGCCGAAGGCCTCTGGATGGGTCTCGCCAAGCACTCGGCCTGCCGCCGCGATAAGGGCTTTCGCAGTCACGCCGGGAAAGGGGAACGGTCATGCCCAGGCCGCTGGATGTCGCCGTGTTGGTGGGGAGCCTTCGCAAGGAGTCCTTCAGCCGCAAGATCGCGCTCGCCATCGCCGAGGTCGCGGCGCCCGCGATGAAGCTGGAGATCGTCGAGATCGGGGGGCTTCCGCTCTACAACCAGGACGACGACGCGGCCATCCCGCCTCCGGCTTGGACCGCCTTCCGCGAGCGGATCCGGGGCGCCGACGCCGTACTCTTCGTGACCCCAGAGTACAACCGGTCGGTCCCGGGCGCCCTCAAGAACGCCATCGACGTCGGCTCCCGCCCGTACGGGAAGAACGCCTGGAGCGGCAAGCCGGGAGCCGTCGTGAGCGTGTCGCCTGGCGCCCTGGGCGGCTTCGGCGCGAACCACCACCTGCGTCAGTCCCTGGTCTTCCTCGACGTGCCCGTGCTGCAGCAACCGGAGGCTTACGTCGGCGGCGTGGCCGGCCTGCTCGACGACCAGGGCAGGCTCACCAACCCGGACACGCGCGCCTTCCTGGGAAAGTTCGCGGCAGCCTTCACGGCCTGGATCAGGACCACCGCGAAGCACTGAGCGGCCCGCTCGGGGTGCCGGCACCTCCCGCTCGGTCGGCCACGGCGCCCGCTCCCGAACGTTCGCGAACGGGCCAGCGCCGGCAAGAAGTGAATCGCGATACTCGCCTGCCAGGTGATACGGCCCGCCTTCGCCGGGCGCGGATTGGGCCGGCATTTGTATGGATGGGACGGCGGAGGAGGACGACATGACCAGTGACACGACCCAGGAACCGGCCCAGTCCCTTTCGGGCGAGACCCGCGAGATGCACCGGGCGCTCATCAGCCTGATGGAGGAGCTGCAGGCCATCGACTCGTACCAGCAGCGCGCCGACGTCTGTAACGATCCCCAGCTCAAGGCGGTGCTCCTGCACAACAAGAACGAGGAGATCGAGCACGCCACCATGCTCATGGAGTGGGTGCGCCGTCACAACGGCCACTTCGGGGAGACGATGAAGACCTACCTCTTCAGCGAGCGGCCCATCACCGAGATCGAGAAGGGTGCCGCCGCTGGCGGCCCGGCCGTTCCCCGGACCGGGACCCTCGGCATCGCCGGCATGAAGGGAGCGTGAGCCATGGACCTCCTCAAGCGCGAGATCGCACCCATCACACCGGAGGCCTGGAGACAGATCGACGAGGAGGCCAGGCGGGTCCTTCGCCTCGATTTGGCCGGACGAAAGCTGGTCGATCTCGATGGTCCGCATGGTTGGGCCTACGCCGCGGTCAACACCGGTGAGCTGGTCCTCCGGCCCGATGGCGCCCTCGGCGTGCCGTGGGGCCTCCGGGTCGTGCTGCCCCTGGTCGAGATCCGGGTGCCGTTCGAGCTGCCCATCATGGTGCTCGACGGCGCCTCACGCGGCGCCATGCTGGACCTCCCGGCGGTGGTCCGCGCCGCCGAGAAGACGGCGCTCGCCGAGGACACCGCCATCTTCAACGGGTTCAAGGCCGGTGGCATGGAAGGGATCATCCCCGGCAGTCCGCATGCGCCCGTGGCCATCCCCGATGATTACGCCGACTACCCCTCGACGGTGGGGGACGCGGTGGAGACGCTGCGGCGCGCGGGCATCAACGGTCCATATGCCCTGGCCCTCGGACCGGACAGCTACTCGAAGCTGGCCCAGGCGGCCGAGGACGGGAATCCCATCCGCGAGCGGGTCGAGCACTTCCTCGACGGGCCCATGGTGCTGGCCCCGGCCATCGACGGCGCGGTGCTGCTGTCGCACCGTGGCGGCGACTTCCAGCTCAGCGTGGGACAGGACCTGTCGGTCGGCTACGCCGGTCACGACAAGGACAAGGTCCACCTCTACCTGACCGAGTCGTTCGCCTTCCGGGTGCTGGAGCGCGCCGCCGCCGTGTACCTCAAGCCGAAGCGGCGGGCCAAGTAGCACCCCTCCGTCAGGGCGGAGCCAGCGCCGCCTCCACGCGGGCCACGGTCCCGGCCTCGAGCCGCAGGCCCGAGGCGGCGGCGTTCTCGCGGACCTGCTCGGGCCGGGAGGCGCCGATGATGGCCGAGGTCACCTCGGGGCGGCGCAGCACCCAGGCCAGGGCGAGCTGGGCTGGCGTCAGCCCGAGCTCCTCGGCGATGGGGCGGAGCCGCTGGACCCGCGTGAGCAGGCCGTCGTCCAGCTTGTCGGCCAGGAAGGCGTTCATGGCCGGGCTGGCGGCGCGCGAGTCGCGCGGAGGCGCCGCGCCGGGACGGTACTTGCCCGAGAGGATCCCCTGGCGCAGCGGCGACCAGACGATCTGGCCGATGCCCTCGGCGGCGCAGAGCGGGAAGAGCTCCGCTTCCGGGGCGCGCCAGAGCAGCGAGTACTGTGGCTGGGAGGAGACGAAGCGGCTGCCGGGCAACGCCAGGGCGGCACGGACCTGTTCCGGGGTCCACTCCGAGAAGCCCAGCCAGCGCACCTTCCCCTGGTGCACCGCGGCGTCGAGCGCCGCCATGGTCTCCTCGAGCGGCGTGGCCTGATCGTAGCGGTGACACTGGTAGAGGTCCACGTGCTCGACCCGCAGCCGCCGCAGCGAGTCGTCGAGCTGCTTGCGGATCTGGGCGGCGGAGAGGCCGCGATCGGTCTCCGACATGGGGAAGAAGACCTTGGTGGCGAGGACGTAGCGGTGACGCGGCAGGGTGGCCAGCACCTCGCCCAGGAAGCTCTCGGCGGCACCGCGCCCGTAGACGTTGGCGGTGTCGATGAAGTTGATCCCGGCGTCGAGGGCGGCGGCCACGCAGGCCACGGCGGCGGCGCGCTCGACACCGACGCCGAAGGTGAGCCAGGAACCGAGGGCGATCTCGGAGACCCGAAGGTCGCTGGACCCGAGCGTGCGGTAGTTCATGG
Organism: Myxococcales bacterium; assembly: GCA_021806645.1. Lineage (GTDB taxonomy): Bacteria > Myxococcota > Myxococcia > Myxococcales > Anaeromyxobacteraceae > JADKCZ01. Next base: position 30,429 of record JAJZQX010000014.1, on the reverse strand, counting down.
ATCGGTCCCCGGGCTGGGCCTCAGCGCGCGGCCGCGCCGGTCTCCTTGGCCGGCGACGACTCGGTGTGAATGACGGCCCCGGCGCGGATGACGTTGGAGCGGAGCCGCTGGCCGAGCACCTCCTCGGCGCGGCGCCCGGCCTCGAGCATCGCCTCGACGTCCACGCCGGTCCGGACCCCCATCTCCTCGAGCAGCGCCACCAGGTCCTCGCTGCAGGCGTTGCCGGTGAAGCCGGCCGAGTACTTGGCGGCGCCGGTGGCGGGCTGGCCGCCGATGGCGCCGAGCGACGAGTCGACGTGGCGGAGCCCCTGCTCGAGCGCGGCGATCGAGTTGACCACCCCGGTGCCGCGCGTGTCGTGGAAGTGGGCGATGAACTCGGCGCCGGGGAAGTCGGAGCGGAGCTCGGCGATGCGCTGGCGCACCTGGATGGGGTTGGCCATGCCGGTGGTGTCGCCGAGCATGATGGTCTGCGCCCCCTCCTCCAGGTAGAAGCGCACCACCTTCGCCACGTGGCGGTACGGGACGTCGCCGCCCACAGGGCAGCCGTAGACCGTCCCGGCGCAGCCGATGATCCTGATCCCGAGCGCGTGGGCCCGCCGCATGACGCGGGCGTGCTCGGCCATGGCGTCGCGGTGCGACATGCGGAAGTTGAGCAGGTTGTGCTTCTCGCTCGAGGAGATCATGAGGATGATCTCCTCGGCGCCGTAGCCCTCCCGCTGGCAGGTCTCGAGCCGGTCGAAGCCACGCTCGTTGGGCATGAGGACGACGTGGGAGACCCCGGGGCGCCGGCGGATGCCGCGCAGCACCTCCACGGCGTCGGCGAACTGCGGCAGGAGCTTCGGGTTCGAGAAGGAGGTCACCTCCACCTTCTTGAACCCCGCCGCGGTGATGCGATCGATCAGCTCGATCTTCCGCTCGGTCGGGACCAGCACCGGCATCGACTGCAGCCCGTCACGAGCCCAGCACTCGCAGACCACGACCGACTCGGGCAGGGAGGTTCGAACGCGAGTGGAGGTCGCCATGGCTGCCACTCAGTTGCGCCGCGGTGCCGCGCGCCGTGCCGCCACCGCGCGCGCGCCGTGGACCAGGTCGGGGTGGACGCCGAAGGTGATGGCCGCCGCCTCGGGCGACGCCGAGAGGAGCAGGGCCAGGCCGTCGGCACGCTGCCGCGCGGCCTCGATGAGCTGCTCCGGATCGCGCGGGCTGGGCGGACGCGGAGGCGGCGTGGCCGCGCTGCGCCAGCTGGCCTCGGCGCTGGCCAGGAGGGCCGCGGCACTGGCGAGGACGCCCGGCTCCTGCAGCGAGGCGCGGGCGCGCTCGATGGCCGGTGGCGCGACGCCGAGCAGGATGGCGGCGGTCTCGAGCGGCGCACCGCGGAGGAGCGCGAGGCCGTCGGGCACGCGGGCAGCGCGCTCGATGACGTCGCTCATCTCGGGGCCATCGGCGCGAGCCGGCTGCGCGCGGGGGCGCAGGCGCAGGTCGGACGGCGGATCGAATGACCAGGGTCTCTTGCTCATGGCGTGCTCCGGTGGGAGGCGGAAGTTGACACCTTCCCGGCCCGCTCGTACAGCCCCCGACCGCTCTCCACAACCACGCACCGCGGCATGGCGCGACGACGCGCCGTGCCATCCTAGCCGCGCCGCGTCGCTGGCCGCCGCGCCTCCACCGGCGTGCGGTGGACGCCCCCCAGGCCAAGGTGCCAAGTAGTGAGTCGAGGGCGCACGTGGCGGGCGAGAGGACACCTGAGATGCCGGAAGAGCGATCGAACACGGGCGACGCACCGCCAGCAGGCCATGGCGGCGGGGGTGAGATCCTCGACGACGGAGACGGCCGCTACCGGCTCCTGTTCGAGCGCAGTGCCGACGCCATCCTGCTGCTCGACACCCACACCAACCAGTTCGTCGAGTACAACCAGGCCGCGCTCGACCTGCTCCGATGCACGCGCGAGGAGTTGAGGGCCCTCCACCCATCGGCGCTGTCGCCGCGCCTCCAGGAGGACGGGCGCGAGTCCTTCGAGAAGGCCAACGAGCTGATCGCCGCCGCCGTGCGGCTGGGCAGCAACCGCTTCGAGTGGATCCATCGGAGCCCGCACCGAAAGGACTTCCCGGTCGAGGTCCTCCTCACCCCCATCCAGGTGGGCGACACGCCGCTCCTCCAGGTGGTGTGGCGCGACATCACCGAGCGACGTCGCGACGAGGAGTCGATGCGGCAGGCCCAGAAGCTGGAGTCGCTGGGCGTACTGGCCAGCGGCATCGCCCATGACTTCAACAACCTGCTCACCGCCGTCCGGGGGCACGTCGCCCTAGCCGGCGCGGAGCTGCCGGCGGGCCATCGGGCCGCCGAGCACCTGGTCCTGGCCGAACGGGCGGTGAACAAGGCCGCGGACCTGACCCGCCAGCTGCTCGCCTACGGCGGTCACGGCACGTTCCTGGTGCGGCCCATGGACCTGAACCGGTCGGTCCGCGAGATTACGGAGCTCCTGGCGATCTCGGTCTCGAAGCGGGTCCTGATGTCCTGCCGGCTGCCCGAGGGCATGCCGGCGTTCCTCGGGGACCGGGCCCAGGTGCAGCAGGTGGTCATGAACCTCGTCACCAACGCGAGCGAGGCCATCGGCGACGCCGACGGCACCATCGACCTTCGCACCGGCGTGGTGGACGTCGACGACGAGGCCCTGCGCCGCGAGCTGCCCGGCCAGGCGCTCCCTCCCGGGCGCTACCTGACGCTGGAGGTCCGGGACAGCGGGTGTGGCATGAGCGAAGGAGTCCTATCCCGGATCTTCGACCCCTTCTTCACCACCAAGCAGGCGGGGCGCGGACTCGGGCTCTCGGCGTTGCGCGGCATCCTCAAGGCGCACCGGGGTGGGATCCGCATCCGCAGCCAGCCCGGGGCCGGGACCACCGTCACCGTCTACTTCCCGGCGACCAGCCAACCGGCCGAGGCGGACCGCCCGAAGGACCCGCCGCCACGGCCGGCCCGGGCGAGGGGGATGCTGCTGCTGGTGGACGACGAAGCCCTGGTGCGACGCAGCTGCAAGGCCTTGCTCGAGCGACTCGGCTTCCTCGTCCTGGAGGCGGGCGACGGCCAGACCGCGCTGGGGACCTACCGGTCCAACCGCGACCGGGTCGCCGGTGTGCTCATGGACCTCACCATGCCGGTGATGGACGGTCACGCGGCGTTCCTGGAGATGCGCCGCATCGACCCTGGGGTCCGGGTGATCCTGAGCTCGGGCTGGGCGGAGAACGTTCTCGTCGAGCGCTTCCGCGAGACGCCACCGTCAGCCTTCCTCCTCAAGCCGTTCGGGACCAGGGAGGTCGAGGAGGCCCTCCGGCAAGCCGGGATCATGGAGGGGTGACGGCGCCGGCGGCGGGCGTCGATCCGGATCTGACGAACCTGGTCCGGAGGACGGTCGGGTCGTGGTACGGATGGGGCCATGACCCCAGCCGCCGAGTGCACCCGCCGTGTTGCCGCCCTCCGCGAGGCGCTCGCCGCCCGCGGGCTCGAGGGGGCGCTGCTCCTGCAGGCCGTCGACGTCCTCTGGCTCTCGGGCACGCGCCAGAACGCGGCCCTCTGGGTGCCGGTCGAGGGCGAGCCGGCGCTGCTGGTGCGCAAGAGCCAGGAGCGAGCCCGGGCCGAGAGCCCGCTCGGCCGCGTCATGCCCTTCCCGCCCTCGAAGGAGCTGGCCGGCCTCACCGGCGGCGCGCGGCGCCTCGGCCTGACGCTCGACGTGGTGCCGGTGGCGGTGCAGCAGTTCTGGACCCGGGCGCTGCCCGGCGTCGAGTGGACCGACGTCTCGATGATGGTGCGCGAGCTGCGGAGCGTGAAGTCGCCGTGGGAGCTGGCGCGGATGCGCGACACCGCCCGCCTCCTCTCCGCGGTCATCCGCGACGTGCCGTCGTGGCTCCGGCCCGGGCTGCGCGAGGTGGACGTGGCCGCCGAGCTCGAGGTGCGGATGCGCCGGGCCGGCAACGAGGGGAGCCCGCGGGTGCGCGGGTTCAACCAGGAGTTCTTCATGGGGCTGGCCGTCGCCGGGGGCGCCGCCAGCGCGCCCAGCTACTTCGACGGTCCGGTCACCGGCCGCGGCCTCTCTGCGTCGTCGCCGCTGGGCGCCTCGGTCGAGCCGATCGGCCGGGACGTGCCGGTGCTCATCGACTACACCGCAAACCTGGGCGGCTACCTCACCGACATGACCCGCATCGCCGTCTGCGGCACGCTGGCGCCGGAGCTGCGGCGCGCCTTCGACGTGGCCCGGGCCATCCAGGACGAGGTGGCGGCCGCCCTCAGGCCCGGCGCGGTGCCGAGCCGGCTCTTCACGATGGCGAGGGAGCGCGCCGAGAGCGCCGGCCTCGGCGACCGGTTCATGGGCCCGCCGGGCGCGCAGGCCCGCTTCGTCGGCCACGGGATCGGCCTCGAGCTCGACGAGGTGCCGGTCCTGGCGCCGGGCTTCGACGCGCCGGTGCAGCTCGGCATGACCTTCGCCGTCGAGCCGAAGTTCGTCTTCCCGGGCCTGGGGGCGGTCGGGATCGAGAACACCTTCGCGGTGGGCGAGGGCGGCGGCGAGCGGCTCAGCGACCTGGCCGACGACCTGCTGGTGGCGGGGTAGGGAGCCCGCCCGCGTCACCGCGCCAGGGCGATCGACAGCTCGAGCAGCGCATCGGCCCGGCAACGGACGGCGCGCCGCACCGGGCGGAGCCCCTTCTTCTCCACCCGCACCTCGACCTCCCCCCCCGGCGCGCAATCGACGGTGGTCACGATGGGCGTCTCCCCCACGTCGCGCCCGTCCACGCGCACGGCGGCGCCGGGCGGCGTAGACTCGATCGAGAGGCCGAAGCCCTGGAACGGCGCCACCCGCTCGCCCTCCGCCGTCGTGCTGGCCCCGCGCGGCGAGAAGGTCACCGCGCCCGCCAGGTTCCGATGCTGGAGCCGCCCGGCCTCGATCTCGGCCGACCGGGCCTCCTCGATCTCGGCGGTGCTGGGCGCCTCGGGATGGCGCGGCGGCTCGGTCGCGGCGGCCGGCAACGCGGCGCCGTCCGGCTCGGCGCGGGGAAGGGTGGGCGCCAGCGCGCGGCGCTCGGTGCGGAGCCGCTCCAGCACCCACGGCATGGCGGCCGCCGAGAGGACCAGCGGCAGCGCCAGCATGACGGCCCAGCGGGTGAAGTGTCCGGCGGAAGGGGAGCGATCGTCGAGCGCCATGTCGGCGGAGCCTACCAGACCCAGGGTCGCGACGACGGCGCGACCGCGCCATCACGGAAGCAACGCCTGGGCGGCCGCCTGTCGCATCACCTCGGCCAGGACGTCGAGCGAGGCCGTGGTGTCGCGACGGGTCACGACCATGGCCGAGGTCGCGGAGCGGGTCTCGTTCCCGGCCACGAACGGCAGCGGCCGGCGGCCCAGCCGGAGCAGGCGGTCGTCGTGGAAGGCGCCCCTGGCCTGCTCGCGGAAGCGCCGGCCCAGCGTGTTCATGTTGGCGGTGCTGGACGGCTGGAGGTCGGCGCCGAGGCAGGAGAAGTCGACCTGTCCCTCGACGAGCGCCGCCGAGCGCCCGTCGCGGGCGTAGAGGAGGATCACCTGCTGGAACGAGGAGTCGGAGGAGTGGACCGTCCTGCTCGAGGTGCGCGTCATGATCAGGCCGCCGGTGGCGACGGCCATGCCGACCGAGAGCGTCTTCGACTTCTCGGTCCGGTCCGCCTCGGTGCGCGACTCGCGCGAGCCGCGCAGCACCGCCAGGAGGTCGGACCAGGCCAGCGCCATCACCTCCCCGGCGCGCGGCGCGATGGTGATCCCCTCCGGGGCGAAGGCGACCCGGAGCGCGATGGTGCGGTCGGCGTCGGTCGGGACCTTGGCGTCGATGGCGAGAGCCGAGAGGCCAGCCTTTCGCAGCGAGGCGACCAGCCCCTCCGCCGGGCTCGCCTCGAGCCGCGCCAGGAGCGCCGGTGGTTCGGGCGCCAGCCGCATCCGGCTCTCCGCGAGGGTCAGGCCGGTCGCCACGGCGAGGGCCGCCGCCGCCTCCTCGATCCGCTCAGGCGCCCGGACGATCGCGACCAGCTTCATGGCGACAGGGTACGCGCCCGGGCCCGAAAGTCCCAGCCAGGCCAGCTACCGGAGCGGCGGCGCCACGGCGAGACGGCGAACGAGTCGCCGGCCGCCACGAACTGGCTGTTCCCGATCACGCCTGGTCGAATGGGACGAGGTGGAGGGTCTCGCCGGGCCGCGCGCCGAGCAGCCGCGTCGCCTCGGCCGGCAGCGCCAGCCGGCCGGCGGTGAGCCGGGCCGGAGTCCGCACCGCGCGGAAGCGGCTCGGGCCGCGCGCCAGCGTCCGCGCCACCAGCCGCCCGGGCGCGTCGCCGCGCAGCGGGGCCTCCTCCAGCGTGGCGGTCCGGTAGGCCTTCACCAGCGGGATGCCCGCCAGCGGGGCCTCGTAGTGCGGCCCGCCGTCGAAGGGGTCGATGCGGTTGACGAACCTGAAGCCGAGCCGCGTGAGCATCGCCTGCACCGGCCTGGCCTTCTGCCCCACCACGCCAAGCGTGCGGCGCGCCGCCAGCGGCAGCAGGCTGGCGTAGACGTCGAAGGGCGGGAAGAGCTGCTGGATGAACTCCTTGTTCTCACGCGAGAGCCTGTCGGCGGCCTGGTAGTCGAGGCCGGTGAAGCCGCGGCCGAAGGCCTCCCAGAAGGCGCTCTTGCCGCCGGGGGTGAGCGGTCCCATCAGCTCGGCCAGCACCGTGTCGCGAAAACGGCCCGGGTGCATCGCCATGTAGAGGAAGCGGACGAAGGAGAGCTGCTTCCCCGCCTTCTCGGCGCCGCGGCGCGTCTCGGGGCGCACCACCAGCCCGCCGATCTCGGTCGGCCCGTCGAAGTGGTACCCGAGCGAGAGGATGGTGTGCCGGAAGTGGCGGTCGAGCGAGGAGGAGTAGTGCTCCTTCTCCGACACCGTGAAGAACGTGCAGGGCGATTCGTGCGTCCCGTGCTTGGCGATCACCATCGAGGTGCCCACCAGCCGGCCGGTGCGCGGCGCCTCCGCCACGAAGACGTAGGCGCGGTCCAGCGGATCCTCGATGCGGCCGGTGAAGCTGCGCACCGACCGGCCGACGATCTGGCCGAGCGCGCGCGGGTCGTCGGGCAGGTTGACCGAGTCGAGCTCGGCGGCCAGCGCCGCCAGCCCCTTGAGGTCGCTCAGCTGGGCGTCTCGCAGGAGGAGCATGGGACAAGGAGTACCATGCCCCACCATGCGAGCGGTGGGGCAGGGGATCCGCCCCGCCCGACACGCGCAAGCTCTTCCAGCCGCGTCCTACTTCAGCTTCTGCCAGAGGAAGGTGTAGCTGAGCGCGGCCATGTGGGCCGCCTGCCTGTTGTCGGCGGCGCCGCCGTGGCCACCCTCGATGTTCTCGTAGTAGAGGACCGGCTGCTTCGCCTCCAGCAGCCTCGCCATCATCTTGCGGGCGTGGCCGGGGTGGACGCGGTCGTCGCGCGTCGAGGTCATGAGCAGCGTGGGTGGGTAGCTGGTCCCGGCCTTGACCTGGTGGTAGGGCGAGAAGCCCTCGATGAAGGCCCACTCGGCCGGGTCGTCGGGGTTGCCGTACTCGCCCATCCAGCTCGCCCCGGCCAGCAGCACGTGGTAGCGGCGCATGTCGAGCAGCGGCACCTGGCAGACGATGGCGCCGAAGAGGTCGGGACGGCGCACCAGCATGTTCCCCATGAGCAGGCCGCCGTTGCTCCCCCCTTGCGTGCCGAGCCTGGCGGGGCTGGTCACCTTGCGGCGGACCAGGTCCTCCGCCACCGCGATGAAGTCCTCGTAGGCCCGCGGCCGCTTGGCCTTGAGGGCGGCCTGGTGCCAGCGCGGCCCGAACTCGCCGCCGCCGCGGATGTTGGCCACCACGAAGACGCCTCCCTTCTCCAGCCAGGCGGCGCCGACCGTGCCGCTGTAGCCGGGGAGCAGCGAGATCTCGAAGCCGCCGTAGCCGTAGAGGAGCGTGGGGTTCCGGCCGTCGAGCGCCAGGCCGGCGCGCGCCACCTGGAAGTACGGGATGCGGGTGCCGTCGGCCGAGATCGCCTGGTGCTGGCTCACCGCGAGCCCACTGGCGTCGAAGAGGCCGGGGAGCTGTTTCAGCTTCACCGGAGCGGCGCGGCCGGCGCCGCCGAGCAGCAGGCTCGACGGGGTCAGGTAGCCGGAGGTGGTCATGAAGTAGTCGTCGCTCTCGTCGGCGTCCACCGGGGTGACGCCCACGGTGGTGAACTCGGGAGTTCCCCGCAGCGGCTCGCGCCTCCAGCCGCCGGCGCCCGGGGTGAGCCGGTAGACGCGGTTGCGCACGTTGTCGAGCTCGTTGACCAGCACGTGGTGGCGGGTCGGCGAGAAGTCGGCCAGCGAGGTGCGCTCGCCCGGCTCGAAGAGCAGGTCGAAGCGCCGGTCGCCGCCGAGGAACTTCTCCAGCTGGATGGCCAGCAGCGCGCCCGACGGCCAGGTGCGGCCGCCCACGGTCCAGTCGTCGCGCAGCTGCAGGAAGAGCCACTCGCGGAAGACGCTGGCCTCGGCGCTGTCGGGCTTGTCCAGCTTCACCGGCGCGCCGCTCCCCAGCAGGTAGAGCTCGTTGGTGTAGAAGGTGATGGCGCGCTGCACGAAGTCGCGCTCGAATCCCCGGGTCTGGTCGCGCCACGCCGTCACCGACATGTCGTCGGGCTTCCCCTCGTACACCAGCTCGGCCTGCGAGAGCGGCGTGCCGCGCTTCCAGCGCCGGGCCATACGCGGGTAGCCGGAGCTGGTGAGCGAGCCGGGGCCGAAGTCGGTGCCGACGTAGAGGGTGTCGGCGTCGCGCCAGGCCACCACGCTCTTGGCCTCGGGGAGCGTGAAGCCGTTGGGCACGAAGGACCGGGTCTCCAGGTCGAACTCCCGCTCCACCGAGGCGTCGGCGCCGCCGCGCGAGAGCCGGACCATGCAGCGCCGGTAGGCCGGCTTGAGGCAGCTGGCCCCGTGCCAGACCCAGTTCTCCTTCTCGGCCGCGCCCAGCGCGTCGAGGTCGAGCACCGTCACCCAGGCCGGCCTGGGCTTGCGGTACTCCGCGAGCGTGGTGCGGCGCCACAGGCCGCGCGGGTTGGCCGCGTCCTTCCAGAAGTTGTAGTACCAGCGCCCCAGCTTCTCGACGAAGGGGATGCGCTCCTTGGCGTCGAGGATGGCGAGGAGCCGCCGCTCCAGCTTCGCGAAGCCAGGCGAGGCGTCGAGCACCCTGGCGCTCTCGGCGTTGCGGGCCCGGGCCCAGGCCAGCGCCTTCTCCCCCTGCACCTCCTCCAGCCAGAGGAAGGGATCGGCCGGGGTCGGCGCGGTGACTGCGGGGCTGGTCGTGGTCATGGCGTTGGTCGAGGCGGGCGTCGCGGCTGGCGCGGTGGCCGTTGCAGGCGTGGCCGGCGGCGTTGCGGCGGCGGCCGGGACGGCGGTCAGCGCGAGGACGGCGGCGAGGGCGAGCCGGTGCATGGGTGCTCCTTGGAGGCGAGGCCGGCGCATCATAGCGGAGGTCGCGTCGCGACGACCGGCCCGCGCCGGTGGTAACGTCGCTCGATGTCCGACTGCCCCTTCTGCAAGATCGCCTCGGGCCAGATCCCGGCCAGGCTGCTCCACGACGACGACCAGTGCGTCGCCTTCGCGGACATCAACCCGCAGGCTCCCTTCCACGCCCTGGTCATCCCGCGCCGCCACCTCACCACGCTCAACGAGCTGACCGCCGCCGACGAGCCGCTGGTGGGCCACCTGCTACGGGTGGCGGCCGAGGTGGCCAGGGCCGGCGGCGTCGCCGAGAAGGGCTGGCGCGCCTCGTTCAACACCAACCGCGACGGCGGGCAGGTGGTCTTCCACGTCCACCTGCACGTGCTGGGCGGGCGGCAGATGGGCTGGCCGCCAGGGTAGCCCGGCGGGGCGATCCCGACGGCCGTGACATCGGCCAGTCGCTCGGGGATCACCCGGTGGCGAGTTCTGTCCATCCCCCGTCCACTGACCGCGGGACTCCTGGAGACGCCAGAGCGGGATCCGGTCCGTCCCATCTGGGGCGTAAGGGCCGGAGGCGCAGGTCGCTCGGGATCAACCGCCTAAAGTGGCACCCTGCGGCCCATGATCTCCAACCTGCGCGGCCGCGGATTCGAGTGAACACATGTCCTTCGCGAGGCGACACCTCTCCCTGATCCCCCTGTTGGGCCTGATGTCCTCGCTGTTTGCGTGCGGCGGCGGCTCGACACCCATCGCCACCAGCTTCGACATCGGTGGCACCGTCTCCGGCGCCGCCAGCGTCACGATGACGCTCAGCGGTGCGGCCACGGCGACCACCACCACGGGCGCATCCGGCAGCTACCGGTTCGCGGCGTTGCCCAACGGAAGCTACACCGTGACGCCCTCCCTGGCCGGGTACACCTTCGTCCCGCGGAGCGTCGCGGTGATCGTGAACGGCTCGGGCCACCCCTCCGTCGGGTTCGCCGCCACGGTCACGGCGGCGGCGACCTACGGTCTCTCCGGCGCGGTGAGCGGAGTAGTGACGAAGGACGTGATGGTCACCCTGAACGGCGCCGCGACCGGTTCGGTCTTCACCGACGCTGCCGGGAACTACGCCTTCACCGGGCTCCCGAATGGCACCTACACGGTGACCCTGGCCCTGCCGGGTTATGCCTTCAGCGCCATCGCCACCGTGGTCATCAGCAACGCGGATTCGACGGGCAACAACTCCACTTCGACGGTCGCGCCCAGCGGAAGCAACCTGCGCTTCACCCCGCTGGCGACACTCTCGCCGCATGCGCAGAAGGGGGTCCACGCCTCGATTCCATTCGTCACCACCGGCTCGACGACGGGCGGGACACCGCCCTACCACTACCAGTCCGATTCGTTCATGACCGGGGCCCCGCCGATCGGCATGGTCGTCGACCTGAACGGAAACGTGACGGGGACTCCAGCCAAGGAGGGGACCTACTCGTTCGGGGTCTGCGCGGTAGATCTCGCCGGCGCCTCGTCGTGCGCGAACACCACGCTGGTCGTCGATCCGGCCGCGCCGCTGACCGGCTCGTGGGTCGGCTCGTGGGCCTGGTCCGGGACGGGGTCCAACGGCTGCTCCTTCTCCGACGGCGGCGCCTTCTCGCTGGACCTGGTGCAGACCGGGGACTCCTTCTCGGGAACCTCCAACGGGTCGGGCATCGAGATCAGGGACAACGCGACCTGCGCGCTGATGACGACGGAGTCGGGGGTTGCCGGGACGGCCTCGGGAACCATCTCCGGGACGTCGGTGTCCCTGTCCTTCGACCTGACCGACAGCTACGGCACGCTCTCCTTCTCCGGGACGGCGACGCTGGGCACCGGTACGCTGGTGGCAAACTTCACGAGGAGCACGGGCGGGACCGGCACCTTCACGCTCACCAAGCAGTAGGTCGGCGGCCTCGCCGGTCCGCTCGCTGGAGCGGGCGGACCGGCGCCAGGCCCATGCGGCTCACTCCCGCGCCACCCAGGTGGTCCGGCCCCGCGCCAGCTCCTTGCCGTCCTCCTCGCGCACCACCGCGTGGAGCCGGGCGCCCTCTCCGTCGGGCGCGGAGCGCGAGAGGACGGTGTGACCGTGGGTGGTCTCGGCCAGGAACTGCACGTCGAGCGTCGCCAGCCGCCGCGCCTGCCAGGCCGGCTCGTCGATCGCCTCCATGGCCCAGCCGATGTAGCTGGCGTTGGTGACGTGCCGGACGGCGTCGATGTCGGCGAAGCGGACCTGGAAGCGCCGCTCCAGCGCCGGCGTCCCCGGCGCCGGGACCGGCGCGGCGGGGAGCGGCAGGACGTGCCCGGTCTGGGCGTGGCGCTCGGGCGGGAGGATCCGGTCGGGCCGCCGCGGCCGCCGCGTGGCCAGCTCCATCACCAGCCAGGAGGTGAGCGCCCGCCCCACCTCGACGCCGTCGCGCCAGAGGCGGAAGTCGCGCAGCGCCCAGATCCGATCGAGGCCGGACGGCCAGGTCTCGACGGTGAGCGAGTCACCGGTGCGGATGGGGGCATCGAGCACCACCTGCTGGCGCGCCAGCACCCAGGCCAGTCCGCGCTCGCCGAGGTGGCTCATGCCGAAGCCGAGGGCGTCGGCCGAGCGCCCGGCCGCCTCCTGCAGGTAGCCGGCCAGCGCCGCCGCCGAGAGCAGGCCGAAGGCGTCGGCGTCGAAGCCGTGGACCGTGAAGGTGACGCGGGTGTTCTCCACGGCCGCCCGCTGCTACCCCTTCCTGGCGAACTCGCCCATGAAGGCCGCCAGCTCGTCGATCCAGGCCGGCTCCACGGCGTTGTAGGCGGAGACGCGGATGCCGCCGACCGAGCGGTGGCCCTTGAGGCCCACCATCCCCCTGGCCTTGGCCTCCTTCACGAACCGCTCCTCGTCCGCCTCGCCGGGCAGCCGGAAGACCACGTTCATCACCGATCGGCTCTGCTTCTCGACCGGGCACTTGTAGAAGGCCGGGTTGGCGTCGATGGCGCCGTAGAGCACGCCCGCCTTCTTGCGGTTGCGCGCCTCCATGGCGGGGAGGCCACCCAGCCCCTTCAGCCAGCTGAGCACGTTCCGGATCATGTAGATGCCGAAGGTGGGCGGCGTGTTGTAGAGCGACTTGTTCTCGGCCGGGGTGCGGAACTGGAAGATCTTGGGGATGTCCTTGCGCCCCTGCTCGACGAGCGCCTTCGACACCACCATCACCACCACGCCCGAGGGGCCGATGTTCTTCTGGGCGCCGGCGTAGACCAGGCCGAACTTGGAGACGTCGATCTTCTTCCAGAGGAAGTCGCTCGACATGTCGGCGATGAGCGGCACCGCGCCGGTGCCGGGGAAGGCGCGCGAGGCGTCCACGTCGAACTCGACGCCGTGGATGGTCTCGTTGGAGGTGAGGTGCAGGTAGGCGGCGCCGTCGGCCGCCTTCACCTCGCCGGGGGCTGGGGCGCGGACGTAGCTCTTCTCCTTGCCCTCGCCGGTGCCGGTGGTGCATGCCACCCGGACCGCGCCGCCCAGCATGGCGGTGGCCAGCCTGGCCTCGGCGACCGCCTTCTCGCTCCAGGCGCCGGTCACCACGTAGTCGGCGCTCCCGCCCTTCGGCACCAGGTTCATGGGGATCTGCGCGAAGAGCTGCGAGGCGCCGCCCTGCACGAAGAGCACCTCGTGGGTGTCGGGGACGGCCAGCAGCTCCTTCAGCAGCGCGATGGCCTCGTCGTGGCAGGCCTCGTACTCCTTGCCGCGGTGGCTGTGCTCCATCACCGACATGCCGCTCCTGGCGAAGTCGAGGAACTCCTCGCGGGCGCGCTCCAGCGCGGGGAGGGGGAGCGCGGCGGGGCCGGCGTTGAAGTTCTTCACGCGGTTCACGGGACACCTCGAGGGTGAGGAGTGGAGGAGCGGCATTCTAGGAGAAACGGGGGCGGGCTACCATGCGGCGCCAGGTCACATCGGGGAGGCCCACCCATGCCAGCCCCACGCCCCCGGCGCGGCGCCCTCCACATGCCCGGCTCCAACGCCCGGGCGCTCTCGAAGGCCCGTCACTTCGACGCCACCGCCGTCGGCCGCGGTTGGTCCGGCCGAGCGAGCCGGCGTGCACGGGAGCTACGTGGGCGCGGCGGGCACCCGGTGCCTCAAGCGAACGAGGCCGATGGCGCGTGTGCTCGCCTCGACGATCTCCAGGGTCTGGTCGCCTGATTCCAGGAGCGTGCCCTGCGGTGGAATGCCGCCGGCCAGGGCGATGCAAAGCCCCGCGATCGTGGTCCACCCATCTCCCTCGGGCAGCTCCAGCCCGAGCTCCCGGTTGACGTCACGGATGGCCGTCGCTCCCCTGACCAGCGCGCTCCCGTCGGGCTCGACGCGCAGGGGGCTGTCGGAACGCTCGTCCTCGCTCGCCAGGTCCCCCAGGAGCTCCTCGACGAGGTCCTCCAGCGTGATGAGCCCGGCCATGCCACCGTGCTCGTCCACGACGATGGCCAGGGGGACCCGCCGCCGCTGCATCTCCTGCAGCAACCGTCCCGCGCCGGTCGTCTCGGGGACGAAGAACGCCGGCCTGAGGATGTCGGCCAGGACGACCTCTTCCCGCTCCCAGGTGCGGGCGAGGACGTCGCGCATCGTGATGTAGCCGACGATGTTGTCCAGCGTCCCGTCGAAGACGGGCATTCGCGAGAAGCGCGCTCCCAACACGATCTTCCTCAGCTCGCCCTGGCCGGCATTGCGCGGAACGGCGACGACGTGGTTCCGCGGCACCATCACGGCCGCGGCGGTCAAGTCTCCGAAATCGAGCGCCCGAGCCGCGATCTCGCCGCTGCGGGCGTCGAGCGAGCCGGAGGAGGCGGCCTCCTCCACGAGCTGCTGGAGTTCCTCCGTCGAGTGGCGCGCCTCGGTGAAGGAGGTCGCATCCCCGAAGGGCTTCAGGACCAGGTTGGAGCTCGCGGTGAGAAACCAGACGAGCGGCCGGCCGAGCCAGGCCAGCGCCTGGAGCGGCCGGGCGGCGAGCAGGGCGTAGGTCTCTCCGGCCCGCAGCGCGAGCGACTTCGGCACCAGTTCGCCGAAGATGAGGGACAGGTAGGAGAGGACCGCGATGACCACGGCCAGGGCCGCCTCTTCGGCGCTCTCCGCGGCCCAGCCGAGCGACTCCAGCGCATGCGCCAGGCGGGCGGCGATGGACGCACCGCTGAAGGCCGCCGCCGTGGCGCCCACCACGGTGATGCCGACCTGGACGGTCGCCAGGAAACGCTCCGGAGCGTCCCGCAGGGCCTGGACCGCCCGTGCGCCGGCCCGTCCCTCCTCGACGAGCTGGAGGAGACGGCCCTTCCGCACGGAGATGATCGAGATCTCGGCGCCGGCGAAGATCCCGTTCAGGGCGATGAGCACCAGGATGACGGAGAGTTCGAGAAGCACGGGACCAATCTAGCCGAACCAGGCGTGGTTCACCCCACCCTTCGGCCGCCCCGGTCACCGGACGGCCCAGCCGGATCTTTTGGCTCGACCGTGGTGCGCGATCCGGTTATCCAGGGGGCATGTCGCTGCTCACCTGGCTCGGGCTGGCGCCGGCCGACGGCCACGCCGGCGACCCGGATCCCATCGAGGCGCTGATGCGCCCGCTGCAGGCCCTCGGGCCCGAGCGGGCGCGGTACCTGGCCCTCTTCGCCTTCCTGCTGGCGCGCGTCGCCAACGTCGACTTCCGGGTGAGCGACGCCGAGCTGGCGCGCATGACGCGCGAGCTGGTCACCTGGGGCCGCCTGCCGCCGGAGCAGGCGGCGGCGGTGGCGCTCCTGGCCCGGGAGCAGAACCAGCTCACCGGTGCCACCGAGAACTTCCTGGCCGCCCGGGAGCTGCGCGACCTCGCCTCGCACGACGAGAAGATCGCCGTCCTGCAGAGCCTCTTCGCCGTCTCGGCGGCCGACGACGAGATCACCGGAGCCGAGGAGGAGGTCATCCGCGAGATCTCGCGGGAGCTGGTGCTAACCAACGACGAGTACCTGTGGGTGCGGCGCCAGTACCGGGAGCAGCGCGCCGTGATGAAGCTGGGGCGCCCGGCGCCGGCGTAGCGCGCCGCCCGGAGCGGATGGACGCCACATGACCAACCTGCTGGCCGCGCGGTGGCTCTTCGGGATGAGCCTCGCCTTCCACATCGTCTTCGCGGCGATCGGCGTGGGCATGCCGCTCCTCATGGTGCAGGCCGAGCTCCGCTGGCGGCGGACCGGCGACCCCGCCTACCTCGACCTGGCCCGCCGCTGGGCCAAGGGGGTCTCCATCCTCTTCGCGGTCGGGGCGGTGTCGGGCACCGTCATCTCCTTCGAGCTCGGGCTGCTATGGCCCCGCTTCATGGCCTTCGCCGGCCCCATCATCGGGATGCCCTTCTCGCTCGAGGGCTTCGCCTTCTTCGCCGAGGCCATCTTCCTCGGCATCTACCTGTATGGCCGGGAGCGGGTCTCCCCGCGCCTGCACCTCGCCGCCGCCGTGCTGGTGGCGTTCTCGGGCGCGCTGAGCGCCCTCTTCGTCACGCTCGCCAACGCCTGGATGAACCACCCGGCCGGCTTCGACCTGCTGGCGGGCCGGGCCACCAACGTCGATCCCGTGGCGGCGATGTTCCCAGCCGGGTGGATGGAGCAGGTGCTCCACGTGCTGGTGTCGTCCTACGCCGCCACCGCCTTCGCCGTGGTGGGGGTGCACGCGTTCTACCTGCGCCGCGCCCCGGCCGACGCCTTCCACCGCGCCGCCCTCTCCACCGCGCTCCCGCTGGCGGTGGTGGCCGCGCTCCTCCAGCCGCTCTCGGGCGACCTCTCGGCCCGGCGCATCGCCGTCACCCAGCCGGTCAAGCTGGCCGCGCTGGAGGGGCTCTTCGAGACCACCCGGCGGGCCCCGCTGAGGATCGGCGGCCTGCCGGACGCGGCCAGCGCGACCACGCCCTGGGCCGTCGAGCTCCCCGCCGGCCTCTCGCTGCTGGCCTTCCACGACCCGGACGCGGAGGTGCGCGGGCTCCTCGACTTCCCGCGCGACCGCTGGCCCGACCCGCTCAAGGTGCACCTGGCCTTCGAGGTCATGGTGGCGCTGGGCTCGGCGCTGGCGGCGCTCGGCCTGACGGTGACGTTCCTGTGGTGGCGCCGGCGCGCCCTGCCGACCCAGCGCTGGCTGCTCACCGCCCTGGCCGCCGCTGGCCCGGCCGGCTTCATGGCCCTTGAGGCGGGCTGGCTGGTGACCGAGTGGGGGCGCCAGCCCTTCACCGTGTGGGGGGTGCAGCGCACCGCGGAGGCGGTCACCCCCATTGGCAACGTCTGGGTCCTGCTGGCCGGCTTCGCCGCGCTCTACGTCCTCCTCGGCGCGGTCACCGCCACCCTGCTCCGCCGGCAGTTCCGCCAGACGGCGCCGGGCCGCGCGCCGGAGGTGCGGTCATGACCCTGGCGACGGCCACGGGGCTGGCGATGCTGGCGTCGCTGGTCATCTACGCGCTCCTCGGCGGCGCGGACTTCGGCGGTGGCATCTGGGACCTGCTGGCCTCCGGACCCCGCAAGGCGGGCCAGCGCGTGCTGGTGGAGCGCGCCATCGGCCCGATCTGGGAGGCCAACCACGTCTGGCTCATCCTGGTGGTGGTGGTGCTCTTCACCGGCTTCCCCACCGCTTTCGCGGCCGTCTCCACCACGCTCTTCGTGCCGCTGACGCTGCTCCTCTTCGGCATCGTGCTGCGCGGCTCGGCCTTCGCCTTCCGCGCCTACGCCGGCCGGGACGCCACCCAGGCGCGCTGGGGGCTGGTCTTCTCGGCGTCGAGCGTGGTCGCGCCGCTCACCCTGGGCACGGTGGTGGGGGCGCTCGCCTCCGGGCGGCTCAGGGTGGCGGCCGACGGCGTCCCGATCTCGCCGCCGCTGGCCTGGCTAACGCCCTTCACCATCTCGACTGGCCTCCTGGCGGCGGCGCTCTTCGCCTTCCTCGCCGCCGTCTACCTGACGGTGGAGGCGGAGGGGGAGTTGCAGGAGGACTTCCGGCGGCGGGCAGTGGGGGCCGGCGTGGCCACCTTCCTGGCGGCGGCGGCCGCCGCGGCGCTCTCGGCGCGCGAGGCACCCCTGGTCTTCGAGGGGCTGACCGTCCGCCCCTGGTCGATCCCGCTCCACCTGGTCACCAGCGCGGCGGCCAGCGGCGCCTTCGCCGCCCTCCTGGTCCGCCGCTACCGCCTGGCCCGCTTCCTGGCGGCGGCGCAGGCGTCGCTCATCGTGGCGGGCTGGGGCGCGGCGCAGTACCCTTACCTGGTGGTCCCCGACGTGACGCTGGCCTCCGCGGCGGCGCCCGAGCGGACCCTGGTGCTGCTGCTGGGCGCGCTCGCGGCCGGGGCGACGGTGCTCCTGCCGAGCCTCTGGCTCCTGTTCCGGATCTTCAAGCGGCCGCAGCGGCCGACCTCGGCGTAGGAGACGCCGGGTCGCCGGAGAGGAACCTCCCGGTCGCGGCGGACCTCAGCCGCCCATCACGACACGCACCGCGTGGACCGCCCCGTCGTCTACCAGGGGGATGGCCCGCGGATCGACCACCGCGCCGTCCAGCCGGGCCGACCCGACGCCGCGGGAGCGGTGCTCGGGGTTGGTCACCTGGATCTCGTACCGGGTCCGGCCGAAGCGCCAGTCGATGGCGAACTCGGGCCAGGCGGCCGGGATGCAGGGATCGAGCTCGAAGGCCTGGCCGCGGCGCCGCAGGCCGAGGATGCTCTCCAGCCCGGCCCGGTAGAGCCAGCCCGCCGCACCGGTGTACCAGGTCCAGCCGACGCGCCCGACGTGCTCGGAATG
Organism: Myxococcales bacterium; assembly: GCA_021806645.1. Lineage (GTDB taxonomy): Bacteria > Myxococcota > Myxococcia > Myxococcales > Anaeromyxobacteraceae > JADKCZ01. The sequence continues at coordinate 12,203 of JAJZQX010000014.1, read as the reverse complement.
GGCGCTGACGTCCCCGGCGACGACGTAGGGCTCACCCTGGTAGCGCGCCACGCCCGGGTCGGTGCGGGTGTGGTTCACCGGGTTCAACATGTGGAACAGCTCGAGGGCCTCGTCGCCGCTCCCCAGCCGGGCCAGCGCCATGACGATCCAGGCGGCCGCGTGGGTGTACTGGCCGCCGTTCTCCCGCACGCCGGGCGGATAGCCCTTGATGTAGCCGGGGGCCTGCGCCGAGCGATCGAACGGCGGCGTGAGCAGCAGCACCACCTTGGCCCCGCGCCGGACCAGGTGCGTCCGGACCGAGTCCATGGCGCGGTCGGCCAGCCGCGGCGGGGCCACGCCGGAGAGCACCGCCCAGGACTGGGCGATCGAGTCGATGGCGCACTCGTCGTTCTGCGCCGAGCCGAGCGGCGAGCCGTCGTCGTAGTAGCCGCGCCGGTACCACTCCCCGTCCCAGGTCCGCTCCAGCGCGGCCGCCAGCCGGATCGCCTCGGCCTGGTAGCGGCTGGCCCGCGCCGCCTGGCCGCGCGCGGCGCAGAGCGGCGCGAACTCGGAGAGGACGGCATGGAGGAAGAAGCCGAGCCAGGCGCTCTCGCCCCGCCCCTCCCGCCCGACCCGGTTCATCCCGTCGTTCCAGTCCCCGCTCCCCATCAGCGGCAGGCCGTGGGCTCCCGAGGTGAGGCCGCGGTCGATGGCGCGCAGGCAGTGCTCGAACAGCGGCTCCACCTCGGTCGAGGCGCGGGGCTGCGCGTACGAGTCCTGTTCGCCGGGCGCTAGCGGCTCGGCCTCGAGGAACTGGACCGGCTCGTCGAAGACCCCGGTGTCCCCCGTGGTCCGGACGTAGTGGGCCGCCGCGAACGGCAGCCAGAGCAGGTCGTCGGAGCAGCGGGTGCGCGTCCCCCGGCCGCTGGGCGGGTGCCACCAGTGCTGGACGTCCCCTTCGCGGAACTGCCGCGAGGCCGCGCGAAGCAGGTGCTGGCGCAGCAGCTCCGGACGCGCCATGGCCAGCGCCATGGCGTCCTGCAGCTGATCGCGGAAGCCGAAGGCGCCGCCCGGCTGGTGGTACCCGGTGCGGGCCCAGAGGCGGCAGCCCAGGTCCTGGTAGAGCAGCCAGCGGTTCATGAGGACGTCGAAGGAGTCGTCGGGCGTCCGGACCTGCACCGCGCCGAGCGTGTCGTCCCAGCCGCGCCGGACGGCCGCGAGCGCGGCCTCGGCCGCCTCGAGTGGGCCGTGGCGCTGGACCAGCTCCCGGACGTGGCCCAGGTCTCGCCCCTCGCCGACCAGGAAGACGACCTGCCGGGCCTCGCCCGGCTCGAGGCGCAGCGCCACCTGCAGGGCCGCGCAGGGATCGAGCCCGGCCCCGAAGCGGCCCGAGAGCGCCTCCTGCCCGAGCGCCGCCGGCCTGGCCAGCGAGCCGTTGCGGCCGAGGAAGGCGGTGCGGTCGCCGGTGGCGGACCGCAAGGGCTCGCTGGCGTGGGCGAAGGCCACGCGGCCCGAGAACTCGTGGCTCCAGGAGTTGGTGGCGAGGACCGCGCCGGTGACGGCGTCCTGCTGCGTCACCACGTGCTGGTTCTGGCCGGCCTGCGGCGGCCCCAGGACCCACTCGGTGTAGGCGAAGAGGGAGAGGTGCCGCGGGTGCTCGCTCTCGTTGGTCAGCGTCAGCCGCGAGAACTTCACCGGGTCGGCCGCGTCGACGAAGATCTCGAGAGCGTGGCGGAGGCCGTTCACGGCGCGCTCGAAGCGGGTCACCCCGGCCCCGTGCCGGATCACGAAGCGGCCGCTGGCGCGATCGCGGGGAAGCGGCCCCGGGGTCGGCGACCAGGCCTCGCCGGTGTCGTCGTCGCGGACCAGCAGCGCCTCCGAGGTCGGGTCGGCGACCGGGTCGTTGGCGAACGGCGTGAGCCGGTTCTCGCGGCTGTTCTCCGACCAGGTGAAGGAGGCTCCCGAGGCCGTCACCACCGTCCCGAAGGTGGCGCTGGCGATGACGTTGGCCCAGGGCAGGGGCGTCTCCTGGTCCCCCTCGAGGACGATGACGTACTCCCGCCCGCCGTCGGCGAAGCCGCCGAGCCGGTTGGCGAGGAGCAGCGGCGGCGGCTCGGGCGGCGGGATCGGGGCCCACGCCTTGGCCGACCTGGCGCGGCGGGCAAGCTCCAGCGGGGCCGGCTCCGGCGAGGCCGGCTCGGGCCGATCGAGCTGCTGCGCGAGGGAGCCGCCGTCGCCGCCAAGCACCGCGCGCGCCACGCCGCAGAGGAGGAGCCGCTCGGCCTCGGCCATCCGGTCTCCACGCAGCAGGTAGGCGCCGCCCGGCCGGTGCTTCCAGGCCCGCCAGGGCCCGTCGTCGAGGAGGGCCGCCAGCTGGGCATGCACCTCGTCGAAGTAGCCGACCGGCTGCTCGTTCAGGATCACCACGTCGGCGACCAGCCCCTTCAGCCGCCAGTACTCCTGGGCCTTCAGGACCTGGCGGACCAGCGCCAGGTTGGTGTCGGCCACGATGCGCACCAGCAGGACCGGAAGGTCGCCGGAGACGCCGTGGGCCCAGAGCCCTTCCTGGCCCAGCGTGTTCCGGGCCAGCAGCTCGGGCCCGGCGCGCAGCGAGGCGTCGGCGTAGAGCACGCGCGAGGCGAGCCGCTCGAACAGGAGGGCCTCCTCGCCGGTGATGTCGAGGTGGTGCAGCCGGCTCCGGGCGTGCGCGAAGGCGAGCGCGAAGGTCCGCGCCGTGGCGGCCGGGTCATGGTAGCGCTGCGCCAGCGCCAGGGCCGTCTCGCGGCTCGAGGCCATCCCGGTCGCGAAGGAGATCCTCACCACGCCCCCGGGCGCCAGCCGGACGCGCTGCCGCAGGCTCACGATCGGATCGAGCAGGGCGCCGGTGGTGCCGGAGAGCGGCCGCCCGTCGAGCGCCTGCGGATCCTCCGGCCCCCGGCCCCGGCCGAGGAACCGGCGGCGATCGCCCTCCCACTCCACCGGGCCCTGGGTCCGGCCCTCCTGGGCGATGACGTGCACCGCGAAGAGCTCGGCGTCGTCCTCGGCCCGGGGCCGCCGCCGGCAGAGCATGGCGTTGCTCTCGGCCAGGTACTCGGACTCCACGAAGAGCTTGCCGAAGGCCGGGTGGGCCAGGTCGTCGGCGTTGGGCGCCAGGACGATCTCGGCGTAGCTGGTGATCTCCAGCTCACGGGTCCGCTCCCCGTGGTTGGTCACCTCGAGCCGGCGCACCTCGACGTCGTCCTCGGGCGAGACCGCGAGGTCGAGCCGCGTCCCGATGTCGTCGTACTTCCGCTGGAAGGTCGCCTTCTCCATGGTGAAGGTGACCACGTCGTCCTGGGCGTCCCTCCCGGTCGGATGATGCGTCGCGGACCAGACCCGCCCGTTCCGGACGTCGCGCAGGTAGAGGTACTGGCCCCCGGAGTCCCGGGTGGCGTCCTGGCGCCACCTGGTGACGGCCCGCCCGCGGCAGGAGCTGGCGCCGCCCCCCGCGTTGGTGACCACCGCGGTGTAGTGGCCGTTCGACAGGAACTGCGCGTGGGGGAAGGCGGTGTGCGGCGAGCGGAAGCGGCGGGCCGCCGCCGGCGGCACCGGCGTGGCGACGCGCGCCACCTCGTCGGGGCGGGGCTTGACGATCTCGGCGTGGCGCGGCACCCGCTCCTGGAGGAGCAGCTCGGTCGCCTGCACGCGCGGGTCGGAGTGGAAGCGCTCGACCATGCGCAGGCCGGTGAGCGCCCCGGCCAGGGCCGTGAGGGTCATCCCCTGGTGGTGCGCGAAGTAGCTGCGCACCACCACGCCGCGGGTGCGGCCGGGCTCCACGGAATCGGCCCCGGACTCCTCGGGTCGCCGGGGGGTGTAGTCGATGGACTCGTAGAAGCCGTGCGCGCCGAGCAGGCCGTCCCGCGCCAGGCGGCGCAGGTTGGCCGCCGCGCCGGTGGGGTGGACCAGCGCGGCCAGCGCGGTGGCGTAGGGCGCCACCACCAGCTCGTCGGCCAGCCCCCGCTTCATGCCCAGCCCGGGCACGCCGAACGCCTTGTACTGGTAGTTGCCGAGGTGATCGACCAGGTCGTAGGCGCACTCCGAGATGCCCCACGGCACGCCGCGCTCCCGGGCGTAGTCCCGCTGCCGGCGCACCGCCATCCGGCAGCTCTCGTCGAGCAGCGTGTCGGGATAGCTGCGCATCACCAGCAGCGGCATGAGGTACTCGAAGAGGGTCGCGCTCCAGGAGAGGAGCGTCGGGTTGCCGTGCACGCTGGTGACGGTCCGTCCCAGGTGGAACCAGTGCTTCTCGGGGAGGTCTCCCTTGGCGATGCCGACGAAGCTGGCCAGCCGCGCCTCCGAGGCCAGCAGGTCGTAGTGGGCGGGATCGAGCCGCCCCGGCCCCTCCGCGTCGGCGGCCCGGTACCCGATGGCCAGGAGGTTCCGCTGCGGGTCGTAGAGGAAGCGGAAGTTCATGCCGCCCGCGAACGCCTCGGCGCGCCGCGCCAGCGCCTCCAGCGCTCCGCCCGCCTCGACCGGCCCGGCCGCCCCCGGCGTCGGCGCCCGCCCGAGCTGGCGCAGCCCCCCGGCGAGCGCGATGAGCGCGCCGGCCAGGTTGCCGCTGTCCACGGTCGAGACGTACCGCGGCGCGAGCGGCGCCAGGCTCACCGTGTCGTACCAGTTGAACAGGTGCCCCTCGATCCGCTCCAGCCCCTCCATGGTGGTCAGGGTGGCGTCGATCCGCTCGATCAGCTCTCCGGCCTGGATCAGGCCGAGGTCGTGCGCCGCCAGCGTCGAGAGCAGCCCCATGCCGATGTTGGTGGGCGAGGTCCGGTGCGCCACGGAGGCGGGCGCCTCCTGGATGTTGTCGGCGGGGAGGAAGTGGTCGTCCGGACCCATGTACGCCTCGAACCAGGTCCAGGTCCTGCGGGCCACGCCGAGGAGGAAGGCCCGGTCCTCCGGGCCGAGCTCGAGGTTCCGCTCCGCCATCGGCTGCGAGAGCCGGTAGGCGATGAGCGGCGCCAGCGCCCAGAGCAGCAGCGCGGGCGCCGCCGCCACCAGCGCCCCGGGGCGAAGCGCGAGGACGAGGAGCGCGCCGGCCAGGGCGATGGTGGGGCTGGCCACCATCGCGACCAGGAACGACCGGGCGCCCGTCCCGCGCTCGAGCCCCATGCCACGCGCCGCGCTGGCGGCGGCGGTCTCCCACTCGAGCAGGCGACGCCGCGTGATGGCGAGCCGGACCGCGGTGATCGCGATGGCGTGGGCCATGACCCAGGCCTGGTTGGCGAGGAAGGCGAGCTGCAGCACCACGCGCGTCACCGCGCCCACCCCGTCCTCGCCGACCACCCGCAAGAAGGCCCGCACCTGCTGGCGCGGCCTCGGCCCGGCCAGGGCCTCCAGCCCGACCAGGAGGAGCGGGAAGGCGAGCGAGGAGAGGATGGCGACGGTCCAGACGGCGGGGCGGCCCGGCAGCACGGTCCAGGCCAGGAAGAGCAGGAGCAGCGTCGCCGGCGCCACCTGCGTGCGCCGCAGGTTGTCGAGGATCTTCCAGCGGGCGATGAGGGGAAGCCGGTTGCGCGCCCAGCCGGCGCGCGTGGCCACGAACGGGAAGAGCCAGCCGAGGATCTGCCAGTCGCCGCGCGTCCAGCGGTGCTGGCGGCGGGCGTGGGCCAGCACGCTGGACGGGTAGTCGTCCACCACCTCGATGTCGGTCACCAAGCCGGTGCGGGCGTGGAGCCCCTCGAAGAGGTCGTGCGAGAGGAGCGTGTTGTCGGGGACGCGCCCATTCAGCGCGGCCGTGAAGGCGTCCACGTCGTAGAGCCCCTTGCCGGTGAAGCTGCCCTCGCCGAAGAGGTCCTGGTAGGTGTCGGAGACCGCCGTGGTGTACGGGTCCACGCCGGTGTGGCCGGCGAAGATCCGCGCGAAGGGCGACCCGGCGGCGCTGGCGGTGGTGACGCTGACCCGCGGCTGCAGGATGCCGTAGCCCTCGGTGACGCGGCCGGAGCGCGGGTCCAGGTGGGGGCGGTTGAGCGGGTGGGAGATGACGCCGACCAGCTTCCTGGCCCCGTCGCGGGGGAGGCGGGTGTCGGAGTCGAGCGTGATGCAGTAGCGAATCTGCGGCAGGATGCCCAGCTCGCCGACCTGCACGTCGTAGCTGGTGTCGGTGGCGCCGCGCAGGAGCCGGTTCAGCTCCTCCAGCTTCCCCCGCTTCCGCTCCCAGCCCATCCAGGCGCCCTCGCCCTCGTTCCACTGACGGGCGCGGTGGAGCAGGAAGAAGCGGTCGCCCCGGCCCTCGCCGAGCCGCGCGTTGAGCGCCTCGATCCCGCTCCTGGCGGCGGCCAGGATGGCGGCGTCGCCGGGCATGTCGCGGGCGGTGGCGTCGGCGAAGTCGCCCAGGATGGCGAAGTGGACGTGAGGGTCGAGGTTCCCGAGCGCCAGCACCTCGAGGTGCTCGAGCTGCCGCTCGACCCCCTCGACGCCGGTGAGCAGGGTCGGCACCACCACCAGGGTCCGCGACTCCTCGGGGACGCCGTCCGAGAGGTCGAGGCGCGGCAGCCGCCGCGGCGGCACGAAGTGGGCCACCAGCCGCTGGATCGCCGCGCTGGCCACCTCGCTGGCGGGCAGGAGCAGCAGGAGCGTCACGCCCACCAGCATCCAGGTGGAGGCGCCGGCGTGGCGGGCATAGGCGGCCCCGGCTCCGGCCAGCGCCGCGGTGGTGAGCACGATCGAGCCGAGGTAGGCCGGCGTGGCGTGCGCGAACGCGAACCGGCGCAGCCGCTGCCCGGCCCTGGGTCGCCAGGCCACGTCGGCCTCGAGCTCGCGGCGCCCCTTGCCGATCAGGTGGTCTCCGACGTGCGCGGCGCGGGCGGCCGTCCCCTCGGTCTCGGCCGCCAGCCGGGCGCTCTCGACGGCGCGCAGGGCGACGCGCACCTGGGCCTCCCCGGTCCGGTCGGCCAGCTCCTCGACCGCCTGCCGGTAGCGATCGCGCGAGAGGAACTCCATGCGCCCGTGCACGCCGGCCGGATCACGCTGGAGGACCCGCTCGACCAGGCTCACCGACTCTACGTACTTGGTCCAGTCGAGCGCGGAGCAGAGCCGCAGGCTGGTGATGACGTTGGCGACCGAGACCTGGGCGGCCGCCTCGCGCTGGTGCTCGGCGCGGACCGTCTCGTCGGCGGTGGCCTGCCGGGCCGCCAGGTGGGCGTCGAGGCCGCCCCGGACCGTCGCCAGGCGCGGCCCGTACTCGCGGACGCGCTGGAGGAGCTGCACCACCAGCGCCGGGTGCAGCCGGCCCGGCAGCGGCGCGGTCGGGCGCCTGCCGGCCGCGTCGATCCGCGCCACGTAGGCGTCGGCGGCGCGGCGGGCCGAGTGGGCGGCCAGGGTCTCGTCGGCGAGCCGGCGCAGGTTCTCGACCAGCGCCAGCTTCAGCATGCTCGGCCAGGCCCAGAGCTCCCCGATGGTGAGCGGCGCGACGGCCTGGAAGGCGTCCAGCCAGCGCACCAGCTGGGCGCGGTCGAGGCGGCTGTCGCTGTGGCGGATCAGCTCGACCGCCAGCGCGTAGACGCGGGCCGTCCCGGCCTGCTCCCGCCCGGCCAGCTTGGGCAGCTCGCGGTAGTAGCCGCGCGGCAGGTTCTGCCGGACGTCCCGGATCTCGGTGGCCACCAGGTGGTAGTTGTCGAGGATCCACTCGGCCGCGGCCGTCACGAACTCGCCGCGGCGCACGTCGTCGGCCAGGGTGCGGTAGGCCACGCGCAGGACCCGGACGTTGTCGTCGAAGCGGGGGAAGACGCTCCGCGACGCGCGGCGAGACGGGTCCACCGTGAAGCGGGCCGCCAGCGAGCGGGCCCGCTCGTCGAGCCGCTCCACGCTGAGGAGCTCGTCCCGGAGCGGCCGCTCCGGGGCCGCCCTGCCGCCACGCGTCCCGCCCAGCAGCACCGAGTCGAGCTTCGACGGACCGAACAGGCAACCTCCCCGAGGGATGTCAGCGCGTCATCTGGGGCGATGGAGGTGCTGGCTCTCACGGTCCTTATAGCAGTGGCACCGCCGCGGCGTCCCCGGCCACACGGCGGTCCGGGTTCGGCGCGAAGCACGCGGCGCGTTTCGCCATCCCACCATCTGGCTGCCTCCATCGGCGGGACCGACCCGGGATGCAAGGAGGTCGTCACAGCCGGCGTCCGGGTGGTTCTCAAACGCAGCCGGAGGTGCTGTCATGATCCCCATCGACGTGCACGAGTGGAGGTGGCTGCGATGGCGCGTCCTCCAGTGGCTGCTCGCGGTCATGGTGAGCCTGGTCCTGCTCGGTGGCGCCGCGCTGCAGGCGAGCAAGCGCCTGCTGCCGAGCGACGCCGGCCCCGACGGCCGGCTGGTCCGCGTCGAGCGGTCTCACGCCACGCCGGCCTGACCGCCCGGCCCGCGGGGCGTGACCTGCCGGCGGCACCTGTCGGGCGGGCCGCCCGATGACCGCCGCGAGGGCGGGGCGGGACGCCAGCCGGGACCGGGAGGTCGAGGACCGGGTCGCCGAGGCCGTGGCCCGGGGCGACTTCGAGGCGGCAGCCACGGCCGTGATCCAGGGCTACGGGCCCCAGATTCTCGGCTACCTTCGCGCCGTCCTCAAGGATCCCGAGGAGGCCGAGGACTGCTTCGCCGTCTTCGCCGAGAACGCCTGGCGAGGCCTTCCCACGTGGGAGGGGCGGGCCAGCGCCCGCGCCTGGGCCTACCGGGTGGCCTGGAACGCCGCCAGCCGGATCTTCCGTGATCCGTGGCACCGCCGGCGGCGGAAGCTTCCGAGCAGCGTGGCCTCGACGCTCGCCGCGGCGGTGATGTCGTCGGGGCGGCGCGACCTGGACCGGCGGCAGGACGACCTGGAGCAGCTTCGCGCCGGCCTGACCCCCGACGAGCAGTCGCTGCTCGTGCTCCGTGTCGATCGCGAGCTCTCCTGGCGGGAGGTGGCCGTGGCCGTGGCCATGGGCGAGGAGGATGACGTCACCGCGCGTGCCGCGCTGCGCAAGCGCTTCGAGCGGCTCCGGGAGAAGCTGGCCAGGGGCGCCCGGGCGCGCGGCCTGCTGTCCAGTCGGTGACGTCACATCTCACGGCGAGCCGGTTCTGGCCCTCGGGAGGCGTCGCGGCCACGACGGCCGGCCTCCCGAGGAGGACCGACCACATGGCTTACGTCCCGAGCTTCGATCGCGTCAGGTCCCGCCGCAGCCCGCTCCCGGTGGTGGTGGTGCTGGCCACCTTCCTGGCCCTGCTGGGCGGCTTCATGTTCGACACCGCGCTCAGGGGACAGGCCGCGTCGAGCCCTCCGGTCGAGCTGCGGACCTGATGGCTGCGACCGCAGCAACGGCGAATGGCTCATCCACCCGACCCGCCACGGCGGTGGTCGCCCATCCGACCGTACCGGTCTGCCGGGCCGGCGCGAGCGCGGCGATGGCCCGGTCGAGGCGGGGCAGGACCACCTCCTGCGTGTACCGGATCAGGCTCTCGCCGACGATGGCGAGCGTGACCGCCCGCGCGATCGCGGTCCGTCCTCGGTGTAGCGCCCCCAGGAGCAGCCGCCAGAAGTGGGCCCGGCGCGGCCCGCGCAGGCCGATCCCCCAGATGGCCCGCACCAGCGCCATGGCCCCGGCGGCGGCCGAGCCGCAGACGACCACGCCGGGCCGGAAGACCGTCTGGTCCAGGTGGGTGGCACAGCGGCGGTAGTAGCCGTCGGCGTCGTAGAGCGCCGCCAGCAGGCGCCGGTAGCCGAGCAGCAGGGTCCGCTCGTCCATGGCCGGCTCGAAGTTGGGGCGGGTGAACTGGTCGCCCTGGGCCGGCTGGTCGAGGCGCAGCCGCCCCTGCTCATCTAGCCGTCGCCAGAGCCTGGTGCCGGGGATGGCGGTCAGCAGCCCCACCATGGCGCGCGGGATGGCGAGGCTGGAGATGAACCGGAGCTGCCGGTCGAAGATCTCGGGGCCGTCACTGTCGAACCCGACGATGAAGCCGGCGAAGACCTCCAGCCCGGCGCGGGTGAGCAGCTCGACGGCGCGCTCCTGCGGCATGCGCAGGTTCTGGGTCTTCCCGGCCTGGCTGAGCGCCAGGCTGGACGGGGTCTCGATCCCGAGGAAGACGGCCGAGAAACCGGCCGCCACCATGCTCGCGACCAGCGGCGGGTGGATGGCGAGGTCCACGCTCGCCTCGGTGAGGAAGTCGAACGGGAACCCGTGCCGCTCCTGCCAGGCCTGCAGCACAGGGAGCAGGCGGGCCACCTCGCGCCGGTTGCCGACGAAGTTGTCGTCCACGAAGAAGAGCGTGCCGCGGGCGCCGCGGGCGTGGACCGCGTCGAGCTCGGCCACCACCTGCTCCGGGCTCTTGACGCGGGGGACGTTGCCGTACAGCTCGACGATGTCACAAAACTCGCAGTGAAACGGGCAGCCCCGCGAGTACTGCAGGGCCAGGTTGGCGTAGCGGCCCACCTCGAGCAGGTCGAAGCGGGGGATCCGCGCCAGCGCCAGGTCGGGCCGCTCCTGGCCTCCGGGCGAGAGCCGCAGCGGCGGCGCCGCCCCCGGCGCCTCCAGGGTCCGGACCAGCAGCTCGAGCCGGCCTTCCGCCTCGCCGAGGAAGAGGTGGTCGGCCTCCTCGAAGAGTTCCGGCGAGCCGGTCGCGGCCGGGCCGCCCACCACCGTGCGCCGGCCCATGGCCCGGGCCCGGCGGAGCACCTCGTGCATCGAGTCGGCCTGCACCAGCATCCCGGTGAGGAGCACCGCCTCGGCCCACGCCAGGTCGGCGTCGGCGAGCGGGGCCAGGTTCAGGTCGCGCAGCCGCAGCTCCCAGCGCTCCGGCAGGTGCGCCGCCAGCGTGATCAGCCCCAGCGGCGGCAGCATGGCCGACTTCCCGATGAAGGGCAGGCTCTGCTCGTAGCTCCAGTAGGTGATCGGCGACCGCGGCTGGACCAGGAGGACTCTCATCCCCACGGTCTCCGTCCCCGGTGTCACCGGTCGGTCACGGACCGTACGGCGACTTGGGGTCGCGCGATCGTGGAGGGCCCCGGGCGGACGAGCCCGGCAGGGGGTCGAGCCAGGGCGTGGAGCGAGACGCCGAAGTGGTGGAGCCGCCGGCTCAGCGCCGGTGGCCGAGCCGCACCTCGATGGCCGGGTGCTCGGCCACGAGCCGCAGCGGCCGGGTGGTGTGAGCCGGGAATCGGAGTACCTTGGCGCCATGGGATGGAGGATCGCCAGCGCCGCCGTCGTCGTGGCCGTGGCGGTCGCCGTGGCCCTGTCGCCGGCCCCGGTGCCGGCCCCGGTGCCGTCCGGCGCGGCCACGCCGGACCACGTGCTCCACACGCTCCCGGACTGGATGCCGGCCGGCGGGATCACCCTGGGGCGGCACGTCTTCCTGAAGGCATCGCAGCAGACCGGGTACGGCATCGGCCACGAGCTGGTCCACGTTCGCCAGCAGGCCGCCCACCCGGCCTGGTTCTGGGTGAGCTACCTGCTGCGTCCCGGCTGGCGCCTGCGCTGGGAGGCCGAGGCCTACGCCGTCCAGGCCCGGGCGCGCTGCCCCATCGACGGCGAGCATGGCCTGGCGGCCTACCTCTCCGGGCCGGCCTACCTCTGGCCAGGGAGCCAGGCGCAGGCCGCCGCCGCCATCCGGACCTACCTCGAGTAGGCTTCGTCAGTTCGGGCGCTGTGGCCCGGGGCTCGACCCGCCGAGGTGCGACCGCCACCCGTCCGGACCACCGGCATCGGACGGATCGAGCGTGATCAGGCCGCGGGTCAGCAGGGCGAAGAGGGCGTGCTGGGCCCGCGGCCAGTCGGCGCCGAGCCGCTCGCGCAGGTCGGCCACCGTCGCCTCCGTGCAGGCGACCAGGAGCACGGCCGCCTCGTCGTCGCTGATGGGCCCGGGCTGCGACGCCGCCACGTAGACCCGCGCCGCGACGGGGACTCGATCGGGGACACGGTCGAAGAAGAGCAGCTCCGGCCGGGCCGCGGCCAGGGCGTCGAACCAGCCGTCGGCGGCCGGATGGTCGTCAACCAGGTAGGAGAGCCCCTGGTGCCAGGCGCCGTTGGCGGCGCTCCAGACCACGCGCGCCTCGACCCGGAGCGTCGCGGCGGCGCCGGACCCGTCGAGCGCGAGCCGGACCAGTGTGTTCGGCTCGATCCGGAAGGCGGTCACGACCCGGCAGCCGCGCGCGCCCACGTCCTCGGTGTGGCCTTCCACCCGGGTCTCGCCCACCGCCAGGCGCGCCACGCAGCGGAGCGGCACGCGCAGCG
>JAJZQX010000006.1 GCA_021806645.1 Myxococcales bacterium | reverse complement strand
CGACTGCCTGGAGTGCCACGCCTCGATCGCCAAGGCCAGGGCGCTGCAGAGCCACGTCCGCCACGTCCAGCTCCCGAAGAAGGGCGAGATCTGCTCGGGCTGCCACGACACCGTTCCCAAGCTGCAGGTCCCGGCCCGCACCCGCGACTTCGGCCTCCACTTCGACCACGCCGCCCACCTGGCCCGGTTGAAGGGCGAGAAGAACGCCTGCCTCCGCTGCCACACCTCGCTGCCCGAGCGGAAGAGCTCCAGCTACGACGCCCCCTCGATGAGCGCCTGCACCAGCTGCCACAATCACCAGCAGGACTTCATGGCGGCCAGGTGCCTGGGCTGCCACGAGGACCTGAAGCGCTACGAGAAGCCGGTCGAGTCCTTCAAGCACCAGGGCGAGTTCCTCAAGCTGCACGGCGCGCTGGCCCGCGGCGGAGCCGAGAGCTGCGCGGCCTGCCACGAGCAGACCTTCTGCGCCGACTGCCACAGCCCGGCGACGGTGCCCGGCAAGCCCTCCATCGTCTACCCGGAGGACGTGGGCCGCGACCTGATCCACCGCGGCGATTACCAGTCGCGCCACATGGTGGACGTGGAGGCCAACCCGGCCTCCTGCCGCAAGTGCCACGGCAGCAACTTCTGCGCCACCTGCCACGAGCAGCAGAACCTGATCCAGCCGCCGGGCTCGACCACGCTGCCCCGCAACCCGCACCCCATCGGCTGGGGCACCGACAAGGGGAGCGGCAACTTCCACGGCGACGCCGCGCGGCGGAACATCGTCACCTGCGCCGGCTGCCACGACCAGGGAGCGGCCTCGCTCTGCGTCACCTGCCACCAGGTCGGCGGCTTCGCCGGGGTGAGCCCGCACCCGAAGAGCTGGACGAAGTCGGCCGACGACATCTCGGGAAACTCGATGTGCGCCGCCTGTCACCGTTGATGTAGCGCGAAAGCTCCCTCCTCGGAGCCCACGGAGGCCCGGCCATCGCGAGGTGGCCGGGCCTTCACCTTTCGGGGCGCAGGTAGTGGCAGCTGTACCCGCCCGGGTTCCGCTCCAGGTAGTCCTGATGCTCCGGCTCGGCCCGGTACCAGGCCGTGGCCGGCTCGATGGTGGTGACGATGGTCCCCTCCCAGCGCCCCGAGGCCTGCACGCGCTCCTTGACCGCCTCGGCCACAGCCCGCTGCCGCTCGTCGGCGTAGAAGATGGCGCTCCGGTACTGCGTGCCGCGATCGTTCCCCTGCCGGTCGAGCGTGGTCGGGTCGTGCATGCGGAAGAACCAGCGCTCCAGCAGTTCCTCGTAGCCGAGCCGGCGCGGGTCGAAGACCACGCGCACCGACTCGGCGTGGCCGGAGGCGCTGTCATGGGTGTCGTGGTAGCCCGGGTTGGCCAGCCAGCCGCCGGTGTAGCCGGCCTCGGTCTCGAGCACCCCCGGGATCTTGCGGAGGAGATCCTGCATCCCCCAGAAACAGCCGCCGGCCAGCACGGCCACCTCGCGCTCGCCGGTGGCGGCCGCCTCGGCGCCGGCCGCTGACCCGAAGAGCGCCGCGAACTGGCCGTAGCCTTCGGCCTCGAGGCGCGCCACCGGGATGAAGCGGAGCGCCGCCGAGTTGATGCAGTAGCGCTGGCCGCCGAGCTCGCGCGGCCCGTCCTCGAAGAGGTGTCCGAGGTGGGAGTCGCCGGCGCGGGAGCGGACCTCGGTCCGGACCATGCCGAGCGAGGCGTCCCGCCGGGCCACCACGTTGCCGGCCACCGGCCGGGCAAAGCTGGGCCAGCCGGTGCCGGAGTCGAACTTGTCGGCGGAGGTGAAGAGCGGCTCGCCCGAGACCACGTCGACGTAGAGCCCCGGCTCGTGGTGGTCCCAGTAGGCGTTCCGGAAGGGCGGCTCGGTGCCGCACTGCTGCGTGACCTGGTACTGCTCGGGCGTCAGCCTGGCGCGCAGGTCGGTGTCGCTCGGCTTGGTCGGGTCCATGGCCCCGGGGATCTAACCGCGCCGGGCGAGCCCCGCCAGCAGCAGGTCCCAGATGCCGCCGAAGGCCCCGTTGGACATGGCCACCACCACGTCGCCCGTCCGGGCCGCCGCCACCACGGCGGCCACCAGCTCCTCCACGGTGGCGAGGGGCGCGGCCGGGGTGCCCCCTTCGGTGAGCGCGGCGCAGACCGCGTCGACGTCGAGCCGCTCACCCTCCGGCACCCTGTCGGTGGGGGCCGGGCGCAGCAGGAAGACGCCGGCCGCGCCGCCCCAGCTGGCCGGGTCGGCGTAGTCGCGCTGGTGCAGGTTGCGCCGGCTGGTGTTGGAGCGCGGCTCGAAGCAGGCCAGCAGCCGCGCGCCCGGGAAGCTCCCGGCCACGGCGGCCAGCGTCTTCTTCACGGCGCGCGGGTGGTGGGCGAAGTCGTCCACCACGGTGACGCCGCCGGCCCGCCCGCGCACCTCCTGGCGCCGCTTCACGCCGCCGAAGGCCGCCAGCCCGGCCGCGATCTCCGCCGGCGAGAGTCCGAGCGCGGTGGCCGCCGCCGCCACCCCGAGCGCGTTCTCGACGTTCTGGGCGCCCCCCACCGGCAGGTGGACCTCCGCGAGCTCCGCGCCCCGCCGCACCAGCCTGAAGCGGGCGCCATCGGCGGCCAGCGTGAGCCGGCGCGCCTCCCAGTCGGCGCCCGGCGCGTCCACCGCGTAGGTCTCGACCCGGCAGCGGGCCCGGGCGGCGAGCCGGAGCACGCTCGGGTAGCTGGAGCAGGCGGCCAGGAAGCCGTCGGCCGGCAGCAGCGCCACGAACTTCTCGAAGGCCGCCTCGTAGTGGGCCTGGTCCCGGTAGATGTCGGCGTGGTCGAGCTCGCAGCTGGTGAAGATGGCGGTGCGCGGGTGGTAGTGGAGGAACTTGGGCCCCTTGTCGAAGTAGGCGGTGTCGTACTCGTCCCCCTCGACCACGAAGTGCGGGCCGCTCCCGAGCCGGTAGTTGGACTCGAAGTCGCGGGTGACGCCGCCCACCAGGAAGGACGGGTCGCGGCCGGCGTGGTGGAGCAGCCGGCCCATCATGGCGCTGGTGGTGGTCTTGCCGTGGGTGCCGACCACCACCACGCCGTGGCGCGGCGCGATGAACCGCTCGCCCAGCGCGGCCGGGAAGGAGAGGTGCGGCAGGGCCCGGGCCCGCATGGCCGCCGCCTCGGGGTTGGCCTGGCGGACGACGTTGCCGACGATGACCAGGTCGGGCCGGGCCCGCTCCAGGTTCTCCGGCCGGTAGCCGGACATGGTCTCGATGCCCCAGCGGGCCAGCTGCGTGGACATGGGCGGGTAGACGTTCTCGTCCGAGCCGGTCACCTGGTGGCCGGCGGCCTTGAGCATGCCGGCGAAGGAGCCCATGCCGGTGCCGCACACGCCGATGAGGTGGACTCGCTTCACCTTCGACCAGTCGATCACGCCAGCTCCTCCGCGGGCCGGAGGCCCGGCCGCGCCGTCCAACCGGAACCTTCTACCACCGCCCGACCGCGCCAGGACCACGACGACCTGGTTCGCGCCTGGTTCGCGCCTGGCCACCGCCGGCCGGCGCGCTCGCCGAGCCCGCGGGGTGACCGCGACCCGCAGCGACAGGGGCAACAAGCCCCATCACCCCGCCAGCCCCAGGTCACGCGCCACGGCGTCGTGGAAGCGGCGGCGCAGGCCGTGGATGCGAGCCCGGTCGCTCCCGGCCGGGTGGACGTGGTTGGTGAGCAGCACCGCCACCAGGCCGGCGTCGAGGTCGAGCCAGAGCGAGCAGCCGGTGAAGCCGAGGTGGCCGAGCGCGCCGCGCGGCCCGCGCCCCAGCCACTCACCCAGCGTGGATCCCTCGGGGCTCCTGGTGTCCCACCCGAGCGCGCGGCTGGAGCTGGGCGCGTCGTCGCGGAGGGCGAACCGGCGCGCCGCCCCGGCCGGCACCACCGAGGGGCGTTCCTCGAGGGCGTCGAGCCAGGCCTGGCCGATCGCCGCCACGTCGAGCGCGGTGGAGAAGAGTCCGGCGTGGCCCGCGGCGCCGCCCAGCGCCCAGGCGTTGTCGTCGTCCACCGTCCCCTGGCGCAGCCCGCGCACCCCCTCGTCCCGGGTCGGCGCGAAGACCCGGCCGGCCGCGCGCGCCGCCGTGGCCGCCGGATCGAGGGCGTCGACGAAGAAGGTGTCGCGCAACCCGAGCGGCGCCGCCACCCGCGCCTCGAAGAGGGCCGGCAGCCGCTCGCCCAGCGCCGCCTCCAGACCCAGCCCGAGCGCCATGAAGCCCGGGTCGGAGTAGACCACCCGCGTGGCGGGGGGCGCCTCGAGCGGCTCCGCGAGGAGCGCCTCGATCACCGCGGCGCGCCGGCGCGCCGGGTCGGGCTCGGCCGGGAGCGCCTGGTGATACGGGCGCCACCAGGGCAGGCCGCTCGTGTGGGCCAGCAGCTGGCGGGGCGTGACCGCGCCCTTCCCGGCCGCGGCGAAGCCGGGGAGCCAGCGAGCCAGCGGTTCGTCGAGCCGCACCGTCCCCTCGCTCACCGCCTGCGCCGCCAGCGTGGTGGTGGCCAGCACCTTGGTGAGCGAGGCCACGTCGAAGAGGTCGCCGGGGCGGAGCGGCCTCGGCTCGGGCGCCGGCACCTGGCCGTGGCAGCCATGGTGGACCAGCGCCCCGCGATGCCGCACCGCCGCGCTGAGCGCCGGGGCCACGCCGTCGCGCCGCCCCGCCTCCAGCGCCGCGGCCACGGCCGGGAGGCCGTCGGCGCTCACGCCGTCGCCCCCTCGTCGAACTGGAGGCGCGGCGGGCCGGCCTCCCCCGGCGCGGGCGCCGTGAGCGTGGCCCGCGGCCCGAGCGGCAGGGCCAGGTTCCGGTCCTCGTGCCCGGCCGGCAGCCCCTCGATGGCCGGCACGCCCAGCGCCGCCACCAGCCGGCGCACCGTCGCCGCCCCCTCGCCGCCACCGTCCTCGCCGTCGCACCCGGTGAGCTGCCCCACCGCCACCCCGGCCACGCCGTCGAGCGCCCCGCTCAGCCGCAGCTGGGTCAGGTAGCGGTCGAGCTTGTAGGGCCGCTCGCCCACGTCCTCGAAGAAGAGGATGGCGCCGCGCAGCGACGGCTGCCACGGCGTGCCGCAGAGGTGGGCGAGCAGCGTGAGCGAGCCGCCCAGCAACGGGCCGCTGGCCCGGCCCGGTCGGATGGTGGCGGTCCCGGTGAGCCCGCGGCCCGGCCCGTCGAGCCGGGACGGCACGGCGCCGAGCAGGAGCGCCTCCAGGTGCGCGACCGCGTCGGCCGGCGCCCGCCCGAGCTGGGTCACCACCGGGCCGTGGAGGGTGGCCAGCCCCGCGGTGTTGAGCCTGGCGTGGAGCGCGGTGACGTCGGAGAAGCCGACCAGCAGCTTGGGGCGCAGGAGCAGCGGCGCCGGGTCGAGGCCGGGGAGCAGCCGCATGGCGCCGTAGCCGCCGCGGGCGCAGAAGATGGCCCGCGCCTCGGGGTCGTCCACCGCCTCGGTCCACTCGGCCAGCCGGCGCCGGTCGTCGCCGGCGAGGTAACCCTCACGCGCCGTGATGTCGTCCCGGAAGCGGGGCTCGAGGCCGAGCCGATCGCGCAGCACCCGCAGGCCGGCCTCGAAATGGGCCGGCTCGAAGCCGCTGCCGGGGGCGATGACCCGGACCACGTCGCCGGCACGGAGCGGGGGAGGACGTCGCATCCCGGGAGGATAGCCGCCACCCCTCCCCGGGTCGATTCCGCGGTCGAGGTTTGCCGCGTCGCGTTGTCGGGTCCCGCTTGGTGGGAGGAGGCCCATTTGTTACCCTCGCCGGTCCACTCGACGTCTCTCAAGGCGTGCACACCCGGCGCGACCACCGTCTCGAGTCTCACTCAGCGACAGGAGTCCCCCGATGAGCGTCAAGCCGCAGCTGGAAGGCGAGGTCTTCTATCCGACACCCGAGGTCGTCGCCCAGGCCCGCATCAAGGACTGGAGCGAGGTGGCCAGGCGTGCCGCCGACGACCTCGAGGGGTTCTGGGGCAAGGAGGCCGAGGAGCTGGAGTGGTACCGCAAGTGGGACACCGTGCTCGACCGCTCCAACGCCCCCTTCTTCAGGTGGTTCAAGGGCTCGCAGTGCAACATCATCCACAACGCGCTCGACCGGCACCAGCGTTCCTGGCGCAAGAACAAGCTCTCGCTGATCTGGGTCGGTGAGCGCGGCGAGGTCCGCACCTACTCCTACTTCGCGCTCAACCGCGACGTCTCCAAGTTCGCCAACGTCCTCAAGGCCATGGGCGTCAAGAAGGGCGATCGCGTCACCATCTACATGCCGCGCATCCCGGAGATCGTGATCGCCATGCTGGCCTGCGCCAAGATCGGCGCGGTGCACTCGGTGGTCTACGGCGGCTTCTCGGTCGACGCCCTGCAGGGGCGCATCGAGGACTCCGAGTCGAAGGTGGTGCTGACCGCCGACGGCGGCTTCATGAACGGCAAGGTGGTGGAGCTGAAGAAGACGGTGGACGACGCGGTCCGGCGCTGCCCCACCGTGGAGACCGTCATCGTGGTGCAGCGGACCGCCCACGAGATCCGCATGGAGGCGGGCCGCGACTACTGGTACCACGAGTTGATGAAGCTGCCGCTGGCCACCGGCTCCTGCCCGACCGAGGTGATGGACGCGGGCGACCCGCTCTACATGCTCTACACCTCCGGCACCACCGGGAAGCCCAAGGGGCTGATCCACGGCCACGCCGGCTACATGACCGGCGTCTACTCGACGCTCAAGTACGTCTTCGACATGAAGGACGAGGACCGCTACTGGTGCGCCGCCGATCCGGGCTGGGTCACCGGCCACAGCTACATCGTCTACGGCCCGCTGCTGCTGGGGGCCACCACCTTCATGTACGAGGGGGCCCCCACCTACCCTTATCCGAACAGGTGGTGGTCGCTGATCGAGAAGTACGGCATCACCATCCTCTACACCGCCCCCACCGCCATCCGCGGCCTGATGCGCTTCGGCGCCTCCTGGCCGGCCCGCCACGACCTCTCTTCGCTCCGCATGCTGGGGTCGGTCGGCGAGCCCATCAACCCGGAAGCGTGGAAGTGGTACCACCGCGAGATCGGCAAGGGGCGCTGCCCGATCATGGACACCTGGTGGCAGACCGAGACCGGCATGTTCCAGTTGACGCCGGTCCCGACCATGCCGCTCAAGCCCGGCTCGGCCGGCAAGCCGTTCTTCGGGCAGGACGCGGTGATCCTGGACGAGAAGGGGAAGGAGGTCCCCGACGGCAAGGAGGGGTTCCTGGCCCTGAAGAACCCGTGGCCGGCCATGGCCATGACCATCTTCCGCGAGGACGAGCGGTACAAGGAGCAGTACTGGAGCACCTATCCGGGGATCTACTGCGCCGGCGACGCCGCCAGGAAGGACAAGGACGGGTACTTCTGGGTCATCGGCCGGACCGACGACGTCATCAAGGTCTCCGGCTACCGGCTCGGCACCGCCGAGGTGGAGAGCGCGCTGGTGAGCCACCCGGCCGTGGCCGAGGCCGCGGTGATCGGCCTGCCGCACGAGGTGAAGGGGCAGGCCATCCACTGCTACTGCATGCTGCGCAACGGCTTCACGCCGAGCGAGGAACTGGCCGGGCAGATCCGCAACCACGTCGCCACCCACCTCGGCCCCATCGTCAAGCCGGAGAAGGTGACCTTCGTGGACAGCTTGCCCAAGACCCGCTCCGGCAAGATCATGCGCCGCGTGCTCAAGGCCCGGGCCCAGGGACTCCCCGAGGGCGACATCTCCACGCTGGAGGAATAGTGGTAAGACCGCCGCCGTTTCCCCAAGCCCACTCCCCGGGCCCTGAAAGGATGCCGTCCACATGAGACTCACCGCTGCCGCCGTCGCCGCCGTCCTCGCCACCGCCTGCTCCGCGCCGGCGCCGGTCAAGGTGACCCCGAAGACCGACGACGAGAAGACCATCTACGCCGTCGGCGTCGCCATCCAGAAGAGCCTGGAGGCCTTCAACCTGACGCCCGCCGAGGTCGAGCTGGTGCTGGCCGGCGTCCGCGACGCCGCCGCCGGCAAGGCCGAGGTGAAGCTGGAGGAGAAGCAGGCCGCCATCCAGCAGCTGGTGATGGCGCGCCGGGCCGCGCAGGGCGCCGCCCTGGCCAAGCAGGGCGAGGGCTACCTGGAGAAGGCCGCCAAGGAGCCGGGCGCCGTCAAGACCGCCTCGGGCCTGGTCTTCATCCCGGTGAAGGAGGGGAGCGGGGCGTCGCCGACCGCCGCCTCGAAGGTGAAGGTCAACTACGAGGGCAAGCTGGTGGACGGCAAGGTCTTCGACGCCTCGGCGCGCCACGGCGGCCCGGCCACCTTCCCGCTCAACGGCGTCATCCCCTGCTGGACCGAGGGCGTGCAGAAGCTCAAGGTCGGTGGCAAGGCGCGGCTGGTCTGCCCGTCGGCGCTGGCCTACGGAGACCGGGGCGCGGGCGGCGAGATCCCGCCCGGCGCCACCCTCGACTTCGAGATCGAGCTGCTCGAGATCGTCAAGTAGCTAACCGCGGCGACCGACGGGGGGCTGGCCATGTCCGACGAGATCGTCCTCTACGGCAACCAGGGCTGGACCAGCCCCTACGTCTTCTCCGCCTTCGTGGCGCTGCGCGAGAAGGGGCTCCCCTTCACGATGAAGCTGGTGTCGCTGGAGAAGCAGGAGCACCAGCGCCCCGAGTACCGCGATCCGTCCATCACCGGGCGCGTGCCGGCGCTGCGCCACGGCGACTTCTGGCTGGCAGAGTCCTCGGCCATCGACGAGTACCTCGAGGACGCCTTCGCGCCGCCCCGGTACCCCCGGCTCTACCCGGCCGAGCCCAGGGCGCGGGCGCGGGTCCGCATGGTCCAGGCGCTGGTCCGCTCCGACTTCCTGCCGGTGCGCGCCGAGCGCTCCACCTCGCAGATGTTCCTCGGCGAGAAGCCGAAGGCGCTGTCGCGCGAGGCCAGGGCGGCCGCCGAGCGGCTCCACCGGATCGCGGTGGCGCTGATCCCGGACGCCGGCGCCCACGTGGCCGGCCAGTTCACCCTGGCCGACGCCGACCTCTCGCTGATGCTGATGCGGCTGGTCCACGCCGGGGACCCGATGCCGCCCCACCTGGCCGCCTGGGCGCGCCGGATCTGGGAGCGGCCGTCGATCCGGACCTGGCTCGTCAACACGCGCTACGGCGAGACCGTCACCGCGGGCGGAGCCGCTTCCAGTAGATCGGCCCGGCCACGTCGCGCCGCGCCGGCCCGGGCCAAGCACCCACCCGCGTCCGGCCGTGGCGCCGGCAAGAAGCCCGCGCGGAAGCGTTGAAGTCCGAGCCGGAGAGGACGCCGTGGCGAGCCGACCCGACCAGGGCCTCCGCGAAGGTCGTGAGGAGCCGGGTGCCCGCGCCGCGGCGACTGCGCCCCGGCAGCACCGCCATCAGCTTCAGGTAGCCGCCCATCCCCAGCGTCCCCTGCCGCAGGAACCAGGCCAGGCCGGTCGGCCGCCCGTCCTCCTCCTCCTAAGCTGGATCTGAGTGAGCGCTCGTCGACCAAGATGAACACCGTGGCTTACTGGAACAACTCAGTGCTCGCGAGTATCTCGTACGGCAGCGTGGTACCGGCCCATCCGCCAGCGACGAGGACCGTGCCCGAGAGCAGCAGCGTCGCCGCGTGGCCGTTCCGAGCCGTGGCGAGCGCTCCCGTGGTCGTCCAGCTCCCAGTCGCAGGGTCGTACAGTTCTACGCTTGCGAGTCGTCCCGTCGAATCCTGGCCGCCTGCAACCATCACCTTGCCGGACGGCAGCAGCGTCTCCGTGAATTGGGCGCGCGCCGCTCCGAGCATGCCCGTCGTCGTCCAGCTCCCCGTCGCTGGGTCGTACAGCTCCGCGCTCGCCAGTGGCCAGTTACTGTTCCAACCGCCGACGACGAGGACCTTGCCCGAGGGCAGTGACGTCGCTGTGTGGCGACCCCGCACCTCGGAGAGGGAGCCCGTCGCCGTCCAACTCCCCGTCGCAGGGTCGTACAGCTCCGCGCTCGTGAGATAGCCTGCCGCCCCCATCCCGCCAGCGACGAGGACCTCGCCCGAGGGCAGCAGCGTGGCCGTGTGGGAGTGCCGGCCGGTGGCAAGGGAGCCCGTCGCCGTCCAACTCCCCGTCGTCGGGTCATACAGCTCCGCGCTCGTGTAGCAGCTATAGGTCCCGCCGTTACCTCCGCCGGTGACGAGGACCTTGCCGGAGGGCAGCAGCGTCGCCGTATGGAAGTATCGAGCCGAGGCAAGGGAGCCCGTCGCCGCCCAACTCCCCGTCGCCGGATCGTACAGCTCGGTGCTCGCTACACCGCTACCGCTGGCAACAAGTACCTTGCCCGAGAGCAGCCGCGTCGCTGTGTGGTAGGCCCGCACCGACCCGAGCGCGCCTGTCGCCGACCAGCTTCCTGTCGCCGGGTCGTACAGTTCCGTGCTCGAGAGCGCGCCGAATGACGGCCCAATTCCGCCGGCGACGAGGACCTTGCCCGAGAGCAGCCGCGTCGCCGTGTGATTGGCCCGCCCCCCGCCTAGCGGGCCCGTCGCTGACCATGTGCCCACGGTCGTGTATAGGCTGGAGGTGAAGCTCTGCCCCGTGACGTTTCCGCCGCTCACGGTGACTGCAACGCTCGTCGGCGCAAACGTGTAGCCGACCTTGTTCGGGGTAAGCGTGTAGGTGCCATTCGCAACGCCGGCAAGTGAGTAGTTGCCGCTTCCGTCAGTGATCGTAGAGCCTGCTGCTGCGCCAGCGAGCGAGACCGTGACCCCTGCAGCCGTGGCACCACTGACGGCCCCCGAGATTGAGTAGCTGCTCCCCGAGCCAATGCCGTTGCGGTTCCAGTGCAAGATAGAGCCCGTAGAGCCAACCGCCCAAACGTCGTTCGCTGGGCTACCCCAGATTCCGTCTATGAACATCGGCGCCGGGCTGATTGGCCCGCCCGACAAGATGCTGCCATTCCAATGGAGGATCGTTCCCCAGGTCCCCACGAAGAAGACATCGTTCGCAGTGCTGCCCCATACAGCCCGGAGTATGTTCGTTACCACGCCGCCCAGGGAGTTTGCCTTGGTCCAAGCGCTGCCGTTCCAGTGCAGGGCCGTCCCACCTGCCACCGCCCAGATGTCGCCTTGCCCGCTCCCCCAAAGGCCATTGATGTCGTCCGTGGTTCCGCTCGCCATGCTCGACCAGGAACTGCCGTTCCAACGGAGGATCGTCCCCCAAGAGCCCACTGTCCAAACGTCGTTGACCGCACTTCCCCAGACGCCGTACAGCGACTCGGTGGTCCCGCTCGTGACGCTCGACCAGGCGGTGCCGTTCCAGTGCAGGGTGGTTCCCGCGGAACCGACCGCCCAAACGTTGTCTGTTGCAGTGCCCCACACACCGTAGAACCAGATCCCGCTACTCGTGCCGCTCGTCACGCTCGCCCAGACGGTGCCGTTCCAGTGCAGGATCGTGCCGGAGCCGGCTTCCCCACCTACAGCCCAGACGTCATTCTTCCCGCTTCCCCAGATGCTACTGAGGGTGTTCACGGTCCCACTCGTGACGCCGGACCAGGCGAGGCCGTCCCAGTGCAGGATCTTGCCCGAGGTACCTACGGCCCAGACGTCGTCCGCCGCGCTGCCCCAGACGCCGTGAAGATCAGATGTGGTGCCGCTCGCCACGCTCGCCCAGGCTGCGAAGTCCCGTCCCGTGACGTCGGCACCGCTCAGGGCAACAACGAGGTTCGAGGCCGAGAAGAGGTAGCCGGTCTTGCTCGGCGTGACCGTGTAGCTACCGCTCGCCAGTCCGGAGAAGGCGTAGTTCCCCACGTTGTCGGTCGTCGTCACGGCGCTCGCTGCGCCGGTGAGCGTGACCGTCACGCTCGTCGCTCCCTTGACGCTGCCCGAGATACCGAACCCCTTGGGACTATTCGCTCCCGAGCAGGCGGCGAACATTAGCATTCCAGCCCAAACTGAGACGGCGAACCACCTCTTCATCGCGTGCATGACCATCCTTCCGTGAATCCTCGCGACCACGCCAAGCTTTCGGTGTACCGGATGCGCTCGAGCGATCGGGACCGTTGGGTGAATGTCGGATAAGCACATCGCTCAATGTCGTCCAGGGCCGCGCTGGCGAATCACGTTCGATCTGAGCGGAAGGCGCGCCCACCTACTGCACTGTGAAGTTCACCGTGTTCGAGGACCTGCCATCGGGATTTGTCACCTTGACAGTCCACGTGTCCGGCGCCGTCGTGGTCGTGATCGACATCTGCACTTGTGTGCTACTTACGAACGTCACTTGAGCACCCGGAACAACATATCCCCCGGCCGGAGGAAGTGGCGGAACCGTCCAAGTCAGCGTGACTGTGGGCTTGCTCACGAAGGTCGCCCCATTGATCGTGATCGTCTGCCGGCTGGCGGAGCCGGTCACCGGGTTGGGGCTCACGCTACTGATCGAAGGTGGCCCCGCAGGAGCCACCACGCTGAAGTTGAACTGCCCCGAGGACGCTCCGCTCGGATTGATGACCTCCACGCTCCAGGTCGAAGCCAGGACCGTGAAGACCGGGTTGATGACGATCTGAGTGCTGGTGAGCGAGCTGATCGGTCGATTGGGGAAGACCTGCGCCATCCCGAGGTCGCGTAGCGTCACGGTGGCACCCGGCGCGAAGTTCGCCCCGTTGATGGTGAAGGGCTGCGCGGTGGCGGAGCCGGTCACCGGGTTGGGGCTCACGCTACTGATCGAAGGTGGCCCCGCAGGAGCCACCACGCTGAAGTTGAACTGCCCCGAGGACGCTCCGCTCGGATTGATGACCTCCACGCTCCAGGTCGAAGCCAGGACCGTGAAGACCGGGTTGATGACGATCTGAGTGCTGGTGAGCGAGCTGATCGGTCGATTGGGGAAGACCTGCGCCATCCCGAGGTCGCGTAGCGTCACGGTGGCACCCGGCGCGAAGTTCGCCCCGTTGATGGTGAAGGGCTGCGCGGTGGCGGAGCCGGTCACCGGGTTGGGGCTCACGCTACTGATCGAAGGTGGCCCCGCAGGAGCCGGGGCTATCGACCCGGTTACGAAGTCCAGAAACGCAGCAGCGACAGAGCAGCCGGCGCTGTTGCACGCAGCCACGTTCCAGCGATAGGCACGACCTGGAGTCAGCCCGCCCACCCAGTAGAAGTTACCGGCGGCCGTGTAGTGCGTCAGCGCATTCGTCGCCAAGTCCCGAACTCCGACGTCGTAGTACGTTGCGCCGCTCGACGGTGCCCAACTCAAGTCGGCCGACGTCGAGGTCGTCAGGGTCGGGCCCGGTGAGACCGCGCTTCCGGGAGACAATGCGCTCGGCGTCACAGGTATCGCGGGCGGAGGAGTGGAACTGTTCATCACCGTGAAGGACTTGGTCACCGACTGCGGGCCGGCGATAAAGGTTGCGGTCCACAGGTAGGTTCCGAGCTGGTTTCCGGGCGTCAGGAAGTCAGATGCGTTGACTATCGTGGCGCTGCCATCGCCACTCGTCGTGAAGCGGCCCGACCAATTGCCGGCGTTCCAGACAAATGGGCTGCCGACGCATGGCGATCCCGCGGGCGCAGTGCAGATCCACGTGATCTGGGTAACGCCTGCAAGACCGCTCCCCGTCAGCTTGGTTGGGAGAGCGCTGACACCCGCTCCGCTTAGAAAGGAGTAGGTCGGAGAGAAGCCACTGACCGACAGAACTACTCCGGTAGGTTGAATGAACGAGAATGGGATTGGCGTTCCTTGAAAGCGCGCCCCGCGAACGTCTGAAGCCGTGACGATTGCCTGATAAGTCCCGCTAGATGTGAGAACCGCAGAACAGTCCTTTGAGAACACCTTGAGCCCACCATCTTGGCTCGTCGATTGGCTCCCGACGTCGATGCCGCACTCCGCCCCACCGGGATCTCGGTACACCCTGACATTCAGAGCCGCCATCCGGTCGCCGTCCGGGTCCAAGATGGTGAATTGACCGGTGACCAGTCCGGTTGAATCCGATGACACCGTGAATCCCGCCAGGAAGGGCGGCGAGTTGGTTGGAGAACTCGGAGGCTTCTGCAGGTCAGCGTCGACTATCGTGACGGCTGTGTCCACCACCTGCCGGGCCCAACCGCCCATGCTGCTATAGCCTCCCAAGCGTACGGTGTATGTCCCGACCTGAGTAGGCAGCAGCCAAGCTTCGCCTGGATTCTCACCCGGGTAGATGGAGTAGCCCGACAGAAGCGTTGGGGCGACCTTGGGTTCGGTCCAGTTCACGAATCGAATGAACGGGGGCAGCTTCACGCCAAGGATCTGTGCAAACGGGTTCGGCAAATCGGTCGCAGTGCCCTTGATCAGGACTGCTGATGGGTGCGCCGGATTGACGGCCGTTCTATCGACGACGGCAGTCAGGGTTGGAAGGGCGACGACGGGAACGTACGGCAGGACCGCAATAGATGCCCATGAGTGGGGATCGGCGATGTTGGCCGTGCTGGGCCACTTTGCCAGGGTAGTCTCGAGCATGGTCAGGTCGGCCATCACGTACCCATCGACCTGAACACCAACGCTGGCCTTCGTGAGCCAGTAGTCGACCCCAGCTGCCGCACCAGTAGGATCTACGATGGCACGAAGCTCGCCATGGAGACCCGCTCCAGCCACGATGCTGGGCTCGACGACCATCCGCCCAGTGGCGATCCCGTAGAAACTGATGCTCAGAGACGGGATGAGTGACACCGTGAGGTCAGCTGTCGCGTCGGCATTGCCCTCGACCTTGAGATGGTAGTCCTGCCGCAGTTCCGCAGTCGGCTTCCATCCGTCTGCCTTGTCGTAACGGAACCCGCAGCTAATCCGTGGGAACTCCGCCTCGAGGGTCTCCGTGACATCCATTGCGCCGGTCACGTTCCCATTGACGCGCAGGTCAACAGTGAACTCGCCACTCATGACGATGGGCACATCGCCGGCGAAGTACACCTTCACGAACTTGCGCGGCCCTAGGATTCGAAGGGTCTGGTCGATAATGCCCTGGCCCAGAGCCGAGATCTTCAATTCCTGCTTCAGGTCCGCACGGGCCACCGCCTCAAGTCTTGCGGACTGAAGGCCAGTTCCTGCCATGAGCAACTCGGCTTCAATAGTAGGGTCGAACGAAAACGTCACGGTGTCAGCGACTGAGAAGCCCTGGGTGAATGTCAGCGTCCTCGTTTCCTTGGAAGGAAAGTTGGGCTCGGAAACGACGGCGACACGGAGCTCGACGTCCACCGCGTCCTCCCACCCACCTGCGCCAGGCTGACACGCGTTGGCGGTATTGCCCACATAGAGGCGGAGCAGGACCTTGTAGAACTCGGAGGAAGCCTGATCCCTGGTCGAGCGCACCGTGATTGGGTATGTGGCTCGACTTATGGCCCCCGCCTCGCCCAGTACTTGGCCGGCAGGCGAACCGACGCTGATGAGCCCGCCCGGCTTCCCGCTTCCATTCGTCACGCTGATGACGTCGAGTTTGCAGATCGTGTGAATGAGCCGGGTACCATAGCCGAATAGGCTCGTGTGGTCCGGAGTGATGACCACGGCGCCCACCTCGAAGGTCCCGCTGTTGCCTCCCACGACCGCAACAGCATCTGGAAAGGTCGCGCTGCTGTATATCCCGTAGTTGGTCTTTGTCGCAGAGCTGACTTCGAGTCCCGGTGCCGCCATGGCTTGCAGTCGCGCCAAGGGAGCGCTTCCTGTTTGGCCACCTACTTGAGCATCTTCGTCCACGAGGTTGAGGCCCGTCTGAGGCCACACGAAGCCTGTGCCCGCCGGTTCACCGCCGAGGACATTGAAGCCAGTCGCCATCCGCCGCGCCACGGGAGACGAACTTGGAAGCGAGGGCATGCTGATGTTGCTCGATACTTGAACCGTGTCCATGACTGCGCCCAGGGCTGCGTCCACTGTTGTCAGCACCTGGGGATCGCTGCCCTGGCTCGCCGTGACCATGCGCAGGAATCCCCGGCCTGAAGTGGTCGTCACGTAGTCGCCAGGTTGCACGCCGCCGGGTACGCCGCTGACAGTCAACGATCCGGAGAGAACATTGCTCATCTGGTCGGCGCCAAGCATATGTACCTTGGGGCCGACGGTGGGTTGATGGTCTACGGCGCCAGTCGAAATGCTCTTCTCGTCGCTATTCGCGGTGAGCCCGGCCTTGTTCCGCGCGACGACCTTGACGTAATACGAGGTCGACTTGGTAAGGCCGGCGATGGTCGCGCCAAAGACGCCAACGCCGCTGAACACGTTCGTTGCGGGTCCCGGCGTGAACCCGGGAAGAGTCGAAACGTGGACCTCGTACGACAGGTCCTTGGGTGCCTCGACCGCATCGACCGCAGGCAGCCAGCTCACAGTGAGTACGTTCTGTGAACTCGACGAAGCCTCTACCAGGATGGGAGCAGTGAGGGGGATGCTGGCGGCCGGTCCATCTTTGCCGCCGTTCCCGGAGCACCCTTCAGCGCCAACGAACAGCAACGCGCCTGCTGCCACGATCGCCAAACGCCTCAAGGACGGATTCATGGAATCCCCATTTCATTGTCCATGCTCTGTATAATGGCCGACAGGTCGTGGACCGCGATGACACTGTGAGTGATGGCAGGCGGAAGCACGCCATGTCGCGCGCTTGTCCACAGGACGCCTGGCGCATTGGTGGCGTTCGGCTGGACACCGGCCCTTACTGTGGCACGCTGCGACACACAGTACAAGTGGCGCCAGGCACCATGTTCGCGGTACGGGTGCACTCTGTGTGTGGAACCATTCCCGAATATTGAGCGCTCTGCCCACTAGTGGGCACTTTGGATACCCAAGGCCACACCGACCAAGTCAATGAAACGACCCCGGGAATCAAGTGACTGGCCACTGGGATGGGCTCACCCGGTCTGCATGGCTCGACATCTCGTCAAGGCCAGGGAGCTAGTCAAGGAACTACGACTCAAAGGGGACTAAGTGACGCTGGAACAGGCCATCTCGTTCGCGGCCATGGTTCAGGAGGGGCCAGCGGGACCAGGCCAGTACATGCGCGTTCGCTTTACAGGAGCCAACCGGCTGACATGACGGCAGAAAGTTGAAGTTGGCCAGCGATTCCGCCTTCACTTGGAACTGTCAAGGAACCAAGAGAGTGAGGACAGCGATGGCCCGAGGCAGATCGTCCGACATTCGCAGGGAGTTGCGCAAGGTGATTCCAGACCTCCTGACATAGACGGGTGCGGACTTGTCCACTTTTCAGCAGATCGCACGGCCCCACGTCAGGAAGATCGATCCGTCACGGATCCGCCACCGAAAAAAAGCGGACAGGCTTGGGTTCGCACCCCAACCGGGTACAGGCGCTGGGAACCAGCTACAGGCTTGCGATTCCGAGTCCTATGTCAGGAGGTCTGGATTCCGGAGGCGCTGGTGAACAAGTTGGCCCGCGAGACCGGCGCCGTCCAGCGGCACCGGCAGGTCAAAATCTACGACATGGTCTGGGTGCTGGTGCTCGGCTTCGCCACCGGCCGGAAGCGCACTCTGGCGGGGCTGCGGCGCAGGTACGAGCGGGAGACCGACCAGACCATCGAGGAGAGCAGCTTCTACAAGCGGTTCTCGCCTAGGCTGGCCAAGCTCCTCAATCTGCTGCTGTCGCGGGTGTTCGAGGAGTGCCGAGGCGTCGGGCGCAGGCTCACCGTGGTCGGGCTCGACAAGTGGCTCAAGACCAACACGGTCAAGAGGCGCACCATCTCGCTGCTGCGGCAGGGCCTGATGCACTACGCCGCCATTCCCAAGATGAAGCTCGACATGCTGGAACCACTCATGGTCAAGTACGGCGAACTGCTCCGCGAACAGCAAGTGTCCCGTGAAGTCTTCCGGCTCATCTGAATGACGGGATGGCTCAGGTCCTGGACCAGTGGCTTGAGCCTGCTCCGCGGAAGCGGCTCGAAATCTCCGCGGCGCGGTACTACCCTGCGGCCCGCCGCCCCCGTCACCCGTGCCACTCCTCGCCGCCACACGCTCCCGGAGGGAACCGATGCTCCGTCTCGCTGGACTCCACGCGCTGACCGCGCTCTGCCTCGCCGCCCCGGCGCCGGCGACCCTGGCCGCCCCCCAGCCGACGAAGGCCGCCACGCCGCTCCCGGTCGCGTACCCGGCCTTCCCCAGCCACACGCCGGAGAAGTTCACGGTGGCCGCCGGGAGCTTCGACCACGTCCGCCGCGAGGTGATGGTCCCGATGCGCGACGGGGTGAGGCTCCACACCGTCATCCTGGTCCCGCGCGGCGCCTCCTCCGCCCCGGTCCTGCTCACGCGCACGCCCTACGGCGCCGACCGGCTCACCAGCCACGTGGTGAGCGCCCACCTCGGGCCGAACCTGGCCGGCTACGACAACGCCACCGACGTGATCGTCGAGGGCGGCTACATCCGCGTGGTCCAGGACGTCCGTGGCAAGCACGGCTCGGAGGGCGACTACGTCATGAACCGCCCGCCGCGCGGCCCGCTCAACCCGACGCCGGTCGACCACGCCACCGACACCTGGGACACCATCGACTGGCTGGTGAGGAACCTGCCGGAGTCGAACGGCCGGGTCGGCCTGCTCGGCATCTCCTACGACGGCTTCCTGCCGCTCATGGCGCTCCTCGAGCCGCACCCGGCGCTCAAGGTCGTGGTGCCGATGAACCCGATGGTGGACGGCTGGCTTGGTGACGACTGGTTCCACCACGGCGCCTTCCGCCAGCAGATGCTCCCCTACATCCTCCAGCAGGAGGCGACCCGCGACTCCTCGGTCAAGTGGTGGCGTGACCACTTCGACGACTACGACGCCTACCTGCAGGCGGGATCGGCGGGCGAGATGGGGCGCAGCCGCGGGCTGGAGCAGGTCGGCTTCTGGCGCGACCTCCTGGCCCACCCGGCCTACGACGCCTTCTGGCGGGAGCAGGCGGTGGATCGGCTGCTGGCGGCCACGCCGCTCCGAGTGCCGGTGCTGCTGGTGCACGGCCTCTGGGACCAGGAGGACATCTACGGCGCGCTGGCCGCCTACCGGGCGCTCGAGGCCCGGGACACCGCCAACGACCGGGTCTTCCTGGTCATCGGCCCGTGGCACCACGGCCAGCAGATCGGCGACGGCAGCGCGCTCGGCCCGATCCGCTTCGGCAGCGACACCGCGCTCACCTTCCGGCGCGAGGTGCTGCGCCCCTTCCTCGACCAGTACCTCAAGGAGGGCGCGCCGCCCGCCGGCGTGGCGCCGGTGACGGCGTTCGAGACCGGCACCAACACCTGGCGCCGGCTGCCGGCGTGGCCGTCCGGCTGTGCGCGCGGCTGCACCGTGGCGGCGACGCCGCTCTACCTGCGGGCCGGGCTGCGGGCGGGGTTCGAGCCCCCACGCGGCGGCGACGCCCCGTTCGAGGAGTACGTCTCGGACCCGGCCAAGCCGGTCCCCTACCGCGCCCGGCCCACCCGTCCCGTCGAGGACGGGGACGGCGAGAGCTGGCGCCGCTGGCTGGTGGACGACCAGCGCGAAGCCTCGGGGCGCCCAGACGTGCTGGCCTTCGTCTCGGAGGTGCTGACCGCGCCGTTGAAGATCAGCGGCGCGCCGGTCGCCGACCTGGTCGCCTCCACCAGCGGCACCGACTCGGACTGGGTGGTGAAGCTGATCGACGTCTATCCCGACGAGGTGGCGGGCCAGCCCGCCATGGGCGGGTATCAGCTCATGATCTCCGCCGACATCTTCCGCGGCCGGTACCGCGAGCGCCCGGAGGCGCCCCGCCCGCTCGCCGCCGGACGGCCGCTCCGCTACCGCTTCGCGCTCCCGAACGCCAACCACGTCTTCCGGCCCGGCCACCGGATCATGGTGCAGGTCCAGTCGAGCTGGTTCCCGCTCTACGACCGCAACCCGCAGACCTTCGTCCCGAGCATCTTCTGGGCCAGGCCGGGCGACTACCGGAAGGCGACGCAGCGGGTCTTCCACGCGCCGGGGCAGGCGAGCACCGTCGAACTCCCGGTCGTGAAGGGGCCCTGACTAGTCCGCCACCGCGCGCTTCAGCCCGGTCGCCATGTCGTTGAGCGCGCGGGCCTCCGCGGCGACCGACTGGATGTTGGACATGGTCTCCTGCGTGGCCAGGTAGATCTCGTTCATCGCCTTCAGCACCTGCTCGATGCCGTGGTCCTGCTGCTGCGCCACCGTGGCGATCTCGCGGGCCGCCTCCGACGAGTCGCGCAGCGCCGTCGCCAGCCGGCGGATGGTGTCGCCGGTGCCCGAGGCCACGGTCGCGCCCTGTTCGGCCCTCCGGATGCCGACCTCCGCCGCCGTCATGGCCGCCAGCATCGCCTTGTGGACCTCGGAGAGGATCCCCTTCACCTGCGCCGCCGCCCGCTTGGCGTCCTCGGCGTGATGGCGCATCTCGCCGACCACGTCGGCGAACCCGCCGCCGGAGCCGCCGGGGGTGGCGGCCTCCTGCGCCGCGCGGTCGGCCAGCCGCTGGGAGCGGTCGGCGATGTAGTTCACCACCGAGGCGATCTCGAAGATGTCGCGCATCCGGGCGTTGAGCGCCTCGATCCGCTGCGAGAGCTGCCGGACCTCGTCGGCCAGCTTGGCCATCTCGCCCTGGCTGGTGTCGACCGCCTTCAAGCCCTCGGCGGAGACGCGCGCTCCGGCCTGCGCCAGGCCGATCACCGTCTCGGCGGTGAGCGCCGCCTTGGTGGCGGTCTGGGCCAGCTGCCCCATGGTGGCGGTGGTCTCTCGCACGCTGGCGGCCGTCTCGGCGGTCATGCTCGAGAAGGCGCTGACGTTGGAGAGGAGCGACTGGGCCATCGCCACCAGCGTCCGCGCCGCCTGCAGGAAGCCGTCGCGCTTGCCCGACTCGGAGCGGACCGCCTCGTCTTGCGCGTGGCCCGCCATGTAGGCGAACGCGCCGAGGAAGAGCGGCGCGGTGATGACGATGAGGACCAGCGGCTTCTGGATCGCGAGGAGCAGCCCTTCGCTGGTGAGGCCGGCGGCGCTGGTCCCGGCCTCGACGATGATCCCGACGATGGGGAGGAAGACACCGAGGATCACGCCGTAGAGGGAGTACTTGCGCGCATTCATGTGGTTCCTGGGGTGCCTGGACGGGCCTGGGGGGTCAGGGAAACCGATTGTGACGCAGGTGGACTTCCCCCGCCACCCCAAATGGACGAGTCACGGCCCCGTTTCGCGGCGGAGGTCGCGCGCCGGGCTTTCTGCTACACCGGGAAGGTGACGATGATCCGGCCAGGTCTCAAGTTCCGCCACCGCATGGTGTTGCCGGCCCTGTTCCTGGTGCTGGCCGCCACCGTGGCCAGCCTGGTGGCGGCGCTGGTGTCGCGCCAGGCGTCGCTCGAGCTGACCCGCGTCGAACGGGTCCACGCACCGACGCTGGAGGCCTCGCGGGACCTGGAGGCGATGCTGGCCGATCTGCACCAGGTCTTCGCCGAGACCGCCGCGACCGGCGACGCCGGCGGGCTGGCCGCCGCCGACCGGCTCCGCGACCGGATGGAGCGACGGCTCGCACCGGGCCGGGTCCAGGGCGAGTCGGTCCGCGCGCTGGCCGTCCTGCACCGGGAGCTGGAGGACTACCACCGGGTGGCGCGCGAGGCGACGGCGCGGCTGATCGGGCGCCAGGGGCGGGAGGGGGTCACCCCGCTGCTGGCCACCATGAACGGCGACTACCAGCGGCTCCGCGACGGCCTCTCCGATCAGACCACCCGCTCCCGCCAGGCGATGACGGCCGGCTTCGAGGCGGCGCGCCGGCTCCAGGCCCGCGCCACCGTGCTCGGCGCCGGCATCCTGCTGGCCGCCGCGCTGGTCGCCGCCGCGTTCGCCTGGTGGCTGGCGGCCGACCTCTCTCGCCCGCTGGAGGCGCTGGAGCGGGCGGCGCGGCGGATCGCCGACGGCGATCTCACCGTGCCGATCGTGCTCGGCCGGCAGGACGAGATCGGGACGCTGGCGGTCAGCTTCGACAGCATGACCCGCCGGCTCCGCGGGATCCTCACCACCATCCGTGACTCGGCCGCCGACCTGACCCGGTCGGCCGCCGACCTGGAGCGGCTCACCGCCGCGCAGACGCGGCTCCTGGAGCGCCAGGCGACCGGGGTCTCGCAGACCACCACCACCACCCGTGAGCTCGACCAGGCCTCTGGGGTGGCCGCCAACCGGGCCAGCGAGGTGCTTCAGGTGGCCCGTCGCGCCGCCGCCGCCAGCGCCGCCGGGCAGGACTCGGCCAGCCGCTCCATCGCCGGCATCGAGCAGATCCAGCAGGCGGTCCGGCTCATCGTCTCGCAGAGCACCCTGGCGCTCGACAAGGCCCGCGCCGTCGCCGAGGTGCTCGAGACCGTCAAGGACCTGGCCACCCGCTCCCACGTGCTCTCGCTCAACGCCTCGATCGAGGCGGTCCGGGCCGGCGAGGCGGGGCGCGGCTTCGCGGTGGTGGCTGCCGAGGTCCGGGCCCTCTCGGAGCAGTCCACCGAGGCCGCGACGCGGATCGGCAACATGGTGGAGGGCAGCCTGGAGGCCATCCAGTCCACGCTGGCGCTCACCGAGGCCTCGCGGCTCGGCATGGAGGGGAGCCTCGACGAGGTGCGGGCCTCCGGGCTTCGGCTCGGCGAGATCGGTGTCATCGTCAAGGAGACCGGTGACGCCGCCCAGCACATCGCCACGGTGGTGCAGCAGCAGTCGCTCGGCGTCGGCCAGATCGCCGGCGCCATGCGCGAGCTCGACGCCGGGATGGAGGAGACGCTGACGCAGATCCAGGGCTTCGACCGCGCCGCCGCCCACCTCCAGGGAACGGCGGCGCGGATCTCCGAGCTGGTGGGCGGATTCCGGCTCGACGCCTCGTGATCGGGCCCCGCCCCGAGGTAGGTTGCCCGCCCCCATGACCACGCCGCCCACCGCCCCGCTCGCCGCCCTCCTGCCTTCCCCCGGCGAGCGGCTGGCCGCCGACGCCATCCTCGACCGCTTCATCGGCTGGGTGGCCGGCACCGGGCTGACGCTCTACCCGCACCAGGAGGAGGCGCTGCTCCAGCTGCTCGACGGGCGCCACGTGGTGCTGGCCACGCCCACCGGCTCCGGCAAGTCGCTGGTGGCCACCTTCCTCCACTTCAAGGCGCTCTGCGAGGGGCGGCGCAGCTTCTACACCTGCCCCATCAAGGCGCTGGTGAACGAGAAGTTCTTCGACCTGTGCCGGCTCTTCGGCCCCGAGCGCGTCGGCATGATGACCGGTGACGGCGCCGTCAACCGCGACGCCCCCATCCTCTGCTGCACCGCCGAGATCCTCATGAACCTGGCGGTGCGCGAGAAGACGCTGCGCGACGACGCCATCGTGATGGACGAGTTCCACTACTACGGCGACCGGGACCGCGGCGTGGCCTGGCAGGTGCCGTTGCTGGCGCTGGAGCGGGCCACCTTCCTGCTCATGTCGGCCACGCTGGGCGACACCACCGCCATCGAGGCCTCCTTGAAGGAGGTCACCGGCCGCGAGGTGACGGCGGTCCGCTCGGCCGACCGGCCGGTGCCGCTGGAGTTCTCCTGGCGCGAGACCCCGCTGCACGAGACGCTGGAGGAGCTGGTCAGGTCCAACCGGGCGCCGGTCTACCTGGTCAACTTCACGCAGCGGGCCGCCGCCGAGCAGGCGCAGAACCTGATGAGCGCCACCTTCTCGTCCAAGGAGGAGAAGGAGGCGATCCGCGTGGCGCTGGAGGGGTTCCGCTTCGACTCGCCCTACGGCAAGGAGCTGCAGCGCTTCCTGCGCCACGGCATCGGGCTGCACCACGCCGGCCTGCTCCCCAAGTACCGGCTGCTGGTCGAGAAGCTGGCGCAGCAGGGGCTGCTCAAGGTGGTCTCCGGCACCGACACGCTGGGGATGGGCGTCAACATCCCCATCCGCACGGTGGTCTTCACGCAGCTCTGCAAGTTCGACGGCGAGAAGACGCTGGTGCTCCCGGCCCGCGACTTCCACCAGATCGCCGGGCGGGCCGGGCGCAAGGGGTTCGACGAGCGCGGCTACGTGGTGGCGCAGGCGCCCGAGCACGTCGTCGAGAACAGGCGGCTGGCGGAACGCGAGAAGGCCGGCAAGAAGGTGGTCAAGAAGCAGCCACCCACCAAGGGCTACGTCCACTTCGATCGCCAGACCTTCGAGCGGCTGCAGCAGAAGGAGCCGGAGCCGCTGCAGAGCCGCTTCGAGCCGTCCTTCACGCTGCTGGTCAACCTGCTGCAGAGCGAGACCACCGAGCGCGGCGGCGGCTTCGGCCGGCTGGTGCGGCTCATCGCGCGCTCCCACGGCACCGACGTGCTCAAGCACCGCCACCGGGTGGCGGCGGCGCAGCGGCTGCGGACCCTGCGGGCGGCGGGGCTGGTGCACCTCTCGCGGATCGACGGCTACCGGGGCGGCCACCTGCGCCCGGCCGAGGGGCTTCAGAAGGACTTCTCGCTCTTCCACACGCTGGCCCTCTACCTGCTCGACACGCTGCCCAAGCTGCCGCGCGACTCCGAGACCTACGCCCTCGACGTCCTCTCCATGGTCGAGTCGATCCTGGAGAACCCCGACCAGATCCTCTGGAAGCAGCTCGACCGGGCCCGGGGCGAGGCGGTGGCCCGCATGAAGGCCGAGGGGATCGAGTACGACGAGCGGATGAAGGAGCTGGAGAACGTGGAGTACCCGAAGCCGAACCGGGACTTCGTCTACGCCACCTTCAACGAGTTCGCCGAGAAGCACCCCTGGGTGGGGACCGAGAACATCCGGCCCAAGTCGGTGGCGCGGGAGATGGCCGAGCGGTTCATGACCTTCGGCGAGTACGTGCGCGAGTACGAGCTGCCGCGCTCCGAGGGGCTGCTGCTCCGCTACCTGACCGAGAGCTACAAGACGCTGGTCCAGACCGTGCCGGCCGGCTACCGCGACGAGACGCTCGAGGACGTCATCGCCTTCCTGCGGACCACGGTGCGCGGCGTGGACTCCTCGCTCCTCGACGAGTGGGAACGGCTGCGCGATCCCGCCTACCAGGCGGCGCCGCTGGAGGCGCTCACCCGGCCGGTCGCCCCGCCGCCCATCTGGGCCGATGCGCGGGCCTTCGCGGCCCGGCTGCGGACCGAGCTGCACCGGCTGGTGGCGGCGCTGGCGCGCAAGGACTGGGCCCTGGCCGCGGAGGCGCTGGCCGATCCGGCCGAGTGGCCACCGGCGCGGCTGGAGGCGGAGCTGGCCCCCTACTTCGCCGACCACCCACGCATCGACCAGACGCCGGCCGCGCGCAAGCCGCACCACACCTTCGTCAAGGAGCTGGAGCCCCGACGCTGGGAGGTGGTGCAGCGGTTGGTGGACGAGGCCGGGGAGGTGGACTGGATGGTCCAGTGCCACGTCGATCTCACCGGCCCGTTCGACCGGGACCGGCCGCTCCTCACGCTGCTGCGCGTCGGGACCTGACCCCCTGCCGACCGCCGCCGCCCCGGTGAGCGCGGCTGCGGGGTTCCTCCCGTCGCGGTACGCTGACATGCCGCATTCCACTGGGGGAGCGCGCTGGCGTTGACTTCGCTCCCGCGTGGGCGGATACCTGCCCATCCAATGCACACGGACAACCAGGCCACCGGCACGCCGCGTCGCTGGCCGCGCGGCCAGAAGTTCAGCCTCTCCGCGGCGGGCCAGGTCGCCGATCGACTCCACCGCGACACGGTCAACGGCTCGCGCGCGAGCGGCCGCGCGGCGCTCGACGCGGCGCTGGCGGCCTGGGCGGCCCCGTTCGGCGTGCAGCCCGGGGACGGCCTGCTGCTGAGCGAGCTGCGCGGGCAGCGGCGAGGCCTCAACGACCTGATTCTCGCCATGGAGAGCAGCGGCATCGAGCCGGCCGAGGTGAAGTCCTCGATCGACCGGCTGGTGAAGGCCGGGCTGGCCGAGCCGGTGGCGCCGGAGCCGGCCGCGACGCCCTGAGAGGCCGTTCCAACCTTCCCCTCAGTCGATCCGCTTCCGCTCCGCCCGCGTGGCGGCCTGGTGCTTCTTCTCGGCGAGCCGCCGTTCCTGGGAGCCGCGCGTCGGCCTGGTCGGCCGCCGCTTCTTCGGCTCCACGCCCATCGCCGCCAGCCGCGCACGCAGCCGCTTGAGCGCCTCGCCGCGGTTCTGCGACTGGCTGCGCCGCTCGGTGGCCGTGACCAGCACGCCGGTCGGACGGTGCAGCAGCCGCACGCCGCTCTCGGTCTTGTTGCGGTGCTGCCCGCCCGGCCCACCCGCCGTGTAGAAGGTCTCCTCGCACTCGGCCTGCAGCGCCGCCTCGGGCAGCCGGACCGCCCGCCGGGCGGCGGCCCGGAGCGCCGCCGGGATCGGTGCGCCGGTCATGGCCGCCTCGCCGCGTCGGGGGTGCCGGACGGCCGCCGGCGGTTCGCCAGGTCCTCGAGGTTCATGCGGATCGGGAGTCTAGCGCGGTGACGATGGTAACGTGGCGCCGTGTCGCGCCGGGGGATCTCCATCGACGACGATGGCCGCTGGGTCTTCAACCGGCTGGCCGGCGACTACGCGGCGCGGCCCGCCTACCCCTCCGGGCTGGTGACGCGGCTCGCGGCGCTGGCTGGCGGTGCGGGCGCGCGCGCCGCCGATCTCGGCGCGGGGACGGGGCTCCTCGCCTTGCCTCTGGCCGCGCGCGGACTCCTGGTCCACGCCGTCGAGCCGGCCCGCGCCATGCTCGGTTCCCTTGGCACGCCGCCTCCGGCCGGCGTGACCCCGGTCCACGCCGCGGCCGAGGCGACCGGGCTGGTGGCCGGCACCTTCGACCTGGTGGTCCTGGCCGACGCCCTCCACTGGACCGACGCGGAGCTGGCCGGGCGCGAAGCGGCGCGGCTGCTCCGGGCCGGGGCGGTGGTGGCGGTGGTCGAGCCGCGCTTCGCCGCGACGCCGTTCATGTCGGCGCTGTCCGGCCTGCTGGCGGCGGCCAACCCCAAGGCCCGCCGCGCGCCGCTTCCGCTGCAGCTCTTCTTCGCTCACGCCGGCGCGGCGCTCCACGCCACGGAGCGGTTCGAGCACGCCGAACGTCTCGACGGGCCGAGGTTCGACGCGGTGCTGCGCTCGATCTCGCTGGTGGGGCCGGCGCTCGGCCCGGCCAGGCTGGCCGTGCTCCTCGCCGAGGCGCGTGGGCTGGCCGCGGCCCACGGCGGCGCCACCTGGTCGCGCCAGCTGCTGCTCCACTGGGCCCGGCGCTGAAGGGCCGAACCTGGCTCGCTCACCCGCCCAGGCGCGGGTGCTCCGCCCGCCAGCGGGCCACCCCGTCGAGCCGCGTCGTCAGCTCGGACTCTAGGTGAAGCCGCACCGCCGCGTCGAGCCGCGGGTCCGCCAGCGCATGGCAGCTCCAGGTCTCGGCCGGCTCGAAGCCGCGCGCCAGCTTGTGGTCGCCTCCGGCGCCTCCTTCGAAGCGCTGGACGCCGCGGGCCAGGCACTCGTCGATGGAGTGGTAGAGGGCCACGTTGAAGTGGAGAAACGGGTGGTGCCCGAGCGCGCCCCAGTACCGGCCGTAGAGCGCGCCGCGGGTGGCGAGGTTGAAGGCCATCCCCACCAGCCGGCCGTGCCGGCGCGCCTCCACCACCTCGACGGCGTCCGGCATGCGGGACAGGACCAGCTGGTAGAAGGCCTGGTTGACCCAGCGCATGCCCCACGCCATCTGGTCGGTCGAGCTCCTGTGCAGCTCGTAGCAGTCGTCGGCCCAGCCGCCCGGGTCGAGCGCCAGCTCGGCGCCCCGCACCGTCCGGATGGCGATCCCCTGCTCGGCCGGCGCCCGCAGCTCGCGACGTATGGCGTGGCGCCGCTTGGAGGGGAAGCGGGCCAGGAACTGGGCCATGGTGGTGTCACCCTGGTTGCGCCAGTGGTACTGGAAGTCAACGCGGCGGGCCAGCCCGGCGGCCTGCAGCTCGAGCGCCTCCTCGGCGGTGGTGAAGAGGACGTGCAGCCCACCCGCCTCCTCGCCGAGGACCAGGCCGCGCGCCGCCTCCACCAGGCGGGTCACCGCCGGACCGCGCGGCTCGCCGGCGGCCACCAGGATGCGCCGGCCGGTCACCGGCGTGGCCGGCACGCCCAGCACGATCTTCGGGTAGTAGGGGACCCCGGCCCTGGCCGCCGCGCTCGCCCACTCCCAGTCGCGGCTGAAGTCCCCCTCCGAGCCCTCCTTCAGGTAGGCCGGGGCCGCCGCGACCAGCCGCCCATCGCGCCGGAGCAGCAGGTGGCGGGGCGTCCACCCGGTGGCCGGCGTGGCCGACCCGCTCTCCTCCAGGGCCGCCAGGAAGGCGTGCCGGACGAACGGGCTCGCCACCTCGGGCTCATGGGCGAAGAGCGCGTCCCACTCCGCCGCCGGCACCTGCGAGATGCCGGAGAGGACGCAGACCTCGCCGTCTGCCGGCACTCTGGAACGGTCCATGACGCTCTCTCATAGCCGCACCGGGGGGCCCTCCGCCATGCGCCGCGCCGCGTCGGTCGGGCCCGGCGCGGCGTGTCACCAACAGGGCTGGCGCCCCCGGAACCCCACCATTAGGTGAGCACCGATGCGAGTGGCAACGTTGGCGGACGGCTCGCGCGATGGCCAGCTGGTGGTGGTGCGCCATGACGGCGCCGCCTGGGCCGACGCCCGCCCCGTGGCCGCCTCGCTCCAGGCCGCCCTCGACCGCTGGACCGAGGTGGAGCCGCGCCTGCGCGCGCTGGCGGCCGACCTCGAGGCCGGCCGGGTGGCCGCCACGCCGCTCGACCCGGCGCGGCTGCGGGCCCCGCTGCCGCGCGCCTACGAGTGGATCGACGGCTCGGCCTACTTGAACCACGCGCGGCTGGTGCGGCGGGCGCGCGGCGCCGAGCTGCCGGCCACCCTCACCACCGATCCGCTGGTCTACCAGGGCGGATCGGGCGTGCTGCTCGGCCCGCGCGACCCCATCCCCTTCGGCGCGGCGGAGTACGGTGCCGACTTCGAGGGCGAGGTCTGCGTCATCACCGGCGACGTGCCCATGGGCGTGGCACCGGCCGAGGTGCTCGGCCAGGTCCGGCTGATCTGCCTCGCCAACGACGTCTCGTTGCGCCGGCTCATCCCCGACGAACTGGCCAAGGGGTTCGGCTTCATGGTGTCGAAGCCGGCCACCGCCTACTCCCCGTTCGCGGTCACGCCCGACGAGCTGGGCGGGGCCTGGCGGGAGGGCCGCGCCCACCTTCGCCTCACCGTGAAGCTGAACGGGCAAGAGGTGGGCGACCTCGAGACCGGCCCGGAGATGCACTTCTCCTTCGCCGACCTGCTGGTCCACCTCACCCGGACCCGGGGCCTCACCGCCGGGACCATCCTCGGCTCCGGCACCGTCTCCAACCAGGACGCGGCGCGCGGCATCTCCTGCCTGGCCGAGCGGCGGACCCGGGAGCAGCTCGAGCACGGCGCGCCGCGAACGCCGTTCCTCGCGGTGGGCGACCGGGTGGAGATCGCGGCCACCGGGCCGGACGGCCGCGACCTCTTCGGCACCATCGACCAGCGGGTGACGGCATGAACCTCAGGCTCTACTCCTACTGGCGCTCCTCCTCGGCATGGCGGGTTCGCATCGCGCTGGGCTTGAAGGAGCTCGAGTACCGGTACGCCGCGGTCAACCTGCTCGAGGGCGAGCAGTGGAGCGAGGCGCAGCGGGCGCGCAACCCCACCCACCAGGTGCCGGTGCTCGAGGTGGAGCGGGCCGGCCAGCCACCGCTTCGCCTGGTCCAGTCTATGGCCATCATCGAGTGGCTCGACGAGGTCCACCCGTCGCCGCCGCTGCTGCCGGCGACCGCCGACGGCCGCGCCCGCGTTCGCGCCCTGGCCGAGCACGTCAACTCGGGTATCCAGCCGCTGCAGAACGCCATCGTGCTGAAGCGGCTGCGCGAGAAGGTGCCGGGCTGGGACCGGGCCTGGGCCCAGCAGGCCATCGCCGAGGGGCTGGGCGCGCTGGAGCGGGCCGTCGCCGACGGCGGGGCCGGCCGGTTCTGCCACGGCGACTCGCCGGGCCTGGCCGACTGCTACCTGGTGCCGCAGCTCTACAACGCCCGCCGGTTCGGGCTGGAGACCTCGGGCTTCCCGACGCTGCTCCGCATCGAGGCGGCCTGCGCCGCGCTCACGGCGTTCCAGGCCGCCCACCCGGATCGCCAGCCGGATGCCCCGTCCAGCGATCCGGCCACCTCCCCGGCCACCTCCCCGGCCGCCGCGCCGGCCGCGGCCGGGAGGTCACCGTGACGAACCCTGGGCTCGAGCCGATCGGCCTGGTGCGGCTGGAGGGGCTCCGCTTCGAACGGGGCGGGGACCGGCTCTCACATCGGGACCAGGCGCACCGACGAGCTGGCCGTGATGCTCGACTGCGCGAAGCCCCTGGCGGCGACGGCCGCGGCGATCGGTGTGGAGGACGCCGGCTACGACGGGAGCTTCGCCGGGTGAACGCCGGCCGTCGAGCTGGGCCGGGTCAGGCCCCGCCGGCGATTTCCGCCTGACGCGCGGCCGAGAACGGCAGGTGCAGGTTCTGCCCGCGCTTGTCGAGGAAGAGCCGCAGGCCGTCCTCGTAGTGGCGGCGGATCGAGCCCACCAGCAGCTCGTACACCGGCGCCAGCGTCAGCGCGTTCGGCTCGGTGATCTCGAAATCCTCGTGCCCGAACAGGTTGATCACGAAGCGCTTCTCGATCTTCTTGAACCGGACCTGCGCGCGGACCACGTCGGTGGTCTTGCCGCCGGCCACGCGGATCAGCATGCCGAAGTGCCAGTAGGTGTCCTCGTCCAGGTGCATCGCCTCCTGGACGTCCACCGGCCCATCGCCCTCGCGGACGCCGCGCAGCGATTCGAACGCGATCGTGTCACGCGAGCCGCCGACGTACTCGGCGAAGCCGCGTGTGAAGGTGCCCGCGAAGAGCGCGCACTCGGAACGGTAGGCCGCATAGTTCTCGCGAGCGATCGCGTAGGCCTTGCAGATCATCTGGTACGGGGTGGTGTTGGGGCTCACGTTGTTCCTCCGGGGGTCGCCGTGGCTGCCCATCGGCGCCGGGACGCCGTATCATGGGTCATGCCCTTTCTCCCAGCGGCTTTTGGTGGCCGCCCGTGCTGGGCCGAGATCGACCTCGACGCCTTCACCGCCAACGTGCGGCTCATGGCCGGCCGCGCCGCGCCCGCCAGGCTCTACGCGGTGGTGAAGGCCAATGCCTACGGTCACGGCGCCGTCGCCTGCGGCCGCGCCGCCGTGGAGGCGGGCGCCTTCGGACTCGCGGTGGTCTGCGTGGACGAGGCCGAGGAGCTGCGCCGGGCCGGCCTCGGCGCCCCCATCCTGGTCGTCGGAGCCACGCCTCCGACCGACGCCGAGCGGGTCGTCTCGCTGGCCCTCATGCCCACCGTCGGTGCGCCCGAGCTGGTCGATGCGCTCGCCGCCGCCGCCGTGCGCCACGGCGCCACCGTCCCCATCCACCTCGAGGTGGAGACCGGCCTCAACCGCCACGGCCTCACCCCCGAGGACTGCGTGGCGCTGGCCGAGCGGGCCCGCGCCCTGCCCGGCATCGAGGTCCGGGGCCTCTTCACCCACTTCGCCGCCGCCGAGGAAGGCGACCAGCGCTTCACGCGCGGCCAGTTCGACCGGCTCCGGGCGGTCTCGGCGCGGCTCCCCTGGATCGAGGAGCGCCACTGCGCCGCCTCGGCCAGCGTCCTGCTCGACCACGAGATGGCGCTCGACGCCGTCCGGGCCGGCCTCTCGCTCTACGGTTACCGTCCCGCCCCCTGGGTCGGCGGCGACGCCGAGCTGAAGCCGGTCATGGCGCTCCGGGCCCGCATCGCCCGCCTGCTCGACGTGGAGCGCGGCGCCACCGTCGGCTACGGCCGCACCTGGGCCGCCAACCGGCCGGCCCGCATCGCCCTGGTGATGTGCGGGTACGCCGACGGCTACCGGCGCGCCCTGGGCAACCGGGCCCCGGTGGCGCTGCGCGGCCAGCTGGCCCCCGTGGTCGGTCGCGTCGCCATGGACATGTCGATGGTCGACGTCACCGCCATCCCGGCCGCCGCCGTGGGCGACGTGGTCACGCTGCTCGGCCGCGACGGCGACGCCGAGGTGACCGCCGACGAGCTGGCCGACCTGGCCGACACCATCTCCTGGGAGATCCTGGCCGGCATCTCCGCCCGGGTGCCGCGCCTCTACCTGCGGGGCGGCCAGGTCACCGCCGTCACCACGCTCAACGAACGGGTCCCGGCGCCGGCGTAGGCCGTCCGCCGGGCCTCGGCCGCCCGCCGCCCGGGCCCGCGCCCGGTGCCCTGCCCCGCCGGATCGGGTATAAGGACGCCTCTTTCCGGAGGTCCCCCTGCCCGTCACCCGCATCGAGATCGCCACCCGTCCCGGCTTCGCCGACAGCCGCGGCCTCTCCGTGGCGGGGGCCATCCGCACCCACCTGGGGATCTCCATCGGCGCGGTCCGCACCCGGGACGTCTTCCACGTCGAGCCGGCCCTCTCCGCCGCCGACGCCGCCCGCGTGGCCTCCGAGTTCGCCGGCCCCGTGGTCCGGCGTGGCGAGGTCG
Organism: Myxococcales bacterium; assembly: GCA_021806645.1. GTDB lineage: Bacteria > Myxococcota > Myxococcia > Myxococcales > Anaeromyxobacteraceae > JADKCZ01. The sequence continues at coordinate 250,785 of JAJZQX010000006.1, read as the reverse complement.
GCCGCGTCGACGACGGCCCGTTCGACGTGGCCGTCTCGGTCGGCTTCAAGCCGGGCGTCACCGACCCGGTCGGCAAGTCGGCCCGCGTCGCCATCGAGGACCTGCTGGGCCGCAAGCTCGGGGCCGGGGGCGCCGTCTACGCCTCGCGCGTCTACCTGCTCTCCGGCGTCAGCCGCGACCAGGCCACCCGCATCGCCACCCAGCTGCTCGCCAACGAGGTGATCGAGCGGGTCGCCGTGCAGCCCTTCGCCGAGTGGCAGGCCGCCCCGCCCGATCTCTCGGTGCCGCGCGTGGTGGAGCACCCGCCCCGCCCGGCCGGGACGGTCAGGCTCCGCGGTCTAGACGACGCCGCGCTGGCCAGGCTCTCGCGGGAGAGGCTGCTCGCCCTCTCCGTCGAGGAGCTGCGGACGCTGCGCGCCTTCTTCGAGCGGGCCGCCTCCGACCCGGCCCGCGCCCGGGCCGGCCTCGGCGCCGACCCGACCGACGTCGAGCTGGAGTGCCTGGCCCAGACCTGGTCGGAGCACTGCAAGCACAAGATCTTCAACGCCACCATCACCTACCGCGAGGAGGGGAAGGCGCCGGAGGAGATCCGCTCCCTCTTCAAGCGGTACATTCAGGGCACCACCAGCGCGGTGGACGCCGCCATCCGGGCGCGGGACGGGACGAGCTGGCTGGTCTCGGTCTTCCACGACAACGCCGGCGTCATCGCCGCCACCGGCCGCTACCACCTCGTCTACAAGGTGGAGACCCACAACAGCCCGTCGGCGCTCGACCCCTACGGCGGCGCCATCACCGGCATCGTCGGCGTCAACCGCGACCCGTTCGGCACCGGGCTCGGCGCCGACCTGCTCTCCAACGTCTGGGGCTACTGCTTCGGCCCGCCCGACTGGGCCGGCCAGCTCCCGCCCGGCCTGCTCCACCCGCGCCGCGTCCGCGACGGCGTCCACCACGGCGTCATCGACGGCGGCAACCAGTCGGGCATCCCCTACGGCCGCGGCTGGGAGTTCTTCGACGACCGCTTCCTCGGCAAGCCGCTGGTCTACTGCGGCACCGTCGGGCGCATGCCGGTGAGGAGCGCGGGCCGGCCGACCGAGGTGAAGGCGGCCAGGCCGGGCGACCGGATCGTCATGGTCGGCGGCCGCATCGGCAAGGACGGCATCCACGGCGCCACCTTCTCCTCGGCGGAGCTGACCGAGGAGAGCCCGGTCCAGGCGGTCCAGATCGGCGACCCCATCACCCAGAAGATGATGTTCGACTTCCTGCTCGAGGCCCGCCAGGCCGGGCTCTACTCGTCGGTGACCGACAACGGCGCCGGGGGGCTCTCCTCCTCGGTCGGCGAGATGGCCAGGCAGCCGGGCGGCGCCTGGCTCGACCTCTCCCTCGCGCCGCTCAAGTACCAGGGGCTGGCGCCCTGGGAGGTGCTGGTCTCCGAGGCGCAGGAGCGGATGACGCTGGCGGTCCCCCCGGCGCACCTCCCCGGCTTCCTCGAGCTGGCCCGGCGGCGCGAGGTGGAGGCCACCGACCTCGGCGAGTTCACCGGGAGCGGCATGCTGGAGGTCCGCTGGGGCCGGCAGGTGGTGGGACTGCTGCCGCTCGACTTCCTCCACGACGGCGATCCCGAGCTGCGCATCGAGGCGGAGTGGAAGGCCCGCGCGCCCGTGCCGGCGCCGGCCCAGGCGGCCCCGTCCTCCGCCGCCGAGGGCAACGCGCTGGCGGCGAGGTTCCTGGCCCGCGACAACCTCCGCTCCTCCGAGCTGCTCTCCCGCGCCTACGACCACGAGGTGAAGGCGCTCACGGTGGTGAAGCCGTGGATCGGCCTCCATCGCGACGTGCCGTCCGACGCCTCGGTCTTCATGATCGCCCACGACGGCGATCGGACCGGCTACGCGCTGGCGGAGGGGGTCTTCCCCACCTACTCCGATCACGACGCCTGGGCCATGGCGCAGGCCGGCGTGGACCTCGCGGTCCGGCGGGTCATCGCCGCCGGCGCCCGCGCCGACCGGATCGCCGCGCTCGACAACTACTGCTGGCCCGACCCGCTCCCGGGCGAGAAGAACCCCGACGCGCGAGAGAAGGCGGCCGCGCTGGTCCGCGCCTCCAGGGGGCTCGCCGAGATCTGCATCGCCTACGGCGTGCCGCTGATCAGCGGCAAGGACTCGATGAAGAACGACGCGGTGGTGGGCGGCCGGCGGATCTCTATCCCGCCCACGCTGCTGGCCTCGGTCATCGCCATCGTGGACGACGTGCGCCGCGCCGTGACGCTGGAGGCGGCCCAGCCCGGAGAGCTGCTGGTGCTGGTCGGCGAGACGCGGCAGGAGCTGGGCGGCACCGAGTGGGCGGCGGCGCGCGGCCTGGCCGGCGGCGAGGTCCCGCGCACCACGCCGGCGGCCCTCTGGCCCGGCTACCAGGCGGTGGCCCGCGCCATCGGTGACGGCCTGGTCCAGGCCGCCCACGCGGTCGGCCGCGGCGGCCTGCTCCACTCGCTCTTCCTCCTGGCCCGGGCCGGCGGCCTCGGGCTCTCCGCCGATCTCGGCCCGTCGCCGGTGAAGGGCGCGGTCGACTGGGAGGGGCGGCTGCTCGGCGAGACCACCGGCCGCTTCCTGCTGGCGGTCGAGCCGGCCAGGCTCGACCCGCTGCGCGCCGCGCTGCGCGCCGTCCCGCACGCCGTCATCGGTGCCTTCGACGCCGGCGCCAGGCTCCGGATCGGCCTGGGCGCCGCGCCGCTGGTCGACGCCCCGGTGGACGAGCTGGCCCGCGCCTGGAAGCGAGAAGGGAGGCCGGCGTGAGCCGGCCCGTGCGCGTCCTCATCCCGGTCGGCTTCGGCCTCAACTGCGAGGAGGAGACGTCCGCCGCCTTCCGCATGGTGGGGGCCGAGGTGGAGCTGGTCCACCTCACCGACCTCTTCGCCCACCGCGCCCCGCGTCGCCTCGCCGACTACCAGGTGCTGGCGATGGTCGGCGGGTTCTCCTACGGCGATCACATCGCCGGCGGGCTGGTGCTGGCGACCCGCATCCGCGCCCACCTGCAGGCCGAGCTGGCGGCCTTCCTCGCCGGCGGCGGCCGCGTGCTCGGCATCTGCAACGGCTTCCAGACGCTGACCCGGCTCGGCCTGCTGCCCGGCCCGGAGGCGGGACCACCCGACTTCGTGCCGCGCGCCGCGCTCACCAACAACGACCGGCTCGGCTACCGCGACGCCTGGGTCCGCATCGCCGTGGACCCGAAGACCAGGTCGGTCTGGACCCGCGGCGTGGCGGCGCTCGACGTCCCCTCCCGTCACGGCGAGGGCAAGTTCGTGGTCGAGTCGTCCGAGGTGCTCGCCCGGCTCGACCAGCGCGGCCAGCTCGCCTTCCGCTGGATCGACGCGGCCGGCCACCCGACCGAGGCCTGGCCGGAGAACCCGAACGGCTCGGCGCTCGGCGTGGCCGGTGTCACCGACTCGACCGGCCGCATCCTCGGCCTGATGCCGCACCCCGACGCCTTCCTCTACCCGTGGCACCACCCCGACTACGCCCGCCGGCGCGCCGAGCTGGAGTCGAAGGAAGCGGGCGGGCTGGCCATCTTCCGGGCCGGCGTGACGGCGGACTGAGCTGGGGTCCGCTGACGGCGCCGGCCGGGGCCCGGCGAGCGGTTCCAGTCACACGACCGTGCTACCGAGCGACGGGGCGCCGCCGGCACGGGGCCGAGCTTCGCAGCCCCGGCCGCGCCCGCCCAAGCGGAAGCGCCGCTGGCGAGAAGGCGCGCCGCAGGCGCGACGAGGGCCCTGGGCCGGCGGCGCCTCGTCGCGAGACTCACGTTCGGCTCCACAGGCGCACGCCGCGGACGGCGTGACGCCGCCACGGGTGTCCATGGGCAGGAGCCCCGTAGAGGAGGCGTTCCTCGAAGCTTGCGACGGCGACACCAGAAGCCGTCGCCGTCGCGATCAAACCACCCGCGGCGCCTTGAACAGCCACCCGGCCGGCGCCGGGCGCGTGCCGCGCTGGATGCCGGAGATCACCTCGTAGACTCGACGGGTGTGCGGCCCGATGGCGCCGCCGCCGACCAGCACCTCGGTCTTGTCCTCGAAGACGTAGGCGCCGACCGGCGAGACCACCGCGGCGGTGCCGAAGCCGCCCGCCTCGGTGATGGCGCCGCTCTTCAGCCCCTCGAGGAACCCGGCCAGCGGGATGCGCTCCTGCACCGTCTCCACGCCCAGCGCCGCCTTCCCCAGCGCCAGCACCGACTCGGAGGTGACCGAGCGCAGGATGGTGTCGGTGAAGGTCGGGATCACCAGCTTGCCGTCGCGGGTGACGTGGTAGTGGTTCATCGCCCCGGCCTCCTCGATCCAGGTGTCGGTGGTGTCGAGGAAGAGCACCTGCGAGGCGCCCAGGTCGTGCGCCGCCTCGCCGGCCCGCAGCGAGGCCGCGTAGTTGCCGCCGGTCTTGAGCGCGCCGGTGCCGCCCGGCGCGGCGCGGTGGAAACGCCTGGAGATGAGCAGCTTGATCGGCTCGGTGAAGCCCTTCGGGTAGTAGGGGCCGCTGGGGGAGAGGAAGACGCAGAAGAGGTACTTGTTCGACGGCTTCACGCCGAGTGAGTCCTGCGTGCCGATCATGAAGGGCCGGATGTAGAGCGAGGCGCCGTCCTGCTCCGGGAACCAGAGCCGGTCGACGTCGAGCAGCGCCAGGATGGCCTCGACCTGGTCGGCCACCAGCACCGTCGGCATGCACAGGCCGGGCGCGGAGCGGTTCAGCCGCTCGGCGTTCTTGTCGATGCGGAAGGCGTGGATCTCGCCGTCGGCGTGCTTGAAGGCCTTGGCCCCCTCGAAGATCTCCTGGCTGTAGTGGAGCACCACCGCGCCGGGGTCGAGCGAGAACGGGCCGTAGGGGACGATGCGCGGGTCGCGCCAGCTACCGTCCACGTGGTCCATGAGGAACATGTGGTCGGTGCGCAGCTGGCCGAAGGAGAGCGGCCCCTCGGGCTTGAGGGGCGCGGTGCGGCGCTGCGCGGCGGGCTTCAGGTCGTAGCGGATCTTCATGTGCGTGACTCCGGCGTGGGCGGCGCATTGTAGCGCAGCCGGACGTGGACCACCTTGTCCACCTCGGCGTGGACCACGCCGTCCTTGTCCACCAGCTCCACCCGGTAGGTCCGGTCGACCGAGCGGGTCCCGCGCAGCGCCTCGCGGATGGCCGCCTCCTCGCCCGCCGTGATCGCCATGCGCGCGTCGAGCCACCTTACCTACTATATTGTCGCCATGAGCCTCACCGTGGAGACCGGAGCCACCCTCGCCTTCGACCGCTTCTGGCGCTGGTTGAAGCGTCACCCGCACTGCATCCTGCGCGCCGGGACGGCCGACGCCTACCTCTTCGACCAGGACGACCTGCACTGGGACCTCGACGAGGACGAGGACCGCGTGCCGACCGTCCAGCTGCTGCGCGGCAAGGCGCTGCTGGCCGAGATCGCCATCGACACGCGGGACATCCTCTTCGTCCAGGGCATGCCCGACCCGAACGCCGCCGAGGAGGGGCAGCACGTCTTCGAGGTGATCGGCGGCGGCGACGAGCCCTACCCCATCTACCACTTCGTCCTGGCCCACGGCTTCGAGGACGAGGGCTCCGGACACCGCGGCCCGGTCCTCAAGCAGTAGCCGCCGCCCAGCCCCCGGGCTTGCGCGCCGGGGGCCGGACCACTATCGTGTCGCTCGTGGTCCACCTGTTCCGCGAGAGCCTTCGATTTTGGCGACCCCAGCCCCTGCCCGGGCTGGGTGGCGCCGCGCCTCGCGTGATGCGGTAGCCGCTCCTCCCAAACCGTCAACGGTCCGGGCACTGGCGTGGGGTTCTCTTCCCTCCACCGCCATTCCGCTCACGCCCGTGACGAACGGGCCAGCCGCAACCGAGGTCGAACATGCCGCACGCCATACTCTCTCCCGAAGCCCTGCGACGAGCCCTCACCCTCCGCGATCTGACCGACCCGGCCCAGGGGCGCCACGCCATGCAGCTCCTCCTCGACGCCGCCGTCACGGCGCTGCGCGACGCCTGGGGCTGCCCGGTGCTGGAGGAGCGAACCGAGCCGATCGTCACCGTCACCGACAACTACGACCGGCTCCTCTACCCGCCCGGTGGCGCCGCGCGCGACGCCCGCTACACCCGCTACGTCGCGAACGACCGGCTGCTCCGGACGCAGACCTCGGCCATGATCCCGCCGCTGCTCCGCCGGCTGGCCGCCGCGCCGCCTTCGGACCTGCTCCTCTCATGCCCCGGCCTGGTCTGGCGGCGAGACCGGATCGACCGGCACCACGTCGGCGAGCCCCACCAGCTCGACCTCTGGCGGATCCGGCGCGGCGAGCCGCTCGGCTCGACCGAGCTGGCCGACATGATCCGGACGGTGGTCGGGGCGCTCCTGCCCGGCCGCCCCGTGAAGACTGTCCACACCGTCCACCCGTACACGGCGGGTGGGCTGGAGATCCACGTCGAGGTGAACGGCGAATGGGTCGAGGTGGGCGAGTGCGGCGTGGTCCACCCGCGAATCCTGCGAGACGCGGGGCTCCCGGAGGCCTGGTCGGGCCTGGCCATGGGGCTCGGGCTCGACCGGATCCTGATGGCCGTGAAGGGGCTGGACGACCTGCGGCTGCTCCGTGCCACCGATCCGCGCGTCACCTCGCAGCTCCTCGACCTGGCTCCGTGGAAGCCGGTCTCCGACCAGCCCCCCGTCCGCCGCGACCTCTCGCTGGCGGTCCACGAGCGGCTGCTGGCCGAGGAGCTGGGCGACCGGGTGCGTGAGGCGCTCGGTGGCCGGGCCGACGACGTCGAGGCGGTCGAGGTGCTCTCCGAGACCACCCACGCCGCGCTCCCGGAGGCGGCGCGGACGCGGCTCGGCCTCGCTCCCGGGCAGAAGAACGTGCTGGTTCGCCTCACGCTCCGGGCGCTGACGCGGACGCTCACCGACGCCGAGGCCAACCGGCTCCGCGACGAGGTCTATGCCGCGCTGCACGAGGGGTCGCGCCACGAGTGGGCCTGCGGGGAGGCGCCGAGGCGGAGGGTGGGGTAGAGGCGAGTCGGGGGCGACCGCGACACCCTGGCAAGGGGAACGGGTCAGGTCAGTCGCCGCTTCACCTTCTCGGCTGGGCCCGCCTGTTCGAGTTGGTGGTCGCCTTCAGCGGAGCGACGCAGCCGAAGGACCGACCCGCGCGCCTGCTCCGCCACCCGGACCTTCTCGGGCCAGGTGAGGGCCTGGCGCGCCCGCTGCCAGCGGGCCTGGCGCTCCAGCAGCAGCTTGACGTCACTCACGGGGAAACCTCCCCTCGAACCGCTCCCAGGCCCCGTCCAGGCCGTGCCGGGTGGCGAGCAGCCCGATCTCCTGTCGAGTGACGCTCCCCGACTCCAGCAGCGCCAGGACGCGGGCGAAGTCCTTGGCCCGCCCCACGCTCAACGCGATGACGGCAAGGTGGGCCGCCCTCACGACGCGAAGGGGCACCCCGTCGAAGTTGGCGGTCTCGGCCTGCTCCATCGCCTCGCCCTCCGGCGAATGGCCTCGGGCGGCGCAGAAGGCGTAGATGTCGCCCAGCACGTCGAGCCGGTCCGCCTGCGCGACGGCCACCAGCACGTCGGCGTCGAGCGTGGCCACTGCCTCGGTGTAACGCATCTGGGCCATGGCCCCGAACAGGGCATACCCCTGCACCAGCCCGCTGGACTGCAGGTCGTTGAGCAGCTGGGCCACGGCCTTCACCTCCACAGCGTAACGAGCCGAGGGCGCGGCGTACAGCGGCGCTCCCTGCCGAGAGCAGTTCGGGACGGGGTGAGCGGCCTCGACCTGGCCGGGCTCGACCGCGCCGCCTGCGCCGCGGCCCCGGCCGGCACCGAGCAGCAGCAGGTGGGCGACTACGACGCCACCTTCATGGACGAGGCCGGCATCGAGGCCAGGGGGCTGGCGCTCCACCTCCCGGCGGCGGAGCGGGTCGGGGTCTGGTAGCGGGCGGCGGGTGGGGCCGGCTCGGCGCCGGCCGCCTTCACTTCCGCCGCGTGTTCCGCTCCACCGCCCAGAGGGCGCTGGCCTGTTCGGCGATGAAGTAGAAGAGCGCCAGCACGGCGAAGCCGTAGCCGAACCCCAGGATGATAGCCAGCACCCCGTCGGTGGGCCGGGCCAGCCAGAACGGGCCGAAGATCCGCCTCGCGGCCCACCCTTCGCCGAGCCAGCCGAGCACGGCGATGGCGATGCCCCCGATCACCTGCGCCGCGCCGAGCACCTCACCCGCCGCGCGCAGCGCGATGGCCACCATGGGCGTCAGGATCCCCTCGGCCTGCGTCACGGCCTCGGCGTCCTCCGCGCGCAGCCAGAGCACGTTGACGGCCACCAGCCCGAGGGCGAGCAGCAGCAGCTGCGTCAGGGCCAGGGCGAGGAAGCCGTTGAAGGCCATCTCGCGGTTGACGGTGCGCCAGAGCAGGTAGGAGCCGTAGAGCGCGCCGAGCGCGGCGAGCGCGGCGCAGCCCCGGAAGAAGACCGGGAAGGCGGCGCGGAAGAACTTCCCGTCGCTGACTCGGCGCAGGAACGGGGTGACGACGAAAATGGCGGGCATGGGGGCTCCTTCGGGGCTTGGGAGGAGAGGCGCCCCGACGGCTGGTTGTACTGCGACGCCACGCTTCCCGAAACCCTTTCCCGACCCAATCGGAGCCTGTCACCTGTTAACCCCATCCACGGGCCTCGCCGGTCACTAGGATGCGGGGGACCGTTCCACGCGTCCCCAACCCGCACCTCTCGTGAGGCTTCCGATGATCGATCACATCACGCTGCGTGTCCGCGACCTGGCCGCTGCCAAGGCCTTCTACACCAAGGCCCTCGCCCCGCTCGGCTACAGCCTGGGCATGGAGTTCCCCGACGGCGCCGGCCTGGGCGCCGGCGGCAAGCTCGACTTCTGGCTGATCCAGGATCCCGAGGCCCGGCCGCAGCACCTGGCCTTCTCGGCCCCCGACCGCGCCGCCGTCGATGCCGTCTATGCCGCGGCGCTCGCCGCCGGTGGCGCCGACAACGGCCCTCCCGGCGTGCGCACCGAGTACCACCCCAACTACTACGCCGCGTTCGTCTTCGATCCCTCCGGTCACAACACCGAGGTCGTCCACCACCACCCGCCGGGCGCCGCCAAGAAAAAGGCGGCGGCCAGGCGCAGTGCCAAGGGAGCGAAGGGCGGCGCGAAGCGGATCGCCAAGGGGCCCAAGGGACTCGCCAGGAAGGCCAGGACGAAGCGGAGCTCGAAGGGTTCGAAGAGGTAGGCGGCTCGCGGAAGGGGCGCGAGAGGAATCCGCGCCGATGGGCCTTGTGGGGTCAGACCGGGCTGCTATGAACCTGCCACTCGCGCAGCCGTAGCAGCTCTCCCGCCGCCGTTGAAGAAGGGCCATGGCCGACTTCACCCATCTGCACCTGCACACGCTCTACTCGCTGCTGGACGGCGCCATCCGCATCAAGGACCTGCTCGCCACGGTGCAGAAGAAGGGGATGACGTCGGTGGCGGTCACCGACCACGGCAACCTCTTTGGCGCGGTCGACTTCTACAGGAAGGCCAGGGAGGCCGGGGTCAAGCCCATCCTCGGCATGGAGGCCTACGTCGCGGGCGACAAGGGGCGCGCCGACCGGACCGAGCGGGTCGGCCGCCACCTCATCCTGCTGGCCCGGAACGCCGAGGGCTGGGCCAACCTGCGGCTCCTCTCCTCCAAGGCCTTCACCGAGGGCTTCTACTACGATCCGCGCATCGACAAGGCGCTGCTGCGCGACCACTCCAGGGGGCTGATCGGCCTGACCGCCTGCCTCGGCGGCGAGATCCCGCGTCTCTGCCGGCAGGGGGACCTCGACGGCGCCCGCCGCGTGGCCCGCGAGTACCGCGACCTCTTCGAGCCCGGCTCCTTCTTCCTCGAGGTCCAGTCGAACGGGATGAAGGACCAGCTCGACGTCAACGCCAAGCTGGCCCAGCTCTCACAGGACGAGTCGATCCCGCTGGTGGCCACCGCCGACGCCCACTACGTCGAGCGCAAGGACGCCCGCGCCCACGACGTGCTCATGTGCATCGCCTCCGGCAAGACGCTCGCCGACGAGCGGCGCATCAAGCACGACACCGACGGCCTCTTCATCACCGGCGCCGACGAGATGGAGGCGGCCCTCCCGCAGTTCAAGGAGGCCATCGCCAACACCCAGCGGATCGCCGACCTCTGCAACGTCGAGCTGCCGCTCGGCCAGAGCTTCCTGCCGCGCTTCCAGCTCCCCGACCACGTCACCGAGGACGAGTTCATCGGCAAGCTGGCCCGCTCCGGGCTCGACAGGCGCTTCGCCGAGATCTCCTCGCGCTACGCCCACGATCGCGATCTCTACCGCGCCCGGCTGGAGCTGGAGCTGGGGGTCATCTCGCGGATGGGCTTCAGCGGCTACTTCCTCATCGTCCAGGACTTCATCAACTGGGCCAAGCAGCACGGCGTCCCGGTGGGGCCGGGGCGCGGCTCCGGAGCCGGCTCGATCGCGGCCTGGGCCCTGCGCATCACCGACATCGATCCCATCCGATGGGGGCTGCTCTTCGAGCGCTTCCTCAACCCCGATCGCGTCTCGATGCCCGACTTCGACATCGACTTCTGCCAGGACCGGCGCGACGAGGTGATCACCTACGTCCGCGGCAAGTACGGCCGCGACAACGTCGGCCAGATCATCACCTTCGGCTCGCTCAAGGCCCGCTCGGTGATCCGCGACGTGGTCCGGGTCATGGGGCTCCCCTTCGCCGAGGGCGACCGGATCGCCAAGCTGGTCCCCGACCCGGTCCAGGGCAAGACCGCGCCGCTCAAGGAACTGGTCTTCGGCGTCCCGGCCAAGGACGGCAAGGGGGCGCAGCCGCCCGAGCCGCGGCTGGCCGACATGTACCAGAAACCGACGCTGCTCTCGCAGTGGACCGACGGGCAGGGCAAGTCGCAGACCGTCACCAGCAAGGACCTGCTCGAGATCGCCATGAGCCTGGAGGGGCTCAACCGCCAGGCCGGCCTGCACGCCGCCGGCGTGGTGATCGCCGACAAGCCGCTCTGGGAATACGTCCCGGTCTACATGGACGACAAGTCGGACATGCTGGTCAGCCAGTTCGCCAAGGACGAGTCGGAGAAGGCCGGCCTGGTGAAGTTCGACTTCCTCGGCCTCAAGACCCTCACCGTCATCGACGACGCCCTGCGCCTGGCCCGGGAGAACCACCCGGAGCTGAAGGACCTGCAGGCCTCCGACATACCGCTCGACGACCCGGCCGTCTACGATCTGATCTCGCGGGGCGACACCGCCGGCGTCTTCCAGATGGAGTCCTCCGGCTTCACCGAGATGGTGGTGAAGATGAAGCCCTCCCGGTTCGAGGACATCATCGCCGCCGGCGCCCTCTACCGCCCCGGCCCGCTCGACCAGAAGCTAGAGGACGGCCGGACCATGGTCGATGTCTACATCGACCGCAAGCACGGCCGCGACACGGTCCGCTACGACCACCCGCGGCTCCAGCCCATCCTCGAGGCCACCTACGGCGTCATCGTCTACCAGGAGCAGGTGATGCAGATCTCCCAGGCGCTGGGCGGCTACAGCCTGGGCCAGGCCGATCTGCTCCGCCGCGCCATGGGGAAGAAGAAGGCCGAGGAGATGGCCAGGGAGCGCGTCCGCTTCATGGACGGCGCCAAGGCCAGCGGTATCGACGACAAGGTCGCCGGCGGCGTCTTCGACCTGATGGAGAAGTTCGCCGCCTACGGCTTCAACAAGAGCCACTCGGCGGCCTACGGCCTGCTCACCGTGCAGACCGCCTGGATCAAGGCCCACTACCCGGTCGAGTTCATGGCGGCGCTCATCTCCAGCGAGGCCTCCAGCACCGACAAGGTGGTGCCGCACATCGGCGAGGCCCGCGCCGCCGGCATCGCCGTGCTGCAGCCCGACGTCAACGAGTCGGTCCGCGAGTTCCGCGCCCTGCCGCCGGCCGAGGGCGAGAAGGCGCTGGGGCGGATCCGCTTCGGCCTCGGCGCCGTGAAAGGTGTCGGTGACGCGGCGGTGGAGGCCATCCTGGCGGCGCGGAGCGAGGGCGGCCCGTTCAAGAGCCTCTTCGACTTCGCCTCGCGGGTCGATGCGCGGCGCATCAACAAGAAGGTGGTCGAGGCGCTGGTCAAGAGCGGCGCCTTCGACTTCTCGCGGGCCCCGCGCTGGCAGCTCTTCGCCGCCATCGACCAGGCCTTCGCCGCCGGGGCCGCGGCCCAGGCCGATCGGCAGAGCGGGCAGGCCAGCCTCTTCGGCGCGCTACCGGTGGCCGAGAGCACCCCGCGCCTTCCCAGGGTGGGCGATCCGCTCGGCGACGGCCAGGTCGAGGAGTGGCCGGAGCGGGTGCGGCTGGCCTTCGAGAAGGAGGCGCTCGGCTTCTACATCACCGGCCACCCGCTGGCCGGCCACGAGAAGGAGGTCCGCCGCTACGCCACCACCACCTGCGCCGGCGTGGCCGGGAAGCGCGAGAAGGACAAGGTGACCGTGGTGGGCGTGGTCTCGGCGCTGCGGGAGCGGATGAACAAGGAGAAGGGGACCCGCTTCGCCTTCATCACGCTCGAGGACCTCTCCGGCACGGTCGAGGTGGCCTGCTGGGCGGCCCGCGTCGGCCAGGGCAACCGGCCCGCGCAGCGCGGGTACGGCGACTGGGAGCAGTTCCTCAAGGGCGACGAGCCCCTGCTGATCCACGGCGAGGTGAAGGTCAACTCGCGCGACGAGGAGAACCCGCGCGCCGAGCTGACCGCGGTGGAGGTCGAGCCGCTCTCCCGGGTCCGCAGCCAGAAGACCTCCGAGATCGTGCTGCGGATCGACGCCGATCGGCTCACCGAGGAGCGGGTGGTGGCCTTGAAGGCGCTGCTCGGCCGCCACCCGGGTGGCTGCGCGGTGACGGTCCGGGCGGTGATCCCCGGGGAGTCGGAGACCACCATCACCGTGCCGCTGAAGGTGGTGCCGGCCGACGACCTGCTGGAGGCGGCGCGGCGGGCAGGATTCGAGCCGGAGCTGAGGTAGACCTTCAGCCCGTCGCTTCAGTCCCGGAATAGGGCGACATCGCCCCGCGTTTCCATTGAATGGCCACGAACGGCGCAGGGGTTGGCGGCGGTCTCTGGCGTCCGCGCCGCCGACGAAGGACCAGGGCCCGGGAAGCGCGCCGGTGCGGCGCGTCCCACGTTCCAGGGACGGCCGACCTCGGTGCGGGTGGCGGTTGCCGGCGCGGCATATACTGCCCACTTGGATGAAGGCGATGCCGTGAGACCCTGGCAGGTCACGCCTCCAAGGCTCACGGAGCGGTCGAGGATATACGCGAATGACGGTTGGTCATGGAGGCTCCCATCTAGGCCAAGCATCCGGCCGTGCCAGCGGGCGGCGCACGCCTTTCCTGGCGGTCCTCCGGCGGCCCCTGCTCACCCTCCTGCTGGTCGTCGGCGGCGGACTGCTCTTCACCGCCGCCGTGGTGTCCGACGCCCGTCACGCGGAGGAGACCGAGGAGTCCGAGCGCTTCGCTCACGCGGCGCAGGAGCGTGCGGAGGCCATCCGCCGGGCGCTCGAGGTCGCCCAGGCCGATCTGCTGGCGGCCACGGCCTTCTTCGATTCCTCGAAGTACGTCGATCGGGACGAGTTCGGTCGGTTCGCCGGGAAGATGCAGCCACATCACCGCGGTGAGGTGGCCATCGCCTGGGCCCCGCGGGTCGCGGCGGCGGACCGCGCCCGGTACGAGGATGTCGCACGCCACGATGGCCTGCGGTCGTTCGGCTTCACCGAACTCGGCCCCGGCGGCGCGCTCCTCCCCGAGCGGCGGCGCGACCAGTACTTCCCTGTCTACTTCGTCACGCCGTTCGACCGGGCGCTGCTGGGGTTCGACCTCGGCACCGATCCAGCGGCCGCGTCCCTGCTCGACCGCGCTGGACGGGTCGGACCGGCCGTCTCTTCGGCACCCCTGCCGCTCGACAAGGGGGGCCGCGGTCACCGTCCCGTGCTCGTCGCGGCTCCCGTCCGCGTCCGGCGCAAGCGCGATGGCAGCGAACCGCTGGAGGGCTTCGTCGTCGCGGCGCTGCGGCTGGATCTCCTCGTCGAGGACGCCGTGCGATCCCTGGCGCCGTCCGGCCTCGACGTCTACCTCCTCGACGACGACGGGGCGGCCGGTCGGCGGATCCTGGACGTGCACCGCGGCCGCCTCTCGAAGCGCGACGCGCCACCGCTCGACGAGGCCGCACTGGCCGGTGCGCGCCGCGTCGACACCGTGTTCGCCGTGGCGGACGACCAGTGGAGAGTCGCCTGCGTTCGAGCGGAGGGCGTCCCGCCTCCGGCGGGGAGCGGTCACTGGCGCGTGCTCGGGTCCTTCGGCCTGGCCGGGACGCTGCTCCTGGGTCTGCTCACATGGACCTCGGCCGCCCGGGCGGCCGAAACGGAGCGCCACTCGGCGGAGCAGCAGCTGTCCCGCCAGGCCCTCGATGCCGAGACCCTTGAGCGAAAGCGTGTGGAGGCCGCTCGCGAGTCAGCGGCCGTCCAGCTCGATGCGATGCGGCGGTACTCGAACGACATCTTGCTGCTGGTGACGCTGGATGGGGCGATCGCGCAGGCCAACGACCGCGCGCTCCGCTCCTACGGCTACTCCGCCGACGAGATCACCTCGTTGCACATCACCGATCTCAGGGCGCCGGAGACGCGCGCCTCGACACAGGCGGAGCTTCGCCTCGCCGCCCGTGACGGGGGCCTCCGGTTCGAGACGATCCACCGCCGTCGCGACGGGACCACCTTCCCGGTGGAGGTGAGCACACGGCCCATCGATCTCGCGGGGAGGACCATGCTGCAGAGCGTGATCCGTGACCTGACGCTGGAGCGGGCCGCCCGGGCCGTCGTGGACCATCAGGCGATGCTGCTGGAGAACCTCCACGAGGCGGTCGTCGCGCTCGACGCCGGACAGGTCATCACCGCCTGGAACCGCTCCGCCGAGCGGCTCTTCGGTTGGCCGCGCGACGAGGTGATTGGCCACCCCGCGCCTGAGATCCTCCTAGACGACGCAGGGGGCTCCATCGCCTGGTTCGCCGGTGGCGTCCTCGACGAGCCGAAAACCGCGACGGCGCGGGTTCGCCCGAGGGAGGGCGCCTCCATCGATCTCGAGAGCACGACCGTGCCGCTCCGGGACCAGAACGGCCGCTCTTCCGGGCACGTGGTCGTCTTCCGGGACGTGACCGCCGCGCGCCGGGCCGAAGCGGCCACGCGCAAGGCCCAGGCTCGGCTCCGCGCCATCCTCGAGAGCGCCAACGAGGGCGTGTGGGTCCTCGATCCGGACGGGGTGACGGAGCTGGTGAACCGACGGTTGCTCGAGATGTTCCAGCTCCCCGCCGGAGGGCTCCTCGGCAAGCGGCTCGTCGACTTGATACCGGCGGCGGGAGGGGCCGCGGTCGCCGCGCACGGCGAGGCCATGGCCCGTGGCGAGCCGGTCCGGAACGCGTACACGCTGCGTCCGGGGACGCCGTCCGAGGTCCAGGTGCTGCTCTCGCGCAGCCCGATCGAGCCCGAGGACGGAGGGACCGCCGGAGAGGTGGCGGTGTTCACCGACATCACCGCCCTGCGGCGCGCCGAGCGCCAACTGCAGCAGTCCACCAAGATGGAGGCCATCGGGACGCTCGCCAGCGGCATCGCGCACGACTTCAACAACATCCTGGTGGTGATCGAGAGCTACTCGCAGTTCATCCTCGACGCCCTGGACCCCAGTGACCGGCTCTGGGGGGATGCCCACGAGATACACGAGGCTGGCGAACGCGCCGCGCGCCTCGTCCGCCAGTTGCTGGCCATCGGCCGGCGCTCCGAGGCTCGCCCGGTCATCCTCGACGTCAACGACGTCGTCATGGGCATGGAGAAGTTCCTGGGCAGGACGCTCGGGGCCAACATCGTGATCGAACTCTCGTTGGCGCCGGCGGCGTGCCGGGCACGGATCGATCGCACCCAGCTCGAACTCGTCCTGATCAACCTGGGCGTGAACGCGCGCGACGCCATGCCGAATGGCGGAGCGCTTCGCATCGAGGTCCGGCACGAGCTGGTCGAGCAAGCCCCGCCGGACCTGCCGGCCCTCGGGCCCGGACACTACGCGGTCCTCGCCGTCACGGACAGCGGGTGCGGCATGTCCCCGGAGGTCGTCACTCGCGTCTTCGAACCCTTCTTCACCACGAAGGAGCTCGGCAAAGGCACCGGGCTCGGGCTCTCGACCGTGTACGGGATCGTGCGCCAGGCCGGCGGCCTGATATCCGTGGCGTCGGTACCGGGACGGGGAACCACGGTCACCGTCCACCTCCCGGCCTGCGACGCCGCGGAGCCGACCTCGCCTTCGCCCGTTCCAGCGGCGCCCGCCTCGCCGCAGGCGAGGCGCATCCTCGTCGTCGAGGACGAGGACGGCGTGCGGCGCACCGTGAAGCGGGTCCTCGAGGAGGCGGGCCACGCCGTGGTGGAGGCCTGCGATGCCACCGAGGGGTTCAAGAGGCTCGGCGAACAGGCCTTCGACCTCGTCCTCAGCGACGTCATGATGCCACTGGTCTCTGGCCTGGACCTGGCTGCGGTCGTTCGTGCGTCTCGCCCCGGGCTGCGGGTCCTCTTCATGTCCGGCTACGCGGACCGCGCGCTCGGGCTCGAATCAGAACGGGTCCTTGCTAAACCTTTCACGTCGGCGGAGCTCCTGGCGGCGGTCGGAGGAGCTCTCGAGCAAGGCGCTGGCGATGCGAACCTCCAGGCGGCGGAGCCGGGAGCCTTCGGCGGAAGCGAGGACCTGGACCTCCCCGCCAGGCTGGCCGGCAACGACTCTCGAGGCGTGGTGGCGGCGCAGGGGAGGGCCGAGATGCCGGACCAGATCGAGGCGAGCCACCGCGACCTGGCTCGGATGATGAAGCTGTTCGCCGCGGGGGAGGCCCGGATCCGCGCCGTGCTCGAGGCGGCCATCGACGGAGTCCTGTCGCTGGGCTCCGACGGGCGGGTCCAGGGGATGAACGCCGCCGCCGAGCACATCTTCGGGCGAACACGCGGGGAGGTCGTGGGCGGGGACTTCTGCTCGAGCCTGATCGCGGAGTCCTCGCGCGCCGAGTTCTCGGCCCTGATCACGTCCGGCACGGGCGTCACCGGCAGGCGTGGCGAGGCCCACGCCTTGCGCGGCGACGGCGGGGTGTTTCCGCTGGAGTACTCCCTCACTCCTCTGGACACCAGCGCCGGAGCCGGGTTCTGCGTCTTCGTTCGCGACGTCACCGAGGCGAGCAGGGCTCCACCTTCCGTCCAACTACCCTGCACCCAGCCGACGGCGACAAGCTGCTGAGCCGATCACGCCTACATGTAGGTGAACTTTTCTTCGTACTCCCGCGGGCTTAGCCCCAAGGAGTGATCTTGCCTTGACTCGCTGGTAAGATGAAGGCGTCTCCGTCCTGGAGACGCAGAAGAAGGGGGGGCACATGATGCGCGCGAACATCCGCGTCCCGGCACCGAGAGGTGCTGCGGCCCACGCGGAGCTTGGCGGCCAGCTTCACTGCGACCGCCAGGCCGAGGAGATGCTGAAGGTCTTCTTCCCGCAGGCCTCCGACGGCAACGTGCTGCCGCCGGAGCTGAAGGGGCTCACCGACGGCGCCCAGGTCGGCGCGCCCGGCGTCCGCCGGACGCTGGTGATGGAGGGGCACGGCGAGCGGCTCCGGATCGAGGTGACCGCGGTCGGCAAGGGGAAGACGCAGCTCCACCTCTGGCGCGAGCCGATCCCGGAGCTGACCCCGTCGAGCGGCGACGCGCCACCGCCCCCCTCGGCCGACGGCCTGACCCAGCGCGAGCGCGAGGTGGCGCTGCTGGTGGCCGACGGGCTCCGCTCCCGCGAGGTGGCCGAGCGGCTCGGCATCGCCTCACAGACCGTGAAGAGCCACCTGAAGACCATCTTCGACAAGCTGGGCGTCCGCAACCGCGTCGAGCTGGCGCGGAGACTCGTCCAGCACTGAGGCCTCGGGCAGCACCCGTCGGATCGTCCAGCGCGGGACCCGGGTCCCGCGCCGCGTCGCACCGCGCGGCGCCGCGGACTCGGCTTGCGCGCCCCGCGTGACGCGCGGTACCTTCCGGCCCCCGACCATGGTCACGCTCCCCGAAGTGCAGGCCGCGCTCGGCCGCATCCGCGATCGCATCTACCTCTCGCCGTGCGCCCGCTCCGAGACGCTCTCGCGGCTCAGCGGCGCCGAGGCCTACCTGAAGCTGGAGAACCTCCAGATGACGGGGGCCTACAAGGAGCGCGGCGCCCTCAACAAGCTGCTGCTGCTCTCCGAGGCCGACCGGGCCCGCGGGCTCATCGCCGCCAGCGCCGGCAACCACGCGCAGGGCGTCGCCTATCACGGCGGCCGGCTCGGCCTGGCCACCACCATCGTGATGCCCGAGACCACCCCGATCATGAAGGTGGCCAACACGCGGGCCCACGGCGCCCGCATCGTGCTGCACGGCGCCAACTACGACGAGGCCTACTCCGAGGCGCGGCGGCTGGAGCGGACCGAGGGGCTCACCTTCGTCCACCCCTTCGACGACCCGCAGGTCATCGCCGGGCAGGGGACCATCGGGCTGGAGCTGCTCGACCAGGTGCCCGACCTCGACGCCGTGCTGGTGCCGGTGGGCGGCGGCGGGCTCATCTCCGGCGTGGCGGTGGCGCTCAAGGAGCGGCGCCCGGGCCTCAAGGTGATCGGCGTCGAGGCCGAGGCCATCCCCTGCATGAAGGCGGCGGTCGAGGCCGGCCAGCTGGTCACGCTGCAGGCGTCCTCAACGCTGGCCGACGGCATCGCCGTGAAGCGGGCCGGCGAGCTGACCTTCGAGCACGTCCAGAGGTACGTGGACGAGATCGTCACCGTCTCCGAGGAGGAGATCGCCAGCGCCATCCTCTACCTGCTCGAGAAGGAGAAGGCGGTGGCCGAGGGCGCCGGCGCCGTCAGCGTGGCGGCGCTGATGAACCGCAAGGCGCGCGGCCTCGATGGCCGGCGGGTGGCCTGCGTCATCTCGGGCGGCAACATCGACGTGAACCTGATCGCCCGCATCATCGAGCGCGGCCTGGTGAAGGACGGCCGGCTGGTGCGGATCAGCGTGGCGCTGCTCGACAAGCCGGGCCAGCTGGCGGTGGTCTCCACCCTGATCGCCGGCTGCCGCGCCAACGTCATCGAGGTCCACCACACTCGCGCCTTCGCCTCGCGCTTCGGCGGCACCACGCTCCAGCTCACGCTGGAGACGCGCGGCACGGAGCACGTGGACGAGATCCTCGCCGCGCTTCGCGCCGAGGGCTACACCGTGGAGCAGCTGGGCATCTAGCACCGAGTCGAGAGGTCGCATGGCGCAGGTCGCGGTCGAGGTCGAAGCTCGCTGCCTGGTGGCGCTCGACCGGGGCGACCACGCCGGCGCCGCCACGCTGGTGGTCGGCGAGTACGGCCCGCAGCTGCTCGGCTACCTCTGCTCGGTGCTGCGGAGCGAGGCCGACGCCGGCGAGGTCTTCTCGATGTTCAGCGAGGATCTCTGGCGTGGCCTGCCCGGCTTCCGGCGCGAGTGCCCGGTGCGGGTCTGGTGTTACCGGCTGGCGTGGCACGCCGCCGCCCGCTTCCTGCGAGACCCCTACCGCGGCCGCGGCCAGCGGCTCGAGACCACCGGGCTGTCCCGCCTCGTCGAGGAGGTCCGCTCGTCTGTCTTCCTCGGCCGCGACCAGGCCCGGCAAGCCACGCTGGACAGGCTGCGCGAGGCGCTCACCCCCGACGAGCGGACGCTGCTGGTGCTGCGCGTGGACCGCGGCCTCACCTGGGGCGAGGTGGCGCTGGTGCTGGGCGACGAGCGCGGCGTCCCGGTCGAGGAGCCGGCGCTGCGCAAGCGGTTCGAGCGGCTCAAGGAGAAGCTGGCCGAGGGCGCGCGGAAGGAGGGGCTGCTTTGACGGCGCACCAGCCGTCCTCGTCCATCTCGTCGCTCCTTGGCGAGCTGGCCTCGGCGCCCTCCCGCGCACCGGAGGAGCTGCTGCCCGAGCTCCGGCCGGGCGACGTGGTGGCGGGGCGCTTCGAGCTGGTGCGCGAGCTGGGGCGCGGCGGCTTCGGGTTGGTCTTCGAGGCCAGGGACCGGGAGCTGTCGCGCGCGGTGGCCTTCAAGGCCATCCGGCCGGGGAGGACCCGGGCCCTGGAGAAGCTGGCCAAGCCGCTCAAGGAAGAGGCCGAGGCCGCGGCGCGGCTCAACCACCCCAACGTGGTCACGCTCCACGACTCCGGGGTCCACGAGGGGACGCCGTACCTGATCATGGAGCTGCTCCGCGGCGAGACCCTGGCGTCGCGGCTGCGGCGGGGGCCGCTCCCCCCGGGCGAGGCGCTACGCGTCGCGCTGGAGGTGGCCCGCGGGCTCGAGGCGGCGCACGGCGCCGGCGTGCTCCACCGCGATCTCAAGCCAGGCAACGTCTTCCTCACCGGGCAAGGGGCGGTCAAGCTGGTCGACTTCGGGCTGGCCTCGATCATGGGGCGGGCGGCGCTGGCGGCCGGCACGCCGGCCTACATGGCGCCGGAGCAGCTGCGGGCCGAGCCGGAGGACGCCCGCACCGACGTCTACGGCGCCGCGGCCGTGCTCTACGAGTCGCTCGCCGGCGCCCTCCCCTATCCGGTCTCCGGCGGCCGCTCGGCGGTGCTCGGCCCCGGCCCGCCGCCGCCGCCGCCGCTCGGCGACGCGCCGCCCGAGCTGGTGGCGCTGCTGGCCAGCGGCCTGGCCCGCGATCCGGCCAGCCGGCCGCAGGACGCCGGGGCCTGGCTCGCCGGGCTGCTGTCGGTGGAGCGGGCCTACGCGGTACGGGCCGCCGTCGAGGCGCGCGCCGGGCGGCGGCGCCGGGTGCGCCGCGCCGTCTGGACCGCCGGCGCCATCGCCGTGGTGCTGGCCGCAGGGATCGCCGGCATGGCGCTGCGGGCGCGCGCCGACGCGGAGCTGGCCCTGCGCGAGAGCCAGCTGCTGGCGAGCGCCGAGGCGGCCAGCGATCCGCTGCTGGCGGTCCTGCTGCTCTCCGAGCTCTCCGACCACCCGCCGCCGCGCGCCGTGGACGTGGCGCAGCGGGCCCTGGGCGGCCCGATCCCCGCGGCGGTGCTCGACGGCGCCCGCAACGGCGTCGCCCTGGCGGTCTCGGCCGACGGCAGCTCCACCGCGGCGGCCCTGAGCGACGGCGCCGTGGCGATCTTCCGGAACGACGGCACCGGCGCGCCACGGCAGCTCCGCCACGACGGGCAGCGTGCCGACGACCTGGCCTTCACGCCCGATGGTGCCCGCCTCGTCGCCGCCGGCCACGAGGGGTCGCTCCACGTGCACCAGCTCGACGGTGGCGCGCCGCCCGTGTCGCTCTCGCTGGGCGGCTCCCCGCTGGTGCGGCTGGTGGTGTCGCCCGACGGGAGGCGCGCCGCGGTCGCGACGCTCGACGGCCGGCTGGTGCTGGTGGGGCTCGACCCGCTGCGCGTGGTGGCGACGGTGCTCCACGACGCGCCGGTCTTCGCCCTCGCCTTCACGCCACGCGGCGACCGGCTGGTGACCGCCGACGCCGACGGCGAGGTCCAGCTCCTCGACGCCTCGAGCGGCGTGACGCGGGCGCGGCGCGCCACCGGCCAGGCGATCTACGCGCTGGCGATCTCGCCCGATGGCGCACGGCTGGCGGTGGCGGGTGAGGGCGGCACGATCGGGTTGCTGGGCCCCACGCTCGATCCGCTCGGCGTGCGGGGCCGGGCCGGGCCGGCCATCACCGCGCTGGCCTTCGATCCGGCCAGCGGCCGGCTGGCCGCCGCGGCGGTGGACGGCACGCTCCAGCTCCACGCGGCGGAGAGGGGCGGCGAGCCGCGGCGCCTCCGCGCGCACCGGGAGGCCTTCCGGCTCGCCTGGGCGCCGGTGGGCGGACGGCTCCTCACCTTCGGCACCGACGGCCGGGCGCTGCTCTGGTCCGGTCCGGGCGAGCCGGTCCCCACGCCGCTGGAAGGGCCGTCGGTCGTGGCGGCCGCCTTCACCCCCGACGGCCGGCGCGTGCTGACCCGGGCCCGCGAGGGGACGCTGCGGGTCTGGCCCATCGGCGACGCCGGCGCCCGGGGCCTCCTCACCGGTCACCTGGGCTACGTGGACACCGTGACCTGGAGCCGGGACGGCCTCCGGCTCCTCACCGCCAGCCACGACGGCACCGCGCGAACCTGGGACCGGGCCAGCGGCAAGGAGCTCCTCGCGGTGCGCGATCCGTCCGGCGTCATCCACTCCGCCGCCTGGGACCCCGACGAGCGGCGGATCCTGACCAGTTCGGAGGACGGCGTGGCCCGGATCTGGAGCGCCACCGACGGCTCGCTCCTGGTGGCCCTGCCGCCAGCCGGCGCCCCCGTCCTCTTCGCCGCCTGGAGCCCCGACGGTGCGCGCGTGGCCACCGCCGGCCTGGACGGCGTCATCCGGCTCCACGCCGCCGACGGCCATGGCGAGGTGGTCCGGCTGGAGGGGCACGAGGCCGGCATCACCCACGTGGTCTTCTCGCCCGATGGCCGGGAGGTGGTCTCGGCCTCGCAGCTCGACGCCACCGTCCGCTTCTGGCCGCTCGACGGAGGCACCCCTCGCGTGCTGCGCGCCGACCGGGCGGTCTTTCGCGCCGGCCTCTCGCCACGCGGGGACCTGGTGGCGGTGGCCGAGGTGGACGGTCCCTTGCGGCTCTTCCGCGCCGCCGACCTCTCCGAGCTGCCGCCGTTGCGCGCCTGGCCGGAGCGGCTCTGGACACCGGCCTGGAGCCCGGACCAGCGGCGCCTGGCGCTGGCCTCCTTCGACGGCTCGGTCAGCGTGGTGTCGCTCGACGACTCCGGCGAGCCGCTGCTCCTGCGCGGTCACCCGGTGGCCGTCTCCGAGGCCACCTTCAGCCCCGACGGCCGGGAGCTGGCCACCGCCCTGGCCGACGGCACCGTGCGCGTCGCCTCCATCGAGTGGCCACTGCTGCGCGCGCGGCTGGCCGCCTCCACCTCGGCCTGCCTGACCACCGCCCAGCGGCTCCACCTGCTCGGCGAGTCCGAGGAGGAGGCCCGCACGCGCCACGCCGCCTGCGAGCGCCGCCACGGCCGCGAACCGGCCGCGCCCGCGCCTCCGTCCACGGTTCCGCCCGCGACGGCGCCGCCCGCCCAGGGGAGCCGCCGGTGACCGCCGCCGCGCACCTCACGATCCTCCTGCTCCAGGCCTTCCGCGCCGGCACGCCCTCACGGGTCCCGCCGGCGCCGCGCCCCGTGGCCGCCACCGAACGGGTCGTCCTCGACGTCCGCTTCCCGCCCTGGCAGTTCACCGGCACCTTCACCCTCCGGCTCGGCGCCCTGCGTGACCGGGGGGTGGCGCGCGATCGCGGATCGCTGATCGGGCCGAAACGACGGGTGGAGCGGGTGCTGGAGGGAAAGCTCGGCACGCTCACCTTGCGGCTCGACACCAGGCTGCGCGGGGCCGTCTACCCGCCCATCTTCGGACGCTGGCAGGTGGTGGGCGCCACCGGCGCCTACGCCGGGCGAGGCGGCGGCGGCACCTTCACCGCCGTGGACGCCGGCGGCGGCTCGGGCAGCCCATTCGAGCGGCAGACGATGCTGGGACGGCTCAGCCCGCGGCGCTGAGCGGCAGGCCCGCCAGCACCTCGTCGAGCGCCCCCAGGAAGGCGTCGAGCTGCGCCGGCTGGTGGCCGGCGGTGAGCGCCACGCGCAGCCGGCTGGTGCCGCGCGGCACGGTGGGTGGCCGGATGGCGCGCACGTAGAAGCCCCGCTCGCGCAGCCCGGCCGCGGTCGCCAGCGCGCGCGCCTCGCTCCCCAGCACCACCGGGAAGATCGGCGAGACCACGCGCGAGACGTCGAAGCCGCGCGCCTGCAGCCCGGCCCTCATGTGGGCGATGAGCGCGTGGAGCCGCTCCCGCCGCGCCGGCTCGGTCCGGACGATCTCGAGCGCGCGGAGCGCCGCGCCGCAGGCGGCCGGCGGCAGCGCGGTGGTGAAGACGAAGGTCCGGGCCCGCGTCAGCAGGAGCTCGCGCAGCCGCGCCTGGCCGGCCACGTAGGCGCCGAAGGCGCCCAGCGCCTTGCCCAGCGTGCCCATCTCCACGTCCACCCGGTGCTTCAGCCCCAGCTGCTCGGCCAGCCCGGCGCCGGTGGGCCCGAGCACGCCGACGGCGTGGGCCTCGTCCACGTAGAGCATGGCGCCGTGGCGCTGGCAGGCGTCGGCGAGGTCGGCGAGCGGCGCGGCGTCGCCGTCCATGGAGAAGACGGCGTCGGTGATGACCAGCTTGCGGCGCGCCGTGCTCCTGGCCAGCAGGCCGGAGAGCTCCTCCGCGTCGCCGTGGCGGTAGCGCTGGAGGTCGGCGCGGGAGAGGAGCCCGCCGTCGATTATGGAGGCGTGGTTCAGCTCGTCGGAGAAGACGGCGTCTTCGCGCCCCACCAGCACCGCGGGCACGCCGGCGTTGGCGTGGTAACCGGAGTTGAAGAGCAGGGCCGCCTCGGCCCGGTGCAGCCCGGCCAGCGCGATCTCCAGCCTCCCGTGGATGGGCAGGTCGCCCGCCACCAGCCGCGAGGCGCCGCTCCCGGCCCCCTCCGCCAGCGCCGCCTCGGCGGCGGCCTTCATCACCCGCTCGTCGCCGGCCAGCCCGAGGTAGTCGTTGGAGCAGAGGTTGACGAGCCGCCGCCCGCGCACCTCCACCTCCGCCCCCTGCCGCGGACCGATCGGCTCCAGGGCGCGGCGCAGGCCGGCGTCGGAGAGCCTGGCGAGCTCCCGGTCGATCCAGTCGAGGGTGGGGTGGGCCATACCGGAACGGGGCCGTGGGGCTGCCGAGGCTAGCTGACCACCGGCAGGCCGCGCGGCTTGCGGCTGGCGGTGGCCTGCTCGTTCCAGTGGATCTCGCCCTCGGCCTGCCCCGTGAAGGCCCAGCGGCCGGTGGCTGGCGGGCGCAGCGTCAGGCCGTGCTCCCTGGTCATCCCGATCACCTGCTCGGGCGTGCCGCCGGCGCTGGTGAGGTAGTTGCCCACCATGGTGCCGTCGGCGCCGGCCTCGAAGATCCGGTGCTGCAGCTCGCCGAGGTTCACCTCGCGCCCGCCCATCACGAAGATGTGGGCGGAAGGCATCATGAGCCGGAAGACCGCCAGCGCGGCCAGGCACTCGCCCGGCGTGATGGCCTTGACGCCGGCCATGGGCGTGCCGGGGCGCGGGTTGAGGAAGTTGACCGGGACGCAGTGGATGCCCAGGTCGCGGATGGTCTCGGCGAACTCGACCCGCTGCTCCGGGGTCTCGCCCATGCCGAGGATGCCGCCCGAGCAGACCTGGAAGCCGAGGTCGCGGGCGGCGCGGATGGTGTCGAGCTGCTCGTCGTAGGTGTGGGTGGTGCAGACCTGGTCGAAGTGGCTGCGCGCCGTCTCCAGGTTGTGGTGGTAGTGCATCAGCCCGGCCGCCTTGAGCCGCTCCAGCTCCGGGGCGTGCATGAGGCCGAGCGAGGCGCACGGCTCCACGCCCGACTCGGCGCGGATGAGCTTGACCGCCTCCTCGATGGTCTTGAGCTCCTCCTCCCTGGCCACCCGCGTGCCGCTGGTGACGATGGAGAACTCGCGCGCGCCGGCCCGCTCGGCGGTCCTGGCCTGCTCGGCGATCTGGCGCGCGGTCATGAGCGGGTACTCGGGCGCCGTGGCCTCCTTGAAGTGGGCCGACTGCGAGCAGAAGCCGCAGTTCTCGGGGCAGTGGCCGCTCTTGGCGTTGACGATGCCGCAGAGCGAGACCTCGTCGCCGTGGACGGCGGCGCGCACGGCGTTGGCGCGGGCCAGCAGGGCCTCCAGCTCGGGGCCGGACGTGTGGTGGATGAGGCGGCGGGCCTCGTCGGCGGAGATGGGCTCGGGGCCGGCGGGGAGCTTGGCGGTCATGGCGGTCATGAGGGGCCGCAGGATGTCAGGCCGGATCGGGCTCGTCAACCCATCTGGGAGGGCTGGGTTGACGAGTGGGGGCGGACGTTTGGGGCTACTGCGACAAGGGCGGCTGAAACTCCGTCGATTGCGGCTCGGACGGCTGCGCCACCGGCGGCCGCGCCCCCCTCAGGACGCAGGGACCGTCCCCGGGCCGCGGCGACAGGCTAGCTGCACCCCTCTCCACGGCCGCCGCGACATTGGCCTCGATCGAGCGGCGGAGCAGTATCGCGTCGTCGCGGAACCAGAGCTCGGTCGGGATCGGCCCGGGGCTGCGCAGGCAGAGATGCCGCCCGGGGACCAGCTGGTCGCCCGCCGGATGGAGGATCGCCTCCATCTCGAGCTGGGCGATGCGGAGCCCGCCGCGCTCCTCGACGAGCCGGACCACGCCCACGCTCAGCCTCGAGGCCGCCCCTTCGCCGGATACCCCGGCCGCCAGCGCCTGGTCGGCCCGGGCCAGGACCGCTTCCATCCAGTCCGGCGGCACCGCCGCGGCCAGCTGGCTGGCCAGCCCGGTATTGGCCCGGGCCATGGCCGCGTTAGCGGCGACGTCCTGGTCCCCCACGTAGGAGACCCCCTTCACCATGCCGACGACGCTGCCTGCCACGGCGCCCACGGGAACGGCCACGACGCTGCAGACCGCGAAGGCGATCAACCCGATCCCGCCGCCTCCGCCCTTGACGGCCTGGGCGCACGTCCCCAGCCCGTAGACCGCGCCGACGAAGACTCCGGCCACCCCTCCTCCGAGCGCGGCGAGCACCTTCACGCCGGCCGGCGAGGACTGCTGGATGGTGGCCACGTCGGTGGCCACCGGCGCGGGCGGCGCATCTCTCGGCGGCACCTCGTCCGCCGGCGGCGCCACGTCGGTCCATTCGGCGGCGCCGTCCGGTCGCGGCGCCCCCAGGTCCCAGTCGCAGGGTTTCACCGGCTTCCCTCCGCCCAGGTCGGCGACGAGGCGTGGCGCCAGCCCGGCCGCAAGCACCGACACCGCCTCACGCAGCCGGGCGCCGTCGCCGGCCACCCACTCGGAGAGCCGCCGGAGGCTCGGGTCGGCGGCGAGGTGGCGCGCCGATCCTGGATCGCGCCCGTGGTCTGGAAGCTGCAGCCTGGTCCGCACCTCGATCCAGAGCACCGTCGGCGGATCGGGCCCGTCGCCGGTGGCCAGCGTCACCGACTCGAGCTCGACCGTGAGCCGGGCGCTCCGCCTCCAGTCCTGGACCCGTCCCACCTTCCGGAAGGGGAGGCCGGTGCCGCACGAGCCAGCGTCGATCACGGCCTCGGCGAGGGCCTCCCGCCTGGGAAGGCTAACCTGGATGCGAGGCACGGTCCCGGCAGGAGGGCCGGCCCCGAACTCGGTCCCATCGAGCCGGCGCACCTCGTTATCCGTGGGGAGCACCTCGACCTCGACCCAGCTCACGCGGTCGAGCCGGTCCCGGGTCGGCACGACGTGGTGCGGGGAGGAGGAGGAGACGCAGCCGGCCGACGCCGCGGCGAGGACCAGAACCGCCAGCGCGCCGGCTGCCAGGCCGGGCCCTCCGGTGCGGCCACTTCGCGGTGCGGTCCTGGCCATGCGTTCTCCTCGCCGATCGCTGGGCGCCCGCTGCTGTTTGGGCCAGCCTGACGAGTGGAGTCACCTCGGGCTGCCGTCGTGACCTGCCCCCGTGCCCTCGCCTGCTTCTCGAGGAGCCGGCCACTCCCCCGAAATCCACTTTGGGCGCCCGAAGTTGCGAAGGGGGGACTCCAGTCGGGATGGTCGCCGTCGAGCTAGCGACCTGCGACGGCTGCCTGGGTGAGGTCTCGACCATGGTCGCAGCCCATCCACAGGGATGATTGGCGGCGGTAGCCGCCCGGACTGAAGGGCTCTTGGAAGTCCAGACGTTTGGACTGGCGCCGGACCCTGCGCAGCCGCGAGCACAAGTTCGCCAGCCCATCCTCACTCGGGGTACCAAAGAGGTGCGGCGGGCGATCCTGGTGATCGCCCGCCGCGGTTCGGCTTGTCGTCGGGTAGGAGCCCGGCGGATGCCAACGACCCGGGGATCATACGAGAGGAGATCGATGAGGGGAAGAGCGGTGAGGAGGATGGCGGGGCTCCTGGCGGCGCGGCTGCCGGAGCTGGGGCTGGAGGAGGTGCCCGGCCCGAGGGCGCGGGAGGGGCGCTGGAGCCTGGCGCAGATCCTCCAGGCGACGCTGCTGGGCCTCATGGCCGGGTGCCGGAGCCTCTCGGAGTCCGAGGACCTGAGTGCGTCGCTGGCGCTGACGATGCGCCGCCGGCTCGGACTACCGCGGCGGCTGGCCGCCACCACGGCGCGGGACGCGCTCTGCCGGGTGTTGTCGCTCGGCGGGCTGCGGGCGGCGTTGCACCGGGCGGTGAAGGCGGCGTGGCGGCGCAAGGCGCTCGCGCCGGTGGGGCTGCCGGTGAGCGTGCTGGCGCTCTACCGCTCGGTGACGCTCCGCTCGGACGAGGGGCGCGCCACCCGCTGGAAATCACTGCTCCAGTCGGTGCGCGACCTGCTCGTCGCCGCCACCGAAGACCAGCTTGCTGGCCTCCGCCAGCGTCAGGCCGCCGCGACACGCTGAAATCGCCGGGCTCCTACCCGCGGCGGGCGACATCGAAGGGACCTGGGAATCGCTGCCCGCGGCCGGCGCCGGCCGGCCGTGGCCGCCGCGTGCCCCGAGGTCCGGCAGGAACCGCTCCCCGGCCACCCTCGGAGGCGGGCCTAACATCGGGAACTGCTTGGCCGATCATTCCTGGCGCAGTCGCCCTCCCCGCTCCCGGCCCGTCAGATGCACGGGCTATCTCCTTGACCGTGACCCGCGCCGCCACCAAGCAGAAGACCGTCTTCGCCTGCACCGAGTGCGGCCAGCAGAGCCCCAAGTGGCTCGGCCAGTGCCCGGCCTGCCGCACCTGGAACACGCTGCAGGAGGAGGTGGTGGCGCCCGAACCGAAGGGCGCGACGCCGCGCGGCTGGGGGCCGGCCAACGGGGCCCGTCCCATGCCGCTGCGCGATGTGGAGGGGGCCGAGGAGGCGCGGACGCGGACCGGCATCGGCGAGCTCGACCGGGTGCTGGGCGGCGGGGTGGTGCCGGGGAGCCTGATCCTGCTGGGCGGCGACCCGGGCATCGGCAAGTCCACGCTGATCCTGGCGGTGCTCGACCGGCTGGCCCGGGCCCGCCCCGACCGGCCGGTGCTCTACGTCTCCGGGGAGGAGTCGGCGCGGCAGGTGAAGCTGAGGGCCGATCGGCTCGGGGCGCTCGCCCCCAACCTGCACGTGCTGGCCGAGACCGACGCGGTCCGCGTGCTCCACGCCGCCGACGCGCTCGAGCCGGCCGCGCTGGTCATCGACTCGATCCAGACCCAGTACCTGCCCGAGCTGCCGAGCGCCCCCGGCACCGTCTCGCAGATCCGCGAGGTGACGGCCCGCTTCATGGCCTTCGCCAAGACCACCGAGACGCCGGTCTTCCTCATCGGCCACGTCACCAAGGACGGCGCCATCGCCGGGCCGCGCGTGCTCGAGCACATGGTCGACACCGTCCTCTACTTCGAGGGCGGCGGCGCCCACCCCTACCGGATCCTGCGCGCCCACAAGAACCGCTTCGGCTCGGCCTCCGAGATCGGCGTCTTCGAGATGAAGGCGGGCGGGCTGGCCGAGGTCCCCAACCCCTCGGCGCTCTTCCTCGCCGAGCGGCCGCTCGAGGCTCCCGGCAGCGCGGTGGCGGCGGTGCTCAACGGCACGCGCACGGTGCTGGTCGAGATCCAGGCCCTGGTGGCCCCGACCGGCTTCGGCACGCCGCGGCGGACCGCGCTCGGCATCGACTCGAACCGGGTGGCGCTGCTGGCGGCGGTGCTGGAGAAGAAGGTGGGGCTGGAGATCCTCGCCTGCGACCTCTTCGTCAACGTGGCCGGTGGGCTCTCCCTCGACGATCCGGCCGCAGATCTGGCCACCATCGCCGCCCTCGCCTCCTCCTTCCGCGAGCGGGCCATCCCGCCCCGCACGCTGCTGCTCGGCGAGGTGGGGCTGGCCGGCGAGGTGCGGGCCGTCTCCCAGCCCGAGCTGCGGCTGGCCGAGGCGGCGCGGCTCGGGTTCGAGCGGGCGGTCCTGCCGGCCGCCAACGCGCGCCATGCCGACGTCCCGCGCGGCCTCGAGGTGGTGCCGGTGGAGACGGTGGCCGAGGCGCTCGATCGGCTCGGCTGAGCGGCCGGAGGCGGGTCAGGCCGACCGCACCGCGGCCCGCCAGCGAACCAGCATCGCCTCGCGGTCGGTCGGCTCCATGCGCGGCGTGAAGCGCCGGTCCCGCCGCCAGACCCGCCTGACCTCCTCGCGCGATCCCCAGACGCCGCTCGCCAGCCCGGCCAGGAGCGCGGCGCCCACCGCGGTGGTCTCGATCACCTTCGGCCGGACCACCGGCACCCCGAGCAGGTCGGCCTGCACCTGCATGAGCAGGTTGTTTCGGCTCGCCCCCCCGTCCACCTTGAAGTCGTGGAAGGGCTGCCCCGACTCGACCCGCATGGCCTCGGCCAGGTCGAAGACCGAGAGGGCGATGCCCTCGAGCGTGGCCCGGGCCAGGTGGGCGGCGGTGGTGCCCCGGTCGATGCCGCGGATGACGCCGCGCGCCTCCGGCCGCCAGTGGGGAGCCCCCAGCCCGGCCAGCGCGGGTGCGAAGGTGAGGCCGCCGCTGTCCTTCACCTTCCGCGCCAGCGGCTCGATCTCCGCCGAGGTCGCGATCAGCCCCAGCCCGTCGCGCAGCCACTGCACGGCGGCCCCGGCGATGAAGGAGGAGCCCTCCAGCGCGTAGGCCACCTCGCCGCCCGCCTCCCAGGCCACCGTGGCCAGCAGGCCCCGCGAGGAGTGGACCGGCCTCGGCCCCACGTTCTGCAGCAGGAAGGCGCCCGTGCCATAGGTGCACTTGGCGTCCCCGGGCGCGAAGCAGGCCTGCCCGAAGAGCGCCGCCTGCTGGTCGCCGGCCATGCCGCAGACCGGGAGGCCGTCAGGCAGGAAGTCGAGGCCGAGGGTGGTGCCGTACACCTCCGAGGAGGAGCGGATCTCCGGCAGGACGGCGCGCGGCACCTCGAAGAGCTGCAGCAGCGCGTCGTCCCAGCGTCGGGTCTCCAGGTTCATGAGCAGCGTCCGGCTGGCGTTGGAGACGTCGGTCACGTGGGCGCCGCCGGTGAGTCGCCAGCAGAGGAAGCTGTCGATGGTGCCGAAGGCCAGCCGGCCCGCCTCGGCGTCGCGCCGCGTTTCCTTCACGTGGTCGAGCAGCCAGCCGAGCTTGGTGGCGGAGAAGTACGGGTCGAGCACCAGCCCGGTCCGCTGCCGCACCCAGGGCTCCTTGCCGGCCGCCTTGAGCGCCGCGCAGGCGTCGGTGGTGCGCCGGTCCTGCCAGACGATGGCGCGGCCCACCGGCCGGCCGCTGCCGCGCCGCCAGAGGGCGGTGGTCTCGCGCTGGTTTGTGATGCCGATGGCCGCCACGTCGCGGCCGCGGCCCCCGGCCTGGCGCAGCGCCTTCCTGACGGTGGCGCCGACGCTGGCCCAGATCTCCTCGAGGTCGTGCTCCACCCAGCCGGGCCGCGGGAAGTGCTGGGGGAACTCCTGGTTGACGGCGGCGCGGACGGCCAGCTTCCGGTCGAGCAGCACCGCGGTGGTGCCGGTCGTCCCCTGGTCGATGGCCAGCACGAACTTCGACATGCGTGCTCCTCTAGCTTCCGAGCGAGGCGAGGAACCGGACCGCGGCGTCGGCGCAGCGATCACGCTCCACGTCGACCCCGACCAGGTGGTAGCTCTCCGGCAGCACCAGCAGCTCGGCCGGGCCGCTGCCGATCCGCTTCGCGAGCCGCTTGGCGCCGGCCAGCGTCACGGTGTGGTCCTGGGCGCCGAACACCACCAGGGCCGGCGCCGCCACGCCCGGCAGGAGCGAGTCGACCCGCGCGGCCAGCGCCTGCAGCTCGGCCACGGCGC
The DNA here is from genome assembly GCA_021806645.1 of Myxococcales bacterium. GTDB lineage: Bacteria > Myxococcota > Myxococcia > Myxococcales > Anaeromyxobacteraceae > JADKCZ01. The sequence continues at coordinate 218,936 of JAJZQX010000006.1, read as the reverse complement.
CCAGCGGCACGCCACCCAGGCACGGGTTGCGCGCCTTCATGGCGGGATCGCGGACGTCGGAGCCGGAGCCCTTGGGCACCACCTTGCGCCAGAGCAGCGCGCTGCGTCCCAGCAGTCCGGCCAGCCGCCCGGCCGCCTGCAGCTCCATCGCCGGGGCCAGCAGGACGAGCCCCTCGACCCGCTCCGGCAGGTCATGGGCCAGCGCGCAGGCCACCAGCGCCCCCATCGAGCAGCCGGCCACGTAGACGTGCCGCGCGCCGGAGAGCCGCGCGAGATCGCGACGGGCGTGGGCCACCCACTCGGTCCAGGGGATGCCGACCAGGTCCTCGGGCGTGCGGCCGTGGCCGGCCATCACCGGGGCGAGGCAGCGGTACCCCTCGGCGGCCAGCCGCAGCGCCAGGTGGTGCATCTCGAAGGGGGCGCCGGTCAGGCCATGCAGGAGCAGCACCGCGTCCGGCCCGCCGGGGAGGTCGAGCTCACGCCCCTGGTCGATGGCGGCCAGCTGGTCGGGGGTCGGCGTCGGGTTGGTCTTCACGGGTCTCGCGGCGCGGCTCCCGGGGTGCTACGAGATCCGCATGTCCGACAAGCCTACCTCACCGCCGCACGCCATCCAGATCCAGATCGAGATCGACCCCGTCACCGCCAACGGGGCCTTCATCAACCTGGCCATGGTCAACCACACCGAGACCGAGTTCACGCTCGACCTCGCCTACGTGCAGCCGCAGGCGCCCAAGGCCATGGTGCGGTCGCGCGCCATCACCACTCCGAAGCACATGAAGCGGCTGCTCCTGGCCATCCAGGACAACCTGGCCCGCTACGAGGCCCGCTTCGGGACCATCGACCTCGGCGACACGCCCCACTTCCCGGGCGGCGTGATGAACTGATCCTCCCCGGGTCACCGTGCACGTCTCCGTCCCCGCGCTCGCGGCTGGTGGTGGTCTTCTCCGAGCCGGAGCACCCGGTGGACCCGGCCGCGCTGGTGGCCGAGCGGGGCTGGGACCGGGCCTTCGCGCCGCGGCTGGTCGCCTCCACCACCGATCGGGGACGGAACCTCATCCACGACGGGCCGTCGCTGCTGGAGACGGCGCGGTGGCTGGCCGGCGAGCTGCGCGCGTCGTGACCGCGGGGGCGCGTGTCGGGTGGACGCAAGCGCTCGCGCGAGCGGTCCAAAGGGGAAGCGCGGCGCGGGGCCAATCGGTGCCGCCTTGGTCGGGCGAACCGCGATGGCGTTGCCGGGCGAGTCCGTTCGGTCGACGAAAGGCGCGGCGGGGGCGGCGCGGGTGCGGTCGGTTCCGTGCGTAACGAGCGTACCAGGGGCACGACCGAGCAGGGCGAGCGGATCTGTTCGGGCAACGAGACACGTCGCGAGCGGAGCGGTGGCACGGAGACTGGCGGCGCTGCGTAGCTCGGGCGGTCGCGCAGCGGGGCAAGATGGGCGACCGCCGAGGTGGAGCTGAGCGGATACCGCTGCCCCCGTTGCGTTTTCTGCGATTTCGGCACCCAAATGGCCGCGATTCTTGCTTGACGCGTTTCCGGCCGCATTCACGTTCGGTCAGTGAGCCGCTGCGTAATGGCCCACCAGGCAGCGCCGCCGCCTCGCTGGCGGGGGCGCCGCGCGCGTGACGGGGTCGAGACGGTGCTGGGCGTCTGCGCGTGTCAGCGGGCCATTTCGCGACGCGCTAGCCAACCTCCTTCGCCTGGAGCAGGCCGCCATGGCCGACTTCCTCGTCGCGCTGGCCGATTTCGACCGGCGCCGCGGCTGGGAGCCGCTCGGGCACGCGTCACTCTTCGCGTTCCTGCACGTGGAGCTGCGGCTCTCCAACAGCGCGTCCTTCTGGCGGATGAGCGCGGCTCGGCTGCTGCAGCGCTTCCCGGACCTCATCGAGCCGCTCGGCGACGGGCGGTTGTGCCTCTCGACGACCGCGGAGCTGGCCAAGGTGCTGACCGAGGAGAACCGGGCCGAGGTGGCCTCTCGCTTCTTCGGCCTCTCCGCGCGGGAGGCCAGGGAGGTCGTCGCCGAGTTGCTCCCGCGGGATGTTCCGCCGCTCCGCGCGGTCGTGACGAGCGTGGACCGAGGCGCGACGAGGCCGGGCCCGACGCTCGCGCTGGCGCCGCCACACTCGGCCACGCTGTCCGAATCGAGCCGGGCCGACACGGACTCCGGGTCACTTCTGACGTCAGAAGTCACGCCGACCCACCCCGCGCGGGACGCGGCTCGCCGCGACGACGTCGAACCGCTCACCGCCGAGCTGCGCCGGCTGCACATCACGGTGGACCGCCAGTTCCTGAAGCTGCTCGACGCCGCGCGCGACGGCCTCTCCCACTCCATCCCGGGCGCCAGCACCGAGCAGGTGCTGAAGGCCGCCACAATGCCCTGGCGGCGCGGCAGGTATTCGTGGAACGCCTCATCGCCCGATACGCGGGACCTGGTCCTGGCGAAGGACGGCTTGCGCCGCGCAAGCGCGGCGCGGTTTGAGGTCCGCGCCTCGGCCACTGGTCCGCCACCTGAACATCCGTCCCGGCCTCGCCTCCCGTGATCTCGCCCGGTTGGCGCCGGCACGGCGCCTGCTCCTGGCCACCGTGCAGCAACCAACCACGGACACGGAGCGAACATGAGCGACCAGAAGGAAGCGAACGGCAAGGAGACGAACGGCAAGCGGCTGGCGGTCTACGCCATCAACGAGAAGGAGGGTGAGCGGGCCGCCTGGTGGCAGAAGATCGGCATCGCCTTCACCAACCGGGACGGCAGCATCGCCATCTACCTCGACGCGCTGCCCCTCGGCACCAACAAGCTGCAGATCCGCGAGCAGCGCGACGATGCGCACGCCGGCGCGAACGGGGCGGGCGCGGCGGGGAATGGCGCCCGGCGCGGCGAGGAGGTGCGGCCGTGACCCGACGGCTGCGCCTCGCCGTGGCGGTGGCCGTGCTGGCCCTCGCTCTCCCCGCCTCCGCCGCCTTCACCACCAAGAGGGCGCTCGGTCCCAACGACCGGATCGACCTCAACCGGGCCAGCACCGTGGAGCTGATGCGGCTCCCCGGCGTGGGCCAGAAGAAGGCGCAGGCCATCGTGGCGCTGCGCGCCCGACGGCCCTTCCGGAAGCCCGAGGACGTGGTGGCGGTGAAGGGGCTCGGCCCGGCCTGGTTCGCCAAGGTGAAGGCCCACCTGGTGGTCGGCGCGCCGCTGGCCGCGGGGACGGCCCCGGCGGTGACCACGGCCTCGCGGAAGTGAGCTCACGCGCCTGGGCGGGGCGTGCGCCAGGTGCCCGGATCCTCCCTCCTCTCCGGCACGGCGCACGTCCCGCCTGGGGTCGCGACTTGACGGGCCGCCACGACTCCGGTAGCGAGTGGCCTGCAGCACCCGCTCGGAGGATCAGGGAAGTCCGGTCAGAAGCCGGCGCGGTCCCGCCACTGTAGCCGGGGAGAAGTCGCCTTCAGTGCAGTCACCACTGCCGCGGCCGTTTAGCGGTGGGAAGGTGGAAGGCGGCGAGCGGCGACGGCCATCCGTCGTGCGCGGCCCCGGGAGCCAGGAGACCTCCCTTCGAGCAGGCCACGGCATGCCGCCGTGGCCACGGTTGTCGCGTCCGAAGGAGACGCGCGGCTTTGCGCTCGAAGATCCCGTTCCTGGGCGTTCTCGCCCTTTCGTTTTCCGTCGCAACGACCCCTCGCGCCGAGGAGCCGCCTCCCGTCGTCATGGACGAGCAGGTGGTCCGCGTGCCGCGCACCGAGGCGGCGGGAGATCCGACCGGCGCGGCCACCGTCATCGAGGCGTCGCGCTTCGCCGGCGAGGCCAAGGACGTGGCCCAGCTGGTGGCCACCGCGCCCGGCGTGGCGATCAACGACTACGGCGGCCTCGGCCAGCTCACCACCGTCTCCATCCGCGGCTCGACCGCCGACGGCGTGCTGGTGCTGCTCGACGGCCTGCCGCTCAACTCGGCCTTCGGCGGCGCCGTCGATCTCTCCTCCATCCCGCGCGGCTGGATCGAGCGGATCGAGGTGCTGCGCGGGCCCGAGGGGGCGCTCTACGGCGCCGGCGCCCTGGGCGGCGTGGTCAACGTCGTCACCCGGCGGGCTGCGGCGGACCAGTGGTCGGCCGAGGCCACCGGTGGCTCCTTCGGCAGCGCCTCGCTGGCGGCCGACGGCGCGGTGGCGGCGCTGGGAGGCACCTTGCTGCTGGCCGGGAGCGGCGACACCACCGACGGCCGTTTCCCCTACCTCTACGACCCGACGCCGACGCTGCCCGGCGATCCGCTGGTGGCGCGGGAGCGGGAGAACGGCGCCGCGAGGCGGGCCGGGGCGCTGGCGAAGCTCTCGGTCCCGGTGCTCGACGGGTGGCTCGACACGGTGGTGCAGGCGTCGGCGGGGCGGCGCGGCCTGCCCGGCTTCGCCAGGAACCCGACTCCCGACGACTGGCAGCGCGACGGCCGGCTCCTGGTGGCGGCGCGCTACGCCCGAGGCGGACCCGGCGGCCTCACGCTCGGCGGCCGGGTGAGCGGCCGGTTCGACCGGCTCGACGTCCGCGCCGGCGATCCGGTCCCGTACCGCCAGCGCGGCGCGGCCGGCGGAGCCGCGGCCGAACTCGGATGGTCCCACGGCGCCGGCCAGCTCTCCGCGCAGCTCTCCGCCGAGGCCGAGACCGTCGAGGCCGGTGGCCTCCCGTCGGCCCTCACCCGCTGGTCCACCGGGCTCGCGGTCGGCGACGACCTGCTGCTCCTCGGCGCCCGGCTGCGGGTGGCCCCCGCGCTCCGGTTCGACGCCGTCGGCCCCTTCTCCGGCCTCTCCGGCAAGCTGGGCGGCTCGTGGCGGCTCGGCGACGGCTGGTCGGTGCGGGCCAGCGCGGGCCGCTCCTTCCGCGCCCCCAGCCTGGCCGAGCTCTACTTCCAGCAAGGGCTGGTGACGCCCAACCCGGACCTGGTGCCGGAGACCGGCCTGGCGGCCGACGCCTCGCTGGTGGCCGACGGGCCGCTCGGGCTGGCCACGCTGGGCGGCCACGTCACCCGCTACCGCGACCTCATCCTCTACCAGCCCACCTGGCGCTGGCGCTTGCAGCCCTTCAACTCCGGGCAGGCCCTGGTGGCCGGGATCGAGGCCGAGCTGGCCACCGCCCCCATGCTCGGGCTGGCCCGCGCCACCTTCTCCGGCGCGTACACCTTCCTCTTCACCGAGCTGCTGAAGGGACGGACCGACGAGGTCGGGAACCAGGTCCCCTACCGGCCGCGGCAGCGGCTCTACGCCCGGGCCACCGCCGCGCCGGGGCGGTTCGAGCTGCACGTCGAGGCCCATTACGTCGGCCGGCGCTTCTCCGACACGCGGAACGTCGAGCCGATCCCGGCAACGCTGCTCTGGAACGCCGGCGCCGCCGTGACGCTCTACCGGCCGCTGGCTGTGAGCCTCCACGCCGAGGTCAAGAACCTGCTCGACGATCGCACCCTCACCGACGGCCTCGGAAACCCCCTCCCGTCGCGGATGGTGCTGCTCACCCTCCGCGCCGGCTCCTCCCCCACCACCCCCCACACCGAAGGAACGCCATGAACCGCTCACTCCTCGTCGTCGCGGCCCTGACCGCGCTCACCGCCCTCTCCGGCTGCCAGAAGGAGACCACCTGCCCAGCCGGCGAGGCCCTCTGTGGCAACGCCTGCCTCGACCTCGCCACCGACTCGGCCAACTGCGGCGCCTGCGCCAACGCCTGCGCCGGCGGGACCATCTGCAAGGCCGGCGCCTGCGCCTGCCCCACCGGCCAGTCCCTGTGCGGCTCGACCTGCGTGGACCTCGCCACCGATCCGGCTCACTGTGGCGCCTGCGCCAACGCCTGCGCCAGCGGCTCCGTCTGCGGCACCAGCGGCGGCGCCACCGCCTGCGTCCTAGACTGTCCCGCCGGGACCTCGGCCTGCGGCGCCGCCTGCGTCACGCTCGCCTCCGACCGGCTCAACTGCGGCGCCTGCGGCAAGGGCTGCGTGACCGGCGAGTCCTGCCTGGCCGGGAGCTGCTCCTCGCTCCAGGTCGCCTGCTTCTCGGTCAACGAGGTCCGGGCGGTCGAGCCGCTCGAGCCGACCACCGGCGCCGCCCCGCGCGCCGCGGGCGTGGGCCCCATCGCCCTCACCACCCTCGGCGCCGACATCTGGGCCGCCGCCTCCATCTCCGGCTCGCTCATCCGCCTCCCAGTGGAGCTGGCCGTGGCGCCTACCGAGTACCTGCTCGCGGGGAACGACTTCGAGTACATCGCCACGCACGCCGGCCGCGTGCTCATCTCCAACGCCGGCGCCGGCACGGTGGTGGTGGTCGATCCGGCCACCGGCGCCGTGCTCGACGAGGTCCCGGTCGGCAAGTCGGCCGCGGAGAACGTCAAGGGCATCGCCTTCGCCACCGGCCCCGGGATCGAGCTGGCCTTCGTCTCCCTGTACGGCGACTCGGTCTCGGGCGACCCGACCATCGGCCAGAAGGTGGCGGTGCTCAACGCCGCCGGGCTCTACACCTGCGGCCAGCCCGGTGGCCCGGCCAACTGTCTCACCGCGCTCGGCAGCATCGACGTCTCCGGTGGCGCCGACGCCCCCGGCCTCGCCTTCCCCGGCCGATCGATCACCGTCGGCGGCAAGGTCTACGTGGCGCTGGCCAACCTGAAGAAGGGTGCTTACGGCTACTTCACCGACCCGGCCGGCCCGGGCAGGCTGGCGGTCATCGACCCGATCGACACCTCGGTCAGCTTCTTCTCGCTCAGTGCCGCCTGCGGCAACCCGGGCGGACTCGCCGTTCATGGAACGTCGCTGTGGGTGGCATGCGGCGCCGGCGGCCTCGCCGAGGTGGACCTCTCCGGCGCGGCGCCGGTGCTGGTCGCCGTCCACCCGGCGGCCGTCACCTCCCCCGGGAACGTGGCATTCTGTGGCGACCATGGCTTCGTCACCGACCAGCGGAGCGGCGACGTCTACCCGTTCGATCCCGTGAACTTCGCCGCCTCTCCCGCCGCCGCCATCCCGGTCTGCCCCTCGAGCGCGCCGCCCTATGGCTACGCCTGGGCCGCCGACGTCGCCTGCGCCTCGCGCCCATGACCCGGCTCCTCCGCCCCGCCCTGCTGGCGCTGCTCGCCCTCGCCGCCTCGCCGGCGGTGGGGGGCGAGCTGCTGCCCGTCTCCGCCAAGGGGGCGGCGGCGGGTGGCGCCATCTGGGTGGGACATGCCCCGGCCGGCGGCGCCCGGCGGATCGTGACGCTGGCGCCCAGCATGACCGACTACCTGGTCGCGCTCGGCGCCGCCGATCGGATCGTCGGCGTGACCCGGGTGGACCACGCGCCGGAGGTGGCCGGGCGCCCCCGCGTGGGCGGCTTCCTCGACCCGTCGCCGGAGGCGGTGCTGGGGCTAAAGCCCGATCTCGTCCTCTGGGTGACCGACGGCGGCGCGCTCGCGGCGGTGCGGCGCCTCGGCGAACTCTCGGGCGGTTCCTTCGCCATCCTGGCCATCCCGGTGATCACCCTCGCCGACGTCCCGGCCGCGGCCAGGCTGGTGGCCGAGGCGATCGGTGAGCCGGCCGCCGGTGCGGCGCTGGCGGCCCGGCTGCAGGGGGCGCTCGACCGGCTGCGCGCCGGCTCGGCCGGACGGCCGCGCCCGAGGGTGCTCTTCGTGGTGGGGCGGGAGCCGCTGGTGGTGGCTGGGCCCGGCTCCTTCCCCGACGAGCTGCTGCGGCTGGCCGGCGCCGAGAACGCCGTGGGCGGGGTGCGGCCGTGGCCGGTCTACCCGCTGGAGCTGGCGGTGGCGGCCAACCCCGATCTCGTCATCGACGCCGCCTTCGACGAGCCGGCCGGCGGCATCCAGCGGCTGGCGGCCATCCCGGCGGTGCGGCGCGGGGCGGTGGCGCGGCTGCCGCGCGACGATCTGCTGCGCGCCGGCCCACGCATGGTCGAAGCGCTGGTCGATCTCGAGCAGGCCCTGCGCGGGGCGCCACCGGGCGCTCCACCCCAGGCAAGATGACCTCGGTTAGCGGCGTCCCGCGCACACGGCTGGTGCTGGCGCTCGGCCTCGGCCTGCTGGCCATCGTCGCGGCGGTGGCGGTCTCCTGCCTGCTCGGCCCCCAGCCCATCTCGCTCCGCGCCGCGCTCGACGGGGTCGAGCCCGACCGGGCCATCCTCTTCGGCCTGCGGCTGCCGCGCGCCGCGCTGGCGGCGGTGGTCGGCTTCGCCCTGGCCGCCGCCGGGACCGCGCTGCAGGCCCTGCTGCGCAACCCGCTGGCCGAGCCGTTCGTGCTCGGCGTCTCGGGCGGCGCGGCGCTGGGCGGGACGCTGGTGCTGCTGGCGGCCGCCGGCCTCTCGGCGGTGGCCGGGCCGGCCGGGGCGCTGCTCGGGTCGGCGCCGCCGGTGGCGGTCGGGTCGGTGGCCGGCGCCATGCTCGCCACCCTGCTGGTCTTCGGCCTCGGCCGGATCGGCGGCCGCCTGGTGCCAGAGGCGGCGCTGCTGGTGGGGATCGTCTTCAACGCCTTCGTGGCCGGCGTGATCACGCTGCTCAAGATGCTGGCGCCGCCCGACCAGGCCGCGCGCCTCCTCTACTGGCTGATGGGGGCCATCGGCTACGAGTCCCCCACCACGCTGGCGGTCGGGACGGTGCTGGTGGTCCTCTCGGTGGGGGCGCTGGCGCTCCTCTCGGCGCGGCTCAACCTGCTCACGCTCGGCGACGAGGAGGCGGCCTCGCTGGGGCTCGACGTCCGCCGCACCCGCGCGCTGGTCTTCTTCGCCGCCTCGGCCGCCACCGGCGCCGCCGTGGCGCTGGCCGGCATGGTCGGCTTCGTCGGCCTGATCGTCCCGCACCTGGTGCGGCGGGTGGTCGGCCCCGACCACCGGCTGCTGCTCCCGGCCTCGGCCCTCTTCGGCGCCGCCTTCCTGGTGGCCGCCGACGCGCTGGCCCGGCTCGCCTTCCTGCCGCTCGGCACCGAGCCTCCGGTGGGGGCGGTGACCGCCTTCCTGGGCGGGCCGTTCTTCCTCTGGCTGCTCCGGCGCCAGGCGCGCCAGCAGGCGGAGGGGAACTAGATGAGCCCGCTCCGGCTGCCCGGGCCGCCCTGGCCCGATCCGATCGTCGAGGTGCGCGGCGTCCGCCACGCCTACGGCGCGCGGGTCTCGGTGGACGGCGTCTCGTTCACGGCGCGTGAGGGCGAGTTCGTGGGGCTGCTCGGCCCCAACGGCGCCGGCAAGTCCACGCTGATCCGGCTGGTGGCCGGGCTGCTGGCGCCTTCGGCCGGCACGGTGCGGCTGGCTGGCTTCGACCCGCACGCCACGCCGCGGCGGCTGGTGGCCCGGGTCTGCGCGCTGGTCCCGCAGGAGCCGCGGCTCGACTGGCCATTCACCGTCCGTGACGTGGTGATGATGGGGCGCACGGCGCACCAGGGGCTGCTGGCCATCCCCACCCGCGAGGATCTCGGCGCCGTCGAGGGGGCGCTGGCCGCCTGCGACCTCCTCCACCTGGCCGGCCGGCGCGTCGACGCCCTCTCCGGTGGCGAGCGGCGCCGGGTCTTCTTCGCCCGCGCCCTGGCGCAGGAGCCGCGGGTGCTGCTGCTCGACGAGCCGACCGCCTTCCTCGACCTGGCGCACCAGGTGGCGGCCATGGAGATGGCCCGGGTGGCGGCGCGCGGCGGGCTCTGCGTGGTGGCGGTGCTGCATGACCTCAACCTGGCGGCGGCCGCCTGCGACCGGCTGGTGGCGCTGGCTGGCGGCCGGGTGGTGGCCGAGGGGAGCCCGTCCGACGTGCTCACCGAGGAGCGCGTTCGCGACGTCTGGGGCGTCCCGGTCTGGCGGGGGCAGAACCAGGCAACCGGCGCCACCGTGGTGCTGCCGAACGTTCGCCCCGTGCCATAATCCACCGGCATGAGCGGGATCGACGACGCCCAGGATTGGCTCCCCGAGGCCCGGACCCTGGCCGACGATCGCCGCCGGATCGACGCGGCGCTGGCCGTCCCCCACTCGGCCGTGGTCGAGGCGGCCCTCCGCGAGGAGCGGCGCTGGCTGAAGCAGCGGCAGCGCCGCTTCCTCCGCCACCCGGTGGACTGCGAGGCGCGGCTCGACGTCGACGAGGGCACGCACCTGGTCCGCGTCTGCGACATCTCCGAGGGTGGCGCGCTGCTCGAGCTCGATCATCCGCTCCAGCCCGGCGCCCGGGCCCGGCTGCGCCTCCCCCACCTGCCAGACCGTCCCACCGCCTGGTGCGTGGTCCGCCACGCCTCCCGGGAGACGCGGCGCGTCGGCGTCCAGTTCGAGGGCGATCCGACCGCCACCGCGCGGCTGGCGGTTGAGCTGGTGCGACGGCACGGCTCGTCGCCACCCGCGACCGGCTAGCGCGCCGACCCCCGCCCCCTACTGCGGGGGGAAGTACCTGAACGACAGCGCCATCTCCCTCGCGCCCGCCACCTCTATCGACTGCCTGTAGCCGGCGTCGATGGAGAAGCCGTCGCCGCCGATCAGCCCGGCTCCGGCCGACCACCACGAGGCGTGGAGCAGCTCGTCGCGCATCCAGCCGATGCGCAGCGCCGCCGTCCCACCCACGAACGCCCCCACGCCGGCGGCGTAGCGGTTGGCGATCCGGCCGCGCGGCAGGAACGTGCCGCGCCAGTCGGCCAGCACCCGGATGCCGGTGTCGCTGCCGACCGCCAGCCCCGCCCCCATCGCCTGGGGGAGCGCGGCGACGTGGCCGGTGGGGACGAGGTTGAAGCCCGACAGGCCGACCGTGATCAGGCCCGACGCGTTCCAGCTCAGGCCGGCGTCGGCGGTGATGGCGTTGATGGGCTCCTTGCCCGCCAGCTTGTCGACCGGCTCCAGGCCGCCCAGCTTCAGGTAGCGCCCCTGGACCCCGGCGTGGAGCCGCTCGGCGATCGGCCCGCTGAAGCCCAGGTAGAAGAGGTGCCCCTTGTTGTCGCCCTCCAGCGACGAGAAGTAGGCGAACGAGGTGGCCACCGGCGAGCTGACCGCGTCGACCACCATGGCGCCGAGGTAGCGCGAGGTGGTGGCGCCGCCGCGCCGCTCGTTCACCAGGAGTGTCTCGGCGACGTAGCCGCCGCCGGCGCCCATGGCGCCGGGGTTGGTGAAGAGCGCCTCGGTGCTGCTGGTCCCGGCGGTGCCGGCGCTGGTCCCCATGGCGCGGGCGCCCACCAGGTCGAAGAGGCCACCGGACGGGGGCAGCTCGGCGGCGAGCGCGACCTCGGGCATGGCGGCGGAGAGCGTCGCGGCGGCGAAGGCGGCGAGCGCGGAGCGGATCGGGCGGGGGGGCACGCGCGGAGGATAGCGCGGGAGGGGCCGGGCGCAAGGATGCTAGACTCCCGCCATGTCGAAGCCCATCCGAAAGGCGGTCATCCCCGCCGCCGGCCTCGGGACGCGCTTCCTCCCCGCCACCAAGGCGGTGCCCAAGGAGCTGCTTCCCATCGTCGACACGCCCACCATCCAGTACATCGTCGAGGAGGCCGTGGCGGCGGGCGTCCGCGACGTGATCCTGATCTGCGCCCGCGGCAAGGACTCGATCGTCGACCACTTCGACATCGCCGCCGAGCTCGAGGCCAACCTGGAGCGGACCGGCAAGACCGCGCTGCGCCAGGAGATGCGCCGAATCGCCCAGATGGCGCGGGTGGTGACGGTGCGGCAGCAGGAGCCGCTCGGCCTCGGCCACGCCGTGCTCTGCGCCAAGGCGCTGGTGGGCGACGAGCCGTTCGTGGTGATGCTGGGCGACGACATCATCGACGCCCGGGTGCCGGCCACCAGGCAGCTGGCCGACTGCTGGGAGAAGCACGGCATGGGCACCATCGCGCTCATGGAGGTGCCGCCCGAGGAGACCTCGATGTACGGCATCGCCGCCGGCACGGCCATCGACGCCCGCACCACGCGCATCGATCGGCTGGTCGAGAAGCCCAAGCAGAACCCGCCCTCCAACCTCGCGGTCATCGGCCGCTACGTGCTGCCGCCGCGCATCTTCGAGCTGCTGGAGCAGGTGAAGCCGGGCGTGGGCGGCGAGATCCAGCTCACCGACGCGCTGGCCATGCTGGCAAGGGAGGAGGGGCTGCTCGGCTACCGGTTCGAGGGGCAGCGCTACGACGCCGGCGATCGGCTCGGCTACCTGAAGGCCAACTTCGCCTACGCCATGAAGCGGCCCGAGCTGGCCGGCCCGCTGCGCCAGTATCTCCAGGAGCTCCTGTGAACCGTCGCCGCGCCGTCACCGCCGTGGCCGCCGCGGCCGCCGCGGCCGGGCTCCTCACGGCCGCCCCCGCGCTCGCCTACCTGCTGCCCGCCTCGGCCATCCTGCGCAAGGCGTCGGAGACGCGGGCCGGGCTGGAGCTGACCGCCGTGGAGGCGACCGGCTCGCTCGAGCTGCGCGGCGCTGCCCTTGCGGCCGGCGCGCCGCCCACGGTCACGGCACGGCTGCTGGTGAAGACCCCGGCCCGGGCCCGGCTGGAGCTGCTGGTGGCCGACGCCGCCGAGGAGGAGCGTCCCGCGGCCATGGTGAAGGAAGGCCGGCTGGCCGGCCGGGGCGGGCTGGAGCAGCAGCCGGCGGTGGCGGCGCTGCTCCGCGGACTGGTCACCCTGCTGGCGTGGCCTCCCGGGGCCGACGGCCAGGCGCTGGGCGAGGCGCTGGCGAGACGCGGCGTGAAGCTCGACGAGGTCTCGCTGGGGCGGTTCAACGGGCGGCTGGCATGGGTGCTGGGCGGCCGGCTCAACGACCCGAAGCCGCCGCCGCTCGCGCTCATCGACAAGGAGAGCTGGATGCCGCTCCGGCTGCTGTTCGCCGAGGGGGGCGCCACGTATGACCTCCGCTTCCTCGACTGGAACTCGGCGGTGGGCGCCGACCGGCTCCCCCGCGTCATCGAGGTCTGGAGCGGTACCGAGCTGCTGCTCCGGTTCAGCACCGAGAAGACCACGGCCAACCCCAGGCTGGCGGACTCGCTGTTCTGAGCGACGGCCGACGGGACCGGCTCGAGGAGATCGAGGGCCGGGGGGACCAGGGGACCAGTGCCGGACTGCTCTGGCGCGCGATGCCGATCGGACGGCACGGAACCAGGTCAACTCCACTGGACCATTGCCTCTCCACCGAGGACGCGTCACGGTGGGGCCATGTCGACCTGGGACGCCATCGTCGTCGGAGCGGGGCACAACGGGCTGGTCACCGCCGCCTACCTGGCCCGCGCCGGCCAGAAGGTGCTGGTCCTCGAGGCGCTCGACAGGGTGGGTGGGGCCGCCTGCACCGGCCAGCCCTGGCCCGGCTTCAAGGTCTCAACCGCCGCCTACGTGGTCAGCCTGCTGCGGCCGGAGGTGGTCCGCGACCTCGAACTGGAGCGACACGGCTACGCGCTCTTGCCGCGCTCGCCCTCGTCGTTCACGCCCTTTCCCGACGGCCGCTCGCTGCTGATGGGGCCGGACGCCGCGCTCAACCGGCGCGAGGTGGCCAGGTTCTCGGAGCGCGATGCCGAGCGGCTCCCGGACTACGAGGCCATGCTGCTCCGCATCGCCGCGGCCATCGAGCCGACGCTGCTGGAGACGCCCCCGGATCCCTTCTCGCGCCGCCCCGCCGACCTCTGGCGCCTGGCCCGCACCGGCTGGCGCTTCCTAAAGCTCGGCGCCGACGGCCCGCGCGCCGTCGAGATCCTGACGGCCCCGGCCCGCACCATCCTGGACCGCTGGTTCGAGTCGGACGCGCTCAAGGCCACGCTGGCGACCGACGCCATCATCGGCGCCATGGCCTCCCCCTCCACCCCGGGCACGGCCTACGTGCTCTTCCACCACGTCATGGGCGAGTGCAACGGGGCGCGCGGCGTCTGGGGCTACGTCCGCGGAGGCATGGGTTCGCTCTCCGAGGCCATCGCCGGCTCGGCCCGCGCTCTCGGCGCCGAGATCCGGCTCGACGCCCGGGTGGCGCGGATCACGGTGGTGGACGGGCGGAGCACCGGCGTGGTGCTGCAGGACGGGAGCGAGTTCGCCGCCCGGCGGGTGGTCTCCTGCGCCGACGCCAGCGTGACGCTGCTGGGGCTGGTGGGGAAGCGCCACCTCTCCCGCGAGGTGGCGGAGGCGGTGGGGGCCATCGACTATTCCTCGGCCTCGCTCAAGATCAACCTGGCCCTCTCGGCGCTCCCGGACTTCACGGCCCTGCGCGGCGCCTCGCCGGGGCCGCAGCACCGGGGCACCATCCACGTCTGCCCGAGCCTGGAGTACATGGAGCGGGCCTACGCCGACTCCGTGGCCGGCCGGGCCTCCGCCGAGCCCATCCTCGAGGCCACCATCCCCTCGGTGGTCGATCCGTCGGTGGCGCCGCCCGGGCACCACGTCATGTCGATGTTCGTCCAGTACGCCCCGTACCGGCTGGCCGCCGGGAACTGGGACGACCTGAAGGAGTCCTTCGCCGATCGCTGCGTCGACCTGATGGACCGCTACGCCCCCGGCTTCAAGCGGAGCGTCATCGGGCGCGAGGTCCTCTCGCCGCTCGACCTGGAGCGCCGCTTCGGCCTGACCGGCGGCAACATCTTCCAGGGCGCGATGGGGCTCAACCAGCTCTTCTCGATGCGGCCGCTCCCGGGCTGGGCCGGGTACCGGACGCCGGTCGAGGGGCTCTACCTCTGCGGCGCGGCCACCCATCCCGGCGGCGGCGTCATGGGGGCCTGCGGCTACAACGCGGCCCGCGAGATCCTGCGCGACGTGCGGCGGGAAGGGTGAGCGGGGACCTGGTCAGGCCTCGCCGAGGGAGCCGAGGGAGCGGGAGCAGGGGAGCAGTGCCGGACAACAAGTTGCTATCAGCTCGGCGGTGAGAGGCCGCACGCCTCCAGGCGGACGGCCACCCACTCGCGGTCCCCGATGAACGGGCCGTGGACGAGGTCGGGTCGCCGCGAGCTCAGCGACTCGACGAGAGGTCGGGCGAAGAGGTGCAGGTAGGCAGAGCGCCTCTTGGGCCGGTTGCGGCCAAGCGCCAGGTACTCGGGCGCGTCTGTGATGAGATCGTCCGGCTCCCCGTACGCGTAGTGGCGGAAGCTCGAGCAGCGCCAGTGGCTAGGGGACCGCACCAGCCCGGCCCGAACGGGGTTGAGGTCGCCATAGCGCATCACCTCGAGCTGGTGGCGTCCGTCCTGGATGCGGGGTGACCGCAGCCGCTCCATGACGACCTGTCCGCGGCCCTGGGTCCGCCGATTGTACCAACGGGCGAAGCCCCAGTTGACGACCTTCCAGAAGGCGCTGAAAGCCTGCTGCCCCTTGGTGGCCCGGCACATGACGTGCGGATGGGTGCCCATGAGGCAGTAGGAGTGGATCTCGATTCCGAACTTCTCCTTGTACTTCCGCAGGAGTGCCAGGAAGACGTGCTGGGCCCCCTCGGATTCGAGGACCAGGGCATGACCGTGGCTGCGCCAGGTGCAGTGGTTCGTGGAGCCTTCTTCGACGAGGAGGATGCGCGGGAGCCGGGGCATTCCCAGGCGTAAGAAGCAAGCTCCGCGCCAGGGATGTCCGTCACCGAGTACCACCTCGGATTCGAGGACCAGGGCATGACCGTGGCTGCGCCAGGTGCAGTGGTTCGTGGAGCCTTCTTCGACGAGGAGGATGCGCGGGAGCCGGGGCATTCCCAGGCGTAAGAAGCAAGCTCCGCGCCAGGGATGTCCGTCACCGAGTACCCCGAGTACCCCGAGTACCCCCGAGTACCGAGTACCCGAGTACCCCGAGTACGCCACCGGCGGCCGCCACCTGCCCCGATGTCCGGACCGCCGTGCCTGCCCCGATGTCCGGACCGCCGTGGCGGACCGCCGTGGGGCACGGCTGCTACACTCGGCGCACCCATGCTCGTCGAGGTCGCCGTCGCAGCCGCCGTGCGCGGCACCTTCACCTACCGGGTGCCCGCGTCGCTGGCCGGCGAGGTGTCGCTCGGACAGCGGGTGGCCGTCCCGTTCGGCCGCAGCCCGCGCGCCACCGGCTACGTGATCGGGTTCCCGGCGGCGCCGCCGCCCGGCTTCGAGCTGCGCGACGTGGCCGCGGTGCTCGACACCTTCCCCCCGTTCACCCCGAAGCTGGTCGAGCTGCTCCGCTGGGCCGAGTCCTACTACCTGGTCCCGCCCGGCGAGCTGCTCCGGGCCGCGCTGCCGCCCGGCCTCAACGCCCGCGGTGGCGCGGCCGGACCGGACCGCCGCCGGGTCGAGTACGCCGCCCCGGCGCCAGGCGCCGCCGAGGCCCTGCCGGCGCTGGCGCGGGCCCGGGCCCAGCGCGCGGTGCTCGACTACCTGCTGGCCCGCGGCCGGATCACGGTGGAGGAGTTGAAGGCCGCCTTCCCGGCCGGGCGCGCGGCGCTCAACCTGCTCGTCAAGCGCGGCCTGGCCGTCATCGACGCCGAGACGCCGGTGGTGGAGCGCGGCCTCCTCCCCACCGACGATCGTACCGTCGAGCTGACCGGCGACCAGGCCACCGCGCTGGCCGCGGTGACCGGCGCCTTCGGCACCTTCGGCACCTTCCTGCTCCACGGCGTCACCGGCTCGGGCAAGACCGAGGTCTACCTGCGGGCCATCGCGGCGGCGCGCGCCGCCGGAAAGGGGGCGCTGGTGCTGGTCCCGGAGATCGCCCTGACGCCGCAGCTCTCCGGCCGCTTCCGCGCCCGCTTCGGCGACGAGGTGGCGCTGCTCCACTCCGGCCTCTCCGACGCCGAGCGCCACGCCGAGTGGCTGCGGCTGCGCCGCGGCGAGGCGCGCATCTGCGTGGGGGTGCGCAGCGCCATCTTCGCGCCGGTCGAGGAGCTGGCCGTCATCGTGGTGGACGAGGAGCACGAGCCGAGCTTCAAGCAGGAGGACGGGCCGCCCTATCACGCCCGCGACCTGGCGGTGGTGCGCGGCAAGTTCGAGGACGCGGTGGTGCTGCTCGGCTCGGCCACGCCGTCGCTGGAGACGCTGGAGAACGCCCGGCGCGGGCGCTACCGGCTGCTCTCGCTGCCGGTCCGGGTGGACGACCGCCCCATGCCGCGCGTCGAGCTGGTGGACCTGACCGGCCGCCCCCGGGCCCGCCGCGGCGAGCCGCCCGCCCTCCTCTCGGCCGAGCTGCAGGCGGCGCTGGCCGAGACCCTGGCGGCCGGGCAGCAGGCCATCCTCTTCCTCAACCGGCGCGGCTACCAGACGCTGGTGCTCTGCGAGACCTGCGGGGCCGAGGCCCGCTGCCCCGACTGCTCGGTCTCGCTCACCCACCACGCCCGGCGCGGCCTGCTGCTCTGCCACTACTGCGGCCGGAGCGAGCCCATGAGCGGCCGCTGCGGCGCCTGCGGCGGGGTCCGCTTCGGGCTCGGCTTCGGCACCGAGCAGGTGGAGGAGGCCTGCCGCCGGCTCCTGCCCGGGGCGAGGGTGGAGCGGCTCGACCGCGACGCCGTGAGCGGGGCCGGCGACACCGCCGCGGTGCTGGCCCGCTTCGCGCGGCGCGAGCTCGACGTGCTGGTCGGGACGCAGATGGTCACCAAGGGGCACGACTTCCCGGGCGTCACCCTGGTCGGCGTGGTGATGGCCGACACCTCGCTGGCGCTGCCCGACTTCCGCGCCGCCGAGCGGACCTTCCAGCTCCTGACCCAGGTGGCCGGGCGGGCCGGGCGTGGCGCCGACGCCGGCCGCGTGCTGATCCAGACCTTCAACCCGCGCACCCCGGCCGTGGCCCGCTCGGTGCTCCACGACTACCTCGGCTTCGCCGAGGAGGAGCTGGCGCACCGCCGGGCGCTCGCCTACCCGCCCTTCGCCCGGCTCATGGCGGTGCGCGTGGAGGGGTCGGATGAGGGTGCCCGCCGGACCGCCGAGGCGCTCGCCGAGGCGGCCCGCCCCGCACTCGGCGAGGGGACGGCGCTGATCGGACCGGCGCCGGCCGCCATCGAGCGGATCCGCGGGAAGAGCCGCTGGCACCTGCTCTTCCGTGCCGGCGGCCACCAGCCGCTCATGAGGATCCACCGGGCGCTGGCCCAGGTCGCCCACCGTCCGCCCGGCGGCGCCAGCATCCGCTTCGACATGGATCCCTACTCGATGATGTAGCGCCGATATCGGCGGCGCTGCGTTCGACGCAGGCCGCGGGGAGCCGGCAGCGAGTGCGTGAGCTTGCCCCCCCATCGGGGCCGATCCATCATCAACCGAGCGTGGCACGCCTCCTCCTCGTCGACGACGACATCTCCGAGATCTCCGCGGTCAAGCGGGTGCTGTCCCGTTCCGGCCACGCGCCGCTGCTCGCCACCAACGGCTCGGACGCGCTGGTCTCGGTCGGCCAGGCGCGGCCCGACCTGCTCATCCTCGGCGCCACCTGCGAGGGGGGCCAGGCTCTGGAGGCGGTCCGCCAGCTCGACGAGGAGGAGGCGACGCGGGAGATCCCGCTCATCATTCTCGGCGAGGCCTCCCAGGCGCCGGCGCGGGCGGTGCAGCTGCCGCGACCGATCGATCCGGCCGCGCTCGCCGAGCAGGTGAAGCACCTCCTCTCCACCGCCCCGGCCACCCCACCGTTCGAGCGGCGCGTCTCCACCCCGGAGCTCACCGGCACGACGGAGCGGCGGAGCGGTCCGAGCGACTCGGGACTGGCACGGAGGGCGGCCGCCGAGGCGCTGCTGGCCCGGGCCAGCGAGCTGCGCGGCACGACGACACGTGGAGCGGCCGGCGCCAAGGCCGCCAGGCCTTCCACGCCGGCCCCCGCCGAGGCCGCGGCCGGACTCGACGCCCTCTTCGAGCTGGAGCCACCGGCCGACGTGGCCGCCCCTCCCACGCCGATCACCGAGACCCCCTTCGACCTGACGGACGTTCCGCCGCTCGACCTCTCCATGGAGGAGCCGGCCGCACCGCGCACGGTGGTGGTGCCTCCCTACCAACCGCCGCAGGCCGCCGCTGAGCCGGAGCCGTTCCAGCTCGACGAGCCTCAGCCTCCCGCGCCCCCGCCGCCGCTGGTTGACGACCTCCCCGCACCCGAGCCCACGCCGTCACCCGACCAGGAGCGCGCCCGGGCCGAGGAGACGGAGGCGCAGCGAGCGCTCGGGGAGGAGCTGCGCCGGCTGCGGGAGCAGCTCGAGGCCGACCGGCGCAAGCACGACGAGGAGCTGCACACCGTCCTCGATCGGGCCACGGCTCACGAAGCGGCCGCGCTGGAGCGCCAGGCCGCCGCCGCCGAGGCGGCCGTCACCAAGGCCGTGGCCGCGGCCGAGGCCCGGTTCGGCGTGGCGCTGGAGAAGGTCCGGGCCAGCGCCAACGCCGAGTCGGAGCGGCGCGCCGCCAGCAGGCCCGCTCCGCGCGCCGAGAAGGCGAGCAGGCCGGAGGCCAGTGAGCCTGTCCAGGCCGAGGTGCCCCCGCCATTCTTCGCCGACGTCCCGCCGCCCGATCCGAACCAGCAGGCGGCCCGGCGGCGCGCCCTCTCGCGACGCGCTTCGGCCGACTCCGCCATGGCGCCGCCCGGCGCCACCGCCCCGGCCGAGCCACCGTGGTCGCTCTCTCCCCCCGAGGCCCCGCCCGCCGAGCTGCGCGGCGGCAACCTCGACGAACTCCCCATGGCCCGCCTGCTGGCGACCGCCCTCAAGGCCCGCGCCGCCGGCCGGCTCGACGTGGTGGGCGAGGCCTCCCGCGGCCTCTGGTTCGAGGACGGCCACGTGGTCGGCGCCACCAGCAACGTGGCCGGCGAGCGGCTCGACGAGGTGGCGCTGCGGCTCGGCCTGCTCACCCGCGAGCAGCACCGGCAGGTGGCCGGCGCCGCGGCCGGGCTGGCCTCGCGGCGCGCCGCGGTCCTGCTGGTGGACCGGGGGTACTTGAAGGCCGGCGAGCTGACCTCGCTGGTGCGGGCCCGGACCGAGGAGGTGGTCTTCGGCATCTTCGCCGAGGTCAACGCCCGTTTCCGCTGGGTCTCCGATCCGGTCCCCTTCGACGAGCGGATCTCGCTCGACCGCCCGCCCCTGGCGCTGGCGGTGGAGGGGGTGCGGCGCCGCTGGCTGGCCCCGCGCCTCGACACCATCCTGGGCGGCCCGGCCACGCTGGTGACGCCGGTCCAGGGCGGACCGACCGCCGACGAGCTGGGGCTCCTGCCCGACGAGCGGCGCGCCCTGGCCAGCGCCGACGGCCTGCGCACGCTCGACGAGGTGCTGGGCGCCAGCCCGCTCGACGCCCTCTCGACCCGCCAGCTGCTCGCGGCCCTGGTGCTGATCGGCGCCCTGGGCGTCAAGGTGGTGCAGGCCGGCCGCCCCGCGGCGCAGGTCTCGGCCGTCATCGATCTCGCCCGCGTCAAGGAGAAGCTGGAGCAGGTCCGGCGCGCCGACTACTTCACCATCCTCGGCCTCGGCCGGGTGGCCACGCCGCACGAGGTGCGGGCCGCCGCCGAGCGGCTCACCGCCGAGTTCCAGGCGGAGCGGTACCGGGGTCACCAGGAGGAGGGGTTGCCGGCGCGGCTTGAGGAGATCCGGCGCGTGGTGGCCGACGCCCGCGAGGTGCTGGGCGACCCGTTCCTGCGCGAGGAGTACGAGCGCGGCCTGCAGGCTTGAGCCGGTCCGGCCGGGACGCTCGAACTTGTGCGCGGGGGGGTGGGTCGGGTTAGAACTCCCGGGTCCCCGAAGGAAGGAAGCGGAATGGTTCGCAACATCATCATCTGGCCCGACCCGGTCCTCAAGCAGATCGCCAAGCCGGTCGATCGCGTGGACGACGCCATCCGCCGCCTCCTCGACGACATGGCCGAGACCATGTACGCCGCCGACGGCGTCGGGCTGGCGGCGCCCCAGGTGGGCGTCCTGCAGCAGGTTATCGTCATCGACGCCTCGCCGCGCCAGGAGGGGCAGAAGCTCCTCCACCTCGTCAACCCGGAGATCATCCGGACCGAGGGGACCCGCGTCTACACCGAGGGCTGCCTCTCCATCCCCGGCGAGGCCGAGGACGTCGAGCGGGCCGACAAGGTCTGGGTCCGGGCCCTGGGGCGTGACGGCAAGCCGTTCGAGCTGGAGTGCGGCGAACTGCTGGCCACCGCGGTGCAGCACGAGATCGACCACCTGCAGGGGACGGTCTTCGTGGACCACCTCTCCTCGCTGAAGCGCGAGGTGATCCGCCGCCGGATGAAGAAGCTCAAGGCGGAGCAGGCGGAGGAGCGGGCCGACGAGGTCAAGCACGCCTCGAAGCACGAGTCGGCGCTGTAGCCGTCCCCGCACCCGCCGGCCTGGACCGCCCCGCCCGGGGCACCCGGCCCCTCCGTGACAGCGCCATGACGCACCGGGGCCACCATGGGCTCATGGCCACGACGGTCTACCCGGTTCGCGAGAAGCCGCTGCTCCGCGGCGTGTCGCACGAGATCGCCGCCGCCTTCGCCCTGGCCGGCGGGATCGCCCTGGTCAACGCCGCCAACGGCATGCGCGGGGCGCTGGCCGCCGCCGTCTACGGCCTGGCCCTCACCGCCCAGTTCTCCATCTCGGCCCTCTACCACCGGCCGCGCTGGGGCACGCGGGGCCGGATGCTCATGCGCCGGCTCGACCACGCCGCCATCTTCGTGCTCATCGCCGGCACCTACACGCCGTTCTGCCTGCTGCTGCCGCCCCAGACCGGCCGCCCGCTGCTGGCCTTCGTCTGGATCGGCGCGCTGGCCGGGATGATCATCTCGGTGGCCTGGCCCATGGCCCCGAAGTGGATCATGGTCATCCTCACCGTGGGGCTCGGCTGGGCCATCGTCCCGACCTTCCCGGCCCTGCGGGCCGCCATCGGCTGGAGCGGGCTGGCGCTGCTCGGCGCCGGCGGCATCGCCTACACGGTCGGCGCGGTGGTCTACGCCACCCGCATCCCCGACCCCAACCCGCGGATCTTCGGGTACCACGAGGTCTTCCACGTGCTGGTGATCGTGGCCGCCGTCTGCCACTTCATCGCCATCGCCGGGACCATCGGGGCGATCGGGTAGGCGGGCGCCGCGCCCTACAACCGCTCGTCGATGGCCCGGTTCGACATGGCGTCGGCCTGGGCGTTCTCCTCGCGCGGGATGTGGCGCAGCTCGATCTGGTCGAAGGCCTTGAGCAGCGACACCGCCTCGGCGTGGAGCGGCTGCAGGTGCTCGGCCTTCACGGCGTACTCTCCGTTGACCTGCCTCACCACCAGCTCGGAGTCGGCCAGCACCTCGAGCTCCTTGATGCCCATGGCCTTGGCCCGCTTCAGCCCCAGGATCAGCCCCGTGTACTCCGCCACGTTGTTGGTCTCGTCGCCGAGGAACTTGCCGACCTTGGCCACGATGTGGCCGGCCGGGCTGACGATGACCGCGCCCGCGCCGGCCGGGCCGGGGTTCCCACGGGCCGCGCCGTCGCAGTAGAGCCGGGTGCGCAGCGGGCGGACCGGGGCGGCCACCGCGGCGGCGGCCACCTCCTGCTTCTCCACCTCGGCGGCGGCGGCCCGCTCGCGGCGGCGCGCCTCGCGCTCGGCCTTGGAGAGCTCCATCGACTCCTGCAACTCCTCGGCGGCCCGCGCGGCGGCCCGCTCCACCTCGCTCCCCTTGCGGACCTTGAGCCCCTTCGAGGCCCCGGACGGAGTCGGCGCCGGGGCGTCGGCGTCGAGCGCCTCGATCCGGTCGGCGGCGGCGTCGAGCACCTTGCCGAGGGTGTCGCGGGTGTGGCCGGGGTAGCGGGCCAGCGAGCGCGGAAGCTCCTCGTTGGCGGCGATGAAGCGCAGCAGGTCGGCGAGGACGGACTTGGCCACGGTGGGCTAGGCCGCCGGCGGCGGCGCCGGTGGATTGACGGCGTCGTGCGAGTAGATGATGCGGTGGCAGTTGGGGCAGGTCTCGATGGTGTTGACCCGCTGCAGGACGATGGAGAGCTGCGGCGGGATGTTGCGGTGGCAGCCCCGGCAGGTCGAGCCGATCACCGCCGCCACGGCCACGCCGGCCCGCCGCTTCCTGATGTTCTCGTACTTGGCGAGCAGCCCGGCGTCCACCAGCGTCGCCGCGGTGGCCCGCCGCGCCGCCAGCGAGGCCAGCTCGGCCTCGGTCTCGGCGACCGCCTTGTCGAGCTTCGCGGCGGCGGCCTGGGCGGCGTCCTCCACCTCGGCGAGGGCCTCGCCGCTGGCCTCCAGCGCCGCCTTGATCTCGACGGCGGCGGCCGACAGCAGCTTGGCCTGCTCGTTCTGCGTCTCGTTCGACTTCTTGGCGATGTCTATCTCGCGCGACATGGCGGCGTACTCGCGCGGCGTCTTGATCTCGCCGAGCCGCCCCTCCCACTTCTTCACCTTGTCGCGGTCCATGCCCAGCAGGGTGTCTACCTGGCGCCGCTCCCGCTCGTTCGACTCCAGCCTGGCCTTCTGGTCGTCGTAGGCCTTGCGGGCCGCCTTGACGCGGGCCTCCAGCGTGGCCCGCTCGGCGGGGATGGCGTCCAGCCCCTGCCGTGCCGCGTGGGCGTCCAGGTCGATCTGTTGCAGCTCCTCCAGCACCCTCAGCTTCTCTCTCAGCGACGACAAAGCGACTCTCCTCGCGTGATCAGTGAACCGGTGATGTGGGCCCACCAGGATTTGAACCTGGATCGGGTCGGTTATGAGCCGATGGCTCTGCCGTTGAGCTATGGGCCCGAGCGGCTCGTCCGGCAGTCCGGTCGTACCACTTTCCTCGTGCTTTAGTTCTCCACGAAGCTCTTGAGCCGCTTGGAGCGGCTCGGGTGACGGAGCTTGCGCAGCGCCTTGGCCTCGATCTGGCGGATGCGCTCGCGGGTCACCTCGAAGTCCTGCCCGACCTCCTCCAGCGTGTGGTCGCTCTTCTCGCCGATGCCGAAGCGCATGCGCAGCACCTTCTCCTCGCGCGGCGTCAGCGTGGCCAGCACCTTCCGCGTCTGCTCGGCCAGGTTCATGTTGATGACCGCCTCGGAGGGCGAGACCAGCGACTTGTCCTCGATGAAGTCACCGAGGTGGCTGTCCTCCTCCTCGCCGATGGGGGTCTCCAGCGAGATGGGCTCCTTGGCGATCTTGAGGACCTTGCGGACCTTGTCGAGCGGCAGCTCCATCTTCTCGGCGATCTCCTCGGGCGTGGGCTCCCGCCCCAGCTCCTGCACCAGGTAGCGCGAGGTGCGGATCAGCTTGTTGATGGTCTCGATCATGTGGACCGGGATGCGGATGGTCCGGGCCTGGTCGGCGATGGCGCGGGTGATGGCCTGCCGGATCCACCAGGTGGCGTAGGTGGAGAACTTGTAGCCGCGCTGGTACTCGAACTTGTCGACCGCCTTCATCAGGCCGATGTTCCCCTCCTGGATCAGGTCGAGGAACTGCAGGCCGCGGTTGGTGTACTTCTTGGCGATCGAGACCACCAGGCGCAGGTTGGCCTCGACCAGCTCGGTCTTGGCCCGCTCGGCGCGCCGCTCGCCGTCGAGGATGGCCTGGTGGGTGCGGGCCAGGTCCTCGTAGGTGACGTCGGAGCCGGTGTCCTTGCCGTTGACGTCCTTCTTGTTCTCCTCGCGGATGCGGACCATCCGCTTCTGGATGTTGCGGACGGCGCGGTCGATCTCCAGCAGGTCGTCGGAGGTGATGCCGAGCTTGCGGGCCATCTTGCGGCGCGAGGCGTCGTCGCCCACGTCGCGCACCAGCCGCTTCAGCTCGTGCGAGGCCATGCCGAGCCGGCGCTCCCACTCCCACAGGTCGCGCTTGGCGTCCTCGACCGGCCTGATGGCGGCCTTGAGCTTGGCCACGATGCGATCGATCTGCTTCTTGTTGATCTTGATCGCCTCGAACTCCCTCAGCATGGCCGCTTCGATCTTCACGACCTTGACGCGCAGCTTCTTGCGCTCGGTCTCGGAGACCCCCTTCTCGCGGAGCTCCTTCTTGACGGCATCGGCGTTCTTGAGCTGCTTGGCGATCTCGTCGATGTGCTTGAGGACCTTCTCGCCCTTGCGCTCCTCGTCCTTGGGGATGCTGGGCACCACCGGGGCGGCCGGCGCCCCCTCGGCGCCCGGCTCGGCGCCGGCGGCGGCCTCGACCTCCTCGACCTCCTCGACCTCCTCCTCCTCGGCCGGCTGCTCCTCGCCGCTGTCCTTGATGATCTCGCGGACCCGGATCTTGCTCTCGCGGAGCTTCTTGCCGAGGTCGATGATCTCGCGGATGGAGATGGAGGAGCCGAGCACCGCGGCCAGGATCTCCTTCTCGCCGGTCTCGATCCGCTTGGCGATCTCCACCTCGCCCTCGCGGGTCAGGAGGGAGACCGAGCCCATCTTCCGCAGGTACATGCGGACCGGGTCGTTGGACTTGCCGTAGCCGGCGTCCTCCTCCTCCTCCTCCTTCTTCTCCTCCTTGTCGTCCTTGTCCGGCTCCGGCGGCTTCTCCGGGAGCTTCATCTTGGAGGCGTCGTCCACCACCTCGATGTCGTGCTCGCCGAACATCGACATCACGTCGTCGATCTGGTCGGAGGCGATGTCGGACGGCAGGGCGTCGTTCACCTCGTCGTAGGTGAGGAAGCCCTTCTCGCGGCCGCGCTCCATGAGCGCCTTCACCTCGGACCGCTCGGTGATGTCGCTCATGTCGTCGGCGGGGAGCTTCTGGCCGTCGTCGTCGTCGGCGTCGACCACCGCCACCGCGACCTCCTCGCCCTCCTCGTCCTCGTCGTCTGCGACGATCGGAGCCGGCGGCCCCTTGCGCAGCTTGACCGGCTTCTCGACCGGCACGGCCGCCGCCTTCGCCCCCTTCTTGCCGGGCTTCTCGGCCTCGGCGGGGGTGGCCTTGCCCTTGTGCGGCTTCTCGTCGTGGGCCCTGGCCGCGCCGGGCCTGGTGCCCTTGGCCGCCTTGGCGACCGCCTTGGGCGCGGGGTGGCGCGCGGGGGCCTTGGCCTTCGCCGCCGGCTTCGCCGGGTGGGCCGCCTTCTTCGCCTTGACCGACTTGGTGGGCTTCTTCGCCATGATCGCTCGACTCCTTGGACTTCGGTGCTGCTTCCGTGATCACTAACCGCGGGCCTTCTGGCTGGCCCGGCCATCCTTCGCCGCGGGGCTCCTGGGCCCCGGTCAGCCGCCGCTTTCCAGCCCCCGCAACCGCTTCTCCAGCTCGGCCCGGCGCCGCATCGCCACCTCGGCCTCGATGCGCAGGTCGTCCGCCACCGGCGAGCCGCCCCTGGCGATGCGGGCGTTGCAGCGCTCCTGCTGCGCCACCACCGCGCCGATGGCCGCCTTGATGGCGGCGCGCCGCAGCAGCCGCTCGGCCACGCCCCGCTCCACGCCGCCCGGGCCGGTCAGCGCCTCGACGCGACGGCGCAGCGGCTCGGCCGCCTCGGCCAGCCGGGCCAGCGCCGCCTCCCGCGTCATCGGCTCGCGGATCAGATCGCGCGCCAGCTCGGCCAGCGGCCCGGCCGGGAGCAGCGCCGGGAGGTTCTCGTCGGCGGCCACCGGGGCCAGGTCGCCCCAGGCGATCAGCAGGCTGAGCGCGTCCACGGCCGGCCCGGGCAGCACCGCCTGGACCCGCTGGCGCGACGTGGCCGCCTGGGTGGCCTGCCCCGGGCGCCGCTCGCGCCGCCAGCCTCCGCCCGCCCCGGATACCGACGACGACGACCAGCCCGGCTCGGACGGCGGTTCATCGGCCTGGGTTGGCGGCTCCTCGACCCGCGCCGGACGGACCCCGGCCAGCTCGTGCCGCAGCGCCTCGAGGTCGAGGTCGAGCTTGCGGGCCACCGCCTCCTCGAAGACGCCGCGCGCCAGCCCCTCCGGCGCCAGCTTCACCAGCGGCGCCAGCTCGGCCACCGCCGCCAGCTTGGCCTCCAGCGCGGCCGTCTTCGGCTCGGCGCCGCAGGTCCTCTCCACCGCGCGGTCGATGAGGAACTGCGAGAGCGGCAGCGCCGCCGCCAGCAGCGCCTCGACGCCGGCCTTGCCGTGGGCGCGGGCGAAGTCGTCGGGGTCCAGCTTGGCGTCGCCGGCCGGCAGCAGGGCCACCTTGCCGGCCAGGCCGGAGGGGAAGAGCGCGGCGGCCGCCTTGGCGGGCGCGGCCAGGCCGGCCGAGTCGCCGTCGAACAGGACCGTGACCTCGCGGCAGTCGCAGCGCTTCAGCAGCTCCACGTGCTCCGGCGTCAGCGCCGTGCCGCAGACCGCCACGGCGTTCTTCACGCCAGCCTGGTGCAGCCCGATCACGTCGAAGTACCCCTCCACCAGCACCGCGGTCCGCGTCTTGCGGATCGCCTCGCGCGCCAGGTCGAGCCCGTAGAGCACGCGGCTCTTCTTGTAGAGCGGGGTCTCGGGGGTGTTGAGGTACTTCGCCCCCTTCTCCTCGCCCATGGCCCGCCCGCCGAACCCGATCACCTGCCCATCGAGCCCCGCGATCGGGAACATCAACCGTCCACGGAACCGGTCGTAGCTCCGGCCGTCGTCCTTCTCCACCAGCAGCCCGGCCTTGCCCACCGCCGCCTCGCCGATCCCCTTCTCCTTCAACCGCGGCAACAGGTCGTCCCATCCCGGCGCCGCCACCCCCAGGCGGAACGCCTTGACCTGCTCCTCCGCCACGCCCCGGGACGCCAGGTAGCCCCGGGCGTCCTTCCCCCACCTGCTGCCCAGCCGCGCCGCCCAGTAGCGGGCGGCCGCCTCGCAGGCGGCCTGGAGCTCGTTCCGCTCCTTGCGGCGGCGCTGCGCCTCGGCCGTCTCCTGCGCGTCGGCCTCGGGAATCTCGATCCCCACCTCGGCCGCCAGCTCGCGCACCACCTCCGGGAACTCCTTGCCCTGCAGCTTCTGCAAGAACGTGAAGACGTTGCCGTGCTCGCCGCACCCGTAGCACTTGTAGTGCTTGTCCTCGGTGTAGACGTGGAAGCTCGGCGTCCGCTCCCCGTGGAAGGGGCAGCAGCCCTTCCACGTCCGTCCGGCCCGCTTCAGCTCGACGTGGCGGCCGATCAGCGCCACCACGTCCACGCGGGCCTTGACCTCCTCGATGACCTCGTCGGGGATCAGGTGTCTCCCCTCGCGGCTACTTCCCCGAGAGGCGAGCCTTCACCAGCTCGGAGACCAGCTTGCCGTCGGCCTTGCCCTGCACGTCCGGCAGGAGCGTCTTCATCACCGTCCCCATGTCGCGCGGCCCGGTGGCGCCGGTCTTCTGGACCGCCGCCTCGACCAGCGCCTTCAGTGCGGCCTCGTCGAGCTGCGCCGGCAGGTAGCCGAGGAGGATGACGACCTCCGCCTCCTCCTTGGCCGCCAGCTCGGGCCGCTTTCCGGCCCGGTACTGCTCGATCGAGTCCTTGTGCCGCTTGATCTCGGCCGAGATCACCTGCAGCACGCCGGCCTCGTCGAGCGGCTTCATGGCCTCGATCTCGCGGTACTTGACGGCGCTCTTGAGCATCCGGATCACGGAGAGCTTCACCGTGTCCTTGTCTCGCATCGACGCCTTCAGGTCGGCGTCGAGCTGATCCTTGAGCGCCATGAGGTCCCCCGGGAAGAGCGACGGCCACCGCGTGCTAGTAGGACTTCCTCGACTTCTTCATGGCGCGCTTCTTGGCGGCGAGCGCCTTCTTCTTGCGCTTCACGCTCGGCTTCT
Source organism: Myxococcales bacterium (assembly GCA_021806645.1). Classification (GTDB taxonomy): domain Bacteria; phylum Myxococcota; class Myxococcia; order Myxococcales; family Anaeromyxobacteraceae; genus JADKCZ01. The sequence goes on along the minus strand of JAJZQX010000006.1, from coordinate 190,557 downwards.
CGTAGTGCTCGCGCTTGCGGATCTCCGAGAGGATTCCGGCCTTCTCGCACTGCTTCTTGAACCGCTTCATCGCGTTCTCGAAGGACTCGCCTTCCTTGACACGCACTCCGGTCATTCTTTGCCTCGAACCTTTCAGATGGGCTTCGTGATGGGCTCACGAAAGCGCAAAGCCGGATGCCCTGGGGCACCCGGCTCGAGCGCACGGTTGGAACGGGGGACTTAGAAAGAATTCGCTACTTTGTCAAGGACTTCGGGGTCGCGCGCCCGGTCCGTGGCGCTGCTCCAGCACCTCGTAGACCTGCCCGGGGCTGACCCCGGCGGAGGCCAGCAGCACGAACAGGTGGTAGACGAGGTCGGCCGCCTCCAGCGCCAGGTGCTCGGGAGTGTCCTGCCCGGCCAGCAGCCCCTGCTGGGCCTCTACGACCTCGTAGGCCTCCTCGACGACCTTGCGGCGGGCCTTGGCCGGGGCGGCGAGGAGCTTGCGGGTGTAGCTCTCGACGGCCGTCGGGTCGTCGCGGCGGGCTTCGATGGTCTTCCAGAGGGTCGCGAGGAACCGCTCGTCGGCCATGTGATCTCCTGGGTGGTGTGGAAGCAGCTCCGCTCTCCGGTGTGGCAGGCCGGCCCGGTCTGCCGGACCACGTAGAGCACGGCGTCGCCGTCGCAGTCCACCGAGACGGAGAGGACCTCCTGGAGGTGGCCGGAGGTCTCCCCCTTGCGCCAGAGCGAGCGGCGGCTGCGCGACCAGTAGGTGCCGCGGCCGGTGAGCAGGGTCTCGGCGAGGGCCTCCCGGTTGGCCCAGGCCAGCATCAGGACCGTGCCGTCGGCCTCCTGCGCCACCACCGGCACCAGGCCGCGCTCGTCGAACTTCACGCCGGCCAGCAGCGTCGCCGCCGCCTTCGCCGTGACGCCGCTCATGGCCGCACCTCGATGCCCCGCGCCAGCAGGTACCGCTTCGCCTCGGCCACGGTGTGCGTGCCGTCGTGGAAGATGGAGGCGGCCAGCGCCGCGTCGGCGAAGCGCAGCCCCTCGGCCAGGTGCGCCAGCGTGCCCACCCCGCCCGAGGCGATGACCGGGATCCGGACCGCCGCGGCCACCCGCTCCAGCAGCTCGAGATCGTAGCCGGCCTGCGTGCCGTCGCGGTCCATCGAGGTGAGCAGCAGCTCGCCGGCGCCGCGATCGGCCACCTCGCGGATCCAGGCCAGCCCCTCGCGCCCGGTCGGCCTGGAGCCGCCGGCCACGTGGACCTCCCACTCCGGCTCGGCCCCGGCGGCCCGCGGCCGGCGCTTCACGTCCACCGCCACCACCAGCGCCTGCGCCCCGGCCAGGGCCGAGAGCCGGTCCACCAGCCCCGGCTCCTTGACCGCCGAGGAGTTGACGCTCACCTTGTCGGCCCCGGCCCGCAGCAGCGCCACGAAGTCGGCCTCGCCGCGCACCCCGCCGCCCACGGTGAGCGGCGCGAAGACGCGGGCCGCGGTCCGGCTCACCAGGTCGAGCAGCGTGCCGCGGTTCTCCAGCGTGGCGGCGATGTCGAGGTAGGTGATCTCGTCGGCCCCCTGCGCGTCGTAGCGGGCGGCCGCCTCGACCGGGTCGCCGGCGTCGCGCAGGTTCTGGAACTTGACCCCCTTCACCACGCGCCCGTCCTTCACGTCGAGGCAGGGGATGATCCGCTTGGCGGGCATCTAGGACTTCCCCTTGGAGATGGCCACCGCGTCGGCCAGCCGGAACCGCCCCTCGTAGAGCGCCTTGCCGACGATGACGCCGGCCACGCCGGCCGCCAGGCAGGCCCGGATGTCGTCGAGGCCGGCCACGCCGCCCGAAGCCACCACCGGGATCCCGGCCTCGGCCTGCAGCGCCGCCGTGCCGGCCGCGTCCACGCCGGTGAACATGCCGTCGCGCGCCACGTCGGTGTACTCGACCAGCGTCACGCCCACCGCCTTGACCCGCCGCGCCACCTCGGCCGCCTTCAGGCCGGAGCCCTCCAGCCAGCCGGCCACCTTGACCTCGCCGTTGCGGGCGTCGATACCGCAGCGGACCTTCCCGGGGAACTTCTCGCAGGCCTGCCGGACGAGATCCAGCCGCTCCACCGCCGCCGTGCCGAGCACCACCGCCGCCACGCCGAGCTGGAGCACCTTCTCGATGTCGGAGAGCGTCCGCAGGCCGCCGCCCAGCTCGACCTCGAGCCCCTTCACCGCGCAGAGCTCCGCCACCGTGGAGAGGTTGACCGGCCAGCCGGCCCTGGCCCCGTCGAGATCGACGACGTGGAGCAGGGTGGCGCCGGCGGCGGCGAACTTCTCCGCCTCCTCGGCCGGGTGGCGCGAGTAGACCTGCTTGGTGGCGAAGTCGCCCTTCTGCAGCCGGACCGCCTCGCCGCCCATGAGATCGATGGCCGGGATCACGAGCACGAGGGGACCTCGACGAAGCGGCAGGCCATTCTAGTGAATCCCCACGAAGCGGCGAAGGAAGTCGAGCCCGACCTGCTGGCTCTTCTCCGGGTGGAACTGGACGGCGAACAGGTTGCCGCGGGCCAGCCCGGCGCAGAAGGGCACCCCGTGGGTGGCGGTGAGCTGCGTGCCGGGGGCGTCGGCCGGGGCGGCGTAGCTGTGGGCGAAGTAGACGTACTGCCCGTCGAGCGGCGCGAAGAGCGGGTGGAGCGGCGGCGGGCCGCTCACCTTCGACCAGCCGATGTGGGGCAGCCGCACGCCGGCCGGGAGCTTGCGCACCGTCCCCGGCACCAGCCCGAGCCCATGCGCCCCGCCCGCCTCCTCGCCGTCGGTGAAGAGGATCTGCAGGCCGACGCAGATGCCGAGCACCGGCGTGCCGCGGGCGATCGCCTCGCGCAGCGCCGCCTCGACGCCGCTGCCGCGCATCGCCTCGGCGCAGGCCGGCATGGCCCCCTGGCCCGGCACCACCACCCGGTCGGCGGCGCGCACCGCGGCCGGGTCGCGGGTCACCACCACCCGCGCGCCCACCTCGCGCAGCGCGTTCTCGACCGAGCGCAGGTTGCCGGCGCCGTAGTCTACCAGCGCGACGGTCGGCCCAGCGGTCACAGGACGCCCTTGGTGGACGGCAGGGCCGTCCCCTCGCGCACCGTGGCGGCGCGCAGCGCGCGGGCCACCGCCTTGAAGGTGGCCTCGACGATGTGGTGCAGGTTGCGCCCGTAGCGGACGTTGACGTGGACGCAGACCCGGGCGTGGTTGCAGAGCGCCTGCAGGAAGTCCTGGGTGAGGTCCACGTCGTAGCCGCCGATGAACTTCTTGCCGCTGGGGAGCTTGGCGTTGAAGGTGAGGTGCGGCCGGCCGGAGAGGTCGATGACCGCCTCCACCAGCGCCTCGTCGAGCGGCACCACGGCGTGGCCGTAGCGGGCCAGGCCGGCCTTGTCGCCCAGCGCCTCGCGCAGCGCCTCGCCGATGGCGATGCCGACGTCCTCGACGGTGTGGTGGGCGTCCACCTCGAGATCGCCGCGCGCCTTGACGTCGAGGGCCAGCCCGCCGTGACGGGAGAGCTGCGCCAGCATGTGGTCGAAGAAGGGCAGGCCGGTGTCGGTGCGGCAGGCGCCGCCGCCGAGGGCCAGCGCCACCGCGATGTCGGTCTCCCGGGTCTTGCGCGCGATCCGCCCCCGCCCCGGCTTCGCCTTCCCCTTCGCCTGCTTCGCCGCCATCAGGTCCTCCCCCGGCTCTTCGACCTCGACTGCTTCGATTTCGACCGCTTCACCGGCTGCGACCGCTTCGCTGGCGCCGCCTGCTTCGCCGCAGCCCGGTTGGCCAGCGCCTTCGTCTTCTCGACCCGCACCTGGACCGCGCGCCAGTGACCGAGCAGCCCTTCGGCCCCAGCCAGCGCCTCGACCGCCGGAGCCACCGCGGCCAGCGCCCGCGGCGTGAACTCGAGCACGCTCTGGCGCCGCCGGAAGGTGGCCACCGACAGCGGCGAGGCGAAGCGGGCGGTGCCGGCCGTGGGCAGCACGTGGCTGGGACCGGCCAGGTAGTCGCCCACCGCCTCCGGCGTCGCGGCGCCGACGAAGATGGCCCCGGCCCGGCCCAGCCTCGGCACCAGCCGGCGCGCATTGGCGGCGTGGACGGCGAGGTGCTCGGGAGCGAACTGATCGGCGAGCCGTACCGCCTCGGCCAGGTCGCGCGTCACCACCACCGCACCGCGCTCGGCGATGGAGCGGCCGGCGATCTCACGGCGCGGCAGGTCGCCGAGCTGGCGCGCCACCTCGGCGGTCACGGCGGCGGCCAGCGCCCTCGACGGCGTCACCAGCACCGGCACGGCCCGGACGTCGTGCTCGGCCTGCGCCAGCAGGTCGCTCGCCACCTCGGCGGCGTCGGCCTTGCCGTCGGCCAGCACCAGGATCTCGCTGGGGCCGGCGATCATGTCGATGTCCACCTGGCCGAAGACCAGCCGCTTGGCCGCGGCCACGTAGGCGTTGCCGGGGCCGCAGATCTTGTCCACGGCCGGCACGGTGGCGGTGCCCCAGGCCAGCGCCGCCACCGCCTGCGCGCCGCCCACCCTGAAGAGGCGCGAGACCCGGCTGACGTGGCAGGCGGCCAGCGTCCAGCCGTCCACCGCGCCGGTGGCCTGGAGGCCGGGCGTGGTCACCACCACCTCGTTCACGCCGGCCACGCGGGCCGGGATGGCGGTCATCAGCACCGAGGAGGGGTAGCGGGCGGTGCCGCCGGGGACGTAGAGGCCGACGCGCCGCAGGGGGTGGGTGAGCTGCGCCAGCCGGGCGCCCAGCCTGTCGGTGAAGGCCGGCACCTCGGCGTCGCGCTCTCGTTGGTGGAAGGCGCGGACCCGGTCGGCGGCCAGCTTCAGCGCCTTGCGGCCGGCGTCGGGCAGCTCGCGCCAGGCGGCGGCGAAGTCGGCCGGCCCGAGCGCGAGGTCGGCGGCCGAGGCCGGCGCCCAGCGGTCCCAGCGGGCGGTGTACTCGAGCAGCGCCGCGTCGCCGCGGCTCCGGACGTCGGCCACCACCCGTGCGGCCGCCTCCCGCACCGGCGCCTCGTCCTCGTCGGAGCCGCGCGCGCAGAGGGCGCGCCAGGCTTCGGCGAAGGTGGGGGCGGTGGTGTCGAGCGTCTTCACGAGCGTCCTCGCGGGGAGCCCGTTTTCATACCGCAAGAGGGCGGTGCGAGGCGAGCGGGGCGGCCTAGCCGCGGCGTCCCGGGGACAAGCCCTACCTCAGCTGGTCGAAGAGGACCTCTACCTTGTTGCGGGAGGGGTCCGAGGCCAGGGGCCCGTGGTCCACGTAGCTCACCACGCGCCCCTGTAACGTGTAGGGGCGCGCCGCCTTGGCCAGCGCGTCCACCTGGGCGGCCGGGAAGGCGAAGTAGAGCGGCGCCGGCGTGCCGGCCAGGTAGTGGCCGAACAGGAACATCACCAGCGCGTGCTCGGTCGAGTGGAAGCCGTTCTTCCATTCGTTGCACTTGGCGGTGTCGGTGGTGGCCCAGCTGTACCAGCTGCCGTTCCGCTGGATCGACGGGACCAGCTCGCGCACGGCCCGCGTCGTGTCCACATAGTCGTTGAGGAAGTGGTAGGTGGTCATGTCGAGCGTCGGGAGCCAACCGGGGTTGTGGAGCGCCAGCGTGGCGGCCAGCTGATCGGCCTCGGCATAGGCCCACCAGTCGGAACCGAAGTCGTTGCCCCCCGCGGCGTTGGGCTTCTTGGCCCATCGACCGTACATGGAGTCGTAGGATCGGCCCAGCGTGGCCCCGGCGTTGGCGGCCAGGAAGCCGGCGAAGGGCCGGTCGTCGAGCCGCTTGTCGATGAGCAGCAGCGCCCAGTAGGCCTTGAGGATGTGGCCGTAGTCGGTGTGATCGCTCGGCAGGATGCCGATGCTCCCTGTGGCACCCCAGAAGATCCCGTCCTTCCAGAAGGAGTCGCGCACCCGCGTCGCCAGGGTGCGCAGGTCGCCGAGCGCCTGGGTGCGTCGGGCCGGGTCGGTGAGCACCGGCTGGACCAGCAGCTCGAAGGCGGTGATGGGATCGAGCTGCGCCACCAGCTGCCAGCTCCCGGCCGCCCCCATCCACTGCTCGGTGGTCATGGTGGCGTCGAGGCCGTCCTTGATGCGGCCGTTGGTGGTGTCCCAGAAGCGGGCCGGGTCGAAGAGGGCGTCGCGAGCGGCCAGCACCGCCGCCTCGGCCTCGGCGTCGCGGGTCACGAAGAAGTAGGCCGCCGGCCCCATCACGTCGTAGTCGAGGTCCTGCGACCAGCGGGTGCCGGCGCCCAGCGGCGTGCCGTCCTGGTTGAGGTCGGCGTGCCAGCCCCCGTTGCTGGGGTCGCGGGCGTGGTCGAGCAGCCAGCGGTTTCCGGCGCGGGCGTGATCGAGCAGGGTCTCGTCGCCGGTCAGCATGAAGCCCGCGGCGTAGGCGAAGACCTGCCGCCCCATCATCCGTGGCTTGCGAGCGGTGGTGGCGGCGAGCGAGCCGTCCATCTGGCGCCAGGTGGGGAAGTTGCCGAGCGGCGCGCCCAGCGCCTCGCTGGTGGTCCAGAACGGCAAGAGGTCGTCGTGGTGGTGCGTCACCCAGGTGCTCGCCGCCAGGTTGGCCGCGGGCGCCGCGGCAGGCGGTGGCGTGTAGAGGTACGGGTCAACTGGTGCCGGGGACTTCGACGGGCCGCAGCCGGCCAGCCAGAGGGCGGACAGCGCGACGGCGAGCAGCGAGCGGAGGTGACGCATGGGAGGGCTTACCTCGGCGCGGTCAGGATCACCACCACGGCGTCGCTCCCCTGCTTGCGGCCGAAGGCCCAGGTGCCGGCGGGCGAAGAGAGCCGGGCGTGCGTGCCGGCGCCGATGGCGGCGTGGCGCTTGCGGAAGTTGGCGAGCCTGGCGGCGTGGCCCTGGATGGTGGTGTCGATGGAGGTCCAGTTCATGTCGGAGCGCGTCCCCTGCGTGGCGTCGCCGCCGTCCGGGCCGAGCCGCCGCCCGCTCTCGTCGCCGTAGAAGAGCTGGGCCCCGCCCGGCACCAGCAGGAGCGCGGTGAGCGCCTGGCGCTGGCGGACCGGGTCGTTGGCCACCAGCGAGTAGAAGAGCCGGGTGTCGTGCGAGGAGAGGTAGGAGAGCGCGTCGAAGGCGGGATCGACCGAGAGCGCGTCGGCGTAGCGCTGGTAGAGGGGGTCGAGCGTGGCCGCGCCCGCCGCCAGCGTCGAGGTGGGCGAGTAGATCAGCAGGTCGCGAACCGCCAGCTGGAAGTCGAAGTTGATGAGCGAGTCGAAGCCGCCCAGCGTGTAGTAGCCGTCCTTGCCGACCCCGTGGCCGTAGACCTCGCCGGTCATCCAGAACGGGGCGGCGTCGATGGCCTTGGCCGGGTTGGCCAGCTTCCAGTCGGCCAGCGCGTTGGTCCCGGCCACCTTGAGCGCCGCCCAGCTCGCCTTCTCGACGTTGAGGGCGGTGTCGCAGCGGAAGCCGTCGATGCCGAGCTTCCGGACCCAGTCGGTCTGCCACTTCACCAGGTAGTCGCGCACCGACGCCCCAGCCATGGTGACGGCGTTGGTCGGCGTCTTGGGGTGGGTCCAGGACGGGTTGAAGAGATCGGGGAGGCCGGCCTCGCCGGCCGTCTCGGTCTTGAAGTCGGGGAGGAAGGTGAGCTGCATGGTCTCGTTGGTGCTGCCACCGGTCTGGAACGGGTAGCCGAAGCCGGCCCTGATCCAGTTCGGGCCCCACCAGTGCGCCCACTCGAGCCCCTTGGTGTAGTCGACGAAGCTGTTGAAGTCGTTCCAGTTGGTCGGGTTGGTCGCCAGCCAGGCGGTGTAGGCCGCGCCGGTCCCGTCCTTGAAGACGCTGGGTAGGTAGTGGAGCAGGTCGTCGCCGGTGGCGTAGCCCGGGTGGTTGAGCACCACGTCCACCAGCACCCGGATCCCCTGAGCGTGCGCCTCGTCTACGAGCGCCTTCAGGTCCGCCTCGGTCCCGAAGTTCTGGTCGAGTTCGGTGAAGTCGAGCGCCCAGTAGCCGGCGTAGGCGAAGTGCTGGAAGGCCCCGTTGCCGCCAGCCACCCAGCCGTGCACCTGCTCGACGATGGGCGAGATCCAGAGGGCGGTGACGCCGAGCGCCTTAAGCTCCGGCAGCTTCGCCTTCAACCCGGTCCAGTCGCCACCGTGCCAGCCGCCCACGTCGCCGGCGGCGGTCGTGCCCGCGGTGCGGCCGTAGCTGTCGTTGTTCAGCACGTTGCCGTCCGCGTACCGATCGGTGATGGCGTAGTAGACCGTGGCGTTCTTCCAGGTGAAGGCGGTCGGCGTGGCGCCGGCCGCCTCGAGCAGCACCAGCCCCTCCGCCCCCGGCGTCACCGTCACGGTGCCCGTCGAGCTGACCAGCGCGTTGGTGCCGGAGTAGGCGTCCAGGACCGTCGAGCCGGGCGTGAAGTAGCCGGTCACATCGACGGTGACCGGCTGCCCGGGCTGGTAGGGCGGCGGCGGGGGCGTCCCGGAGGAGCCGCAGGCGGCCAGCGCGAGGGCGAAGATGATCGGGGCGAGGCGGGCGAGCGGCAGGGTACGCGTCATGGTTCGGAGGTCTCCTCGACGGGGGAGCCTAGCCGTGTCCGGTGCCGGGTGCGAGCACCCGGGGAGGCGGTTGGATAGAGTGGCCGCAACCGAGCCCCATCCGAGGAGCCACCATGTCGGCACATCGCCTCTCCCGCCGCGCCCTTACCATCGCCCTGACCTTCGCCGGCGCGCTGGCCGTCCTCTCCGGCTGCTCGAAGTCCTCGTCACCACCGCCGCCGCCGCTGCTCCACGTCGCCTCGCCCGACTGGCGGGGCCAGGTGATCTACTTCGTCATGACCGATCGGTTCGCCAACGGCGACCCGACCAACGACGACCAGCACGCCGGCGAGTTCGACCCGGCCGACAAGGACAAGTACTCGGGCGGCGACCTGGCCGGTGTCACCAGCCGCCTCGACTACATCCAGGGGCTCGGCGCCACCGCGGTCTGGATCACGCCGCCGGTCGCCAACCTGTGGTGGGACCCGCTGGCCGGCTCGGCCGGTTACCACGGCTACTGGGCGCGGGATCTCAAGAAGGTCGACGAGCACCTCGGCACGCTCGACACCTACAAGGCGTTGAGCAGCGCGCTCCACCACCGCGGCATGTACCTGGTCCAGGACGTGGTGCCGAACCACATGGGCAACTTCTTCACCTACGACCCGGTCTCCAGCTACACGGCGGGCAACGTCCTGGTGGGCTTCACCCGCAACCTCGGGGCCAGGCCCACCGACAGGCCGACCCAGCCCCCCTTCGACCAGTGCGAAGCCACCGACCCGGCCCAGCTGGCGGCCGGCATCTACCACTGGACGCCGCCCATCACCGACTACAACGACCCGGCCCAGCAGTACACGTACCAGATCTCCGACCTCGACGACCTCGACACCTCCAGCCCGGTGGTCCGCGCGGCGCTCAAGGAGTCGTACGGCTACTGGATCAAGGAGGTGGGCGTGGACGCCTTCCGCGTCGACACCGTGAAGTACGTCGAGCATCCCTTCTGGAACGACTTCTTCCACGCCACCGACGGCGTCCTGGCCACGGCGGCCGCGACCGGCCGGGCCAGCTTCCTGGCCTTCGGCGAGGTCTTCGACCCCTCGACTCCGTTCGACGACACCGCCGACAGGGACGTGGCCAGCTACCTCGGCACCAGCGCCCTGCCCGAGCTCCCGTCGGTGCTCCAGTTCCCGCTCTACCAGGAGATCACCAACGTCTTCGGCAGCGCCGCGGCCCCCACCGCCACGCTCACCTACCGGGTCGGCCGGTTCCTCGACAAGACGCTCTATCCCGACCCGACGCTGATCCCGACCTTCGTGGACAACCACGACGTGGCGCGCTTCCTGGCGACCGGCACCGACAAGGGGCTGGCCCAGGCGCTGGCCTTCATCTTCACCATGCCGGGCATCCCGGTCGTCTACCAGGGGACCGAGCAGGGCTTCACCGAGACCCGCGCCGCCATGTTCAAGGGGGGCTACCTGTCGGGCGGCGCCGACCACTTCGACACCACGGCGGCGGGCTACCAGCGGATCAAGGTGCTGGCGAAGCTTCGCAAGGACAGCCCGGTCCTCACGACTGGTGACACACAGGTGCTCTTCGACAACCCGGGCGGCGCCGGCGCCTTCGTCTTCCAGCGCACGCTCCCCACCGACCGGGTGCTGGTCTTCCTCAACACCGGCGAGGGGAGCGCGCTGGTGAGCGACATGGCCACCGGCCTGCCGGACGGCACCGTGCTCGAGTCGCTCTACGCCGAGGGGACCACGCATGTGCCGCCGGTCGGCCTGGCCGGCAAGGTGATGACGGTGCTCCCTGGCCGCTCCATCCAGGTGGTGCGCGCGACCGCCAGGACGGTGCCGCCGCCGCCGCCGGCGGCCACCATCACCGTCACCACGCCCATCGACGGGCAGACCTTCACCACCGACGTCACCGTGACCGGGTCGGTGAACCCGCCCACCACCAAGGTCGCCATGATCATCGACGGCCAGGCCGACCTGCGCTACCCGGTCAATCCCGACGCGACCGGCGCCTTCAGCGTGAACCTGCCCATCACCGACTTCGACCTCGGGATCGCCAAGCACACGCTGGCCTTCTACTCGGTCCCCTCCAGCGTGGCCACGCCCATCTGGACCTTCACCTCCAACGTCGCCTTCACCCCGGTCACCACCCTCTTCGGCGATCCGGTGGACGACGACAAGGGGCCGGCCGGCACCTACCTCTACCCGACCGACTCGACCTTCGGCCACCAGCAGGACCTGACGCAGCTGAAGGTGGAGGCCGACGCCACCCACCTGCGGCTCACCGTCACCATGGCCGACTGGTCGAGCGTCTGGAACCCGGCCAACGGCTTCGACCACGTGGCCTTCAACCTCTTCTTCGAGGTGCCCGGGGTGACCGGCGCCACGGTGCTGCCGCTGCTCGACGCCTCGACGCCGGCCGGCTTCACCTGGCGCTTCGACCAGAAGACCTACGGCTGGGGCCACAACGTCTTCACCTCCACCGGCTCCAGCGCCACCAGCCAGGGAACGCCGGCCATCTCGCCCAGGCTGGCCGTCGACCCGCTCAACAGGTCGGTGATCTTCACCTACAACAAGCGCGACCTCGGCCTCGCCGGCTGGTCGGGGGTCCGCCTCTACGTCACCACCTGGGACATCGACGGCATCCAGAACATCTACCGGCCCATCGACGACCTGGGCGGCCAGTGGACCTACGAGAGCGGCGTCACCGGCGGCGCCCCGTACCCGAAGATCATGGACTCGCTCGGGCCGGTCGCGATCCCGTAGAGCGGACCGCGGCCCCGAGATCCGGCCTGCCGAGCGCCTGGGCCCCACCGGCCCGAATGCGAGCCTCGCAGCCCCCTCAGCGCTCGCCGGCTCGGCCACGCTTCAGGCGAGAGGGCGCGCCGCAGGCGCGACGAGCACTCCGGGCCGGAGGGGCCCGGGCGCGACGCTCCCGGCCGGGCGGCGCCGCTACCGCGCGTTGCAGGGCAGCCCGGCGCCCTGGCTCGCCCCCTGCGGCTGCACGAAGACGGCGCTGGTCCGCGCCGGCACGTGGAACGACTGGTCCGCTCCGACGGTGGTGACCGTGGAGGTCTTGACCACCGGGTCGGCCGAGCCGGCCAGCGTCGGGTGGAGCTGGAAGCCGCTCGCCGTCGGCACCACCATGTCGTGGGCCGCCACGTCGGCGTTGACCACCACCACCACCGCGTCCCAGGCCGGGTCGAGGTCCGTGCCGGCGCAGGAGCCGTCGGTGACGGTCATGACGATGACGCCGGGCAACTGGGACGGGCCGTAGTTGAGGAAGTCGACCCGCTTCATGACCTCGGCTCCGGTGGTGAGCCGGAAGAGGCGCGAACTCTTGCGGACGGCCAGCATCTCCTGGAGGTGCGTGGAGGCCGCGGTGACGTCAGCCGTGGTGGGGGCGATGGTGGCGTCGCCGAAGAGCTGCGTCACCAGCGGCCAGTTGCCGGCGTCCTTTGAGGCGTTGGGGAGGCCGCTCTTCCAGCCGTTGGGCGGGCCGGTCCAGCCGGCCATGCCGGTCCCGGTCCACGACACCCGGTTGAACCAGTCGCCCGAGTCGTAGCTGTCGCGCTCCATCGACTTGGAGCGGAGCAGGTCGTCGCCCATGTGGATGAACGGGATCCCCTGCCCGAGCACCGCCACGTCGAGCGCCACGTTCACGGCGCGGACGCGGTCGGCCATGGGCGTGCCGGTCGGCAGCTTGGCCTGCACGATGTCGAAGAGCACCTGGTTGTCATGGGCCGAGACGTAGTTGATCGCCTCCTGCGGGTCCTGCGTGTAGCCGGCCCGCGCGCCGTTGTAGCCGACGTTCATCCCGGCCACGGCCACCCCGTTGACGTCGATGAGCCGGAAGTCGCGCATGTTCCCGGCCATGCCGATCTTGATCCAGTCGGCGTAGCTGTTCTGCGCGGCGGTGGGCGTCACCGCCCGCTCGTTGGGCGCGTAGATCAGGCCGGTGGCGAACCCCTGGTTCTTCCGGAGGTCCCAGCTCGAGTCGAAGGCGCTGCCGCCGCGGGTGGCGTCACGGATCCGGTCGTTGAAGGTCCCGATGCCGGTCCCGGACATGTTGATCTGGGTGGCGGCGACGCCCTGCTTGTAGCCACCCAGCTCGCCCATGTCCCACCCCTCGCCGTAGAGGTAGATCCTGGAGCCGTCGACGCCGTCCGTCGCCGGCGTCAGCGCCGCCAGCGCCGCCTGGGTGCGGAGGATGTCGTCCTTCTTGTGCAGGCCCATCAGGTCCCAGCGGAAGCCGTCCACCTTGTAGTCGCGGGCCCAGCGGACCATGGTGTCGGTCATCAGCCGCCCCATCATCACGTGCTCGGTGGCGGTGTTGGCGCAGCAGCTCGACGATTCGACCATCCCGCCGTCGATGGTGAGCCGGTGGTAGTAGCCCGGCACCAGCTTGTCGAGCACGGCCTTGTCCGTGATGCCGGCGGCGTTGGTGTGGTTGTAGACCACGTCCATCACCACCCGCAGGCCGATCGAGGCCAGCCCCTGCACCATCTGGCGGAACTCCAGGATCTTGGCCGTCCCCTCGGCGGTCGAGGCGTAGCTACCCTCCGGCGCGCCGTAGTGGAGCGGGTCATATCCCCAGTTGAAGGAGTCGTAGCGCTGCATCCAGGCGGCGATCTGCTGCTGCTGGTCCGAGTCGCCCGGGTAGCTCTCGATGGCCTCGAGGATGGTCTTGCCCGCGAACTGGACGCAGGTGGCCACCGGGACGGCCGAGTTCTTGGCGCAGAGGTCGGCGAACTGGTTCCCCAGGTCGACCCGGTTGGCCGGGTCCTCGTCGACGGTGGCGAAGTCGAAGGCCGGGAGCAGGTGGACGTGGGTCAGGCCGGCGCTGGCCAGCGCCGCCAGGTGCGCCAGCCCGTCCGACGGCGTGCCGGCGGCCGGGGTGACGAAGCCGAGGTACTTGCCGCGCCGGTCGGCGGGCGTGGTCGGGTCTAGCGCGCTGAAGTCGCGGACGTGGCTCTCGTAGATCACGATGTCCTCGGGCGCGGCGAGCGCCGGCTTCGCCAGCGCGTCCCAGCCGGCCGGCTTGAGCGCCGGGTCTGCGAGGTCGACGATCTGCGCGTAGGCGCCGTTGGTGGCGAGGCCGACGGCGTAGGGGTCGGTGGAGAAGAGCGTCTCGACGTGGTCGGTGGCCGGGTGGTAGACGACCAGCTCGTACCGGTAGAGCTTGCCGTACCAGCCGGCGTCACCGCCCCAGGTCCAGACCCCGGCGGTGGCCGTCCCGGCCGCCCCGCGGGTCATGGTGAACGGGCTGCCGGCCACCTCGGTGCGCGCCACGTCGGCGTCGTGGACGTGCAGCTTCACCGACTGCGCGGTGGGCGCCCAGAGGTTGAAGGTGGGCGTGCCGGCCACGGTGGCGAAGGTGACGCCGAGCGGCCCGGCGTAGGCGTAGACGTCGTCGATGGCCAGCGCCCGCTGCACCAGGGTCGCCGCCAGGACCGAGCCGTCGGCCTTGCGCGCCACCGCCACCAGCTGCCCCTGCAGCGCGGCCGGGACGCCGGCCTGATCGGACACGGCGAGGTCGTAGCGGGTGTAGCCGTTGAACTGCGGGTTCTTGGTGAGGAAGGCGGGGTCGAGGCCGGCGGCGTTCGGCGTGAGCGGCATCACCGTGCCGCCCACCACGTCGGTGTCGGTGGCGGCGATCGCGGCGGTCGGCGAGGCGCGCAGCTCGACCGTGGCGGCGCCGGCCACGTTCCAGGCCAGGACGGCGCGGCTGAGGAGGTGCGCCCCGGCGCCGTCGATCGAGACCGCGCCCGGCCTGCGCGGCTTCGGCGAGATGGTGGCGGACCCGCTGGTGAGGAAGACGATGTTGCCGAGCACCTTCGGATCCCAGCCCATGTCCGCGCCCGGGTCCTTCAGGTCGCCCTTGTGGGCGATGATGCAGACCTGCCCGGGGATGCAGTTGCCTGGGGCGGAGTTCGGCTTCAGGTCGATGAGGAAGCCGGCCCCGAATTCGGGGTCGATCCCCGTGGGCGGTAGCGGGGAGCCCCAGTCGGTCCCCTGCACCTGATCGCCCCAGGTGTGCAGGCCCCAGCCGGCGTAAAGGCCGTCGGCGCGGCCACCGTAGTAGACCGCGAACTGCGTGGTGGTGGGGAGGGCCGGCAGCCTGCGGGTGATGGCCTCGGCGAAGCCCGAGAAGACCCAGGCCTCGCGGATGGTGCCCGAGACCACCACGGTGAGCGGCCCCGAGCCGTCGGCCACGCCGGCGTTCTTGAGCGTGAAGGCGAGGCTGGGCTCCCCGGCCACCACGTTGAAGGTGTAGATGGCGCCGAAGCCGTCGGTGCCGGACGACGTCACCGAGGGCTCGACGGCGCCCGCCGTGGTCTCCACCGTCCAGCCCGCGTAGTCGGACAGCGCGCGATGGAAGTGGAGCGTGAAGCCGGAGGGGACCGGCGTGATGGTGAGCGTGGCGCCGGCCGGGTCGGAGCCGGCCAGTACGAAGCCGGCGGCGGCCGCGCTGGTGACGGTGCCGGTCACGGCCGTGTTGGCGAGCACCGAGGCGCCGGTGCCGCAGACGTAGAGGTTGGACGCGGTGGCGCCGGCGGTGAGGCCGGTCACGGTGATGACGTTGGCGCCGCCGGCCGGACCGACGAGCGCGCCGTAGCTGGTGCCGGCGCAGTCGGCCGCGCCGTTGATGAAGAGGTCCGAGAGCGCGGCGCTTCCGGCCGTGAGCGTCACCGTCACCGTGGTGACCGTGGCGGCAGCGCCGGCGGAGAGCGAGAAGCCGTCGATCGGCCCGGCCTGGCCGCCCGGAACCGAGCTGCTGGCCGGGTCGCTCCCGTTGCCGAGGGTCAGGGCTGGAGGTGGGGTCGGGCTCGAGGAGCCACAGGCGGCGAGGAGCGCCAGCGACAAGGTCGCGGCGACGCGGCGCGTCGCCGAGGTAAGCGAAGAAATGACATTGGACATGGTGGATCGCCTCTTGCCTTTCCTGGATGGCTGCAACGGTTCCCGGTCCGGGCGGCTCAACGGATGGTTCGTCCGTGACCCGCTCCCCGGTGCTGCGATGACCCGGCTTCCTGCATCGCGTTCGCCACTTCGAGCGCGGCCTTCGTCTCGGCGGACTCGCCCTCTTCACGCCGGTCCAACGGTCCTCCCGTGTCGCCGCCCGCCTGGGATTGCGCCAGCGGGTGCAGGGCCTGGTGCAGCACGCTGCCAGCGGCCCCGACCGCGGCGGCGTCGAGGCCGAAGCGGCAGACCCGGACCTCGGCGTGGTGGTAGGGAAGCTCGCCGGAGAGCCGGGCCAGGCTCTCGACGGCGGCGTCCACCAGCCCTTGCAGCCGGCTGAGCGGCCCGCCCAGGATCAGCACCTCGGGGTTTACCGTCACCACCAGGTTCTGCAGCACGAGGCCGAGGTGCTCGCCGGCCTCGCGCACCACCTGACGCAGCGTGGCGTCGCCCTGCTCGAGCCGCTCCACCAGCTCCGCCACGTGAAGCACCGGCTCCTCGCGGCCAGTCGCCAGCCGACTGATGACCTTCTGGGAGAGGAGCGTCTCGGCGCAGCCCCGCCGGCCGCAGGCGCATCGCTCCCCTCCCGGTTTCAGGATGGTGTGACCCACCTCGCCGGCCAGGCCGTCGTGCCCGAGGTGGAGCCGGTCGTCGAGCACGATGCCGGCGCCGACGCCGTAACCCAGGCTGAGAAAGACCAGCGAGCCGACGGCGGGGCCGGCGCCGAAGACGTGCTCGCTCAGCGCCGCGGCGTTGGCGTCGTTGAGCACCGTGACTGGCAGGTCGATGCAGCGCCGATCGCGGAGCGCGGCCACCAGCCGCTGGCCAAACGGGACGTCGCGCCAGCCGATGTTGGGGGCGAGCCGCAACAGTCCATCGGTGCCAACCATGCCGGGCAGTCCGACGCCGACGCCGAGCGCCCGACGCTTGCCGGCCGCCACCGCGGCGCGCGCCTCGACGATGAGGCCGGCTACTTCGCGGACCGAGGCGCCGAGGTCGGTGTGCCGGTAGTCGAGCATCCGGGAGAAGAGGAGCTCTCCCTGCAGCCCGCAGGCGACCACGTTGAGGTAGTCGTCGCCCACCTCGGCACCGAGCAGCGCGAGCCGGGTTGGATCGAGTTCGAGGTGGCGGGGGCGGCGGCCCGGCGCGCCGTTGCCGCGCGAGCCGGCCTGACGGAGCCACCCCTCGGCGATCAGCTCGTTGACGAGCACCGACACCGTCGAATCGGCGAGGCCGACGAGGCCGGCCAGCTCGCCGCGGACCAGTCCTGACCGGGCCTTGACGTGCCGCACGATGGCCATCCGGTTGAGCCTCTTCAGCATGCGCTGTGAGCCGGCCATCGCTATCGAACCTCCCTACCGGCACGAGCCGGTGGGCCTCGGAGGGCTCGTCGTCCCGCGCAGCACGGGAGGTAAGCATCCGAGACTGCACCGCAAAGTATCACCTGAACCGCTGGGTCCACCACGCTTCTCTTGGGGCAATGACATCCTGGAACGCGTACCGGAACCCGACGGAGGCCAACATTTGATCTGGCCGGAGTCGATAAATTCGACCATACTCCGAATTATCTACACCGGAAAGCTGCAACCGGCCCGAGCGGAGCTCTGGCCGTGATGACGGGAGGCGCATGGCAGCTGTCGTCCTGAACGGTGTGACCAGGTGCTTCGGCGAGACCCGAGAGATCGAGGGTCTTGGTCAGGCGCATGGGTCGAAAGGCACCATCGGGGGCGACCGTCGATGATCTGGCGGCCCTCCGCGAGCGTGGCAGGCATGGTCCTGTCCGCAGCCCTCGCGTTCGCATGCGGCTGCGCCGGCGCGCCCGCCGGTCCGACGCTCCCGTCCAACACCTCCGGGTGGTGGCGAGACAAGGTCGTCTACGAGGTCTTCGTGCGCAGCTACGCCGACTCGGACGGCGACGGCGTCGGCGACCTGAAGGGGCTCACGGCCAGGCTCCCCGACTTGGGCCGGTGCGCCGGCGTCGCCGCCACCAACTCGCTGGGCGTCGACGCCCTCTGGCTGATGCCGATCTTCCCGTCGCCGAGCTACCACGGCTACGACGTGACCGACTACGCCGCCATCAACCCGAAGTACGGCACGCTGCCCGACTTCGACTCGCTGGTCTCCTCCGCCCACGCCTGCGACCTGAAGATCGTGCTCGACATGGTGCTCAACCATAGCTCCAGCCAGCACCCGTGGTTCATCGACTCGGCGTCGGATCCGGCCGCCGCCCACCGCGGCTGGTACGTCTGGAGCGACACGTTGGCCAGCCCGGGCTGGAGCAGCCCGACCGGCGGCGGCGGCGCCGCCTGGTTCTGGAACAACGGCGCCTGGTACTACGCGGCCTTCTCTCCGGCTATGCCCGATCTCGACCTCACCAACCCGGCCGTCGAGGCCGAGCTGGTGGCGGCCATGAAGTTCTGGCTGAAGCGCGGCGTCGACGGCTTCCGGCTCGACGCCGTCCCCTACTACGTCGAGACCGGACCGGGCGCCGGGCAGCGCAACCAGCCCGCGACCCACGCCTTCCTCAAGCGGATCCGCGCCGCGCTGCAGGCCGAGTACCCGCGGACGCTGCTGGTGGCCGAGGCCTGGCAGTCCGCCCCGACCGTGGCCACTTACTACGGCGCCGGCGACGAGGTGCAGCTGGCCTTCACCTTCGACCTCGCCGCCAGGCTGGTGGGCGCGGCGGCGAGCGGCAACAACGGTGACCTGATGAACGCCATCGACGACGCCGAGGCGGCGCTGGGCGGGATCGACCGCGGCTTCCAGGCCCCGTTCCTCACCAACCACGACCAGGTCCGGGTGATGCGCCAGCTCCGCGCCGATCCGGCCGCCGCGCGGACCGCCGCCGCCGCCCTCTTCGCCATGGCCGGCACGCCGTTCATCTACTACGGCGAGGAGCTCGGCATGCAGGGCGGCCCCACCGCCGACGACAAGGACAAGCGGACCCCGTACCGCTGGAACGCGGCGCTGCAGAACGCCGGCTTCACCAGCGGCGTCCCCTGGTACAGCGCCAGCACGTCCGAGGCGGCTGGCACCGACCTGGCGGCCCAGCGGGCCGATCCAACCTCGCTCTGGAACCTCTACCGGTCGCTTGTCGCGCTGCGTCACGCATGGCCGGCGCTCCACGAGGTCGGTTTCGCGCGACTCACCGCCGTGCAAGCGACCGCGACCGCTTCGTCGCCGATCGCGCTGCTGCGGAGCGCGGCCGGCAAGCGAATCCTCTTCGTGGCCAACTTCGCCACATCCCCATCCGGAGCGTTCAGCGTGACCCTCCCCCTGCCCGCCCCTGCTGCAAGCCCGCCCAGCATCCTTCTGGGAGAGGGGCTCGGCACGCCGCCCGCCGTCAACTCGGCTACGCTTTCGTTCGCCAACCTGCAGCCTCGCGGCTTCGCCTTCGTCTCGTTGGACTGATTCCGCCTCCACCCGGAGAACACCTCATGTCCAGGTCCCTCGCCCGCTGGTCCCTCGCCGCCGCGCTGGTCGCCTCCCTGACGCCACTGGCCGCCCTTGCCGCCGATCCAGCGGTGACCTGCAACGCCAAGCATGGCTTCAAGTTCCCCGACCCGGCCGGCGACGACAAGGGGCCCGGCACCTACATCTACCCGACCGACGCCGTCTACAAGCCAGGCTCCTTCGACATCACCGAGTTCGAGGTGGTGCCGAAGGGCGACACGGTCGAGTTCAAGGTGACCGTCAAGTCGCGCATCGAGGACCCGTGGGACAGCGCCGCCTGGGGCGGCAACGGCTTCTCGGTCCAGATGGCCTTCATCCACATCGACACCGACCACGTGAAGGGGAGCGGCGTCCGCGACGGCCTGCCCGGCACCAACGTCCGCTTCGCCGAGGACGAGGCCTGGGACAAGGTGGTCATCATCTCGCCGCAGGGGCCGACCCGGGTCAACTCCGAGATCGACTCCAAGTGCCCGCAGTGGAAGGACCGGATCATCGTCCCTAAGCTGACGCGCGCCCAGGGGCGCACGCTCACCGCGGTGGTGGACACCAAGGCCCTGGGCGGCCCGCCGCAGGCCGGCTGGGGCTACCAGGTGCTCATGCAGTCGAACGAGGGCTTCCCCGACAAGACCGACCTGCTCACCCGCAAGGTGAACGAGTTCGAGGGGCAGCACCGCTTCGGTGGCGGCACCGACTACGACAACGACCCGCAGGTCATCGACATCCTGGTCCCGCCGGGCGGCGATCCGGTCAAGAAGCAGTACGAACTCCTCGGCAAGTACAACAAGGCCGCGACCACGGTGGTGAAGCCCGAGGACCTGGCCGTGGTCCCGATGGTCTACCCCTGCGCCAGGTGAAGGTCCCCATGACGAGGTCACCACTCCCGAGGGCGACGGTCGCGGCCTTGCTCATGGTCGCGGCGCCGGCGGCGCGCGCCGACCTCGGCAACTTCGACCTGAGCGGCAAGATCTACACGAAGTACATGTACCAGAACGACAACACCCAGGGCTGCCTCTCGATGTCCAACCCGTTCTGGGTGGACAACATCGGCGGCCACAACGGCGCCTGCACGGAGTTCGAGCTGCAGATCAAGGGGAAGATCAGCCCCAGGGTCCAGGCCGGCGTCCGGCTGCAGAGCCGCTGGGGCTTCATGTGGCAGGACTGGTGGGAGAACGGCGATCTCAAGCCCGGCATCATCGACACCTCGGGCGAGAGCCTGGGCATGAACCACGCCTCCTACATCAAGCTGCGCGGCGCCTGGGTTCGGATGGCGCCCCCCATCCCCACGGTGAAGTGGGTCACCATCGGGTCCACCGACTACTCGATGTGGAACGAGTGGACCATCGGCAAGGCGCGCTACATCGACCGCGACAATGGCACCGGCGTCTTCGTCGAGGGCGAGGCGCTGCCGGGAGGGAAGCTGAGCTACGCCACCGGCGCCATGGCGCTGCCCAAGCTCTGGGCCGGTCCGGGCTGGCAGACCGGCGTCTCGGGCAACGACCCGAAGGCGGCCCTCTACGGCACCGACTGGGCCTTCGCGGCCAAGCTCGAGACCAGGCCGACCGACGACCTGCGCTTCAAGCTGATCGGCAGCCTGCTGCAGGACTGGGAGGCCGACAAGTACAGCCCCATGCTCACCGGAGCCCCCTCGGCGGCCCGCGGCGCCGACCACTCGGTGGCGCTCGCCTCGCGCTTCCGCGGCATCAACGCCACGCTCGACGGCGCCTGGAGCCCGTCCTCGCTCGACTGGCTGGCGGTGACCGGGCTGGTGGCCTACTCCTCCAACAACGTCAACCCGGAGTACGCCACCAACATGGTCCGCAACGGCCAGGGCTTCTCCCCGGTGGTCTTCAAGACCGACGCGGCCGGCAACCCGGTCGCCTCCAACAGCGCCGCCGGCAAGCTGCTGGTGGAGCTGATGGACCCGCTGCAGATGGGGCTCTCGGCCAAGTTCGAGTACTTCGACATCGGCTCCGAGTACAACGCCGTGATGGGCGCGCGGCGCGAGGCCGACGTGCTGCTGACCGACGGCATCATCACCGGCGGCTTCACCCGCGGCGGCCAGCTGCCCACCCTCAACATCGCCAACGAGTTCCAGGACTGGGACGAGCCCTGGTACGAGTCCTGTATCGGCTGGAACGGCGCCACCGCGCTGCTCGAGTTCGTCTCCGGCTCGCTCAAGGTCACCGGCGAGGGGACCATCATCGGCTACAACACCAACGCCCAGGGGCGTGACGTCAAGAACCAGTACCCGGACTTCCTCTACACCAACGGGTTCACCGACACGACCGCCTTCAGCGCCGCGTCCGACTACGCCAACGTCTACGCCCGCGGCAAGGACCCGCGCAGCGTCTACGCCGAGTTCCAGAACCGCGCCACCTACCTGGGCGTGATCAACGCCCAGTACGCGCTGCCCTTCGTGGCGGGGGCCACCGTGAACGGCAAGCTCAAGTACGTCCACGACCAGGACAAGCGGAACAGGGCCAACCCCGACGACAACTACCTGGGCCGGTCCTACCTCGGCTTCGTCTCGCTCTCGCTGCAGCCGACCAACGAGCTCAAGACCACGCTCGGCTACGAGTTCACCTACTGGACCGAGGCCAGGCGCGTCGGCTCGCAGACCGGCGGCTACTACGACGACAACACCCGCCGCCACACGGCCCGCGCCGGGCTCACCTACCTCTTCGGCGGCGCGAACCTCAGCTACCTGGTCGAGTACTTCCACAAGGACCTGCTCCGCGACCAGACGGCCAACTACAACCAGGTCTGGAACGTCTGGCGGTCCAAGGCGACCTTCGAGGTGGCATGGTGATGCGCAAGCTCCTTCCCATCGGGATCGTCACGCTCGCCGCCCTCACCGGCTGCGGGCTCGAGAGCCTCTTCAACCTGGGCCACCAGGCCTATCCCCGCCCGGCCTCGAAGATCAGCGGCACCGCCGCCTGGCAGGGCGCGGCCCCGTACCAGTTCCAGGTGGTGGACGGGAACGGCAAGGCGCTCGAGCCCTTCTCGCTCACCGTGAGCGGTGAGAGCTACCTGGTCCAGCTCCCGTCGAGCAACTACTCGATGGTCCGGGCCCAGGCCCGCGCCGGCCACCTGCTGCTCCGGGCGCTGGTGCCGTTCGTCGGTCCCGAGTCGTCCGTGACCGGCGTCAACCTCGACGCCCGCGGCATGACCGAGACCCTGATCGTCGAGGCCAACCTGAGCGCCACCGGCCACAAGCTGGCGCTGCTCAACGCCAGCGCCTACGACGACCCGGCCACCGGCGACGGCACCCGCAAGAAGATCCGGGCCGACTTCGACGTGGCCGGGCCGACCCAGGACCTGCTCAGGATGGTCGAGCGGATCATCGCCAAGGGCGACCCGCTCTCCGGCGACGCCGACCCGGGCTTCTTCTTAGCGCCGGCGCTCGACGCCGGCTTCAACGTCACGGCCAGCCCGGTCTCCGTCGCCTGGCTGGTCAAGCAGGACGCCGTCGGCAATGGCGTCGACTACACCGGTGACGGCGTCACCGACCTCACCACCACCGCCTTCGACACCCTGCTCGGCCAGGTGGCCGGGCTCTACAAGCCCGAGGGCTGCCCGGACGACTCGCGCATCCGGCTGGTCTTCACCGTCGACTTCAACCAGGGCTGCCTCAGCGGCTCCTGCGGCCCGCTCAACCGGTTCCTCTGGACCACCGACAAGCCGGGCAAGCAGATGTTCTTCGTGGGCTGGGTCCACAAGGACTCCGACATCCAGGACCCGGCCATCGGCGCCATGCTGGGCAACAGCGTCCCCAACCAGCTGCAGATGTACGACGACGGGACCAACGGCGACGAGGTCGCCGGCGACGGCGTCTACACCATCTACTTCGACGTGCCGCGCGACCCCACCGGCGTCGAGAAGCTCCGCATTGGCTACAAGTACACGTGGGGGTTCAAGGGGCAGCAGTGGACCGGTTCGGAGGAGTGGCCGGGCAACAGCCGGATCATCCAGGTCGACGACATGGGGCCGATCGATCCGATCACCGGGAAGGGTGACGGCTTCGTCTACCGGCGTGACGTCTACCAGGACGAGGCCAGCAACAAGGACCTCTCCAACCTGAACCCCAAGGGGAACGGCACGCTCGGCTGGGACACCGACCTGCGCGGCTGCGGCATCCCGGAGGCGCGCGAGCAGATGGTCGAGCGCGTCAGCCCAACGGACCCGGGCATTCCCAGCCCCGGCAACATGTGCACCTGCGGCACCCACTTCTACACACCGCCCAACCTCGCCACCATCAACGTCGCCTGTAAGTGAAGCAGTCCCCGCCGCACCCGTGCCCGGCGCAACCCGGGCGCGGACAACCAAAGGAGTAGCGCCATGAAGCGTCTCTTCGTCCTCGTCGCCGCCGCGACCTCGCTGTCGTTGACGGCCTGCGGCAGCAGCAGCACCACCCCTGCCGGCACGCCCTTCCCCCGCCCGGCCGGCTACATCGCGGTCGGCTTCACCATCGACGACACCGCCAACAAGGTGTTCGCCAACAACGAGCTGGGGTGGAAGGGCGCGATGTCGTTCGCCGAGACCAACCGGATCGTCGTCAAGGACGACACCTGGACCGGCCCGTTCGCCAACCTCTACGACGACGGCCCGTGGGACGTCGGCGGCCATGAGCCGGCCGGCCAGGTCGCCGGGGACCACAAGCTCAGCGCCACGGTCTTCGTGAAGCCGCCCTCCGCGGCCGGCACCAACACCACCATCGCCTACGGCCTGATCGACAACGTCTACCAGACCAAGTACGGCAACGGCTGGAACTGGCCGCGCGCCAACGACGAGTTCGTCGTCTTTGCCGGCCAGACCGCCGACATCACCGCCGCGGGCGCCATCCTCCCGGCCTTCGGCACCGTCGACTTCAAGCTCACGCTCGACACCAACGCGCTCACCGCGCCGGACGGCGGCGGCACCTGGAGCCTCACCACGGTCGCGGTGAAGGGGACCGCCACCACCTGGGCCGAGGTCGACGTGAAGTCCACCGATGTGGGGGGCGTCTACACCATGGACCTCGCCAACTACGTCGGCGCCGGCAAGACCTTCTACCACTCCGGCCTGCTCAAGACCGGCGACAAGCCCGAGTGGGTCTGGGTGCTGAACGGCGTCGAGTACAAGGCCGCGGGCGTGGCCGCCACCGGAGGGGTGAAGGCCTACACCAAGCCGTCCGGCGGGACCTTCGCCGAGCAGACCGTCGCCATCGCCGGCAACAACAACACCTTCATCACCGTCCCGTAGTCCGCTTCTGCCGTATCCTGGGCTGGCGGGGACGTCCTCCCGCCGGCCCTTCTCTTGTCCGGAGTTCACCATGCGTCATGTCGCCCTCCTCCCGCTGGCCGCCGCGCTCGGCTGCGCCGCCGCCGCCATCCCCGGCCCCGCCGGGGACTCCGGCCGCGCCGCGCCCCGCCTGGTGGCCGCCTTCGAGGACGCCCGCGACGACGCCAGCGGCCCCGGCGGCTACGTGCCGCCCGGCGACACCCAGTTCAAGCACGGCGACTTCGACCTGCGCCGCTTCGCCGTGCGCGTGGACGGCGACGACGTCCTCTTCGAGGTGACGCTGGGAGCCGACATCCGCGTCCCGCAGGACCTCTACCGGACCAGCGGCACGCCGGCGGACCTCACCAACAACCTCTACCTGCAGAACATCGACGTCTACATCGACACCGAGCCGACGTCGCCCGCCGGCCACACCGCCTGCGTCCCGGGGCGGCGCGTCGCCTTCGAGCGGGGGCGGACCTGGAAGCGGGCGGTGATCCTCACGCCGCAGCCCGGCCCGGCGAGGGCGGTGACCGCCGAGGCGCTCCCGGCCGCCGCCCGCTGGATGATCTTCCCCGAGCGGCTCCAGCTGCGGGGCCGGACCCTCATCGCCCGGGTGCCGGCCGACCAGCTGGGCGGCCCGCCTTCGGCCGCCTGGGGCTACTCGGTCCACGTCTCCGGCGCCACCTGGGAGCGGAACCTCAGGGCGATCGACCGGCTCACCGGCGCCGTCGAGGCCGACGCCTTCACCATGCCGGTCCTCCCCCTCCGCGAGGCCTTCGCCTTCGGCGGCGCGCCCCCGGGCGACGCCTTCCCGCGCGTGGTGGACGTGCTCCTGCCGCCCGGCCTGGACCAGCGCGAGGTGCTCGGCTCCTACCAGACGGCGAGCGGGGCGTGGGCCAGGGTCCCCTTCGTCTACGCCCGGCCGCCGGGCCCGGCGCCCGTGCTCGTCTCCGCGCCCGAAGCCCCCGCTACCGCGACCCCCAGGACGCCCTTCACCGTGGTGGACGTCTCCGACGCCATGGTCACCATCGCCGGCCCAGTGAAGGAGCTGAAGCCCATGCAGCTCGGCCAGGTGCTCGGGCCGAAGGGCGAGCCGGTGGCCCGCCTGGTGGTGGTGCAGGTGCTGGAGAAGGGGGCGGTGGCCAGCCTGGTGCCGGGCGGCGGGCCGATCTCGGCGGGAGCCCGCGTCGTCTTCCGGGCCATGCCGGGGCCCACCATGGGCGGGCCGGCCCCGGTCAACCCTTGACGCTGCCGGCGGTGAGGCCGCTCACCAGGTACTTCTGCAGGTAGAGGAAGAGCACCACCACCGGGATCGAGACGACGATCGAGCCGGCCGCGAAGTAGCCCCACTGCTGCTGGAAGCCGCCCACGAAGAAGCGCAGGGCCACCGGCGCCGTGTACATCTCCTCCTGGTCCATGAAGGTGGCGGCCAGGATGAACTCGTTCCAGGCGGTCATGAAGGAGAAGAGCGCGGTGATGGCGATGGCCGGCAGCGCCAGCGGCAACACGATGCGCCAGAAGATCATCCCCGGCCCGGCCCCCTCGATGATGGCCGCCTCCTCCAGCTCCCTGGGGATGGTGTCGAAGTAGCCCTTCAGCATCCAGACCGAGAAGGGGATCGAGGTGGTGGCGTAGACGATGATCAGGCCGAGCCTCGTCGAGCCCAGGCCCAGCCACTGCACGATGATGATGTAGAGCGGGATGAGGGTGAGCACGCCCGGGAACATCTGCGACACCAGGAACGCCATCATGCCGGCCCGCCGCCCCGGGAACTTGAAGCGGGAGAAGGCGTAGGCCGCGGTGCAGGAGAGGAAGACCCCCACCAGCGTGGTGGCCACCGCGACCACCAGGCTGTTCAGGACCCAGCGGGCGAAGGGCTGATCGCCGAAGACCGAGACGAAGTTGGCCACCGACCACTGGGCCGGCCACGGGGTCACCGCCCGCAGCCGATCCAGGAAGCCGGGCTCGGCCGGCAGGTCGGCGATGGCCAGGCTCTGCTTGCCCGAGAAGGCGATGGTGATGACCCAGAGCACCGGGTAGACGGTGTAGAGCACCACCAGCGCCAGGAAGGCGTGGAGCAGCCCGTGCGGCACCTTCTCCTCGCGAGCGCCAGCCATGGCTAGACGCCCTCGGTGGCGCGGGTGACCCGGTTCTGCACGTTCCCGTAGACCAGCAGGATGCCGAAGATGATGGTCGCGTAGGCCGCGGCGTAGCCGTACTGGTACTTCTGGAAGGCGAACTTGTAGGCCTGCGTGATCAGGATCTCGGTGGCGCCGTTGGGCTCGCCGCCGGTCACCAGGAAGATGATGTTGAACATGTTGAAGGTCCAGACCACCGAGAGGATCACGGCGGGGACCAGCGCCGGCTTGAGCGACGGCAGGGTGATGGCGGTGAACTGCTGCCAGCGGGTGGCGCCGTCCACGCGGGCCGCCTCGTAGAGGTCGGCCGGGATCGACTGGAGCGCCCCCAGCGAGACCACCATCATGAACGGGAAGCTGAGCCAGGCGTTGGTGGCGAAGGCCGTCAGGAACGAGGTGAAGGGGGTGTCGAACCAGGAGATGGGCTCGATCCCCACCATGGCCAGCACCTGGTTCACCACGCCGAACTGGCGGTGGAACATCCCCTTCCAGATCAGCGCGGTGATGTAGTTGGGCATGGCCCAGGGCAGGATCAGCAGCACCCGGTAGACGGGGCGGAAGGCCAGCCCCCGGGTGTTGAGCACCAGCGCCAGGAGCAGGCCGAAGGTGACGCCGAAGGTGACGTTGGTGACGGTCCAGATCACCGTGAAGAGGAAGGTCCAGTAGAAGTTGAGGTAGTTCCAGATCAGCGCGCCGTCGGCGCCGCGCCGGGCGATGCCGAAGTCGGAGAGGATGGTCCAGTAGTTGCGCAGTCCGACCCAGAGCTCCGGGAGCGGCGCCGAGGTGTTGTAGATGTTGGACGACGTGAAGCTGAGCGCGATGCCGTAGATGAACGGGAAGAAGACCAGCACCAGGGTGCCGAGCATGGCCGGCGCGATGTAGCGGTAGGCCTGCCGGTGGACCACCAGCGCCCGGCCGAACCGCCAGAGCAGCCCGGAGCCGACCAGCGCCAGCCCGAGCAGCCCCAGCAGCGCCGCCGCCACCACCGCCCCGACCGCGTCGCCGCGCGCCTTCCTCACCTCGGCCTCGGCCCGCGCCAGATCGAGCTCGCCCCGCTCGTCGAGCAGCCCGCGCGGCCGCCGCATCCGGTCCACGTCCCAGCGCCCCGCGTCGAGCGCCGGCGCGGCCGCCAGCCCCCGGGCCGCCAGCAGCTTCGCCGTGCCCGCCCTCACCTCGCGGGCGTGGTCCGAGAGCTCGCGCTGCGCCTCGCGGTGATCCCGCTCCAGCCGCCGGATGTCGTGGGCGCCGAGCGCCAGGAGCCCGCCGAGGAAGAGCGCGCCCGCCAGCAACCCGTGGGCCCAGGCGCGCCCGCCGAGCCGGGGCGCCAGGAACCAGAAGAGCACCAGCAGCCCCCCGGCCACGGCCAGCATGGGCCACGGCGCGGGCGGCCGCCTGGCCGGCGCCGGCGCCAGGTCCACCTGCACCAGCCCGACCACGGCGCCGTCCTCCTCCAGGGGTCCGGCCAGCCGCATCCGGCCACCCGCCAGCCGCTCCACCTCGACCTCGGGCTTGACGGCGCCACCCTCGCGGTTCCCCTCGACCGCGCCGCGGAGCCGCTGGCCGCGGTCGTAGAGCACCTTGTCCTCCGGCGAGCTACGCGCCAGCCGCCGTGGCGCGGCCTGGTCGCCCACGTCCACCTTAGCGGTGGAGGCCTCGAGCCGCGCCCCGGAGAGCCGGACCACCCGCGCCTCGGTCCCGGCCGGCTGCTCCGCCTGCCACGCCGCCAGCGCCGCGCGCAGCGGCTCGCCCGTTCCCCCGGCCCGCCCGACCAGCTGGTCGAGCGCCATGGCCGTGACCGCGCCCCGGCGCAGCGCCAGGTCGTCCCGCTGGTTGACCCACTCGCCGCGCATGGCCGCCCAGCTCCCGCCCAGGCCGGCGGCCACGGCCAGCGCCAGCCCGGCGGTGAAGCGGCGGCGGAGGGCGGGGGCGTCGCTCACGTCACTTGCCCTTGCGCAGGCCGGCGACGTCCTTCTCGACCGCCCGCTGGGCGACGTCGAGGGCGTCCCTGGGGGAGGCGCCCGAGTTGATCTTGTTGAGGGCGGTGGTGGCCGGCGACCAGACCATGGTCATCTCCGGCACGTTGGGCATGGGCACCGCCACCTCGACCTGCTTCTTGAAGGCGGAGATCTGCGCGTCCCGGGCCACGGCCGGGTCGTCGTAGACCGCCTTCACGGCCGGGGTGAACCGTCCCTCCAGCGCCAGCACCCTGGCCGACTCGACGCCGGTCAGGTACTTCACGAACTCGAAGGCCGCCTCCTTCTGCTTCGAGGGCGCGGCGATGAAGACCCCCTCCACCGTCATCCACGGCCGCATGGGCTGGCCGCCCGCCTCGCTGATGGCCGGCAGCGGCGCCAGCCCGTAGTCGAGGCCCGGCGCGATCTCGCCGAGGAACCAGGGGCCGGAGAAGACCATGGCCGCCTTCCCCTCGTTGAAGAGCGAGGTGATGAGCGCCACCGACGGCTCGGCTGGCATGAAGCCGGCCCGGTTCCAGGCCTGCAGCTGCTGCATCCCCTTCACGTTGGCCGGGGCGTTGAGCGTCGGCCTGGTGCCGGGGCCGAAGACGGCGCCGCCGTTGCCGTTGAGGAGCGAGGCCACGTAGTAGAAGTCGTTGTAGGCCCAGGCCAGGCCGAACTTGCCGGCCGCCTTGTTGGTGAGCCCCTGGCCGACCTTGACCAGCTCGGCGGTGGTCCTGGGGGGATTGGCCAGCAGCTTCTTGTTGTAGATGAGCGTGATGACCTTGAAGTCGAGCGGCAGGCCCCAGAGGCTGCCCCGGTAGGTGAGCGCCTCGATGGTGGTCGGGATGTACCTCTTCTTGAGCGCGTCATCGACGAAGAAGTCGATCGGCTCGACGGTGTGGCCGGCCTCGATCCAGCCGCCCATCCGGTCCTGCGCGTAGATGAAGACGTCGGGCCCCTTGCCGCGCGGCACCGCGGCCGAGACCTTGTCGGCGAAGGCGTCGAAGGGGACGGCCAGCGGGTCCACCTTCACCTTGGTGGTGGGGCGGGCGTTGTAGCTGGCGATCACCTTCTCGAAGGCGAGCTTCTCGCCGCCGCGGTAGGCGTGCCAGACCACCAGCCGGGCGCCTTGCGCCGCGGCCAGCCCGGGCAGGGCCAGCGCGGCGGTGAGGACGAGGAGCGTGAGCTTGCGCATGTGGGAGGTCTCCGTGAGGGTCAGGCGCCGAGGCGGCGCTCGGTGGTGGCGTCGAAGAGGTGGGTGGCGTCGAGCTCGAGCCGCAGCTCGAGCGTGCCGCCGATGGTGATGGGGAGGTGCGGGTCCTGCTTGAAGGTGAGGGTGTCCTGGCCGGCGCGGGCGTGGACCACCACCTCGTTGCCGAGCGGCTCGACGATCTCCACCGTCACCTGCACCGGCGCCGACGGGCCGCGCGGCTCCCGCCCCGGCGGCGCCAGGTTCTCGGGGCGCACCCCCATCACCACCTTGGCGCCGTCGCGCCCGGCCACCGCGCCCCGCAGCGGCTCGGGCACCGGCACCGAGAAGCCGCGCGCCGCGACCCGGGTGGCGCCGTCGGCCAGGGTGGCCTCGACGAAGTTCATGGGCGGCGAGCCGATGAAGGCGGCCACGAAGAGGTTGGCCGGGCGCTCGTAGAGCTCCAGCGGCGCCCCGACCTGCTGCAGCACGCCGGCGTGCAGCACCGCGATCCGGTGGCCCATGGTCATGGCCTCCACCTGGTCGTGGGTGACGTAGATGGTGGTGGTGCCGAGCCGGGCCTGCAGCTTCTTGATCTCGGCGCGCATCTGCACGCGCAGCTTGGCGTCGAGGTTGGAGAGCGGCTCGTCGAAGAGGAAGACGGCCGGCTTGCGGACGATGGCGCGCCCCAGCGCCACCCGCTGCCGCTGGCCACCGGAGAGCTCCTTGGGCTTGCGGGCCAGCAGCGGCTCGATGCCGAGGATCTGCGCCGCCTCGGCCACCAGCCGGTCCAGCTCGGCCCGCGGCGTCTTGCGGATCTTGAGGCCGAACTCGAGGTTCTGCTTGACCGTCATGTGCGGGTAGAGCGCGTAGCTCTGGAACACCATGGCGATGTCGCGGTCCTTGGGTGGGACGTCGTTGACCACCCGCCCGCCGATGGAGATGGTGCCGCCGGAGACCTCCTCGAGGCCGGCCACCATCCGGAGCGCCGTGGACTTGCCGCAGCCGGAGGGGCCGACCAGCACCATGAACTCGCCGTCGCCGACGTCGAGCTCGAGCCCCTCGATGACGCGCACCTCCCCGAACCGCTTGGTCACGCCGCTCAAGACCACTCCGGCCATCAGCCGACTCCGTCGCGCCGACGCGGCGCCCGCCCTGGTTGCCTGCATCCTACGGGTGGCCCGAGCGGCCCGGGCCATGGCCTCCTGTGGGTGGGCCGACGTGGCGGACCCGACCGTGGATACAGGACATTTGCGCGCAGGTCCGACCAGCGTCAAGCTAGATTCCCTCCATGAACCCACGCACCGATCTCTGGCTGCAGAACCTCGTTGACGAGCGCGACGGCGCCGCCCTCTACGAGGGGCTGGCCCGGTACGAGAAGGACGCCGCCAAGGCGAGAAGCTTCACCGAGCTGGCCGCCGCCGAGCGGCGCCACGCCGAGGTCTGGGCCCGGAAGCTGGAGAAGGAGTCGGTCGCCATCCCGCCCGACCGCCCCTCCTCGCGCATCCGCGCCCTCGTCTGGCTGGCGCGCCGGCTCGGCAGCGAGGCGGTGGTGCCGATGATCCTCGACGCCGAGGCGGGCGACGCCGACAAGTACGACGCCCAGGGGGGAGACGCCTCGGCCATAGCCGACGAGGAGCGGGCCCACCGGGTGGTGCTGGCCGGCATGGGCGACGGGCAGGTGCGCGACGCCCGCGCCCTCATCGCCGTGCGCGAGCGCTGGCACGGCAGCAGCGGGCGGGCCGGCTCGGTCCGGGCCGCCATCTTCGGCATGAACGACGGCCTGGTCTCCAACCTCTCGCTCATCCTCGGCGTGGCCGGCGCCGGGGCCGAGCCGCACACGGTGGTGGTGACCGGCTTCGCGGGATTGCTGGCCGGCGCCTTCTCCATGGCAGCCGGCGAGTACTCCTCGGTGGCCAGCCAGCGCGACCTGCTGACCCGGCAGGTGGAGCTGGAGAAGCGCGAGATCGAGGAGGCGCCCGAGGAGGAGGCGGCCGAGCTGGCGCTCATCTTCAAGCAGAAGGGGCTCTCCACCGAGCAGGCCTCGCGCGTCGCCGCCGAGATCCTGAAGAACCCGGAGCAGGCGGCCGACACGCTGGTGCGCGAGGAGCTCGGGCTCGACCCCAACGACCTGGGCTCGCCGATCGGCGCCGCCGGCTCCTCCTTCGTCATGTTCGCGGTCGGGGCCACCGTGCCGCTCATCCCCTTCCTGCTCACCTCCGGCAACCCGGCCATGGTGGCGGCCACCGCGTTCAGCCTCGTGGCGCTCGCCGGGGTGGGTGGCTTCATCGGCTTCCTCTCCGGCACCAGCGTCTGGCGCTCGGCGGGGCGGATGGTGGGGCTGGCGGCGCTGGCCGCCGGCGTCACCTACGCGGTGGGGCGCGCGTTTGGGGCGACGGTCGGGTAGCCGGCGTCAGGGGACGCAGGTGGTCGCCGCGCACCCGCCCTTCAGGGAGGCGCAGAAGGCGGCGTCGGAGGCGCCGCAGACCGGCACGTCGAACGACCCCGCCAGCGTGCTGCCGTTTGTGGCATGGGCGCTGGCCGAGCCGCGAATCCGCGCAGGGCCGACCTCGTCGAGGACGTACCTATCGACGATCCACTCCTTGGGGTTGCTCAGCGAGGAGCAGGCCGGGCCGGTGCGAGCAGCGTAGGCCCAGAAGCGGGTCACCACGCCGCTGGCGTCGGCCACCCCGTTCGTGCTGGTGTCGTAGGTCCCCGCGAGTAGCGCCACGGTATTCCCGGCCGCGTCCCACCGGTCGATCGTCACGTGGACGCTGACGGCGTTGGGCTGCTCGGTGCAGAAGCCGTTGGTCTCCGCGTGGACGCAGATGCCGCCCACCGTCGAGAACTGGGCCTCGGCGACGGCGTGCATGCCCTGACCGAAGAACGGGCAGGCCGCCGACTCGATTGGGATGCCGGTCGCGTCGACCGGAACGAAGGGCACTCCAAGGAGGTTTCCGCCGACATGTCGCCGCACGGCTGCGTCTCGTGGCGCGGTAGGATGCCGGTGCCGGTGACCTGGAGAGGGAACCACCTGATGACCCGCGCCGCCCGATTGCTCCCTGCCTTCGCCCTCGCCGCCCTGGCCCTCGCCGGACCGGGCTGCGCCTCGCTCTCCGAGTACCGCGCCCGCGGGAAGCTGGTGCGGGCGGGGCTGGGGACCTTCCGCTATCGCCAGCCGGTGGAGCAGGTCTGGCCGGTGGTGCAGCGGCTGCTCGCCGACCGCGGGCTGGCGCTGGCCGGGAAGGACGCGGAGGCGGTCGGCCAGAAGTCCGGTCCCTTGTCCCGGTTCTCGTCGGCCGCCAAGGAGACCCGCTCGACCCCGGGCGGCGGCCTGCTGCTCGAGACGGCCTGGAACCAGTACGGCTCGCGCTGGCGCGCCGAGGCCGAGCCGGATGCCGCCGGGCTGCGCGTGGTCCTCACCAGGATCGAGCTGAACCAGCAGGAGGTCGGGTCGGACGGCGTGACGCTGCGCGACTTCGACATGGAGTTCGACCTGCTCCAGCGCGTCGACCCGGAGGCGGCGGAGCGGATCGAGGAGGGGAAGCCTCCCGCCCCGGCCGCGCCACCGGCCACGGCGCCGGCCCCTTCCACGGTCGGCCCGCCGGGTTGAGCGGCGCCGAGGCCTGCCCGTCAGACGTCACGGGGGGCGATCCGGTCGGAAGTCTAGAAGTTGAAGGTCCTGGCCCAGAGCTGGCCGGTGTCATCGACCCAACTGAACGTCCAACCGCTGACGGTCAGTGATCGCACCCGGCCCGCCACGCCCTGATTGACGACATCCGACCACAGGCTCTGTGTTCCATCCGGACCGATGTAGACGATCCGGATCTCATCGGCGCTCGGGGTCCTCACCACCATGGCCACCCCACCAAGTGAGAACCAGGTCGGCGAGTCGGCCGTGCTTCCCGCGGGGATCTGCACCTCGACCGGGAGACCCCAGGCCCCGGCAACGGAGTCCAGGTTCGATACGTACACCCGGCCGCCTTCCGACCAGAGCGCCCTGCTGCAGGTAAGCGACAGGCCCGACGATGGGCCGACCAGGTCGATGGGTCCATCGAAGGCCGTGTTGGCATTGTACCCGACGGCATGAACGCGAGGACCGGTCCCGTCATCCTGAAGCCAAGCCGTGCTCGCCGACGACATGCCGCAATCGACGTACCTGAAGGATCTGAGGGTCGCCCCGGGCGCGGCCGGTGTCTTCGGCAGTCCCGGCCCCATCCCGGACGTGGTCCCCCGGGCCAGCATTCCAGCCTGACCTCCGACGGAATCGGGTTCGGTCCAGGTCAGCTGGATGTCGCCACCGGTGTGTAACGCCGGACCGGGGGAGACGGGCGAAAACCAGGTGAACCGGACGCTGGGAGGTGCGGCATCGACCCTGCTCGACGGCACGCTCGGCCGAATCCACTGGAGTCCGACCATGTCCCAGAAGGCGAGCTTGATGAGCGTCGCCGAGGTCGGCTCACGCCAGGCGATTACCGCGTCGGACAGGTCGAACCCGGAGACGGACACCCCGCTCGAGAGCTGGCTCCGGAACGTGTTCCCACCGGAGACGACGCTCACCTGGAGTGAGCCCTCTGCAGGCTCACCGGGCGCCGGGATCCAGGCGACGTAGCCATCGGGCACCCGGCCGTACGGCGTTGCCTGGAGTGGGTTGTCTTCGAGCCATGCGGCCCCGGCCGCAACTTTCACTCCGCCAAGGAGCGGTCCTGCCCCGTAGGGCGCGAACCACTTCCCGTATTCCAGGACCTCGTTGAACGGCTCGACTGGATTCTGGCAAAGATCCGAGAGCGTACCTGGGCCGATCTCGATGCGCCCGTACGTGATGGTCGGGACGCGAAACTCCACGCCAGTGCCATAGATCGCGACCGGCACCCCGTTGAATGACACCGAGGCAATCCCGTTCACGTACTCGGGGAATCTCAGCGAGATGGCCGGAAAGTTCCCGAGTTGACCAGCCCTGGTGGTCAAGGGTGACACGTCGACTGCGATCAGGCGTGGCCTGGTCCGGTCGACCGTGAGCGCCGGCTGGAAAGGACCGGGGAAGTTCTGCAGGACATTGATGCGAGTTCCTGGCGCGTCGAAGCCGAGCTCGCAGGTCCCCTCTGGAAGGGCATCGAGGTCCACGTCGATCGTCCACGGGGCGGGACCGCTGACTGTCGCCACGGTGCCGCCGCCACAAGTCACCGTCCCGCTGGGTGGTACGTCGCCTGAGGGCGTCACCGTCCATCGGTGGACCCCGGCACATGGAGGGCCCGCGGTGGCCACCTCGACGAAGGAGATGTCCGCGGCGAGCTCCGCCCAGGCGAGGGTCCCGAACGCCCGGGGCTCCCCGCCGCGGGGACCTGCCCTGAGGTCCAGATTCACGCCAGCCGCCAAGCCAAAGCCACCGGCGACCTGGAAGCGAACAGTCTGGTCGTCGATCCAGACGTGCGGCAGGTCGGCCAGCGTGGTGTCCGGGCTGTGTTGTGCCAGGCGGCTGGTCTCGACCAGTGCCCTCGACACCGGTGCCGAGAACTGGATGGTGAACTCGGGTGGCGTTCCGACCGGGACCTTTCCTAGCGGCGGCGTGATGGACACTATCGACAGGAGCGCCACCGAGACGTCGACCGAAGTGCTCACAGGTCCCTTGAATCCTGAGCCGCGAGCCTCCAGCCGATGCTCGCCCGGGTCCATCTTGAGGCGAACGCCCGCACCGCTCCTCCAGCGGCCTCGGTAGCTTCCGTCGACTAGCAGATCTCCCTCGCTCACGCCCCGGCTCCCCACGCTGAAGACCAGCACGCCTTCGGTCCAGAGGTGGCCCGCGGGCTCGAACCAGATGGCGTCCTGCGCGGTCAGGTCGACCGCGCAGGAGCAAAGCGCCAGGAGCAAGAGTGCTGAGAAACGGCGGGGCATGCGACAGGCCTTCGGCAAGCAAGGAGGTCCCTGACGGTCCCAAGGATCCGGACGGTCTGTCAACCGAAATATCGACCGTCCGGGGTCGGGTGCAGGCCCGCCAGCGGCCCGGCGAAGCTGCCGGTGAAAAGCTCCCTTGACTCTAGGTTCAGGAGACGCTACCGAAACGGGCTCTGCCCCAGGAGCCTCCAAGATGCCCGCGGCCCTCCTCCTCATCCTCGCGCTCACCGCGGTGCCCGGCTCCTCGACGGGACCCGGGACCTGCGTGGTCCCGCCGACCGTCGGCCTGCGGGGCACCCTGCTCCTGATGTCTGGAAACAAGGTCGAGGGGAAGATCGTCTCGCTGACGAGGGACGTGGCCACCGTCGATCGTGGGAGCGACGACTGGATCGACGTCGCCCGCGACCGCCTCCATGGCGTGGTCCCGGCCGACTGCCTGGATCGGCGGGCTCCCTTCGGGGCCCTGGGCGCGGGATCGGGGCAGGCCGTCCGGGCCATCCTGCTGAACGGAGCAGCGCTGACCGGATGGGTCCTTGGCGACGAGGCCGATGGCCTCGTGCTCGAGGTCGCGGGCCAGAGCCGGGAGCTGCCGCGGTCCGAGGTCGCCCTGGTGATCCCGGTCGTGGAACGGCCCCGGCCCATCGAGCTGGTGGAGCGTCACCTGGAAGCACCGTCGGGGAGGATGATCCGGGCCGGCCTCCTCCACCTAGCGCTCAGCGGCGACTCTCACCTGCTGGGCACTTTGGGGATCCTGCCGTGGCTATCCGCCTCGGCAGGGACCGCGCTCCCCGTCCTCTATGCCCGAGACATGCCCGTGAATTGGGAGGCCGGGGTGGACATCGGGATGAACTTCGGCGGGGCGCTGCACCTCAAGGGCGGGCTCCGTGCCTGGGGCAGCACCAGCGGCGCTTCGACTGGTGCTGCCTCGGTGACCGTGACCTGGTCCACTGCCAGTTGGGACCTCTCACTGCATGCGGGACCGAAGTTCCGCTCGCTGAGCATGGCCGTTCCGTTCCAGCAGGATGTCGGCGCGGCGCTGGCCTTCACCTGGCGCTCCACCTCTGGACTCGACCTCATTTTCGAGAACTGGACCAACTACGGCTTCGACCAGTCCTTCCAGGCGCTGGCGGTTCGAGTCGGATGGGACCAGTTCGCGTTCGATGCCGGGGTCGCCGCCTCCTCCAAGGGAGTGTTCTACCCGTGGTTCGGCGTCACGATGGAGACGAGTCCCTAGCCCGCGCAGCCGCGAACGACGGGTGAAGCCACCTTTCACCCACTCTCCACCGCGTCGAGTAGCCGCTGCCGCACCGTGGCCCGCAGCGGCTCCACGTTCTCCAGCGACATCCCGCGGGTCTCGATGGGCTCGAGGATCCGGACGGTGATCCGCGACGGCCGGATCCAGGCCTGGTCGGCCGGCATGGCGGTGCCGGCGCCGGAGATGGCCACCGGGATGACCGGCACCCCGGCCTCGATGGCCAGCTTGAACGGCCCGGCCTTGAAGTCCTTGAGCTGCCCGTCGCGGCTGCGCGTCCCCTCGGCGAAGAGGCCGACCGGGATCCCTGAAGCGAGGTAGCGGCGCAGCGTGGCCAGCGCCCGCCGGCCGTCGGCCCTCTCGCCGCGCAGCACCGGCACGTAGCCGGCCAGGCGGAAGGCCCAGCCGAGCCACGGCAGCTGGAAGGCCGAGCGCTTTCCGATCCACTTCAGGTTGGCCGGCAGGCAGGCCACCGCCAGCGCGTCCACCAGCGACTGGTGGTTGGGGACCACCACGTAGGTCCGCGGCGGCGCCGGCAGCGACCCCTCGACCGTCACGTGCCAGAGCGGGGAGGTGCGGATGACGAACCGCCCCAGCCAGACCAGCGACGCGCTCACCAGCATCCGGTGGCGGTCGAACGGGAAGGTGAGCAGGCGCAGCACCAGCGCCGCCGGGAAGGTGAGGAAGAGGACCAGGGCGGCGAGGCCGTAGGAGACGAAGGCGATGAGCACGCTCACCGGGCCATCATGGGGCCGCGCCCCCGGAGCGCACACCTCAAAATGACTCGCGCTCCTCTCCAGCTCGCGGCAGGCTTCGGTCCATGACCGTCTGCCTGCTCGCCCTCCTCCTCTCCGGAACCGTCGCCTCGCCGCGCGGCGCCATCGCCACCGCCCACCCGCTGGCCAGCACCGCCGGGGCCGAGGCACTCGCCGCGGGTGGCAACGCCGTGGACGCGGCGGTGGCGGCCGCGCTCGCCCTCTCGGTGGTCCAGGGCGAGAGCTCCGGCCTCGGCGGCGGCGGCTTCGCGCTGGTCTGGCTGGCCCGGGAGCGGCGGCTGGTGGCGCTCGACTTCCGAGAGGTGGCCCCCGCGGCGGCGACGCGCGACATGTTCCTGGTCGGCGGCAAGCCCGAGCCGAAGCGCTCGACGCAGGGCGGCCTCTCGGTGGCGGTGCCGGGCGCGGTCAAGGGGTACGCCGAGCTGGCGCGCCGCTTCGGCAAGCTCCCCTTCGCCCGGCTGGCCGAGCCGGCCGCGAAGCTCGCCGAGCGGGGGTTCCAGGTCGGCCCGTACCACGCGCTGGCCGCCGAGGACCGGCTCGAGTGCCTGCGCGCCGACCCGGCCGCCGCCGCCGAGTTCCTGGCGGCAGGGCCCGCGGGCGCCCGGGTGGCGCGGCGCCCCGGCGACCTGCTCCGCCGCCCGGACCTGGCCCGCACCCTCCGGCTGCTGGGGCGCGACCCCGAGGCGTTCTACCGTGGCCCGCTGGCCGGGAAGGTGGCGGCGGCGGTCCGGGCCCGGGGCGGGTTGCTGACCGCCGCGGATCTCGCCGCCTACCGGACCGTGGAGCGCACGCCGCTGGCGGGGAGCTTCCGGGGCCACCGCGTCGTCACCTACCCGCCGCCGTCGGCCGGAGGCGCCATCGTGCTCGGCCTGCTGCAGGCGCTCGAGGGTGACTTCACGCCGGGTCAAGGCTACCGGCCGGTGGCGCAGCTCCACGCCTTCGTCGAGGTGGAGAAGCGGCTCTACGCCCAGCGGGCCGGCCGCTTCGCCGATCCGGCCTTCCTCCCATCCGCCGGCGACGCCGCCGCCGATCTGGTGAGCACCGCCTTCGCGAAGCGGGTGCGGGCCGAGGTCGGGGAGCGGGCCACGCCCTCGTCGGAGCTGGCGCCGCCGGCGCCGGGGGGCGGGGGCGGCGACCAGACCTCCCAGGTCTCGGTGGTGGACGCCGACGGCAACGCCGTGGCCCTCACCACCACTGTCAACGGCTGGTTCGGCGCCTGCGTGGTGGTGCCAGGCACCGGGTTGCTGCTCAACGACCAGATGGACGACTTCGACGCGGCGCCGGGCGTCCCCAACGAGTTCGGGCTGGTCGGCACCGGCGTCAACGGCGTGGAGCCCGGGAAGCGTCCGCTCTCCTCGATGGCGCCGACGCTGGTCTTCGACGCCGAGGGGCGGGCGGTGCTGGCGGTGGGGGCGCCGGGCGGCTCGACCATCCCCTCCACCGTGGCGCAGGTGATCATGCACCTCTACGGCGACGGCATGCCGCTCGACCAGGCGCTCGGCGCGCCGCGCATCCACCACCAGTGGCAGCCGGACGTGGTGACGGTGGAGCCGTTCGGCCTCGACGCCGCCACCGCCGGCGCGCTGCGGGCCCGCGGCCACCAGCTCCGGTACCTGGCCCGCCCCTTCGGCAATCCGCAGGCGGCGGCCATCGACTGGAAGACCGGCCTGCGCCAGGCGGCCAGCGAGCCGCGCTTCGAGGGGGCGCCGGCGATTCCCTGAGGCGACCCGCCGACCCCCGCGTCCAGGAGGAGCTGGCGCGTCCGCCACCACCGCCCCGCCCGTGCCGTGCTGGTCCGTGGCGCGGACCGGTGGGCCTTTCCGCGGCCATACCCGTCGTCGCTCCGGGCGCCGTTCCCGAGTGATTCCGCGGCTCCTGCCGAGGCACGCCGGTTGCTCTCTCCCCGGCCCGGAGGAGCCACCATGAGCCGAATCGAGTCGATCACCGTCGCCCCCACCACCGAGCGCAAGACCGTCCCCGGCCGCTTCGAGGCGGCGCTGCAGGGGGCCACCCGCGCGCTCGCCTCCGGCGTAGTCGGCGCCGTCGAGCTG
The DNA here is from genome assembly GCA_021806645.1 of Myxococcales bacterium. Classification (GTDB taxonomy): domain Bacteria; phylum Myxococcota; class Myxococcia; order Myxococcales; family Anaeromyxobacteraceae; genus JADKCZ01. The sequence continues at coordinate 151,158 of JAJZQX010000006.1, read as the reverse complement.
GCCGCCCCGGCCGTCCCCTTCGGCAACGTCCTGGCCGGCGCGGTGCGCGCCGGCCTCCAGGGCGGCGCCACCCCCTACGGCGGCATGGTGGGCGGCGTTGGCGGGGCCCGCCTCTCCGGCGCCAGCGCGGCCGGCGCCGCCACCTCGACCGCGACCGGGGGCGTCGGTTCACAGGGCGACCTGCTGGAGGCCACGCGCGCCATGCAGCAGGAGGCGCAGGCCATGAACCTGCAGTACCTGCAGCTGCAGGAGCGGATGCAGCAGGAGAGCCGCGAGTTCACCACCCTCTCCAACGTCATGCGCGTGAAGCACGACACCGCCCGCGCCGCCATCGGCAACATCCACTAGGAGTCGCCCGTGCCCATCATCCCCGTGGCGCCGGCCGCCGTGGCCGCGCCCTGCCCCACCCCAGCCGCCGCGGGCGCCCGCTTCGAGGCCCGGCTCGCCGCCCATTCGGCGCCACCCGAGCCGCCCCGACCCGCCGCGCAGCTGGCCCAGGCCTTGCGCTCGCTGGAGGCCTCGCAGGCCCGGCTCGACCGCGTCCTGCAGGCGGCTCGGGGAGGCCGGACCTTCACCGCGGGTGAGCTGCTGGCGCTCCAGTCCGACGCCTACCGGTTCACGCAGACGCTCGACGTGGCCTCGAAGCTGGTGGAGCACGGCGTGCAGTCGGTGAAGCAGGCGGTCAACGCGCAGGTCTAGCGGTGAGCACCTTGCTTGCGACTCGCGTCACCGTCCCTCTCGCCCTCGTCGCCCTGCTGGCCGGCTGCGGCGACGAGCCGTTGCTCCACGACCTGGGCGAGAGGCAGGCCAACGAGGTCCTGGTGGCGCTGGACGAGGAGGGCGTGGCGGCCACCAAGACCCGACAGGAGGGGACCGAGGCGGCCTGGACGGTCTCCGTCGGGCGCGGCGAGGGGGGCAAGGCCCACCGCCTGCTGGCGGCCCGCCAGCTGCCGCGCGCGCGCCCTCAGGGGCTGGGGGATGTCTTCGCGCAAGGCGGCCTGGTCCCGACCCCGGTCGAGGAGCGGGCCCGCTGGCTCCTGGCTCTCTCCGGCGAGCTGGCCCGGAGCGTCGAGGCGCTCGACGGCGTGGTCGAGGCGCGAGTCCACCTGGGCCTGCCCGCGGAGGATCCCCTCCGCCCGGGGATCCGGCCCGCTCCGCGGGCGGCGGTGCTGGTCAAGTGCCGTCCGGCCGCCTGCGCGTCGCTCCGCGAGCTGGAGCCGGGCCTGCGGTCGCTGGTGGCCGGCGCGGCCGAGGGGCTGGCGCCCGAGGCGGTGGCGGTGGTGATCGCCGAGGCGTCGGCGACCGTGCCGGCGGCGGCGGCCGCGAGGCCGTGGCGTCTCGCCCCGTGGCTGGCCGGGCTGTCGGCGCTGGCGGCCTGCGCCGTGGGGGCGCTGGCGTGGCGCGAGTGGCGGAGCGCCGGGAAGGCGACGTGAGGAGCGCGCTGCGACGGCTGGTGGCGCTGGCGGCGACGCTGGCGCCGGCGCGGTCGGCCCGGCTGCTCCGGCGGCTGGGCGACCCCGGTGGTGAGGAGGCGGTCCGGCTGGCCGAGGCGCTGGCCACGGCGCCGCGGCGAGCCCGCCTGGCGGCGCTGGCGTCATCGCTCCCGTGCGAGGGACCGGCGACCGCGCCCCGCGCCGGCCCGCTCCCCTCCCACCCGCTGCTCCGGCGGATCGAGCGCGAGTGGCGGGGCCGACCGGTCGCGGAACGGACGCTGGTCCGCGCCGCGACCGGCTCGTCGCGCCCGCGTCCGTGAGATCCCGGTCGCTTGGGGCGGCACGCCCCGTGAAGTCCTCCGGCTTCATGGCGCTCCCCTTCGACCTCCCGCCCCTCTCGCGAGGCTTTGCCGCTCTCGACCGTGGCGCCCGTGCCACCGGTGCCGAGGCGGCCGCCGTCGCCGCGCGGGCCATGGCCGAGGTGCTCGGCGTCGAGGTCGTGCTGGTCGGTTCCGCCCGCCCGGTCGCCGCCGCTCCGGCCCGGCCGCTGGTCCAGCTGGCCATCGAGCTGGGCGCGCTCCCGGGCTCCGCGCTGCTGGAGGTCGAGCCGGCGCTGGTGGCCCGGCTGGTCTCGCTGGTCTCTGGTGGCGGGGAGCCGGTGGTCGGGGCCGCGGCGCTGACACCGCTGGAGGAGTCGGCGCTGGAGCTGCTGGTGCTGGCGGCCATCGACGGCGCCTCCGAGCTCGAGCCGATCGCCGAGCGGCTGGCCCCGCGCCTCGTTCGCGGCGCGCCGCCGCCCCACTCGCCGCTGGCCGTCGACCTCGAGCTGAGCGCGGGGGGAGTTCGCGGCCGGGCCCGGCTGCTCCTTCCGCCCGCCGCGGTGGCGGCGCTGGCCGGCCCGCCCGAGCTGGCCGAGCCGCTGCTGGCCTTCCCGCTCTTCGCGTCGCTCCGCGGCGGTACGGCGCCGCTCCTCCCCGGTGAGCTGCGGGCGCTGGCTCCCGGTGACGTGGTGCTGGCCGATCCACCGCTGGAGGGGCGTCATCGCCTCGTCTTCCCCGGCGGCTTCACCGCCACCGGCACGGTGTCCGACGGTTCCTTCTTCCTGGAGGCGACTTCGATGGAGACTCCCCTGGCGCAGGTGCCGATCCTGGTGGACGTGGAGCTGGCGCGCGTGCCGCTGACGCTGAGCGATCTCTCCCGCCTCACCCCGGGCGCCACGCTGCCGGTCCAGCTCGACAAGCGCGGGCTGGTGACGCTGCGAGTGGGCGAGCGGCCAATCGGACGCGGCGAGCTGGTGGAGATCGACGGCGCGGTCGGCGTGCGCGTGCTCTCGCTCGAGGTGCAGCCGTGAACCCCCCTGGGTTCGGACCTCGTGGCGCGACCCTGGCCCTCGCCGGCGTGGGGGCGCTGGCCTGCGGGGCGCTGGCGCTCCTGCCCGGCGAGGCGGGCCCGGTGGCCGCCCGTGCCGGGCTGGGCACGCTTGGACTCGGGGCGGCCGCGCTGCTGGTCCGCCGCCGGACCGGCGCGGCGCCGCCGCCGCGGCTGCGCGTGGTGGCCCGGGCCGCGCTGGCCCGCGACGCCTCGGCCGTGCTGGTGGAGCTGGACGGCCGGCCCATGCTGCTCGGCGTGGGGCGCGACGGCGTGCGGTTGCTGGCCGAGACCGGCTGGACGGGGCCCGAGGTGGAGCCGTGATCCCGGCGCTCCCGGCCCCCGGCCCGCTGGCGACCCGCCCCGCCGACTGGCTTCTCCTGCTCGGCGCCACCGCGCTGGTCCCGGTCCTGCTGGTCACGCTCACCTCCTTCCTCAAGATCTCGGTGGTCCTATCGGTGCTCCGGTCGGCGCTGGGCGCGCCGCAGGTGCCCCCCACCACCGCCGTCACCGGCCTGGCCCTGGCCCTCACGCTGGCGGTGATGGCGCCGGTTGGCGAGGCCGCCTGGGCCGCGGCGCGCAGCGTCCCTCCGGGCGGTGACGCCGGCGGGCTGGCCGCCGGGGCTCGCGCCCTGGTGCCGTTGAAGGACTTCCTCTCGCGCTTCGCCCGGCCCGACGATCGCGAGGCCTTCCTCGACCTGGCCCACCGGCTCCGGCCGCGCGCCCCCGAAGGCGAGGTGGGCGGTGACGACCTGGCCGTGCTGGCGCCGGCCTTCATGGTCTCGGAGCTTCGCCGCGCCTTCACCATCGGCTTCCTCGTCTTCCTGCCCTTCCTGGTGGTGGACCTGGTGGTCGCCAACGTGCTGCTGGCGCTCGGCCTGACCCAGCTCTCGCCCACCTCGGTCTCGCTGCCCCTCAAGCTCCTGCTGCTGGTGGCGGTCGACGGCTGGCGGCTCCTGGCGCGCGGCCTGGCGCTGGCCTATGCGCCGGAGCACGTGCCATGACCGCCACCGTCCTCCACCTCGGGCGCGAGGCGCTGCTGCTGGCGCTCCTCCTCTCGGCGCCGCCGCTCGGCGCCGCGCTGCTGGTCGGGCTGCTCACCGGGCTGCTCCAGGCCGCCACGCAGCTGCAGGAGCACGCCATCGGCGCCGTCCCACGCATCGCCGCGGTGATCGCCGCGCTCATCGTGACCGGGCCCTGGATCGGCGGCCGCCTGGCTCGCTTCGCCGCCGAGGTGCTGGCGCTGGCGGCCGGAGGGGTCCCGTGACCGCCCTTCCGCTCGACGCCGCCGTGCTGGTCGCGCCACTGCTCCACGCGCTGCGGCTCGTCCCGGTGGCGGTCCTCTCACCGTTCCTGGGCGGACCGCTGGTCCCGGCGCCGCTGCGGCTGCTGCTGGCCTTCGGGCTGGGGACGGCGGCCTGGCTGCTCCGGGGCGCACCGCCGATCCCGGCGGAGGGGCTGGCGCTGGCGGTGCTGGGCCTGCGCGAGCTGGCGCTCGGCGCCGGGCTGGCGGTGGTGGTGGCCGCCCCGCTCGAAGCGGCTCGCGCCGCCGGGCGGCTGGCCGACACGGCGCGGGGCGCCACCCTGGCCGAGCTCCACGTCGCCCCGCTGCGCCAGCGCGAGACGGCGCTCGGCGACCTGCTGGTTCAGCAGCTGATCGTGCTGGCGGCCGTCGGCGGGGGGCTGCGGCTGGTGCTGCGCGGCCTCCTGCTCTCCTTCGCCACCATCCCGGCCGGCGCGCCGTTCGCCGCCATGCCGGCGGCCGAGCTGGCGCTGCGGGCGTCGGCGGCTGCGCTCGCCAGCGCGATCGCGGTCGCGGGCCCGGCGGTGGCCGGCGTCCTCGCCGCGGAGCTCGCGGTCGCCGCCGTGCTGCGAGTCGCCCCGGGTCTCCTCCTCCCGGCGCTGACCCAGCCGGCGCGCGCCTCGCTCGGCCTGCTGGCCATGGCGCTGGCCGCCTCGGCCGGCGCGGGCAGGCTGGTGGAGCTGGCGGCCTCGACCGGGGACCTCCCCACGTTGCTCCACGGCCTGGCGCGGCCGGGGTCCGTGCCGTGAGCGGCTCGCGGACCGAGCGGCCGACGCCCCGGCGGCTGGCGGAGGCGCGCCGCCGCGGCGAGGTGGCGGTCTCGCGCGAGCTGACCGGCGCGGTCTCGCTGCTCGCCGGCCTGGCGGCGCTGGCCGCCTGCGGACCGTGGTGGTTCGGCGCGCTGGCCAGCGAGGTCCGAGGCGGCCTGCTGGCCGCGCTCAGGGCCGACCGCGCACAGGGCGGCGCGCTCCTCTCGGCGGCGGTGACGGTGCTGCGCCTCTCGGCCCTCCCGGCGCTGGCCGCCCTGGCCGCCGCGGTCGCCGCCGGCGCGCTCCAGACCGGCGGCCTCGTCACGCTGGCGCAGCTGGCGCCGAAGCTCGAGCGGCTCGATCCCTTTCGCGGCCTGGCCCGGCTCCTCTCGCCGGCCCGGCTGGCCGCCCTCGGGCTCGGGCTGCTCAAGGCGGCGCTGGTGGTGGCCGTCGTGCTCCACGGCTGGCGCGCCACCGCCGCGACGCTGGCCCAGCTCCCCCGGGCCGGGTCGCCCGGCGGCACGCTGGCCGCCATGCTCTGGCCGCTGGCGTGGCGCCTCGCCGGCGTGCTGCTCCTGCTCGGCGGCGCCGACCTGCTGCTGGTCCGCTGGCGCCACCGCCGGCAGCTGCGCATGTCGCGCGACGAGCTCCGGCGCGAGGCGAGGGAGGAGGAGGGCGATCCGCGCCACAAGGCGGAGCGGAGGCGCGTCCATCGCGCCCTCGCCGAGGCGGCCCCGGTGGCCAGGGCCACCTGCCTGGTCGTCAACCCGACCCACGTGGCGGTGGCGCTCCACCACCAGCGCGGTTCGGGCCAGGCCCCGCGCGTGCTGGCCAAGGGAACCGGCGAGGCCGCGGCGCGGCTCCGCTCGCAGGCCCGCAGGGCCGGTGTCCCCATCGTCCGCGACCCGCCGCTGGCCCGGGCCCTCCACCGGCTGGCCGAGGTCGGCGACGAGATCCCCGAGGAACTCTACGACGCCGCCGCCGCGGTGCTGGCTCACCTGCACGGCACCCGAGGCCCGGAGACCCCATGACAAGGCTTCACGCCCTCCTCTCCAGCCTCCGCGGCGCCGGCGACGCCGGCTTCGCGCTGGCGGTCCTGGCGCTGGTGGTGCTGCTGGTGGCGCCGGTGCCGCCCGCGCTGCTCGACGCCGGCCTGGCCCTCTCGCTGGCGCTGGCCGCCACCGTGCTGGTGGTGACGCTGCTGGCCCGCGACGCGCTGGCCTTCGCCACCTTCCCGTCGCTGCTGCTCCTCACCACGCTCTTCCGGCTGGCGCTCTCGGTCTCCTCGACCCGCCTCGTCCTGACCCGTGGTGAAGCGGGGCGCGTCATCGAGGCCTTCGGCCGGGTGGTGGTCCAGGGGAGCCCGGTGGCCGGGGCGGTGGTCTTCGCCATCCTCACGCTGGTCCAGCTGCTGGTGGTGGCCAAGGGGGCCGAGCGGGTGGCCGAGGTGGCGGCGCGCTTCACGCTCGACGCCCTCCCCGGCAAGCAGATGGCCATCGACGCCGACCTGCGGGCCGGCCTCGTGGACGCCGCCGGGGCGGCGCGGCGCCGCCGGGCGCTGGAGCGGGAGAGCCAGCTCTACGGCGCCATGGACGGTGCGCTCAAGTTCGTCAAGGGAGACGCCATCGCCGGCGTGGCCATCGTGCTGGTCAACGCCGTGGGCGGGCTCGTCGCCCTCTCGCTGCGAGGCCGCCCGCTCGCCGCCGCCGCCGAGCGGGCGGTGCTGCTGGCGGTGGGCGATGGGCTCACCTCGCAGCTTCCGGCGCTGCTGGTGGCGGTGGCGGCCGGTGTGGCGGTGACGCGCGTCGCCGCGGCCGAGGACGGCGAGCGGCTCGGCACCGAGGTGGCGCGGCAGCTCTTCGGCGAGCCGAGGGCGCTGGCGGCGGTGGCGCTGCTGCTCGGGGCCATCGCGCTGGCGCCGGGGCTGCCGGCGGCGCCCTTCTTCCTCGTCGCCTCGGCCGCCGGGGTGCTGGCGTGGCGCGGGCTGCGGCGCGCCGGGGTGGCGGGGGCCGGCCGCGGGGAGGCGGAGCCGGCGTGCCTTCGCCCGGCGGACGGTCTCGCGTCCGCCGCGGACGACGGCGTGCGTGGCGACGACGGAGCCGGCGCCGTGGTGCTGGAGCTGGCCGGCGACCTGCTGGCGCTGGCCCGGGCCGGCGACGACGCCTTCCTTCGCGAGCTGGTCCCGGCGCTGCGCGAGCGGCTCTGGCGCGAACTGGGGGTGGACGCGCCGCCGCTCCTGGTCCGCGAGGCGCCGCTCGGGCCCGGTCACTGGGCCCTGCTCGTCGACGAGGTCCCGGCGGCGCGCGGCCGGGTCTCGCTCGACGAGCGGCTCTCGCTCGCCCCGCTCGACGACCTCGCCCTGGCCGGGATCGCGCTGCGGCCGGAGCTGGAGCCGTCGAGCGGGCGGCGCGCGGCGGTGGTGTCGGAGCGGGACGCGACGCGGGCCGCGGCGCTCGGGCCGGTGCTCGGCCCCCTGGAGCGGGTCGCCGCCGCCTGCGCCGCCGAGCTGGAGCGGAACGCCGGCCTGCTGCTGGGCGTGCAGGAGGCGCAGGCCCAGCTCGATCGCCTGGAGCCCCAGGCACCGGCCCTGGTGCGCGAGGTGGCCCGCCAGGTGGCGCCGGCCCTGCTGGCCGAGGTCATGCGGCGGCTGCTCGAGGAGGGGGTCTCGATCCGGCCGCTGCGAACCATCCTCGAGGCGCTGCTGGAGGCCGGCGGAGGGGCCCGCGGCCCGGCGCTCCTGGCGGCCGCGGCGCGGCGGGCGCTTCGCCGCCAGATCGGCCATCGCGCCGGCGGTGGCGACGCGCTCCACGCGGTGCTGCTCGACCCCGGCGCGGAGCAGACCGTCCGCGAGTCGCTGCTCGGGGAGTGGCCGGCGCTCGATCCGGTACAGGCGGCGCGGCTGCTCGAGGCGCTGGAGCGGGCCATGCAGGCCGCCGGCGGGACCCCGGTGCTGCTGGCGAGCGGCGACGTGCGGCGCGCGGTCCGGCTGCTGGTGGCGCCGCGCTGGCCGCGGCTGCAGGTGCTGGCCTATGACGAGCTACCGCCCGAGCAGCCGATCCGGCCGGTGGGGCGGCTCGAGCTGGCCGCCTGACCGCGCCCCTCGAATCGACGAAAGCGCCCGGTTCTCGGGCGCTTCGTGGAGCGGGAGCGCGGAGCAGCGACTAGGCGCTGGGCGCCGGCGAGCCGGGGCCGGGTCCGGAGCCTGAGCCTGGCTCCTCGGTCTGGTTGACCCGATCGCGCAGCTCCTTGCCGGTCCGGAAGAGGATCCCGCGCTTCGGCTTGACCGGAATGACCTCGCCGGTCTTCGGGTTGCGCCCCTGGTAGCCCTCGTAGTGCTTCACGTGGAAGGCGCCAAGTCCGCGGATTTCGATGTTCTCGCCGCGACAGAGGGCGTCCTTCATCGAGTCGAAGATGGTCTCGATGGTGGACTCCGCCTGCTTCTGGGTCACACCGCGCTTCACGACCAGGATGTTGATGAGATCCGACTTCAGCATCGGCGCTCCGCGTTGGCGATCACTCTCTGGAGACCGCTTTAGGGTGAAGGGAGCCTAGCCGAAGGATCTGAAATCAGCAAGGGTTCCACGGGCATAACTCATCGGGGTCGCCCGGCACCTCGGGGAGGCTCACACTGACACGGCCAATTCGCCTGCTCAGGCCGGCGGCGAACCGTCCGCTCCGGCCGTCTCGCCGCGCTCCTCGGCGGCGTCGCAGAGCTGCCGCAAGGTGGTGCGCTGCAGCTGCCGCGCCCCGTCGTCCTCGACGCCGGCCAGCGTCCGCTCCACCACTTCGAGCGCCCCGCCGGCGCGCGCCGGGGCCGGCCCGGTCATGGCGCGCCGGACGTCCAGGAGCGAGATCCGGTCCTCGGGGCGCCCCGGGACCAGGCCTCCACCTTCGAGCGGCTTGAGCAGGCCGGCGACCAGGAGCGCCTCGACCACCTCGGCCACCTCCTCGTGCATCACGCGAAGTGAACGGGCCAGCGTGCCCTCGTCCGGCGCCTCGCCGCCTGGCCGCCGGTGGGCCAGCGCCACCGAGAGGAGCACCTCGCCGGCCAGCGTCTCGCGCGTGGCCGGGTGGTCGGCCAGCGAACCGCCGCGCCAGAGCGCCGGCGCGAACTGCACCACGTAGGCGATGCGGGCGCCGGAGAGCACGATGACCCAGGAGACGAAGAGCCAGAGCAGGAAGGTGGGGAGCACCGCCACCGAGCCGTAGATGGCGCTGTAGTGGAAGAAGTTGCGGACCGCCGCGGCGTACCCCCACTTGGCCGCCTCCCACGCCAGGCCGGCCACCAGCCCCGCGCCCAGCGCGGCGCTGAGCCGGACCCTGGTGACCGGCACCAGCCAGTAGAGGATCGCGAAGAAGAGGCAGGTGAGCAGCACGCTGCCGATCACGGCGAGCCAGCCGAGGCCCGTGCCGGCCAGCCAGGCGCGGGCGCCGAGACCGAGCACCATCGACCCGGCCAGCAGCAGCGGCCCGAGCGTGAGCCCCACCCAGTAGATGACCGCCTGCCGGCCGAGCGAGCGGCGTCGGCGGATGCCCCACAGGTCGTTGATGGCCCGCTCGACGTTGGAGAAGAGCGACACCGCCGACCAGACCAGCAGCGCGCCGCCGACCAGGCCGGCCGAGGCCGCGTGGGCGTTGCTGGTGAAACGCTCGAGGTATGGCTCCAGCGAGGTGCGTGCGCCGACGGCCAGGTTGTCGAGGATGACGGCGTTGAGCTGGGCGGTGACCCGCTCCATCCCGGTGACCGCCTGCACCACCCAGAAGACCACCACCAGCGCCGGCACCACCGCGAAGATGGAGAGGTAGGTGAGCGCCATGGCCCGCAGGCGGACGCTCTCGCCGGCGAAGGCTCGGCTCACCGCCTCGATGGTGGCTCGCCCGAGCCGGCGGGCCCGAACACGCAGCCGCTCCACCTTGGCGTCGCCGGCGCCGGCCATGGTCCGCTCCGGCTACGGCTTCTCGCCGCCCTCCGGAACCGCGGGAATGGCCGGAGCTACCGGCGGCTTCGGGTCGCCACGGCTCTCGCCGCGGTTCTCGCCGCGCTGACCACCACCGCCGCCACCCGGGCCACCGCCACCTCCGGCGCTTGCGCCGCCGCCTCCACGGCCACCGCGCCCCCGACCCCGGCCGCCGCGATCGCGACCGCCACGATCACCACCGCGGTCGCCGCGGTCATGCCGCTCGCCACCGCGCTCGCCACCGCGGTCCTGGCGCTCCCCGCCACCAGCCCCGCCGGCGCCCGTGCCGGCCGCGCCGCCCTCGCGCCCCTGGTCCATCCGTTCGTGGCGGCCGTAGATGTCGAACTGCTCCTGGTGGTAGCTCCCCTGCGACTTCACCTGGATGGTCTTGTTGTAGCGGTCCATCAGGTAGCGCAGCTCGTCGCGCTCCGCGCCCTGGAGGATGTTGGCCACCTCGGGGTGGCAGTTGACCACCAGCACCGGGTCCGGGAAGTGCGGCGACTCGCGCCGGATCTCGCGGAAGACCTCGTAGGCCACGGTGATCTTGGACTTGAGGTGCCCCTTGCCGTCGCAGTAGCCGCACGGCTCGTTCATCATCCGCGTCGTCGACTCGCGGACGCGCTTGCGGGTCATCTCGACCAGCCCCAGCTCCGAGATCTTGAGGACGTTGGTCTTGGCCTTGTCGCGCCCCAGCGCCTCCTGCAAGGCCTTGAAGACCTTGTCGCGGTTCTGGGGTTTGTCCATGTCGATGAAGTCGATGATGATGATGCCGCCGATGTTGCGGAGCCGGAGCTGGTAGACGATCTCCTTGGCCGCCTCGACGTTGATCTTGGTGATGGTCTCCTCGAGGCTCTTCTTGCCGACGTAGCGGCCCGAGTTGACGTCCACCGCGGTGAGCGCCTCGGCCTGGTCGATGACGATGTAGCCGCCGCTCTTCAGCCAGACCTTGCGCTGGGCGGCCCGCTTCAGCTCCTGCTCGATCCCGAAGGCGTCGAGCACCGGCTCCTCGCCGGCGTAGAGCTCGATCGACGACTCGAGGTGCGGCGCCTGCTCGTGCACGAAGCGCAGGATCCGCTCGTACTCGTCCCGGTCGTCGATCACCATCTTGCCGACCTCGGAGGTGAAGAGGTCGCGGGTGGCGCGGAGGATCAGGTCGAGGTCGCCGTGCAGCAGCGCCGGCGCGCCCACCTTGTCCTTGGTCCGGATGATCTCGTTCCAGACCTGGATGAGGAAGCGGATGTCGGCCTCGAGCTTCTCGGCCTCGACGCCGTCGGCCACCGTGCGGACGATGAAGCCGGTCCCCTCCGGGCGCATCCGATCGACGATCTCGCGCAGGCGGCGCCGCTCGCCGTCGCGCTCGATGCGGCGGGAGATGCCGATGTGGTCCACCGTCGGCATGAAGACCAGGTGCCGGCCCGGCAGCGAGATGTGGCTGGTGATCCGGGCGCCCTTGGTGCCGATGGGATCCTTGGCGACCTGGACGATCACCTCCTGCCCTTCCTTGAGCAGGTCCTGGATGTTCTTGAACTCCCTGGGCTTGCGCTCCTCGCGGTGGCCGCCGTGGCCATGGCCGCCGCGGGGGCGATCCTTGCCGTTCCGCTCGCGCTCGCGGTCCCGGCCCTTCCGGTCGCCCTTCCCCTCGCGGTCGGCCTTCGGCTCACGCGCCTCACGCGCCTCGCGCGCCGCCTCGCGGGCGGGCGCGGCGATCTGGCCGGCGGCAGGGGCGTCGCCCGGCACCGGCGGCGGCTCGGCGAAGACGGCCACCGGCTGGTCCGGCGTCGCCTCGGCGGCCGCGGCCTCGATGGGCGCGGTGGCGGTCTCGGCCGGCGGCGCGGCCTCGGGCCCCGGGATCGGCACGCCGATCAGCGCCAGCTCGTCCGCCGAGAGCGGCGGCAGGGGCGGCGGGGTCGCTGGGGTCGCGGCCAGCGGAAGCAGAGGCAGCGGCGGGGGCAGCTCGATGACCTGCTCGATGACCTGCTCGATGACCGGCGCCGCTTCGCCGATGGGCGCGGCGGGAACCGGCGGAGAGACCAGCTCGCCCGCCGGCGTTCCCTCGGCGACCAGCGTCCGCTCGACCGGCGGCGCGGCTTCGGCGGCCAGCGGCTCGGCTCCGGGCTCCACCGCGAGCAGCGGCTCGGTCGGCGTCAGCGCCGGTCCGTCGGCCGGAGGCGCGACGGCCTCGGCCTGGGCGCGCAGCTCCTGCTGCTCCGCCTCCTCCTCGGTCGGGACCTCCGAGACGCCGGGGGCGTGCTCGCCCTCGGTCAGCTCGAACTCCTCGGAGAAGTCGGGATCGCCGTAGACGTCGCCGACGTAGAGGAACGCCGCCTTCTCCAGGCCGATGTCCACGAAGGCGGCCTGCATGCCCGGGAGGACCCGGACCACGCGCCCCTTGTAGATGTTCCCGACGATCCCCTTCTCGCGCTTTCGCTCGAGGTAGTACTCGTGGATCGTCCCGTTCTCGATCAGCGCGACGCGCGTCTCCGCGCCCGCGGCGTTGATTACCAGGCTGCTCTTGTTCTCGGCCATGACGGACCCCTCTCCGCCCGGGCCGGTGGCGCGGGGAGAGCGAGGTCGGCCGGATCGGCCAACCACGATCGAAGCGTCCCCGGCGGTGCCGGGGCCTTCGGATCTTGTTCGGAGCGGAAGCTCACGAATTCGCCACCCTTCGCGCCGGGCGGCCGCGCGTTCCGCGGCCATGGTCCCGGGGCATGAATCGCTGGAAGAAACTCGAATCCCTCAGGCGTCGAGGTAGCGAGGAGCGCGCGGCTGGCCCGTGGGCCCGGTCCGCTCGGTCTTCGCCAGGCTCACGCCCTCCTTCAGAAGTCGTACCCCCGTGGGCGGGATTCCCGCTGTCCCGAAGACCGCCGCCAGCACCTCGGCTGGACGCGCGCTTCCGGAGGGATCCGCCCGCAGACTGAACGCGACCCGATTCGGCCCTTCGACGCCGAGGTGGGTCACGATTTCTTTCAGGTTTATCTCTCTTTGCTTGCTCCCCGCAACCTGCTGGTGGCGGCGGCGGTCCTTGTTCCTGGGGGGCTTGACCCGCTGGATCACCGACGACTCGGCGGCGAGGAACTCCTCGACCCGCTCCGCCAGCTCGGTTTCCGACCATGAATCGTCCGTGAATTCAGCGATATAGTGCACGGCGCGCAGGACCTCGCCGATCGAAGGGGCCCCCAGCTCGATGGGCTCGACCGAGGTCAACTCCAGCCCCTCCGGCAAGGCCCTGGTGAGCCGCGAAGCGATATCGCCCGGATCGGCCGTCCCGACCAGCTCCAGGTCGAGCAGCTCCGCGCGGCTCTCGATCCCGACCGACAGGGCCGGACCGAAGGAGATCTTCGGCTTCGGGTGGTAGCCCTGCGAGTAGGCCATCCGCAGGCCGGCGCGGCGGAAGGCGCGCAGGAGCGAGTGCATGGTCTCGAGGTGCGAGAGCGCCACCAGGCGGCCGAGCTTGGCGTAGCGGATGCGCACGCGGCTCCGCAGCGGGGACTCGGGCGGGCGCGGCGGCGCCGGCGGCGCCTTCACGTAGTCCTCCAGCTCGTGGACCCGGTTCTTCACCACCTTGAAGTCGCAGGCGCCGCAGGCGGTGCACGGCGCCAGGACGCAGTCGGGCACCTCGGCCTGGCGGAGCGCCGCCTCCATCTGCTCCCGCAGGTAGGCCTTGGTTACGCCGCAGTCGATCCGGTCCCACGGCAGCACCTCGTCGAACGGGCGCCGGCGGTGGGCGAAGAAGTCGAGGCCGACGCCGTGCACCCGCTCGCACTCGGCGAAAGCCGCCAGCCAGCGCCCCTCGTCGAACCACTCGGACCAGCCGTCGAGCCGCTGCCCGGCCCGGAAGGCGTGGAGCACCGCGGTGCCGACCCGCCGGTCGCCCAGCGCCAGCGCCCCCTCGATGGAGGACTGGCGCGAGTCGTGCGGCTTGAACTGGATGGCGCCGTGGCGGCCGCCCAGCGCCGCGGTGATGAGCGCCTGGCGCCGCCGCGTCTCCTCCGGCCGGATCATCGGCTCCCACTGGAAGGGCGTGAAGGGCTTGGGCACGAAGGTGGAGGCGCCCAGGTGGATGGCGGCCGAGCCCTGCCCCTTGGGCAGCGCGCGGCGCGCGGCGGCCAGCGACTTCTGCGCCAGCGTGGCGATCGCCACCACGTCCTCGTCGCGCTCCTCCGGCAGGCCAATCATGAAGTAGAGCTTGAGCAGCGACCAGCCGTTCTTGAAGATCGACTCGACGGCCCGGAGCAGGTCCTCCTCGTGGTTCCCCTTGTTGATGACCGCCCGCATCCGCTCGGTGGCCGCCTCCGGTGCCAGCGTGAAGCCGGTCTTGCGGACGCGGCCGATCTTCTCGGCCAGCGAGTCGGACATGGTCTCGGTGCGGAGCGACGGCAGCGACATGGCGATCTTCTCGCCCTGGTAGCGGCCGATGAAGTCGTCGAGCAGCGGATCGAGGCAGGCGTAGTCGCCGGAGGAGAGCGAGAGCAGCCCGACCTCCTCGTAGCCGGAGGCGCGCAGGCCGGTCTCGGCCAGCTCCAGCACCCGGGCCGGGCTGCGCTGGCGCGTGGGCCGGGTGATCATCCCCACCTGGCAGAAGCGGCAGCCGCGCGTGCAGCCGCGCTGCAGCTCGACCGGCAGCCGGTCGTGGACCGTCGCCATGAACGGCACCATGGGGTTGGTGTAGGCGCTGGTCGGGAGGGCGTCGAGGTCGGGCATGACCCGCCGCTCGATCCGCTCGTAGCCGGGGCGCAGCGCGTCGATGGCGGCCAGGGTCCGGCTGGCCGGGTCGTAGCGGGGGGCGAAGAAGGCCGGCACGTAGACGCCGGGGATGCGGGCCAGCCGCTCCAGCAGCTCGCGCCGGGTGGCACCGCCGCGGCGGAAGCCGGAGGCGGCGACGGCCTCGGCGATCTCCACCGCCACCTCCTCGCCCTCGCCCACGGCGAAGGCGTCGAAGAAGTCGGCGACGGGCTCGGGGTTGTAGGCGCAGGGGCCGCCGCCCAGGACGATGGGGTCCTGCTCCCCCCGCTCGGCGGCCAGCAGCGGGATCCCCGAGAGGTCGAGCACCGCCAGCACGCTGGTGTAGCAGAGCTCGAACTGGAGGGTGAGGCCGAGCACGTCGAAGTCGCGGACCGGGGCGCGCGACTCGAGCGTGAAGAGCGGCAGGCCGCGCTCGCGCAGCATGGCCTCGAGATCGGGCCACGGCAGGAAGACCCGCTCGCAGGCGATCCCGGGCTGATCGTTGAGCAGGTGGTAGAGGAGCCGGAACCCGAGGTTCGACATGCCGACCTCGTAGGTGTCCGGGAAGCCGAGCGCGATGCGGACGCGCGCCGCGGCCAGGTCCTTCTTGACCGCCCCGAACTCGCAGCCGACGTAGCGGGTCGGCTTCTCGGCCAGGAGGATGAGGTCGTCGAGCGAGGCGGTGGGGGGCGGCGCGGCGCGCCGGGAAGCGTCGGTCATGGCCCGTCGGGCGGCGGAGTCGAACCGCCAGGTACCCGCCGTGGGAGGCGCCGGCCGCGGGTCGCGGCTGGCGTGCAGGGCTGCGGGCGTACCACGCGCGGCGCGCGGGTCGCAACTTCGCCGCGGCGGGCCGGGGGTCACGGGACGCGCGCCAGCCGCCGCGACGAGGCGCCGGGCGCAAGCGTCCGCTACGCGCGGATCGCGAACGGACCGAGGCCGCCGCACGGCTCGACCCAGGTCACCGCCAGATCGTCCACGCGCGCCGCCGGTGGACCTCGGCGGCACCAGGCCACCAGCGCCTCCACCGCGGCCCGTTCGCCCTCCGCCTCGGCCTCGACCCGGCCGTCGGGGAGGTTGCGCACCCAGCCGCACAGGCCGAGCCGGCGCGCCTCGTCGGCCGCCGACTTCCTGAAGAAGACGCCCTGCACGCGCCCCGCTGCCAGCAGGTGGACCCTGGCCTGCGTCACCGTCCGTCCTTCAGCAGCGCCAGGAAGCCGGCCTCGTCCACCACCTTCACGCCGAGCTCGGTGGCCTTCTTGAGCTTGGCGCCGGCCTCCTCGCCGGCCACCACCAGATCGGTCTTCCTGGAGACGCTCCCCGACACCTTGCCGCCGCGCCGCTCGATCTCCGCCTTGGCGTCGTCGCGCGAGAGGCCGGAGAGGCTCCCGGTGAGCACCACCGTCTTCCCCGCGAACGGTCCGCGTGCGTCCACCTGCTCGGCCGCCGGCGTCACCCCGGCGGCCAGCAGCCGCGCCACCACCGCCCGGTTGCGCGGCTCGCGCGTCCACTCGCGCACCTGGCGCGCCACCTCCGGCCCCACATCGCGCACCCCCTGCAGCGCCTCCTCGCCGGCGTCGAGGAGCGCCTGCAGGTCCGGGAAGGCGCGCGCCAGCTGGCCGGCGGTCGCCTCGCCCACCTGCGGGATGCCGAGCGCGAAGAGGAGGCGGCGCAGCGTCGGCGTCTTGGCCCTGGCGAGCGCCTCCAGCATGTTCTGGGCCGCCTTCTCCGGCAGCTCGGCCGGCGTCCTCTTGGCGCCCGCCTCGACCGCCTCCTTGCGCGGACGGCTGAAGAGCGCCTGCCAGGTGGCGAACGGCACCCCCCAGAGGTCGGCGAAGTCCTTCACCAGCCCCTGCGCCACCAGCTCGGCCGCCAGCTTGTCCCCCAGGCCGTCCACGTCCATGGCGCGACGCTGCGTGAAGTGACGGAGCTGGCCGGCCAGCTGCGCGCCGCAGGCGGCGCCGGTGCAGCGCCACGCCTTCTCCCCCTCCTCGCGCACCACGTGGGCGCCGCAGACCGGGCACGCGGCCGGGAAGCGGAACTCGGTCTCCGCCCCGGTGCGCCGCTCGGGGAGCGCCTTGACCACCTCAGGGATCACCTCGCCGGCCCGGCGGATCAGCACCCAGTCGCCGATCCGGATGTCCTTGCGCCGCAGCTCGTCCTCGTTGTGGAGCGTGGCCCGCGCCACCATGGCGCCGCCCAGCCGCACCGGCTCCACCTCGGCCACCGGCGTGAGCCGGCCGGTCCGCCCCACCGAGGCCCAGATGCGCGTCACCCGGGTGGCCTCCTCCTGCGGCGGGTACTTGAAGGCCACCGCCCAGCGCGGCGTCCTGGAGGCGGCGCCGAGCCGGCGGCGCAGGTCGAGGTCGTCCACCTTCACGACGATGCCGTCGGTGTCGTAGGGGAAGTCGAACCGCCCCGAGGCGAGCCGATCGCGCTCCGCCTTCACCGCCGCCATCCCGGCGCAGCGCCGGTTCTCGGCGCTCACCTCGAAGCCCCAGTCCGAGAGCGCCTCCAGCTTCTCCCAGTGCGTCTTCCAGGCCAGCGCCGGGTGGTCGGGCCCGAGCGCCTCGTAGGCGATGAAGGAGAGCGGCCGGGTGGCGGTGACGCGCCAGTCGAGCTGGCGCAGCGAGCCGGCGGCGGCGTTGCGCGGGTTGGCGAAGGGCTCGTCGCCGTCGGCGACCAGCCGGTGGTTCATGGCCTCGAAGTGGGCCTTCTGCAGCAGCACCTCGCCCCGCACCTCGAGCCGCGGCGGCGCCTTCCCCTTGAGCCGAGGGAGGACGCCGCGGTTGGCGCCCAGGCGGCCGATGGTCCGCAGGTTGGCGGTGACGTCCTCGCCGGTGGTGCCGTCGCCTCTCGTGGCGCCGTGGGTGAAGAGACCCTGTTCGTAGACCAGCTCCACCGCCAGGCCGTCGAGCTTCGGCTCCACCACGTAGCCGATGGAGGTCTCCGGCGAGGCCCCCAGCAGCTTGCGGACGCGGGTGTCGAACTCGTCCAGCTCCTCGTCCGAGGTGACGTTCCCCAGGCTGAGCATCGGCTCGCGGTGGGCCACCTTCTGGAACTGGTCGCCGGGGGTCCCGCCCACCCGCTGCGTCGGCGAGTCGGGTGACCGGAACGCGGGGTGCCCGGCCTCGAGCGCCGCCAGCTCGCGCATGAGCCGATCGTACTCGGCGTCGGCGAGGAGCGGCTGGTCGAGGACGTAGTAGGCGTGATCGGCGGCGCGGATCCGCTGGCGCAGCTCGCGGACCCGGGCCTCGGGCGTCGGCATGTCGGGAGGATCGCGCGGCGGCGGCGCGGAGGCAACCTCGCCCGGCGCGAGTACCCCCCGCCGCGGCGGCTGGAGCCCGGCCACGCGTGCGGCGTCAGAAGGTCGTCTGATCTTCCATCCCCGCGGGAGGAATCTCGCCAGCTCGGACGAAGGAATACCCCTTCGCCGTCCAGTTGACCGTCTTCGAGGAAAGAGAACCGTCGCCGTCGAGATCGCCATTCGCGATGACGCTAGCCGTGGTGTTGTTCCCGTTGCCGCCAGGGTCCAGGACCTGGAACCAGTAGCTGTAGTAGGCGCTGCCCTGGATGACCATCGGCATGTGCTGCCAGCCGGCCGCGACCATACCCGTTGCGGCTGGCCGCTTGGTCGATCCCGGTGTGCCGGCAGGATTCCAGTCGCCGGTCCAGATGGTACCCGAGCCCGGGACTGCCGGGTCCCTGGTCGGAAGCCCCTGCAGGTTGGCCACCGTGTCGTTCACGCTCCGGCCGATGGCGTCCATGATGGTCGCGCGCTCGGCTGTCCGCGCGCGCAGCTGAGCGCGGTTGAACTGGGGCATGGCGATGGAGGCGAGGATGCCGATGATGGCGACTACGATCATCAGCTCGATGAGGGTGAAACCCCTCGGGCTCTTCGTGATGGTCTTCATGGTTTCCTTCCTCCGCCGGGCTGGGCCGGTTCGATGATCCAGGTTCCCGGGCCGACCTCCCTCACCTGGTTCCCGCGCCGCGCCTCGCGCTGCCGGTAGGCCTCCAGCTCGGCGGCGTTCACCGTCTGTCCCGGCAGCGCCACCAGGAAGTAGGCCTTGCCGTTCTGCACCGCCATGGTCCCGGCCGGCGCCCCATCGAAGGTGGCCGGCTGCTGCTTGGGTGGCGCGCTGTAGAAGTTCCAGGCGTGGTACCCGGCTCCGAGCGCCAGCACCATCACCAGGATGACCACCGGCACCACCCGCCGCCTCCGCTCCCCCGGGCGATCCTCGACGCCGAGCCCCGCGTGGACCGAGAGCACCCGGGCGGCGGCGGCGCGGCCGGTGGGGCGGGCCGGGGCCGGCGCCAGCGGCAACTCGGCCGTGCCCACCTCGTGGCAGGCCTCCGAGAAGTCGACGGCCTCCTTCACCATGGCGTTCCGGATGGCCTCCAGCGAGACCCTGGCCTCGGGCGGCGCGCCCTCCAGCAGTCCCTTGACGGCGCCGAGCAGCCCGTCGATCTCCGACAGCAGCTCGGCCACGGCCTCGCCGTCGATGGCGGTGCCCGGCGGAGGGCGGCTGGCCAGCGCCGCCGCCACGCGGAGGCGCAGCACGGCGGCGTGGCGGATCAACTCGGCGTCAACGGCCAGGGTGCCGCCGGTGAAGACCTCGCGCTCGATGGGGGAGAGCCCCGCCACCGTCTGCTCGATCACCGCGCGGAGCGACGTGAGCTCGACGGCGCCGGCCATGGCGCCGCGCAGCGACCGCTCGGCCTCGGCGGCGCTCGGGCCGGTGGCGGGCCAGGCCGGGACGCCCGCCCGCGCCGGCGGGGCCATGGCCGGGATGGCGTCCAGGGTGGCCGGGATCGGCGTCGCGGCGGTGCCGCCCAGATCGTGGAAGAGATCGAGCGTCGGCGTGGCCTCGGGCCGCGGCGCGGCCGGGGCGGCCACTTCTGGTGGAGGGCTGCCCCGGGGCGGTGGTTTCGCGGCCGGCGACGCCGTGGGGGCGACGCTCGGCCCGCCGATGGCCCGCTCGATGGCCGGCAGCACAGACACCGCCCGTCCATCCCAGGGCACGGCGTCGATCTGGAGGGGACCGAGCGACAGCGCGGCCGCTTCCTGCCCACGGGGGAGCGCCGCCACCACGCGGAGCCCGGGCTGCTCCCGGCGGAGCTGCGTGAGCGCCGGCAGCCAGCGCGGCTCGTACTCGACCACCAGGACGCCGCTCGAGTCCGCGCAGAGCGTCATCGCCATCGACGGTTCGGGGGCGATGCGTGGCCGGCTCCCCGCACGTTCGGTGACCGGCGCGAAGAGCGCGAGGGCGAACGGCCTGGTTCCAGCGATGACGACGTCGGTTGGTCCGGCCATTGGCGCTTGCGCCCCCTTTGGTGCGCTCGTTCGCATGTTACTCCCTTCCAGCCACCCGGCCCGTGTCCCCCATTCACGCGACGTGGCCATGGACGCCACCTGATGCATACGTTGGGTGCGAGGTGCGAGGTGCGGCTCGTTGACACCTTCGGTCCCCCGCCGTACGTTCGAGCCCTCTCCTCCTCGCTTCCCGAGCGACGATCCTCCAGCCAGCGCCGCGCTTCCAGTCGCCTGGCTTCACCTCCGGACATCGACATGTCTTCCGAAGCCGCCGCGCCCGCCTCCGCCTCCATCCCCGACCTGAAGCACATGAAGGTGGCCGAGCTGGCCGCCGTGGCGCGCGAGCTCAACGTCGAGGGGGCCGGCTCGCTGAAGAAGCAGGACCTGATCTTCGCGATCCTGACCGCCCGCTCCAGGGTGGCCGAGGAGAAGAAGGAGGAGATGGAGGTCGGCGGCGAGGGGACGCTGGAGGTGCTGCCCGACGGCTTCGGCTTCCTGCGCAGCCCGGACTTCAGCTACCTGCCCGGCCCCGACGACATCTACGTCTCGCCGTCGCAGATCCGCCGCTTCAACCTGCGCACCGGCGACACGCTGCGCGGGACCGTCCGCCAGCCCAAGGAGGGCGAGCGCTACTTCGCCCTGCTGCGGGTCGACACCATCAACGGCGCGCCGCCCGAGGAGAACCAGGCCAAGGTCCTCTTCGACAACCTGACGCCGCTCTACCCGACGGAGCGGCTCCGGCTGGAGCACGACCCGAACGAGATGACCACCCGCGTGGTGGACCTCTTCTCGCCCATCGGCAAGGGGCAGCGCTGCCTGGTGGTCTCGCCGCCGCGCGCCGGCAAGACGGTGCTGCTGCAGCACATGGCCCACGCCATCACCGCCAACCACCCCGAGGTCACGCTCATCGTGCTGCTCATCGACGAGCGGCCCGAGGAGGTGACCGACATGGAGCGGACGGTGAAGGGCGAGGTGGTCGCCTCCACCTTCGACGAGCCGGCCACCCGCCACGTCCAGGTGGCCGAGATGGTTATCGAGAAGGCGCGGCGGCTGGTGGAGCACAAGCGCGACGTGGTGATCCTGCTCGACTCGATCACCCGGCTGGCCCGCGCCTACAACTCCACCGTGCCCCCTTCGGGCAAGATCCTCTCCGGCGGCGTGGACTCCAACGCGCTCCACAAGCCCAAGCGCTTCTTCGGGGCCGCCCGCAACATCGAGGAGGGAGGGTCGCTCACCATCATCGGCACCGCGCTGGTGGACACCGGCAGCCGCATGGACGAGGTGATCTTCGAGGAGTTCAAGGGGACCGGCAACTCCGAGATCGTGCTGGATCGGAAGCTGATGGAGAAGCGGATCTTCCCCTGCATGGACATCGGCAAGAGCGGCACGCGCAAGGAGGAGCTGCTGCTGCCGCCCGACTGGCTCTCCAAGATCTACATCCTGCGCCAGACCATCCTGAACGGGCTCGACAATGTCGAGGCCATGAAGTTCATGCTCGACAAGTTCCGCCAGGTGAAGAACCACGACGAGTTCTTCCGGATGATGGTGGCGGGCGGCGGCAACAAGTAGGGTCGCCGCGGACCCCGCCGGGGGTGCCGGGGGTTGACGCAAGCACCCGATCCGACTAGATCCCGCGGTTCCCATAGCCGGGCCCGGACCACCGCCGCCCATCGGCGCGGTGCAAGCGGCCCAGGAGAAGGACGTCATGAAGGAAGGCATCCACCCCGAGTACAAGCCGGCCAAGGTGCTCTGCGCCTGCGGCAACGAGATCGTGACCCGCTCCGTGCGCGGCGACTTCCACGTGGAGATCTGCGCCGCCTGCCACCCGTTCTTCACGGGCAAGCAGAAGATCATGGACACCGCGGGGCGCATCGAGAAGTTCAAGAACCGCTACGGCAACGCCTCCTCGGCGACGGTGAGCGCGGCCCCGGTCAAGAAGGCCGCGCCGGCCGCGGCGGCCAAGAAGGGCGATGCCGGCGAGAACCGCGCCGCCAAGCGGGCCAAGGTCAACGCCACCAAGCCGAAGAAGGCGGTGGCCGCCGCCGAGGCGCCCGCCGAGACCCCGGCCGCCGAGGCCCCGGCCGCCGAGTAGGACTGGCCTCGCTTCGCGGTCGGCCATGGACGGCGCCCCCCGGGGCGCCGTTCGTCGTTCCGGGCCCGCGCCCGCCTTGACGAGGCTGAGCCGCCGTCGCATCGTCGGGCCGTGACGCTCGATCCCACCGACCCCCCCGCCCCTCCCTCCCGGCGGGGGCTCGCCGAGCTGGTGTTGCTGGTCGGCTTCCTGGCGCTGGCCGCCGGTGGCGCGGTGGCGGTCTTCGGCGGGGAACTCCGCCAGGCCTTCGGCGCCCAACCGCCCGCCACGGCCACGCCCGCCGGCCCGGTCCGGGCTCCCTGAGAAGCCGCGGTGTATGATGGGCGAGTGACGCCACTCGTCCTGATCGTCGACGACGAGCGCCCCAACCTCGAGTCGCTCGGCAAGATCTTCGAGCGCGAGGGCTGGCGCGTCGCGCAGGCCACCTCCAGCGCCGAGGCGCTCGAGGTGGCGCGGCGGGAGCACCCCTCGGTGGTGGTCACCGACCTGATGATGCCTGGGATGGGCGGCGAGGCGCTGCTGCGCGCGCTCAAGGCCGTGTCGCCGGAGATCGAGGTGGTGCTGATGACCGCCTACGGCACCGTCGAGTCGGCGGTCGCCGCCATGAAGGAGGGCGCCTACGACTTCATCACCAAGCCGCTCAAGCGGCAGGCGGTGGTGAAGAGCGTGCGGCAGGCGCTGGAGAAGTCGTCGCTGGTGGCCGAGAACCGCGAGCTGCGGGCGCGGCTGGCCGCGCTCGAGCCGGGCGGCGAGGGTGGGCTGCTCGGCTCCGCGCCGGCCTTCCGGGCCGTGCTGGAGACGCTGCGGCAGGTGGCGCCGACCAACGCCTTCGTGCTGCTGGTGGGCGAGAGCGGGACCGGCAAGGAGCTGGCGGCCCGGCTCGTCCACGATCGCTCGGCCCGGTCCCGCGGCCCGTTCGTGGCCGTCAACTGCGCCGCCATCCCGGAGAGCCTGCTCGAGTCGGAGCTGTTCGGCCACGAGAAGGGGGCCTTCACCGGCGCCGCCGGCCGCAAGGAGGGACGCTTCGAGCGCGCCCACGGCGGCACGCTCTTCCTCGACGAGATCGGCGAGCTGTCGGCGGCGGTGCAGGTGAAGCTGCTGCGGGTCCTGCAGGATGGCGTCGTGGACCGGCTGGGCGGCACCGAGCCGGTGCAGGTCGACACCCGCATCATCACCGCCACCAACCGCGAGCTCAGCGCCGACGTGAAGGCCGGCCGGTTCCGCGAGGATCTCTTCTACCGGCTCGACGTGGTTACGGTGCGGCTGCCGCCCCTCCGCGAGCGGCCCGAGGACATCCCGATGCTGGCCGCCGCGTTCCTGCGCCGGCTGGCGGAGGCCAACCACAGGCGCGTCACCGGCTTCACGCCCGCGGCGCTGGCGGCGCTGGAGTCCGCGCCCTGGCCAGGCAACGTCCGCGAACTGCTCCACGCCGTGGAGCGGGCGGTGATCCTGGCACGCGGCGAGCTGGTGGAGGTGGGGGACCTGCCCGAGGGGCTGCGGCGCGCCTGGTCGGGCCCGGGGCCGGCGACGGGTACGCCCACCGCGCTCACCATCCCGCCGGGCACGCCCATGGACGAGGTCGAGCGGCTGGTCATCCGCGAGACCCTGCGCCAGACCCGGGGCGACAAGACCCTGGCAGCCCAGATCCTCGGCATCGCGCCGCGCACCATCTACCGGAAGCTCGACCGCGACGAGGCGGGCAGGCTGGTCGAGCGTCCCGGCGGCGGTGCCGAGGAACCGGACTGACAATTTGGCGGCACACCGCGGAGAGGCGGGGCGGCTTTGCCAATTTGGCGAGGGCCGCCGCGACCAGCCGGCTGGACTCGGAGGACCTCCGCGAAACAGGCGTGGAATCGACTGGTTGAGCCGGCCGATCCGAGCCACTCGATGGCACGTGGGTTGCTCACTCGAAGCTCTCGCACCCCATGCTCGACCTCTTCTTCCGCAAGTACGCCTGGACCGCGACCCTCGCCCTGCTCCTCGCGGGGGCCCTGGTCGTTGCCCGCACCGTCAACACGGTGGTGGGCGCCGCCGTCCGGCCCAGGCCGCGGGCCGACGCGGGCGCGCTCTCGGCTCCACCGCCGCGCCCGGTCCTCGCCACCAACCTCGACGTGGACCGGCTCTACCGGCTCATCGGCGTAGAGCCGCCCAAGGCCGCCGACCTCGCCGCCGCCGCCAGCGCCCCCGCCCGCCCGCAGACCTGCGGCGACAAGGCCGCACGGCCGGTGAAGAGCGACCTGCGGCTCCAGCTGGTGGTGTCGGTGCTGGCCGAGAACCCGGCGGCCTCGCTGGTGACGCTGGCCGACGCCTCCACGCGGGAGTCGCGCGTGCTCGGCGTGGGGGAGGAATTCGGCGGGGCCACGCTGCTCGGCGTCGAGCGCTTGCGCGACGACGGCGACGCCACCGGCAACGCCTTCAAGATCGTGGCGGTGATCTGCAACGGCGGCACCAAGGAGTACCTGGACGCCGACGCCGGAGCCGGCGCCGCCGAGGGCAACCTCAACATCGGGGTCGCGCAGCTGCCGGGGCGACCCGCCATGGCGCGCCCGCCCGGCGGCCAGCTCGACGGGGTCCGCAAGCTCAACGACACCCGCTACGAGATCGACAAGGCGGTCATCGAGTCGTCGCTCTCCAACCTGAACACGCTGGCCACCCAGGCCCGCCTGGTCCCCAGCTTCAAGAACGGCGTCGCCAACGGCTTCAGGTTGTTCCAGATCCAGCCCGGCTCGCTCTACTCGTCGATCGGGATCGAGAACGGCGACGTCATCACCCGCATCAACGGCTACGAGATCAACTCGCCGGACAAGGCCCTCGAGATCTACCAGAAGCTGCGCGAGGCGAGCCACGTCACCCTGGAGCTGGACCGCGGCGGTCAGAACATCAAGAAGGACTACAGCATCACCCCGTAGACGGTGGACCCCTTCATGCGAACCCTCCTCGCCACGATCCTCCTCGGCCCCGCGCTGGTGATGGCCCAGGTGCCAACCCGGCCCCCGTTCCCGGGCGCTGCCCCCGGGCTGCGTCCGCCGCCGGCGGTCCAGCCGGGCGCCAACGCCCAGAACCTGCCCCCGCGTCCAGCCCCGCCGCAGGCCACGCCGCCAGCCGCCCCGGCCGCCGCGCCCGCCGGCCCACAGGTCGCGCCGCCCCGGACCGACACCAAGTGCACGCCCATCCGGGGGCGCTTCATGCTCTCCTTCTCCAAGGCCGACATCGTAGACGTCCTGGAGCAGGCCAGCCGCTGGACGTGCCGCAACTTCATCTACAGCGACGACGTGGCCAAGGGGAAGATCACCCTCCTCTCCAAGACGCCGGTCACCGCCTACGAGGCCTACGCCGCCTTCCTGGCGGCGCTCTCCTCCAACGGCATCGCCCTCTACCAGACCGGTCGGTACTGGAAGCTGATCCGGACCGGCGACGCCAAGAAGACGCCCATCCCGACCTACACCACCGACGGTGCCGCGACGCCTGGCACCGAGCAGCCCATCACCAAGATCATCCGGCTCAAGTACGCCGACGCCGACCAGATGCGCGGCATCATGGGCAACTTCATCTCCCCGCAGGGTGCCGACCTGCAGGCCGTCCCGCCCGACCTGCTGCTCATCACCGACTCGGGCGTCAACATCCGGCGGATCGAGAGGCTGATCGAGTCGATCGACAGGGCCGGCGGCGGCGAGCTGGTGAAGCTGGTGCAGATCCGCTACGCGCCGGTCAAGGAGATCGCCGACAAGGTGAACCAGATCTTCGGGCAGGCCGCCGGCGCTCCCGGCAGGCCCGGTCGGCGCCCCCTCATCTCGACGCCGTTCCGGCCCGCGCCGGGGGTTCCACAGCCCGGGGTCCCCGCGCAGAACCTGGCCGCCGCCCACGGCGCCGGCGTGGAGATGCAGATCACCAAGGTGATCGCCGACGAGCGGACCAACAAGCTCATCGTCATCTCCGACGAGAAGAGCTTCGAGCGGATCATGGAGGTGGTGCAGCAGCTCGACGTGCCGACCGCCGAGAGCGGCGGCATCCACGTCATCTTCCTCAAGAACTCCAGCGCCGAGGATCTCGCCACCACGCTGTCCAACCTGTCGCAGGGCAAGCCGGGCAAGACCGCTCCGGGCGCCGCGGCGCCCCCGCTGCCCGGCCCGCCGGGCATGGCCCGCCCGACCGGGTTTGCCGGCGGCGGGGCCGCCGCCTCCGCCGAGCTCTTCACCGGCGAGGTGAAGATCACCGCCGACAAGACGCAGAACGCGCTGGTGGTGCAGGCCAGCGGCGCCGACATCGTCACCGTCCGGCGGCTGATCGAGAAGCTCGACCGCCCCCGCCGCCAGGTCTTCGTCGAGGCCGTGATCATGGAGGTGAACCTCACCAACGACTCGGTCTTCGGCGTCGGCATGCACGGCGCGGTGCCGGTGACGACCAAGGACGGGACCGGTTTCATCCCCATCGCGTCCTCGCCGGGGCGAGTCAACACGCTTGGCGTGATGGGCAACGCCATGAACCTGATCTCGCTGGGCGGCTTCCTCACCGGCTTCGCGGGCCCCACCTCGGCGGCCTTGAAGGACCTCGGCCTCAACATCCCCAACATGGGGGTCATGATCCAGGCGCTGCAGAAGTCGTCCGACGTCAACGTGCTCTCGACGCCGACCCTGCTGGCGGCCGACAACGGGGAGGCCGAGATCACGGTGGGCCAGACCGTGCCGTTCCAGGCGGCGACCACCTCGCCCGGCCTTTCCAGCCTGCTCACCAGCGGCACCGGCGCCAGCAGCTCCGCCCTTGGTGGGCTGCTCGGCGGCGGCCTGAGCGGCGGCTTCAACCCCTTCGCCACGCCCATCCAGCGCCAGCCGGTCGAGCTGCGCGTCAAGATCAAGCCGCAGATCGGCGAGGGCGACAGCGTCAAGCTGCTGGTGGACGAGCAGACCGAGGAGATCGCCTCCACCGACCCGGTACTGGGCCCGACCACGTCCAAGCGGACCATCAAGACCGAGATCGTGGCGCGGGATCAGTCCACCATCGTCATCGGCGGCCTGATGCAGGAGCGCACCATCCACTCGGTGAAGAAGGTGCCGTTCCTCGGCAGCATCCCCATCCTCGGCTGGCTCTTCCGCGACACCTCGACCACCAAGCAGAAGACCAACCTCCTGCTCTTCCTCACGCCCTACATCATCCGCGACGAGGCCGACTACCGGCGCATCTACGAGAAGAAGCGCAAGGAGCAGCAGGACTTCGTCGAGGCCTTCTACGGCCGGCAACCCGGCTATGACGTCGGCATCGACTTCGCCCGGAAGACCGGGCCCTACGGCCGGCTGCGGCGCGAGGTGCTCGAAGAGACCTCCAAGGTCGAGAACGGGGGCCCGGGCGGGCCCACCGAGCGGTTGGTGACGCCGGCTGGTGCCTCCACCGTCCGCGCGCCCTCGAGCCCGGCTGAGATCCCCGGCGACGCCGGCCCACCGGCGGCACCGCCCGCGCCCCAGGAGCCGGATGGCCCAGACCAGATCGAGCCGCAGCCCGACCTGCCGGAGGCGCCCGAGCCGGGGCTCCCGGCCAGGCCGGCGCCGTTCGGTTCCCAGCCGGCCAACCCGCCCCCGGTCACCGCACCGCAGGAGACGCCGCCGGGCGGCCCACCCGCTGGAGGTCCGGACCGATGAACGGCGATGGACCTACCGAGGTCCTGCCGCTGGCGAGCAGCGAACGGACCACGCTGGTGACCAACGCCCCCGCCTACCTCTGCGGGCGGCCGCTCGGAGAGATCCTCGCCCAGGTGGCCGGGCTCACGCCGGCCAAGCTGGCCGAGGCGCTGGCGGCGCAACAGGGGGAGCATGCCGGCGAGCGGCTGGGCGAGATCCTGGTGCGGCTCCACGGCTGCACCGAGGCCGAGGTGCTCCGGGCGCTGGCCATCCAGCTCGACCTGCCCTTCCTCGAGCGGATCGACGCGGAGGCGATCGATCCGGCGCTGGTCAAGAAGGTCCCCATCAACTTCGCCAAGCAGGCCCGGCTGCTGCCGCTCCGGTCGAGCGGCGAGGTGGCGCGGGTGGCGGTGGTCGATCCGCTCGACACCGCGGCTCAGGACTCGGTGGCCGCGCTGCTGGGCCAGCCGGTGGCCATCGAGGTCACGCCCGCCCAGGTGGTGCTCGACGCCATCAACGCCGCCTACGACCGGGCCGCCGACGAGCACGACAAGATCATGGAGGGGCTCGAGACCGAGGACCTCGAGAGCGTCGCCCATGAGCTGGAGGAGCCGACCGATCTCCTCGACGCCGACGACGAGGCCCCCATCATCCGGCTCGTCAACTCGCTCCTCTTCCGGGCCGTGAAGGAGCGGGCCAGCGACATCCACATCAACCCGGAGGAGAAGGACATCTCGGTCCGCTACCGGATCGACGGCGTGCTGCGCGAGGTGATCCGCGCCCCCAAGCGCTACCAGGCCTCCATCGCCAGCCGCATCAAGATCATGGGCGGCCTCAACATCGCCGAGAAGCGGCTCCCGCAGGACGGCCGCATCCGCATCAAGATCGCCGGCAAGGACGTGGACATCCGCCTCTCCACCGTCCCCACCGCCAACGGCGAGCGGGTCGTGATGCGCCTCCTCGACAAGTCGAACGTCATCCTCGACCTGGCCGAGATCGGCTTCGAGCCCTGGCAGCTCAAGATCATGGACGCGCTGGTGACCCGCGCCCACGGCATCGTGCTGGTGACCGGCCCCACCGGCAGCGGCAAGACCACCACGCTCTACGCCGCCCTCTCCAAGATCAACTCACCCGATCTCAACATCCTCACCATCGAGGACCCGGTCGAGATCCCGCTCAAGGGCATCGGCCAGGTGCAGGTCAACCCCAAGATCGAGCTGACCTTCGCCGGCGGCCTGCGCGCCTTCCTGCGCCAGGACCCGGACGTGATCATGGTGGGCGAGATCCGCGACCTGGAGACGGCCGAGATCGCCATCCAGGCCTCGCTGACCGGCCACCTGGTGCTCTCCACCGTCCACACCAACGACGCCGCCGGCGCCATCACCCGCCTCGTGGACATGGGGGTGCAGCCGTTCCTGGTGGCCTCGTCGCTGGTGGGCGTGCTGGCCCAGCGGCTGGTTCGCGTCCTCTGCCCCGAGTGCCGCAAGCCCTACGTGCCCACGCTCGAGGAGCGCGAGCAGGTCGGTCTCTCCGACGAGATCCTGGCGCAGGCCGGCAACCCCAGGGCCATCTACAAGGCGGCCGGCTGCCCGGCCTGCCAGCAGACCGGTTACCTGGGGCGCACCGGCATCTACGAGCTGATGCTGGTGGACGACGACATCCGCGCCCTGGTCCTCAAGAACACCGACTCGTCCACCATCAAGAAGGCGGCCGTCGATCACGGCATGCTCTCGCTGATGCAGCATGGCGCCTACAAGGTGGCGCTGGGGATCACCACCGCCGCCGAGATCCTCTCGGTCACCGCGGAAGATCGGCACTGAGGCCATGCCGGTCTTCGAGTACAAGGCGCTGTCCGCCGCCGGCAAGCCGGTCCAGGGGCTCAAGGAGGCCGAGTCCCCCAAGACCCTGCGCGCCGCGCTGAAGCGCGACGGCGTCTTCCTCACCGAGGTGCTGGGCGAGAAGCAGCAGCAGGCGCAGCAGGCCCGCGAGGTGAACGTGCGCCGCTGGGTGGTGGGGCGGGTCAGCGCCGACGACCTCGCCATCATGACCCGGCAACTGGCGGTGCTGGTGCACGCCGGCATCCCCCTGGTCGAGGCGCTCAACGCCCTGGTCGAGCAGGTCGAGCACGACCGGCTCAAGCGCGTCATCTCCGACGTGAAGCAGCGGGTCAACGAGGGGGCCTCGCTGGCCGACGCCCTCGCCGTCCACCGCAAGGTCTTCACCAGCCTCTACGTCAACATGATCAGGGCCGGCGAGTCCTCCGGCGCGCTCGACGTGGTTCTGGTGCGGCTGGCCGACTTCACCGAGGGGCAGGCACGGCTCCGCTCCAAGGTGATGGGAGCGCTCACCTACCCGGCCGCCATGGCGGTGGTGGGCGGCGCCATCATGCTGATCCTCTTCGCGGTGGTCATCCCCAAGATCACCAAGATCTTCGAGGACACCCAGGTGACGCTCCCCTGGACCACCAGGCTGCTGATGGGCTTCTCCACCTTCGTCTCCAACTGGTGGTGGGCGCTGCTGCTGCTGGCCGGCGCCGCGTTCTGGGGCTTCCTGCGCTGGAAGGAGACCCCGGCCGGCCGGGCCCGGTGGGATCGCTTCAAGCTCACCGTCCCGATCTTCGGCCGGCTCATCCGGACCATCGCCATCGGCCGCTTCTCCCGCACCCTGGCCACGCTGCTTAAGAGCGGCGTGCCGCTGCTGGCGGCCATGGACATCGTCAAGAACGTGGTCGGCAACGTGCGGCTGGCCGAGGTGATCGAGCAGGCCCGCCAGGCCATCCAGGAGGGCGAGTCGATCGCCGCGCCGCTCAAGCGCTCCGGCGAGTTCCCGCCCCTGGTCCACCACATGGTGGCCATCGGCGAGCGCTCCGGCTCGCTGGAGGAGATGCTGGGCAACGTGGCCGACGCCTACGAGGACCAGGTGGACACCACCGTCGGCGCGCTCACCTCGCTCATGGAGCCGCTCATGATCGTGATGATGGGCCTGGTGGTGACCTTCATCGTCTTCTCGGTGCTCATGCCCATCCTGCAGATCAACACGCTGGCCGGGTGACCACCCTGCGCCCGTCCACCCTCACCTCCACGGAGGCCGTCCACATGCAAGCCCGCAAGCGCCGCGCCCAGCGCGGCATGACCCTCATCGAGATCATGGTGGTGCTGGTGATCATCGGCCTGATCGCCTCGGCGGTGGCCGTCAACGTGGTCGGCCGGCTCGGCGAGGCCAAGACCAAGCAGGCCGAGACCGACGTCCGCAACATCGCCAGCCAGGGGGTGGACGCCTTCAAGGTGATGCGCGGCCGCTACCCGACCACCGAGGAGGGGCTCGGCGTCCTCATCCAGGAGAAGTTCATCAAGCCCAACAAGGGCGGCAAGCTGCTCGACCCGTGGGGGCAGGAGTACATCTACCTCTACCCCGGCCAGGCCCACGCCGACGCCTTCGACGTGAAGAGCTACGGCGCCGACAAGCAGCCCGGCGGCGACGGCGAGAACGCCGACATCGTGAACCCCTGAGAACTTCGTGACGAGAGGCGCGCGCCAGCGAGGGTTCACCCTCATCGAGCTGATGGTGGTGATCGCCGTGGTGGGGATCATCTCCGCCGCCGCCATCCCGGCGCTGCGCGGCATCAGCGGGGCCAACGCCCGGCAGGCCGCCGGCGAGCTGGCCGGCTCGCTCCGCTACCTCTTCGACACCGCCGCGCTCCGCCACACCACCTGCCGGATGGCCATCGACATCGACAACCACGCCACCTGGGCCGAGTGCGCGCCACGGGCGGTGACGCTGGCCGCGAAGGACGAGCCCTCCCGGGTCTCGCGCGAGCTGGAGGAGCGCTTCCCCGACGAACGGGACGCCGACCGCCGCCGGCTCATGGCGCAGACCCGCTTCGGCGCCTTCGACGACCGGCTGGCGCCTCGCCGCGTCCTGCCGGGCAAGACCGCGTTCGGCCCGATCCGGATCGAGGGGCGCAGCCAGCCCATCGAGGAGGGCGTGGCCTACGTCCACTTCTTCCCCGGGGGGCAGGCCCAGCGGGCCTTCATCCCGGTGGTGGACGGCGATTTCGTCTACACCGTGGTGCTCGAGCCCTTCACCGGGCGGGCTCGCGTCGTGACCGGCAAGGTGGAGGCCGACCGATGACCGGCGCGCGCACCAACCGCGGCGCCGGCGGACCGCGGCGGAACCGGGGCTTCACCCTGCTCGAGGTGATGGTGGCGCTGGCGGTGCTGGCGCTGGCGCTCACCGCCGTCTCCGACGTGGTGGGCGGCGCCCTTCACAACCACGTCCGCGCCCGCCAGCTCGAGGTGGCCACCATGCTGGCCCGCGGTCGGCTGGCCGAGGCCGAGGCCACGTTCGAGGAGGACGGCTTCCGCGACTTCGACCAGACCGAGGAGGGCACCTTCGAGGACGAGGGCCACCCCGAGGTGACCTGGAAGCTGGAGGCCATCAAGCCGCGGCTCGAGCTGGGACCCGACGCCGTGCTCAAGGCGCTCACCGGCATCGACGGCGGCGTGGCCGGCCTGCTCGGGCTCGACGCCAAGGGGCCTGGAAAGGGCGGCGGCACGGGCGGAGGTCCGGGTGTTGGCGCCGGCGGCCCGATGGGCTCGCTGGCCGGCTCGCCGCTGGCGGGGACGGCCGTGGCGATGATCCAGCGGCAGCTGACCGGGCTTG
The DNA here is from genome assembly GCA_021806645.1 of Myxococcales bacterium. Taxonomy (GTDB): domain Bacteria; phylum Myxococcota; class Myxococcia; order Myxococcales; family Anaeromyxobacteraceae; genus JADKCZ01. Next base: position 118,948 of record JAJZQX010000006.1, on the reverse strand, counting down.
GAGAGACGCTCAAGTCCGGTCTCCGCGAGGTGCGGCTCACGGTGGGCTGGAAGGACGGCAAGGCGACGGAGTCCTTCGCGCTGGTCACGTACCTGGTGGTGCTCACGCCGGGCGCGCAGAAGCGGATGGGCGGCACGCCGCCGCCGGGCTTCCCGCCGCCGGGCTTCCCGCCGCCGGGCTTCCCGCCGCCGGGCTTCCCGCCACCGGGTTTCCCGCCGCCAGGTTTCCCGCCGCCAGGGCCACCACCGAGGGCCCGATGAGCCGGACGCCCCGCGGCTTCTCGCTGCTCGAGGTGATGATCGCGATCGCGATCACCGCCGTGATCGGCGCCATGGCGGCCGGCGTCCTCCAGCAGGTGGATCACGCCGCCACGGTGGCGCGGGAGCAGGGCGAGCGGTACGCCGGGGCGCGGCTGGCGCTGACGCGGCTGTCGCGGGAACTCTCGATGGCCTTCCTCTCGGAGCACTACGACCACAGCCGGTTCCGAGATCGCCCCACCCTCTTCAAGGGCGAAGGCGACACGCTGCTCTTCACCACCATGGCCCACGTCCGGCTGGTGCAGGACGCCAAGGAGTCGGACCAGGCGGTGGTCGAGTACCTGGTCGAGCGCGATCCGATGAGCGGGGAGGACGCGCTCTTCCGGCGCGAGAAGGTGCGCCTCGACGACGAGCCGGATCGCGGCGGGCGCACCGACCTGGTCGCCACCCATGTCAAGAAGCTCTCGCTCCAGTACTGGGACCTGAAGCGCAAGGAGTGGGTCCGTGAGTGGTCCACCCGGACGCCGGAGAAGCTGAACGAGCTGCCGACCCGCGTCCGCGTCGAGCTGGAGCTGAAGCTGGCCGACGGCCGGACCGAGAAGTTCACCACGCAGGCGCGCGTCGCCATCACGGCGCCGCTGGGGTTCTGACCGTGATCTCCACGAGACCGGACGGGGGTGACGGGCGCCGGGAGCGTGGCGCCGCCCTGCTGGTGGTGATGGTGGCGGTGGCGCTGGTGACGGCGCTGGCCATGGATCTCGCCTACCAGGCGCGGGTCGGGCTCCAGATCGCCGCCAACGGCCGGGACGAACTGGTGGCGCTGGCCCAGGCGCGCGGGGCGGTCAACCTGTCGCGGCTGGTGCTCCACTTCCAGGCTCAGCTCGACGCCCAGTCCTCGGCGGCGGCCGGGCTGGCCGGTGGCGCCATGGCGGGCGCCATGCCGCGCATCCAGGTCTGGAAGCTGGTCCCGGTCGATTCGATGCTGGTGTCCAACCTCTTCCCTCGCGGCACGCGGGACGAGAACACCGGCACCGGCGCTGGTCCCTCCCGGGCGCCGGACGGCGAGGTGCCGGCAGGTCACGGCAAGCCGGCCGTGGTGGCGGGGCGCTTCTCGGCCACCATCGACGACGAGGACCGCAAGGTGAACGCGCAGCTCGACGGGCTCGGTGACCTGCTTGGCGGGCAGCTGGCCAGCTTCATGGCCCTGGTGGCCGACCGGCGCTGGGACCCGCTCTTCGAGCGCGAGGACGCCAATGGCGTCAAGCAGAGCCGCGGCGAGCTGGCCGCCGGATTCACGGACTGGGTGGACGACGACCAGCAGCAGTCGGTGGTCACCGGCCTGGCCGACCGGCCGTTCGAGAACGGCTTCGGCGACGAGAACTACCTCTTCGACCGCGGCCCGGACCGCTACAAGGCCAAGAACGCCCGCTTCGACTCGCTCGACGAGCTCTTCATGGTGGCCGGCTTCTCCGACCTGCACATGGCCGCCTTCGGCGAGCGGCTCACCGTCTACCCGATGCGCGGCGGGAAGATGAACGTCAACGCCGAGACGCCGGCCGAGGCGTTGGTCTTCGCCCGCATCATGGCCGATCCGCCGCTCCAGCCCGTCTTCTCGGATCCGACCTTTCCCGACCGGCTGTTCGAGGCGGTGAAGCTGATCCGCATGGGCGGGCTCCTCGCCATGACGCCGCAGCAGTTCGCGGCGGTGCTCGAGTCGCTCGGGGTCGGCGTTTACTCCTACTACGCCGATCCGAATAACAGGGACAGCCGCGGAGTCTTCACCGACCGCTCCTTCGTCTTCCGCATCCGCGGCCAGGGAGTCGCCGGCGCGGTGGTCAAGAACGTCGAGGCGGTGGTGACCTTCGAGCCCAGCCAGGCCCGCGAAGAGGCGAAGGGCCTGGGGCGGCTGATCCACTGGCGTGAGGAGTGACGATAATGGCGCAGACCATGCTTGGGCTCGACCTGGGGGCCCGCGCGGTGAAGGCGGTCCTGCTGGAGAGCAGCTACCGCGGGTTCACCGTGCTCGGCCACGCCACCGTGGCGCTGGCGCCGGCTGCCGAGGGCGAGGCGCCGTGGGCGCGGCAGGCGGAGGCGCTGGCCCGGCTGCTCGCCGAGCAGGGCTGGCGCCCCGACGGCTGCGTGGCCGCCGTCCCCGGAGCGACCATGGCGTCGCACGTCATCACCCTCCCCTTCACCGACCCGCGCCGCATCGCCCAGACCCTGGCCTTCGAGGTGGAGGCGCAGATCCCGTGGGAGCTAGACGAGGCGGCCTGGGACTGGGAGTCGCTGGGGGTGCGGGGCACGGCGACCGACCTCTGGGTCGGCGTGGGGCCGAAGGCCGAGCTGGCCGGGCTGCTGGCCACGCTGGCCGGCGCCGGCATCGACCCGCGCGTGGTGGCGCCGCCCGCGCCCGTGCTCTCGGCGCTCTTCGCCCCCGGCGTGCTGGCGGGCGAGCCGGCCGCGGCCGGCGCGCCTCCGGCCTGCGAGGCCCTGCTCGACCTGGGCGAGAGCCGGACCCAGGTCTGTGTCACCGTGGGCGGCCTGCTGGCGGCGGCGCGGACCGTGCCGTTCGGCGCGGCCACTGTGGGTCGCGCGCTGGCCCGCGAGCTCGGCATCTCGGAGGCCGACGCGGCCCTGCTCCTTTCGGCCGAGCCGGACGGTGAGCCGCTGCCGGACATGCTGGCGGCGCTCTCCGTCGAGCCGCGCGTCGAGGAGGCCCTGACCCGCGCGCTGGTCCCGCTGGTCCGCGAGCTGCGCGCGACGCTGCGCGCCTGGCGGGCCAGGGTCGGGCCGGTGCCGGTGACGCGGCTCTGGCTGGCCGGCGGGCTGGGGCGCCGGGCCGGACTGGCGGAGCGGCTGGCGGCCGAGGTGGACGGGCCGGTCCTTCCCCTGGCGCTCTCCGGGCCGGCCGCCTCGTTGCCGGCGGCGCAGGCCGGCTCGCTGGCGCTGGCGCTGGCGGCCGCGCTGCGCGGCCACTTCGGGGCCAGGGCCGGCCGGGTCAACCTGCGGCGCGGCGCCCTCGCCTACACGCGCGACTTCGAGCACCTCAAGGGCAAGGTGGCGCGGCTGGCCATGGCGGCGGGCGCGATCCTGCTGCTGGCGGTGGCCTCCCAGGTGGTGAAGCTCTACACCCTGTCGCGCCAGGAGGCGGCGCTCGACCGCGCGCTCTGCGACGCCGAGGAGAAGGTGCTCAAGAGGTGCTTCTCCAACTACGAGGAGGCCCTCTCGGCGCTGCGCGGCCGCGGTGTGCCCGGCGCGTCGATCCCCAAGACCTCGGCGGTGGACGTGATCGACGACCTCTCCAGCCGGCTGCCGGAGGGGCTGCCGCTCAAGCTGGAGAAGATCGACATCACCGACCGCAAGCTCCACCTGCAGGGCGTCGCCGACGCCGCCGAGCACGTGGACCGGCTGGTGGCCTCGCTGCACGGCTCCAGGTGCTTCGCCGACGCCCGCTCCGGCGGTGCGCGCAAGCGGACCCTGGACGGGAAGTTCGAGTTCTCGATCGACTCGGCGCTCGGCTGCGCCGAGGGCACGCCGGGAGGGGAGTGACCATGGAACGGCTCAAGCAGCTCCGCGCCGGACTCGAGGCCTGGCTGGGCCGGCTCTCTCCCCGCGAGCGGGTGATGGTGGGTGCCGCCGCCGCCGCGGTCCTCCTCTTCCTCGGCTCGCTGGTGGCCGCCGGGATGGGCGCCTCGGTGCGGGCTCGCGAGTCGCACATCGCCGACAAGACCAAGGTGCTGGACCAGGTGGGCAAGCTGGCCGGCGGTTACCGGCGCGTGCAGCTGGAGCGGGCGGCGCTGGAGGCCCGGCTCAAGGGCCAGCCGATCCAGCTCATGAGCCATGTCTCGCAGGTGGGCTCCGGCCTGGGCGTCGAGGTGACCGACCTTCGCCCCACCGGCGCGCCGGTGGAACTCGACGGCGTGATGGAGGAGAGCGTCGAGGTGAACCTGGTCCGCATCGACCTCGGCAAGCTGGCACGGCTGATCCAGGGTCTCGAGCGCGGCCCCGGGCTGGTGAAGGTGCGCCGGCTCCGCATCGCCACGCGGACCGACGATCCGAAGCTGGTGGACGCCACGGTGGTGGTGGCGACCTACCAGCTGAAGAGCTGAGCCCTCGGGGAATGCGCGCCATGACCATCGACTGGAGCACCTGGAAGCCCCGCCTGCTCTACGGAGCGTTCTTCCTGGTGGCGTTGCTGCTGGCGCTGCGCTGGACCTTCCCGTCCGGCGCGGTGCTGGAGCGGCTCGCGGCGGAGGCGGCCTCGCGCGGCTGGAAGCTGGAAGCGGCCGAGGCCGGGCCGGCCGGGGTCATCGGGCTCTCGCTGCGCCAGGTGACGCTCAAGGACGAGGCCGGGCTCACCGTCCCGATCGACCGGATCGACCTGACGCTGCCGCTCTGGCCACTCCTCACGGGGCGGCGACGGCTGGCGGTGCAGGCCTGGCTCTATGACGGGCGGGTGCGGGGCGCCTTCGACCTCGCGGCCGGCCCGCGGGAGTACCGGGCCGAGCTGGACGGCATCGACCTGGCCCGCGCCTTGCCGCTGCGGATGGTGACCGGAGTCGACCTGACCGGCGTGGCCGCGGGAACGGCGCGGCTGTCGATCCCGGCTGACGGGAAGGGCGCGCCGGAGGGCCGGCTGGTGCTGGCGGTCAAGGAGGCGGGGCTGACGGGCGGCAAGTTCAACGTGCCGGGGGCGGGCCCGTTGACGCTCCCGGCGGCGAGGTTCGGGGAGGTGGCGGTCGAGCTGGTGCTCAAGGACGGCAAGGGGACGTTCGAGAAGCTCGGGGCGACCGGAGGCGACGTCGAGCTGACGGGGGAGGGGCTCTACTTCGCGTGGCAGCCGCGGCTGGAGTTCTCGCCGCTGTTCGGGAAGGCGCGGCTCAAGCTGGCCCCGGCGTTTTCGTCCAGGCCCGAGAACCGGGGCTTCGCGTCGTTGCTCGACGCCGCGCTGGCCGGGGCTCGCAGCGGCGAGGGGACGTACGGGTTGCAGGTGTTCGGGAGCCTCGGGCATCCGCTGATGCGGCCGGCGGGGGCCGCGGCGCCGTGAGGTCTCCGGCCTCCGCCGTCCCAGGTCCCCGGGCTCAGCGCTCGGAGACCCGGAAGCGCCCGACCCGGTCCGCCAGCTCCCTGGCCCTGGCCCCGATCCGGTCGGCGACCCCGGTCAGCCCCTCCACCGCCTGTTCGTGGTCGCCCGTGGTGCTGGAGAGGTCCCCGAGGGACTCGCGCACCCGGCGCGTGGCGTGGTCGTGCGCCTCCACCGCCAGCGTGATGTCACCGATCATCCGCTCCAGGCGAGCCAGGTTGTCCATCTGCCGCCGCCCCTGACCGGCCTGGTCCTCCAGCGCCCGCGCCACCTGCTCCGCCAGCGCATTGACGCTCCGTGACACAGAGCCGACCGCCGCCACGCTCCGCCCCACCAGCTGGACCGCCCCGGTGACCGCCCTGGAGCCCATCGCCACCGACCCGACCAGCTCCGACAGGTCCCGCGACGACCCCGCGTGCACCTCCACGGCCGCCCGGATCTCCCCCGCGGCCTGCGTCCCCAGCGCCGTGGTCCGCTGGATCTGGCCGAGCGCCACCAGCGAATTGCGCGCCAGCTGCACCCCCTCGACCGCCAGCGCGTCGCCGCGGTCGATGAGCGCCGCCGTCGCCTCCACGTCCTCTCGCACCGCGTGGATGATGTCGCCGATCGACTTGGTGGAGCGGGCGATCTGAGCCGCCAGGTCCCGGATCTGGTCGGCCACCACCGCGAACGCCTTGCCGTGCTCCCCGGCCTGCGAGGCGATGATCGAGGCGTTGAGCGACAGCAGGTTGGTGCGCCCCGCCACCTCGGAGATGAAGTCCACCACCTGGTCGATGTCGTCGGAGCGGCGACCCAGCGCCGCGACCCGCTGGTGGGCGTCCGAGACCGCAGCGCGCAGCGTCTCGATGCCGTGCACCGTCTCCTCGACCACGCCGCCCGACCGCTCCGCCATATCGGCGACCAGCCCGGCGTTGGCCTGGCTCTCCTCGGCGGCCCGCTCCAGCGCCGCCATCGAGGCCTTCACAGCCGCCAGCGTCCCCGTGGCGTGTCCGGCCAACGTCTCCAGCTCGCCCAGCGTCGCCTCGGCCTCGCGCCCGGCGCCGGCCAGGTGGTCCACGTCCTCCAGCGCCGTGTCCATGGTCCGGTCCAGCTCCGCTCCCTTGCGCCGCACCTCGTCCAGGGCGGCGGCCATCTCGCCGACCACCGAGGTCGTCGCCACCACGTACTCCGAGAGCGAGCCGACACCGCGCGAGACCTGGGCCACCGAGCTCTCCATGGCCTCGACCGCGGCCTGCACCGCCACGACGCCGCCGTGCTGCCCCAGCGCCCCGTGGCGGACCCGCTCGCCGATGGCGCTGGCCTCCCGGGCGCCGTTCGAGACGCCCAGGCTGGCCGCCTGCACGTCCACCACCAGCACCTTCAGCCCCTCGGCCATGCGCCGGAAGTCGCCGGCCAGCAGCCCGACCTCGTCGCGCGAGGTGGCCGATGGCGTGGTGGTCAGGTCGCCCGAGGCGATGCGGCCGGCGGCGCGCCCCAGCGTTCGCAGCGGGTTGGTGATGGAGCGGGCGGCCACGATGGCCATCAGCGCGGTGGCCAGGTAGACGAAGAGGCTGGTCGAGGCGAGCGACGTCCAGTAGGCGCGCCGGCGTTCGCGCAGTGGCGCCTCCGAGAGCCAGCTCACCACCAGGCCACCGGCGGGCGCCCGTGACGCCACCAGCCAGCCGTCCCGGAGCCGGACCGTGCCGGGCGCGGTCCCGGCGCGGGCGAAGGGCGCGTCGCCGGAACCGCTGCGCGCCTCGATCGCGCCACCGGCGCCCACCAGGGCCGCGGGCGCGGCCGTGACCGACCAGACCTGCTCCACCAGCGCGCCGGCGGAGCGCCCCGCCTGGAGCCCCAGCGCGCTCTGCTGCGCCCGCCGCGCCTCCGCCAGGTACTCCTGTTCGATGTCCACGCGGTAGTTCACGTAGCCGGTGGCGGCGAAGAGCAGCAGGCCGACGGTGTTGAGCCCCAAGGAGACCAGCAGGATCTTCCCCCGCACCGTGCCATGGAGGCGGCCCTCGGCGCGAGGGCCCAGCCGCTCCAGCGCCGCCCCCACCGTCGAGGCGCACAGCGCGTACACCGCCATGGCCCCGAGGATGGCCGTGGCCACGCCGACGCCAGCCTGTGCCATCGCGAGATCGGTGGGCAGCCCGGCCTGGCGCACCACCACCAGGCAACCGGCGGCCACCAGGCCGCCCGCCAGGCCGGCGGCCAGCGCCCCACCCACCGGAACGCGGTACGCCGCCGTCGCCAGGGCGACGGCCTCGGCCTCGGCCTCGGTGGAGGTGGCCGTGGCGGCGAGCGCCCGCCGCAGCGGCCGGGTCAGTCCCACCAGCGCGAGGCCGACCAGCACCACCTCGGCGATCCAGCCGGATCCGAAGGCGAGCGCCAGCGCCCCGGCCTGCCCGGACGTGAGCGTCAGCGACGAGGTTCCCAACCACAGGTCGAGGAGCGCGACGAGCGCCAGCGCGACGGCGACGTTGCGGAGCAGCGGGCCAAGGAGGCGCATCGGCGACGAGTTTAGAGCACATCCCGGACTCCCGGGGAAAAGGGGGCTCCCTCAAGGAGCGTGGCGATACATGGCGTGTCACGTAACGCGCCGGAACGATGGGCGAATTCGCGCCACCGCGCTTGAGCGGGTCCTCGGTCTTCCCGGAATCCCCAGCGTGATCAATGGCTTGTATTGAAACCCGACGGGGGGCGTGATATCGCGGTGGACCATGAGGATCAGGCGGCTCGACGTGCTCGGCTTCAAGTCGTTCATGGATCGGACGGTGGTCGTCTTCGACGACGGCGTCACCGGCGTGGTCGGTCCCAACGGCTGCGGCAAGTCGAACGTCGCCGACGCCATCCGCTGGGTCCTCGGCGAGCAGTCGGCTCGCCAGCTGCGCGGCCGGTCGATGGAGGACGTGATCTTCAACGGCTCCGAGTCGAAGCCGCCGCTGTCGATCGCCGAGGTCGTCCTCACCTTCATCAACGACCGCCCCTCCGAGTTGCCGGTCCAGTACCAGGGCTTCGGCGAGATCACCGTGGGGCGCCGCCTCTACCGGACCGGCGAGTCGGAGTACCTCGTCAACGGAGTCGGCGCGCGGCTCCTCGACGTCAACGACATCTTCTTCGGCTCGGGCATCGGCCGCACCGCCTACTCCATCGTCGAGCAGGGGCGCATCGGCCAGATCGTCTCCGCCCGTCCCGAGGATCGGCGCGCCATCATCGAGGAGGCGGCCGGCATCACCAAGTACAAGAAGCGGCGCGAGGCGGCCGAGCGGAAGATGGAGGCCACCCAGCAGAACCTCACCCGTGTCGCCGACCTGGTGCAGGAGCTGGGCAAGCAGCTCGAGAGCCTCAACCGGCAAGCCCGCCGGGCCGAGAAGTACAAGGCGCTCAAGGGGCAGATCCGCGAGCTGGAGCTGGCCGCCGCCGCCGCCCGCTACCTCGAGCTGACCGCCACGCGCCGTGCCGCCGAGGAACGCCATGCCGTCGCCAAGGTGGAGGAGGCCGAGCTGGCGGCTCGCCTGGTCGAGCTCGAGGCGGCCGCCGAGACCGACCGGAGCCGGCTCTCCGAGAGCGAGGCCCGGCTCAACGGCCTGACCGGGCGCGAGCACGAGCTCTCCAGCGCCGCCCGCGTCTCCGAGGTCTCGGTGGAGGCCGCCGGCCGGGAGCTCGAGCAGATCGGCGAGCGGACCCAGGCCCAGGCCACCGAGGTCGAGGCGCTCAAGGCGCAGGCCGAGGGGCTGGCCGAGGAGCGCGAGGCTCTGCTGCGCCAGCGCGACGACCTCACCTCCCTCTCCGGCGCCGACGACACCCGGCTCGGGGAGTCCGAGGCCGCCATCCGCGAGCTGGGGCGCGACCAGGGGCAGGCGCAGGGCGAGCTGGACGGGGCCCGCTCCGAGGCCGCCGCGGCGCTCAACCTCGCCACCGGCCACAGGAGCCAGCTGGCGCAGATCGAGCGGCAGCGGCTCGACCTGAAGGCCCGGCACGATCGCAATCGTGGCGAGGCCGCTGACCTGGCCGACCGGACCACCCGGCTCGACGGCTCACGCTCGCAGTACGCCGAGAAGCTCGGGCAGACGCGCCAGCTCAAGCTGCGGCTCGAGGAGCAGCGCGGCGCGCAGGAGCAGCTGCTGGAGCGGACCCGCTCCGAGTTCATCCAGAACGAGGCCAAGCTCATCACGCTGCGCGAGGAACTGCAGGACAAGCGCTCTCGCCTGCAGACGCTGGTCGAGGTCCTGCGCAACTACGAGGGCTATGGCCGCGGCGTCCGGTCCATCATGACCCGCGCCGGCCAGGGCGACGGGCGCGACCGCGGCATCTTCGGGCTGGTGGCCGACGTGGTCTCGGCGTCGCCCGAGTTCGAGAACGCCATCGAGGCGGTGCTGGGCGAGCGGCTGCAGTACGTCATCGTGGAGAGCCACTCGCAGGGCGTAGAGGCCATCGACTACCTGAAGACCGCCGCCGAGGGACGCGCCTCGCTCATCCCCATGGCGCGGCTCCAGGACGCCGCGTCCTGGTTGCCCGAGACCGCCCGCCACCCGGGCGTGGTCGCCAGCGCCATCGACGTGGTGAAGTACGAACCCTCCTACGACAAGGTGGTCCGCTTCCTCCTCGGCGACGCGCTCATCGTCCGGGACCTGCCCTCGGCGCTGGAGCTCTGGCAGTCCTCGGATCCCAAGCGGACGCTGGTGACGCTCGACGGCGAGGTGCTCGATCCCTCCGGCGTGGTCACCGGCGGGCCGCTCGAGGGCGAAGGGCACGGCGCGCTGCAGCGCCGCCGCGAGGTGCAGGAGCTGGAAGAGAGGGTCCGCACCTTCGAGGCCGAGTTCGCGCTGGCGCAGGAGCGCCACCGCACCCTGCAGACCCGCCTCCTGCAGCTCGAGGCGGCCCTCAAGTCGCTCGACAAGGACGGCCGCGACAAGGAGCTGGCCCTCCTCGACCAGGAGAAGGACCTGGCCCGGCTCGGCGAGGAGCTGGAGCGGGTGGCGCAGCGGATGGGCCAGCTGGAGCTGGAGCGATCGCAGCTGGAGGACGGGCTGTCCGGCCTGGCCCGCGAGGAGGAGGAGCACCGGCTGGCCGCCGCCACCGCCGAGGCCGAGGTCTCGCGCTGCGAGGAGCGGGCCCGCGCCGCCTCGGCGCGCCTGGACGGCCTGCGTGGCCGCGCCGATCAGATCACCGCCGAGGTGCTCAACCTGAAGGTGAAGGTGGCCGCCGACTCCGAGCGGCGCGAGTCGATCGGCGCCGCGCTCCGCCGCATCGACGACGGCCGCCGCGAGGTGGAGGAGCGGCGGGCCCGGATCTTCGCGGCCCTCTCCGGGCAGAACGCCCGCGCCGCCGAGCTGCGCGGCCGCGTGGAGGGGACCCGCGTCGACCTGGGCCGGCTCGCCGCCGACCTGGCGCAGGTCCAGGCGGAACTCGGCGACGCCCGGAGCGTCCACGATGGGCTGCAGGCCAGCGGCCGGGCCCGCGAGGCGGAGGTGCGCGACCTTCGCGCCCGCGTCGAGGGGCTGCGCGCCGAACTCTCCGCCTCGGCGCTCACCGCCCGCGAGCAGGCCCTGGAGCGCTCCCACCTCGAGGAGCAGACCCGCGAGCGCTGCCAGGCCGAACTCAAGTACGAGCTGGCCCGCTTCCACCTCGACAAGCCGCCCGGCGAGCCGGAGCGGCAGCGCCTCGACGAGCTGAAGTCGCAGGCCGAGCGGATGGGAGCCATCAACCTCACCGCCATCGAGGAATACGACGAGCTGGCGCAGCGCCACACCTTCATGACCACGCAGAAGGCCGACCTCGAGGGCTCGCTGGCCGATCTCCGGACCGCCATCGTCAAGATCAACCGGGCCAGCCGGGAGCGGTTCCGCGAGACCTTCGACCGCGTCAACGAGAAGTTCCAGCAGGTCTTCCCGCGCCTCTTCAACGGCGGCCGCGCCGGCCTGGTGCTGACGCAGGACGACGGCGGCGACGGCGAGGCCGGCGTGGAGATCTTCTCGCAGCCGCCCGGCAAGAAGCTGCAGAGCGTCAACCTGCTCTCCGGCGGCGAGAAGGCGCTCACCGCGGTGGCGCTCATCTTCGCCATCTTCCTCATCAAGCCGACCCCGTTCTGCCTGCTCGACGAGGTGGACGCGCCGCTCGACGACGCCAACGTGGGCCGCTACAACGACATCGTCAAGGAGATGTCCAAGACCTCGCAGTTCATCCTCATCACCCACAACAAGCGGACCATGGAGATGGTCGACACGCTCTACGGGGTGACCATGGAGGAGCCGGGCGTCTCCAAGCTGGTGTCGGTGCGCCTCTCCGACCGGGCTCGCGAGGCCAGCGCGGCGTAGCGCACGCGGGGCGCCTCCCCGGGCCCGGGAACGGCCGTCCTGGCAGGCGAGCGTCCGCTTGGGCGCGTTGACACCCCCGCGCCGGGGGACCTATATCCTCGGCGGCCCGAGCTGTTCCCCGGAGCCCGCACCGTGATTCCCCCGCTCGCCCTCACCGCGAATGACGCCGACGGCGTCGCCCTCGTCGCCCTCGTCGCCGCCGTCGTGCTCCTCCTGGCCGCCGCCGGAGTCCGGGTGCTGCGGCGCAACCGGCGCGACGCGCCCAGCGCCGACGACACCCGACCCGCCGGCCAGGCCAGGCCGGACGCGCCGGCCGGCCAGGCGCCCCCGCCCGCCGCGGCCGCGCCCGCCGGCGCTTCGGCTCCTCCGCGCCCCGCCCCCTCCGCTCCGGCTTCCGGCCTGGACGAAGAGGCGCGCAAGGAGGCCTACCGGCGGAAGAAGGAGCAGGAGCGGCTCGAGAAGGAGCGCAGGCGGCTGGAGCGCGAGGCGGCCGAGCGCCGCGCCGGCGAGGAGGCGGAGCGCGCCGCCGCCGAGGCCGAGACGGCGCGGCTCGCCGAGCAGGCCTCCCAGCTGGAGAAGGCCCAGGCCGAGGCCGGCAAGACCCTCTCCGCCGGGCTGGCCAAGACCCGCGGCGGCTTCATGGCCCGGCTCGACGGCCTGCTCGGCAGCGGCCGGGCCATCGACGACACGGTGCTGGCCGACCTCGAGGAGCTGCTCTTCACCGCCGACATCGGCGTCAAGACCGCCACCGCCCTGCTCGAGGCGGTGCGCGGCAGGGTCCGCGCCAAGGCGCTGGCCGACCCGGCCCAGCTCAGGCAGGCGCTCCGCGCCGAGATCACCCGCATCCTCTCGCTCGACGGCGCCGCCGCCGCGCTGGCGCCCTTCGGGCCCGGCGCGGTCCGGCCGTGGGTGGTGATGGTGGTGGGCGTCAACGGCTCGGGCAAGACCACCACCGTCGGCAAGCTGGCCGCCAAGCTGCGGGCGGCCGGCCACTCGGTGGTGCTCGGCGCCGGCGACACCTTTCGCGCCGCCGCCGGCGAGCAGCTCGAGATCTGGGCCGGGCGGGTGGGCGCGCCGGTGATCCGCGGCAAGGACGGCTCCGATCCCGCCAGCGTCTGCTTCGAGGCGGTGCGGCAGGGCGTGGCCCTGAAGGCCGACGTCGTGATCTGCGACACCGCCGGCCGGCTCCACACCAAGGCGCCGCTCATGGAAGAGCTGAAGAAGGTCAAGCGGGTCCTCGGCAAGGCCGCGCCGGGCGCGCCGCACGAGGTGCTGCTGGTGCTCGACTCCACCAGCGGCCAGAACGCCATCGCCCAGGCCCGGCAGTTCCACGAGGCGCTGCAAGTGACCGGGCTGGTGCTCACCAAGCTCGACGGTACCGCCAAGGGCGGCGTGGTCATCGGCATCTGCGACGAGCTGAGGCTGCCGGTGCGCTGGGTCGGCGTGGGCGAGGCGGTCCCCGACCTGCGCGCCTTCTCCCCGGACGAGTTCGTGGAGGCGCTCTTCGAGTGAGCTCTCCTTTCGCCGCCTACCTCTTCGACATCGACGGCACGCTGCTGCGCGCCGGCGGCGCCGGCCGCCGCGCCTTCACCAGGGCCATGGAGGACCTGGTCGGCCCGGTGGCCGAGCCGGTCGCCGCCATGAAGTTCGACGGCATGACCGACCGGATGATCGTGCGCGAGGCCCTGGCCCTCTCGAGCCGCGGCTTCGACACGGCGCTAGCCGACGCCATCCTGGTCCGTTACCTCGAGCACCTGCCGGGCGAACTCGCTTCCCCCGGCTTTCGCGTCCTGCCCGGCGCGGCCACCACGCTGGGCACGCTCCAGGCCCGCGGTGACGCGGTCGGCCTCTGCACCGGCAACCTCGCCCTCGGCGCCCAGCTCAAGCTCCGCCACGCCGGGCTGGAGGACTACTTCGACTGGTCGCCGTCCGGCATGCACGGCTTCGCCGAGGACGGCGAGGCGCGGGCCCGGCTGGTGGCCGCGGCCGTCAGCCGGGTGTCGGCGGCGCTGGGACGCGCCGTCGCCCCCGCCGACGTGCTGATCATCGGCGACACGCCGCGCGACGTGCTGGCCGCCCGCGAGGTGGGCTGCGCCGTGCTCTGCGTGGCCACCGGGAACTCGGACGTCGCGGCGCTCCGCGCTTGCCGACCGGACGCGGTGGCCGAGTCGCTCGAGCACCCCGACGCCCGCCGCCTGCTCGGGCTCGAATCCGAGGACTGACGCGGTGGACACCTTCACCGCCCCCGCCCCCACGCTGTCGGCCACCGCCCGGCTCACCGTGGTCGAGGCGACGCGCCCGGCGCTGGCCGCGCTGCAGGCCTGCCTGGACGGGTGTCCCGACTACTTCGCCCGCGGCGACGGGGAGCCGGCCGGCGGGGATGACGCGGCCCGGCTGATCGAGGAGACCGAGGGTGACCCACTCCGGCGGGTCTACCTCTTCACGCTCCGGCGTGGCGGTGCGCCGGCCGCGCTGCTCGATCTCTGGCTCGACCAGCCCGAGCCCGGGACGGCCCACCTCGGCCTCCTGCTGGTGCGCGAGGCGCTGCAGGGCCAGGGGCTGGGGCGCGAGGCGGTGGCGGCGCTGGAGGCGGCGCTGGTCGAGGCCGGCTGCGGAACCTTGCGGCTCTCGGTGACCGACGAGAACCGGGAGGTGGAGGGGTTCTGGGCTCGGCTCGGCTTCGCCGCGGTGGGCCGCCTCGACGGCGGCGTCACCGTGTACGAGAAGCCGCTGCCGCTGCGCGGTTGAGGCGCAGCGGTCCGCCGCCGGAATACACCAGGGACCGGGAGCGTCGCGCCTGGGCCCCCTCCGGAATGCTCCTAGGGCGGAGCGCTCGCGACCGGCGTGAAGACGCGGACCCAGCGGATGACCGTGCCGCGCAGCCCCTCGTAGATCGAGGTGAGCGCCACGTAGCCGAAGCCGACCTGGAAGAGCACCAGGAACGGGATCGAGTAGTAGACCTCGCGCTCGATCAGGTAGGCGATGCCGTAGGTCATGTACGCCGCAAGCGCCAGCTCGACCAGCGGCTGGAAGGTGGCCATGGCCCGGTAGGCGCCGCGCGAGGCCTTCCTGGCCGCGGCCCCACCCACCCCGGCCTTCGGCGTGCGGACGAAGCCGGTCTCGTAGCCCATCAGCGCCTCGATGACGGCCCGGGCGTTGTTCACCGAGAGGCCGATGCCGAGCGCCATCACGAAGGGCAGGTGCTTGACCCGTTGCCACCACGACGCGCCCTGCTCGGCCTGGCTGATGGCGTAGAACATCATCACCGAGAGCGTGGCCAGCACCGAGAAGGGCAGGTCTACCAGCAGCACCTCGAACCAGCCGTGTGAGACGCGCACCACGCAGGAGACCGGCAGCAGGATGGAGAGGGGGATCATCACCACCCAGGCGATGTTGGCCGTCAGGTGGAAGAAGGCCTCCTTCTTCTGCTCGGGCGGCAGGCCGGCCTTTCGCAGCATCGGCCAGAGCTTCAGCGCAACCTGGATCGAGCCCTTGGCCCAGCGGTGCTGCTGCGCCTTGAAGGCGTTCATGTCCTCGGGCAGCTCGGCGGGCGCCACCACGTCGGGCAGGAAGACGAAGCGCCAGCCCTTCACCTGCGTCCGGTAGGAGAGGTCGAGATCCTCGGTGAGCGTGTCGTGCTGCCAGCCGCCGCCGTCGACGATGGCGGCGCGGCGCCACATGCCGGCGGTGCCGTTGAAGTTGAAGAAGCGGCCGGAGCGGCTGCGAGCCGAGTGCTCCACCATGAAGTGGCCGTCGAGGAAGATGGCCTGGGCCCGGGTCAGCAGCGAGTGGTCGCGGTTGATGTGGCCCCAGCGCGCCTGCACCACCGCGACCTTGGGGTCGGTGAAGTGGTGGATGGAGCGGAGCAGGTAGTTGGCGGGCGGCAGGAAGTCGGCGTCGAAGACGGCCACGAACTCGCCCTTGGCGGTGGTGAGGCCGTGCTCGAGCGCCCCGGCCTTGAAGCCCTGCCGGTTGACGCGGTGGAGGTAGACGATGTCGATGCCCCTGGCCTTCCAGCGCTCCACGGCGGCTCGCGCGATCCCCTGGGTCTCGTCGGTCGAGTCGTCGAGCACCTGGAGCTCGAGCTTCTCGCGCGGATACTCGAGGGCGCAGGCGGAGTCGATGATCCGCTCGGCGACGCAGAGCTCGTTGAACATCGGCAGCTGGATGGTGACGCTCGGCAGCTCCGCGAACCGTCCGGCCGGCGTCGGCAGCCGGTACTTGTGCCGGTAGTGCAGGTAGGCCATCCGGATCCGGTGGGAGCCGTAGATGGAGAGCACCAGCAGCAACAGCGAGTAGGCGATGAAGACCGACAACTCCAGAGAACTCATTGATGACCCATGCGGGTTGGCTCGCCGCCGCGGCCTTCCAGCTCAATCGAAGTGCGGTTGGTTGTGGCTTCGGCCCTTCGGGCAGCAAGACCGAGGCCGCGCGTACTTTACTCATCCAGACTGAAAAGTCAACCGGTCAACCAGGCGACATTGTTCCTGTTTTCGTCGCCGATGCCCGGCTGGACGAGAACGGTGGCCCCGCCCGGAGTGACCGTAACGCGGGCACCCCGAGCCGGGCTCTGCCCGCTCGCCGAGCCGCACCCGATCCGGGGTTCGAGCCGACGCGGCTGGCCCGCTACCGCCCCGGCTGGGCCGGACCGACCGGCCCCTGGTCGGCGCCCGTGAAGATGTCTACCGCCCTCAGGTAGTCGAGCGCCGTCCGCAGCTGGTAGTCCTCGCCGGCGCCTTTCGCCGGCGGCTTCGACCGCTCGCCGGCGTCATGGCGCAGGTGACGTTTCAGGTCCTTCTCGGCCACCCCGTCTTCGCGCAGCGGCGGCGCGGCGCCGGCCACCATCACGTCGGGCGTGATCCCCAGCTCCTGGATGGAGCGGTGGCGCGGCGTGTAGTACCGGGCCACCGTGAGCTTCAGGCCCGCGCCCCCATCCAGGTCGATGATCGCCTGGACGGAGCCCTTTCCGAAGGTCTGCGTCCCCATCACCACGGCCCGCCGGTGGTCTTGCAGCGCGCCGGCCACGATCTCGCTGGCGCTGGCCGTTCCCTTGTTGACCAGCACGATGAGCGGGTAGTTGGGCTCGGTCTCCTTCTCGTGCGCCTTCTCAACCTCGACGGTGCGCCGGTCTCGCCCCTCGGTGGTGACGATGATCCCGCTGGAAAGAAAGGCGTCGGCCACGCGCACCGCCTGGTCGAGCAGGCCGCCCGGGTCATTGCGCAGGTCGAGCACCAGCCCGCGCAGGTCGCCCTTCACCGCGGCGCGGGCGTCGTCGAGCGCCTTGCGCAGCGATCGGTCCGTCCGATCCTGGAAGCCCTTGATCCGGACATAGGCATACCGCCGCGGGGCGTCGAGGACACGCCACTCCACGCTCTGCAGCCGGATCCGGTCGCGCAGCAACGTCAGCCGCTGTGGCGCCGTGAAGCCGTCTCGCATCACCTCCAGCACCACCTTGCTGCCGGGCGGCCCCTTCTGCCGGCGTCCGGCCTCCACCAGCGTCATGTCGCGGGTAGAGGTGCCGTCGATGGAGACGAGCCGGTCCCCGGGGAGCAGGCCGGCCCGCTCGCCGGGCGAGTCGGCCATCGGCGAGATCACCACCAGCTGGTCGTCCTGGATGGTCAGCTCCAGCCCGAGTCCGTCGAACTCGCCGCTGGTCTCGTCACGCAGCGCCTTGAAGAGCTCCGGGCGCATGAACACCGAGTGCGGATCGAGCCGGCCCATCATCCCGTCGATGGCCCCGTAGACCAGCTCCTGCTGGTTCACCTCCTCGACGTAGCTGTTCTCGACGTGGGCGAGCACGGCCGCGAAGGTGTCGAGCGGGCGGTAACGGTCGGGCTTCCTGGCCGCGAGCGCGACGTGATCGAGGGAGAGCCCCGCCAGGAAGGCGGCGGCGACGGGCAGCGCGGCGAGGAGGCCCCGGACGAGCTTGGTGCGCATCCCGGCAGTGTAGCCCGATGGCAGAGCGCATCCCATGACCTCCGGCCGTCGCGAGGCGAGCGAGGCCGAGCACCGAGCGGGGCACCCGACGACCGAGCAGCGGAGGCGTGCTGATGACCCGCTGAGCAGCGCAGGGAGGAGGCTGCCACGCGAATGCCGGCATCGTTTGCCGCAGCGGACCGGGGGTCATGGGATGCGCTCTAGTTCGCCAGCCACGGGCGCGGGTCGACCGGCCGCCCCTTCTCGCGCAGCTCGAAGTAGAGGTAGGGCCCCTTCAGCGACCCGGAGTCGCCCACGGTCCCCAGCACGTCGCCGGTCTCCACCTCCTCGCCCATGGCCGTCCGCATCGAGGCCAGGTGGGCCATCAGGGTGTGGTAGCCGTCCCCGTGGTCCACGATGAGCAGGTTGCCGTAGCCCTTGAACCAGCCGGCGTGAACCACCCGCCCCGGTGCCACCGCCACCACCGGCGCGCCCGCCGGCGCCTCGACGTCGAGCCCGTGCTGCACGGTCACCGTGTTGAACCTGGGGTTGACCACCTTGCCGAAGCCGACGGTGACGGTCCCCGGCGAGGGGAGGTGGAGCTTCCCCTTGCGCGAGGCGAAGTGGCCGCCCGCGATCCACGCCTCACCACGCGCCGGCAGCGTGGCGACGAAGACGGCCAGCGCCCGGGCCTGCGCGGCCGCCTCGGCGGCGGCGCGCTCGTGGAACCCACGCGCCGTCCGCAGCGCCGCCAGCAGCGTCTCCCGCTCCTCGCGCCGCGCCCGGGCCTGCTCGCGCAGCTCGGTGAGCGACGCGGCCGCCCCGGCCAGCCGCGCCGCCTCCGCCTTCCGCCCGGCGCGGGCCCGCTCCCGCCCGGCCCAGGCGTCGCGGGCCCCGGCGACCAGCACCGCGTCGCGCCGCAAGACCCGATCGAGGAGGTTGCGCCGCTTCACCAGCTCGGAGAGTGACGGCGCCGAGAGCAGCACGGCCAGCTCGCCGGCCCGCCCCATCCGGGCCCGCGCCGCCAGCCGGGGACGCAGCTCGTCGAGGAGCGCGTTCAAGCGCCCCGAGGCCTCCCCCTCCGCGGCAGCTGCCTCGGCCAGCGCCCGCTCGGCGGCGTTCCGCGCCTGCTCGACGCGGGCCAGGTCCTGCTGCGCGCGCCCCACCGCCTCCTCGGCCAGCCGCAGCTCGTCGAAGACCGACCGCTCCTGGTCGGCCAGCAGCCGCGCCGCGGTCGCCTCGGCCTCGCGCCGCCGCTCCAGCGTGGAGAGCTGCGACCTCGGGTCGAAGGCGAGGGTGAGCGCGGTGAGGGCGGCGAGCGCGACGGCTGGCATGGGTCAGCGCCTGAGGAAGCGGAAGATGGCCAGCGCGCTGGCAAGCAGCCCGATGGCCGCGCCGCCGCCCACCACGCCGAGCAGCAGCGGCCACGGCAGCATGGCGCCGGGAGCGAGCGCCGCGAAGGGGCCGAACGCCGCGGCCAGGCGCGGCAGGAGCGCGGCCTGGAGCCCGAGCAGCGTGGCCGCCGCCAGCCCCCCCGCCAGCGCCCCCTGGAGCACCCCCTCCACGAGGAACGGCGCCCCCACAAAGGCATCGGTCGCGCCGACCAGCTTCATGATCTCGATCTCCTCGCGCCGGGCGTAGACAGCCAGCCGGAGCGTGTTGGAGACCAGCACCGCGGTGGCCAGGCCGAGCACCAGGAGCAGCCCCAGCCCGGCGGCGCGGGCCCGGTCCAGGAAGCGCTCCAGCCGCTCCAGCCAGGCGGTGCCGTAGTCCACCTCGGCCACGCCAGGCACCGCGCGCAGCCGGCGCGAGAGCGCTTTGGCCTCGCCGAGCGCGATCCCCGGGACCGCCACCTCGACGCAGTCGGGGAGGGCGTCGGCGCCCACGCCGTCGAGCAGGCTGGCCTCGTCGCCGAGGCTCTGCGCCAGGCGGCGCAGCCCCTCGGCGGCCGGCACCTCCTCGACGGCGCGGCCGGGCGCCAGCGCCGCCACCGCCGCGCCCACCGTGGGGAGGTCGGCCCCGCGGGCCAGGTAGACGGAGAGGCGCACCTCGCCGGCCCACGCGCCGAGCAGCCGCTCGGCCGTTCCCAGCCCGGCGGCGACCAGGCCGATCGAGAGGACCGCCACGAAGATGGTCCCGGTGCCGGTGATGGCGACGTACGGGCTGCGCACCAGGGCGGTGTAGGCGCGGCGGATGGCCTCGACGGGACGGCGCATCATGGATTGGCGCCCGCCTGGCGGATCGAGTCGCCGTCGGAGACCAGCCGTCCGCGCTCCAGCGCCACCACCCGCCGGGTGTAGCGCTGCAGGAGGGAGCGGTCGTGCGTGGCGATGACCACGGTGGTGCCGCGCGCGTTGGCGGCCGCCAGCAGCTCCATCACCTCGAGGGTCCGGTCGGCGTCGAGGTTCCCGGTCGGCTCGTCCGCCAGCAGGAGCGCCGGGTCGGCGGCCAGCGCCCGCGCCACGGCGACCCGCTGCTGCTCGCCCCCGGAGAGCGAGGGCGGGAACTTCTCGGCCCGGTGCTCCAGCCCCACGGAGCGGAGCAGCCCCAGCACCTTCCGCCGGATCTCGCGCCGGGGGAGCGAGCGGACCTCCAGCGGCAGCGCCACGTTCTCGCCGATGGTCCGCTCCGGCAGCAGCTTGAAGTCCTGGAAGACCACGCCGATGTGGCGCCGCACCCACGGGATCTCGCCGGGCGAGACGCGCGCCACGTTGCGGCCGAAGAGGAGGAGCTGGCCGGAGGTGGGGGCCTCGGCGCAGAAGATGAGCTTGAGCAGCGTCGACTTGCCCGCGCCGGACGGGCCGGTGAGGAAGACGAACTCGCCCTTGGTCACGTGCAGCGTCACGTCGGCGAGCGCGGGCGGTTCGCCCGGGTACTCCTTGGTGACGTGGAAGAGCTGGATCATGGGCGGCCCCGGGGCGTAGGTGCCCCGCCCCTGGCAAGATGACTACCGGCGCTCGCCCATGTCCTCGGCCAGGTAGGAGAGGATCACCTCGTCGAGGCTCTTCTCGCTGATCAGGTCCTCGCCGAAGAGCGTCTCGGCGCCGTCGTTGCGCAGCACCGGCGCCGGCTCCTGCCGCGCGGCCAGCACCTCGGGCGGGAGCGGCCTGGCGGCCGCCGGCGCGACCGGCCGGGGGGCGCCGCGAGCCTCGGCGCGCATCGAGGGCTCCAGCTGCACGGTCCGGCCGTCGGCCTTGATCTCGCCGGGCTGGAACGACTGCGCCTGCGCCGCGTAGGCCTCGTCGACGTCGTCGTAGACGCCGTTGATGAGGTTGCGGAGCATCTCCTTGTGCTGCTCCTCCATCAGCTCGCGCACCACCGCGGCCAGGTTGTCGGCCCCGACGATGTCGGCATAGGAGGTCTTCTTCGAGGCGAGGATGTTGCCGCCGACGAAGAGGTGCGTGATCAGGTGGGGGTTCTCCAGGCCCGAGTCCTCGGTCTGGATGTGGTACATCTTCCCCTTGTGCTTGATGTTGTGGTTGAACCCCACAACCATCTTCTTCACGTCGCCGGCCATTGGTCCCGGACTGTAGCAGCGCCACCGTGGGCGCGCCAGACGCCGGAGGGCGACCCGCCCAGGCGCTATTCTACGTCCACGTGCTCGGCCGACTCGACCGGCCGCCCCAGGAAGCGGCCGGCCACGGCCAGGAACTTCTCCGGCGTGTCGGTCACCAGGAACCGGTGGGTGGCGGCCCGCCCTGTGGACGCCGGGAGCAGCGCCTTCACCTCGGCCGCCACCGTCTCGGCCGAGTCCACCAGCGTCACCCCCGGCAGCTCGGCGGCGATGGCGGCCCTGAGCAGCGGGTAGTGGGTGCAGCCGAGCACCAGCGTGTCGATCCGCTCCGCCTTGAGCGGCGCCAGGTAGCGCCGCACCACGCCGCGCACCACCTCGTCGGCCGGATCGGTCCAGCCCTCCTCGGCCAGCGGCACGAAGAGCGGGCAGGCCCACGCCACCACCAGGGCGTCCGGACGCAGCGCCCGGAGCGCCGCCGTGTAGGCGCCCGAGCCGATGGTGCCGGCGGTGCCGATGACGCCGATCCGCCCGCCGGTGGTCGCCTTCACGGCCGCCCGCGCGCCCGGCTCCACCACCCCGATGACCGGCATCGGCAGCGCCGCGCGCAGCGCCGGGAGCGCCACCGCCGAGGCGGTGTTGCAGGCGACCACCAGCAGGTCGATTCCCCGCGCCTCCAGCACGCGCGCGCTGCGGAGCGAGTACTGCGTGACGGTGGCGGCCGACTTGGTGCCGTAGGGCAGCCGGGCGGTGTCGCCGAGGTAGATGGTGTCGGCGCCGGGCAGGGCCTCGATCAGCGCCCGCTGCACGGTGAGACCGCCGACGCCGGAGTCGAAGATGCCGATGCGAGCCATGCGGGCGCGCACTCTACCCGAAGCGCCCGCCCCGCGGCGAGCGTGAGGGGCCGACGCACCTGGCGGAAACGGCACGACCGGCGGAGCCCTGAGGCCCGGCCGGTCGTGGTCCTGGCCCTGGCTCAGGCCCGGGCGATCAGTAGCAGCCCGGCGTCGAGGTCGGGGGCAGGTCGACGACGACCGAGAAGCCGTTGGGTACCACCGGGACGGAGCACCTCTCGTACATGGAGTAACTTGCGGCGTCTAGCATCTGGAGGTAGTCGATGGTGTAGGTGGTCCCCAGCGTCAGCCCCGCACCGCCAACGCCCCGCACCAGCAGCTCGTTGTAGGGATCGCAGCTCACGGTGGCGGCCTCGACGAGGCCGACGGCGTCCGACACCGCATAGTTGACGCTGCTCACGCCGCTGCAGCTGACGGTGCCGTTCTCGGAGTAGAGGACCAGCAGCGGCTGCGGCGACAGGACGTCGAGCGTGGTGTCGACCGGCGTGTCGAGCCCGTTGGCCACTGTGAAGGTGCCGGTGCTGGAGAAGACCGGGGCGGCCGTGTAGTGATCGGGACCACGGAAGGCGGTCGCCTCGAAGCTGTAGCTCCCGGGCAGGAGCGTCACCACCGCGCCCGGCACGCCGTTGGTGGCGTCCTGGCAGAAGTGGGACTGGTAGTGGACGGTGGCCCCGCCCACGTCGCGAACCGTCAGGTCGACCTCGTTGACGCCGGCCCGGAGGCAGCCCGAGGAGGTGGCGGTGAAGTCGCCGGCGATCTGGTAGTCGAAGGACTGGAAGTTCCAGTAGATGGTGGCCGAACCGCTCCCGGGATCCGGGGAGGTGGACGAGACGCAGCCGCTGACCAGGGGCATGAGGACGACGGCGAGAAGGGCGAGCTTGCGCATTGGGAGTCTCCGTGTACCTCGGACCAGACGCGGCCGGACACCCGGGAATTCAGCAACCGGCATGCCACGTACCAACCCGAAGAAATCGGGGCGGTTGCGACCCTGCGAACCGTTCAGGAGACGTTCACGGGCACCATGGGCGTGAACAGGCGGCACGCCCGATCTCTTCCACGCCTCCGACCCGAACCCACATGGGCGGCCCCGCCGCCCACTCAGCCACGGACCGGGCGCGGCAGATGTGGCCCGCTGGCGGGTTCATGCTAGAAAATCGCAACCTTCTCCTGCCCTTCGGACCCATGACGCCAATCACGTTCGCCGCCACCGCACCCCTCGCCGCCGCCGGGAGTGGCGGCATCGACTACCTCCAGATCATCACCAGCTCGGGCCCGGTCGGGCAGGGCGTGCTGCTCCTGCTGGCGGGGGCCTCGGCCGTCTCCTGGGCAATCATCGTCAACAAGACGCTGCAGCTGCGCCGCGCCGAGCGGGAGTCGGCCAAGTTCCTCGCCGCCTTCTGGCAGTCGAAGCGGCTCGACGCCATCTACCAGGCGGCCGAGGCGCTCCCCGCCTCGCCCATCGGCGCCGTCTTCCGCGCCGGCTACGTGGAGCTCTCCAAGGTCACCCAGCGCAAGGAGGGGGAGGCCGGCGGCATGAGCGACGAGCTGGGGGGCATCGAGAACGTGGAGCGGGCGCTGAAGCGCGCAGCCTCCTCCGAGGTGACCGCGCTGGAGCGGCGCGTCTCCTTCCTCGGCACCACCGCCAGCGCGGCGCCCTTCGTCGGCCTCTTCGGCACGGTCTGGGGGATCATGAGCGCCTTCCACAAGATCTACCAGATGGGCAACGCCAACCTGGCCACGGTGGCCCGCCCCATCTCCGAGGCCCTCATCGCCACCGCCGTCGGCCTCTTCGCCGCCATCCCGGCGGTGGTGGCCTACAACTTCTTCGTGTCGCGCATCCGGGTGCTCGACGGCGAGATGCAGAACTTCTCGTCCGACTTCCTCAACATCGTCCGGCGCCACTTCTTCAGCAAGTGACCCATGGCCCTCTCTTCCAGCGGCGGCGGGCGCACCACCCTCACCGACATCAACATCACGCCGCTGGTAGACGTGATGCTGGTGCTGCTCATCGTCTTCATGGTCACCGCGCCCCTCATCCAGCAAGGCGTGGCGGTGGATCTGCCCGAGACGCGCGCCAAGGCCATCGACGCCGAGGAGCAGAAGCTGGTCCTCTCCGTCAAGCTCGACCGCTCGCTCTGGCTCGGCGCCGGGGACGACGCCGTCCGCATCCCGGCCGACCGGCTCGAGGAGGTACTGCGGGCCAACGCCCGGGTGCAGAAGGAGAAGGAGCTCTTCCTCATGGCCGACAAGGCGCTCCCCTACGGCGTGGTGGTGGACGTGATGGCCACCGTGCAGCGGGCCGGCATCACCGGCGTCGGCATGATCACCAACCCGCCCGGAGGGAAGCCCCGCCGCGCCGACGGGGCGAGGTGAGCTGAGGTGACCGGGCTGGCCCACAGCGCCCTGGTCCGGCGCGACCGGCTCTGGCCGGCGGTGGTCGCCTCGGTGGCGGTCCACACGGTCCTCGGCGTGCTGGCGATCCAGCGGCGAGGCCCGGTGTTCGACAGCGCGCAGCAGCCCATCGTGGCGCGGCTGGTCCGGCTCGGCGAGGCGCGCCCCAAGGAGTACCTGCCGCGCAAGGAGCCGGAGCCACCGCCAGCCGACACCGGCCCCGAGACCGCGCCGGTGACCTCCCCGGAACCAGCCGCGCCGGAGCCCGGCCCCGGCCCATCCGCCAGGCCGGTCCCCACCACCAGGGCGACGCCCGGTCCTTCGACGGCGCGGACCGGCGGAACCCGGGGCGAGCGGCGGCTCTCCAACCTCATCTCCGGGATGAAGCAGGAGCTGGCGGCCGGTAGCCCCGACGGCGACCCGCTCGGCGACTCGGGCGAGGCGGTGGGCGATCAGTACCTCGCTCGGGTGGTCCGGGCCCTGCGCCGCAACTACCGCGTCCCCTCCACCATCGGCGAGAAGGAACGGCTCTACCTGCGGGGGACCATCGTCCTCTTCATCGAGCCCGACGGCCGGGTGCTCCGCCACGAGTTCGTGAAGCGGAGCGGCAACCCGGTCTTCGACGAGGCGCTGGAGCGGGCGGTGCTCGACACCCGCCTGCCGCCCCCTCCCGAGGACGCCCGAGAGGCCTACCGCCGCCGCGGCCTGCAGGTCGACTTCAAGATCTGACCCGAACCAGAAGGAACGCCATGCGCTTCGCCCGCCTCACCGCCGCCTGTCTCGCCCTCACCCTCGCTCTCGCCACCGCCACGGCCGCCGCCGCGAGCGCCGATCGCCCCCGCGTGGTGGTGGACGCGCCCGATTTCCACCCGCTCCCGATCGCCGTGGCCTCGTTCCTAGCCGGGGGCGATGCGCGCGCCGCCGCCGAGGTGGCCGGGGTGGTGCGCGCCGACCTGGCGAGGTGTGGCCTCTTCGAGGTGCTCGACCCCAGGAGCTTCCTCGCCGATCCCGGGGAGGGGCTGGCGGCCGCCTCGATCAAGTTCTCCCGCTGGGCCGACGTCGGCGCCGACGGGCTGGTGAAGGCCCGGGTGTCGAAGGGGCCCGGTGGTTTCTCCGCCGACCTCCGGATCCTCGACGTCCGCGCCGGTCGCGAGGTCCTGGCGCTGACCCTGCCGGCCACGGAGGCTCGCGATCTCGGCCACCGGATCGCCGACGAGGTGGTGCGTCACTACACCGGCGAACCGGGCATCTTCCGGACCAGGATCGCCGCCATCCGCAGGACCAGGGACGGTCGCGAGCTGGTGGTCTTCGACGCCGACGGCCAGAACGCCCGCGTGCTGCTGAGCGAGAAGGCGCTGCTGCTCATGCCGGCGTGGCACCCGCGCGGCGGGGAGCTGCTGGTGACCAGCTACCGGAGCGGCATCCCCGAGCTCTGGCGGTACCGCTTCTCCGACAAGAGCTTCCGCAGGGTCAACACCGGCCATGCGTCCATGGGCGGGAGCTGGTCGCCCGACGGCAGCCGCATCGCCTTCACCGCCATCGACGGCAACGGCACCGATGTCTGGACGTGCAACCCCGACGGCCGCGGCGCGAGGAGGCTCACCACCAGCTCCGCGCTCGACCTCTCCCCGTCCTGGTCGCCGGACGGCAAGAAGCTGGTCTTCGTCTCGGACCGCGCCGGGACGCCGCAGCTCTACGTGATGAACGCCGACGGCAGCCAGCAGCGGCGCATCACCTTCCAGGGGAGCTACAACCAGACCCCGCAGTGGAGCCCGCGCGGCGACCTCATCGCCTTCACGGCACGTGACGAGCGCCGGGTCTTCGACGTCTTCACCATCTCGGTGGACGGCGGCCGGATCCAGCGGCTCACGCAGGACCAGGGGCGGACCAACGAGGAGCCGAGCTGGGCCCCCAACGGGCGGATGCTGGCCTTCACCAGCGACCGGAGTGGCACGCCGCAGCTGCTGGTCGCCGATCCAGGCGGCGACCGGCAGACCGTGATCGCCAGCGGCGCCGAGTTGATGACCCCGGCCTGGGGCCCGTTCCCGGCGGACTGACTAACCATGCCCGTCGCCGCCATCGACGTCGGCACCAACACCGTCCTGCTGCTGGTGGCCGGGGCCGGCGGGCGCGGGGCGGTCACGCTCGCCGAGCGGGCCGAGATCACGCGGCTGGGGCGCGGCGTGGACGCCACCGGCCGGCTCGACCCGGCCGCCATCGCCGAGACCGTCCGCGTGCTGGCCGCCTACGCCGCCGAGGCGCGGCGGCTCGGGGCCACCGCCATCGACTGCGTGGCCACCAGCGCCGCCCGCGACGCCTCCAACTGGGACCAGTTCTTCGAGGCGGCCCGGGTCGAGGCCGGGCTCACCCCGCGCGTCATCAGCGGCGACGAGGAGGCGCGCCTGGTCTGGGCCAGCGCCTGGCGCGACTTCGGCGCCAGCGCGGGCTCGGCGGGGTTGGCGGTGCTCGACGTCGGCGGCGGCTCCACCGAATTCACGTTTGGTGACCGCCCGTCGCCGCTAGGGCGGCGCAGCCTGCAGGTCGGGGCGGTGCGGCTCACCGAGCGTCACGTGGCCGCGGATCCGATCGATGCGTCCACGCTGGCCACGCTCCGGAGCGCGGCGCGTGCGGCGCTCCAGCCCCTCGCCGGCATGGGCGGCGGCGGGCGCGGCGGCGGGCGGCTGGTCGGCGTGGCCGGAACCGTCACCACGCTGGCAGCGGTCGAGCAGGCGCTCCCCGTCTACGACGGGGAGCGGGTCCACGGTTCATCGCTGGCCCGCGCCCAGATCGAGGGGCTGATCGAGCGGCTGGCGGCGCTGCCCCTCGCCGAGCGGGCCCGGCTCCCCGGAATGGAGCCGAAGCGGGCCGACGTCATCGTGGCCGGGGCGGTGGTGGTGGCCGAGGCGATGGCCCTCACCGGCTTCGGGACCCTCACGGTCTCCGACCGGGGCGTCCGCTGGGGGCTGGTGTACGAGCTGCTCGCGGCTTCGACCGGGGCCGGGGCCGGTGAGCACTAGAAGAGCCCGATGGTGAAGTGGAGCGCCCAGAGTCGCTCGTTGATCCGTGTGTCGGGCAGCAGGTTGAAGCCGAGATCGAGCGCCGCCGGGCCGACCGGGGTGACGAAGCGGATCCCGGAGCCGGCGTTGGGGCGCAGGTCGAGCAGGTGGAAGTTGGCCGGATTGGCCCACAGGTTGCCTAGGTCGACGAAGAGCCCCAGCTCCACGCTCTTGAAGAGGCCGATCCGGAGCTCCCCCTTGAACAGCATGAAGGCCTCCCCTCCTTCGCTCGTGACCATCGTGCCGTTGGCCAGGTTGTGGCCGACGCCCGTGCAGCCGGCCCGACCCGCCTCGCCGCCGGCGCTGATGGAGCTGGCGCAGTGGTGGGACTGGTCGGCCAGGCCATTGCGCAGGTCCTGGGCCACCATCTCCTCCTCGGCGAAGCCGCGCATGGTGGTGGCCCCGCCGAGGAAGAAGCGCCTGGGGACGATGGTGCGCGACGCGGCGTCGAGCGGGTCAACGCGGCCGCCGCGCGCGGAGAGGGCCAGCGTGATGCCGCGACTCACCGGCAGGTAGCCGGAGAGCGTCCCCTGCAGCTTGACCAGGTTGCTGTAGATGTCGCTCCCCGGGAAGAAGCCCAGGTACGTCTCGCCCGCGGCGCCCACCGAGTGGGCCCACTCGACCGAGCCGGTGGCGAACCACCCGGAGTGCGGGTGGGCGGCGTTGTCACGGTAGTCGAGGGTGCCGGACGCCCGGACGGCCTGCAGCGAGGTGGTCCCCTCGTCGAAGCGGAGCCGCTCGAGGTCGGCCTGCGTCAAGGAGGCGGCGACGCCGGTCCGCAGCAGGGTGCCGACCATCAGCTCGTACTGCAGCGAGGCGGTGATCCGGGCGGTGAAGGCGTGGTCGGCCCCGATCGCGGTCGAGATGTCCGACATGTCGTAGGCCCGCCGGCGCAGCCGCTCGGCGATCAGGTCGAGGTGGGCGGCCAGCGGCAGCGGGGTGAGCTGCGGCGCGCGCAGCCCGACGTCGGCGCGCCCCTCCCAGCGGTTCTTCGGGCTGACGTCCTTCAGGTCGGGGCGGAAGACCGCCAGCGGGTAGTTCACCTTGGCGCGGGTGGTCAGCTCCAGCGCCCGCCCCAGCAGGTTGGGCTGGCCCCACTCGACGGCGGCGCGCGGCCCGTTGGCGATGGAGAAGCCGGCGCTCGCCGAGATGTAGAGCCAGGGGCGCTCCGACAGCTCGACGTTCAGGTCCTTCACCGCCTCGGGCGTCTCGGCGTCGGAGAGCCGCAGCCCGATCGAACGGAAGACCCCCAGCCCCAGCAACGCCGCCTGGGTCCGGGTCATCGCCTCGGGGTCGTACGGTTTGCCCTCCTTGACCGAGATGGCGCGCCGGATCACCGAGGCCCGGGTGCGCCGGTTGCCGCTCACCAGCACCCGCCCGATCCGGACCCGGGGCCCTTCCTCCACCACGAAGCGGAGCGCCGCCAGGTGGCGGTCGCGGTCGATCTCCTCCTTGGCCTCCACCCTCGCGTAGAGGAAGCCGCGGGCCAGGTAGAGCCGCAGCAGCGCGGACCGGGTCGCGTCCACCTTGTCGAACGCCAGCGGCTGGCCAGGGGCCAGGCGGGCCTCCCGAGCCAGGTCGGTGAGCGGCACCTGGGCGTTCCCCTCGAAGCCGATCGAATCGACGGTGGTCCGCTCTCCCTCGCGCAGCCGGACCACCACGTCGAGCTGCCCGCTGGCGGCGTAGGCGGTGACCGACCAGCCCAGCGACGCCGACTCGAGGTAGCCGTCGTTCCGGTACTCGTCGACGAGCCGCTCGAGCGCCCGATCGACCTGCAGCTCGTCGAGCACGGTCTCCGGCGCCGGCCGGGACGGCGGCGCAGGCCGCGGCGGCGCGGTGGGAATGGAGGCCGCCAGCGCCCTGGCCCAGTCGTTGGCCTGGCTCTCCGGCGGTGTCCCCTGCTCCTCCTCCAGCAGGGCCCGCAGCCGCTCGCGCACCGCCGGCTCGCCGTGCGTCCCGGCCCCCTCCACCCGAAGCGCGCCCAGCCGGTAGGGCCGCCCCTCGCCGACGTGGATGGTCACCACCAGCCCATCGCCGGCGCGTCGCTCGTCGGCCTCGATCCGGGCCAGGGCGTACCCGTTGGCGCGGTAGAAGGCCCGGAGCCGCTCCACCCCGGCGTCGATGGCGGCGTCGTCGAGCGCCGCCCCGCCGTCGAGCCGGAGCTGCGACCGGATGACACGATCCGTGAACGCCTCGACGCCGCGGACCTCGAGCGCCATCAGCGGCCCGGGCTGCACCGGGATCTCCACCTCGACCCCGCCCTTCACCTCGCGCGTGGCGGGTGGCCCGACGCGCCCGCGCCGGTGGCCGGTGGCGTGCAGGCCCTCCTCCAGCACCTCGAGGTCGGCGCGCAGCCGGTCCTCCAGCAGCACCCCGCCAGGCCGGGTCGCCATGAGGGCCCGCAGCCCCGCCTCGTCGGCACCGGCCCCAGGGAGCCGCACCGCCGTCACCAGGGTGGGAGGACCGGCCTTCACCCGAAGGCTCAGCGTCGTGCCAGGCTCCCCCTCCAGCGTTCCGGTCACCTCCGCGGCCAGGCAGCCCTGTTCCCGCAGCGCCTCCCGGACCCGCACCGAGATCCTCTCGACGTCGTCCTGGTCGATGGGATCGCCCATGGTCACCTGCAGCGCGCTCTTGAGCTCGCGCTCCCCGAGTGGTGACGGACCGTCGAACCGCCAGGTGATCGCGGTGAGGATGCGTGGTGGCAGGCACTCGACGACCAGGTCGACCCAGCGGCCGGACTTCCCGGGCGGCGCCGGCGCCTCGTGCTCGGTGACCACCACGTCGCGGCACCGCCCCGACTGGAAGAGCCGGGTGACGGTACGGCGCACCGCCGGGATGGTCACCGGCGCGCCGCGCTCCAGCGCCACCAGCGCCTGGAGCGCCGGGTCGTCCTCGCGTGTGGGGAGGAGCAGCCTGATGCTGGCGGCGCGGCGCGCGCCGGGGTGGCCTTCCCGCGCCGCCGCCGGCTGGACGGGCGCCGCGGCCGGCTGCGGGGTGGCCCCGGAGACCCGCCCGGGGAGCAGCGCCAGGGCGAGGAGCGAGGCCAGGCCGCCGTTCACTCGTGCCACTCCCAGCGCAGCTTGAGGTCGATCCCGTGGTCACCGCCGAGCCTGTCCGGGTTGTCGTTGTCCCACTGGTACTGGACCGCGGTGTGGTCGCCGAGCCGCAGCTCGGCCTGGGCCTTCTGGCCCTTGGCCCCGGAGAGCGGCGCCTGGTAGCGCAGCTTCAACCGGTCCTTCACCAGCCAGGACTCGAACTCGGCGCGCGGCTCGACCTGCTTGGTCGCCTCGGCGTAGGCGCTGGTGACCCGCACCGAGAGGTCCTGCAGCACCTCGCCACGAGGCATGAAGCGCCGCACCTGCTCGTCGAGGCCGGAGGCGGAGATGAGGGCCTGGGCCGCGGCCGCCTGGGCCATGCCCGTGACGCCGGCGCTGGCCGGGGTGTCGCGCGAGGTGTAGCCCATGGAGAGCAGGGTGATGATGTCAGGCTGCGAGAGCGGTGGCGAGGAGGTGAGCGCCAGCTTCGGCTCGGTGAGGGAGCCGAAGACGTGGATGAAGACCTGGTAGTCGCGCACCCGCGTCTCGCCGTAGACGTCGAGTCCCATCTCCACCCGGTCCCGCTCGGTGAACTCGACCACCGCGCGGCTCAGGGCGAAGTCGTTGCCGCGGAACATAGCGCGGCTGCCCTCGGTCATGGAGAGCGAGCCGATCAGCCCGGGCGCCGCCAGGCTGCCGACCAGGGACAGCTCGCCGCGGACCCCACCACGCGCCATGTCGTTCTCGACGCGGGCGTCCCCGTCCACCGCAAGCTGCAGGTCGAAGCGGAGCCACTCGGCCGACTTGTCGTAGCTCCTGGCCGCCGCGGCTCGCTGCCGGCGCAGCTCCAGCACGCGCTTCTCCAGGTCGACGTTCTCGGTGTAACGGGCCCGCAGCACGTGGAGCCGCCCCGTCACCACCGTCTCGTCGGGCGTCCCCGCCGCCTCCAGCCGTCCCGACAGCGTCACCGGCAGGTAGGACGGCACCGCCACCGGCACCGACTCCAGCTGCGCCTCGAGCCGCAGCCGGGATGGGAGCATCCGGACCAGCTGCACCTCGCCCGACATGGTCGCCTTGCCGCCGTTGACGCGGGCCTCGACCCCGTCGAAGATCACCCGGTTCTGGGAGAAGGAGAGGCCGCCGCTCAAGCCCTCGAAGACGGCGTTGGTCCCGCGCAGCTGGAACCCGCCCTCCTCCACCTTCCCGTCGCCCAGCAGCTCCAGCGCCTCGGCGGTGCCCCCGACGTGGGCCTCCAGCGTGAGCCGGCCG
This sequence comes from Myxococcales bacterium, assembly GCA_021806645.1. Lineage (GTDB taxonomy): Bacteria > Myxococcota > Myxococcia > Myxococcales > Anaeromyxobacteraceae > JADKCZ01. The sequence continues at coordinate 87,280 of JAJZQX010000006.1, read as the reverse complement.
TGAGGACGGGTCAGCACCGGCACCATGGCGGCCAGGAAGCGCAGGTCGATGGCGCCGGAAGCGTCGAGGTCGAGGTCGAGGCCACCGCCCATCCCGCCGCTGACCGAGAACTCCGTGTTGGGGCCGCGGAACTCGAGAGCCTCGATGTCCACCCGCCCACCGTCGAAGCGGAGCGCGACCGGCGCGGCGTTCTCGACGCGGAAGTCGCCGACGGTGGCGGTGAGCCGGGCCAGCTCGATCCGGCCGCGGGCGGTCCGCGGCTCCGCCAGCTCGCCGCTGGCCGTCGCCAGCCCCTCGACCGAGGCGCGGAAGCCGCCGGGCGGGCCGCCTGGCCAGAGCCGCGCAGCGTCCTCCATCTTCAGGTCGGCCCGCGCCTGGTAGGGCATTCGTCCGTCGAGCCGGGCCTCGGCCGAGAAGCGCATCCCATCGGCGCCACCGGTAACCAGCAGCCGGTGCTCCTCGATGGTGCCGCCCAGCTGGACGGTGCCGAAGGCGGAACCTCGGATCGCCAGCGAGTCGCCGTTGAGGGCGAAGCGGACCTTGGGCTGCTCCCATGAGCCGGCCAGCGCCGCGCTCCCGGAGATGGAGCCGGTCCAGCCCCCGCCCGGCAGCGCCAGCGTGGCGGCCGGCAGGCCGGCCGCGGAGAGCGTGAGCGCCCATGGCTGCGGCGGCGTGAACTCCCAGGTTCCGACCGCCCCCACCGTCCCCGGCCCCGAGGTCAGCTCGAGCCGGTCGAAACGGACCATGGCCGCCTTGAGCACCGTGCCCGCCGTCTGCCCGCCGTCGAAGCTTCGCCCCATCACCTGGCACGGGCCGAAGCGCCCCTCGAACTGGATGTCGGGCGCCGACGCCGGCCCGGCCGCCGAGACGGTCATGGTCTCGATGCGGCCGTCGATCACCCCGCGCAAGGCCCGGGAGCTGGGCAGCCAGTCGGTGATGGCGTCCAGGTAGTCGCGCGCCACCCCACTCACGGTGAACTGTGAACCGGCGATCCGGACCGGCGAGGCGCCCAGGTCCACCGCCAGCCAGCCGCGGTAGGCGCTCCCTCCTCGCCGCCCCTCCAGGTTGGAGAAGCGGAGCACCCGGTCGGCGGCGTGGACCACGTCGCCCGAGACGGTCCCGAGATCGACGTCGAGGAAGCGGAACCGTTCCAGCCTGACCCTGGCCTCGGCGTGGGGCAGCCCGTAGGGGGCCGCGACGACGCGCGCGGTGACGGTGCCCCGCCCGGCCACCTTCAAGCCGGCGACGTGGCCGAGCGGCGCGAGGTCCACCTCGCCGGAGGCACTGACCTGGAAGCCGCGCTCGGCATCGAAGTAGACCTCGGCGTCCACGTCGACGGCGCCGCGCCCCACCTCGACGCGTGCCTTCTCGAAGAAGAGCCCGTCCAGCGTGATCCGGAAGGGTACGTGAACCTGCCCCTGCGCGAACTCCACCATGGCCTGGTCGGTCGCCCTGGCCTGGCGCCATGGGCCGGTGAGCGCGCGGAAGTGGCGCACCTGCGAGTCCACGCTCACCGTGATGGCGGGAGGCCAGACGTTCCCGGTGACGTGCGCGGTCCCGGTCATCCGCCCGGTGACCCAGGCGCCCGGCACCGAGAGCTTCTCCAGGATCTCGGCCAGGTCCACGCCGTCGAGCTGCGCCGTCGCTTCGATGGGGACGCCGGCCGCCAGCTTCACCTCGCCCGAGGCCTGGAGCGTGCCGCCGCCGAAGGGGAGCGTGAAGCGGTCCACCAGCACCTTGCCGCCGGCCAGCCGCGCCTCGGCGCGGCCCGCCCCGAGCTTGATCCCGCCGGCCCCGAGCTGGGCGAAGTCCACCGTGGCGCTCAGCTCCGGCGCCGCCGGGCGTCCCTTCACCCGGGCCACCACCTTGAGCTGGGCGTCCCAGTCCCTGGCCGACTGGCCCGTCAGTGCCACCAGCCTGGCCAGCGAGCCCTCCACCGTGGCGGTGAGGTCGAGCACCGGGTTGCAGAGCGTCCGGAGCCTCCCGTGGATCCCCAGCAGCACGCCGTCGACCGTCGCCTCGGCGTTCGACAGCGACGCCTCGGAGAGGTCGAGCGCCAGCACGCCGTCCACCGCGGGCCGCCGCAGCCGCCAGGCCCGCCCCGCCGCCGCCACCCGCAATTCGGCCGCGCCGGCCGTGACGTGGAGCCGGCGCACCGAGCGGCCGAAGCGCCAGCGCGCCCGGCTGCCCGGGCTCGCCTCGACGTTCAGCCCGTCCACGGCGACGCGGCCGCCGCCGCCGAGCGCGAGCTCCACCGAGCCGTCGGTCAGGTCGAGCCGGCCGAGGTCGAACTGCCCGAGCGCCGGTGGCGGGCAGGCTCTCCGCGTGGCCGACGGCGGCGGGATGGTCGCCACCACCCGCGGTCGCGTCAGCCGCAGCCCGGCCAGGTCGAGGCGGCCACCCAGCCCCTGGATCAAGGCCAGCCTCGCCTCCACGGCGTCGGCGGCGAAGACGGGCGCGCCGGCCGGGCCGAGCCGCAGCCCCTCGATCACCACCGTGAGCGTCAGGGGGTCGATGCGGCATGCGGCGGTGGCCACCTCCAGCCCGGTCGCCGCTCCGATCCGGACCGAGGCCAGCGCGCAGAGCCGGTCGCCGGCCCACCGCGTGCGCAGGCCGGCCACCGAGCCGGCCACGAGGACCGCCAGGAGGGCGAGGAAGGCGAGAGCGAGCCGGCGCTTCGTCAAGAAAGGAATTGTCCCGCCGCGGGGCCCCGCCGCCAAGTTCATGCCGGCGGCGGATCCGCGTCACTTGGTGAGCGACTCGAGGTACCGGTCGATGTCCCCGAGGTCGATGCGGGGACGGGCACTGGGCCGTTCGGCCTGGGCCGGCGACGGCGGCACCGGCTCCTCGAAGACGGCCAGCCCCAGGTCGCGAGCGACACGCCCGATGGCCCTGTCGTCGATCTCGCGGGTGCGGGTCACGAAGCCCTCGAAGAGGGCGTTGTCGCAGATGGTGTTGATGAGCCGGGGGGTCCCGCGGGCGTGGGCGTGGATGGCCTGGATGGCCGAACCGCCGAAGGGGATGCGGGGCGCGCCGGCCAGCCGCAGCCGGTGCTGGATGTAGGCCGCGGTGTCCTCTGGCTTGAGCGGCTCCAGCCGGTACTTGAGCGCCACCCGCTGCGCCAGCGGCGGGTCGAGGCGGAGGTTGTCCTCGATCTCCGGCAGGCCGAAGAAGACGAAGGAGAGGAGCTTGCGCTCCGGGACCTCGAGGTTGAGCAGGCCGCGGAACTCCTCCATCAGCTCCCGCGAGGCCAGCATCTGCGCCTCGTCGATGAGCACCACCGCCTTCTTCCCCTGCTCGTAGATCTTCACCAGCCGCTGGTAGAGCTGCGAGAGGAGCGCCAGCTTCTCCTCGGCCGGCGACTCGACGCCGAGCTGCAGGGCGATGCGGCGCAGCAACCAGCCGGCGGTGATGCCGGAGTGGATGATGACCAGCAGCGCGGCCTCGTACTCCTCCTCCGGCAGGCTGTCGAGCATGCGCCGCGCCAGCGTGGTCTTGCCGGCGCCGATGTCCCCCACCAGGACCGCCAGCCCCTTCATGTTGGAGACGGCGTGGGTGAGCCGCATCAGCGCCTGCGCGTGCTGCGCCGAGCCGAAGTAGAAGCGCGACACCGGCGCGTTCGAGAAGGGCTCCTGGTTGAGCTCGTAGAAGTCGAGGTAGGTCACGACGTTCCCACTCTAGAGGAATCCGATGTTCTTTTTCGGCCCGGGTGGGCTGGCCGCCGGCGGCTGCGAGGCGGTGGCCGCCTGGGGGGCCGCCCGTGGCGGCGCCGTGGGAACGACCGCGGGCCTGCCGGGTCCGACCACCTGGCGCGCCCCCGGAGCCGCCATGCCGTCGGGAGGGCGGCCTGGCCCGCCGCCCAGCGACGCGACGCGGGCCGCGGTGTCGCGGTAGGTGGGGTCCACCCTGGACACCTTCTGGAAGCACCAGAGGGCCTCCTCGCTCTTCCCCTGACCATCTAGGGCCGCGCCGAGTTCGTAGTGGATCGCCTTGGCGCTCTCCTTGGTCAGGTAGTCGGAGCGCAGCGCGCGGCGAAGCGGCTCGACGGCGTCGTCCGGTCGCCCCTGCGACATCCGGCACATCGCGATCATCGAGAGGCTGTCGATCTCCTTCTTGCGGTTGTTGCCCCGCAGCGCGGTCTCGAACTCGTTGACCGCGTCCTCGACGAGCCCCATCTCCTTGTAGGCGATGCCGAGATCGTAGTGGGTGTCCGAGTCCTCGGCCGTCACGGTCACGGCCACGCCGCGCTTGAACTGGTTGAAGACGTCCTCGACCGAGTACTGGAATTCGTCGTCGAGGCCGCCCAGGTCCGGGGTCCGGTCGAGTTCCTCCGCCAGGTCGGCGCCGAGGTCGAAGGTGGCCCCGTCGGCGGCCGAGGGCTCGATCAGCGACGGGCTCTGGCGGGCGGCGCCCCGCCCGACGGCCGGTGGGGGTGCGCCGGCCGCGGCCCGGCCGCGGGCTGGCGCGCCGGGTGGCGTCTGGCCGGGGGCCTGGGGTGGAGCCGGTGGTGGCTCGGCCCTGGCGGCCAGCCGGCGGTCCACGTCGGCGAGCCGCGCCTCGAGGACGGGGTGACCGCCGTGGAGCGCCCGGAGCTGCAGCAGCGCGTCACGCGCGTCGGCGAGGAGGCCTTGCTGGGCGAAGAAGTCGGCCTCCTCCAGGTCGTCGGTGAGGTCGGCGGGGACTGGCGCTGAGCGCCTGGGTGGCGGGGCGAACGGCCGCGCCGCCGGAAGGTCGGCGGGTTCGTCCGGCGCCTCGATGACCAGCGCCGGCGCGCCGCGCGGCGACGGTTCTTCCCCCGGCTCCTCACCCAGGTCGGGGAGCGCCTCGCCGCCCACGTCCTCCACCACCTCGTCGGAGTCGATCGAGGCCATGGCCGCGCGCAGCAGGTCGGCATCCGGCACGTCGAGGTCCAGCTCGGGCTCCGGGGCGGGGGGCTGGATGGGCTCGTCCTCGACCACCTCGTCGCCGCCCGCGCCGTCCGACATCTCGGCCAGCGTGTCGTCGCTGATCCCTCGCGACGGCTGGTCGGACAGCTCCAGCTCGGCGGGCGTCGCGGGGAGTTCGCCCGGCTCGAGCTCCTCCTCCACCTCGCCGGAGCTGAGCTGGATCTCCTCGGTGGCGCCGGTGGCGACCGCCAGCTCGCCGAGGTCGGGGTGGCCCGGGTCGAGCTGCCGAAGCCGGAGCAGCGACCCCCTGGCCCGATCGACGTCCCCCTTGGCGAGGGCCGCCCGGACGGCCTGCTCCGCCGCCTCGATGGCGTCGGCTCGCCGCCCGGCGCCCTGGTGCAGGTCGCGCAGCTTCTCCAGCGCCGCCGGGGTCTCTGGATCGATGGCGAGGATGGCGCGCAGGTGGCCGATGGCCTTGTCGGTCAGGCCGTACTTCAGGTAGACGTCGGCCTCGGTGAGGAGCTTGGGGATCCCCTCGACCCCGACCGCCGGCGCGGGGGGGGGCTCCGGCACGGGTGCCGGCGCCGGACGGGGCGAGGTGAAGCCCGGGAGCGGCGGCGCGACGGCCACCTTGGCGACCGGTGTCCCGAGCGGCATCGCCGGAGCGGGGCGCCGGCCCGGCGGCGGCGCGGCGGCCGGCTCGGCCCGGGCGCCGGCCAGCACCCGGGCGGCATCGGGGTCGCCAGGCGCCAGCTCCGCCACCTTGCGCCAGGCGTCGATCGCGTCGGCGCGACGGCCCTCCCGCTCGTGGACGTCGGCCAGCGTCTTGAAGACCTGCACGGTCTTGGTGTTCTGCCCGAGATCACGGAAGGCCTGCGCCAGCAAGTTGAGCGTCTCGACGTCGCGGCCGTCCGCCTTGAAGGAGACCTGCAGCTTGGCCAGTGCGCGCTTGGTGTCGCCCTTGGCCATGTAGATGTTGGCCAGCTCGCGCGTCAGCACCAGGTCGTCGGGCGCCAGCTCGACTATCCGCTCGGCGACCTTGAGGTAGTCGTCGGCCCGGTTGTGGGCCTTCAAGGACGCCGCGGCCCGCCGGTAGTGCTCGAGCGCGGGTCCTGGCTGGTTGGCGCCCTGGTAGAGCTTGCCGAGCCGGACCACCGAGCCGATGTTCTCGGGGTCGAGTTCCACCATCCGCTTCAGGGCGTCGAGCAGCCTGGCCCCGTCACCCGCCTTCTCGTGGGCCGCGGCGATGAGCTGGAACTGCGCCATCGCCTCGCTGAGCAGCCCGAGCTGCTGGTAGAGGGCGGCCAGCCGCTCGTTGACCCGGAGGTCCTCGGCGTCGAGCTTGACCACCTGCTTGTAGACGGCGACCGACTTGAGGAAGAACCCCTGATCCGCGTAGGTCTCCGCCACCCGCTTGAAGGCGTCGGCCGCCATCCGGTCATCGCCCTTCTTCTGGTAGAGTTCGCCGACCTTGAGCAGGACGCGGACGTCCTTCGCATCCTCCTGGAGGATCCGCTCGTAGGTCTTGATCGCCTTGTCGTAGGCCCCCTTCTGAACGAGCTTGGTGGCCTCGGCGATGATCTTGTTCTTGTCGAGGGCCATCGGACCGGGGCGGCTCTGGGGGGCTGGGGATCGTTCGACTGGCCCGCTAGAGGACACGCCGGCGACGCCTGCGCAGACCCTTCGGGTCCGCCAAGCGTAACGGAAGGTTCGGTGTCGCGCAAGGCGGAATCCCCCGTCAGGACGAGGGATTTCCGGGTTTCAGCCCTGACTGGGCGCCCCCGCGGCGGGCGAGGTGGGTGCAGGTGGGTGAAGGATCTGCTCGACGATCCTGGTGTCGTAGCGCCCCTCGACGAAGGCCGGGAAGGTGAGCACGCGCTTGTGGAAGGCGATGTTGGTCTTGATCCCCTCGATCACGTACTCGTTGAGGGCCCGCATCATCCGCTTCAGCGCGATCTCGCGGGTGGCGCCGGTCACGATCAGCTTGGCCACCAGAGAGTCGTAGTAGGGCTGCACCTTGTACTGCTCGTAGGCCATGGTGTCGACGCGGACCCCGTAGCCGCCCGGCTGGTGGTAGCCGCTGATCCGTCCCGGCGACGGCGCGAAGGTGACCGGATCCTCGGCGTTGACGCGGCACTCGATGGAGTGGGCCAGCGGGATCACCTGGTCCTGCGTGCGTCCCAGCAGCTCGCCGGCCGCCAGCCTGATCTGCTCCCGCAAAAGGTCGAGCCCGTAGACCTGCTCGGTCACCGGGTGCTCCACCTGGATGCGGGTGTTCATCTCCATGAAGTAGTAGCGCCCCTTCTCGTCGAGGAGGAACTCGATGGTCCCGACGTTGTTGTAGCGGATGGCCTTCATGGCCTCGAGGGCCACCTCGATCATCTCCTGGCGCAGCGCCGGGGTGACCGCCGGGCTGGGGGCCTCCTCGATCAGCTTCTGGTGGCGGCGCTGCACCGAGCACTCGCGCTCGCCCAGGCAGATCATGTCGCCGTGCTCGTCGGCCACGATCTGCAGCTCGATGTGGCGCGGCTCCTCGACGTAGCGCTCCAGGTACATGGAGCCGTCGCCGAAGGCGGCCAGCGCCTCGCGCGACGCCGCCTCGAAGGCGTTGCGGATGGCGGCGTGCTCGCGGACGATCTTCATGCCGCGCCCGCCTCCGCCGGCGGCGGCCTTGAGGATGACCGGGAAGCCGATCTCGGCGGCCAGGACCTCGGCCTCCTCGGGGTTCTGCAGCACGCCGCGCGCGCCGGGCAGGAGCGGCAGGCCGGCCTGCTCGGCGGCCTCCCGCGCCGCGATCTTGTTCCCCATGAGCCGGAGCATCTCGGGGCGGGGGCCGATGAAGCTCATCCCCAGCTTGACCACCATCTCGGCGAAGTCGGCCCGCTCGGAGAGGAAGCCGTAGCCGGGGTGGATGGCGTCGGCGCCGGTGACGTCGGCCGCCGAGAGCAGGGCGCGGACGTTGAGGTAGCTGTCCTTCGACTGCGGCGGCCCGATGCAGATGGCCTCGTCGGCGAAGCGGACGTGGAGCGACTCGGCGTCCGCGGTGGAGTGGACCGCCACGGTGGCGATGCCCAGCTCCTTGCAGGCGCGGATCACCCGGAGGGCGATCTCGCCCCGGTTGGCGATGAGGACCTTCTTGAACATGTGGGGTCTCGTCGCCTAGCCCGGGACGATGCGGAAGAGCTTTTCGCTGAACTCGACCGGGGTGGCGTTCTGCACGTAGATCTCGGCGACGATACCGTCCACCTCGCACTCGATCTCGTTCATCAGCTTCATGGCCTCGACGATGCAGAGCACCTGCCCCTTCTTCACCTTCTGGCCGACGTCGGTGAACGGCGGGGAGTCGGGCGAGGGGGCGCGGTAGAAGGTGCCCACGAACGGCGAGCTGACCAGCGTGCCCGGGGCCTCGGCGGCCTTGGCCTCGGCCTTGGAGGCGGCCGCGGCGGCCGGCGCGCCCGGGACCGGGGCGGCGACCGGGGCGTGGTGCGCGGTGTACGGGGCGGGCGCGGCCATGGCCACCACGGCGCCGCGGCGGATGACCACCTTCTCGATGCCACGGCTCCAGGCGACGAGGCTGACGTCGGTCTTCTCGACCAGCGCCACCAGCTTCTCGACGTCCTCGATGGTGAAGGCTTCGGCGGCGGCTTCCTTGACGGGCTGCTTGGTGGTCTTGCTGGCCATGCGCTCTCGCTCCTTCTCGTGGGACGACCGGGGGGACGGCTGGACTAGCCGGTGACGCGGGTCAGGTACTCGCCGGTGCGGGTGTCGATCCGCAGGAGCTCGCCCTCGTTGATGAAGAGGGGCACGTTGACCTGGTAGCCGGTCTCGAGCGTGGCGGGCTTGGTGGCGCCCGACACGGTGTCACCGCGGACGCCCGGGTCGCACTTCGCCACCCGGAGATCCATGGCGTTCGGCAGGGTGATGCCGATCGCCTTGCCGTTGAAGAACAGGATGTGGGTGGTGGTGTTGTCCACGATGAAGTTCTTGGCGTCGCCCATCTGCTCGGCGGTCAGGAACGTCTGCTCGTAGTTCTTGTTGTCCATGAAGTTGTAGTGGTCGCCGTCCCGGTAGAGGTACTGCATCTCCTTCTCCTCGATGTCGGGCTTGCCCACCACGTCGCCGGACTTGAAGGTCCGGTCGATGGTCCGGTTGTTGATCAGGTTCCGGATCCGGGTGCGCACGAAGGCCGAGCCCTTGCCCGGCTTGACGTGCTGGAACTCCACGATCTCCCACGGATCGCCGTCGATCTCGATCTTGAGGCCGCGGCGGAACGCCGAGGTGTCCATGCTGTCGCCCATCTGCTTCTCCTGCTCCTGTTGGAATCGCCGGAACCGGCGGGGACCGGCCGCCGGCCGGTGCGCTCGCCGGGGAAGTAAAGCCCCTACAGCTCCGCCAGCAGCTTCGGCGCGGTGACGCGCATCATGAAGCGCGCCTTGCCGAAGTTGCCGTCGGGCTCGAGGGCCACCACCATGAAGTACTCGGGTGAGACGAGCCGGGCCACCACCAGCAGCCGCTCCGACTGGACCGAGAGCTCCGACACGCCGCCGGCCTCGTGGGCCGACGCCGCCTCGCGCGCGGCACGGAAGAGGGAGGAGTACTCGATGAGCAGCGTCCGGACGTCCAGCCCGACCTCCTCCTGGAGGACGCAGTCGACCTCGATGCCGTCCACGCCCATCAGCGCGCACGCGACCGCACCATCGACGTTCTGGACGACCTGCTGGAGGAGTTCTCGAAAGCTCATGGCTCGCCGCTCCGCGTCGTAAATCCCCGAAAAGACGGGGACCGCGTCACGAAGCGGGCCGTATCTAGCCCGCTCGCGCGCGGTCCGTCAAGGCAGCCGATCTCCCCCGCAGGAGGGTCAAGCCACGGTCACTTGCAGGCGTAGACGCTCGTCTGCCCCCGCTGCGGGCAGTAGCCGACCACCGACTGCGTCGAGTCCGCGCAGGTCGCCGCGGTCCAGCCGCCGACCACCACGTTCACCACCACCGAGAACGGACCGGTCTCGAAGGCCTGGCCGTCGCCGTAGTGGCCGGTGGCCCGGATCTCAGCGCGTACCTCGGCGAGGCCGCCCGGAACACCGCTGAGCAGCGACGCCACGTTCCACGGGATGACCGGAATGGAGAGGAGGGTGGACCCCAGCGCCTCCACCGTCCGGGTGCTGTCGTCCAGCGTGACGTCCGGGACCGAGACCGCGGACGAGCTGTAGGCGATCTTGTAGCCGGTGATGAAGGCGGTGGCCGTGTTGGTCGAGCCGTCGCCGTTGCGGGTGCTGGGGCGCTGGTTGTCGGCCTGGAACGGCCAGTAGAGCGTCCCGCCGGTGGGCGCATAGGTGGTGTCCACCCAGAGGTTGCCCATCATCACCGAGTCGCACTTGGCCGGGTAGGAGCAGCTCCCGTTGTCGTTGGGCGTGGGGGGGAAGCAGGCGGCCGAGATGCGGACCGAGGCGTTGTTGTCGACGCAGCCGGTGGCGGCGGCGAGCAGCAGGACCATCAAGGTGCGGGCGTTCATGGTGAGCGTCCTTCCAGGCCTACCCGCCGTTGGCGACCGAGGTCGCCTGGCGGTTGAGGATGCGGGGCGTGATGAAGATGAGCAACTCGGTGTGGTCGTCCGACTCGGCGTCGGTCCGGAAGAAGTAGCCGAGGATGGGGATCTTGCCGAAGAAGGGCACCGCGCTGCGGCGGTTGGAGGTCTGGCGGGTGTAGATGCCGCCGATGACGGTGGTCTCGCCGTCCTTGACCAGCACCTCGGTCTCGGCCTCGCGCTTGGAGATGGAGGGCTGGCCGTTGGCGCCGGTCAGCTGCGGGTTGGGGGCGTTGTTGGTGGCCTTGATCTTGAGGAGGATCGAGCCGTCGGCCGAGACGTGCGGCGTCACCTTCAGCTCCAGCTTGGAGTCGACGAAGACGGTGTTCACGCCCTGCAGGCTGGCCTGCGAGTAGGGGATGCTGATGCCCTGCCCGATGGTCGCCTCCCTGTTGTCGATGGTGGCCACCTGCGGCGCGGAGACCGTCTTCACCACGCCGCTGTTCTCGAGCGCGGAGAGGCGCAGGTTGAGGTTGAAGGCGCCGCCGGCCGAGCCGAAGACCAGGCCGAGGCCGCCGCCGGAGCCCTGCCCGATGGCGGCCGGCAGGTTGACCGCGTACTGCGGGCTGGTCGCGGTGCCGGTGGTCGGGCCACCGCCCGACCCGCCGGCGCCGGAGGCGATGTTGGGGAAGGCCAGGCCGGTCGGGTTGCCGAAGGCCTGCGACATGGAGGCGTTGCCGCCCCACTGGACGCCGATGGCCTTGTTGAAGTTGGACGAGGCCTCGACGATCCGGCTCTCGATCAGCACCTGCGGGATGGGGGTGTCGAGGTTGCGCACCAGCCCCTCGGCCCGGACCAGCGCCTCCTGGGTGTCCTTGACGATGAGGACGTTGGTCCGGTCGTCGGTGGAGACGGTGCCGCGCTCGGTGAGCACGTCCTTGATCCGGCCGGCCACGTCGCCGGCGCGGGCGAAGTTGACCGGGATGATCCGGACCTTGAGCGGGATGAGCGGCTCGCGAGCCTTGGCCGCCTTGGCCGCCGCCTCCTGCTCCTTGGCGATGTCCTCCAGCTTGGCGACCCGGATGATGTTCCCCAGTTCCTCCTTGCCCAGCCCCTTGGAGCGGAGCACCAGGTCGAGCGCCTGGTCCCAGGGGACGTTGCGCAACGAGACGGTCACCTTGCCGGAGACGTCGTCGGCCACCACCATGTTCTTCTTGGAGACGTCGGCGATGAGCCGCAGCAGGTTGCGGATCTCGATGTCGTGGAACTCGAGGCTGATGCGCCGGCCGGTGTATCCCCGCTTCCGCGGCGCTCCGGACGAGGCGTAGCTGGGTCCCTCGGCGGCGAAGCCGGCCGCGCCCGCCTCGGCGGCGCTGGCGCTGGTGTCGCCGGAGAGCCGCTCCGCGTCCTGGTCCTTCCCGGCGGCGGCGGTGGCCGGCTCGGCGAAGGTCCAGGTGAGCCCGTCCCCGTGCTCGGCGAGGGCGTCGGCGGTGGGACCGCGGAGGGTGGCCACGATCTTCACCTGGTGGGTGGAGGGCTGGTTGAAGGAGGAGACCATCATCACCGGGCCTCCGAAGGCGCTGGTGTCGAGCGAGCGCTCCAGCTTGCGCGGCAGCTCGGCCCCGTCGAGCGAGAGGACCACGGTGCGCGCGTCGGGGCGGGAGACGGTGTGGCGCGCATGCCCCACCACCTCGACGCGCGAGGTGCCGTCGGAGTGGCTGAACTTCACGTCGCTGATGGGCACCGGCCTGGGCGCCGGGGTGGCGACCGGCCTCGACCGGGCCGGTGCCGTGGCGGCGGCGACCGCCTGCGGCGTCCGGCTGGACGGAGCGGGCGTGGCGGCGCCCCGGGGCGTCACCGCGATGCCGCCGGCGACGCGCTTCACCTGGTAGGCCGGCAACTCGCCGGCCACGTCGAGGACCACGCGCACCTTGTTGGCGTCGCGGCCAAAGCGGACCTGGCCGAAGGCGCCGTCCAGCTTCACCGTCCTGGTGGGCGCCCTGGTGGCGCCGAGTAGGTCGAGGGCGAGGCGGGCCGGGTTCTTCAGCTCGATGATCTCGATGGTGCCGACGTCGCCGTCGGTGGCCAGCAGCAGGCCCCGGCCAGCCGGCCTCACGCCGATGACGGCGCTGGCGGCGTGCCTCACCGGGGCCTTGTCGGTGCGGCGGGAGACCACGTTGTCGTCCGCGGGCGGGGCCGGGACCGCCGCCGCGACCGGCGCGGCGACCTTGGGGGCCGGCTCCGGCGGCGGGGCGGCGGGGGCGCTGGCCTCCGCCGTGGCCGCGGCGGTGCCCAGCACCAGCTCCCGCGTCTTCGGGACCGCCGGCCGCTCGACGGGCGCGGCCGGCGTGGAGGTCGCGGTGGCCATGGCGGCGGCTGGCGCCTCGGGCGAGAGCACGCGGACCACCACCGCATCGCCGCTCTCCCGCACCTCGTAGCGGCGGGCTCCGTCGAGGGCGACGATGACGCGCCCGACCGTGCTCCGCTCGTCCTTGTACTGGGCCGTGGAGACCGCCAGCACCCCACCCTTCCCGACCTGGACCGGCGAGGCCACGCCGGTGACGTCGGCGCCGGCGAGATCGACCACCAGCCGCGGCGGATCCTGCAGCTTGAAGACCGTGTACGACGGGGGCCGCGAGCCGCGGATGGCCAGCTCGACCGCGCCGCCCTGCTCGGTGACGTCGATGGCCTGGATGGCGTTGGCGTCTGCGGCCCGCGCCGGTGAGGCCACCGCGGCGGCGCCCATCAGGATGAGGCCGGCAAGGCGCTTGAGGTGGTTGGTCATGGCTGGTCCTCTAGGTTGATGACTTCCCGCTTGGGGAGGCTGAGCACGGTCTGGGTCCGGTCACGGGTGCCGTCGGCGCGGGTGGCCCATTCGGCGACCACCACCTCCCCGGTGCGGACGGCGGCCACGCTGCCGCCGTTCTTCCCGATGCAGGAACCGCGGCGCACCGTGTAGCCCGTGCCGTTGGGCGCCTGGACCATGGCCACCGGATCTTCCAGCCCGGTGATGACGGCCACCAGCTTGAACTGCTCCAGCTCGTAACGTCCCAGCGGGGTGGCGCAGCGGGTGACCAGCGACGCGCCGCCTCCGCGCTTCTCGGAGAGGAAGCTGCGGAACGGATCGCGCTTGCCCACCGACGAGTAGGACCAGATCTCGGCCGGCTTCTTCTCGCCCTCCCCGGCCGGAGGGGCCGCCTTGGCGACCTCGGTCGGGCGCGCGGAGGGCGCGGCCGGGGCTGGCGCGGCCGGCCTGGGCTTGTCGCAGGCGGCGGCCAGCAGCAACGCCGCCAGCGCGGCCAGGTGGAGGCGGTTCACTTGGCCCCTGCCTTCCTGGCGCCGGCCGGCGGGTTCTTGGCCTGGTTGACGAACATGAAGGTGGTGACCAGGAACTTGGCGTCCACCACCAGCTTGCCGCCGACGTCCTTGGGAGCAGCGAACGAGATGTCGCTGACGTTGACGATGCGCTTGAGCCGCCCCAGCGAGTCGAAGAAGGTGGCGATCTCGTGGAAGGTGCCGCCGACCGTCATGGAGATGGGGATGCGGGCGTAGAACCCCTCGGGCCTCTCCGGTTCCGGCGTGATGGTGGCGATCTCCAGGCCGGCCTTCTGGGCCCGGTCCTGGAAGAGCTGGAGCAGCTCGTCGATGTTCTTCTCCTCGGGCAGCTCGGCCAGCGCCTCGGCCAGCCGTTGCTCGAGCAGCTCCTTCTCCTTGCGGAAGCGGTTGAGGTCGTTGGCGATGGCCTGCTTCTCGGTGAAGTCGCGCTCCAGCCGGGCCTGCTCGGTGACCGTCCTCTTGATGCGGGTCTCGATCTCGGAGATGGAGGGGCCGTAGGGAAGCGAGAAGACGAAGTAGGAGAGCGCCGTCACCAGCGCCAGCGCGCCGGCCACCACGCCGATCTTGACCCCCAGGGGCGCCTTGGCGATCCGATCGATGAGCTGTTCCATCGCCCTACCCCTTCTTCCCGGGCGCGCCGGCCGTCTCGGCCGCCAGCGGGTTGTACCTGGCGGTGGCGCTGATCTCGAAGTTCACCAGCCGCTCGGTGCGCCCCGTCCCCTTCACCGCGGTGGTCTTCTTGAGCTCGACCTTGGCGAAGTACTTCGATTGCTTCAGCCTGGTCATGAACTCGGAGACGTCGTCGATGCTGGCCGCCGACCCGGCGAAGCTCATGGCGCCGGCCTTCTCGTCGAGCTTGGTGAGCCAGAGCTGGCGCGGCGTCACCGTGGCCAGCTCGTCGAGCATCCGGACCGGCCCGCTGCGCCCCTGCTTCAGCTTCTCCAGGACGTCGAGCTTCTTCTGCAGCTCCTGCTGGGCGTCCTTGATGTTCTTCACCTCGCCGATGATCCGCTCGAGCTGGGCGATGTCCTCCCGGGTGCGGGCCAGCTTGGCCTCTCGTCCCTTGAGGTCGGAGGCGCGCGCTGCGGCCCAGAAGTAGTTGCCGACGAGCCCGGCCAGCAGCACCGCGGCGAAGACGACCAGCTGCTGCCGGCCCGCCTCCTTCTTCTTCGAGACCCGGACTGGGAGTAGGTTGATCCGGACCATGGTCACTTGTCCCCGGGCCGGCGCAGCGCCAGCCCGACCCCGACCGCCGCAGCCGGCGCGCCGGCCAGGATGAGGGCCGGGTCGAACCTGCGGTTGTCGATCTCGATGTTCTTGAACGGGTTGAGGATCTCGACGGGCACCCCGGCCCGAGCCTCGATGACCTTGAACAGCGCCGGGATGCGAGCCGTGCCCCCGGAGAGGAAGACGCGGGAGATGCGGGCGTCGGCCGCCGAGGAGGCGAAGAAATCGAGCGACCGCTGGACCTCGCCGCCCATCTGCTCGGCCACCCCCTGGATGACCCGCTCCACCTCCTGCGGCACCACCGCGTCGGTCTCGCCGTGTCCGCCCACCTTGAGGGCCTCGGCCTCGTCGTAGGAGATGCTGAGCTGCTTCTGGATCTCCTCGGTGAAGGCGTTGCCGCCCATGGTGATGTCGCGGGTGAAGGTGGTGACGCCGCGCGAGAGGATGTTGATGTTGGCCACCGTGGCGCCCACGTTGATGAGCACCACGGTGTCGCTGGGCGAGAGCTCGTAGCTGGCCTCGAAGGCGTTCTGCACCGCGAAGGCGTCCACGTCCACCACCGTGGCGGTGAGGCCGGCCTCGGCGCAGACCGACGCGTAGTCGTTGATCATGTCCTTCTTGGCGGCCACCAGCAGGACGTCCATCTGGCCGGCGGCGTCCCCCTCGGGCGTGAGGATCTGGGTGTCGATGTTCACGTCCTTCACGTCGTAGGGGATGTACTGCTCCGCCTCCCAGAGGATCGACTCGTCCAGCTCCTCCTGCGTCATGCGCGGCATGGAGATCTTCTTGATGATGACCGAGTGGCCGCGCACGCCGATGGCCACCTCGCGCGTCTTCACCTTCTGCGCGGCCAGCAGCTCCTGGATGGCCTGGACGATGGCGGCCGAGTTCATCAGGCTGCCGTCCACGATGGCCTCCGGCGGCAGCGGCGCGGTGCCGTAGGCCACCAGCGAGTAGCCGCCCTTCTTCTCCTTGAGCTGGACGAGCTTGACCCCCGAGGAGCCGATGTCGAGCCCGACCGCGAGCTTGCCCCGGCTCATGGCGTCCGCCCCTTCCTGCCGTTGCCGAACACCTTGGCCCGGTCCGAGGGGGTCATCCCCAGCGCCAGGATGATCTTGCGCTTGGTGTCCACCCGGCACGCCTGCCCGGCCTCGATGCGTGCCACGGTGAGCGGAGAGACGCCGGCCTTGCGCGCCAGCTCCGCCTTGGTGAGGAGCTGATCCTCGCGCAGGCGCTGCACGTTGTTGGCCGGGCGGCGCGAGGCTTCCGCGCGGACGGCGCTCTTCGGGGGTTGAGGAGCCATGCAACGGAGACGCTACGCGATCGATCCCGATCGGATCAAGAAAGCGGCTGGTCCCGATATCGCACCAAGGGGGTTACCGAGGCGTCCTTGAGCCCAAGTGATGCCTCTTTATAGGTCCGTGGGCAACCAGCAGGACGCCCACCCGGGCCGTCCGAGCCCCGCCGTGCTTTGGCCGCGAGCCGGCGGCGGCGATCCGCCCCGGGGCTCGCGATCAGCGGGCGCCGGGGCAGATGGTGTTGCTGGCGGCCGGGTCGTGGCGGCAGCTGTGCAGCTCGCGAGACACCTCCAGCCAGTAGACCGACTCGGCGAAGTCGCTCCTGGTCCCGGCCGCGGTGTTCTGCGGCGCCGAGCCCGGGTCGAGCTGCAGGCCGCTGTACTGGACGCCTCCGCGGGCGCCCGCGGTGATGCGGGCCAGCGGGGCGCTGGGGGGCGAGACGCTGGAGCGCTGCTGGCCGCGGTAGAGCGTGGTGTCCCCGCTCATCGCGTAGCCGCAGCCGTAGCGAGGCACGCCGGTCACGTAGTCGCTGGCGTAGCCGTAGGTGAGCGGCGTGCCCAGGGAGCCGGTGCAGGGGTCGCCGCCGCCCTGCGCGCCGACGGGCTGGAAGCCGTTCCAGAGCACGCAGCCGAAGGTCACCAGGCTGCCCGAGCCTGTCTTCTCCGACGAGCAGGCGCCGAAGCTCGGGCAGGTCTGCGTCGGGCAGACGTCGCCATACTGGTAGAACCACCCCGGGTCGTCCCGGTTGGCATAGCAGCGCGCCCCGCCGGCCGCCGTGCAGTCGGGCAGGCCGGCCCCCACCACCGCCCTGGCCTTGGTGGTGTCGATCAGCGCGCAGCTGTTCCCGGTGCCGGCGCAATCGGCCGAGGTGTAGGCGACATCGGTGTAGCGCGCCCTGTCGAAGGTCTTGGCCTCGAGCAGGGTAGTGAACTTCTTCTCGGCGGTTCCGCCGTAGGCCCGGAAGCCGTAGAAGCGCCCCTTGGTGCAGGTGCCGTCGTACAGGCCGCCCACGTCGTCGGCCCCCATCCCGGCGATGGCGGGGCAGGTGCCGCTGGCGTCGCAACTGGCCGAGGAGGTGTGGCCGAAGACCCCGGTGCCGGGCGGCGAGGCGGCCGGGGCGGGGCAGGTGATGTTGAGGGCGACGCTGGAGGTGAAGGTGCCTCCGCTGGCGCAGGTGGCGGTGGCGCCGCAGGTGCTGCCGGTCGGCTGGTTGTTGAGCTGGCCGTTGGTGCAGCTGAAGCCGCTGGTCTGGGCGCAGGAGCCGTAGTTGTCGGTGGTGGTGGCGCTGACAGCGGAGCAGCCCGACTTGCAGCAGGACATCAGGTTGTCCGGCCCACAGGCCTGGCCCTGCTGCATCATCCGCTCGCGGTTGCCCGAGCCCAGGTAGGCGTGGACGCTGTGCGAGGCCGGTTCGTAGGCCAGGTCGGGCATGTAGAAGAACTCGGAGCGCCCCGGGGCGTACTGCAGGTCGTCGGCGCGGCGGCGCTCCTCGAAGGCGCGGGCGGCGTGCCAGTTGGTGACCAGGCCCGTGACGGCATCCCGCTCGCCCGGCTCCTGGAAGCGGGCCACGAAGAAGTTGCCCCCCATGTCGCCCCAGGCGGCCAGGTCGAAGAAGCCATCGTTGTCGAAGACCAGCCGGTCGGTGTTGCCCACGTCGGCCACCACCACGCCGGCGGGGACCGGGAACATGCTGGTGCCCACGCCGAACCCCAGCTCGCTCTTGAAGGTGTCGTTGGTGTAGCGCCAGTAGATCCCGCCGGTCCAGGCGTCCACCATCCAGACGGCCGCCCCCTGCGACATTGCCGGGTCGTACCCGCCGTTGATCATCACGATCCACTTCTCCTCGAACCCGCGGCTGACGTCCGAGGCCGCCGCGCCGGCGCCCGGCCTGAGCTTGACCGGCCCGATGGGCGGGGCCTTGGGGGCGAAGTCGGACCAGGACTGGCCCATGTAGCGCTGGTCGTCCGAGCACGGGGGGGGGAACGACCAGCGCAGCGTCGGATCGGCCGGGTTGGTGACGTCGAGGGCGTGAAGCTGCGTGCCGCCGGAGCGCTCGGTCACGACGGCGATGGCGTGGTACTCGTCCGCCTGCTTCATGCCGTCGGCCGCGCCGGAGCCGCTGCCGTCCACCCAGACCTCCTGCACCATGGACGAGCCGTCCACCATGTACTGGTGGCCGGTGAGCATGTCCTTCAGGCGCGGGAGCAGGTCGGGTGGGACGAAGGCCCAGACCTCGCCGCCGGTGCCGGGACCATAGGTGTACTCGCAGGTCTTCGGGTTGGGCGTGGCGCCGTTCGGCACGGTGCCGGAATCGAAGGCGTGTAGCATGCCGTCGTTGGCGCCGACCAGCAGGAGCCGCTGCCGCTGCCGGTTGTCGTACCAGTACTTGCCGTAGGCATCGAGCGTCGCGTTCGAGGTGAGCCCGCAGTAGTTGCCCACGACGTACTGCTCGATGGGCGTCTGGGTGGCCCGGCCGGCGAACTCCTGCGGGCTGCGCAGCGTGGACTTGCACTGGTTGTCGTAGCCGGTGTCGCAGACAGGCTCGGAGACCGGCGGCTTCACCAGCACGGGCGAGGAGTGGAAGACGTCGCTCAGCTTCCAGAAATGGTTGGCGCCGGCCTTCGACCAGTTGGCCGCGTCGCGCTCCTCGCCGTTGGTCCCGGCCGTGCAGCCGGCGTTGACCCCCGGCCCGCCGCAGTTGTCGCCGTCCAGGTCGAGGACATCGTAGCCGCGAACCCAGTTGACGACCGCGGTGGCACAGGTGGTGAGCTGCGCGGCGGTGACCGCGGCGGCGCTGGCCGGGCAGGCCACGCCGCTGGTGCCGCCGCAGAGCTTGGTCAGCGGCAGGTTGGCGTAGCACCATTCCTTGGTCATGTTCATGAACGGCTGGAGCGTGGCCACGCTGGCCGGGACCACCGGGACCTTGGCCCCGTTCACCCAGGTCCAGATGTTCCGGCTGTCGGCCTGGCCGGTCGCCGCCCTCCGGTAGCCGGGGCGGGCCGTGCCGCTGGTGAGCTTGCACGCGGCGTCGTCGTCCGGGGTCGAGGTGTACGGGCAGGAGAGCACCCGACCGGCGTCCCAGATCTGCGTGGCGGCCGTACCGCCCGAGCCCTTCTTCTCGAAGGCGCCGGTCCTGACGTTCTCGGCCACCTCGTCGCAGTCGGCGTCGACCATGAAGACGTCGGCGCAGGTGCTGAGCCCGTTGGCCCCCACGCTGCCGTTGAAGTTCGGGTTGACCGTCTTGCCCCGGCAGGTGACCGGCGTCTGGCCGCCAGGTGGCTTGGTGGAGTCACAGCCGTTGAGGAACTCGTCGAAGAGCAGCCACTGGTAGACGTGCCCCTGCCAGAAGGAGGTGTCGTTGGGCGTGAACCGGGTGATGAAGACCTCGGAGGCCGCGGTGTGGATGGTGGAGAGCGAGGAGGCGGCCGGGGCCGAGAAGGAGTTGGCGCGCTCCACCACGTCCTTGACGGCGGCGGCAACCTGGTTGGCCAGCTCGGCCGGCGTGGTGGCGTCGTAGGCCTTGCCGCCGCCCATGTTGGCGGCGGCGGTCAGCAGCGTCCACTGCCGCGAGGTGGGGCCGAAGACGGTCTGGATGCCGTAGCCGATAGTGCTCACCGCCACCACCTGGTCGAGCGGGGTGGTCAGCTCGGACCGCTTGTCCACGCCGTGGAGCCAGGAGGCGATGCGCGGCACCAGCGTGGCCCGTCCCAGCGACGGTGAGATGCACCTCGGGTAGCTGGTGCTCGTGCTGTTCGTCTTGGCGCCGCAGTTGGAGACGTAGGTCGCCTCGTCGTAGGTGGTCCAGCTCGAGGGCGAGCCGTTGAAGGTCGCCGGGACCGTCTCCGAGTTGGGCGAGCCGTCGGTCACCAGCAGGATGGCGCT
Source organism: Myxococcales bacterium (assembly GCA_021806645.1). GTDB lineage: Bacteria > Myxococcota > Myxococcia > Myxococcales > Anaeromyxobacteraceae > JADKCZ01. The sequence continues at coordinate 67,131 of JAJZQX010000006.1, read as the reverse complement.
GTTCTGGCAGCCCCAGCAGATGGTGCACTGCTGCGAGCCCGGACCGGCCCACGGGGCGCTGACCGTGCCGGCGGACGTCTCGACGAGGTTTCCCGAGGACATCTTGCCGGAGAAGTAGTTGCCCAGGTCCACCAGCGCCCCCGCCACCGGCGTGGCGCCGTTGGCGAGGTTGGGGTAGCCGGTCCCCACCCGGTTGAGCGCGTCCACGATCTTCTGGCGCACCACGGCCGTGGCGGCCCGGTTGGCGGCCGCGCCGGTCCCGGTGGAGTCGAAGGAGTGGGGCTTGTCGGGGCCGAGCGGCACCACCACCCGCGTCCCGTTGAGCACGGCGAGGCCGAAGCGGGCCGCGTCGAGGTTCTTGGAGATGGAGGGGTCGGCGGCGTCCATCCAGACCGTGGCCTTGATCACCTTGCGGGCGGTCATGAACTTGGGCGGGTTGAGGTTGAGCCACCAGCCGTCGAAGATCACCCTCCGGGTTCCGCCGCTGTTGATGAGGAAGTAGTAGCCGCTGGAGGCGAGGCAGGCGTCGCACTTGGCCAGCTCGACGGCGTTGAGCGTGCCGAGCCCGGTCGAGTTGCAGCTGGCGATGGGCGTCGCCGAGGTCTGCGTCCAGTTGCCGTAGGTGTAGATCCTGCCCTTGTTGAAGAGGCAGTTGTCGCCCGTGCAGCCGGACCCCCAGGTCGGGTTGTCCAGCAGGCCGTCCACGTTGGCCGTCGCCCCGTGGCCCGGGTCGAACTGGTCGGGCGCGGTGAGCTTGGTGTAGGCGACGCCGTTGCCGTCCTTCAGCGTCATCCAGGCCAGGTTGGGGGAGTTGGGGAGCGTGCAGCTGCCGGTGACGCCGGAGCCGGGCCTGGGCAGGTCGGAGCTGGCCGGCCACGGGCACTTGGCGCCGCTGCTGCCAAAGTAGCCGTCACCGCACTGGACCAGCTGGCCCATCGACCCCGAGTTGTCGACCAGGAACATCACGTTCGACGGCCCGTTGGGCATCTCGAAGAACTTCTGGTCGCCGCTGACCGGGGCGTTGACGGTGGCCGCCAGCGAGGTGGCGGCGTTGCAGCACTCGCCGACCCCCTGGCCACGGAGCGGCAGAAGGAGCAGCGCGGCGGTGGCGGCGGCGGCGAGGGCGGCCAGGACGGCGAGCAGTCGGGTGGGCTTCATGGGTGCGCTCCTGGTGGGACTAGATGCCGAACCGGAGGCCGAACTCGACCTCGAGCTGCCGGCCGGAGGTGGGGTCGCCGGCCTGGCCGCCGACCTGGCAGTGGACGATCACCTTCATGGGCTTGGCGCCACCGCCGGTGACGAAGATCCGGTTGCCGAGCGAGTTGACGCCGCCGCGGTCGGGGCCGAAGGCGGTCTCCGGCAGGGCGCTGACCTGGGCGACGACGACGCCGGGCGAGTCGTAGTGGCCGCCGACCACCCGGGTCCCGGTGGACGGGTCGATGGGCTGGTCGAGCGCCGGCAGCTCGGTGGGCGGAGGGCCGACGGCGCGGAACTGCGAGAGGATGATCTGCCGGCCGGCGTCGGCGCAGGCCGAGAGGGCCTGCTGCCGCTGCAATGCGGTCGAGCCGGCCAGCTCGCGGGCGCCGAAGCGGAGCATGGCCACGCCGATGACGGCCATGACCATGATGACGATGACGGCGATGACGAGCGCGCTGCCGCGCTGGCTGTCGTGGCGCATGGGTCCTATCCTCCGCCGAAGTTCAGGTTGGTGTCCGCGATCAGGGCCGGATCCCCGACGGTGGGAAAGGTCGGCGCCCGGCTGTCGAGGTTGGGGAGCGGCACGGTGGTCTCGAAGACGGCGCGCCGCCGGTTGGCCTCACGGACCAGCGCCGCCCGGTTACCCAGGGCTGGAAGGTCCGGCTCGAAGACCGTGGTGTCGGCGTCCGCCTGGCGCACCACCACGCCCACCCGGACGGCCCGGATGTTGGACGGGTGGCCGGTGGTGCGGGCCGGGTCGCGCGCCGGCGTCGAGTAGACCGGGATCGACGGCGTGGAGGCCGGCGCCAGGTCGATGACGTCGGCCGCGTTGGTCAGCTGCGTCCCCGCGGTGGCGCCGCGGAGCTGGGTCCCGGGCGCCGCCAGCGAGTAGACGTAGGCGAACTGCAGGTCCTCGACGTCCGGGGCCACCATCGAGACCTTCTTCGACCCGGCGGCGTCGGTGAAGCCCTGGTCGAGCATGAGGTAGGGGCGAGCGCCGGCCGTCCCCCAGGGCCGCACCGCGCCGGCCGTGTCGTAGGTCTGGACGTAATACCGGAACCGGTCGATGGCGAAGACCCGCGCGGTGCCGGTGTAGCAGGTGTTGGTCAGCAGGCTGTTCTGGAGCGGAAAGACCGGCGAGGTGTCGGGGGCGTTCTGCCCGGCCGTCAGCGAGATCCTGACGTCGCTGGCGGTGGTCGGCTCGACCCTGGCGTCCACCGTGACGTAGGCGAAGACCTGGTCGCCGCCGTAACAGATCACCTGCAGGATCTGCCCCTTGTCGAGGGGCTGGGGGAGCGGACCTCGAATCATCAGGGAGCTGGTGGTGGCGCCGGTGAGCAGGTGGCCGAAGTACGGATCGCGGTAGTGGAAGACGATCTCGTCGGGAGCGTCGATCTTGTCGCGGCAGGTGACCGCCCCCGCCGGGCACTCGAAGCCGCCGAACTGCACGCCCGCCACCCCCTCCGGCAGCGTGGCCTGCGCTTGCGGGGAGAGGGCCTGGCCGAAGTCGAAAGCCATGCCGGGATCCATCCCGTAGCCTGCCAGGCGCAGGTTGCTGGAGAGCTCGGCCAGCGCCACCCGCCCCGACTCCTGGAGCGCGCGATCCACCGAGCCGCCCTGGAAGCTGCGGCGCTGCGCGTTGAGCAGCATGAGCGACCCGGCGATCACCACCACCGAGATGCCGAGCGCGACCATCAGCTCGACCAGGGTGAAGCCGCGCTGCGGCTGGCGGGGCGTGGTCATAGGCGCTCGCTTGGTGAGGGGTTGACCTTGGCGGTGTAGAGCACCAGCCGCCGGAAGCCGGTCCCGTGGGGCCAGCGGACGATCACCGCGATCCGCTTGCCGTCGGGTATCCCGTTGGAGTTGGTGTCGTCGGGCTCGGCCACGTTCCAGTACCGCTGGTAGCCGGCAGCGGCCAGCTCGGCCAGCGGGATCCCGTTCCAGTCGAGCCCGTTGAGCGTGAGGTCGGCCTCGCCGTGGTCCGCGATGAAGCCGGTGGCCGCCTCGAACGACTGCGAGCCGTCGCCGTAGTCGGCGTCGTTGGCGGTGGCGGTGTTGGCGATCCGCGGATCGTCGTAGTCCCAGGTCTGGATCTGGCCCAGCAGGTCCTGGGCGATGGCCGAGGCGCGGGTGATGCGCCGCGAGTCGGCGTTGAGGGCCGTGCCGGCCCTGGTCATCTGGGCGACGCCGACGGCGGCGATCAGCAGCAGCGCCACGGCGACCATCACCTCGATGAGCGACATCCCCCGCTGGATCCCTTGGCGTGGCATGGGGCCTCCCTAGTCCAGGTTGACCGACTGCAGCGAGCCGGTGGTGGCGGTGATGGCGACGAGCCGGACCAGCGGCACGGCGCCCTGGAGCGCCGGTGCGGTGAGGGAGATGGAGCCGCCGTCCACCGCCAGCGGAGCGCCGTCGGCGCCGTAGAAGCGAGCCCGGCCGCGCGGGTCGAAGACCACCGCGCCCCGCCGCGCCGCGCCGATGCCGGCGCAGAAGGTGCACTCGGCGGTGACCGGGATGGTCGAGAAGGGCTCGGGGAGCGCCGCGCTGGTGCCGAGCCCGGTGGCCGGCCCGAAGGTCACGTCGCGAGGCAGGTCGAAGGTGGTGATCACCTCGCCGCGGGCGCCGGCGGCCAGCACCATCGGGTTGTAGCCTCCGAAGTGGACCGCCGAGGCCGGATTGAAGAAGTCGAAGGCGCCGTCCTGGTAGACGACGATGCGACCCAGCGAGTCGGTGGTGCCGGAGACGCCCGGGAAGACCAACACGGCCACGTCGGCGCCGGAGACCAGCGCCTGCTGACGAGCCTGATGGAGGAGGGCGCGCAGCTCGACCGACGAGCCGGAGAGGCTGGCGCGCGGCCGCGACCTCGACATCGAGAAGGAGGCTAGGGCGGCGATGATGCCGATGACGGCCACCACCACCATCAGCTCGATGAGCGTGAAGCCCCGCGGCTTCCTGGGGAATGTGGGCACCTTTGGACCTCCCTGCGTGGGGTTCGATGCAAGCCGCGGGCGCGGCGGCCGGGGGAACGGACACCGGAATGGCGTGTCTCGTCGCGTTGTTGTGCGGATGAAGTCGGATCGACCCGGCTCACCCACATGCAAGAAGTATCGGATCCGCGACTTGGTGCACACCGGCCGGGTCGGGCCGCTGCCGGGCGCCGTCACTCCAGCCCGTAGTCCCGGATCTTGTAGAGCAGGGCCCGGTAGGAGAGGTCGAGCAGCCCGGCGGCGCGCGTCCGGTTGCCGCCGGTCCGCGCCAGCGCCTCCCGGATGAGCCGCTCCTCCAGCGCGCGGGCGCCCCGCTTCACCGAGAGGTCGCCGCCCGTCACCGCCCCGGTCGCGCCCTGACCCAGGCCGCGCACCGGGTCCGGCAGGTCCTCCTCCCGGATGGCGGACCCCTCGGCCAGCACCACGGCCCGCTCCACCGCGTGCATCAGCTCCCGCACGTTGCCGGGCCAGCGGTGGGCCCGCAGCGTCTCGAGGGCCTCCGGCGTGAAGCGCAGCCCGGGCAGCTCGGGCCGCAGCAGGGCGAAGCGCTGGAGGAAATGGCGGGCCAGCGTCTCCACGTCATCGGACCGCTCGCGTAGCGCCGGAAGCTTCACGGCGACGACGTTGAGGCGCCAGAAGAGGTCCTCGCGAAACTGGCCGGCCGCCACCGCCTGCGCCAGGTCGCGCGCCGTGGCCGCCACCACCCGCACGTCCACCTTCTGCGAGCGGTTGTCCCCCACCGGCCGCACCTCCTCCTCCTGGAGGAAGCGCAGCAGCTTCACCTGGAGCGGCAACGGCAGCTCGCCGATCTCGTCGAGGAAGAGCGTGCCGCCGTCGGCCTCCGCGGCCAGTCCCTTCTTGGCGCGCACCGCGTCGGTGAAGGCGCCCCTGGCGTGACCGAACAGCTCCGACTCGAGCAGCTCTCCGGGGATGGCGCCGCAGTTGACCGCCACGAAGGGCGCGGCGGCGCGCGGCGAGAGGTCGTGGAGCGCCCGCGCCACCAGCTCCTTGCCGGTGCCCGACTCGCCGCTGAGCAGGACGGTGGTCTTCTGCGGGGCCACCTTGCGCACCTGCCGCAGCACCGCCTGCATGGCCTCCGACACCCCCACGATGGCGTCCACCCCCACGGCGCCGCGCAGCTCGGCGCGCAGCCGCCGGTTCTCCCGCGCCAGCCGCTCCCGCTCCTCGGCCTTGCGCAGGCAGAGCAGCACGTCGTCCGGCTTGAAGGGCTTGGGGAGGAAGTCGTAGGCGCCGGCCTTCATGGCCTCGATGGCGTCGTCGTGGGAGCCGTAGGCGCTCATGACGATGACGGTGGCGCCGGGCTGCCTCTCCTGGATGGCGCGGGTCAGCGCGATGCCGTCCATGCGCGGCATGCGCACGTCGGTGAGCACGAGATCGTAGTCGCGCGCCGCCAGCTCCTTCAAGGCGTCCTCGGCGCTGCCCACGGTGCGCGGCTGGTAGCCGCGGTCGCGCAGGATGACGGCCAGGAGCTGCCGGAGCGGCTCCTCGTCGTCCACCACCAGGACGGAGCGGAAGGGCATCGCGCCGATCCTAGCACGCGGTCGCGGGGCCACCCGGCGCCGGCGCGGCCGGCAGCCTCAACCGGAAGACCGCCCCGCCGACGGCGCCGTTCTCCGCCGAGAGCGCGCCGCCCAGTGACTCGACGATGCGGTGCGAGATGGCCAGGCCGAGGCCGGTCCCCTCCCCCGGCTCCTTGGTGGTGAAGAACGGCTCGAAGAGGCGCGGCAGGTGCTCGGCGGCGATCCCGGGGCCGGCGTCGGCCACCGCCAGCTCGACCGCCTCCCCCTCCTGGCTTGCGGAGAGCGTCACCCGCCCGGCGCCCCCCATGGCGTCGGCGGCGTTGAGGAGCAGGTTGAGCAGGACCTGGCCGAGCTGGTGCTCGTCGGCGAGGACGCGGAGCCCGGCCGGCAGCGTCGAGGTCACCTCGACCTGGCGGAAGCGGGGCTGCACCCGCGCCAGCCGCACCGCGGCCTCGACCGCGGCGGCGAGCGCGAGCGGCGCCAGCCTCGGCGGCGCCGGCCGGGCGAAGTCGAGCAGGTCGCGGAGGGTCCGGTCGATGCGCGCGGCGGCCTCGGCGATCCGGTTCACCGCGCCGGCGAGCTCGGGGTCGGCGTCGCGCGGCAGCCTGCCGCGGGCGATCTCCACGTAGCCGGAGATGGCGCCCAGCGGGTTGCCGATCTCGTGGGCCAGGCCGGAGGCCAGCCGGCCCACCGTGGCCAGCCGTTCGGAGCGGACCAGCGAGGCCTGCGCGTCGTCGAGCGCCCGGCCGGCGCGAGTCAGCTCCTCCACCTTGGCAGCCAGGCGCCGCCGCTCCTGCTCCAGCGCCGCGGCGATCCGCTCGAAGGCCAGCGCGGCTCGCGAGAGGGCCAGCCCGCTCCCCTCGCCCAGCACCGGCAGCCCCTCCTCCGAGGCGAGCCGGCTGGCGGCGTCGAGGATCCGGTCCACCGGCCTGGCCACCGAGCGCCAGAGGAGCCAGCCCCCCAGCAGCGTCGCCACCACCGCGGCGGCCGCCGCCACCGCCCCCAGCTCGGCCGGCGAGAGCGACCGCCTGGCCGAGAGCGGCAGCCCGAGCCCGAGCAGCGCCACCGCCATGATGGCGGCGATGGCCGCCGCGTCGAGCAGGAGCAGGGTCCGGAGGCGGCGCCGCGCGCTCACCGGAAGATCCCGAGGAGCGGAACCGCCGCACCGAGCCGCTCGCCGAGCCAGAGCCACTCCAGCGCCCCGGCCACCAGGAACGGTCCGAACGGCAGCGCGTGGCGCGGCGGGATCCAGGGCGCTTCGTCACTGTCGGTGACTGGCGCGGCCTGGGGCGGCGCCTCGCCCCGGGCGGTCGCCGTCACCTCCGGCGGCGCGGTTCCAGGTTGCGGCGGTTCCGCCAGCGGCGCCGGCCCAGGCTGCGAGCGGCCGGCGAGGATGAGCGCCAGGCCCACCACGCTCCCCTGCAGCGAGGCCAGCAGCACCACCGGCAGCAGCGCCCCGGCGCCGAGCCAGGCGCCCAGCGCACCCAGCAGGAAGACGTCGCCGAAGCCGAGCGCCTCCTTCTTGAAGAGCCGCGCTCCGATGAGCGAGACCAGGGCGAAGGCGCCGAAGCCGAGGGCTCCGCCCAGCGCCGCCGAGGCCAGCGACGGGGCCGGCGAGACGCCCAGCGCCGCCGCCGCCAGCCCGAGCGCGATGAGCGGCCAGGTGAGCCGGTGTGGCAGGAGCCAGGTGTCGAGGTCGATGGCCGCCAGCGCCAGCAGCAGCGCCACCAGGGTGAACTCCGCCAGGGCCCGGAGCGTCGGGCCGTTCCGCTCCAGGGCCAGCCAGCCGGCCAGCCCGCCCGCCAGCTCCACCAGCGGATAGCGGATCGAGATTGGCTGGTGGCAGGCGCGGCAGCGGGCCCGCAAGAGGAACCAGGAGAGGACCGGGAGGTTGTCGTACCAGGCGATGGGGGTCTCGCAGCGCGGGCAGCGGGAGCGCGGCGTCACCACAGACTGGCCCGCCGGCAGGCGGGCGATGACCACGTTGAGAAAGCTGCCCACGGTGGCGCCGGACAGGGCGGCCCAGCCCGCCACCAGCCACGGAGGCACGTCCTTGAGGAGGTCGTCCATCCCCTACCCGGAAGCCCGGGTGGCCTCGCCGGCGCCGCCACCCTCTCCGAGCCGCCGCAGGAAGAAGTCCTCCAGCGTCTCGCGGTGGGGCGTGAGCGCCACCAGCCGGCCGCCCGCCGCCAGCACCGCCGCCACCGCCGCGTCGGCCGCGCCGGCGTCGTCGAAGATGGCCGTCACCCGGTCCCCGTCCTCGGCGATGACGCGGCCACGTCCCAGCGGCTCGCGCCGCCCGGCCGGCAGCGAGGCGGTCAGCTCCACCGAGGTGACCCGGGCCGAGAGCAGCTCGCCGAGCCGCCCCACGTCGCGCAGCCGCCCCTGGATGATGATGCCGACCCGGTCGCAGAGGGTCTCGACGTCGGGGAGGATGTGGGTGGAGAAGAAGACGGTGGTGCCGCGCTTCTTCAGCTCGAGGATGAGATCCCGGATCTCGCGCCGGCCGATGGGGTCGAGGCCGCTCATGGGCTCGTCGAGCACCACCAGCGCCGGCTGCGACACCAGCGCCTGCGCGATGCCGAGCCGCTGCTGCATCCCCTTCGAGTACTTGCGGAGCTGCCGGTCGGCGGCGTCGGAGAGCCCCACCAGCCCGAGCAGCTCGTCGATGCGGCGCGGCTGCTCTGGGCGTGGGACGCCGGAGAGCGTGGCGAAGAAATGCATGGCCTCCGCCCCGGTGAGGAAGTCCTGGTAGGACGGGTTCTCGGGCAGGTAGCCGAGGCGGGCCTTGGCCCGCTGGCTCGGGATGGGCTCGTCGAAGATGAAGGCGCGGCCGCGGGTGGGGAAGATGAGCCCCATCAGCATCTTGATGGTGGTGGTCTTGCCGGCGCCGTTCGGCCCCACGAAGCCGAAGATCTCGCCGGCGGCCACCTGGAGGTCGAGGTCCTCCACGGCGGCCACCGTCTTGCCGAAGCCGGTGTCGAAGATCTTGGTGAGCCCTTCGGTCTTGAGGATCATCGGGGAGAGATGATGTGGTGGCGCCCGGGGTCCTGTCAAAGGAGGGATGCAGGGCGGAATCGGGTGACGTTTCCCGTCACCTGACCCGGGTCGGGCTGCCTATCTCCGTCAGCGCGGTCCGTCGCCCAAGGAACGATACCCTGCAAGATCAACGGAGTGCGAAATCTCGCGGGTTGGCATCCCTCCTGCTAGGAGATTCCTCCAAGACGGCCCGGCGGACGCTGGACCGCAACACACACAGCGGCGTCGCTCGTGGCGGCCCGCCTCTCGGAGACCACATGAAGAAGTCGAACAAGGGCTTCACGCTGATCGAGCTCATGATCGTCGTCGCCATCATCGGCATCCTCGCCGCCATCGCCATCCCCAACTTCCTCCGCTACCAGCTCCGCTCCAAGTTCTCCGAGCTGAAGACCAACGTGGAGGCGATATACAAGTCGGAGGAGTCGCTCCGCCAGTCCGAGCGCGTCCTCTGCGCCGGTGCACCGACCGGGGCGTTCGCCACCATCGGCCCGGTGCCTGTGCTCGCCCCCTCGGCTCAGAAGTCGCTGTGGGCCGACGCCGACATCGGGCTCGCATCGGCCATCGACTGGAACGTCCAGGGGTCGACCTACGGCCAGTACCAGACCGCCACCGCCGGCGTGCCGCCCGCCCCCGCTGTCGCGAGCTGTGGCGCGCCGGTGATCGGCGCGTTCGGTTACGCCGTCTCCATCAGCGCCCGTTCTGACATCGACGGCGATGCGGTGTTCTCGACCGTGGGGCTCTGGCAGCCGCAGCGCACCGCCGCCGGCGTCATCCAGACCGTGGCTCCGGTCCTACCGCTCATGGGCGACGTCGCCAACTGCACCGGCGGCCTCCAGGCGGCCGCTACCGGCGTCGGCGACGGCCAGGTCACCAACTGCTCGTCCGACAACATCTTCTAGTCGGACGCCATCGCTGGTAGTCTCGGGGCCGTCCGGTTTTGACCGGACGGCCCTTCTCCTTTTCGCCCATGCGCCTCACCATCCCGCCCCTCCTCGCCGGCGCTGTCCTGCTCGCCCTTGCCGCGGTCCTCAACCTCGAGCTGGCGTCCGGCGCCCTGTCGCGCCCCTACGACGTGCTGCACGTGCCGGCCGGCGCTCCGGCCCGGGTCGCGGCGCTCGGCCACCGGACCACCCTCTCCGACCTCTACTGGCTCTCCACGGTCCAGTACATCGGCGAGCCCCGGGCCGACGCCCGTGGGTGGGAGAAGCTCTTCCCGCTGGTGGACCTGGTCACCGACCTCGACCCGCGCCACGGCTATGCCTACCAGACCGCCGGCATCGTCCTCTCCGCCGCGGGCCGGCTCGACGAGAGCGACCGGATCCTCGAGAAGGGGATCGAGAAGGGGCCCCGCTGGTGGACCTTCCCCTACTACCTGGCCTTCAACGCCTGGTTCTACCGGGGCGACTTCGCCGCCGGGGCGCGCTGGGCCGAGCTGGCGGCGCGGACCCCCGGCGCCTCGCCCAACATCAGCCACCTCGCGGTGTCGCTGGCGTCGAAGAGCGGCACGCCGGAGCAGGCCATCACCCTGCTGCGCGAGCTGAAGCGGGCGGTGCACGACGAGGCCACCGCCGGCCGGCTCGACGAGCAGCTCAAGCTGGCCTACCTGGAGCGCGACGCCCAGGCGCTGGAGCGGCTGGTGGCGGCGTTCCGGGAGCGGACCGGGCGCGAGCTCCGCGACCTCGACGAGCTGGTGCAGGCCGGGCTCCTGGAGGCGCTCCCGCCGGACCCCTTTGGCGGCCGGTATGTCTGGGTCGCCAGCGCCAACGAGGTCCAGTCGAGCGTCAACCCGTTCCGGTTCCGTCTCCACGCGCGGCGGCACCGCCCCAGCTTCCAGTACCAGCTCCCGCGCGGCCTGACCGATCCGATACCGCCTTTGCTGCGGCGGCCCGATCCCGTCCCAGAAGCCAGCACGTCCGCCCCCTGGACCCCGCTCCCCGGCCTGGAGACTCCACCCCCGTGACCAAGATCCTCGCCATCGCCTCGGTCGCCATCCGCGAGGCCATCCGCCAGCGGCTGGCGGTCAACCTGCTGGTCTTCGCGCTGGCGCTGGTGGCCGCCTCGCTCACCATCTCGGCGCTCACCTTCGGCGAGCAGTACCGGATCATCGTGGACCTCGGGCTCTCCTCGATGGAGCTCTTCGGCACGCTCATCGCCACCTTCCTGGGCGCCGGCCTGATCGCCCGCGACGTGGAGCGGCGCTCGGTCTACCCGGTCATCGCCAAGCCGGTCTCGCGCGGCCAGTACGTGGTGGGGCGCTACCTCGGGCTGCTGGCCACCACCACGCTCAACCTGCTGGTGATGGCGCTGGTCTTCGCGGCGGTGCTGGCCGTCTACACCGGCGGCCTCGGCTTCCTCCACGAGACCCCGTTCCTGCTGGTGCTCTCGGCCATGGTGGTGCAGTTCGCCATGGTCGCCGCGGTTGCCACCTTCTTCTCGGCCTTCACCACCACCACGCTGGCGGCCATCTTCACGCTCAGCCTGGTGGTGGCCGGCCACCTCGCCTCCGACCTGGTCCGCTACTGGGCCACCAAGGGCGTCTGGGCCGGCCGGCTGGGGACGGCCCTCTACGCCGTGGTGCCCAACCTCGAGGCGCTCAACTTGAAGGAGGCCATGGTCTACAAGGACGCCGTGGCTGGCAGCTTCGCCGTCACCGGCCTCGGCTACGGTGTCGCCTACGCCGGCGCGGTGCTGGCCTTCGCGGCCGCGGTCTTCGGGCGCCGCGACCTGCGCTGAGCGCCCGGAGGCCTCAGCCCTCGCCGATGCCGAACTTGGCGAGCCGGTAGCGCAGCGACCTGAAGGTGAGGGCGAGAAGCCTGGCCGCCTCGGTCTTGACCCCGCCGGTGCGGGCCAGCGACTGCTCGAGGATGCGCCGCTCCACGGCGTCGAGGTGGGCCTGCAGGTCGAGCCCGTCTGGCGGCAGCTCGGCCAGCGCCTCCACCGACCGCGACGCCGGCGCACCGCCGCGCAGCGGCGCCGGCAGCAGCTCCGGCCCCAGCACCTCGCCGTCGCAGAGCGTGACCGCCCGCTCCAGCACGTTGGCCAGCTCGCGCAGGTTGCCCGGCCAGCTCCAGGCCTGCAGGAGCTTGAGGGTCTCGGGGGTCAGCGCCGGCGGGCGGCGGCCGAGGTCGGCGGCGAACCGCTCGACGAAATTGGCGCAGAACTCGGGCAGGTCCTCCAGCCGCTCGCGCAGCGGCGGAAGCCTGAGCTGGATGACGTTGAGCCGGTAGTAGAGGTCCTCGCGGAAGCGCCCCGCCCTCACCTCCTCGCCGAGGTCGCGGTTGGTGGCGGCCAGGAGGCGGGCCGAGATGACGATGTCGGTGGTCGCGCCCACCCGCCGGATGCGCCGCTCCTGCACCGCCCGAAGCAGCTTCACCTGCACCTGCGGCGGCAGCTCGCCCACCTCGTCGAGGAAGAGCGTGCCGCTGCCGGCCACCTCGAAGAGGCCGGGGCGCGCCTCGGCCGCGCCGGTGAAGGCGCCGCGGGTGTGGCCGAAGAACTCGCTCTCGATCAGCCCCTCCGGAACGGCGCCGCAGTTGACGGCCACGAAGGGCAGGTCGGCCCGGTCGCCGGCGGCGTGGATGGCGCGCGCCGCCACCTCCTTGCCGGTGCCGCTCTCGCCGGTCAGCAGCACGGTGGTGCCGGTGGCCGCCACCCTGGAGACCATCCGGCGGATCTCCTCGATGGCCGGCGTGTGGCCGAGCAGGCCCGGAGCCTCGGTGCGGCCGCCGACCCGGTGGCGCAGCACCCGGTTCTCCTGGAGGAGGGCCCGGTGCTCCAGCGCCTTCTGCACCACCAGCTTCAGCTCGTCCACCTTGAACGGCTTCAGCACGTAGTCGTACGCCCCGAGCTTCATGGCCTGGACGGCGTTCTCGGTGGTGGCGAAGGCGGTGATCATCACCACCTCGGTGGCCGGCGAGCGCTCCTTCGCCACGCGCAGCACCTCGAGGCCGCTGTCGGCGCCGAGCCGCAGGTCGCAGAGCACCAGATCCACCCCGCCCTCCTCGACGCGCCCGAGCGCGGCGGCGGCGTTCCCCGTGCTCGTCACCTGGTGACCCTCTCGCGTGAAGAGGATCTCGAGGAACTCGCGCATCGACTGCTCGTCGTCCACCACCAGCAGGCACGCCATCGCCCAATCCTAGCCCGTCGGCGGCGCGGGCGGAGCAGCGGCGACCGCGGCAGCGACAGGCCGGGCCGGGAGCCGGACCACGAAGCGGGCCCCGTGCGGCTCGACCGGCTCCACCCGCACCTCGCCATGGTGGGCCCCCACGATCCGATCGACGGTGGCGAGGCCGAGGCCGGTGCCGCCCGCCTTCCGGGAGAAGAAGGGGGAGAAGAGCCGCTCGAGGTCCTCCCGCGCGATCCCCGGCCCGTCGTCGGCCACCGTGAGCCACGCGCCGGTCCCGTCCGGCGAGGTGGTGAGCCGCACCGTGCCGCCCTCCGCCCCCAGCGCCTGGACGGCGTTGAGCAGCAGGTTCCAGAGCACCTGCCGGAGCTGATCGGCGTCGCACTCGACGATCGCCGGGGCGAGGTCGCGCTCGATCCGGACCCGCCCCGCGGCCGGGTCGCGCGCCAGCGTCTCGGCCACCTCGCCCGCCACCTGCGCCACGTCGGTCGGCGAGAGCCGCGGCGCCGCGGGGCGCGAGTAGGCGAGGAAGCGGGTCACCAGCTGGTCGAGCCGGGCCGCCTCCTTGAGGACGATCCCGAGCAGCCGCCCCTCCTCCGGCCGCAGCCCGGGCGTGGCCTGCAGCAGCTCCACGCAGCCGGACATCGACGCCAGCGGGTTGCGCAGCTCGTGGGCCAGCCCGGCCGCCACGCGCCCGAGGTCGGCGAGCCGCTCGCTGCGGCGCACAGTCTCCTCCATGGCGCGCAGGTCGGTGAGGTCCTGGAAGATGACCGCCTGCCCCCGGGCCCCGCCGCGGGCGCCGGCCAGGGGGAAGCTGGTGAAGCCGAGGATGCGCCTCCGGCCGTCCGGCCCGGCCCACTCGGTCTCGCCGCGCCGGGCGTCGGCGACGAAGCCTGGGAAGAGGCGCACCACCGGCTGGCCGCGCGCCGCCGCCGCGCCGAGACCGGTCAGCGCCTCGCCGGCCCGGTTGAGGAAGGTGATCCGGCCGGCGCCGTCGAGCGTGAGCAGGCCGCTCTGGACCGACTGGACGATCTCCTCGTGGAGCGCGGTGACGTCGGCCAGATCGATCTCGCTGGCGGCGAGCTTCTCGCCGGTGGAGCGCAGCTGCTCGGCGAGCCAGCCCGCCAGCAGCGCGGTGGCCCCGAAGGCGGCGGCGTGGACCCAGAGCGTCGCCGCCGGCACCGAGCGGAGCCCCCCCGCCCCCCAGAGCGCCGCGCCGTAGCCACCCAGGGCCAGCGCCAGCGCCAGCGCCGCGCCCCACCGGTTGAGCAGGATGGCGCCGTCCACGATGGCCAGCAGGAACATGAAGAGGAAGACGCTCTCGGACCCGCCGGTGAGCGCGGTGAGCCCGGCCGCCAGCGCCGCCCCGAAGACCAGGTGGGCCGCCGCCGCCGCCCGCAGCGGGCCGGTGCGCCGCAGCAGCACCGCCACCGCCAGCGCGCCGGCGTAGGTGGCGATGATGATGAGGTAGAGCGGGGAGCGGGTCTCCCGCCCCGCCAGCAGCTCCCCCCAGCCGATGACCGCGGCGCCACCGAGGATGACGGTGACCAGTGCGAGCCGGAAGAGGGTGAGCCAGACCAGCCGGCCGAACAGGTTCTCGTTCGCCGGAGAGTCAGGGGCCCCGGCCCGCGACCGGGGGCCGCCGCTCACTTGACGGTGTCGGCCATGGTGAAGATGGGCAGGTACATGGCGATCATGAAGAAGCCGACGATGCCGCCCAGCACCACCATCATGAGCGGCTCGATCATGCTGGTGAGGGCGCCCACGGCGACGTCCACCTCGTCGTCGTAGAAGTCGGCGATCTTGGAGAGCATCTGGTCCATGGCGCCGGTCGCCTCGCCGACGCCGATCATCTGCACCACCATGGGCGGGAAGACGCCGGTCTCGGCCAGCGGGCCGGCGATGTTCTTGCCCTCGGAGATCTTGGCCCGCACGTGGAGGATGGCCGCCTCGATGGTCCGGTTGCCGGCGGTCTTGGCCACGATGTCGAGGGCGTCGAGGATGGGGACGCCCGAGGAGATCATGGTGCCGAGCGTCCGGGTGAAGCGGGCCACCGCCACCTTGCGGATGAGCGGGCCGAAGAGCGGCAGCTTGAGGATGGTCTGGTGCCAGAGCTGCTGGCCGCGCCCCTTGGAGACCGCCACCTTGAAGCCGATGAAGATGGCGGCCGGGATGCCTAGGTAGAGGTACCAGGAGTTGCGGAAGCCCAGGGAGAGGTCCACCAGGAACTGGGTGGGGCCCGGGAGCGTGCCTCCCATGTCCTTGAACATCTTCTCGAAGGTGGGCACCACGAAGCCGATCAGGGCCACCACCACTCCGATGGCGACGGTGAGGACCACCGCCGGGTAGACCATCGCCCCCTTGACCCGCCGCTTCAGCTTGGAGTTCTTCTCGATGTAGGCGCCGAGCCGCTGCAGGATGGTGTCGAGGATGCCGCCGATCTCGCCGGCTCGGATGAGCTGCACGAAGAGCGTGTCGAAGACCTTGGGGTGCTCGGAGAGCGCGTCGGCGAAGGTGGAGCCGGCCTCGACCCGGGACTTCACGGTCAGGAGCACGCGCCGGAACTCGGGGTTGTCGGCCTGCGTCCCGATGATGTCGAGGGCCTGCACCAGCGGCAGGCCGGCGTCGATCATCACCGAGAACTGCCGGGTGAAGACCAGGATGTCCTTCTCCTGGACGCCCCCCGTCCCCGGGATCTTGAGCTGGAACTCCTTCGGCTTCTTCTTGACCTTGGTGGGCTCGATGCCCATCTGGCGCAGCCGGGCCTCGACGGTCTCCGAGTCCTGCGCCTCGATCTCGCCGGAGCGCACCTCGCCCTGCTTGCTCTTCCCGGTCCACTTCCAGACCGGCGTCTTCTGCACCGGCTTGGCGACCTTGGTCTTCTGTGCGGCGGCTGCGGCCTGGGCCATGTACGCCTCGTGGGTTCGCGGCTGGGGATCCTAGCGCGGCGCCGCGCCCCGGTCGAATCCCCGGCGGCTACCGAGCCGTCGGCGGCGCCCCCGGCCGCGGCATGCCGTGACCGCTGGAGATGAGGTTCTTCAGCTCCTCGGCGTCGGAGGAGCGGTTGATCGCCTCCTCGACGGTGATGAGCCGCCTGGCCACCGCGGCGGCCAGGCTCTGGTTGAAGGTCTGCATGCCGAACTTGGTCTGCCCCACCTGCATCTGCGAGTAGACCTGGTGGACCTTGTCCTCGCGGATCAGGTTCCGGATGGCCGGGTTGGGGACCATCACCTCGACGATCAGCACCCGCCCGGTGCCCCCGGTCCGGGGCAAGAGGTTCTGGGTGAGCACCCCCTCCAGCACGAAGGAGAGCTGGGCGCGCACCTGCGGCTGCTGGTAGGGCGGGAAGACGTCGAGGATGCGGTTGATGGTCTGCACCGCGCTGTTGGTGTGGAGCGTGGCGAAGGCCAGGTGGCCGGTCTCGGAGATCACCAGCGCCGCCTCGACCGTCTCCAGGTCGCGCATCTCGCCGATCAGCACCACGTCGGGGTCCTGGCGGAGGATGTACTTGAGCGCCTTCTTGAAGCTCTGGGTGTCGGCCCCCACCTCGCGCTGGTTCACCACGCAGTTCTTGTGCGGGTGGAGGTACTCGATGGGATCCTCGACGGTGAGGATGTGCTCGTGCCGGTCGGTGTTGATCTTGTCGATGATCGACGCCAGCGTGGTCGACTTGCCCGAGCCGGTCGGCCCGGTCACCAGCACCAGGCCGCGCGGCTTCCTCGCCAGCTCGGCCACGATGGGGGGCAGCCCCAGCTCGTTGAAGGTGAGGATCTTGAAGGGGATGGTGCGGAAGGCGCCGGCCACCGCCCCGCGCTGCATGAAGATGTTGGCGCGGAAGCGCGACAGCCCCTTCACGCCGAAGGAGAGGTCGAGCTCGTTCTCCTCCTCGAACTTGTGCTTCTGGGCGTCGGTGAGGATCGAGTAGCAGATCTGCTTGGTGTCCACCGGGTTGAGCGGCGGCGTCTTGAGCGGCACCAGCTGGCCGTCGATGCGCAGCTGCGGCGGCGAGCCGGTGGTGATGTGGAGGTCGCTGGCCCCCTTCTCGACCATCGCCTTGAGGAGCTGGTGCAGGTTGGCCATGGAGTCTCCGGGGGCGTTGGCTAGAACTTGTCCGGGGCGGTGTTGCCGAGCGCCTCGGAGAGCGTGGTGACCCCGAGCTTGACCTTGGAGAGCGCGCTCATGCGCAGGGTGCGGAAGCCGAGGCGGATGGCCTCCTGCTTCAGCTCGGCGGTGGAGCAGCCCTGGATGATCAGCTCCTTCAGGCCGTCCCAGATCGGCATCACCTCGTAGACGGCGACGCGCCCCTTGAAGCCGCGGTCGTTGCAGTTCTTGCAGCCGGCCTTGTCGAACACCTGGAAGGTGCCGACCTCGTCGGGCGAGAACCCCGCGTCGAGCAGGGCCTGGTCCTCCACCGCCAGCGGCTTCTTGCAGTCGGGGCAGAGCCGGCGGCAGAGCCGCTGGGCCACGATGGCGTTGAGCGAGGCGGTCACCAGGAACGGCTCGATGCCCATGTTGAGGAGGCGCGACACCGTGCCAGGGGCGTCGTTGGTGTGGAGCGTGGAGAGCACCAGGTGGCCGGTGAGCGCCGCCTTGACGCCGATCTCGGCGGTCTCGAAGTCGCGGATCTCGCCGACCATGATGATGTCGGGGTCCTGCCGCAGGAAGCTGCGCAGGGCGGCCGCGAAGTTGAGGCCGATGTCCTCGTGCATCTGCACCTGGTTGATGCCGAAGAAGTTGAACTCGACCGGGTCCTCGGCGGTGGAGATGTTCCAGGCCACCTCGTTGAGCTTGGAGAGCGCCGAGTAGAGGGTGGTGGTCTTGCCCGAGCCGGTCGGGCCGGTCACCAGCACCATGCCGTAGGGCCGGTCGATGGCGTCGAGGAACTCCTTGAGCTGCGCCTCCTCGAAGCCCAGCTTGGTCATGTCGAGCTGGAGGTTCGACTTGTCGAGGAGGCGCATCACCACCTTCTCGCCGAAGAGGGTCGGGCAGACCGAGACGCGGAAGTCCATCTCCTTGCCCTTGCCCAGCTTGAGCTTGATGCGGCCGTCCTGGGGGAGGCGCCGCTCCGAGATGTCGAGCTCGGACATGATCTTGAGGCGGGAGATGATGGCGTTCTTCAGCTTCATGGGCGGCTTCATCACCTCGTAGAGCACGCCGTCGATGCGGAAGCGGACGCGGAACTCCTTCTCGTAGGGCTCGACGTGGATGTCGGAGGCCCCCTTCTTGATGGCGTCGAGGAGGATCAGGTTCACCAGCTTGACGACCGGCGCCTCGGCGGCGCTGTTCTCGAGGTCCACGGCGTTGAAGTCGTCGTCCCCGCCCTCGACGACCGCCACCTCGGAGTCGTCGAAGCCCATCATGACCTCGTCGAGGTCGGGCCCCTTCTCGGCGTAGAGGCGATCGAGGGCCTCGCGGATGGCCTGCTCCGACGCCACCACCACGTCGATGTTGTAGCCGGTGAGGAACTTGATGTCGTCGATGGCGAAGATGTTGGACGGATCGCTCATGGCGACCACCAGCGACGCGCCGGTCCGGTTGACCGGCACCACCAGGTGCTTCTCGGCGGTCGCCTTCGGCACCAGCTTCAGCACCTCCGGGTCGATCTCGAAGTCCCTCAGGTCGATGGAGGGGACGCCGTACTGCTTGGAGAGGAAGCCGGTCAGGTCCGACTCGGCGATCGAGCCCTGCTTCACCAGCAGGGAGCCGATGCGTCCGCCGCTCTTCCGGGATTCCTCCTGCGCCTTCTGGAGCTGCTGGAGGGAGATGAGGTTCTCACGAACCAGCAGTTCGCCGAGCCGTCCGGACATGTGTCGTGTTCCCCGCTCTTCCCGAAGGTGTGGACCGGCGCGGACGTTACCAGCGCCGGCGCGGAAGGGTCAAGGCGCCGCGGCGTCGCCGCACGCCGGATTTCCAAGGAAATCCGGGCCAAAGGACCCTCTCAGCGTCCCGCGTCGAGCAGCGCGCGAGCCCGCTCGGCGTCGAGCGCGATCTGCGCCCGCAGCGCCTCCACCGAAGGGAACCGCCGCTCCTCGCGCAGCCTCGCCACGAAGGCGAGCCGGATGGCCTCGCCGTAGAGGTCGCGCCCGTCGAAGTCGAAGAGGTGGACCTCGGCGGAGACCGGCCCGGAGGGATCGACGGTGGGCTTGACCCCCACGTTGCAGACGCCGGCGTGGGCCATCGCCCCCGCCCCGCCCGGAGACGCGCCCCCGACCAGCGCCCGGACCGCGTAGACGCCGCCGGCCGGGAGCAGCGCCGTGGTGGCCACGTTGGCGGTGGCGAAGCCGAGGCCGCGCCCGCGCCCGGCCCCGCGCGCCACCTCGCCGTCGAGGTCGTAGGGGCGCGCCAGGAGCAGCGCCGCCCCCTCGACGTTCCCCTCCAGCAGGAACTCGCGGATCTTGGTCGAGGAGACGGTGAGGCCGCCCTCGGTGACCGGCTCGACCACCTGCAGGGCCAGGCCGCTCGCGGCCAGCAGCGGCCGCAGCGTCTCGACGCGGGCCCGCTCATGACCCGCGGTGAAATCCCAGCCCACCACCACGTCGCGGACGCCCAGCGCTCGCAGGTCGCGCTCCACGAAGTCGGCGGCGGGGGTGGCCGCCCAGGCCAGGTCGAAGGGCTGCACCACCACCACCTCGACGCCGGCGGCGGCCAGCAGCTCCAGCTTGCGCGGCAAGGAGGTGAGGAGCGGCGGGGCCAGCCGCGGCCGGAGCACGCGGACCGGGTGCGGCTCGAAGGTGAGGACGCCGGCCGCCACCCCGCGGCCGCTCGCCAGCGCCCGGGCGCGCTCCAGCAGCGCCCGGTGACCGAGGTGGACGCCGTCGAGGTTGCCGATGGCCAGGGCCCCGCCGCGCAGCGCGCCGCTGGCGGCGGCCTCACCGATGGAATGGAACCGGCGCATGGCCGAGACAGATAGGCCCGCCGGCTGGATGGCGTCAAACGGTTCATGGTGGGCGCCTGGGTCGCCGGACGCTTGCGGCGCGGGCCGCGCTGCCCTATTCCATCCGTTCCATGGCCCTCCACACCGCGCTCGCCTTCTCCACAGTCCTCGCCGCCGCCTACCTGGTCCTCTCCTCGCCGTCCCGCCTGCTGCCCGGGGTGGCGCTGCTGGCCGGCGCGGTCGAGCTGGCCATGGCGCTCGGCTGGCTGCGGCTGGCGGTCCACGGCCCGACCCTCTACCTGGCCCTGGGGGCCGCCATCGCCCTGCCGGCGCTGATCGTCTGGTGGCGGGCCGGCGGCAAGGGGCCGCTCTCGGCCGCCGCCGTGCTCGCCTTCATCGGGCTGCTGCAGACCACGCTGGCGATCCTGGCGCGAGTGTAGGGCGGCGCCGCCGGACTCAGGACGGCGCCGGCCGGGGCCCGGCGGGACGGCGCGTCCTTCCACCCGGCGGCGCCTGCGGGCGGGAGGCTGTCCCGCTCCGGCACACGGCCTGCGCTCGCGGTCGGTTGCTCGCCGGCCTCGGCGCGCTACCCGCTGGAGGTGCGGGGCGCGCCGGCAAAGGTCGCCTCGCTGGAGCGCCTGCGGCGTCAGCGACCCGGCCCGGGCGAGGCTCCGGTTGCCGTCGCGCACCATGGACCCGGGCGCGCCTCGGCAGCGCTTCCTCGCGGGCGTGCTCGGCAAGTGTGCCTTCGCGCGACAGCCCCGCCCGACTTCGGCGCCTGTCCGATTGGACGCCGAACCGCCGGGCGACGTGGGGCGCCTTCAGGGAAGGCGCCGCTGCCGCAAGGGCCCGGCCGGCGCCGTCAAGGGAGGAGCTTCTCGATTCTTGCGTCGGCGCCACCAGAAGCCGGCGCCAACGCGATTAGCTGCCGCAGCACGTACGGCAGGATCCCGCCGTGGCGGACGTACTCGACCTCGGCCGGCGTGTCGATGCGGAGGGTGAGCGGCACCTCGTCCACCGTCCCGGAGGCGCGGCGGATCAGGAGCGTGACCGGCTGGCGCGGCGAGAGCGCCCCCTCCACCCCCGGCAGGTCGAGCCGCTCGGTGCCGTCGAGCTTCAGCGCCGCAACGTCCACGCCGTCGGGCAGCTGGAACGGCAGCACGCCCATTCCCACCAGGTTGGCGCGGTGGATCCGCTCGAAGCTCCGGGCCACCACGGCGCGGACGCCCAGCAGCCTGGTCCCCTTGGCCGCCCAGTCGCGCGAGGAGCCGGTGCCGTACTCCTGTCCGGCGAAGACGATCAGCGGCACGCCCTCGGCGGCGTAGCGAGCCGCCGCGTCGAAGATGGAGAGCCGCTCGCCGCCCGGCTGGTGGACGGTGACGCCCCCCTCGCTCCCCGGGGCCAGCAGGTTGCGGAGCCGGACGTTGGCGAAGGTGCCGCGCACCATCACCTCGTGGTGGCCGCGCCGCGCGCCGTAGGAGTTGAAGTCCGAGGCCGCCACGCCGTGCTCGACCAGCCAGCGCCCCGCCGGCGAGGTGGCCGCGATCTGGCCTGCCGGGGAGATGTGGTCGGTGGTGACCGAGTCACCGAGCACGGCCAGCGCCCGGGCGCCGGCGATGGGGTCGAGCGGCGAGGGCGTGAGGTGGAACGGCTGGAACCAGGGCGCCTCGGCGATGTAGGTCGAGGCCGCGTCCCACGCGTACCCGGCGCCGCGCGGCGCCTCCAGCGCCCGCCAGGCCTCGCCGCCTTCGGCCACGCCGGCGTAGTTGCCGGTGTACCGTTCCGGCCGGCTCGCCTCGCCGAGCAGCGCCTCCACCTCGTCCACGCTCGGCCAGAGGTCGCGCAGGTGGACCGGCTTCCCGTCGCCGCCGGTGCCGAGCGGATCGCGGGTGAGGTCGATGGTGACGGTTCCGGCCAGCGCGAAGGCCACCACCAGCGGCGGGCTCATGAGGAAGTTGGCCTTCACCGCGCCGTGGATGCGGGCCTCGAAGTTCCGGTTGCCGGAGAGGACGCTGGCCACCACCAGGTCCTGGCCGGTGACGAGCGCCTCGAGCCGCGGATCGAGGGGACCCGAGTTGCCGATGCAGGTGGTGCAGCCGTAGCCGACCACCTGGAAGCCGAGCGCGTCGAGGTCGGCCTGCAGCCCGGTGCGCTCCAGGTAGTCGGAGACCACGCGCGAGCCCGGGGCCAGCGAGGTCTTGACCCACGGCTTCGGCCGCAGCCCGCGGGACCGCGCCTTGCGCGCCACCAGGCCGGCCGCCAGCATCACCGCCGGGTTGGAGGTGTTGGTGCAGGAGGTGATGGCGGCGATCACCACGTCGCCGTGGCCGAGCTCGAGCGCGCCGGTGGCCACCGGCCGGGTCCCCGGCGGGGCCGCCGCGCCCGCCACCTCGACGGCGGGGTGCCGGACGGCCAGTTCGACGCGGCGCTTGCCGAAGCCGTCCGGGCCCTGCTGCTCGAAGAGCGTCTCGAAGCGGGCCTTCAAGCCGGAGAGGGCGATCCGGTCCTGCGGCCGCTTCGGGCCGGCCACCGACGGCTCCACGGCGGCGAGATCCAGCCTGACCACCTGTGAATAGTCCACCTGCCCCTCGAGCGGCACGCCGAAGAGCCCCTGGGCCTGGTGGTAGGCGCGGATGGCCCGCACCTGGGCGGCCGGGCGCCCGGTGGCGGCGTAGTACTCCAGCGTCCGCTCGTCCACCGGGAAGTAGCCCATGGTGGCGCCGTACTCGGGCGCCATGTTGGCGATGGTGGCCCGCGTGGCGGCCGGGAGCGCCCGCGCCCCCTCGCCGAAGAACTCGACGAACTTGCCCACCACCTTCGTCGAGCGGAGCAGCTCGGTGACGGTGAGGACCAGGTCGGTGGCCGTGATCCCCTCGCGGAGCGCGCCGGCGAGGTGGACGCCCACCACGTCGGGCTCGAGGAAGGCGGCCGGCTGGCCCAGCATGGCCGCCTCGGCCTCGATGCCGCCCACGCCCCAGCCGACCACGCCGAGGCCGTTGATCATGGTGGTGTGCGAGTCGGTCCCGACCAGCGTGTCGGGGAACCAGAGCCCGTCGCGCTCGAAGACACCGCGCGCCAGGTGCTCGAGGTTGACCTGGTGGCAGATGCCGAAGCCGGGCGGGACGATGCCGAAGGTGGAGAAGGCCTGCGCTCCCCACTTGAGGAACTGGTAGCGCGGCGCGTTCCGCTTCGCCTCCAGCCCCAGGTTGACCTCGAGCGCCTCGCGCGTGCCCCAGCCGTCCACCTGGACCGAGTGGTCGATCACCAGCTCCACCGGCACGACCGGCTCGACCCGTTTCGGATCGCTCCCGAGCCGCGCCGCCGCCGCCCGCATGGCGGCCAGGTCCACCAGCAGCGGCACGCCGGTGAAGTCCTGCAGCAGCACGCGGGCCACCACGAACGGCAGCTCGCGGGTGCGCGGGCCGGTGGGGTTCCACCCGGCCAGCGCCCGGACGTCGGCCTCGGTGACGCGGTGGCCGTCGGCGTGGCGGGCCAGCGACTCGAGCACGATCCGGAGCGACACCGGCAGCCGTGAGATCGGGCCGAAGCCGCGCCGCTCCAGCTCGGGAAGCGAGACCAGCTCGCCGCGCTTCCCCTCGCCCGGTTCGAACGTCGATGGTGCCCAGGGCTGCTCGGTCATGGTGCCCTCGTGTCGGGGGAGCATAACGGCGGCGGCCGGGCGGCGCGACGCCCCGGGCGTGCCACGCGCGTCGGCGCCGGCACGCCGCGTGACGGCGAAACCCGAGTCAGAAGCTGAAGCGATCGACCACCCCGCGCGACCACTCCAGGATGGTCGGCCAGCCGACCACCGCGTCGAGCGCCGCCTCGGCCGCGCCGAGCGTCACCTGCTGCTCCACCACGCTGGCCGAGCAGGCCACCAGCCGGGCACCGGCCTGGCGGGCCTGCTGGAGCAGCGCCGCCGGGTCGTCGGTCTCGCCGTCGTGGGCGGCCACCACCGCCGGCACCGCCGGGCCGGTGAGGAAGACGTCCACGCGCCGATCGAGCGCCACCGCGGCGAGCGCGCAGGAGCCGGCGGAGCGGAGCGCGTGGGGCGTGGCGCTGGAGACGAAGACCACGGTTCGGCCGGTCATGGCCGCGTTGTAGCCGACTCCCCCGGTGGCGTCACCCGGGCGATCCCGTTTTCCCCGCCATTTCGCGTGTGCTATGCGTCGCCGGCCCTATGACCGACGAGAAGAAGCCGACCGGCCCCGTGGTGATCCGCAAGGTGCACCTGAAGCCGCCGCCCCCCGGGACGCCGATCGAGCAGCCCGTGATCGAGCAGATTGAGCCGGCCGCCGCCCCCGCGCCGCGCGACGAGCGCCCGCTCTGGCAGCGGCTGGCCGACGAGAAGAGGGCGGCCGAAGGTGGCGCCGCTCCGGCCGCCGGCCGCCCGGGCGCCAGCCGCCCGTCTGGCAGCCGACCGCCAGCCAGCCGTCCGTCCGCTGGCCGCGCGACCGGCGACCGTCCGCCCGGCAGCCGCCCGTCCGGCAGCCGCCCGTCCGGCGACCGTCCGCCCGGTGACCGCCCGCGGGGCGCCCGCCCGTCCGGTGACCGTCCGCGCGGCGACCGGGACCGTCCGCGCCAGCACGACTCACTGAGCGCCGGCGCCCCGGCCTCGCAACTCCCCGCCGGCGAGCCACCCCCAGTGCCCGAGGCGCAGGTGGAGGACGAGGGGTCCTTCGCCGACCTGCTGGCCTCCACCGGCGGGTCCTCGCAAGCCCGCCGCCGCTTCAAGGCGGGCGAGAAGGTGGCCGGCAAGATCATCCAGGTGGGCGACGAGGTGACCTTCCTCGACCTCGGCAGCGGGCTGGCCGACGGGCTCATCGAGACCCTGGAGCTGACCGACGCCGAGGGGAACGTCACCGCGCGCGCCGGTGACATCCTCGACGCCGTGGTGGTGAAGGGCGGCGACCGGGGCGTGCAGGTCTCCATCGGCCGCGCCAGGGCCGTCACCCGCGACCACGCGCGCGAGGCCATCTACGCCGCCGTCGAGACCGGCCTGCCGGTCGAGGGGCTGGTCAAGGCGGTCAACAAGGGCGGCATCGAGGTGGACGTGAACGGGGTGCGGTCGTTCTGCCCCATGTCGCAGATCGACGTCCGCTTCGTGGGCGACGCCAGCACGCTCATCGGCCAGAAGCTCCAGTTCCTGGTGAGCAAGGCCGACGACCGCGACGTGGTGCTGTCGCGCCGGGCGCTGCTGGAGGCGGAGCGGGCCGGCAAGGCCCAGGCCACCCGCCAGCGGCTGGCGGCCGGCGCCGTCTTCGAGGGGACCGTCACCAGCGTCCAGGACTACGGCGCGTTCGTGGACCTGGGCGGCCTCGAGGGGCTGGTGCACGTCTCCGAGCTGGCCTGGGACCGGGTGTCCAAGCCGCAGGATCTCCTGAGGAGCGGCGACCAGGTCACCGTCACGGTGCTGCGCATCGACGAGGACCCGAAGAAGGGCGAGCGGATCGCCCTCTCGGTCAAGGCGCTGGTGCCGCGCCCCGAGCCCAAGGCGGTCGAGCCGCGCCCGGACCGGCCTGCTCCGCCGCCGCGCCCGCGAGCCGGCGACGTGGTCGAGGCGGCGGTCGACAAGATCGAGTCCTTCGGCCTCTTCGTGAAGTTCGCCGGCGGGCGCGGCCTGGTCCCGGCCTCCGAGACCGGGACGCCGCACGGCACCGACCTGCGCCGGGCTTTCAAGGTGGGCGACGCCTTCCCGGCGCTGGTGCTCCAGATCGACGAGCAGGGGCGCTTCCGGCTCTCCAAGACGGGGGCCGCCGACGCCGCCGAGCGGGCCGACGCCCGCGCCTACATGGAGGCGTCGAAGCCCAAGGGTGGCGGCAAGGGCTTCGGGACGCTGGGCGACCTGCTCAAGAAGAAGCTCGAGGGGAAGTAGACCGCTCCCCTCCTTGAAGCGGCCCTCGTTCCTTCTCGCTGGATGGGGACCCGGGGGGTGCGATACCCTTCGCACCCCCGCGCGGCGCCGTGCCCGCGGCTTCGCCTTCCCCCCCCGACGACCGACGAGGAATCCGCCCGATGGCCCAGAACGCCCCGACCACCCACGCCGCCCTCCTCAAGTGGGTGGATGAGACCGCCAAGCTCACCAAGCCGGACCAGATCGTCTGGTGCGACGGCAGCGCGGCGGAGAAGAAGCGGCTCACCGACGAGGCGGTCGCGGCCAAGGTCCTCATCCCGCTCGACCAGAAGAAGTGGCCGGGCTGCCACTACCACCACTCCAACCCGAACGACGTGGCGCGCGTCGAGAACCTCACGCTGATCTGCACGCCCACCAGGGAGGAGGCCGGCCCCACCAACAACTGGATGGCCCCGGCCGACGCCTACGCCAAGCTCGGAGCCATCTTCGACGGCTGCATGAAGGGGCGCACCATGTACGTGGTGCCCTACATCATGGGCCCGGCCAGCTCGCCCTTCTCCAAGGTGGGCATCGAGGTGACCGACTCGGTCTACGTCGCCCTCAACATGGGGATCATGACGCGGATGGGGAAGGTGGCGCTGGATCGGCTCGGCGCCAGCGGCGAGTTCAACAGGGGGCTCCACTCGGTGGCCGACTGCAGCCCCGACCGGCGCTGGATCTGCCACTTCCCGCAGGACAACACCATCTGGTCGGTCGGCTCCGGCTACGGCGGCAACGCCCTGCTAGGCAAGAAGTGCCTGGCGCTGCGCATCGGCAGCTACCTCGCCAGGAACGAGGGCTGGCTCGCCGAGCACATGCTCATCCTCGAGGCGGAGAGCCCGAAGGGCGAGATCAGCTACGTGGCCGCCGCCTTCCCGTCGGCCTGCGGCAAGACCAACTTCGCCATGATGATCCCGCCCAAGACCTTCGACGGGTGGAAGATCCGGACGGTGGGCGACGACATCGCCTGGATGCGCGTCGGCGAGAACGGCCAGCTCTGGGCCGTCAACCCCGAGAACGGCTACTTCGGCGTGGCGCCCGGCACCAACCGGCGGACCAACCCGAACGCGATGGACTCGGCCCGCAAGGACTCGCTCTTCACCAACGTGGCCCGCACCAGGGACGGGGACATCTGGTGGGAAGGCTGGGACACCGAGGCCCCCGCCGAGTTGATCGACTGGAAGGGCGCCGTCTGGAAGAAGGGCTCGACCGAGAAGGCGGCCCACCCCAACAGCCGCTTCACTGCGCCCGCGGCCAACAACCCGGCCCTCTCGTCCAAGGTGGACGACCCCGCCGGCGTGCCCATCTCGGCCATCATCTTCGGTGGCCGCCGCTCCACCACCGTGCCGCTGGTGCTCGAGGCCTTCAACTGGACGCACGGCGTCTTCATGGGCGCCACCATGGGCTCGGAGACCACCGCGGCCGCGGTCGGCCTCAAGGAGGGCGTGCGCCGCGACCCCATGGCCATGCTGCCGTTCATCGGCTACGACGCCGGGACCTACCTGCAGCACTGGCTCGACATGCAGGGGCGGATCCCGAACCCGCCCAAGGTCTTCATGGTCAACTGGTTCCGCAAGGACGCCGGCGGCAAGTTCATGTGGCCGGGCTACGGCGACAACATGCGGGTCCTCAAGTGGATCCTCGACCGCGCCCACGGCCGCGTCACCGCCAAGGAGACGCTGGTCGGCAACGTGCCGCGCCCCGAGGACATCAACCTGAACGGGCTCGACCTCACGCACGAGACGGCGCGCAAGATCATGGACGTGGACCTGGCCGAGTGGGAGACCGAGCTGGAGAGCCAGCAGGAGTGGTTCGACAAGCTCGGCAAGACGCTCCCCCGGCCCATCGCCCTGCAGCGCGACGTGCTGCTGGAGCGGGTCAAGCGCGCCCGCGCGGTGAAGTAGCGCCGCCACTCGCCAGGCGTCCCGGGCGGGCCCGGTCACAGGACCGGGCCCGTCGCGTTTCCGGGACCGTGGCCCCGCGGTCGCGTTAGAACGACGGGCATGTGCACGCTCGCCATCTCCCTGGGCGCCGACCGGCGCTGGCCGGTGGTGGTGGCCGCCAACCGCGACGAGCGGCTGGGTCGCGCCTCCGAGGGGTGGGCCTCGCGGACCACGCCGGGCGGGGTCCGCTGGGCCGGGCCGCGCGACGCCCAGGCGGGCGGCTCCTGGATCGGCCTCTCGGCGGGCGGCCTGCTGGCCGCGCTCACCAACTTCCACGCGCCGTCGGGCCGGTACCCCGACCCGGCCCGGCGATCCCGCGGCGAGCTGGTGCCGCGGGCGCTGGAGTCGCCGTCGGCCGCGGCGGCGCGGGAGGCGCTGGCGAAGCTCGACCCGGCGGCCTGGAACCCGTTCCACCTGGTGGTGGCCGACGCCGTCTCGGCGTTCCTCTGGTGGTTCGACGGCGAGGCGGCCGGCGTGGAACCGCTCGGCCCCGGGCTGCACGTGGTCACCGAGGACTCGCCCCACGGCCTGGGGCCCCGCGGCGACCTGGTACGCGCCCGCTGGCCGCTCGACCCCTCGCCGGACCTCCTGCACGAGCTGCTCTCGCTGCACGCCCCGCCCCACCCGGCGCCCACCTGCCTGCACCTCGAGCCGCGCTACGGCACCCGCTCGGCGGCGGTGCTGCGGTTGACGCGCGAGCTGCGCCACGCCGAGCTCTACGCCGCCGACGGCCCCCCCTGCACCTTTCCGCTCGAGGACCGCTCCTCCCTGCTCATGGGGCTGGCGCGGGGGCGGTGAGCGGCCGCACCTGGAGGGCCGCCGACCAGCCTTGCCGTGCGTGTGACATTGTCATACACTGGCCCCATGTCCGCCAAGACCTGCATCATCCCCGTGCGCGTCACCGCGAAGGACAAGGCCCTCTTCGAGAGCGTGGCCCCCGATGGCGCCATCTCCTCCTGGCTGCGCGACGTGGCGCGCGAAGCGGCCCGCAGGAGGCGCGCCGCCATGGACCTCGGCCAGCTGCTCGATCGGCTGGCGGAGGGCGGCCCCGACATGGAAGCCGGCAAGGCCATGGCCCTGGCCGTGCGCGAGACCCGTGCCGTCCGGCGGGGACGCGGGCGGTGACCGTCCGGGCCGTGCTCGACACCAACGTGATCGTCAGCGGGCTCTTGAGTCCGCGCGGGAAACCCGGCGAATTGCTCCGTGCCGTGGGCAGCCGGTTCGAGCTGGTCTGGACCGAGACCCTGATCGTCGAGTGCCGCCAGGTGCTGGCACGACCCAGGATCGCGAAGCGCCTGGGCGGCCGTGGCGAGGTCGCCGCCTTGGCGCTGGCCCGCCTGGTGGCCCTCGCGTCCATGATCGAAGGCGACCGGCTTCCAGTTGGACGGATCGTGCCCACCGATCCCGACGACGACATCCTGTTCGGCGCTGCGCTGGTCGGTGGAGCCCGCTTCGTGGTGACCGGCGACGCCGCCGTGCTCGGGGTGGGCCAGTTCGCCGGCATCAGGGTGGTGACGCCGGCCGAGTTCCTCGACAGTCTTGGTTGACTCGGGCCCCGCGCCGCGACATCACAGGGGCGCCATGGGACTCCTCGACCGGATCAACCTGCAGAAGCACGTCTCCGAGCCACCGGAGGCGATCGACCTCCTGCCCGACCACGCCATCCAGATCGCCTGGCCGGGCGGCAAGCTCGCGGTCATCCCCGCCAAGGAGCTGCGCGACCGCTGCCCCTGCGCCGGCTGCGTCGAGGAGCTGACCGGCAAGAAGCTGCTCGACCCGGCCACCATCCCCGACGACATCCACGCCGTCTCGATCCAGCCAGTCGGCAACTACGCCATCCAGATCGAGTGGTCGGACGGCCACGCCACCGGCCTCTACACCTGGGAGACGCTCCGCCAGATCGGCGGGCCAGCCTGAGGCCTGCCGCGGCGCCGGGCCCGTCCGCGTAGCGGGTGGACCGGCCGGCTCCGGCTACCTGCGGCGGCCGCGCACCATGGCGCGGTCCATCTCCCGCTTCGACTCGCGCTCGGCGATGGCGCCACGCCGGTCCTCGTGGGTCCGCCCCTTGGCCAGCGCCAGCTCCACCTTGGCCCAGCCGCCGCGGAAGTAGAGCTGGGTGGGGATGAGCGTGTAGCCCGAGCGCTCCACCTTGGCGCCGAGCTTGTCGATCTCCTTGCGCCCGATCAGCAGCTTCCGGTCGCGCACCGGGGCGTGGCCGAAGAGGCCGGCCTTGTCGTACTCGCCGATGCGGCAGTTGACGAGGAAGAGCTCCTGGCCGCGCGGCTGGGCGTAGGCGTCGGCGAGGTTGGCGTTTCCGGCGCGCAGCGACTTGACCTCGCTGCCCTGCAGCACCAGGCCGGCCTCGAGCCGCTCCTCGATCTGGAAGTCGAAGCCGGCGCGGCGGTTGCGGGCCACCACCTGCACGTCGGGCGCGGCCGACTTCTTCTCGGCCTTCTTGGCCCCTCCGGCCTTCTTGCTCACTGGAGCACCGTGTTGTCGATGAGCCTCGTCGTCCCCACGAAGGCGGCCAGCAGCATGACGCTCCCCGGGGCGGCCTCGGCCACCGGCTGCAAGGTGTGCGGGTGGACGACCTCCACGTAGTCGATGCGCGCCCCGGCCGCCTCGATCCTCGCCCGCGCCGCCGCCACCAACGCCGCCGACTGGCGCTGGCCGCCCGCGGCCGCGTCGCGCGCCTCGAAGAGCGACCGCGACAGTGACAGCGCCGACTGGCGCTGCCCGGGCTCCAGGTAGGCGTTGCGCGATGAGCGGGCCAGCCCGTCGGCCTCGCGCACGATGGGCATCCCCACCACCTCGATCCCGAAGGCGAGGTCGCGCACCATGGCCCGGATCACCGCCAGCTGCTGCCAGTCCTTCTCGCCGAAGAGGGCCAGGTGCGGCCGGGTCAGGTTGAAGAGCTTGGCCACCACGGTGGCCACCCCGCGGAAGTGGCCGGGCCGGCTGGCGCCACAGAGCCCCTGGCTGGCCTGCTCGACGTCCACCCACGACTGGTGGTCGGGCGCGAACATGAGGTCCGGGTCGGGCGGGGCCAGCACCAGGTCGATGCCGGCCTCGGCGCAGGTGGCGAGATCGCCGGTGAGATCGCGCGGGTAGCGAGACAGGTCCTCGGTCGGCCCGAACTGCGTAGGGTTGACGAAGATGGTGGCTAGCGCCAGGCCGCGCCGCCCGCCCTGGTCGGCGCGCCGCCGCGCCTCGCGCAGGAGCGAGCGGTGGCCGTCGTGCAGGTAGCCCATGGTGGGCACCAGCGCGAGGCGCACGCCGGAGTCGCGCGCCGCATGGCAGCGCGCCTGCCAGGCGGCCGGATCGGTGAAGAGCTGTGGGGCCGGCACGGGGGTCGAGTCTACACCGGGGCGCCCATGACGCCGGGCAGCTCTTCGGGCGGCTCCTCGGCCACCGGCACCAGCCGGACGGCGGAGGAGTGGAAGCTGTGCTCGTCGGCCGGGAAGGCGCGCGCCTTCACCTCGGCGACGTACTGCCCCACGGCGACGGTCAACGCGCCCCCCAGCTCGGCGAACCGCTTCACGAACCTGGGCGTGAAGCTGGCGTCCATGCCGAGCAGGTCGGTGAGCACCAGCACCTGGCCGTCGCAGGTCGGGCCGGCGCCGATGCCGATGGTCGGGATCTTGAGCTGGCCGCTGATGACCCGGGCCAGCTCGGTGGGGATGCACTCGAGGACGATGGCGTAGCAGCCGGCCGCCTCCAGCGTCCGGGCGTCCTGCAGCAGCTGCTGCGCCCGCTCGGCGTCCTTGCCCTGCACCACGTAGCCGCCCAGCTTGTGGACCGACTGCGGCGTCAGGCCGATGTGGCCCATCACCGGCACGCCGGCGCGCACCACGCGGCGGACCACCTCGGCGTAGTCGCTCCCGCCCTCCAGCTTGACCGCCTCGACGCCGCCCTCCGACACCATCCGCATGGCGGCCTTGACCGCCTCGTCGGCGCTGGCCTGGTAGCTGCCGAAGGGCAGGTCGCCGACCAGGTGGGCGGCGGCGCCGGAACGTGCCAGGCCGCGGCGGACCATGGCCGAGTGGTAGACCATCTGGTCGAGCGTGACGGGGAGCGTGGAGTCGTGACCCTGGACCACCATGCCGAGCGAGTCGCCGACCAGCACGACGTCCACGCCGGCCGCGCCCACCAGCCGGGCGGCGGTGGCGTCATAGGCGGTGACCATGGCGATCTTCTCGCCACGCTCCTTCATCCGCTTCAGCTCGTTGATGGTGATGCGGCGCGTGGGGGGGGCGCTCTGTGTGGACATGCCGACCTCCGGTGCAGGCCCCTCGCGGGGTCCCACCCGTTGGAAGGGGTGAAGGCGAAATCTAGCTCCGCCGTGGCAGAAAAGTCACCTACGCGCCGCGTCAAGCCGGCGCGCGATCTCCCTCAAGCCCGGCTCTTCCCCGGGAGGTAGTGCTGCGTCCCCTTCCGGTGGCGGCGGATCACGGTGGCGAGCGCATCGACGTCCTCGCCCGAGTTCACCAGGTCGATGTCGCTGCTGTTGACCACCAGCAACGGGGTGTCCTCGTAGTGGAAGAAGAAGTCGTTGTAGCCGGTCGCCAGCATCTCGACGTAGTTCGGGTCGATCTGCCGCTCGTAGGCGCGCCCGCGCCGCTTGATCCGCTGCAGCAGCACCTCGACCCGCGCCTGCAGGTAGATCACCAGGTCCGGCTTCACCACCCGCGGCCCGAGCGCGCCGTAGAGCCGGTCGTAGAGCGCCAGCTCGTTCGGGTCGAGCGTCAGCGCCGCGAAGATGCGGTCCTTGGCGAAGAGGTAGTCCGCGATCGTACTGGTCGTGAACAGCTCCTGCTGGTGGAGCGCCTGCTGCTGCTGGAAGCGCGAGAGCAGGAAGAAGAGCTGCGTCTGGAAGGCGTACTTCCGGGCGTCGTCGTAGAACTGGGGGAGGAAGGGGTTCTCCTCGACCGGTTCGAGCACCAGCCGCGCGCCGGCTCGCTCGGCCAGGATCTGGGCGAGCGTGGTCTTCCCGACGCCGATCGGGCCTTCGATGGCGATGTATCGGGGCCGGTCGGTCTGCGTCATGGAGCGATGAGTCGAGAGTACCAAAGGAGACCGCCGATGGAACGGCGGAATGGCCTGGCCTCGGTGCCCTCGCGCCTGACCTGACAGCAGGATCGCGGGTCCATGATCCATGGATCACGGTAACGGATTCGATGACGTCACGTATCGTGCTGTTCTTACGGATCCTTTTGATCGATATGGCGTCTCCTTGACTCCGCCGATCACCAAACGTATCGTTCCCCCTCGTTGGATGGAGCGTCAGCTCCGGAGGCGGTCAGGATGCCGGTGGAACGAAAGTCGGTGGTGAGGATCGCGGCGGCGCGGGCGGAGGTGGTCGAGCGGGCAAGGACGCCGCGGCGGCCCGCGGTGGTTCCACCGGACGGGATCGACCCGTCCTACCACCGCGCCATCCTGAAGATCGCGCTCGAGCTGAGGAAGCCGACCGCGCTCAGCTACGACCAGGTGGTCGCCGCCACCATCCGGTCGATGCGGCTCGACGCCACCGCCTTCCGCCGGTACCTCGGCGAGAACGGCGCGCGCAACATGGGGCTCCTGCTCGCCACGGCGCGTGGCGGGGGGCTGTAGCTCTTTTCGTTTTTCACGGACGCCCGTCCGAGGGTGGGGTTGGTCGGGGCGGGGCGATGGCGGCAACGGGTCGGGGCGGGCGTCCGTGGCCCTCTTCACGCAGGTTCGACGGGCCCGAGCGCGCGCTCCAGCGCCGCCCACTCGGCGATGGTCAGCGTCTCGCCTCGCCGGCGCCCGTCGATCCCGGCCGCCTCGAGCGCGCCCCGGAGCCGCTCCGCAGGCGCCAGCCGCGACGCCTCCAGGGCGTTCTTGAGCGTCTTGCGCCGCTGCGCGAAGCCGCCCTTCACCAGCGTGCGGAAGCGGGCCACGTCCAGCACCTCGCAGCCTGGCCGTGGCGGCCGGAAGAGCGCGTGGATCACCGCCGAGTGGATCTTCGGCGGGGGGAAGAAGGCGCTGGGCGGGACGATCCGCTCCACCGAGACCTCGGCCTCGCGCTGCAGGAAGACCGAGAGGATCCCCCAGTCCTTCTGGCCCGGCTCCGCCCCAAGCCGCTCGGCCACCTCGCGCTGCACCAGGAAGGTGGCGCGCGCCACGTGCTCGAGCTGGCCCAGGAGCGAGAAGAGGATCGGCGAGGTGAGGTGGTACGGCAGGTTGCCCACCACCGAGAGCCGCTCCCCGGCCCCCACCACCGTGGCGTAGTCGAAGCGCGCGGCGTCGGCCTCGACCAGCGTCACCTGGTCGCCCAGCTCGCCGCGCAGCACCCGGGCCATGTCGCGGTCGCGCTCCACGGCCGTGACCACCGCGCCGCGCGCCAGCAGCCGCGCCGTCAGGTGGCCGAGCCCCGCCCCCAGCTCCACCACCCGCGTCCCGGGCGCGGGTGCCGCCAGCCGGGCGATGTCGTCGAGCACCGCCTCGTCGCCGAGGAAGTTCTGCCCCCAGCTCTTCTTGGCGCGCAGCCCGTACGTGCCGAGCAGGGCGCGGGGAGAGGGGTAGGCCCGGTCCGTCACTGCAGCCGCCAGGCCGGGTCGGCGTTGAGGTCGGCGCCGGCTCGCAGGCCGCGCTCGAGGGCGTGGGTGCCGGCCACGGCGATCATGGCGGCGTTGTCGGTGCAGAGCTTCACCGGCGGCACGATCACCTCCAAGTCGTCGTACTCGGCCGCCTGCTCGACCGCCGCCGCCCGCAGCCGGCTGTTGGCGGCCACGCCGCCGGCCAGCACCAGCCGCGGCAGCTGGAAGCGGCGCGCCGCCCGGAAGGCCTTATGGACCAGCGCCCCCACGATGGCCTCCTGGTAGCTGGCGCACAGGTCGGCGAGCCCCTGTCCCTCCGGCACGCCGTGCTTCTGCACCCGGTGGAGCAGCGCCGTCTTCAGGCCGCTGAAGCTGAAGTCGAGGTCGGCTCCCTTGACCACAGCGCGCGGGAACTTGACGGCCAGTCGATCGCCCCCCCGGGCCAGCTGGTCGATGGCCACGCCTCCTGGGTAAGGCAGGCCGAGCAGCTTGGCCCCCTTGTCGAAGGCCTCGCCGGCGGCGTCGTCGCGGGTCCGGCCGAGCAGCCGGTAGTCGCCGAACCCGCGCGCCAGGTAGAGCGAGGTGTGGCCACCCGAGACCACCAGGCCGAGGAAGGGAAACCCGGGCGGGGTCTCTCCGAGGAAGGCCGCCAGCAGGTGCCCCTCCAGGTGGTTCACCCCCACCAGCGGCTTCTCCCAGGCCTGCGCCAGCGCCTTGGCCACCTGCACGCCCACCAGCAGCGCCCCCACCAGCCCCGGTCCGCTGGTCACTGCGATGGCGTCGATGGCTCCCGGCCCGCCGGCGCTGGAGAGCGCCTGGTCGATGACCGGCATCACCTGCACCACGTGGTTGCGGCTGGCCAGCTCCGGCACCACGCCGCCGAAGCGGCGGTGGATCTCGATCTGCGTCGCCACCACGTCGGAGAGGGCACGCCGCCCGTCTTCCACCACGGCGGCGGCGGTCTCGTCGCAGCTGGTCTCGATGCCGAGGACCCTCACCGGAGCTGCTTGGCGATGATCTCGCGAACGGCGCGGGCCTGCTCGCCGGTGGGCTGCAGCTGGAGGAAGCGCTGGTAGGAGGCCTTGGCCTGCGCCAGCCGCCCCTCCCCCTGCTGGATCTCGCCGAGCAGCAGGTAGGTCGGGGCGTACCTTGGATCGGTCTTCTGGGCGGTCTCCAGGACCTTGAGCGCCTCGGCGGTCTGGTTGGAGTCGTACTGGGCTCGCGCCAGCCCGACCAGGCCGGAGGGCGTCGCCTTGACTGCCAGCGAACGGCGGAACTCGGCCACCGCCCCGGCGAAGTCGCCCCGCTCGTACTTCTTCTCGGCGCTGGTGACCAGCTTCCGCGCCTTCTCGGCGGGCGTCGCGAGGTCTACCGCTGGCCGGGGCGCCGCCGGCACGACGGGCCTCCCGGGCCTGGCGGGCGTCCCCCTGGTCTTCGCCCTCGGCTCCACCGCTTCCGGAGCCGACACGGTGGCGGCGGGCTCCGGCGCACCGGGCGCGGCGGCCGGCGGGGCGGCCTGCCTGGGTTCGGGTGCCGGCGCCGCGGGCCCGGCCACGACCTGGGGCCCTGGCGTCGCGCCCTCCTGGCCACCGGACCAGAGCAGCGCCCCGACGGCGCCAGCCACCAGGACCAGCAGGAGCGCGAACAGCGGCGCACGCGATCTACGGGGCGGCTCCTCCTCCTCTTCCGGCGGCGGGGCCGGCCTGGCTGGCGACGCGGGCCTCGATGCGTGGGCGGCGACCGGCTCCCTCGGCGGGTCCTGGACCGGTGCCGGCGGCGTGGGTTCGACGGAAGGTCCACCGGCCTCGGCCCGCGACGCCGCCTGGTACCGGGCGGTCCCCTGGTCGAGCGCGAAGTGGCGCAGGGTCTCGGTCGGCGGGCCGCCAAACGACGGCGGCGGCGGGATCGAGCCGGGCACCGGCACGGGCAGCGAGAAGTGGCTGGGCGACCGGTAGGCCGGCGCCGGACCAATCGGAATCGCCGGAATCGCCGGCGGGGCGGACGGCTCGGACTCCAGGGCGGACGGCTCGGACTCCAGGGCGGACGGCTCGGACTCCAGGGCGGAGGGCTCGGACTCCAGGGCGGGCGGCGGCTCGTACTCGTCGATCGGCGGCGGGGCTTCGCCGGCGCCGGGTGGCGACGCCGGTCCGGCGAACCAATCGACCCGCGACTGGTCCGGTGACGGGATGGGCTGCGGCTTGAAGGCCGGCAGGCCGCCCGGGATCGGGGTCATGGCCGGCTCCAGCGCCGCGGGCGGCGGCTCCACCTCGCGGATGATCCGCTCGAAGAAGAGCTTGGAGATGACGCCGGCCGCGGCGAGGTCGCCGTAGTCGGCCTCCTCGATGATGCGGCCGAGGCTGCGCCGCCCGTCGAAGAGCCGCAAGAGGGTGTTGACGTCGTCGGGGATCTCGGAGAGCCGGTCCGCCAGCAGGCCGTAGTCCAGCTCGAAGACGTGGTCGAGCGCCGGCAACTGCTCGACGATCCGCCCCCACTCGTCGATGCGGCGCATCCCCTCCATCAGCAGCCCCTGCGTCGAGAACGGGATCCGCTCCGCCCGCTCGATGGGACGGAACTCGATGGCGAACTCCCCCTCCTGCCAGTTGAGCAGCCGGTAGAAGGCGTTCTCGCCGGTCACCTTGCCCAGCTCGCAGTCGAGCACCCGCCCGTCCCGGAAGTAGGCCACCGCGGCCTCGCCGGTGGGGCCGGTGATGTGGAGGGCGCCCGACTTCTTGCCCATCTCCAGCGTCTGGACCAGGTCCACCACGCCCATGTCGGAGAGGTTGCCGCTGAAGCTGGCCCGCAGGTCCTTCTTCTCGAGCCGCTCCTTCTCCCGCTTGTCGAGGAGGAGCTTCACCCGGGTGACGATCTCCTTGATGTAGATCGGCTTGGTGAGGTAATCCTCGACTCCCAGCTCGAGCCCCTTCACCTTGTACTCCACCGACTTCTGGCCGGTCAGGAAGATGAAGGGGATGCCGCGGAACCGGTCGTCGTGCTTGAGCCGCCGGCAGAGCTCGAACCCGTCCATCTCCGGCATCTTGGTGTCGGAGAGGATGAGATCCGGCGGAGTGACCTCGCAGCGCTCCAGCGCGTCACGGCCGTGGACGGCGGTGGTCACCGAGAAGCCGGCCTTGCGGAGGCTGACCTCCATGACCCGCAGCGACTTCGGGTCGCCGTCGACGAGGAGCAGGTGCTGCTTGGCCAAGCGGAAAACCTTTCCGTGGGAGCCGGGGGGTGGGGAACGGAGATCCGGGCGATCACGCCGTACCTCGGGCCTTGAGTCAAGGTGGGCGACAGGCGCCTAATGACGCCCCTGGCCCCGGCGCCCCTCCAGCACCTTCAGGGCTCGCCGGGCCTCGGCGTTGCGCGGGTTGGCCGTGACGGCGGCGCGGAACTGCCGCTCGGCCTCGCCTTCGTTCCCCTCCTCGCGCGCCACCACGCCGGCGGCGAAGTGGACCCGGTCGTTGCCCGGGTTGGCGAGCGCCGCGTCGATGAGGGTGCGGGCGCGGGCCAGGTCCCTGCCGGCGGCGTCCACGACCAGGCTCATGGCCAGCGCCGCCTTGTACTCGCCCCGCGGATCGGCCCTGGCCGCCGACTCGAGGAAGCCCCGGGCGCGGGCGTAGTCCCGCGTCCGCATGCAGGCCTCCCCCTTCTGGAAGTCGACCTTGGCCGCCTCGGTCCGCTGCGGGTTGGTCGTCCCTCCGCTCTTTAGCACCGCCAGGTGCTCGGCCCGACGCCTGTCGTCCGAGAGCGCCTGGTAGGCCTCGTTCACCGCGGCGAAGAAACCGCGCACCGTCTCCTGCAGGTCTGCCATGGCCGGCCCGGCGAAGAGGTCGGGGTGGAACTGGCGGGCCAGCGCGAGGAAGGCCGCCTTCACGTCATCTCGCCCGGCGGTCTCGGGAAGGCCGAGCCGGGCGAAGAAGCTCTCCTCGCTGGCGCGCGGCGCGATCTCCCGCAGCGCCCGGCGGAGCGCGGCGTCGGCCGGGTTGGCGGCGGTGGAGCCCGGCGGCCGGCTGGTCGATCCGGCGACCGGCGTCGCGGCGGCCGCGTCCGGAGGCCGGTTGAACGGCCCGACGCCCATGTTCTGCATCGCCTTGGCCAGCAGCCGCTGCCGCCGCGCGCGCGCCTCGGCGGGATCGCTGCGCTTGAGCGGAACGGCCGGCGAGCCCGGCGAGACCGAACCGGTCGGCGCCGGCGTACGCGGCGCCGGTGGCCGCGCCGGAAGCGGCGTGGAGCCGGCGAGGTCGGCCTCGGCAACCGGCTCGTCCTGGAGGAGCGACGCGGCGGCCACGCCGGCCAGCGTCAGCCCGGGACTGGTGTCGCCGGTCGGCCTGGGCGACTCCACCGAGGAGACCGCCAGCCCGAGCAGGAGCAGGCCGGCGAGGATGGCCCGGGCCCGCTCCGGCGCCACCCCCTCCTCGGCGCCGAAGAAGAACTCCAGCGAGACCGGGTGCTCCAGCCGGGCCACCAGCGTCCGCTCGGCCCGGTTCCAGCCGAAGCCGGGCGCCACCTCGACATAGCCGGAGGCGAGGCGCACGCCACCGAGCGCCACCGGCCGCAGCGCCGAGGTCACCAGCTCGCCGGCTTGCGGCTGCTCCAGCGCGTCGATGATGGTCCGCATCGGCGAGATGCGAATGCCGCGCGTCCACTCCGGCACCGGCTGGCTGGCGTCGAAGGAGAAGCCGCCTTCGCCGAGCGTGGCGATGGCGGTGACGTAGCCGGTCTGCTGCTCCGACAGCGCGGCCTCCACGTCCTGGGGCGAGACCGCCCCCATCTCGACCAGCAGCTCCCCCTGCGGCCGGCGCCTGGTGGCCAGCTCCGAGAGGCTGCGCGAGAGGGCGTCGACGTCGATCTTGCCGGCCTGCAGGAGCAGGAGGCCGAGCGGCCGGAACCCGGTGGCGACCTGGGCCCCGACCGGCTGGCCGGTGCGAAACCAGAGGCGCGAGGTCCCGCCGCCGTGCTCCACCGCCAGCACGCCGTCGGCGCGCACGTTGAGCAGCTCCAGCAGCAGCGCCGCCAACGGCGTGCGTGAAAGATCGCCAGGCTGATCGAGGAGACCCATCGAGCGGCATCCTACCTCAACCTACTTCGGGATCGAATGAAACGCAGCGTAGATCGCCACGCCGACCGCCACGGCGAGGTCGAGGCTCCGCTGGCCCGGGCGCATGGGGATGGCAACCTTCCGTCCGGGCCAGGCGTCGAGCAGCGCCGGGGGGAGGCCCCGCTGCTCCTGGCCGAAGACCAGCCAGTCGCCCGGCCGGAACCGGACGTCGAACAGGCTCGTCGCCGAACGGCCCGTGAAGAGGTGGAGCCGCTGGTGCTCCCCGCGCAGCTCGCGGTCCTCGAACTCGCCCCAGTCGCGGTGGAGCGTTATCTGGCCGTTTGACCGGCGCTGGAGGCGCGATTAGTGTCGCCCGACCGGGGGTTCTGAATGCGCATCACCGTGGCGGGCACCACCGACGTGGGGAGGAAGCGCGCCCACAACGAGGACGCCTTCCTGCTCCTCCCCGAGGAGCAGCTCTACTGCGTCGCGGACGGCATGGGGGGCCACGCCTCCGGCGAGGTGGCCTCGCGCATCGCCGTCGAGGAGCTGGCCGAGTTCTTCCGGCTCACCGGGCGCGACGAGGAGGCCACCTGGCCCTTCGCCGGCGAGCCGGGGCGGCGGCTCGACGAGAACCGGCTGCTCACGGGCATCCGGCTCGCCAACCTGCGCATCCTCGAGCGATCCGGCACCGACGAGAAGCTGCGCGGCATGGGCACCACGCTGGTCTGCGCCCACTTCGACAAGGGCGCCGAGTCGGTGATCATCGGCCACGTCGGCGACAGCCGCGCCTACCTGCTCCGGCAGGGGTCGATCCGGCAGGTCACCGAGGACCACTCGCTCCTCAACGACTACCTGCGGACCCGCCGGCTCACGCCGGAGGAGATCGTGAACTTCCCGCACAAGAACGTCATCGTGCGGGCGCTGGGCATGAAGGAGCAGGTGGAGATCGACCTGCGGCGCGAGCCGGTGCGGGCCGGCGACGTGATCCTGCTCTGCTGCGACGGCCTGTCGGGCATGGTGCCCGACGAGCGGATCGCCGAGATCGTCCGGCAGCACCAGCGCGACCTGAAGGCGGGTGCGCAGGCCCTGGTGGACGCGGCCAACGCGGCCGGCGGCGTGGACAACATCACCTGCGTGCTGGCGCAGCTGCACGACTGATGGTGACGCTCCCTACTCCTCCAGACGCCACCGGAGCCAGAGCGCGGCGACCCAGGCCGGCGCCAGCGCCTGCAGGGCCCAGCCCAGCCAGACCACCACCACCGCGAGCGAGGCGGGCTGCCGCTTGCGCCAGAAGGCCACCGCCGCCGCCACCGGCGTGATCGGCACACTCCTGGTGGTCCTGCTTCGGCGGGGAAGGTTGCGCGTCGGTGGTCACTTCTTCCTCGGCCCCTTCTTCTTGCCCAGCAGCGCCGCCCGCTCCTTCTCGAGCTGCTTGACGTCCCGGATGGCCTCTTCGAAGTGCTTCTCGACCGCCGCCGGCAGCGCGGCCCGTTCCTTGTCGAATCGTTCGTACTCCTGCTCGGCCTTCGCCTGCGCGGCGTCGTGGGAGACGGTGCCGGCGTGGTGCAGGATGTCCCGATCGGAGAGCCGCAGGAAGTCGTCGAGCTTCGCTGTCCAATCGGCCATGTACATCGCCCGACGGTTCAAGGCCTGAAGCTCGGCGAACTCCAGGTAGGCGGTCACGATCCGGTTGAGCGCGTTGAGCTCGCCGGCGGCGAGGTAGTTCTTCGCGATGCCGACGTCCGCCTTGCGCGGCACCTCGCCGCCCCAGCTGGTGAGCCCCATGTTGGGTTTGGCCGAGTCCACGCGGGCGGCGACGATCTCCGCGGCCGTGTGGCCGTGCGCTGCCCAGTGCATCTTGTTCTGAACCGTCTTGAAGAACCGCTGGGAGGCCTCGAGTGCGGGGTCGTAGTCGATGCTGGTGGCGTAGATGTCGAGGACCTTCCGCCAGAAGACCTTCTCCGACGACCGGATATCCCGGATGCGGGCGAGCAGCTCCTCGAAGTAGTTGCCGCCGCCGGCACGCTTGAGCCGCTCGTCGTCGAGGGTGAAGCCCTTGACCAGGTACTCCTCCAGCCGCGCGGTCGCCCACTGCCGGAACTGCGTCCCTCGGTGGGACCGAACCCGGTAGCCCACCGCGAGGATCATCGGGAGGTTGTAGTGCTTGAGGTTCCGCTCGACGGCCCGGGCCCCCTCCTGCCGAACTTGTAAGTACGGCTTACAAGTTGCCCCCTCGTCGAGTTCGCCGTCCTCGTAGATGGACGTGATGTGCTGGGTGATGTTCTGCGGCGTCGACTGGTAGAGTTCCGCCAGCGCGGCCTGGGTGAGCCAGACGGTCTCGTTCTCGAACCGGACCTCGACGCGCGTGTGGCCATCCTCGGTCTGGTAGAGGAGGACGGCGGCGGACTTGGGAGTGGAGGCGGTCACCTTGGCTTCACCTTGCGGACGTCGTTCTGCTGCGCGTAGACGTCCAGATCCAGCTTTGCGGGCTCGTGCACCCTGTTGCCGTCTTCGAGCTTCAGCCGTTCGAGCCCGAGGACAGGCTTCAGCTCTTCGATCGACTTCATGCTGGAGTCGGCGCGGTAGTGGGCCGCATCGACCTGGTGAGGGTTGAGATCGACACGCGCGTTGCCGACCGAGCGGGACAAGGCCTCGACGCTGTCGCGCGGGTGCGAGAGGAGGAGGCAGTGGGCCCAGTACTTGGCGTGGAAGGGAGTCGTCACTGCCGGCCGTCCCGTGGGCGCGTGTCGTCAACGGTGATCGTCAAGGCCCCTCTCCCGCTCAGGAGGGAGGCATCGTAGCACCGGGACGGACACGGAATGCCCGGAACGCGGTCTCCGAGACGGTGCCCGCGGGAGGCGCCTACTTCCACCGCCCCGATGCGTGACGCCGGCTGAGTTGATCCGGCGTGCTCGGGCGGAGCCTATTGGTCCAGCCTCCGCCGCAGCCAGAGCGCGGCGGCCCAGGCCGGCGCCAGCGCCTGCAGGGCCCAGCCGAGCCCGCCGATGGCGCCACCGATGGCGCCGGACTGCTCCAGCAGCCCGAGCGCGCCGAGCATGTTCCACCAGTCGTGGCTGTCGGCGTCGGCGTTGAGCAACGGCAGCGCCCGGGCCTTGGCGTCGGCGGCGTACTGGCCCACGTTGACGAGGTTGACGCCCAGCCAGACCAGCACCGCCGCGAGCGAGGCGGGCTTCCGCTGGCGCCAGAAGGCCGCCGCCGCCGCCACCGGGGACGCGAGCTGCAGGAGCGTGCCCCCGAGGATGGTGAGGAAGCGCCAGCCGAGGAGGCCGAAGATCGGGTGGCCCGCCTCGTGGAAGACCAGGTCCGCGCCGTGGATCACCGCGGCCAGGAAGCCGTGGGTCCGCTCGGAGCGGAGCAGGAGCGCCACGCCGGCCAGGAGCGCCGCCACCGCCGCGCCGCGCGGCGCCGGGAAGTCGACGACCGCCTCCGCCCACCGTCGCGGGAGGCTCGGAGCCGGCTCGGGGATCATGCGCACCTTCCGCGGTCCAGCGGATCAACCTCGCGAAGCGTTCCGGCCATTCGCGTCCGCTACCCCTCCTCGCGGTGATCCGCCAGCGAATTCTTTACACGGCCCCCCGCATCGAGGGTTGCGCTCCGTGTCGCGCCCGGGAAGATGGGCGTCATGGCCCAGTCCACGCCGTACACGACCGGTCTCGCTCCCGGGTTGCTCGTGGCATCGCCGACGCTGGGCGATCCGAACTTCGACGGTTCCGTCATCCTGATGGCGGAGCACCACGCCGAGGGGGCGCTCGGCTTCGTGGTAAACCGCCCCGGCCCCATCGCCATCGCCGACGTGCTGCGCGGGCTCGACCCGGCGCTGGCCGAGGACGCCCTCCGCAACGGGCGCGCCGGGGGCCAGGTGATGGAGGGCGGACCGGTCCAGCCCGACCGGCTCTGGATCCTCTACCGCCCCGGCGAGGTCCCGGCGGAGGAGGACGCCACGCGCGTCGGCCGCGACCTGGCGCTGGGCGGTTCGCGCGAGCTGCTCGAGGCGCTGGTCCGGACCCCGGGCGGTGGCCCGTTCCTGCTCGTGCTCGGCTACGCCGGGTGGGCGCCCATGCAGGTGGAGCAAGAGGTGAACGAGGGAGCCTGGATCCCCCTGCCACTCCACGAGGACCTGGTCTTCAACGTGCCGCACGACGAGCGCTGGGACCAGGCGGTGCGCCGGATCGGGCTGCAGCCCGGCAGCTTCATGGTGGCCGGCGGCGGCGCCCGGGCGTGACCCTCACGGAGGTGCTGGTCTAGACAGGTTCGGCGATCTACCCTTCGCCTCATGCTCC
This sequence comes from Myxococcales bacterium, assembly GCA_021806645.1. Classification (GTDB taxonomy): domain Bacteria; phylum Myxococcota; class Myxococcia; order Myxococcales; family Anaeromyxobacteraceae; genus JADKCZ01. The sequence goes on along the minus strand of JAJZQX010000006.1, from coordinate 23,635 downwards.
TGTACCCCGGCCGGCTCACCCTCGCCCAGCTCCGCGCCCTCTCACGAGCCCATGTGCCGGTCACGCTCGACCCTGCGGCGTGGCCGGTCGTCGAGGCGGGCGCGGCGGCCGTCCAGGCCATCTTGAAGCGCGGCGAGCCGGCCTACGGGATCAACACCGGCTTCGGGCGCCTCGCCACCACGCACATCCCCGCCGGCCAGCTCGAGCTGCTGCAGCGCAACCTGGTGCTCTCGCACGCCGTCGGCGTGGGCAAGCCGTTCGCGGCGCCGGTGGTGCGGCTCGTCATCGTGCTCAAGGTGGCCGGCCTGGCGCGCGGCCACTCGGGCGTGCGGCGCGTGGTGATCGAGGCGCTCCTCAAGCTGCTCTCGGCCGAGGTGCTGCCGGTCATCCCGGAGAAGGGATCGGTGGGGGCCTCGGGGGACCTGGCGCCGCTGGCCCACCTCGCCGCGGTCCTGCTCGGCATCGGCGAGGTCACCATCGGCGAGGAGCGGCTGCCGGCCGCCGAGGGGCTGCGGCGGGCGGGGCTCGCGCCGCTCACGCTGGCCGCCAAGGAGGGGCTGGCGCTGCTCAACGGCACGCAGGCCTCCACGGCGCTGGCGCTCCTCCACCTCTTCGAGATCGAGGACCTGCTGCGGACGGCGCTGGTCTCCGGTGCCCTCTCGGTGGACGCCGCCGCCGGCTCGGTGAAGCCGTTCGACGAGCGCATCCACGCGCTGCGCGGGCAGCTCGGCCAGATCGAGGTGGCCGCGGCCTACCGGGCGCTGCTGGAAGGCTCGGAGATCAACGTCAGCCACCGCGACTGCGGCAAGGTGCAGGACCCGTACAGCCTGCGCTGCCAGCCGCAGGTGATGGGCGCCTGCCTCGACCAGGCCCGCCACGCCGCGGCGGTGCTGGAGCGCGAGGCCAACGGGGTCACCGACAACCCGCTCGTCTTCCCCGACACGCTGGAGGTGCTCTCCGGCGGCAACTTCCACGCCGAGCCGGTGGCCTTCGCCGCCGACAACCTGGCGCTGGCGGTGGCCGAGATCGGCGCGCTGGCGGAGCGGCGCATCGCCCTGCTCATCGACACCACCCTCTCCGGACTGCCGCCGTTCCTGGTCCGGGACGGGGGCGTAAACTCCGGCTTCATGATCGCCCACGTCACCGCCGCGTCGCTGGCCTCGGAGAACAAGACGCTGGCCCACCCGGCCTCGGTGGACTCGATCCCGACCTCCGCCAACCAGGAGGACCACGTCTCCATGGCCACCTTCGCGGCGCGCAAGCTGGGCGACATGGCCGACAACACCGCCGGCATCCTCGCCATCGAGCTGCTGGCGGCGGCGCAGGGGGTCGATCTGCGCGGCCCCAGCGCCACCAGCCCGCGGCTGCGGGCGGTGATGGCGATGATCCGCGGCCGCGTGGCCCACTACGACCTCGATCACTACTTCGCCCCCGACATCGCCGCCATGCAGGAGCTGGTGCAGTCGGCGGCGGTCGCCGCCCACGCGCCGCTGGCGCTCGCCTCGTTGGAGCTCAAGTGATGGAAGCCCCTGCCTACCAGCGCATCAAGACCTGGCTGCTCTCCCGCATCGAGGCCGGCGAGTGGCGCGAGGGAGATCGCATCCCCTCCGAGCCCGAGCTGGCGCGCCGCTTCAAGGTGGCGCGCATGACCGTCAACCGCGCGGTGCGCGAGCTGGCCGCCGCCCACCTGCTGGTCCGGGCGCCGGGGAGCGGCACCTTCGTCGCCCCCCCGCGCCACGAGGCGACGCTGGTGGAGATCCGGTCGATCGCCGACGAGATCCGGGAACGCGGCGGCAGCCACTCCGCCGACGTCCGGCGGCTGGGCGAGGTTCGCGCCGAGAAGGCGCTGGCGGCGGAGCTGGGGGTGGCGGAGGGCGAGCCGCTCTTCCTGTCCGTCCTGCTCCACCGGGCCGACGGCCTCCCGGCCCAGCTCGAGGAGCGCTGGGTGCTCCCGGCCGCGGCTCCCGGCTACCTCGGGCAGGACTTCACCCACGGCACGCCGAGCGAGTACCTGATGCGGGTGGCCCCGCTGGCCCGCGTCGTCTACCGGATCGAGGCGCGCCTGCCCGCCGAGGCCACCCGGGAGGCGCTGGCGCTGGGCCCCGGCGAGCCCTGCCTGCTGCTCCACCGCTGCACCTTCTCGGGCGGCCGCGCCGCCTCGGTCGCCAACCTCTGGTACCCGGGCAGCCGCTACCGGCTCACCGGCCACCTCTGATCGGGGCCTTGAATGGACCGCCGCCACGATCCAGCCCGAGTCGTCCGCGCGCCGCGCGGCCGCGCTCTCTCCTGCCGCAGCTGGCTCACCGAGGCGCCCTTCCGGATGCTGCAGAACAACCTCGACCCCGAGGTGGCCGAGCACCCCCAGTCGCTGGTGGTCTACGGCGGCATCGGCCGCGCCGCTCGCGACTGGCCGGCCTTCGACACCATCCTGGCCACGCTGCGGCGGCTGGGCGACGACGAGACCCTGCTCGTCCAGAGCGGCAAGCCGGTGGGCGTCTTCCCGACCCACGCCGACGCGCCGCGCGTGCTGCTGGCCAACTCCAACCTGGTGCCGCGCTGGGCCACCTGGGAGCACTTCGACGAGCTCGATCGCAAGGGGCTGATGATGTACGGCCAGATGACGGCCGGCTCCTGGATCTACATCGGCAGCCAGGGGATCGTGCAGGGGACCTACGAGACCTTCTTCGCGGTGGCCAGCCAGCACTTCGGCGGGAAGCCGGAGGGGCGCTGGATCCTGACCGGCGGCCTCGGCGGCATGGGCGGGGCGCAGCCGCTGGCCGCCACCATGGCCGGCTTCTCGATGATCGCCGTCGAGTGCGACCCGACCCGGATCGAGAGGCGGCTCGCAACCCGCTACCTCGACCAGCGCGCCGCCACGCTCGACGAGGCGCTGGCCGCCGTAGAGGCGGCCAGGCGCGCCAGGGCGCCGGTCTCGGTGGGGCTGCTCGGCAACGCCGCCGACGTCTTCGCCGAGCTGGTCCGGCGCGGCCTCACCCCCGACGTGGTCACCGACCAGACCAGCGCCCACGATCCGGTGCACGGGTACCTGCCGCAGGGGTGGACGCTGGAGCGCTGGCGCGCCGCGCAGCGGGAGGAGCCGGCCTCGATCGTCGAGCCGGCGCGTCGTTCCATGGCGGCGCAGGTGCGCGCCATGCTGGAGCTGCAGCGGCGCGGCGCCGCCACCTTCGACTACGGCAACAACCTGAGGCAGCAGGCCCGGGAGGCCGGCGTCGCCGACGCCTTCGACGTCCCCGGCTTCGTCCCCGCCTACGTACGCCCGCTCTTCTGCAAGGGGCAGGGGCCGTTCCGCTGGGTGGCCCTCTCCGGCGATCCCGAGGACATCCGCCGCACCGACGAGAAGGTGAAGGAGCTCCTCCCCGGGGACGCGCACCTGCACCGGTGGCTCGACCTGGCGCGGGAGCGGATCGCCTTCCAGGGGCTGCCGGCCCGCATCTGCTGGGTGGGGGTCCACGACCGGGTCCGGCTCGGACTGGCCTTCAACGACATGGTGGCGCGCGGCGAGCTGGCGGCCCCCATCGTCATCGGCCGCGATCACCTCGACACCGGCTCGGTCGCCTCGCCAAACCGCGAGACCGAGGCGATGCTCGACGGCTCCGACGCGGTGAGCGACTGGCCGCTGCTCAACGCGCTGCTCAACACCGCCGGGGGCGCCACCTGGGTCTCGCTCCACCACGGCGGCGGCGTCGGCATGGGCTTCTCGCAGCACGCCGGCATGGTGATCGTGGCGGACGGGACCGAGGCGGCGGCGCGCCGGCTGGCCCGCGTGCTCTGGAACGACCCGGCCACCGGCGTGATGCGCCACGCCGATGCGGGCTATCCTCTGGCCATGGAAACAGCGCGCCAGGCCGGGCTCGACCTGCCCATGCTGGGGCTCGGTGCCCCTCCCCGGGCAAGATGACCACCGCGAGCGCCGATCCTCTCGCCGCGGCAGGCGGCTGGGACCTGCTGATCCGCCGGGCCCGGGTGGCGACCATGGTCCCCGGTTCGCCCTATGGCGAGATCGCCGGCGGCTCGCTGGCGGTCAGCGACGGCCGCATCGCCTTCGTCGGCCCCGACGCGGAGCTGCCACCGGGCGCGACCGCGACGCTGGAGCTGGACGCCGAGGGGCGGCTGCTCACGCCCGGCCTGATCGACTGCCACACCCACCTGGTCCACGCCGGCCACCGGGCCGCCGAGTTCGAGCAGCGGCTGCTCGGCGCCAGCTACGGGGAGATCGCCAGGTCCGGCGGTGGCGTCCGCTCCACCGTCACCGCCACCCGCGCCGCCGACGCGGCGACCCTGCTCCTCGAGAGCCGGCCGCGGCTCGCCGCGCTGCTGGCCGATGGCGTCACCACCGTGGAGGTGAAGAGCGGCTACGGGCTCGATCTCGACACCGAGCTCAAGCAGCTGCGCGTGGCGCGGCGGCTGGGCGAGCTGTTGCCGGTCACGGTCCGGACCACCTTCCTCGGCGCCCACGCCGTGCCGGCCGAGTTCGACGGACGGCCCGACGCCTACCTCGACTTCGTCGTCGGCGAGGTGCTGCCGGCGGTGGCGGCGGCCGGGCTGGCCGACGCCGTGGACGCCTGCTGCGAGCAGCTCGCCTTCTCGCCGGCGCAGGTGGCGCGGCTCTTCGCCGCCGCCGCGGTTCTTTCGCTCCCGGTGAAGCTCCACGCCGAGCAGCTCTCCGATTCGGGCGGCGCGGCGCTGGCGGCCCGCCACCGGGCCCTCTCGGCCGACCACCTCGAGCACCTCTCCGTGGAGGGCGTGCGGGCCATGGCCGGGTCCGGCACCGTCGCCGTGCTGCTGCCGGGCGCCTATCTCCACCTGCGCGACACCCATGCGCCGCCGGTGGCCGCCCTGCGGGCCGCCGGGGTCTCGATGGCTGTGGCCACCGACTGCAACCCCGGCACCTCGCCGCTCGCCTCGCTCACCACGGCGATGAACCTCGCCTGCACGCTCTTCCGCCTCACCCCGGCCGAGGCGCTGGCCGCGACCACCCGCCACGCCGCCCGCGCCCTCGGCCTCGCCGACCGCGGCGTGCTCGCGGTGGGGCTGCGTGCCGACCTGGCCCTCTGGGACGCCGACCACCCGGCCGAGCTGGCGTCGAGGCTCGGCCCGTCGTCGCTGGCCACGCGCGTGGTGGCCGGGAGGCCCGATCATGCACAGGCCAGCTGACCTCACGCTCTGGAGCGGCCGCGCCGACGCCGAGGAAGGGCCGCGCGCGCTCCGCTGGCACCAGGCGGTCCGGCCGCTGCTGGACGCCGCGGCGCCGGGAATGGCGCTGCTCGGCTTCGCGTGCGACGCCGGCGTGGAGCGCAACCACGGCCGGCCGGGGGCCTCCGAGGGGCCGGCCGCGCTCCGCCGGGCCATGGCCAACCTGGCGTGGCGCCGGACCGCGCCGGCCTGGGACGCCGGTGACGTGGTGGTTGAGGGCGACGCACTGGAGGAAGGACAGGTCGAGCTGGCGGCGACGGTGACGCGGCTGCTCGGCGCCGGCCACCGGCCCGTGCTGGTGGGGGGCGGCCACGAGGTGGCCTTCGGCAGCTTCGTCGGCCTGGCCGACCACCTGGCGCGCCACGCCGGCGCGCGGGCGCCGGCCATCGGGGTGGTCAACCTCGACGCCCACCTCGACCTGCGGGCCGGCCGCGCCAGCTCCGGCACGCCGTTCCGGCAGATCGCCGAGGCCTGCGCGGCGCGCCACTGGCCCTTCCGCTACCACTGTCTCGGCGTGGACGAGGGCTCCAACACCGAGGCGCTCTTCGACACCGCCCGCCGTCTCGGGGCGAGCTGGCGCCGGGATCGCGCCACCACGCCGGCCAGGCTCGACGAGGCGGCGGCGGAGCTGGCGGCCTTCCTCGCCACCGTGGAGCGGGTCCACCTCACCGTCGATCTCGACGTCCTGCCGGCCGGCGTGGCGCCCGGCGTCTCGGCGCCGGCCTCGCGCGGCGTGGCGCTCGAGGTGGTCGAGGCGCTGGTAGACACGGTGGTGGCGAGCGGCAAGCTGGCGTTGGGCGAGGTGGCGGAGCTCAACCCGCGCTTCGACGCCGACGGCCGGACCGCCCGGGTGGCGGCGCGGCTGGTGGAGCAGCTGGGGCGGTAGGGGTGCGCCCTGCTACGCCGCCGCCACCAGGCCGGCGACGGTCCGCTCCTCCGGCCGGCGCGCGTCGTGCTCCAGCCAGCCCTGGCCGGTCAGGCGGCCGCCCTCGTGGCAGAAGAGCCGGGTGCGCCCGAGGCTGGTGGTGCAGCCGGCGTTGGCCACGTGGAGGGGCCGCGCCTCGCCGCGCCCGAGCACCAGCCCGGCCGGCACGTGGCGGTGGCCGTGCAGGACGAGATCGCAGCGGCCGCGCAGCCGCTCGAGGAGCGCCGGGCCGCGCCGCAGCTCGGCGGTCCAAGGCAGGCCGACCATGGCGGCCAGGTGCTCCCAGACGTCGTCCCCCGGGAGCCGGTGCACGTGGTGGTGGAGGAGCACCGCCACCAGCACGCGGGCCGGGGCACGATCGACGGCGGCGTCGATGGCCACCAGGTCCTCGACGGTGAGCTGGCCGTGGGCGTCGATGAGCCGGCGGTTGTGCGGCGCGGTCGAGTCCACGCGGACCAGGTAGAGCCCGTCGCGCGCCTCGGCGGCCACCCGCCCCCGCATCATGAGCCGGCCGGCGTTCTCGCCGACCCGATCGTGGTTGCCGGGCACCAGCGTGAGCCGGTCGGCGATGGGGGCGGTGAGGCGCTGGAAGGCGCCCAGCTGGTCGAACTGCCCGCCGTCGGTGACGTCGCCGGTCACCACCACGTGATCGACGCCGGCCTCGACCAGCGCCGTCACGGCGCGCCTCAAGCCGATGGCGTCGGCCTCGCTCCGTCCGAGGTGCAGGTCCGACAAGTGCGCGAGCGTCCTGATCACGTGACCTCCATGGCGAGCCATTCGACTCCGGGCCGGTGACGAAACGAGGGCCGCCGCCGGGCGGGGGCGTGAACAGTCGCGCCGTTGCCGGGCCGTCACCGATCCGCGACTGGCCGGCCACGTGGTCCCGTCAACCTCGCCCCGCACCCAAGGAGGAACCCATGGCGCGACGCGAGATCAGGCCTCTCAGGCAGGACGACTTCGCTGGGCTGATGCGGCTCGAGGAGGAGGTGTTCGGTGCCGCCGGCGAGGGCGTGCTGGGCGCCTACTACGTCCGGCTCTGCTGCGAGTTCTTCGGCGACACCTGCTTCGCCGCCGTCGAGGACGGCCGGATCGTCGGCTACGTCCTCTGCTTCGTGCGTGGGGTCGAGGCCTACTGCACCACGCTGGCGGTGGCCCCCGGCCGGCAGGGCTCGCGCGTGGCGGTCCAGCTGCTGCGGGCACTGATCGGCTCGCTGGCCACCCGGGTGGAGAGCTGCTGGTTCACGGTCAAGGAGGACAACCTGGCGGCCCGCTCGCTCCACCGCGCTCTCGGCGCCACCGAGCTCGGCTACCGGGACGACTTCTACGGCCCAGGGGATCGGCGGCTGGTCTCCCGCATCGACCGGGCCGGCTTCGAGGCGCTGCGCGGCAAGATGGAGCGGCTCGGGCTCGTCGACCGTGAGTCGCTGCGGGAGGTCGCCTGATGACCGCCCTCGCCGTCGTCGCCGGCGGCGGCGCCGGGATGTTCCGGGCCGGCGCGCGGCTCGCCTTCACCAGCGTCACCGCCGCCATCATCACCGCCCGGGCCCGCGGCCTCCGGCAGAACGGTGGGCGGGCGCGGGATCGGGCCCGGACGCTGCGCGACGGCTGCCGCGCGGTGCTCGAGCATCATGGCATCGAGGCCACCGTCGATGGCCTGCCGCCGCTCGGGCCGGTGCTGCTGGCCTGCAACCACGTGAGCTGGCTCGACCCCATCGTGGTGGCGGCGCACGCGCCCTGCGCCCCCATCTCCAAGCTCGACGTCCGCGGCTGGCCGGTGGTCGGGACGCTGGCGGGGCTGCTGGGCGTCATCTTCTACGACCGGGGCAACCGGAACTCCGGGCGCGACGTGCTGCGGGAGGCCGAGCTGGCGCTACGGAACCAGGTCGCGCTCCTCAACTTCCCGGAGGGGACCACCACCGACGGCGCCTCGGTGGCGCCGTTCCACAGGGGGCTCTTCGGCCTGGCGCGGCGGCTGGGCGTGCCGGTGGTGCCGGTGGCGCTCCGCTACCAGCCGGCCGATCTCGCCTGGACCGGCGACGCCACCTTCGTGCCCCACTACCTCCGGCTGGCGGCGCGCGGCACCTCCCGGGTCCGGCTCCGCTTCGGGGCGGCGGTCGAGCCGGGCGATCACGCGACCGCCATGGGGCTGGCCGACGAAGTCCGCGGGCGGGTCCTCTCGCTGCTGGAGGCGGCTTGAGAGCGAGCCAGCAGTCGGCGCAGGAGTACCTGGCGCACGGCCAGACCCCGTTCTTCCGGCTCCCGGTGGCCGCCCGCCCCGGGTCGCCGCCGTCCGGGACGCGCGCCGTCCTGCTCGGGGTACCGTACGACGGTGGCACCACCGCCTCGCCGGGCGCGCGCTTCGCCCCGTACCAGGTCCGCCGGGTCAGCGCCTTCGTGCAGGGCTGGCACCCGGTCCACCGGGTCTCCGTCTTCGAGCGGTCGGGGGCCGTGGACGGCGGCAACGTGGTCTTCCCGCCCTTCCAGCCGGAGGCCGTGCGCGATCGGGTCGAGGCCGGCGCCTTCGCCGTCCACCGCGCCGGCGCCGCGCCGTTCCTGGTCGGCGGCGACCACTCGATCGCGCTCCCGGCGCTGCGCGCCGCGGCCCGCGTCCACGGACCGGTGGCGGTGGTCCACGTCGACGCCCACCTCGACACCAGCGGCCCGGAGACCTGGGGCGAGCCGTTCCACCACGGCACTCCCTTCCGCCACGCCATCGAGGAGGGGCTGATCCGCCCCGGCCAGCTCCACCAGGTGGGGCTGCGGGGCCCGTGGGGCGCGGCCGACGACGGGCTGCTGAGCGCCGAGCACGGGGCGCAGGTGACCACCGCCGACGACCTGGCGGCGGCCGGTGCCGGCGCCGTGGCCGCCCGGATCCGCGCGGCGGTCGGCGACACCCCCGTCTACCTCTCGTTCGACGTGGACGCCGTCGACCCGGCCTTCGCGCCGGGCACCGGGACGCCGGTCCCGGGCGGCCTCAGCTCGCGCGAGGCGCTCCAGCTGGTGCGCGGGCTGGCCGGCGTGCACCTCATCGGCATGGATCTCGTCGAGGTCTGCCCGGCGCTCGACCAGGCCGATATCACCAGCCACCTGGCGGCCCACCTGCTCTTCGAGGGGCTCGCGCTGGTCGCCATCTCGACCCTCACCGCGGGCCGCTCTACGATGTAGGGGCGTGCGCACCACCACCTACCTCGGCCTCGTCCTCGGCATCGCCTTCGTTTCCCTCGCTGTCCGGTCGAGCGGCGGCGACTTCTCGATCTTCACCCACCGGACCGCGCTGCTCATCGTGCTCGGCGGCACCCTGGCCGCCGCCACGCTCGCCTCATCGCGCCGGACGGTGCTCGACGCCCTCTCGGCGCTGTCGCGAATCTTCCTCTCCCACACGGTCACCACCCGGCAGGTGTCCCAGGCGCTGATCGGCCTCGCCCGCCAGGCCCGGGCCCAGGGCGTCGCCACCATCGACCCGGAGGCGGTGTCGCTCCGGGAGCCGTTTCTGTCGAAGGGGCTCTACCTGCTCGTCGACGGCGTGGAGGCGGAGCGCATCGCGGAGCTGCTGCGGCTGGAGTCGGAGCTCCTCTCGGGGCGGCGGGCGCAGGCCGAGCGGCTCTTCCGGTTCATGGGCCACTCCGCCCTGCTGCTCGGCGTGGCCGGAACGCTGGTCGGGATCGTCCAGCTGGCGCCGGGGCTCCAGGACCAGGCCGCCCCGTGGACCGCGGTCACGGCCTCGCTGGCGTCCACCTGTTACGGCGCGCTCCTCGCCGGCCTCCTGTTCCTGCCGCTGTCCGGCAAGGTGCGGACCCTCGACCAGCACGAACAGCTGGTCCGGCACCAGATCGTCGCCGGCCTGATCGCCATCCGGCTCGGCCAGAATCCCGAGTATCTCCGGGAGTCGCTGACCGTCTTCGCCCTGAAGCACGGGTGAGGTCCCGTCGGCGCGGCGCACCAGCCGGACCCGATGGCCGGCGGCCAGGAGGCATGCTGCGACCCTTCATCGACACACCCAACATGCTGCGGTAACTTCCCGCTCAGCATGACCGTGGGCCAGAACGGCGATCGCCAGCTGCAAGAGATCACTCGGCGCCTTGTCGACGCCTACGAGCCGGTCGAGGTGTACCTGTTCGGCTCCCACGCCCGCGGCGACGCCGGCCCGGACAGCGATTACGATCTGCTCCTGGTGGTGGACGACGGTGCGCCGCCGTCTCGCCGGTCGAGCAGGCTTGCGTACGAGGCGCTCCGCGGGACCGGGACGGCGGCCGACGTGCTGGTCTGCACCCGGACCTGGTTCGAGCGGCGCCGGGAACTCAAGGCGTCGCTTCCCGGAACCGTTCTCCGAGAAGGTCGGCTGCTCCATGCCCACTGAGGATGCCAGGCTCGAGGACGCACGGGCCTGGCTGGCCAAGGCGGCGCTCGATCTCCGAGCCGCCAACCTGGAGTTCCAGGCCCCAGACGCCGGCCTCTGGGGAGACATCGCGTTCCACGCCCAGCAGGCCTCCGAGAAGGCGTTGAAGGCGTTCCTGGCCTGGCACGATCGGCCCTTCCGGAAGACGCACAGCATCGAGGAGATTGGCAGGGTGTGTGCCGGTATCGACCCTGCGCTCGCGCCGTTCGTCGATTCCGCGGCGCCACTCACCGAATTTGCGTGGAAGTACCGCTATCCCGGAGACACCGGGGAGCCGAGCCAGGATGAAGCCGCGCGGGCCGTCGAGATCGCCACCGCCCTCGTCGAAGCGGTTCGGGCCCGGATCTCCTGACCAGGGCGTCGCTGTCGTGCCGAAGTCGTTCTCGTACGTGGAGAGGACCTGGTCATGAGGTCCGGTTGACGTGAGGCCGCCCGCCTACGCCGCCCCCGGCTCCTCGCCCTCGCCCTCGCCGTCGCCGTCGTCGGCGCCGAGGTGCGGCAGCAGCCGCTGCGCGTCGGCGGCCGGCAGTTCCTGGACCGTCCGCAGCTTCCGCTCGATGGCGCGGCTGCGCGTCCCCACCGTGGAGAGCGTGCTGGTCGCCTCCTCCAGCTTCTTCTCCACCTTCTTGATGATGTCGCCGAACTTGCCGAACTCGGTCTTGACCGCCCCCAGCACCTCCCAGACCTCTGAGGAGCGCTGCTGGATGGCCAGGGTGCGGAAGCCCATCTGCAGGCTGGTGAGGAGCGCCGCCAGCGTGGACGGCCCGGCCACGATGACCCGGAAGTCGCGCTGCAGCGCCTCGGCGAAGCCGGCCCGGCGCACCACCTCGGCGTAGAGCCCCTCGGTCGGCAGGAAGAGCAGGCCGAAGTCGGTGGTCTGCGGCGGGTGGACGTACTTGTCGCGGATGTCCCTGGCGCACCCCCGGATGCGCAGCTCCAGCGCCTTGCCGGCCGCCTCCACCGCCGCGGCGTCGCCCCGCTCCGAGGCCTCCACGAGGCGCAGGTAGTCCTCGGTAGGGAACTTGGCGTCGATGGGGAGGAGCACCTCGCCCTCCCCCTTGTCGTGCCCGGGGAGCCGGATCACGTACTCGACCCGCTCGCCCGAGCCGGGCCTGGGGGCCACGTTGGCGGCGTACTGGTCGGGCGAGAGCATCTGCTCCAGCAGCGCGCCGAGCTGCACCTCGCCCCAGGTGCCGCGCGTCTTCACGTTGGAGAGCACCTTCTTCAGGTCGCCGACGCCGGTGGCCAGCGCCTGCATCTCGCCCAGCCCGCGCTGCACCGCCTCGAGCTGCCCCTGCACCAGCTTGAACGACTCGCCCAGCCGCTTCTCCAGCGTCCCCTGCAGCTTCTCGTCCACCGTCTGGCGCATCAGCTCCAGCTTCTCGGCGTTCTCCTTCTGCAGCCCCTCGAGCCGCTGCTCCAGCGTCTTGCGCAGCTCCTCCTGCCGCTTGGCGTTGGAGTCGGTGAGCTGCTGCAGCCGGGCGCCGAACCCCTCGAGCGCCTCGCGCTGCAATCGCGCCATCTCCACCAGCTGCTGGCGCACCTCGTCGCGCTGGCGCTGCGCCTCGGCGGCCGCCTCGCCGCGGCCACCGCGCAGCTCCTCGCGCAGGCCGCGCTCGGTCTTCTCGGCGCTCCGGTCGAGCGCGTCGAGCCGCTCGAGCAGCGCGGCGCGGACCCGCCCGGCGACGCGGGCGGGGACGAGCAGGAGGAGGGCCGTGGCCGACGCCGCCAGGGCGGCCAGGATGAGGAGGGTCGAGAGGTCCATGCGTGGGCCCAGTGTAGCGACGGGTCGGACACTGCCAGCCACGCCCGGAGGCGCCGAGTCCTGCCGTGACCTTCCACCGCCTACACGGCCGGGTGCGGGAGCTTCCCGTCCACCAGGAAGGTGGCGCGCGGGAAGTCCACCCGCTCGACGGCGCCGACCCCGTGCCGCCGGTACTCGACGTCCTCCTGCGCCGTGACCGTGCACTGCCAGTTCTGCGCCGGGCGGAGCGGGCTCTTGCCGGCGAAGGCGGCCGGGGTGAAGAGGAGATAGTGCAGCCCGGCGAACTCGGGCCCCCGGGGGACCGGCGGCTTGGTGTCGTCGAGGAGCCGCTCCAGCAGGTCGTGCTCCGCGGCGGAGTCGACCAGGTGGCGGGTGGAGAGCAGGTGCTGCCCCTCGACCACCCGCCAGGCCCGGCACTCGAGCCGGACGGCCCTAGATCTTCCCGCGCATCGCGTCCAGATACTGGGCGACATGGACCAGCCCTTCGACGGAGCGGAGCAGGTCCGCGGGGACGCCGCCGAGGTGCGAGTTGTCGGCGTGGAGCCACCTGCGGCAGCTCTCGGCGTCGCCCAGCAGGGCGTTGAGGCTGCGGTACATGCGCAGGAAGAGGACGGCCAGCTGCCCCTCCTTGCCGGCCGGCGCGATGGCCCGGCGGCCCGACCCGAGGCGGGAGACCGAGGCGCCGCTGATGCCGAGGACCGTCCCCAGCGACGCGTCGGTCAGGCCGAGCAGCCTGGCCGCCCGCAGCGTCGCCTTGGTGAGGACGGCGCCTGGGGTGGTGGGGCTGGCGTGGGCGAGGGAGGGCATGGGAGCCTGTGGACGCTGCTTTCAGGTGAAAGTGTAGGCCTCCGTCGTTGCAAGCGCAAGGTGGGCCGCCTGCCCCTGGTTGACCAGCCGCTGACACGGACGGCGCGTCAGTATATCCTTGGGGGGCTCGACCGACAGTCCCGCTTCTCCAGCCCCACTTCGGCATCCCTTGCGAGCCCCATGCCCATCCGCCTTGCTCGTCGCCTCGCCGTGGCATCCCTCGCCATGCTGCTCGCCGCTCCCGCCCTGGCGCGAGCACCTGTATCGGAGGGGCCCGGGCTGGAGGCCGGCCTGCGCCTGGGGATCGAGGTGCCCACCGGAACGGCTGTGCGCAGCACCCGGATCGACCTGAGCTTCGTCGTGGCCAAGGCCGTGCCGGTCTGGGCCGAGCTGGGGTGGCGGTTCAACAGGTACTTGAGCGTGAGCGCCAGCTACCAGGCCGGGTTCGGCCTCGTCGACTACTGCGACCTCGGCTGCTCCTGCTCGGTTCGAGACGACCGGCTCACCTTCCACGGCACGGTCCGCTTCGACACCGACGGCGTGGCCCTGCCTTGGCTCTCGGCGGGCGCGGGCTTCGAGTGGCTCCACGTGAAGGAGTCGGGCGCCTACCAGGTCGACCTGATGCTGCGGGGCACCATCAGCGCCGACCTGCAGGCCGGGCTCGACTTCGTCCCGGCCCGAGGCTGGGTGACCGGCCCCTTCCTGTCGTTCGCCATCGGCCGGTTCTCGTCGGTGCGAGGCACCATCATGGACCAGGCCGGGGCCGTCACCTACCCGGAGTCGAACCGGAGCCGTCACCACTGGTCGCAGTTCGGGTTCAGGACGCTGTACGCGTTCTAGCCAGTTACCGATCCCAAGGCCGGTTCGGTGGCGGGGAAGGGTTTCGGTTCGGGGCCGCCGCGCGCCCCACCCACCGCCGCATCGTCGCCATCGTCTCTTCCAGCCAGCGGAGCCGCTCGGCGGGCGTGAGTCGCGCTCCGGGGGCCTGGGCGCGGCGGTGCTCGTCCCAGCCGCGCGGCCAGCCGGCCGTGTCGTCGCTCTTCCCCGTCACGGAGCCCGTCCTGCCGAGGCAATGACTTCCAGGGCAGCGACGTCGGCGAGATCCTGCGGCCGGCGCGCCTCGCGCTTCAGGGCCAGCAGGTCCTGGAGCCCGACCACGGTCGCCGTGGTGGTGTCGAGCGACACCGTCACCCGCCGCGCCCAGGCCTGCTCGAAGTCGAACGGTTCGCGGACGAAGAGGTCCACCTCCAGCGAGGGCGTGCGATCGCTCCAGAGCGAGAAGACCGTGAGCCCATTCTCGGCGATCCAGGCGGCGCGCTCCGTGGCGTCGGCGAAGCGCTCGGCCGCCACCGGTGCCCGGGGGCGATAGCCGAGCCCGGTGAGCGCCTCGATGGCGCGCCGGGCATTGGCTGGCTCCAGCGAGACCACCAGGTCGAGGTCGGCGGTGGTTCGCAGGTGTCCGTGGAGGACGACCGCCACGCCGCCGACCACGAGATAGCGCACCCCGGTCGCGTTGAGCGCCGACAGCACCTGCTCGATGGGATGCACCGTCACGTGGCGATCCTAGCGCGTCCCCGCCCGCGTTGGTGTACCTCCGCCCGTCCACCGTGTCCGGCACCAGCCAGCGCCTCGGCTCGGCGTGGTAGACCCGCGCGCCGAGCAGCACCAGGTTCCGCCACCTGCACGTGGGCCGCCACCTTCACCGTCCCGGCCACCGGCGAGCGCCGACAGCGGCAAGTCGGTGAACTACGCCGAGGTCGACGTGGCCATCGGGGCAACCAGCGCTCGGATCGAGCGGGCCAGCCATGAGAACGTGCTCCGGAGCCTGGACGTGGACCGTCTGGCGGTGGGGATCGCTGGGGCCCGGTACACCAGGGTTGGTCGCGGCGAGGCCATCTACTACACGCTGGCGGGACCCGTTGTGTTGGAGCGGTCGCTGTATCGGCAGGTCGGCAAGCGGAACGCCAAGGTGGTGGAGCCGGTCAGCCTGCGAGCGGGCGTCGTGGCTGAGGGCTGGCTACTGCGGACGGCGAGCGCGTCACCGCCGTAGCCCTCCAGATCACCGCCATCTAGACCGACCGCCGCTACCTGGACATGTCGCTGCGGAAGTCGAAGGAGGCCGTCGTCACCAGGGCGGCCTGAAGTACCCGATGAGCTTCACGCGACGTGCGATTTACACAGAGATGGGGACTTGACCTTCAACTTCCTGGCGTCATGTCGGTTGGTTGGTTGGCTCCTGCTAAGCGAACGCGCATGGATCGAGGAACTGATGATTCAAGTCGTCGCCTTCATGAAGGCCTACAACCAGCGGAAGAAGCTCAACCCTTCACTCAAACTCGCGGCCGGTGCTTCCGGGTCGCGATCGGTCGTTAAGTTGCGCCTGGGATTCCAGGAAGCGACGCACATCGTCGCTCGCATGCAAAGCCCCAGTGTTCACTCGGTCAAGGAGTTCGGCCGAGAACTGTGGAATACCGTCCCACCGAGCGGGAAGGCGCCAGCGCTCGCCAGATGTCAGCAGGAGGAAGAGTACTGCGCTGCCAAGCCGGTCAACTCCTCGGACATCTGCCCAGGCCACCTTCGACGTCGACAGCCACGTCCGCCTTTCAAGCCCGGCAGCATTCCATGTGGTCACTGTCCATGCTGCATGCGCTCCAGAGGCCAACGTCAGCGCCGCGCCCAACAGCACGAAGGGAGCAAGACGATGGGCACGCGGAAAGTCCCAGCCCATGTACGCAATCAGGACCATGTAGCTGGGAACCGCCGAGACGCCCAGTGTCCGGCGCAGGAGGTTTGCCTTCAATGTAAACGAACCACCACGCGCGAACGCCTCGGGAGTCACTGGCCAGAAGACCAACAGGACCGCGGAACCCGCAAAGAGGGCCGTTCCGAGGCCTGTCGGCCACAGTCCGAGCCGCCCAGAAGGCTGGCCCACCAGAGCCCAGAGTCCCAAGAGCCCAGAGAAGACCAAAGCGGACCCAAAGTATGCCACCGTCTCTATCCTGCTCCCCTTTGCCTGCCTCTTGAACATCATCTTGGAATCACCCAATCGCGGTTCACCTTGGTCTACTCGCAGATCCAGGGCGACAGCGCAGCTAGAACACACGCAGACAGCATCACTAGCCCACCTCCAAGGAGAATGCAGACGAGGAAGAGCCTGGCGGGCCGCGTCGTCGGAAAGCGCGGGTCGGTCTCATGGTGAAGCCTTCTGGCTATCCCTAGTCCGGTCCAAGTCCCCCAAGAACTCAACGCCGCAAGCGCGATCACGGCAATGGTGCTGCTCAGGTCCCATGAGCCCGCGCATAGTATTCGGGTCACGCCGGAACTCCCGCAACAGTCAGTAGGTGGGCGCTCCTACCACTCCATGGAATGGGCCCACCCATTCCTCGACGCCCTCTCTCGACGCGACCTCGCTGTCCATTCCGCCGCCGCCAGCGCCGAGGCGCCGTCGCAAGGTTTGCGCCCACCCCGGCGACAAGACCGGCATATACAGCCAATCCGCCGGGAACACCCCCCATGATAGCCAATGGCGCAACAAGGGCCGTGAGCCCCCCCGTCGCCGCGGCAACAAGGGTATTCCGTGCAATCTGCTGCGCAGAGTCGCCTGCAGCGATTCCAGCGACAAGCGCGAATACCCCATTTGCAATGGCACCTACAGCCGCAGCAGCTATAAGCCCGCCTGGGGTCAGCCCCACAGCCATCACGACGCCTGTTGTCGCAGCAAAGGCGATGAAGTTCTCGCCGAGAAGTGACCCCGCCATCTGCCCAGCCGCCGCGATTTCGAGCGCGGTCTGACCCGCGACCTTTGCGGCAGCAGCACCAGCGGCCGCCTTAGCCCCCTGTCTGGCCACCAAGCCGGCCATGACGGCCGTCGTAGCCCCGGCAATCGCAACTGCTTTGCCACCGTTCACGCCGGGTCCTCCGCCTCCACCCCCTCCTCCGCCTGGATTGGTCGGATAGCTTCCAGGAGGCGGGGGTCTGCTGTTTCCACCGCCACTTGAACCGGAGCACGACCACACCTCGCGCCCCGGGCAACGAAGGTCAACGAGAGTGCCGTCTGGCATCCGGCAGAATGGCGTTCCTGGCGGAACATCACCGCTGCAAAGAGGATAGACTCCTGCCTCATCCTTGAATTGGATGCCTATTGGCGGAGCACCGCCCGAGGTACCGACTTTCTCGCCGCCTCCCCCGACGCCGCCAGCGCCCCCACCCGCCACAATTGCCATCCTCCCGCTCGGATCCACGAAGTTCACCGGGTCCCCGCCCGCATAGGTGTACCGGCGTAGGTCCACTGTATCCGGCACCAGCCAGCGCTTCAGCTCCGCGTGGTAGACCCGCGCGCCCAGCAGCAGCAGGTTCCCCTGCTGCGCCACCCCCGCCGTGTAGCCGAGCCGCAGGCCGCCGGTGTACCCCAGCTCCGAGTCGCTTGAGGGCGAGACGTTCTCCGCGCGGTCGAACTGGCCGTAGGGCGTGTAGCGGTAGCGCGCGCCCATGTAGCCGTTGAAGCCGTTGGCCCGGTAGGTGGTCGCCACCACGCTCCCCTGCATGTCGCGGTGGTAGTAAAGCACCTCGCTCACCGGGTCGAGCCCGCTCCCCGCCGCCGCCTTCACGCTCGCCACCCTTGCCCCCGCCACCTGCACGTGGGCCGCCACCTTCACCGTCCCGGGTACCGGGACGCACCGGTCCGCGAGGGGGATGGCGTACACGTCGATCCCCTTGCAGGTGGCCGGCACGTCGGCCGTCACCGTCCCCACCGCCCCCACGTACCAGGTCCCCTTGGTCCCCAGCTTCCGGAAGATCGGCTCACCGGTGGGCGCGTATTCCAGGATCTCCGAGAGCGCGCCGTTGCGCCGGATCTGCGTCAGCCGGTCGAGCACGTCGTGGACGAAGCCTTCCACCTCCGCGCCGCCGGACACCCGGCTCGTCGCCCGGCCAGCGTAGTCGTAGCCGAGGGTGGCGTTCACCGCGCCGGTGAGCTGCGTCGCCCGGTCTCCCTGGTAGGCGTAGTCGGTGGTGCCGGAGACGTCGTTCACCTGTTCCAGGTTCTCCATCGAGGCGCCCGGCGTGGTCCAGCTCGGATCCTTGGCCGAATAGCTCTGCCCGTACCCCTGCGAGATGGCCGCCCCGCCCACCCGCGACGCCTTCGCCGTCGCCAGCCGCCCCGCCTCGTCGTACGTGTAGCCGTAGCTGGTCACCGTGCCCGGGACGGTCGTGTCGCGGTAGGTGGTCAACTTCGCGCCGAAGTAGACGATGCTGTCAATCCCGTACGCCTTCGTCCCCGAGGCCAGTGTCGCGGCCTGCGACGTCAGCGCGCCCGTGAAGGTGTCGTAGTTCCGGTAGGTGTCCACCGTGCCGCCGTTGCTCCGCAGGCGGCCGACTCGCCCCAGGACGTCGTAGCCGTCGTAGTCGGTGTTGGCGGCGTTGCGGACCTCCCAGAGGTTGACCACCGGCGCCGCTCCGGCCGACGCGCCGCCCGCGTCCACCCGGACCGGGCGGCCGGCCGAGTCGTAGCGGCCGAAGTAGTTGACGGTCTGCGAGTAGCCGGAGAAGAAGCTGCCGGCCAGCATCCGGCCGTCGTCGCTGATGGCGCCGGTGAGCGTGAACGCGCCGGTGAGGCCGGCGATCCACTGGTCGCGGCGGATCGCCTGGCCGTTCTGGTCGTAGCCGAGCGCGATCGAGGTGTTCGGGCCCAGCACCGACGCGAGCCGGCCGGCGGTGTTGGTGTAGAGCGCGCCGTTGCCGGCATAGGGCAGGTCGTAGGAGAACGCGGCCAGCTGCCGCGTGGCCGTGCCTGGCTCCGTCACCGTGATCCGGGTCGGCCGGCCCATGCTCTTGAACTCGTAGTTCAGCATGGCACGATACGGCGTCCCCCCGATTTCCTGGGGCGCCAGCTGGATGGAATAGGCTCGCCCCACTTGGTCGTAGGTGTATTCCCGACTCGGCGACAGCCCGGGGCTCCAGTTGTCGTCGTATTCGTCAGTGACTCGCCCGAGCCCGTCGAGAGTCCTCGTGGACATGGCGATCGCCGAGTTGCCTGCCGTCTTTCGCGTCACTGCGACCGCCCGGCCCAGCAGGTCGTAGCTGGTGGTCACGGTGTTGCCGCGCGAATCGCTGACGTCCTGGACGCGGCCATCGGCGCGGAAGGTCGTGGTGGTGCCGATCGTGGTGCCGGTGCCCGTCCCGTTGAACCGGCCCGGCACCCAGGCCGTCACGGTGGCGAGCCCGGCGGGAGACGCGCCTGCTGGAGTTCCGTATGCGAAGGCGGTCGCAACATGGTAGCTGGCGCCGCTCTCCTTGCTGGTGGTGCAGGAAGCGTCGTTCCCTAGCGCAACGTAAATGCCGGCCTTCGAACAAGTCACCCGACCCGTCGCGTCGAACACCGTCATGGCGCCGCGGATGCCCGCAATCGCCGCCACCGTGTCGAACTGGCTGGGCGTGCTCCCATCGGCCGCGAAGCTCGGCTCGAGGGAGGCGACCACTCGCCCGGCCGCGTCGTACTTCACCAGCGACACCACCCGGTAGCCGGAGAGCGCCTGGATGACCTGCGATGACGGGTCAGCCGTGCCGGCCACGCCGAGACGCTCGCGCACCTCGGTGGTGCGGCCGAGGATGTCCTTGAACGCCACCACCTGCTTCACGTCCGGTGTGGCCGGGATGGCGCCCACGTCGAAGGTCAGCGGGGCGAGGAAGGTGTAGCTGCGGACCATCGGCGGCGACGTGTCCACGTACTCGGTGGCCGCAATGGCGCCGGTCACGGTGGTGGTCCCGGTCGTGCCGTCATAGGCGACCGAGCGCCCCACGGCCACGACGCGGCCGAAGTCGTCCCGCGCGAAGGCCTGGGTCGGCGCGGAGGCCTCGCCGCCCGTGAGGTATGGCCCGCTTTGGGAGGCGAGGAGCCCCCTGGTGTCATAGGCTGCGCTGGTGAAGACGGTCTGCAGGCCGTCGGTCCGCGTGGTCAGCGTGACGCGGAGCTGCTGGGCGTCGTAGGTGTAGCTCTCGGTGGTGGAGCGGGCGTGGCTGCCCGGGAAGGGATCGCTCACCCGATACTGGATCGTGCCGTCGGCGTTGTAGGCCTGCGCCGAGGCCACGTCCGAGCGGGTGGCCGACACCCACCGCGACACGTAGTTGAGGTGGCCGGAGCCGGGGTTGTTGGTCGCCGCGCTCCAGGTGCCGATGGGCGAGTCGTAGTAGTAGCTGGTCGAGGAGAGCGTGGTCCCGGTCGCCGTCTTCAACTCCTGAGTCTTGGGGCAAGACTTGCACGTGGCCCCAAGATCGAAGGCCGCTGTCTCCACCAGGGTGTCCCCGGCGAGGGAGGTGCCGTTCCAGGTGCCATTGGTGATGACGGTGGTCTTGAGCACGTTGCCGACCGAGTCGACGTCGGCGCATTCCCGGGTCTGCTGACCACCGAGCGTGGCGCTGGCGTCCAGGATGTCGAGATTCCGCACCAGCGTCGTGACCGGGGCGACCGGGAAGGAGGCGGCGGTGAGAGTTGTCGAAGGTGGCGTGCAGGTGCCCGCGTCGAGCGACTTCACGGTGTATTCGAGTTCGGTCCGCTTGAAGGCGCTGAAGCCACCGCTCGGCTCGGCGGTGGAGAACGTCCCCCACTCGATCCTGCTGGGCGAGCCAGCCAGCACCGACGATGACGTGACCCAGGTGACGTGCTTCGCGACCTTGTCGCCTGTCCCTGGCTCCGCCAGCCAGGTCCAGCTTTCGCCGAAGCCGCGGGGCTCGATACGCCCGAAGTTGGCCGGATTGGGGCCGTGAACCGGGGTGGCGTATCGGTAGTTGGTGGTCGCAACCGGAAACCGGGTGGTTGCCCCGGGCCGGGCCCGGTACCCTGGGTCAAATAGGACCACCTGTGTGACCACGTCTAGCGCGCCGTCCAGCGGTCCCGCGCCGAACGAAGCGCCCTGGGCGTAGGTCACCGAGTAGGCGGCGCCCGCCGCCGTCGTCACCTTGTTGAGGAGCGGCGCGACGTTGTTCCCCTTGAAGAAGGTCCAGGCGCCGCCTCGGTTGGTCGCGTAGTCGGGGATCCCGTCGCCATTGAGGTCAATGAAGTCGGCCGACCACGCGGTGAAGGTGCTGGTTCCTGGCTGGGGAGAGAGTTCGCGGTAGGCGTACGGGTCGACGGTGCCTTGCCAACCATAGAGGCACTGGACGCCCGTGCTGTCAGGGCCGGGGACCGGAGCGTAGGACACCGACGGGAAGAGGTCCGTGGGGGCCTGGAGCGTCCCACCTCGCTCAAACCCGCCGCCGGTGTTCCAGTAGACGACCAGCGGGCAGACCACATTGGGATCGTAGCACTGGCCTCCGATCACGAAGTTGTCCTCAACCTGCGTACATGCCCGCCCTGAGGGGCAGGTGGAATCGAACAGGGAAGGCTTGACCAGGAGGTCCGGGCGGCCGTCGCCGTTCAAGTCCGTTAAACCGATCGACCTGCGTGGGTCGTCGAAAAGGACTCCGTAGTTGAGCGACCCTGTTGGCGAGCTTGGCGGGGGAGGACAGGTGAACTGGTTCCGCGCCACCGCCAGCGGCCCCGCGTCCTGGATGCTTGTGGTGACCGGAGGTGATGCATTTGGCCATTCCGTGACATTCCAGGGGTAGGCGCTGCCTGTGAAGCTACCGCCCTGGCCAAAGACGGCCAAGCCATACATGTCGACCAGGTGACCCGACGCCGCGTAGTCGCCGCCGAGCCCGTCCCCGTTGAGGTCGAGCCCCGACACTGCGTCGATGGGCTTCGGCACCATCATGGTCTTCCACAAGGCGAATCCGAATCCCGTCAGGGTTCCCGAGGCGTCCCTGATCGGCAACCCGAGCCAGACGTCGAGCACGAGTGTGTTGTTCGGGTCGGGCTTGACGAAATCCGGGATCCCGTCACCATTCACGTCCATCAGGGAGAAGGCCTCGATCGTCTTGCTCGCGTACCGGATGCCGAAGTGCCCCGGCGCGACCTGGCCGATGAACTGGATGGCATCGACACAGAGCTTGGAGGGCGAGAGCGAGTAGGAGGCGCCGCTCCCCTGGCCGAGCCACACCTGGTAGTCGCAACGAGGTCCGCTGGTGACGTTGTCGCCCACCGTGACCAGGTCGATGATCCCGTCACCGTCGAAGTCCATGAAGGCGGCGCGAAGCGGATTTCCCACGAAAGCCGGCGCAGGCGAGAGTACCGGGGCTCCCGGGATCAGTGCGCTGGCAGCGAATGTTGGGACGGCCCAGCCAAGAGGGAGGGTCGTGTTACGCCGCCAGTATGGCCAGGCCACCCGATCCGGAAGCCCGTCACCGTCGAGGTCGAGCCACTGCTCATTTGCCTTCGACGCTGTAAGGTACTCCTCGAGGCCGAGCGTGACACCAGGGTCCAACTGGTAGGTGGATGTCCCTACCTGGTACTCGAAGTTGGTCGGAGGCAACGAGACCGCGCCCTCTCCCGCCTTCACGACCACCTGCGAAAGTAGCAGCGTGTCGGCCTGCTGCTGATGGGTGTAGGTCAGTTCGTGGCGCAGCAGCGTCGGCTTGCCGTCGGTCGACGCCCCCTTGATGCGGACAGTGCGCAGGATGTCCTGGCGGTAAGCGACGGTGTCCGCTGCCCGCTGGATGCGCGCCTGGTAGTCCGGCGACCATGTCAACTCGACCGACGTACCGGTCTGCGCCCCGGCCGAGAAGAAGTTGTAGTCGACCGCGGTCAGCAGGGCTGAAGCCCCGGTCTCGTCCTGGTAGGTGAAGCGCGTCTTGTTGCCATCGACGTCGACCACTTCACTGAGGTACCAACGGCCGAGTGTGTTCCATGCCGGCGGGTTCGGGCTCCTTCGCGTGAAGCTGAAGGTCGTCCCCGCTGCGTCCGTCGCGGTCCATCCGCTGCTTGAGTAGGTGATTCTCACGAAGGGGCCCTGCACCTCGGTCCGCCATTCTCCTGCCGCGTTCGGCTTCGGGAGGAGCCGTGTACGTGTGCCGTCGGCCACGAGCCACCGCTGCAGGGGCGCGTTGTCGACCGCGGAGGTCGGAGGCGTCGAGGTATCAGCCTCGATGTAGAACGACGTCAGCGACCAGCCCGCCCCGGAAGCGTCGTTGTAGGTCGACGCGCTCGAGTAGTTGAGTTCCAGCCTCGGCTGGTACCGCCCGCGGGCCGCCGGCAGCTCGAAGCTGTACCGGTAGTTGAGCGTGCCCCGGCTCTCGTCCACCACCGGGCCGCCGGCATTGGGTGCCACCGGGAGCGCCCGTGACCGCGGGTCGGGACCGGTCATGGGTGTCGCGAAGGCCTCCTTGGCGGTCCCGTTGGAGGCGATTGGGACGTTCTTCACGCCTTGTGGGCCGCAGAAGTCGAGCGTCGTTGGGTTTCCGTCGTCGGGATTCGGCGGCGTGCCGGCTCGGCAGGTTCCCGCGCCGTCGCAGGTCTCGTGGCCGTTACAGAGATCGGTGTCGTCGCAACCGGAGTCGAGCGGCGCGTTGGTGTAGGCGCAAGTCCACACCCCATTGCTGAACACCTCGGCACCGGTCCGGCACGCGGTGCTCGAGCAATCCAGCGGCTGGCAGACGC
>JAJZQX010000025.1 GCA_021806645.1 Myxococcales bacterium | reverse complement strand
CTGCAGCTTGGGAACGGTGTCGTGGCAGCCCGAGCAGATCTCGCCCTTCTTCGGGAGCTGGACGTGGCGGACGTGGCTCTGCAGCGCCCTGGCCTTGGCGATCGAGGCGTGGCACTCCAGGCAGTCGACCTCGGCCTCGACGTGCGGGCTGTGCGGCATGACGAAGGGCGGATCGCGCCGCGCCTCCGGCTTGGTCTCCCTGGCGGAGCAAGCGGCGAGCAGGGCCGCCGCGACCACCAGCCCCAGGTGGCGGTTCATCACTTCACCTCCCGAACGCGGACGACGGAGTTGTAGACCAGCTTGACCATGGCGTCGGCCTGCCGCTCGAAGAACGGGGTGACACCGGCGCGGCCGGCCAGCACCACGCTCCAGGCGTTGGCCAGCTGGTACCCGGCGGAGAGGGAGCCGGTCAGCGAGTCCTTCTGGCCGTTCACCTCCTGCTTGAACGCGACCTTCATCAGGTCGGCGGCGACGAACAGCCTGCCGAAGCCCAGGCGGCCGTAGCCACGCAGGCCGGTGTAGCCGCGCTGGCCGGTCTTCAGGTACGTGACCTCGCCGCCGGCCACCGTGCCGTGGCGCTCCCACTCGGCGCGGCCCGCGGCCTCGCCGCCGAGCTCAGTCCTGTTCACCTCGGCCGGTTCGACGAGCGCGTGGTAGTCCACGCTGGCGTGCAGCGTCCTGGTGAACTGGTACCGCACGCCGCCGCCCAGGTCGGTCCGGTTGGTGTCGGTGAAGACCGAGAGGATCGAGTTGCGCGCCAGGAAGAGGTCGGGCGAGTAGTGGCGGACGTCGAGGTTGATGGTCAGCGCCCTGACGGCGGTGAAGAGCGCGGTGACGTTGAACTCGGCGAGCCGCTCGGCGTAGAGGCTGTAGGTGGCGTTGCCGACCAGCGAGAGCCGGTCGACCGGCTGGACCCGGAAGTCGAGGCCGAGATCCTGGCGGACCGGGTCGGAGTGGTCGGAGATCGACACCAGCGAGACGCCGACGACGAGGCCGCGGCCGACCGCGCCGGGCAGCGCCAGCGCATAGCCGAGGCGGCCGCCCCAGGCGAGGTCGCCACCGGCCGGGTTCCAGCTGGTCAGCCCCTTGCGGGAGGAGAAGCGCTGCGAGACCGGGGCGCCACCGAAGGCCGAGACCGAGAAGCCGGCCGGCAGCCGGACCAAGAGGTCGGCGCCGTCGAGCTGGAGCATCCGGCCGGCCCCGGCGGACACGAACTCGCGCCCGGCGCGGAGCTGCACCATGCGGTTCAGCAGCGAGCCGAGGACGTAGGCGGTGGTGACGTCGCCGGTGAGCCTTCCCGAGGTGCCGGCGTCCCAGCGGACCTCGCCGAGATCGGCGGAGCCCCAGCCCGAGAAGCTGATCTCCAGGTCCTGGAAGAGCGGGTTCCGGATCTCGCGAGCCGAGACGCGGATGAGCTCGTAGAACGGCACGACGGTGACCAGGTCGGGCTGCTGGCCGGCGGGCGCACCGCGCAGCTGCTGGCCGGCCGCCAGCAGCGTGGTGGAGGAGCCCTCGATCACGTCCGCACGGGCAACCAGCGACGTGGCCAGGAGGAAGGTGGAGGCGACAAGGTGTGCTGAGGAGCGCATCGGAACCTCGACAGCTCGTTGGTGCAAGCGGTGCCCGGTTCGCCGGGGAGGTCCGGCGGGGCGACCCCGGGGAACATGGCACAAAGCATACGGTTGCGGGGTTGATCAAGATCACGAAATC
Source organism: Myxococcales bacterium (assembly GCA_021806645.1). Taxonomy (GTDB): domain Bacteria; phylum Myxococcota; class Myxococcia; order Myxococcales; family Anaeromyxobacteraceae; genus JADKCZ01. The sequence continues at coordinate 31,072 of JAJZQX010000025.1, read as the reverse complement.
GACAAAAGGACCACTTAAGCCATGATGTTGGCGATGCGAGCATTCCCTGACGCCATCCCCGTCGCGCTCCTCTTCATGCTGGGCGCCGGATGTGTCGCGGGGCGCCCCCCGCTCGTCAATTCTCCAGCGCTTGGACGGCGCATCGACGTGGCCGCCCCCGACCTGCGCGGCGAGGAGTACCGGGTGGCAGACCGGGCCGGCCAGGTCCGGATCGTAGCCTTCTGGGCCACCTGGTGCGAGCCCTGCCGGGAACAGTTTCCGGTCCTCGAGCTGCTGGCGAGGGCCCACCAGGCCGAAGGGCTCACCGTCTACGCTGTGGCGGTGGACGAGGACCAGGCCCAGGTGGCGGCCTTCCTGGAGAGGACCCCGCTACCGTTCAAGGTGCTCTGGGACAAGGGCGGGGCGCGCCACGCCGAGCGGCTCGGCATCGAACGGCTCCCCACCACGCTGCTGGTGGACCGGACGGGGCGCATCCGCTTCGTCCACCAGGGCTACCGATCGCGGGACGCGGAGCAGCTCGACCGCGAGGTCCGGGCGCTGCTCAGCGAGCCACGGTGAAGTGGGTGAGCGCCTTGACGCGCTCCACCTCGCCGGCGTCCGCCGGCGACTCGCGAAGCCAGTAGACCATCTCGTCGGCTTCCCATTCGTACGGATGGTCGCCGAGGAAGACCTTGCCGTCGGCGACCAGCTGCGTGGCCTGGGCCAGCGGGTAGGCGGCCAGGTCGCGCACCAGCGCCTCGAAGCGCCCCTGCCGCTCCGGCTGGACGAAGGCGAAGCCTTTCCGCGAGGTGTAGGCGACGTGGTAGGTCGAGGGGCGGAAGACCACGCCCCCCAGGCCGAGCCGGATGGCCATCCGCGCCAGCATGGTCCCGGCTTCCAGGGCCAGCCCCAACCCCGGGACCTCCTGCCCCGGGAGCCGTGGCCGCCGCTCGCTGAAGTGGGCGCGCGGGTGGCGCAGCGAGAACCAGTGGACGTAGAGGACCGGGACGCCGAGGCAGCGCCGCTTCTCCAGGATCAGCTCGACCAGCAGCTGCTCGCCCACCAGGTCGTCGGCGGTGCCGACCAGCCGGACCCGCTCGCCGGCTCCCTCGCGATCGAAGGTGAGCCGGAAGTTGCGGTAGCCGAGCCGCGCCAGGTGCCGGAAGATCCCGTACTGCTGGAGCGCCACCTCCATCCCCTGCGCCGTGTAGAAGCCGAGCAGCAGCCGCTGCCCGGCCGGGCGCAGGCCGAGCGACTCCTCGACGTCGGCCAGCGTGAGGTCGCCGGCGTCGCCGAGCTCGGCCTGGCTCAGCCCCTCGGAGATGCCGCTGAAGCGGGCGGCGAGCGGCGAGTAGTCCTCGGGGATGGCCTTGAGGGAGCCGGTGGCCACCGCCATGCCGGTGCCGGCCAGCACCCGCCAGGAGCGGCCGGAGTAGCCACCGCCGGGGAGCCAGACCTGCGGGGCGTCGTCGAGCCAGTCGGCCACCATGAGGTCGCGACGGCGCGCGCCGCGCAAGGTGAGGCCGAGCCGCCCCATCTTGTCGCCGGCCACCACGTCGCCGCCGGCGATGACGTAGGCCAGGTCGGGACGAGGGGCGCGCTGGAGGAGCCGGCGCAGCGCCGCCAGGTAGGGCTCGTCGCCGGTCCCCTCGGGCAGCAGCGTCTCGTCCACGCCCGGGAGCGGCCCCCAGTCCGACCCGGAGAGCGAGCCGATGAAGGTGCGCGGGTCCTGGAGCAGGCAGGCCGAGAGGCCGTCGGGAGGATGGGCGTCGAGGTCCAGGACCACCACGCGGCCGGTGAAGCCGCGGTCGCGCATGGCGACGATGGCCACGGCGATGTCGTTGACCGGGCAGAAGCCGCCGGCCACGCCGGGGGCGGCGTGGTGGAAGCCGCCCAGCAGGTTGAGGGCCGGCTCGCCGGTCCGCAGCGTCTCGCGGGTGGCGCCCAGCGTGCCGCCGCAGGCGAGCCGGATGGTGTCCATCAGCTCGTCGGTGCGCAGGTCGGCCGGGTCGGCGCCGAAGACGTTGGCCAGCCCTTCCGGCCGGCCCAGCGACTCGAGCAGCTCGGGGGTGTGGACCCGCGCGAGCCGGTGGACGGCGATGCGGTTCGGGGTTCGCACGTACCTGGGCGAGATCACCTTGGTGCCGGTGAGCCACCAGGCGGCGAAGTCGGCCCGGCGCGGTTCGATGCCGACCGTCGACTCCAGCCCTCCGAGCGGCAGCCGGTAGCGCGGGTCGTGCCAGAGCGTCGCCGGCCGCCGCAGGAGCAGGCCGCTCAGCTTCCGCCCGATGGAGCGGAGGATCATGGAGGGGGCAGCGGGGTCGCGGGCGCCGGCGAGGTGGCGGCCCGCCGGCGGGCCCGGGCCTCGAGCCAGACGCGGACCCAGGCCACCACCGCCTCGACCGCGATCCAGCCGATGGCCAGCCAGGCGGCGATGAAGACCTTCTCGACGATCGGCACCGGCACCGTGGCGCCCTGGTGGGCCTCCGCTCCGCTCCAGAGCATTTGAAGCGGCGACACCGCCAGGGTGTAGCCGACCAGGAAGGCCAGGTAGGCGCTCCGGAGCAGGGCCATGAGCAGGTTCATGACCGGGAGTCTACCGGAACCGGGCTACGCTACGGAACGGCGTGCCGGGCCGGCTCGCCGCTGGCGACCCGCTCGACCTCGTCCACCACCATGGCGGCCATGGCGCTCCGGGTCTCGCGCGTGCCGGAGCCGAGGTGCGGCGTGAGGACCACGTTCTCCAGCGCCAGGTAGGCGGCGGGCACGCGCGGCTCGTCGCGGAAGACGTCGAGCCCGGCCGCGGCCAGCCGCCCCTGGCGCAGCGCCTCGGCCAGGGCGGCGTCGTCCACCACGGTGCCGCGGGCGGTGTTGACCAGCAGGGCCCCGGGCTTCATGAGGGCGAGCCGCGCGCCATCGAGCAGCCGCTCGGTGGAGGGCGTGAGGGGCACGTGGAGCGAGACCGCGTCCGACTCGGCGAGCAGCGCCTCGAGCGGCCGGCGGCGCGCGCCTGGGAACTCGACCTCGCGCGGCCCGGCGTAAATCACGCTCATGCCCAGGCCGAGGGCGCGCTTCGCCACCGCCTGGCCGATGCGGCCGAAGCCGACCAGCCCCAGGGTCTTGCCGTCGAGCCCGGTGCCGAGCATGAAGGCCGGGTCGGGAACGGTCCAGCCGCCGCGGCGGATGACCCGGTCCCCCTCGACCACCCGGCGCGCGCAGGCGAGCAGGAGCGCCACCGCGTGCTCGGCGGTGGCCTCGGTGACCACCCCGGGCGTGTTGGTGACGAGGAGCCCCCGCCGCCGGCAGGCGTCCAGGTCGAGGTGGTTCACACCCACGCCGTAGGAGGCCAGGTGGCGGAGCCGCGGCAGCCCGGCCAGCAGCGGCTCGTCGACGCGGTCGAGGTAGCTGGTCACCAGCACCTCGGCCTCGGCCGCCTCGGCCATCAGCTCGGGGCGAGCCGCCGGCTGCTGGCGGCCGCCACGGACCTCGAAGCGAGCCGCCAGGCGGTCGAAGTGGCCGCCGGGGAGCGCCCGCACCAGGTAGAGCAAGGGTTTCATGTCGCCTCCACGTCGTGGCCCGGCGACTACGGTAGCTCACCCGCCCAGGCCGCGCATGGGGAGCAGCACCAGCCCCGCCTCGTCCATCTGGTGGCGCGGCGCCTTGCGCCAGAGCCCCCCCCGGACCGCCTCGGCGAGCGTCTCGTCCGGCGCGCCGGCGCGCAGCAGCTCGCGCAGCGGGACGCGGTCGTGGCCGCCCAGGCAGGCCTGGAACCCGCCGTCGGCGGCGACGCGGGCCCGGTTGCAGTCCTCGCAGAAGTTCTCGGTCATGGCGCCGATGAGGCCGATCAGCCCCTCGCGCCCATCGCGGTCCCGCCCGAGGAGGTGGCGCGCCGGCCCCCAGCCGCGCCAGGGGTCAGGGGTGAGCGTGAAGCCGTCCGCCTCCAGCCGGCGGCGCACCTCGGCCAGCGGCACCACCTCACCGCCGGCGAAGGGCATCTGCTCGATGAAGCGCGGCAGCGCCCCGCGCGCCCAGGCGTGGCGCACCAGGGCCCCGCACTCGTCCTCGTTCACGCCGCGCATCACCACGGTGTTGAGCTTCAGCGAGCGGAAGCGGCCGGCTGCGGCGTCGATGCCGGCCAGGATGCGATCGAGCCGGGCGGCGCGCCCCGAGACGCCGGGGAGGCGCGCCGGATCGAGCGTGTCGAGCGAGACGTTGAGCGCCCCCAGCCCGGCCGCGCGCAGCGGCTCGACCAGCTCGTCGAGCCGGTGGCCGTTGGTGGTGAGCGCCACGTCCTCGACGCCGGGCGTGGCGGCGGCGTCGGCCACGATCTCGATCAGGTCGCGCCGCAGCGTCGGCTCGCCGCCGGTGAGCCGGATCCGCCGCACCCCCAGCCCGGCGAAGAGCCGGAAGAGCCGAGCCAGCTCGGCGCGGGTGAGGAGCCCCTGGGGCGACTCGGTCTCGGCCGGCGAGCAGTAGGTGCACTTGAAGTTGCAGCGGTCGGTGAGCGAGACCCGCAGGTAGCGGATGCTCCGCCCCTGGGCGTCGGTGAGGCCGTCCACCGAGGCCGGTCCGGCCGGGCGCGGCTCGTGGGGCAGGGGCGCGGTGCTGGTCTCCATCGCTCTCGAAGCCTAACCGGGTCTCCGGCGCGGCGCCTCCTCGTACGGCGCAAACGGACGCTTGCCAGGGCCGGGCGCTACGAGCCGGCCGGAGCGGCGTCGCCGACCGCCACCACGGTGAAGACCTTCACGCCGTCGGGCCGCTCCACCTCCACCTGCTCGCCGGCCCGCCGGCCGAGGAGCGCGCGGGCCACCGGGGCGCTCACGCCGATGAGGCCGCGGCGCGCGTCGGCCTCGTCGGGGCCGACCAGCCGCCAGGTGGTGCGGGCGCCGGCGTCGTCCTCCACCGTCACCCAGCGCCCGAAGGCGGCCTCGCCCGCGGGCGCGGCGTCGCCGGCGAGGACCGTGAGCGTGGCCAGCGTAGCCTCGAGCAGGGCGGCGCGGGACCGCGCGGCCGGCGTGGGATCGGACCGGGCCGCCTCGAGCGCGGCGCGCAGCGCTGCCTGCCCTTCGGGCGTCACATAGCGCACCTCGCCGGGCGCCAGCCGCGGCACCGTCCGCCCGAGCGGCCCCAGGTCGGGCGTCTCCTCGCTGGTGAAGGCCTTGGACACGCCGCCACCATAGCGCCGGGGGGCGGGCGGGGGCATGCCCCGGGCACGATGACCTGCCCGCGCGGGTCGCCATCATCCGGCCGCTGCTCGACCGGCGTACCGATCCATGCACCGCGCCCCGAACGTCCGGCGCGCCGCCAGGAGGTTGTGCGGTCTGCAGAGGAGGCGGAGTCCGTCCACCGCCGGTTCGCTGCCACGGGCCCACGGGATGACGTGGTCGAACTCCAGCCGGTGGGTTGAACCGCAGCATCCACCCCCGTCGAGCGGCCAGGTGCAGCGGCCGCCGTCGCGCTCCCAGACGGCGCGGCGCACCTCGGCGGGGATGGTCACGCGCGGGCCGATCCTGCGGTGGAGCGGCTCAGACGCGGGCGAGGTCGGGAATGGAGTGGGAGAGGCCGTCGCGCGCGGCGTCGAGCAGCTTCAGGAACTGGCGGTCCACCGTGATGTGCAGCCGGCGCAGCTCAGCGGTGAGCGGTTCGACGTCGTCGCGGCGAGCCGCGTCCCGCGCGGGGTGGGTCGGCGTGACTTCTGACGTCAGAAGTGACCCTGAGTACGCCTCAGCCCGGCTGGCCTCGGACGGCGAGGGCGCCGGCGCCAGCGTCAATCCCGGAATCGTCGCGGGCTTGTTCATGCTGGTCACGACCGCGCGGAGCGGCGGAACATCCCGCGGGAGCAACTCGGCGACGACCTCCCTGGCCTCCCGCGCGGAGAGGCCGAAGAAGCGAGGGGCCACCTCGGCCCGGTTCTCCTTGGTCAGCACCTTGGCCAGCTCCGCGGTCGTCGAGAGGCACAACCGCCCGTCGCCGAGCGGCTCGATGAGGTCCGGGAAGCGCTGCAGCAGCCGAGCCGCGCTCATCCGCCAGAAGGACGCGCTGTTGGAGAGCCGCAACTCCACGTGCAGGAACGCGAAGAGTGACGCGTGCCCGAGCGGCTCCCAGCCGCGTCGCCGGTCGAAATCGGCCAGCGCGACTAGGAACTCGGCCATGGCGGTCTGCTCGGTGCGGAGGAGGGTGGCGAGCGCGTCGCGGAGCTGGCGCGCGGAGGGGAGGTCAAGGGAGGTGGTGGTCATGGTCGTGTTCTCCATGAAGCGATCCTCTCACGGGAATTCCGGCGCTCCTGGAACGCGCGAGATGGCCCGCTGACACGCGCAGGCGCCCAGCACCGTCTCGACCCCGTCACGCGCACGGCGCCCCCGCCAGCGAGGCGGCGGCGCTGCCTGGTGGGCCATTACGCAGCGGCTCACTGACCGAACGTGAATTCGGCCGGAAACGCGTCAAGCAAGAACCGCGGCCATTTGGGTACAGAGATCGCAGGAAACGCCACGGGGACAGTGCATTCCACTCACGGCCACGCTGCTAGCCCAACCTTCCCGCCCGCTCCATCGCCCGATCCCGCCGGAACGGCCGCCCAGCGCCGCCACCCCCTTCGCCGCGCTTCTCGCCGCCCGAACCGCACTGCTCGTCCCACGCGGCACCGGCCGTGCCCGCGTCGCCGCCCCGCTCGCTACGCCTCTCGCTGCCGGAACGGACTCCTTCGGCGCCTCCCCCGCAGCGCCCAGTCAGGAGCCCTCGCCCCGGTGGTCACCGAGCCAGGACCTGGTGCAAGATCCGCGGGTGACGACGTCCACCGACCTCACCAACACCTGCGCCGACGCCGCCCGCCGTGGCGGCGCGGTGCTGCGCGAGAGGTGGGGCCTGGCCCGGACCGTCGAGAAGAAGGGGACCATCGATCTGGTCACCGACGCCGATCGGGCCAGCGAGGCGGCGGTGCTGGGGCTCCTGTCTGAACGGTTCCCCGGCGTGGCGGTGCTGGCCGAGGAGTCGGGGCGGTCGGGCGGCGGCGGGGCCCTCCGCTTCATCGTCGATCCGCTCGACGGCACCACCAACTACGCCCACGGCTTGCCCCACTTCGCCGTGACGGTCGCGGCCGAGGACGAGCGCGGGCTGGCGGCCGGCGCCACCTACGACCCGATGCGAGACGAGCTCTTCCTGGCCAGGCGTGGCGGCGGGGCCACGCTCAACGGAGCCCCGGTGCGCCACTCCGGCTGCGGCGCGCTGGTGGACGCCCTGCTGGTGACCGGCTTCCCCTACGACATCCACGTCGAGCACCGTCGGGCGCTCGACCTCTTCGAGGCCTTCGTCACCCGGGCCCGCGGGGTGCGCCGCCTCGGCTCGGCGGCGCTCGACCTCGCCTGGGTGGCCTGCGGCCGCTTCGACGGCTTCTGGGAGTCGAAGCTGAAGCCGTGGGACCTCGCCGCCGGCGTGCTCATCGCCCGGGAGGCGGGGGCGGTGGCGAGCGATCTCGAAGGAGGAGCGCGGATCCTCGAGAGCGGCGGAATCATCGCGGCGGCGCCGCGGCTCCATCCGCAGATGGCGGCGCTGGCGAAGGCGGCGCTGGCGGCACGCTGACCTCGCCGGCGGCCAGGTCGAGCCGGGTGGCCGCCAGCGGATCGACCCAGAGGCCGTCCACCTTGACGCCCCAGTGCAGGTGCGGACCGGTTGATCGGCCGGTGGAGCCGACCCGGCCGAGCCGCTGCCCTGACGTGACCGTGTCGCCGGCCTTCACCTCCATGCGCGAGAGGTGGAAGTAGGCGGTGAAGACGCCGGCGCCGTGCCAGACCAGGATCGTCTTCCCCGACATGTAGCAGTCGCGGGCCAGCACCACCTCGCCGTCACCGGCGGCGCCGACCGGGTCGCCGGCGGCGCCGGGCAGGTCCAACCCGTAGTGAACGCCGGTGACCTTGCCGTTGTAGACCCGCTGGTCGCCGTACCGGCTGGAGGGTTCCACCTCGAGCGGCACGGTGAGCGGCCCGCCGAGCCGCGGCGGGCCGAAGGGCTGGTGGTAGGCCTGCTCGAGCGCGGCCCGGTCGAGCGCCATGCGGCGGCGGGCCGCCGGGGGCGGCACCAGGAACCGGGGCGGGACGGCCAGCGTGGTCGAGGCGAAGCCAGGCGCCACCAGCTCCAGCGCCGGCGCGTACGGCAGGCCGTCGGCCGTCACCTCCACCTCCGCGGGGCCGGGGGCCGTCTCGGTGGGGAGGGGCGCCACCGCCAGCCAGCGCCCTTCGCCGGCGGGCCAGAAGTGGAGCGGGCGCCCGGCCAGCGTGCCGGTGGGCAGGGCGGTGGCGTCGCGCACCGAGACCAGCACCGCGTCACCGGGCCGGGCCAGGGGCGGCGCCACCTCGGCGGTGGGGGCCGACAGCAGCAGCAGGAGCAGCAGGGGGCTGGTCATGGCGGTCAGCGGCGCCTAGCGGCCAGGCCGAGCACGCCGCGCAGCTTCTCCATGATCCGGAAGTACTCGCTGCGCGTGTAGGGACGGTTGAGGATGTGGAAGTCCTTCCTGGCCAGGCCGACGCAGCCGAAGCAGTAGGTGCAGTCGGAGCAGTCGCGGCAGAGCACGAGGTAGGAGGCGCCGGCGCAGTTCTCCGACTGCTCGCAGTAGGCGCTGTCGTGGCAGCCGGTGCAGTCGTGGCAGTGGGTGAGGTGCGAGGAGGCGCGGCAGCCGGTGCAGTGGGTGGCGTGGTGGCAGGCCTCGCAGTCCGTGCAGAACGTGCAGGAGACACAGGCGCGGCACCGCTCGCAGCGGACCGAGCCGGGGTTCTCGTCGCTCTCCGCGTGCGCCTCGAGCAGCCCCTGGAGCGCGGCGTCGAAGCCGCGGCGGTCGAGCCGGTCCGGTGAGAGGAGTTCCTCCATGCGGCGATCCTGCCCCGGTTCCCCGCCGAAGTGAATTCCGACGCTCGCCGCCACCGCCGTCAGGCGCCGCCGGGACGTCGCAGCGGGCAAGCTCGGCAGACGGGATGATCCTCGTAACCGGCGGCCAGGCGGGCCAGGGCCGGGCCGCCCCAGATGGCCAGGAGGGGCTGCGCCCCCACCGAGCCGAACTCACCCAGCTCGCCGCGCCATGCGGCCGGGTGGGGGCAGGGGGCGAAGGTCCCGTCGTGGAGCACCCAGGCCTCGCGCCCGACGAAGGGGCACGGCCCGGGAGGCGCCGGTGGCGCACCCAGGGGCGGGAGCGGGGTCACGTTCTGCAGCTCGACGGCCCGGCCCGCCGTGGCCGCCTCGGACGCGCTCCTCCGCATCGCCTCGACCGCCCGGTTCCAGCGGTCCCGCCCCGCCTCGGTGGCGGGGAGGGCGCGCGCCTCGAGGGCGGGCACAAGCGGCTGGAGCTGGTTCACCTTGACCCGGTCCACCGACAGGGAGGCGGCCAGCGCCACCAGCGCCCCCAGCTCGCCGACGTTGGCGGCCTGCGCCGTCACCTGGAAGGAGAGGCGGCAGCGGTGGCCGGTCCGCGCCGACACCTGGTCGCGGGCGGCCGCGAAGTCGCGCACCCCCTGGACGGCGGCGGCGAAGTCGAGCCCGGTCATGATCGCCTCGGCGGTGGCGGCGGTGGCGCCGTTCCAGGAGACCTTGACGTCGCTGGCCAGCGGAGCGAGCCGCTCGCCCCAGCGGCGCGCCCCGCGCCCCGGCCAGGTGCCGTTGGTGGTGACGTTGAGCTGGACGCGGGCGGCGGCGCAGGCGTCGAGGAGGGCGTCCAACCCCGACCAGAGAAGAGGCTCGCCCAGGGTCGAAGGGATCACCTCCCGCAAGGTGCCGCCGCCCAGCTCGGCCACCAGGGCGAGCGCCAGCGCCGCGTCCATGCGGCGCGGCGGGCGGCCCGGCGCGGGCTCCCGTCGCGCCCGGCCGCACTCGCACATGTCGCAGGCGAGGTTGCAGTCGTCCGGATCGGTGACCAGGGTCAGCCGCCAGGGCCCTTCGGGGATGGGGAGACGCGTTGACAACCAGTCCGTTGTAACGGAAAAGTCCCTGACCATGAAGAGCACGCGCGACAGCGGGACCAGAAAGAGGCGTGGCCGGGCCGCCCCCGAGCCGGAGTCGGTGGCCCCGGAGCATCGTGAGAGCCTGGGCGCCACCGACCTGACCCCGGTGGTCGGCAACAACCTCCGGCGGCTGCGGGGCCAGCGCGGCCTCTCGCTGGAGAAGCTCTCCAAGCTCTCCGGCGTGTCGCGCGCCATGCTCGGCCAGATCGAGCTGGGCCAGAGCGCGCCGACCATAAACGTGCTCTGGAAGATCGCCTCCGCGCTCGGCGTCCCGTTCTCCGGTCTCATCAGCGCGCGCAGCGAGGGCGGGCTCCAGGTGCTGCGCGCCGCCCAGGCCAAGCTCCTCACCAGCCACGACGGCACCTTCAGCTCGCGGGCCCTCTTTCCCTTCGACTCGCCGAGGCGGGTGGAGTTCTACCAGTTGACGGTGCGGCCTGGCGGCGTCGAGAAGGCCGAGGCCCACAACCCGGGCACCACCGAGAACCTGGTGGTGGCGCAGGGGCAGGTGGAGATCGAGGTGTCGGGCCGGCGCGAGCCGCTCGACGCGGGGGACGCCATCGTCTTCGAGGCGGACGTCCCGCACGTCTACCGGAACCGGGGCGACCGGGACGCGGTCATGTTCCTGGTCATGACCTACGCGGACACGGTCGGGTAGGGGCCATGGACGTACCGGTCGGCGTCCTCCTGGTCCAGCGCGGCGCCGCCACCCAGGCGCTGGTGGACCGGGCGTGGCGGGAGGCCTCGGGGACCGGCGAGCGGCTCTGCACGCGGCTGCTCAAGCTGGGCGTCGACGAGGCCCACCTGGCGGCGGTGCTGGCCGAGCAGCACCGCGGCCCGGGGGTGGACCTCTCCCGCTGCATCGTCGACCTCGCGCTGCTCGAGCTGGTGCCGCGGGCGGTGGCCGAGCAGGACCTGATCCTCCCGCTCTCCGACGAGGGTGGGCGCCTCCACCTGGCCATGGTCAAGCCGGACGACCAACGGCTCATCTCCGAGGTCCGCTTCGTCACCGGGCGGGAGGTCTCGGCCTACGTCGCCGTGGACGGTGCGCTCGCCCAGGCCATCGGCGAGGCCTACGGCGCGCGCGAGCGGGGCGAGGAGGTCTGGCGCGGCCACGCCGCCGGGGCCGGGCTGCCGCCGTTGCTGGCCGCCGTGCTGCCGGGCGGCGAGGTGGAGGTCGAGATCTCCGAGGACGTCATCCTCGAGGCGGAGTCCACGCCGCTCGGCGCGGAGGAGGCGACGCTCCCGGCCGGGGACGAACCGCCGCCCACGGCCGCCCCGGCGGGGTCTCCCCAGGTGCCGATCCAGGTGCGGCCGGCCGGCCGGCGCACCGTGCTGGTGGTGGACGACGAGCCGGAGATCCGGCTGCTGCTGCAGCGGTCGCTGGAGAAGCACGGCTACGCCGTGGAGACGGCCTCCGACGGGGCCGAGGCCATCGCCAAGGCCGAGGCGCTGGTGCCGGACCTGGTGCTGCTCGACGCCATGCTCCCCAAGGTGCACGGCTTCGAGGCCTGCCAGCGCATGAAGGCGTCGCCGCGCAGCCGCCACGTCCCGGTCATCATGATGACGGCCATCTACCGCGGCTGGCGCTTCGCGCAGGACGCCCGCGACACCTACGGCGCCGAGGACTACATCGAGAAGCCGTTCCGCTTCGAGGACGTGCTGCGCCGGATCGACGCGGTGCTCGAGGCCACCGCCAGCCGCTCGCGCGGCGACGGCGCGGCCGCGGCGACCGAGGTGGCGCGCGGCAAGGAGCTGCTGCTGGCCAACCGGCTCCCCGAGGCCCGGGCGGCCTTCGAGGCGGCCATCGCCGCCGACGCCTACTCGGCCGAGGCCCACGCGCAGCTGGCCCGGACGCTGCGGGCCGGCGGGGAGGCCTTCAGCGCCATGACCGCCTTCGAGAAGGCGGCCGAGCTGAGGCCCGGGCACCTGCCGTCGCTGCGCGCGCTGGCGGCGCTCTACGAGGAGAAGGGCTTCCGCCGCAAGGCGGCCGAGACCCTGGAGCGCGCCCTGGGCGCCGCCGCCGACGACGCCACCCGCGCCGTCATCAAGCAGGACCTGCTGGCGCTGCTGGGCTGACCGCCCGCCCTCGCCCGGCCCCGTCGGCGCCGCGGCCTGCCCGGGTATCGGGCAGGCCGATGCACGCCCGCCGCCCAGCCGGGCCGCCGGAGTGGCGAAACCGCGCCCCGGAAGGCCTTCCCGTGGTCGGCACGACCGCTGCAATCGGTCCCCGCGAACGACTCGCGCGCGGTCCGGCCCCGCTCGACGCCAGCCCGAAACGAAGTCACCTCCAGAGGAGAAGAGATGGCAGACCCCACGATCACCGAACTCGCGAAGAGCGTCGCGGACACGCAGACCGCGCTCAACATCGTCTGGACCATGGTGGCCGGTTTCCTGGTCATGTTCATGCAGGCCGGCTTCGCGCTGGTCGAGACCGGGCTCACCCGCGCCAAGAACGTCGCCCACACCATGGGCATGAACTTCCTCGTCTACGCCATCGGCATCATCGGCTTCTACCTGGTCGGCTTCGGCCTGCAGATGGGCGGCGTCGGCTCGGCCTTCGGCGAGACCACGCTCAACCACGAGTTCGTGGTGACCCTCTTCGGCAAGGAGTTCGGTCTCTTCGGCCTGAGCGGGTTCGGCCTGCCGACCGGCATGTACACGGCCGCGGTGGCCGCCACCTTCCTGTTCCAGATGGTCTTCATGGACACGACGGCGACCATCCCCACCGGCGCCTGCGCCGAGCGGTGGAAGTTCTCCTCTTTCGTCCTCTTCAGCTTCGTCGTCTCCATGCTCATCTACCCGATCTACGGCAACTGGGTCTGGGGCGGCGGCTGGCTGTCTCAGCTCGGCAAGAACTTCGGCCTCGGCCACGGCCACGTCGACTTCGCCGGCAGCTCGGTGGTGCACATGACCGGCGGCGTGCTGGCGCTGGTGCTCGGCAAGATGATCGGCCCCCGCATCGGCAAGTACACGGCCGACGGCAAGGTCAACCCCATCCCGGCCCACAACATCCCGCAGGTCATGGTCGGCACCTTCATCCTGGCCTTCGGCTGGTTCGGCTTCAACGCCGGCTCGACGCTCTCCGGCATGGACAGCCAGCTGGCCATCGTGGCCGTCAACACCATGCTGGCCGGCGCCACCGGCGCCTTCGCCGCCTTCCTCTTCGTCAAGGCCAGGTGGGGCAAGGCCGACCCGTCCTGGCTGGCCAACGGCATGCTGGCCGGCCTGGTGGCCATCACCGCCCCCTGCGCCTTCGTATCGGCCTGGGCCGCGGCCCTCATCGGCGCCGTCGCCGGCGTGCTGGTCATCGTGGCGGCGCTCTTCATCGACACCAGGCTGAAGATCGACGACCCGGTCGGCGCCAGCGCGGTGCACGGCGTCAACGGCGCCTGGGGCATCGTGGCGCTGGGCCTCTTCGCCAACGGCGGCTACGGCGACGGCTTCAACGGCGTGGCCGGCAAGGTCACCGGCCTCCTCTACGGCGACGCGAGCCAGCTCCTCGCCCAGCTGGTCGGCATCGCCGCCAACCTGCTCTGGGTGGCCCCGGTCGGCGCGCTGGCCTTCTGGATCATCGGGAAGCTGGTCGGCAACCGGATCGGCGCCGAGGACGAGGTGAATGGCGCGGACCTGGGCGAGATGGGCGTGCTCGGCTACGCCAACGACGCCGGGCCGATGGTGCAGAAGAACTGACCCGGCCGCGCGGTGTGCGGCAGGAACGGCGGGGCACTCCGGGTCGCGGTCCCGGGGCGCCTCGCCGAACCGCTTTCCGCCCTGGCGAACCAGCGAGGTGAGGCGGCCCCGGGCGCCCTGCGGCGACGCCCGGGGCGGTGGAGAGCCTAGAGCGCCTCCTCGCCGCGCTCGCCGGTCCGCACCCGGACCACCTCGTCGAGGTCGAGGACGAAGATCTTCCCGTCTCCGATCTTCCCGGTCCTGGCCGAGCGGGCGATGGCGTGGACCACCTTGGCCGCCATGCCATCGGAGACCGCCACCTCGACCTTCACCTTGGGCAGGAAGTCCACCACGTACTCGGCGCCCCGGTACATCTCGGCGTGCCCCTTCTGCCGCCCGAAGCCCTTGACCTCGGTGGCGGTCAGGCCGGCGACGCCCAGCTCCATGAGGGCCTTCTTCACATCGTCCAGCTTGAACGGCTTGATGACGGCTTCGACCTTCTTCACGGTTCACCTCGTTCCATGGTTGCCGGCCGGTCGGGCCGCCGGCTGGATCCCGAGGGATTGCAACCGCCGCGCCGCGCGGCCGGGCCCGTGAGTCCCGGCCATTGGCGAGCCTCCCGCTCCGGAGCGCCCGTCCGGGAGGCTGGCCCTGCCAAGGGAGCGAGCAGCCGTGGCCGATGGTCGTGGGCGGGAGGCGGTGCAGGTGCTAGCATCCACGCATCCACGCGGAGGGAGCGGCGCATGACCTGGTGGGCCTGGGTGTTGCTGGGAATCGCGCTGTTGGCGGTCGAGGTGGCCACGCCGGGTGGGCTCTTCGCGCTCTTCTTCGGAGCCGGAGCGATCGTGGTGGCCCCGCTGGCGGCCCTGGGCGTGCCTGAGTCCTGGCAGTGGCTGGCCTTCACGGTCGTCTCGGTGGCCTCGCTGCTGGCGCTGCGCCGCCGGCTCACGCAGGCCCTGGCGAGGAGCCCGAAGGCCCAGGTGGAGCTGGTGGGCGAGTCGGCCGTGGTCCTCACCGAGGTCCCGGCCGAGGGGCAGGGGCGGGTCGAGCTGCGCGGCGTGCCCTGGTCGGCGCGGTCGGCGGGCGGCGTGGCGCTGCCGGTGGGCCGCCGCTGCCGGGTGGAGCGGGTCGAAGGGTTGACGTTGTGGCTTCGCGCCGAGTGACGGCGCACACCTGAACCAGGGAGAGCACACATGCCAGGCATCTACGTCTTGATCGCCGTCGCCGTCTTCGTCGCCATCGTGGTCGCCAAGACCGCGGTGGTGGTGCCGCAGCAGAACGCCTACGTGGTGGAGCGGCTCGGCAAGTTCCACGTCGTGCTGGTGCCCGGGTTCCACATCCTGCTCCCCTTCTTCGACGCCATCCGCTACCGCCACACGCTCAAGGAGCAGGCGCTCGACATCCCCGAGCAGATCTGCATCACCAACGACAACGTGCAGGTGGCGGTGGACGGCCTGCTCTACCTGAAGGTGCTCGATCCGGAGCGGGCCAGCTACGGCATCTCCGACTACTACTACGCCATCACCCAGCTGGCGCAGACCCTGCTGCGCAGCGAGATCGGCAAGATCACGCTGGATCGGACCTTCGAGGAGCGCGGCTACATCAACTCGCAGCTGGTGCAGGAGCTCGACAAGGCCTCCGCCCCCTGGGGCGTGAAGGTGCTGCGCTACGAGATCAAGAACATCACCCCGCCGCAGGACGTGCTGGCCGCCATGGAGAAGCAGATGCGGGCGGAGCGGGAGAAGCGCGCCGTGATCCTGACCTCGGAGGGCGTGCGCGACGCCGCCATCAACAACGCCGAAGGGCAGAAGCAGCAGGTGATCAAGGCCTCCGAGGCGGTCCGGCAGAAGCAGATCAACGAGGCCGAGGGGCAGGCGGCGGCCATCCAGGCCATCGCCGCCGCCACCGCCGACGGGCTGCGCAAGGTGGCCGAGGCCATCAAGGCCCAGGGCGGCGTGGAGGCGGTGCAGCTGCGGGTGGCCGAGAAGTACATCGAGCAGTTCGGCCACCTCGCCAAGGCCGGCAACACCCTGGTCCTGCCCGCCACCCTCTCCGACGTCGGCTCGATGATCGCGCTGGCGACCAACGTCCTGAAGGGATCGACGCCGGGCGCGGGGCCCCTGGCGACCGTGCCGGCACCCCGTCCGCCGCCGGTGACGCCGGCCACCTAGTCCCCGCCCTACCAGGGGGCGGGCCGGTAGTCCTTGTAGAAGTGGCCGGCCTGGTGCGTCCCGGTCGTGAAGCCCTCGATGATGGGGGCCACGATGCGGGCCGCGCCGTCGACGATGTCGAGCGGCGGGCTGAAGGCGTGCTCCTCGGCCTTGCGCGCCGCGATGTGGGCCGGGTCCTCGTCGGTCACCCAGCCGGTGTCCACGGCGTTGAGGAAGATGCCGTCCTTCCGGAGGTCAGGCGCGCTGGTCCGGACGAGCATGTTCAGCGCCGCCTTGGCCATGTTGGTGTGCGGGTGCCGGTCGGTCTTGAGGGCCCGGTAGAACTGCCCTTCCATCGCGCTGACGAGGACCACGTGGCGGGCGGAGTCGGCGCTGGTGGCCGTTCCCGGCGGCGGCGTCGCCGAGCGGAGCATGAGCGGCTTCAAGCGGGCGGTCATGACGAAGGGGGCGGTGGCGTTGACGAGGAGCACCTCGAGGAGCTCGAGCGTCGGCACCTCGTGGAGCGGGAGGCGCCAGGAGTTGTGGGCGCGCAGGTCCACCTGCTGGAGGTCCTGGTCGAGGACCGCCTCCGGGAAGATCTCCAGCGCCTCCGGACCGGCCCCGGTGAGGAGGAGGTCGGCCGCGGTGCTGGCCTGCGAGAGCTGGGCGGAGCGGGTCAGGCCGGCCGCGCTGTGGCGCCCGTCGTGCTCGATCCGCAGCGCCTCGTCGCTGCGGAGCAGCTGCTGGATCGCCGGCGGGAGCGTGGCCGCCGGCCGGTGCTCGTCCTCGATGAGGTGGGTGTAGTAGCCGGGCGGGCGGCGAACCGTCTGGCAGGCGTTGTGGATCTGGAAGTCGAGCCGGGGGAGCGTCGCGTCGAGCCAGTGGCAGAGGTGCTCCACGCTCGGCGTGTGGCGCAGGTCGATGCCGTGGATGACGAGCCGGTCGCGCCAGGTCTCGAAGTCCGGCTCGCGGGCGTAGCGGGCCGCGGCGTCGCGCGGGAAGCGGGAGCACGCGACCACCGTGCAGCCGGCGCGGAGGAGGAGGATGGCCGCCTGGTAGCCGATCTTGACCCGGGCCCCGGTGACCAGGGCCACGCGGCCTCGCAGGTCCGCCGTCGCCTCCCGCCGGAGCTGGTTCTCGTCGCCGCAGGCCGGGCAGAGCTGGTCGTAGAAGTGGTGGATGCGGCGGTACTCCCCCTTGCACACGTAGCACCGGCGTGGCGCGTGCAGCTCGGGGCCCGCCTTCGCGCCCGGCGCGCCATCGTCGCGCCCAGGCTCCCCGCCCCGGCCCTGGCCCGCCGGCAGGACGGCGCCGGCCGCCGTCACGGCGCCCGGCAGGGCGGGCCACCAGCCCGAGGCGTCGGTGCCGCGCGCCGGCATGGGCGGGAACGGCGTCCGGAAGACCGGCTCCTCGCGCAGGCGGCGGATCCCGCTCGAGCGCCGCAGCGCCTCGTCCCCGTCCTTCCGAGCCAACCTCGCCTTGCGCAGCAGCGTCTTCTGGAGCCGCTTGCGCGCCTTGAGGTCCGGCCTCGCGATCTCGCCGGCGAACCGCTGCAGCGCGTTCCGGGTGGCGGTGTCCACCCTCGCGAGGAGGGCCCGGTCCCCGGCCACGGCGGCGAGGACCCGCGCCGCGGCTTCGATGTCGGCGGCCGAAGGCGCCGGCCCGGTGGGTTCCGGGGCGGCGGCGGGTGCGGTGGCGGGCGGGGAAGGCTGGTTCTCGGCGTGGTCGGCGCTGGACACGCGCCCTCCATACCCGTTGGGCGCCGCGGCGGGTAGGGGGGGGAGGGCGGGATTCGCGCCTAGGGCGTCATCACGTGCTCGGACCCGCCGCGGACGTCCCCGGCGCCTGCTCCGGCAAGGAGAATTCCCATGAGCACCAGACATCGTCTGGATGGGCGTCCGGCGGGCAGGCCAGGCAACGGGTCACGATCCGCGGGTCAACCGTCCGGGCGAAGCCGGCGTACTCGGCGAGCCCCACCGACTTGCAGGGGAAGTCCGGCAGCCCCTGTCGCCGCCGGGCGGACTGCACCCGGCAGTCGCGCATCCTGAAGATGGCGCGCCGGTCGGTCACCTCGATGGCATCCTGCGCGTTGAGGCGCGCGTAGAGCCGGTGGCGCAAGCACTCGAGGAGCGCCGGGATGCCGCCGCCGGGTGCCAGCGCGAGCCGCTCCATGATCCGGCGGGCTTCGATGACCGTGAACCGCTCCCAGGCGGCCCGGTCGGCGGCGATGGCCTGCTCCATCCCGTGCCCGGCCTCGACGGCCTGGAACCAGAGGCCATCGTGGGCCAGCCAGTTCTTGGCGTCGTCCATGACGATCCGGACCAGGTCCTCCTTGTCGAGGGCCCGGAGCAGCTCCAGCGCGTCGGCTCCAGCCACCGCCGGCCTCGCTTCGTCGACCTTCACGGAACCTCCCACGCTCGGGAACAGACCGGATCAGGCTACACGTGATACCCACGCCCAGCACCAGAACGCGAGCCATGCGGGTCTCCTGGCTGCGGCGCCAGCGACCCGCAGTGGGTCCGTCCTCGTGAGAGAGGCCCCCGCACCCGAGGGTTCACGTCGCTGGCTTCTCTACAGGGTTACCTCTACAGGGTTATACCCTGTCTTGCCGACTGCCGGCGGACCGCTGCTGAGCTCGAACCTTCACGAGGTGGCCAGGCTCCGAGGGAACATGCCCCGAGTCACCTGGTTCGCCCTGGCCGTAGCGCTCGCCTTCCCCCCGGTCGGTGGCGCGGCCGACGCCGGGTTGCCGGATTTGACCGGGAAGGCTCGGGAGAGCTGGCCGCCGCCAGCCGGGCCGCTCTCCGGCTCGCGGCCGGCGGCACCCGCCTCATGCTCGGGCCGCGCCCCTGCGGCCGACACCCCTCCGCGAGCGAGGCCCGCCGGAGGGCGCCCGGGCACCAGGCCGGCGCCCCGCCTCTGCGGCCTGAAGCCGCCGGGGAGCGCGTCGACCTCGAGCGGGGCGCGCGCCAGGCCCCGGCCGCCCACGAATCCGTGATCGGGCCCGGCTCCTCCTCTGACGGTCAGGGTCGCCGCCCGTCGGCCGACCGCGACCACCGCCGCGTCAGCGCCTTCTCGACCGCCATGGCGGGGAAGATGACGGCCGCCACCAGCGCCGCGGTGCCCACCTCGCGGGCGTCGAGCGAGGCGGTGCCGAAGACCACCTGGAGCGGCGGCCACCAGATGAAGGCGACCTGCAGCCCCAGCACCGCGCCGATGCCGGGCAGCAGCGCCGGATTGGTGACCAGGCTGGCACCCAGGACCGAGCCGGTCAGCGAGCGGCTCTCCAGCAGGTAGAAGACCTGGAAGAAGATCACCGAGGTGACCGCCATGGTCTGGGCCTCGGCCAGCGCGAACGCCGGCGCCTCGCCGAGCGCCAGGCCGTGGCGCCACTTGTAGAGGAAGAGCCCGACCGCCCCAGCCGTCATGAGGAGCGCCACCATGACGGTGCGGCGCAGCACCAGCGGGGAGAGCAGGGGCGCGTTCGGGTCGCGCGGCGGCCGCCTCATCACGTCGCGCTCCATGGCCTCGAACGCCAGCGGCAGCGCCAGGCTCACCGCGGCGACCAGGTTGATCCAGAGGAGCTGCGTCGGCCGCACCGGGAGCAGCAGGACCCGGGTGGCGGCGTCGAAGGGGAAGGCGAAGACGGCGCAGACGAAGATGAGCGCCAGCCCGAGGTTGGTGGGCAGCACGAAGGCCAGCGACTTGACCAGGTTGTCGTAGACACGCCGGCCCTCCTCGACCGCCGCCACGATGGTGGCGAAGTCGTCGTCGGTCAGCACCATGTCGGCCGCCTCGCGTGACACCGAGGTGCCGGTGATCCCCATGGCCACGCCGACGTCGGCCTGCTTGAGCGCCGGCGCGTCGTTGACGCCGTCGCCGGTCATGGCCACCACCAGCCCGTCCTGCTGCAGGGCCCGGACCAGCCGGAGCTTCTGCTCCGGCGAGACGCGGGCGAAGACGTTGGTGCGGGCCGCCACCGGGCGCAGCGCGGCGTCGTCGAGCCTTGCCAGCTCGGCGCCGGTCAGCGCCTCGCCGCCGGGGGCGAGCAGCCCCAGCTCGCCGCCGATGGCGCGCGCCGTCCCCACGTGGTCGCCGGTGATCATCTTCACTCCGATCCCGGCGGCGTGACAGGCCGCCACCGCGGCGACGGCCTCGGCGCGCGGCGGGTCGATCATGCCGACCAGGCCGAGCAGCTCGAAGCCGCCGGCGACCCCGGCCGGCTCCAGCGCCGGCCCCACCTCGGCGCCGCCCCGCTCGGCCACCGCCAGCACCCGCAGGCCGCGAGCCGCCAGCGCCTCCACCTGCGCCAGCGCCGGCGCCCGCGCGGCCTCCTGGCAGCGGGCCACCACCACCTCGGGCGCGCCCTTCATCAGCACCCGCGCCTTCTCCCCGGGCCGCTGGTGGAGGGTGGCCATGAACTGGTGCTCCGACTCGAAAGGGATGACGTCGAGCCGCGGCTGTCCGGCCCGGAGCGCGGCCGCTTCCATCCCCGCCTTGCGCGCCACCACCACCAGCGCCGCCTCGGTCGGATCCCCGCTCACGGACCAGGCGTCGCCGGCCGGCTCGACGGTGGCGTCGCCGCAGAGCGCCGCGGCCTCGAGCAGCCGCCGGGCCGCCTCCGGCGGGTCCGCCGCCACGCCGCCGTGCCGGAAGCCACCCTCGCCGCCCCAGCCGATCCCCTCCACCTCCAGCAACTCGCCGCCCGCCCAGATCGCCTGCACCGTCATCTCGTTGCGGGTGAGCGTGCCGGTCTTGTCGGAGCAGATGACCGAGGTGGACCCGAGCGTCTCCACCGCGGGGAGCTTGCGGATGATGGCACGGCGGCGGGCCATGCGCTGCACCCCCACCGCCAGCGCGATGGTGACGATGGCCGGGAGCCCCTCGGGGATGGCGCCGACCGCCAGCGAGATGGCGAAGACCAGCATCTCGCGCAGCGCCTCGCCGAGCACCACGCCCTGGTTCGCCAGGCGCCAGACGCCGACCGCCAGCAGGACCAGCGCGACGGCGAGGATGCCGATGGTGATGGCCTTGCCCACCTTGGCGAGCGCGCGGGTCAGCGGCGTCTCCAGCGAGCCGGCCTGCTGCAGCAGCCCGGAGATGCGTCCCAGCTCGGTGGCGGTGGCGGTGGCCACCACCAGCCCGGCGCCGGTGCCGGAGGCCACCAGCGTGCCGGCGTAGGCTAGGCAGCTCCGATCGCCGAGCGAGGTGGCCTCGTCCGCCGCGGCCGTCGCCTTGTCGGCCGGAGCCGACTCGCCGGTGAGGGCGGCCTCCTCGATCCGCAGCCCCTTCACGGAGAGCAGCCGCAAGTCGGCGGGGACCTTGTCGCCCGAGGCCAGCATCACCAGGTCGCCGCGGACCAGGTCGGCGACCGGGACGGTCCGGGGCAAGCCGCCTCGCAGCACCGTGGCGTTCTCGGGCACCAGCAACGACAGCGCCTCGATGGCCTGGCCGGCGCGGTACTCCTGGAAGAAGCCGATCAGCGTGTTGACGATCACCACCGCGCCGACCACCGCGGCGTCGGTCCGCTCCCCGAGCAGCGCCGCCACCACCGCGGAGCCGATCAGGACGACGATCAACGGGTTGTCCACCTGCCGCCAGAGGATGCGCCACGGTCCATCGCCGGCGGAGCGTGGCAGCAGGTTGGGGCCGTCCTCGGCGAGCCGCCGGGCGGCCTCGGCCTCCTCGAGCCCGTCGAGGCCGCTGCCGGAGCGGGACAGCGCCTCCCCGGTGGAGAGCGCATGCCAGGCCGGGGCGGCAGGTCCGGGCGTCATGGGAGCGGCCGGGGTCATGGTCCTCGAGCTAGGCCTCGCCCCGGTCGACGAGCCCCTTCAGCATCCCGGCGTGCTCCAGCGCTGCGCAGGCGGCGTCCACCTCGGTCTCGAGGACCCAGACGCCGGCCCCCCGGCGCGGCTTCCCGAAGCCGAACAGGGTCGGGCCGCCCACCTCCTCCACCTCGACGGCGAAGGCGAGGCCGGCCCCGTCGAGGATCGCCTCGGCTCGCTGCGCCTCGTCGAGGCCGAGCGCCAAGTAGACCCGCACCACCGAGGTCCCCTCACCGAACTGATCCAGCGGTTGCCGTGGCATGCGCTCCTCCCGGTTCCAGCCTACCCCGGCACGGCGCCGGCTTCGCCTTCCCGACCAGGACCCTTAACGTCGAGTCGCTGCCATCCCCCGAAAAAGAGAAGGCCCGGTCGCGCGGGGCGTCCGGGCCTTCTCGAGATGGTGGAGCTGAACGGGATCGAACCGATGACCTCTAGAGTGCGATTCTAGCGCTCTCCCAACTGAGCTACAGCCCCACGAAAGGCGCCCCCGTGGTCATGCGGGGGATGCGTGACTTAGCGGGTCGGCCCCGAGGGTGTCAAGGCTCGATTGACTCGAATCATACCCATGCTAATCCTCGGACGCCCCATGTCCGGCCCCAAGAGACAGTTCACGGCCGCGGAGCTCGCCAGCCTCGAGCACGCGTTCGCCGCGGATCCCGCGTCCGACGCCTACCGCCAGCTCGCGGAGGCCTACCTGGCCGCCGGCCGCTTCATGGAGGCCATGGTGGTCTGCAAGAAGGGGGTCAAGACGCACCCCGACGATCCGGCCGCCAAGGTGCTGCTGGCGCGTGTCTACGCCGACCAGGGAAAGGACAAGAAGGCGATCGAGGAGGTGACGCTGGTACTCACCGCCTACCCGAACTACGCCGCCGGCAACCTGCTCGCCGCCACGCTCCACTTCCGCGGTGGCGCGCGCGCCGAGGGCGAGGCCGCCCTCCGCCGGGCCGCCGAAGCCGGGCCGTCCGATCCCGACGTGCTGGCCGCCCTGGAGAAGCACGGTGTCACGGTCGCCCCGCCTCCACCGCCGCCGCCGCCGCCGCCGCGCCCGCCGCCGCCAGCCGGTGGTCCGCCGGTGCTGGGCCGTCCCGGCTCGCCCGGCCAGCCGCCAGTCGCGCCTCGTCTGGCCTCCCAGGAGCAGCCCATCCCGACGCCGGTGCCGCGCGCCGGTGACGCCTACGCCCGGCAGCTGGCGGAGAAGTACGGCACGCAGTCCTGGGGCCTCAACAGCCCCGGCCCGGCCAGGCCGCGCAAGGGAGCGAGCCGGACAACGGTGTTCGCCACCATCGGGCTGGCGGTGGTGCTGGTGGTCTCGCTGGTGGCCTGGCAGCTCGTCTCTCGCGCCCACAAGCACCAGGTGGAGGCCATCGCCGCGTTGCTCAAGGAGACGCAGGAGCAGGTGGCACGCGACTCGTTCGGTGCCTACCGGACCGCCGCCGAGAAGGCCCACGCCATCCTCGTGGAGGACCCGGGCTCGCTGGCCGGCCATGCCTTCCTCTCCTACATCGACGCGATTCGCTTCATGGAGCACGCCGAGGGCGACGCGGTGAAGGGCGAGGCGATCGCCAACCTGGAGGCCGGGCGGAAGCTGGGCAACCACTCGCACCTGATCGCCGCCGAGGCCTACCTCAAGGCGGCCACCGGCGATCTCCCCGGCGGCATCTCCGGGCTCAAGGCGGAGCTGGAGGACCCGGCGCGGCAGACCGGGCTGCTCTCCGGCGCCATGGGGGTGCTGCTCATGGCCTCCGGGGACCTCGATGGCGCGCGCGAGTGGCTGGTCCGCGCACAGAAGCTCAACCCCAACGACGTGCGGATCGCCCAGCAGCTGGCGGAGCAGTACCGCCGCCGCGGCGAGGGGTACGAGCAGCAGGCGGACAACGCCTACCAGCTGGCCCTGCGGCTGCAGAAGGATCACGTCCCGTCGCTGCTGGGACGGGCCGTGTTGCTGCTGGAGCGCGGCCTCTTCGAGCAGGCGGCGCAGCACGTCCAGCTGGTGTTGACCGGGGGAGACGCCAGTCCCCCCCAGCAGGCCCTGGCCTACGCGGTGCGAGGCTCGGTCCTCTTCGCGCAGGGCAAGGCGACCGCGGGGACCGCCGACGAGAAGAAGGCCCTCGAGCTCGATCCCCGGAACCCCGACCTGCCGTGGATGATCGGGCGGCGGCAGCTGCGCGACGGCGAGGTGGCCGCGGCGGTGGCCTCGATCCAGCGGGCGGTGAATGGCGATCCGAGGCGGGTGGCCTTCTACGTCGACCTGAACCGCGCCCTGCTGGCCACCCCCGACGGCGGCAAGAGGGCCATCGAGGTGCTGCGGAAGGCCACCGCGCGCGCCGGCGACCACCCGCGCATCGCCTTGCTGCTGGGCGACGCCTACCGGGCGCAGGGCGACACCGACCGGGCCCGCGGCCAGTACGAGCGCTCCATCCAGCTCGGGAAGCCGTACCCCGACGCGCGGGTGGCCCTGGCCAGGCTCCTCCGGGAGCTGAAGAACGTGCCGGCCGCGCTGGCCGAGCTCGACCTGGCCATCACCGAGTACGGGCAGGGCGGGGCCGGCAGCGCCGCGCAGGCCTTCGTCGAGATGGCCGACATCGAGCGGACGCGCGGGGCCCGGGCCGACCTGGTCTTCTCGCTCTACGTGAAGGCGCTCGACAGGGATCCGGCCTCCTGCCAGGCGCTCTGGAACGCCGGCAAGATGGGCTGGGACGCGGCGCGGGGCCGGGACGAGGAGTCTCGGAAGGCGCGCGACACCGCGCGGAGCCGGCTCGAGCGCTTCGTGCAGGTCTGCCCGCGGGACGTCAACGTGACCGCGGCCAAGGCCATCGTCGCCGCGGCGAGGAAGTAGTCCTCCGCCCGGGCCGGCCCGTCACCGCGCCGGCCCGGCGTCACCGGTGCGCGAGAGCGCGTCCACGTAGTGGACCAGGGCCCAGAGATCGGCCTCGTCGAGCGCCCCCTTCCAGGTCGGCGCTGGTGAATCCGGGGGTCACTTCTTCCCGGCCGCCCTGGCCGCGGCGGCGGCCTCCTTGGCCTCGCGGACCCTCACCTCGCGGTCCAGCTCCTCCATGTAGTCCCTGGTCACCGCCCTGGGCCTGGAGTGGACCCGCAGGTCCTTCACCGTCACCGGGAGCTTGACCTTCACCCCCTCGACCTCGACGGTGGCGGTGGTCCTTCCCGGACCGGTGGCCCAGAGCTGGCCGCGGGTGTCGCCGCGGCAGACCTCCTCGTCGTCGCAGCGGGTCAGCATCAGCCGCCCAGCCACCGGAGCGCCCTGGTCGTCCCAGGCCTGCAGCTTCACGGTGAGTGGTCGGCGGTCGTCGGCCAGCTCGAGCTCGACGCGGACCGGGCCGCCGCAGGCGGCGACCAGCAGGACGGGCAGGGCGGGGCTGAGGGCGCGCATGGACCGGCATGGTAGCGCGGCGCGTGGCGGGCGTCGTCGTCTCGAGGCGGCTCGCCAGTGGACCCGCGCTCCAGGTCCTGCTCCAAGGGACCGGCCTACGGCGCAATGGGGGCGTTGAACTTGACCGGGGCGCGTCGCAGCATCGGCACGCTGGCGGCCTCGGGGACCGCCCTGGCGGCGTCGTCGGAGCAGAAGTCCGCGAACTCGTCCTTGCCGGTGTCGAAGCACCAGGGCGGGCCGCTCACGAAGCCGGCCACGTCGAGCACCGGCGCGGTCTGGCCGTCGCCGAGGCCGGAGATCTTGACCTTGACGGCAGGTCGTCCGCCCTGTTCCGGGTCCCTGAAGGCATGGACCGGAAAGAGCTGCATCCACTCCCATCTCGTGCCCGTGGCTCGCCAGACCTCGCCGAAGTCGCGCCAGGACCCGTCAGGCCTGCTCGCCGCCATCGTCGCCCTGGAGTTGCCGGCGCTCCGGTAACGGACGATGGCGGTGAAGGGCTCGGTCAGGTCCAGTTTGTAGCCTTCCTTCCTCTGGTCGAAGCGGAGCACGGCGACCACCGACTGCCCGTTCTTGAGTTCGGTGAGCGTGCGCCACCTCTTGCGGGCCGGGGCGCGCGGCGCCTCGCCGACGGAAGTGAGTGCGAAGGGCCTGGTGCAGGGGGACTCGTCGGTGCATTGCTTCTTCTGGGAACCGTCCAGCGCCGGGCTTCCCGAGAAGATGGCCTGCATGGTGGAGGCAGGGACGATGGCCGTGGTCGCAGAGGCGAGCGGGACGATTCGTGGCGCGTGAACGAAGATGGGCCGCAACCGATCCGACTTCGGAGTGGCGCACCGGACGATCTTCCGATCGGCGACGCAAACCGAGTCGAAGTCGTAGTTCGGGTCGGTCGGCTTCCATGGAGCCTCGAAGAACCCCTGGAAGGCCTGGAAGGAACCGAGACGCTCGGCGACGCGAACCACCTCGGCCGGCCACGGGGCCCGTGCCCCATGGCTGGGAGCGGGCGGAGGGGAGTCACGATGCACGGCGAGGCTGGTCTTCCTGTCGAAGTCGAGGGTTCGTCCATTGGAGGAGTTGGGCGGTGCCCATCGGTCGGTGGGGTAGCTGGAATAGCCTTCCGGGAGGTTGAGGCTCAGCGTGTAGCTTCGTTCCAGGTCTTCCTTGCGCCAGACCCGATTGACCTCCTTCTGGACCAACACCCGACACTCCTCCCGGACCTCCCTGGCGAGCCGGGAGGAGGCGTTCTTCTGCTCCACCACGTTGAAGTTGAGGACATCGGCGAAGAAGACGCCCTCGGGATAGCCCATTGTCCAGCGCTCCCCTGAAGTGAGCTCAAGCCGCTTCCCGGCCTCGCCAGGCGGGTTGGCGCGGAGCAGGATGTACTCGTGGCTCCCCTTCAGGTTGGCGAAGGCCATGAGGCAGGCCGAGATCCACCTTCCTTCGTCCGGGGTCGGCAGCAGCCTGGCGCCGTGGCCAGCCCCCAGGCCCATGATCGAGGAACTCAACGAGGGGGCCAACCCCATTTCGCCCCGCCAGGTGTGCTCCTCGGTCTTGCCCTCGATGTCGACCTTGAAGTGAAACTTGGCGTCCGTGCCGAACGCGCACGCGAAAAAATATGCGACGGTTCGGATGCGGTCATCCCGCTCCTCGGAGGTTCCTTGGCCGAGCCATTCCAGGAAGGGCCTGGAGCCGTCCAGGTTGACGCCCAGGTTGCCCGCCTCCCTGATGATGGACATCGAGGTGGGATCGAAACCGTTGGTTGGACCCCAAGCGAGCAACAGCGACAGCGCGACCCCGGTGAGGGAATGCATGTCAACCTCCAGTCCAGGTGCCACACTTCACCACGCCCCGACCAGGCGCAGTCACGCGGAGTGCGCGGCAATGGGGGTTCGGTCGGTCGGGGGAGGCGACGCTCACTCGATGCCAAGCCGCTTCCCAAGTGCCAGAGCCTCGGCGAGGTGAGGCTGGTTCCCATTTGCCTGGCGCCAGAGCTTCAGCAACGGGGCCAGGGCCTGCCGCGCCCCGTCACGATCGCCCAGCCGATCGAGTGAGCGGGCCAGGAACCAGGAACTGAGTGGCCTGAACCAGGTCGGCACCAGCACCGGTATGCGCTGGTACTTGCGCAGGGCGTCCACCGCCTCTGCATCGTGGCCCGCCTCGGACAAGGCTTCGCCGAGCAGGTAGAGAGGTGGAGGGATTTCGGGGGTGGTACCTGCGGGCGCCTTGGCAGCCACCCGTCGCAACGGCTCGATGGCCCCCGCAAGGTCGCCGGAGCGCCACCGGACCAGGGCCCGATAGGCTTCCACGCGCGGGGAGTCGGGCGGCAGGTAGCGCTCGAGGTCCGCGGCGCCACGGAGGTCGCCGAGGTAGGCGAGGTGGACCGCAAGATTCGACGCCAGCGACCGGTTGAGCTCCAGGAGGCGCAATGCTTCCCGGCGGACCAGCCCAGGATCGCCCGCGCCGGCGATGACCTCTGCATAGGTGCTGTGGAACCAGGCATCAGCGGGGTCCCGCTCTGCCGCGGCGACCTGCTCGACCTCCGACCAGCGCCCCTCCTGGGCGAGGAGCCAGAGGCGCATGTACCAGGCGAAGCCGCGGACCATCCCTCTCCTGGCTCGCTGCATGGCATCGAGGTGTAGGCCGAGGTCGCCGGGACGGTCGGCGTTCAGGAGGGCGATGGCGAGGAAGCCGTCGGTCGTCTCGCTGGCCTCAACCCGCCGCGCGCGCTGGCATGTGGTCACGGCGTTGGACGGGTCGATCCAGAGCCGCGCGTAGCAGGTGGCTGCCTGGGCCCTGGCCCCTTGGCCAGGGGTGTCCAGCTCGCTGACCAGCGCGCGCACGCCATCCAGGTCGCCAGTGACGCCAAGTGCGAAGGTCAGGTGTTGCGTGGCGTCGAGCCAGGTCGGGTCGAGCTCGTGGATGCGCCGGAAGAGGGGTAGCGCCTCTGCGTACTCATCGCGGTGGAAGGGGATCTCGGCAGCCAGCCACCAGGCGAACTTGTCGTCCGGAGAGGCCTCGGCCGAGGCGCGGAAGAGCTGCTTCGCCTTGACCTCGTTTCCGTCCAGCAGGGCCACCTGGCCCTCGAGTCGCTGGCGATTGTGTGGCGGGACCCGGTCTAAGTTGGCTCGTGCCTTCCCAAGCGCCGCCTTCTGGAGGGCCAGTGGCTCTCCTTCGAGGAACCTGAGCACCGCCAGTTGGAGGTAGGCCAGGCCGAAGCCGGAATCGATGCCCACCGCCCTCTCCAGATCGACCAGGCACGCGCCGAACGAGCCGGCGAAGTAGCCCCGCTCAAGGCAGGCCATGCCGCCCGAGTAGGCTTGCCAGGCCGACAGGCTGGCGGTCACCATGCCTGCCGGAATGGTGCTGGTGCGAATGGCAGCCGGATCCTCGCCGAACAGCAGTCGCGCCCGCTCACCGACCCGGTCGACCAGTCCGGACAGCAGGTCCTTCCCGAGGACCTGCTCCTTGAAAGAGAAGTGGCTCAGTCCCGAGGCCTGCTCGATGGCCCGGACCTCCATCAGGTAGGTCTCCCCCAGCTTCATGAGTCGCGCCACCAGCACGAACCGGGCGTGAACGGCGCGGGCCGCCGCCAGGGCCACCGTCTCGTCGAGGTGCACCAGCCCCTCCGCCTGGGTCTTCGGCAGCGCGTCCACCAGCCGCCCACGGGGCAGGACCTCGAGGTAGGTGGACTGCTCGAGGACGATGCGGAGCAGCCCGGAGAGTTCCAGCTCCTTCTCGCCGGTCTCGTTGGCGATGTCGGCCACGGCCAGCACCAGGCGGCCGGTCGCGGCGGGCGGCGTGGTGGGCCACACCCGGTGCATGACCAACGTGGCCGCGATCCCGGCGCAGGCCACCGCCACCGCCACCGGCCAGCGGCGCCGGCGCTTCACCGGCCGTGCCGGGCGGACCGGCGCCACCTTGAGCGAGCTGGACACGCCCTCGAGCGCATCGACCGCCTCGGCGCCATCGCGCGGCCGCCGTACCGGGTCGCGCTCCAGCATCCGGTGCACCAGGTCCGAGAGGGCCGGTGCCTCGGGAATGGCGAGCCGCGCCGTGGGGAGGCGGGCGTGCTGGCGGCCGTCGTCTCCGTGCGGCAGCTTGCCGGTGAGCAACTGGTAGAGCGTGACGCCGAGCGCGTAGACGTCGGTCCGCTCGTCCTCGGGCGCCCCCGAGCGCTGCTCGGGCGCCATGTAGGCCGGCGTGCCGCCGTCGACCCGGGGGAGGCCGAAGGCGTGGGCCATACCGAAGTCGAGCACCTTCACCTGGCCGTCCTCGCCGAGGAAGACGTTGCCCGGCTTCAGATCGCGGTGGACCACCGCGTGCCGGTGCGCGTGGGCCAGGGCCTTGGCGACCTCGCAGCCGATCCGGACCGCCTCCGGGAGTTGGACCGATCCGCGATCCAGGCGGGCCGCCAGCGACTCACCTCGCAGCAGCTCGAGGACCAGGTACGGACCCCGGTCACAGCGCCCGACGTCGAAGAGGGTCACGATGTTGGGGTGGGAGAGCCGGGCCGCCGCCTCGGCCTCCATGAAGAGCCGCTCCGAGGCGGGCGTCACGCGGTGGACGGATCGCACCAGCTTGAGGGCAACGAGCCGTCCCAGCACCTCGTCGCGCGCCTCGAACACCACCCCGAAGCCGCCCTTCCCGATGCGACGGAGCAGCCGGAAGCGATCGACCTGGTCGCCGGGGAGGGGCTCCTCGCGCCAGGATCCCTCCCGGCCGGCGGGTGCGGCGGCGAGCGCGGCGAGCAGGGCGGTGACCTGCCCGGGTTCAACCAGGCTGGAGCCATCGGGTGGAGGCGGCCGCCTGGTCACTCGCGCCCTCCCTGCCGTTCGCGCAGCGAGGCTAGCAGGGCCGGGCAGGCAAGTCATGCTGCGGGCCGCCGGGCGGGCGTCATCGTCCCATCGGTGGGTCCGGCCGGGGGTTACGGGATGTGCTCCAGGCCTGCTTGATCTCCACCATCTCCTTGAGCCGGTCGTAGGGGATGTCGGCCTCGGCCAGCAGCACGTTCATGTGGCCGGGCGTGCGGCCGGCCACCGGGTGGATGGCGTAGAGCACGGTGCCATCGTCGCCGCGGCGAGGAAGTAGTCCTCCGCCCGGGCCGGCCGGTCACCGCGCCGGCCCGGCGTCTCCGGTGCGCGAGAGCGCGTCCACGTAGTGGACCAGGGCCCAGAGATCGGCCTCGTCGAGCGCCCCCTTCCAGGTCGGCATGGCGGTGCCGCCCAGGCCGGCGGCGATGGACCGGTAGAGATCCTCGGTCCGGCTGGCGGGGCGGACGGCGCGAAGCGGCCCGGCCCGGAAGTCGGTGGACCGCAGCGCGCGGCCGAAGTCGCTGCGGATGTCGAGGGGAAGGCCCGGGTTCGGCCGCGGCTCGATCACCACCCCGGCGTCGCGGGCGAAGGCCTGGATCTCGGCCGGCGTGGCGTAGGCCGGGTGGCAGCTCTGGCAGCGGGCCAGGCCGTGGTAGACCACCCGGCCGCGGGCCGCGCCGTCGGCCGCCCGGCCCGCCCAGGGGTCCGGCGAGCTGGCGATCGGCTCGCCGGGCCGCTCGTCCCGGAAGCGCGGGGACAGGGTCTTGAGGAACTGGACGATGGCGGAGAGGTCGTCGTCGGGGATGTCCTTCCAGGCGCGCATGCCGGTGCCGGCCAGGCCGGCGCGGACGATCCGGACCACGTCCTCGTCGCGCCAGAGGCTGCCGGCCGGGACCGAGGCGAAGGAGACGATCCCGAGCCGCAGGTCGCGCGGCGGCGGGTCCATGCCGACCGCCTGCGGCCCCCGTCCGTCGCCGAGCGCGCCGTGGCACGGCCGGCAGGAACGCATGAAGGCGGCGGCGCCGCGGTCGAGCGTGGCGGCCGGGACGGTGACGCCGCCCAGCACCTGGTCGGAGTCGAAGCGCGGCACCTCGTAGTAGGTGCACCCGGCGAGGCCGAGCAGCGCCATGGCCCCGAGCCGCGTCGCGGCGCTGGTGAATCCGGGGGTCACTTCTTCCCGGCCGCCCTGGCCGCGGCGGCGGCCTCCTTGGCCTCGCGGACCCTCACCTCGCGGTCCAGCTCCTCCATGTAGTCCCTGGTCACCGCCCTGGGC
>JAJZQX010000024.1 GCA_021806645.1 Myxococcales bacterium | reverse complement strand
GGGCCGGCGCCACCCCCTACTTCCAGGCGGTGCTGGGGCTCGAGCCGGACGCCGAGTGGCCGCTCGACCACCTGGCCCAGTGCCTCGCCATCACCGGCCGCATGGGGGAGCTGCGCGAGCTGGCGGCGCGCCTCGGCGCCCCGTCGGCCACGCCGGCCGCCCGCCGGCTCGCCATCCGGGCGCTGGTCTGGCTCGGCGATCCGCCCGCGGCCGTCGCCCTGGCCCGGCAGCTCGCCGCCGCCGAGGCCACCCCGGCGGCGCGCAACGACCTGACCGCCGCACTGGTCGCCGCCGGCGCCTTCGACGAGGCCGAGCGGCTCACCCGCCAGGCCATCGCCATGAGCCCGCGCGAGCTGGCGAACCGGTTCCGGCTCCTCGACATCCTGGGGGCGCAGGGGCGCTTCGCCGAGGCCTGGCGGCTCTTGCGGAGCCTGCCGGGCGCCGTCGATGGAATGCGCCCAGGCGATCTGCCCCGCGTCCGTGGCCTGCTCGCCGCCGGGACCGGCGAGGCCGGGCTGCTCGGGGATGCGGCCACCGCGGTGGTCAAGCTGCAGCCCGAGGCCTCCGGCGACGCGCTGGTGCTGCTGGCGCTGGTCGGCGATCCGGCCCTGGCCCAGCGGCTGGCCGCCGCGCTCGACCCGGCCTCGACCGAGGCGCAGGAGGTGGCGGCCCTGGTGGCCTGGCGCCGGGGGGAGCGGGCCGCCGCCGCCGCCTCGCTCGCCCTGCTGGAGCAGCGCGACCCCTGGCCCAACGTGGCCATCGCGCCGGCCTACCTCATCGCCGAGCTGACCGCCGGCGGGGGCGAGCCCTCCGAGGTGGTGGCGGCGGTGGAGCGGTTCCACCGGATGTGGCCACGCGGGGTCTGGCGCGGCTGGGCCTGGTCCCGCTCGCTGCTGCTGGAAGCGCGGGCGCGGGAGCGGCTCGGCCAGCCCGACGCGGCGCGGGCCGGCGCCGAGCGGCTGCTCGTCGTGCTGCGTCGCGCCGATCCGGACCTGCGCCTCCTCACCGAGGCGCGCGCCCTGCGCGACCGGCTCGGCAGCCGCGGCGCGGCCCCCGCGCCGGCCGCGAAGCCGAAGCCTTAGGCGACCCCGGATGGCGCGCGGCGCGCCGGGTTCCTCCGCGCCAAGTCACATCGCGGGCGCTGGATCGTCCATCTCGCTGCCGGGAGGAACCCCCCGCTTCCGGCTCACGCGGCGCAAGCCACCACCTCAAAGGACGACCACCATGGCGAGCCGAGGCACGGACAACACCAGCGACATCTACCCCTGGTCGATCTTCACGGCACCGGGCAGCATCTACCCCCAGACCGTCCAGGCCCCGCAGGGCAACCCGGGCAACGGCGCGCCCGACGATCTCGGCGGCGTCCAGCCCTGGGGTTGCGACCTGCCGATGGCCGGCCCGCAGGACCGGATGTGAAGGTGGCCGGCTCCAGCTGGCGGTCTCCGCCGGCCGCCCTCGCGGCCGGACGGTCCACCGCGCCCGGAGGGGCCCAGCCATGATCCTGGTCGTCAGCCACCCGGAGGACGCGCACACCGCCCCGGTCATGGAGGCGGTGGTGCGCCAGGGCTGGCGCTGCGAGCTGCTCGATCTCGCCACCCTGCCGCGGCAGGTGCAGTTCAGCTTCTCGGCCGGCCGGAGCGTGAACGGCGCCAGCTTCACCAGCGTGGGCGGCTCCCGGCTCGACGCCGCCGAGATCGAGGCGGTCTGGTGGCGCCGCCCTCGCCCCTACGTGGTGGACGAGGCGCTCTCCCCGCCGTTCACCGCCTACGCCACCGCCCAGGTCCACGCCGGGCTCTCCGGCGTCTGGGGCTCGCTCCGCGCCAGCTGGATGAACGACCCCTGGCGCGACGAGCGGGCCGGCCACAAGCCGACCCAGCTGGCGGCGGCCGCGGTGGCCGGGCTGGCGGTGCCGCCCACGCTCGTCACCTGCGCGCCGGACGAGGCTCGGGCCTTCCTGGAGGAGCTGGGCGATCGCCCGGTGATCCAGAAGCCGCTCCGGCCCACCGAGGAGAGCTGGCGGCCGACCCGCCTGGTGACCGAGGGCGACCGGGACCGGCTCGACGACCTGCGGCTCGCCCCGGCCATCCTCCAGGCCTACGTGCCGGGCACCGACGTCCGCGTCACCGCGGCCGGCGGCCGGCTCTTCGCGACTGCCATCGACGTCCGTGACACCAGCTCGCCGCGGGACTTCCGCCCCGCCTACGCCCAGGCGCGAGTGGCGCCCTGCGAGCTGCCGGCGGAGGTCGCCAGCGGCATCCGGTCGCTGCTGCTCAACCTCGGCCTGCGCTACGCCGCCCTCGACTTCCGCAGGACCGACGAGGGGCAGCACCTCTTCCTGGAGGCCAACCCGGCCGGCCAGTGGCTCTTCCTCGAGGACCGGACCGGCCAGCCCATCACCCGGGCCGTGGCCGAGGCGCTGGTCGAGGCGGCGGTCGAGGCACGGGGCAGCGCGCCAGTGCGGCGCCCCGCCCCGCGGGTGGTGAACGAGACACGGAGGCAAGCATGATGACGGCGCAGGCGTGGCAGCCGATGGCGCGGGCGTGGCAACCGGCGGAGCCGGCGGTCCCAGCGGGGCTGGCCACCGCCCTGGCCGAGAAGGACACCGTCATCGTCCTGGTGATCGGCGCCGGGCCGGACTCGGACCAGGCCGAGTTCCGCTGCCGGGGGCTGGCGCTCGACCCCGGCTTCGAGGCGGTCCGGGTGGTTCGCGTCCGCGATCGCACGGAGCTTTCGGGCACGCAACGGGCCTACTGGCTGGCCGGAGACCGGCGCCTGGCGGTCCTCGGCCCCAATCGCCGCGTGGCCCTGCCGCTGGAGCGGCCCGACGCGGTCGATCTCTTCGTGGCCGTGTCGGCCCTGGCCTGAAGAGAGCTGGTTGACGCGCCGCGGCACGCCGCGGACCGGCCTCGGTGCCGTCGTGGGCCGGCCATCCCGCGACGGTGGTGGCGCGTCCGGTCACATCCGGCCGCCAGGATCGTCAGCCTCCGTGACCGAGCCCCCGTGAGCTGGCCGGCGTCATCGCGAACCCAACCGGCCCGTCCGGCACCTGGGAGGCCACATGAAGACCATCCTTCTGGCGAGCGACAGCAAGGTGACCCTGGAGCTGATCAAGGTCTACCTCATCGACAAGGACGTGCGGGTGCTCGACGTCCGGGACGGCGTCGAGGCGCTGACCATCGCCCGGGTGGAGCGGCCCGACCTGGTCCTGTGCGACCTGCGCATGCCGCGACTCGACGGCCCGGGGTTGTGCCGCGGGCTCGCCGCCGACCCGACGCTCCGGGAGACCCCGGTCATCATCCTCACCAGCACCCGCGACAAGGACTCGCTGCGCCAGTGCCGGGAGGCGGGGGTCCGCGCCGTCCTCCTCAAGCCCATCGGGCCGAACGAGCTGTACGAGGCCGTCCAGCGCCACGCCGGCATCGTCATAGGCCTGGCCAACGACCCGCCCGCCAGGACTGGAGCGCGCCAGCAGGGAACGTCGCCCGCGGCGACGGGACCCGCCGCCGCGGCCCCTCCGGCGCCGGCCCGGCCGGCGTGGCGGAGCCCCACCTCAAAGGCTTCCTGAAGGCCACGTCCGGCCCGGAATCGCCGAGCCGTCCAGGTCAGGCTGGTCCGCCCCGTCCGAACGGGCGCCCCGGCGCCATGCGAATGGCCGGAGCGCCCTCGGGACCCGCTTACGGCGCCGGCTCGACGACCGTGCTGCCGTCGATGCTGACCGCCGTCTGCGCCAGGAGCCGGCCGTTGACCGTCGCGCCGGTGCGCAGGGTGATCGCCGTCTGAGACAGGATGACCCCCTCGCCGTGCGCCGTGGTGCCGAGGTCCACCAGGCCCGCGACCTGCCAGAAGACGTTCTTCGGCAGCGCGCCACCGGCCAGCAGGACCTTCACGCCGCTGCTCAGGGTGAGCCCCTGGGCGATCTGGAAGATCCAGACGTCCGTGGCCGAGCCATTGAGCGTGACGTCGGTCGGGACGAGGAGGCCGGTGCCCCACTTGTAGACGCCCGCGGGAAGGACCATGCCGCCGATGTTCCCGGCGCCCAGCTCGGTGACATCCGGGGCGCGCCCCGCGGCGTCGGTGAAGGCGAGCTCCATGTCGCCGACCGCGGTGGTCAGGTTGGAAGGCGTGGGAGGCGCGTAGTCGGAGGCGTAGACCTTCCCGGTCACCTGCGGCGAGGTCGAGAAGACGTTGGTGGCATCCGCGGTCAGCGAGAAGCCGGTGATGTAGCTGGCGGCCGCCGGGCTGAGGCCGAGGTTACCGGTGATGGCCGAGGTCGGCACCGTGGAGATCCCGGTCTTGGCCAGGATCACGAAGCCGCCGGCCATCCCCAGGTTCACGGGGTTGCCCATCGGCATCGCGCTCCCGGTGGTGAAGCTCCAGGTGTAGCTCGCCGCCAGGGGCATGCCGACCACGTTCGACGCCCCGACGGTGATGGTCGCGGTGTAGAGGGTGCTGGGGGCGAGGTGGGCGGACGGCATGAACTCGGCCTTCGAGTTGGCGTAGGTCACCATGCCCGCGACCGCGACCGCCGGCGTACCGGAGGTCAGCGTGAAGGTGGCGCTGTCGAGCGTGGTCGGGTCCATCGCCTGGCTGAAGGTGACGCTGACGACCCCGTTGACGAGGACGTTGCCGGCGCCGTCGAGGGGGAGGTTGGAGACCACCGCCGGCGGGACGAGGGGCACCACGGCGCTCCCGGTGCTGAAGCTCCAGGTGTGCCTGGCCGCGAGCGCGCCGCCCATCATGCTCCTGGACCCGGTGGTGACGGTCGCGGTGTAGGTGGTGTCAGCGGCGAGGGGAAGGGCCTGCGAGAAGACCGCGGTCGAGCTGGTGCAGGTCACCGTGCCGGCGACCGGTACCACCGCCGCTCCGGAGGTCAGCACGAAGGTGGACGTGGTCATCGTGGTCGGATCCATCGGCTCGCTGAAGGTGACGCTGACCACCCCGTTGACGAGCACATTGGTCTCGCCGCTGGCGGGGGTGGTGGAGGCGATGGTCGGCGCCACCGGCGGAACCGCCGCCACCGTCGTGAAGGTCCAGCTGTGGTTGGTCGCCAGCGCCGTGCCTGCCATGTTCCTGGCGCCGGTGGTGATGGTCGCGGTGAAGGTCTTGGAGTTGGCGAGCGGCGCGGTCGGGTGGAACACCGCCACCGAGCCGGAGTAGGTCACGGTGCCCGGGACGGCGATCGCGGGCGTCCCGGAGGTCAGCGTGAAGGTGATGGCGGTGATGGTGGCCGGGTCCATCGCCTCGCCGAAGGTGGCGCTGATGGGCGCGTTGACGAGGACATTGGCGGAACCGCTCACGGGCGTGGTGGACAGGACCGTCGGCGCGACCGGCGGGTTCAAGCCCCCGTCCGTGGAGCTCCCGCAGGCGGCGAGCGAGAGGAGCACGAGTGCGGCTCCGACCCTGGACAGCTTCGATATCGATTTCACTGGAACTCCTGGCGTTGACTGCGTGCGATTCCTGGGAAGCACGGTCCGCCGGTAGCGGGGTGCCCTGAACCCCTCACGAAGCATCCGCCGGGCCACCGAGCAGACCTTGGCAACTCCGGTCACTTACGTGACCGAGGGGCCGGCGGGCGTGGCGGCGGCAGTCAAAATGACGTACCCTCTCCTTCAATTCGAAGGAGAGGCAGGATCGATGCGCGCCGACGATCTGGACCACAAGGAGCTCCTCGAGCTCGACCCGGACGGAGGCATTATCCGCTTCGCCGGGCAGCGCGCGCTCCTCGTCGACGCGGTGGCGATGGGGCTGCTCCGCAAGTACCTGGCGGAGAACTTCGGCCTGACGGCCGCGCGCACCGTGCTCACCCAGTTCGGCTTCGCCAACGGCTGGCGCATGGCCGAGGCCCTGCAGTCCGAGTTCAAGTGGGACACC
Organism: Myxococcales bacterium; assembly: GCA_021806645.1. GTDB lineage: Bacteria > Myxococcota > Myxococcia > Myxococcales > Anaeromyxobacteraceae > JADKCZ01. The sequence continues at coordinate 27,932 of JAJZQX010000024.1, read as the reverse complement.
GACGAGGACTGGCTCCGCGCCGGCACCCGCATCAACACCCTCGAAGGCCTCTTCCGCGTCGAGCCGGGCAGCAATGGCGCGCTCTCCAAGGAGGGCGCCACGCTCCTCGCCTCCTACGAGGCGGAGCAGCACCTCCTCCACTTCGGCCGCACCGACGTGCCGGTCTGCTGGACCATCTGCGGCCTCAAGAGCGGCTACTTCAGCCGGAGCGCCGGCAAGGAGGTCTACGTCCTGGAGGACCGCTGCCTGGGCAAGGGCGACGCGGCGTGCCACTTCATCGGGCGGACCCGCGAGGAGTGGGGTGACGAGCACGCCGAGGAGCTGCGCTTCTTCGAGCCGACCCGGCTCAAGGCCTGCCTCGACGTCTCGCTCCACCGGGTCACCGAGACGCTGAAGGCGGCCGAGCGGAAGCTGAGCGAGCGCCGCCGCGCGCTGGTGCGGGTGGCCCCCGACGTCGAGGAGCCGCTGGGGATCGTCTCCAGGAGCGCGCCCATGCGGCAGCTGGTGGACCTGGCGCGCCGCGTGGCCCAGGTGGACTCCACCGTCCTCATCACCGGCGAGAGCGGCTCGGGCAAGGAGCGGATCGCGCGGCTGGTCCACGAGCAGTCCACGCGCGCGGCCGGGCCCTTCATCGCGGTCAACTGCGGCGCCATCACCGAGACCCTCCTCGAGAGCGAGCTCTTCGGGCACGCCCGTGGCGCCTTCACCGGCGCGACCCAGGACCGGCCCGGTCTGTTCGAGGCGGCCAACAGCGGCACGTTGCTGCTCGACGAGGTCGGCGAGGTCTCGCCGGGGATGCAGGTCAAGCTCCTGCGCGCGCTCCAGGAGCGCGAGATCCGCCGCGTCGGCGAGAACAAGAGCCGCCGGGTAGACGTGCGTATCGTGACCGCCACCAACCGCGACCTCGCCCAGGGGGTCGAGGGCGGCACCTTCCGGCAGGACCTCTACTACCGGCTCAAGGTGGTGGAGCTGCACGTGCCCCCGCTGCGCGAGCGCCGGGACGACGTCCTGCCGCTGGCCCGGGTGCTGCTGGCGGAGGCCGCCCTGCGGATGAAGCGCAAGCTCTCGGGCCTCTCCCCCGGCGCCGCCGTCCAGCTCCTGCGCTACGAGTGGCCCGGCAACGTGCGGGAGCTCGAGAACGCCATGGAGCGCGCCGTCGCGCTGGCCCGGGGAAGTCGCGTCGAGCTCGACGACCTGGCCGACGAGATCCGACAGGCCATCCCCAGGCCCGTGGCCATCCAGGGGACGGTCCGCCCGCTCGAGGAGGTCGAGAAGGACTACATCCTGGCGGCCCTGGAGGCCAACGGCGGGAACCAGACGCTCACCGCCCAGCAACTCAAGATCGGCTCGGCCACGCTGTATCGCAGGCTCAAGAGCTTCGGGATGATCGGCGTGCGGCGCGGAGCCGACGGTCGCTCCACCGCGGGCTGACCAGCCCTCCCCGGTCACGCCGGCGCGGCCGCCTGGCCCCGCCCGGTCAGGAACCAGGTCTTCAGCTCGCCCGGGCCCTCGAGCTCGATGACGCCACGCTCCTCGAGCTGGAACGGCTCGCCCAGCCGCAGCCGCGTGCTCTCCGCCACCTGCACGCGCCCGGCCACGCCGTGCGACTCCATCCGGCTGGCGGTGTTGGCGGCGTCACCCCACACGTCGAAGAGGTACTGGTGCCTGCCGATGACGCCGGCCACCACCGGGCCGGTGGCGATGCCGATGCGCACCTGCAGCTTGGCGCTGACGCGCTCGTCGAGGCGCTCCATCGCCTGGAGCATGTCGAGCGACAGGTGCGCCGCCCGCGCCGGGTGATCGGCCGCGGGCTCCGGCACGCCGGAGGCGGCCATGTAGGAGTTCCCCAGCGTCTTGACCTTCTTGAGGCCGCGCTGGCCGGCCAGGTCGTCGAAGACGGCGAAGACCTCGTCGATCATCAGCGCCAGCCGTTCGGCGCTCACCGCCGGCGTCAGCTCGGCGAACCCCACCACGTCGGCGACCAGCACCGTGACGTCGGCGAAGCTGTCCGCCGTCACGTCCGGGCGCGCCTTCAAGCGCGCGGCGATCGAGTCGGGCGGGACGTTGAGCGCCAGCCGCTCCGACACCTTGCGCTCGGCCACCACCTGGTCGAAGAGCTTCTTGAGCTCGACGTTCTTGGCGCGGATCAGCTCGCGGCTGGCCTCCAGGTCCTTCACCGTCCGCTCGAGCGCCCTGGCGAAGAGCCGGACCTCCAGCATGTTGTGGACGCGCGTGAGCACCTCGGCGAGGTCGAACGGCTTGCTCACGAAGTCCTTGGCGCCGGCCTGCAGCGCACGCAGCTTGTGGCCCGGCTGGGCGGTGACCACCAGGACCGAGAGGTACCCGTCCTTCTCGACCTCCTTGAGGGCCTCCATCACCTCGAAGCCGTCCAGGCCGGGCATCTGCAGGTCGAGCAGGATCAGGTCGAAGTGGCTGGCGCGGTGAAGCTCGCAGACCGCGCGCGGGTCGCGGGTCGAGGTCACCGCGACGTAGCCCGCGCCCTTCAGCATGCCCTCCAGCAGGAGGACGTTGGCGGCCTGGTCGTCCACGACCAGGATCCTGGCCTTGAGGATCTCGGCTGGATCGATCACGGCCTGGTCCCGTCACCGGCGCCCGAGCCGGCGTGGGTGCTGGCGAACTCGAGCGCCGTGTCGAGGGCCTCCATGAACTCGGCGACCTTGATGGGCTTGGTGAGGTAGGAGAAGAACCCGGCCTCGAGCCCCTTCTCGATGTCCCGTGCCATCGCGTTGGCGCTCAGGGCGAGCACGGGGATGTGCGTGGTGGCCGGGTCCTCCCGGAGGATCTTGAGGGCCTCGAGGCCGCTGATGCCGGGCAGGTTTATGTCCATCAGGATCACCTCCGGCTGGTTGGCGCGAGCCAGCTGGATGCCCATGTTCCCGTCGAGCGCGCTCAGGAGGCGCATGGTGGGGCGGCGCGCGATTAGCTGTTCGACCAGCTTCAGGTTGGCCGGGTTGTCCTCGACGTAGAGCAGGGTGCGCAGGGGCCCGCCGTGTGGAGCCGGGGCCTGGGCCGGGCCCGCCGCCTGGGCCGGGCCCGCCTCGAGCCGTGGCGCGGCCACCCGGCCCAGCTCGAACCAGAACACGCTGCCGACCCCCACGGTGCTCTCCACGCCGATGACGCCACCCATCAGCTCGACCAGCCGCTTGCTCATCACCAGGCCGATGCCCGTGCCCTGCACCGAGCCGCGCCCCTGTCCGAGCCGGTTGAACGGCTGGAAGAGCTGCTCCAGCTTCTCCGGGCTCAGCCCGGCGCCGGTGTCCTTCACCTTGATGCGAACCCGGTCCGGGGCGCTCTCGGCGCAGGTCACCACCACCTCCCCCGCGGGCTGGTTGTACTTGACCGCGTTGGAGAGGAGGTTGATGAGGACCTGCTTCAGCCGGGTGCGATCGGCGAGGACGAAGATCGGGACCTCGAACACCGGGAAGGTCATGCGGATGCCGCCAGGCTGGGCCTGGGGCTCGATCATGGCCTGGCACTCGAGCATCACCTCGGCCAGCGAGGTCGGCTCCCTGGACAGCGACATCTTCCCGGACTCGATCTGGGCCAGGTCGAGGATCTCGTTGATCAGCTCGAGGAGGTACCAGCCGGCACGGAGGATCTCGACGATGGCCCCCTTCTGCGAGGCCGAGACCGTCGCGGCGTCCGACTCCATCAACTGGGCGAACCCGAGGATGGCGTTGAGCGGGGAGCGGAGCTCGTGGCTCATGCTGGAGAGGAAGTCCGACTTGGCGAGGTTGGCCTTCTCCGCCGCCCCCTTGGCCCTGGTCAGGGTCTCCTCGACCTGGCGGCGCTCGGTCAGGTCGCGGGTCAGCTTGGCGAAGCCGCGGGCGTTTCCGGCCGCATCCCGGATGGCGGTGAAGACCACGTTGGCCCAGAAGGTGGTGCCGTCCTTGCGGACGCGCCAGCCCTCGACCTCGAGCCGTCCCTCGGCCGCCGCGTCCAGGTCGCGCTGCGGCACGCCGTGCTCGATGTCCTGGGGAGGGTAGAAGCGGGAGAAGTGCTGGCCGACGATCTCCTCCGCCCGGTAGCCCTTGATCCGCTCCGCCCCGGTGTTCCAGCTCACCACGCAGCCCGCCGAGTCGAGCATGACGATGGCGGCGTCGGTCACGCTCTCGACCATGAGACGGAACCCCTCCTCGGTCCAGCGCAGCTTCTCCTCGACCTGCTTGCGCGCCGAGTTGTCGGTGCCGATCAGCAGGTAGCCGATGATGCGGGCCTCGGCGTCGCGGAGCGCGGTGACCGAGACGATGGCCGGGAAGCGGGTCCCGTCCTTGCGGATGTAGGTCAGCTCGTACTTGTCCTCGATGCCGCGCGAGGCCTTGAACGCCAGGGCCTCGAAGCCGGGCGCGATGGTGGTCGCCAGCTCCAGGCTCAGGGCCCGGGCGCGCTCGATCACCTCCTGCGGGTCATGGATGTCGGCCGGCGTGATCTTGTTGACCACCTCGACGGCCGCATAGCCCAGCATCGACTCGGCGCCGATGTTGAAGAGCTGGATGACCCCCTTCTCGTCGGTGGCGATGATGGAGAAGTTGGCGCTGGTCAGGATGGCGTTCTGCAGGGCCCCGGTCTTCAGCAGCGCCTCCTCGCGCCGGACCTCGGAGAGGGCCTCGGCGGCGGGCCCGGCACCGGCGGGAAGGGGGCGTGGTGGATCGCTCATGGGGTCGTTCCCTTCTCCGCCGCCTTCGCATCCCGGGCCGCTTGCTCGGCGTCGGCGTCCCGGAGGTCGTGGGCCAGGTCCCTGGCGATCAGCCCCGCCTCCGGGGCGGTCGCCCCCGCGCTCATCCGCTCGTAGGTGGCCTCGGTCTTGGCGTTCCGGGCGCGCGCCGTGCGATCGTCGCTGTCGTCGCCGGGCATCTCCACACGCAGCTCCTCCAGGATCATCTGCAGGCCCGCCGCGATGGGCAGGGCCAGCAGCGCCCCCATCACGCCCAGCAGGATGCCGCCGGCCAGCAGCGCCAGGACGACCGCGGAGGGCGAGAGCCGCAGCACGTGCCCGTAGACCTTGGGAACCAGGACCCGGCTCTCGAACTCCATGTAGAGGAACATGGAGACCGCCACCACGGCCGCCAGCGGCACGCCGCGGTCGAGCGCGGAGAGGACGGCGGGGGCGGCGGCCAGCAATCCCCCGACGAAGGGGATCACGTCGGTCAGCGCCGCGAACAGGGCGAGGGACAAGGCGTTGGGGACCTGGCAGACGAGCAGGAGCAGGAAGGTGAACGCCCCGATAGCCACCGAGGTGATGATCTGGCCGCGCATGTAGCCGCCGACGATCGTCTCCATGTTGTGGATGATCCGCGCCAGCCTCATGTGGTAGCCGCGCGGCACCACGGCGTAGAGTGCCCCCTGGGTGCGCTTGCCGTCCGCGAGGAAGTAGAAGGAGAGGACCACCGTGGACACGAAGTAGCCGACCACCAGCACGGCCTGGGACGAGTAACCGAGCAGGTAGGTCTGGACCCGGTCGAAGGTCTGCTCCAGCCCGGCGTTCCGCACGGCTTGGGCGAGCGGCAGCGTGAAGCTCCGCTTCTCGAGCAGCGCGATCAGCTCCTCGCGCGCGGCCGGCGCGCCGCGCGCGATCCTGGCGAGCTGCTCGAGCAGCGGTGGCACGGTCAGGAAGAGGAGCAGGGAGGCGGCCACGACCGACCCGAGGAAGAGCAGGACCAGCGCCGGGGTGCGCTTGAGCCCGTGCTCCCCCATCCACTCGACCATGGGATTGAAGGTTCCCGCGAAGATCAGGGCCACCACCACCAGCAGCACGATCACCCAGAGCTGGCTGAGCAGCCAGAGGCCCGCGAGCATCGCCAGGATCCAGGCGAAGGTCCGGGGCGCGATCTCGAAGCGGACGGTGGCCTTTTCTTGCGCGGGCGTCTTCACGAGGACTCCGGAACGCCTGCGAGGCCCGGCAAGTCCTGCATGTCGAGCGCCGGTCAGCTGGGTGGCCGTGCCTCCCTGGTGGGTGCGGGCCCAGGATCTGTATACAGCCGCCGTGCCGCGGCCCGGTCCATGCAACCTGCCGAACTGCCTGGGATCCGGAGGAGAGCCTGCACCGGCGCCGGTGTTCGCGAGCGTTCGCGACCCGTTCAGGGACGCGACCCTGGCATGCGTCGCGCCCGCGTCCTGGGAGGGGCGCGTGCCTGGAGGACGGGCACGAGTCCCGCCTGACGCGGCGTCACGACTTCGACGAGAATGGCCCTCATGCCACGTGCCGCCGATGCCGGCCCAGCCTCCGGAGGCCCCGCGGGCTCGGCGATGAGAGCCTGGCCGCTCTGGTGGTGGGAGCTCGTGGGGACGGCCATCCTCGTCGGCGTCGGCTGCTCCCTGGTGATCCTGGCCTTCGGTTCGTCGAGCCCCGTCCCGGCCCTCTTGCCGGACGCCCCGGCCCGCAGGGCCGTCACCGGCTTCTGCTTCGGAGGCGTGGGCGCGCTCATCGCGGTGTCCCACGTGGGGAAGGTCAGCGGCGCGCACCTCAACCCGATGGTGACGCTGGCCTTCTGGCTCGAGGGCCGGATGGCCGCGGGCGTGGCGCTCGGTTACCTGGTCGCCCAGCTGGCCGGAGGCGTGCTCGGCGCCTTGCCGCTGCGGCTCTGGGGGGCGACGGGCGCGAGCGTCGCCTACGGGGCGACCGTCCCCGGCCCGGCCGGACCGTGGGCCGCGGTGCTTGGCGAGGCCGGCGCCACCTTCTGCCTCGTCGCCGGCCTCTTCCTCTTCCTCGGCCATCGACGCCTGCGGGGCTTCACGCCCGCGCTCTTCCCGTTCCTCTATGCGCTCCTGGTCTGGGTCGAGGCGCCGCTCTCCGGCACCAGCACGAACCCGGCGCGGACCCTCGGCCCTGGGCTCGTCAGCGGCGACCTGGGCGGCTGGTGGATCTACCTGGTCGGTCCGCTCGCCGGGACGCTGGCGGCGGTCGGCCTCCGGCGAGCCCTGCCATGGGCTCGCACGCTCGAGATCCGCGTGGCCAAGGTGTTCCACTTCGGCCACGACGCCTACGGGATCTTCACCGAGAAGTCGGCTCCCTCCCAGCTCCCGTCGCCTGGCCAGTAGAAGGTGAACTGGACCACGGAACCCGTGGCGAGCACCTCCGTGGGCAGGTCCGCGAGGTGCACGCCGAGCCCGGTGGCGCGTGTCGGCAGGTCCCGGACCGTCCTCCAGCCATCCGCGCTCCAGTGGACGACGGCCGCCGCCAGGGTCTCCAGGCGAAGGGTCCGGCCGGCCGGCAGCTCGCGGATCTTGTGGTTGAAACGCCAAGGCACGTGCTTCGACGGCGCGCTCCCCTTCACGTAACGTTCCAGGGTCTGCGGCGGCGTGTCGAAGACCGCGCCATCCGCCAGCGAGCGCACCAGCTTGAGGTGCTCGGCGTGGGCCCAGACCAGTGGCATGGCCGAGCCCGCCGGACGGCCAAGGAAGAGTTCTCGCTCCGGGATGTCTCCGGAGTCCCAGGTCTGCTCGGGCAGGAGACCGCCGTCCCCGGCGAGGGCCTCCATGGTGGCGAGGAGCCGCGCGGCCTCCGCCCGGTCTCCGCCGGCGAGGGCGTGGAGAGCCCGCTCACCCGTGAGCAAGGGCCAGGCCCGGCCGACGCCGGTGCCGTCGAAGGGGCGGCCATCCTCGTGCTCGCCGTAGCCGTCGCCGTTGTACCGATGCCAGGACGGGCCGGCGGGCGTCTCGACCCGGAGCAGCGCGTCGATGGCCCGGACCGTGTTCCTCATCCGGGGATCGTCCGCGGATCGCAGCCCGAACCGGACCAGGGCCAGCGCGTCGGTGCTGACGATGGCGTCCGACCGGCCCACGGCCTCGTCGAGCGGGCGGTTCTTGAGCGCCACCGCCTGGTCTCCGTCCTCGACGTCCGCCGGCGCGATGCGAACGTAGTAGCCGTCCACTCCGGTTCGACGGGCGAGGGCGGTCCCTCGCACGTAGAGCCAGCGCTCGATCCGGTCGTTCCAGGCGTCGGCGGTCTCGCGCAGGTACGGGGCGAGCCCGGGCTCCCCGGCCAGCTCCGCCAGGTCGGCGGCCGCGAGCAGCGCCGCGATCTCCGCCGCCAGGGTGAAGGGCGTGTACCCGCCGTCCTCCTCCCAGCGATCCTGCTGGGTGACCGGGCCGTTCCGCACCAGGTACGAGGCCGCCCGCCTGACCATGGGCCAGAAGCCACGCGCCGAGAGGTCCCGCTCCCGCAGCGCCCCATGGCGTCGCGCCAGGTCGACGAGGAGGATTGGCAGGGCGGTCTCGTCCATCTGCACGCCCCGCCAGTAGGGACGGCCCTCGGTCCACATGTTCTGCGGCCAGTGACCGTCGTCCTCCTGGGTCGCCTCGAGGTAGACGAGGGCCTCCCGAGCCTCCGTCTTGGCTCCGGCCGCGAGCAGGCCCCCGGCCGCCTCGACCATGTCGCGGGGCCAGACGAGGTGGTACCCGCCGAGATCGCCGTCGCCCTTGGAGAAGCCCCACGGCACCGCCAGGCTCGCCAGGATGGCTCCGGGAACGTGCTTCGACTGATGGACCTTCACCACCATGGCGCTGGTGGCGAACAGCGGCCGCTCGGGCGCCTGCCAGAGACCCGCCTGCCAGCGCTTCCAGGGCCTGGTGTAGGCGTCCAGTTGCCCGTCGAAGCCCTCGGCGAGCGCGGCCCGGGCCTGGTGCGCCGCCTCCTCGAGGCTGCGGCCGTAGCCGAGCGCGAGGACCAGCTCCCCGCCGCTGGTCTCCAGCTCCCCGGTCAGCGCCACGTTGCCGTCCTGGGCGCCGGCGAAGCGATCCCGGAGTTCCCCGTGGCGCATGAGCTCCTGCCACCCGTCCGACGTGCCGACGAAGCCGGCGGAGCGCGCCCGGAAGCCGGTGCTGCTCATGAGGCACAGGGCGTGACCCCCGCGCGACGCGAACAGCGCCGGGACCCCCTTGTACGCTCCCACCAAGCCGGTGTTCCCCGCCCCGTGGTTGTCGAGGTGCGGTGCCAGGAGGGCGAAGACCCGGTAGTCCTCGAGCCGCCCCCGCAGCGGCGTGAAGCGGATCCGCTGCAGGACGACGGGCCGCCCCGGGTCGGTGATGATCTCCTTCTCGATCCGGTACCGGCCCTGGGTGCAGGTGTTGGTGAGCCGGTAAGCGGGAACTCCCGGAGTCGGGCTGGTGACCTCATGGCTGGCGTGGCGCTTCTCTTCCGAGAAGAAGCCGCCTGGCGCCGTAACCACCAGCCCCAGGTCGCGCGTCGCGGCCTGGTCCATGCGTGGCGCGTAGACCTCGTTGAGGATCCCGTGCGAGGCGGTGAACCAGATGGCGCTCCCGTCGAGCGCGGTGCCGACGCCGCTCTTGTTCGCCGAGGTCCAGCGCGCGGGGATTCCAGGCCAGCCTGGCGCGGAGCGCTCATCCATGGTGGTTCCTATCCGCCGTGGGCGAAGTCGGGGTAGTCGGTCATGGCGCCGTCCACGTAGACGGTGCTGCCGGTGAGGTAGGAGGCCGCGTCGGAGACCAGGAAGGTCGCCACCCGGGCGATCTCCTCGGGCTCGCCCATCCGGCCCAGGGGGATCTTGGTGAGCAGGTCCGCCAGGCTCGCCGCGTCGCTCCAGACCGGGCGGTTGATGGGCGTCCGGACGGCGCCGGGCGCCAGGGAGAGCACGCGCACGCCGAAGGGCGCGGCCTCCTGGGCCATGGTCTTGGTCAACATCGAGAGGCCCGCCTTGGCCGCCGTGTAGGCGCTGTAGCCGCTCCACGCGATCTTCTCGTGGACGGAGGTCAGGTTGAGGATCACCCCGCCGCGCTGCGCGACCATGCGCTTCAAGGCCTCCCGCGCGCAGAGGAACCCGCCCACGAGGTTGATGCGGAGCACCCGCTCCCAGGCCTCCGGCTCGGCCTCCCACGCCCGCGCTCGCGGGCCGTCGACGCCGGCGTTGTTCACCAGGGCGTCGATCCCGCCCCAGGCCTGGTCGACGGCCGCGAACATGCGGCCGACCTGGGCTGCGTCCGAGACGTCGGCCTGGAGGGCCATGGCCTCCCCGCCAGCCTGGCGGATCCCCGCCACGACCAGCTCGGCCGCCTCTGGGGCGACGACGTAGTTGACGCAGACCCGGGCCCCGGCCGCCGCGAGGCCGGTCGCGATGCTCGCGCCGATCCCGGAGTTGGCCCCGGTCACCAGCGCCCGCTTCCCCTGGATGGATATCTCCACGCTCGCGCCCGCCTTTCGTGCCGCGCCGACCCGCCAGCTCTCCTAACGCCCGGGAGGCTCCCGGTCACCGCCGGCTCTCGAGCGGCATCCTCTTGGACTCCGCGAGCCCTGGACCGGTCCTTGCAGCCCTGCGGTCGAAAGCGCCACCAGGGCCCCGCCAACGAGCTGCGACTATCCGGCGGCAGGCAACTCCAGAACGAAGCATGCTCCCGCGTCTCCCCCCTCGGAGAGAGACAGCCGGCCGCCCTCGGCCTCGGCCAGCGCGCGCGCGATCGCCAGGCCGAGGCCGAAGCCCTCGACGGGTCCTGGCTGCCGGTTGAACCGCTCGAAGAGCCGGGCGCGCACCGCGCTGGGCAGGCCCCCGCCCTGGTCCGTCACGGAGACGCGAGCCGTCGCTCCTCGTGGTTCCACCAGGACCTCGACGGCGCCCCGGCCGTGCTTCAACGCGTTGTCGATGAGGTTGTCGAGCACGCGGCCCGTGAGGACGTGGTCCCCCAGCGCCATCGCCGAGGTGGCCCTGACCGTGAGCCGGGCATGGCGCTCGGGCGCGGCCGCGAGCGCCCGCTGGGCGGCCTGGCGGGCGGCCTCGGCCAGGTCGAAGGGCGTGGCCTCGGCATGCAGGTTCCCGGCGTCGGCGCGGGCCAGCGTCAGGAGCCTCTCGACGAGGCTGGTGAGCCGAAGCACCTCGTCCTCAGTCTTGCGGAGCACCTCGCGGTACGCCTCGGGCGTCCGCTCCCTCCGCAGGGCCACCTGCACCTCGCCGAGCATGGCCGTGAGGGGCGTGCGGAGCTCATGGGCGGCGTTGGCGCCGAAGGCGCTGGCCCGTTCCGCGGAGCGGCGCTGGTCGGCGAGGAGCTCGTTGGTCACGGTGGCGAGCGCGTCCCACTCGTCACCGAGGCCGCGCACCGGCAGCTCGAGCGCCCCCGAGCCGGCCCGGGCCGCCACCGCCCGCCTGGCCGCTTCGCGCATCGGCTCGAGCGCCCGTCCAGAGAGCCAGAGGCCTAGCAGGGCCGCGCCGGCCACCGTCAGCGGCGCGGCGACCAGCATGGCCGCCGCCACCTTGACGACCAGGCCGAATTCCTCGCCGTCAAGCCCGGCCGGCGAGGAGACACCCGCTTCATGCCGGCCGGCGGCCTCCCGGCGCTCATCCAGGAAGAGCACCGCGCCGGCGGTGCCGGCGAACACCAGCATGGAGGCGAGCACGGCCCCCGCGAACGCGGCCGCGGTGCGCGCCCTCACGGTCCGGAGCCAGGTCACGGCGGGAGCCCCAGCTGGTACCCAACCCCGCGGATGGTGTGGATCAGCGGTTTCCCGAAGGGCTGGTCCACCTTGACCCGCAGGTAGCGGACGTAGACCTCGACCACGTTGGAGAAGGTGTCGAAGTCGTGCTCCCAGACCGCCTCGACGATCCGGGTGCGCGTCACCACCTCCCCCGCATGCTCCAGCAGGAACTGCAGCAGCGCGAACTCGCGCGCCGTCAGCCGGATGGGCCGGCCGCCGCGGGTGACCCGATGGGCTACGGGGTCGAGGACCAGGTCGTCGAAGGCCAGCGTGGGGCTGGCGCGCCCGCCGGCCCTGCGAAGCACCGCGCGGAGGCGGGCGACGAGCTCGTCGAAGGCGAAGGGCTTCACCAGGTAGTCGTCGGCTCCGGCGTTGAGCGCGGCCACGCGGTCCTCGACGGCGTCGCGGGCGGTCAGCATGATCACCGGGGTGACCTCGTCCCGGTCGCGCCACCGGCGCAGCAGCTCGATCCCCGGCGTGCCGGGCAGCATCCAGTCGAGGAGGACCGCCTCGATTCCGCCCGACGCCAGCGCCTCGTCCGCGGCGAGCCCCTCGGCGCAGCCCTTCACGGCATAGCCCTCCTCCTCGAGCCCCCGCTCGATGAAGGAGCGAACCCGTCGCTCATCCTCGACGACCAGCACCGCCATGGCTGCACGCTTAGCACGCCCGACGCGGCCCGGCGGCGCATGAGCGATTTCTCATCCGCTTCTCAGGGACTCCTCATGGTGCCAGGCTTACATGAGTGTCGGGCCGCCCTTCGTGGCCCGGGAGGGTGGCATTGATGAAGGCGCTACTGGTGGCCCTTACGCTCGCGGGACAGGTCCCGCTGGCCCTGACCAACGTCGCCGAGCTGGCCGAGGACCTATACGACGCACGCGATCACGTGGAGGCGAGCCGCCTGGTGGTGCGCCTGGACACCGCCCTGACGCAGCTCGCGGCGGACTTCCCGGCCAAGGAACTCCAGGCGCCACGGGCGACGCTGGCGGAGGCGCGGCGCGCGGTCGAGCGCGGCGACGTGAGCCGGACCAGGATCGAGGCCAACCGGCTGTGCGCATGGGCCGTCGAGCGGCTGGGCCCCTACCTGCCGCTCCGGGTGATTGGACCGCAACGACTCGACCTGCTGTTGCGTGACGTCCAGATCGCCGCCGACGCGGGGGCCGTCGATCGAGCCGCGCCCCCCCTGGCCGAAGCCAGGGGAGTCTGGCGAGCCCTCACCCGGTTGCCGGCCCTGGCGGCCTCGCCTGCCCGGATCGCGTTCGATCGGCAGCTCGACGCGATCGAAGCGTCCATCACCGGCCGGGATCTGCCCCGCCTGGCGGCAGCCACCGCCGAGGCGCTCGAAGGCGTCGATGCCCTGGAGGCCGCGCTGGCCGGTCCAGTTCACGTGAAACCCGTAGGGTCCCATCGATGATCGGGTGGACCAGCCGGCCTGCCAGGCCGGCGCGGGCCTTGGCGCCCTGGCCGAAGCTCCTCGTGCTCCTCTCCGGCATGGTCCTGGCGCGCTCCGCCGCCGGCCAGGAGCCGATCACCCTGGAGCGCGCCCTTGCGGAGGCGCACGCCGCGAACGCGCGGCTCCCGGTCTCGGCGCTCGTGGCCGCGGGGGCCGCCGAGCGCGTCCTGGAGGCGCGCGCCCGCCTCGGGCCCCAGGTGGCCGTCGAGGGCGCCCTGCGCTACGGACCCGGGCGCCCGTATGGCATCGACGTCGGAGAGGATCGGCTCCAGGTGGTGCTGCGTCAGCCGCTCTACACGGGCGGCGAGAACACCGCCCTGGTGGCGTCGGCTCGGGCGCGGGAGCGGTCCGCCCGGTCCAGGGCCCGGCTCGACGAGAAGGACCTGGACCGGGAGGTCCGGGTCCGCTACGCCGAGCTGCTCGCCGACCAGGAGGAGGTCACCGTCCGGTCGGTCGCGCTGGAGCGCCTGCTGGCCTACCGGAGCCTGGTGGCCTCGCGGGCCGCGTCGGGCCAGGGAGTGACCGCCGACCGGCTCCGCGCCGACGCGCGCCTCGCCTCCGAGCGGGCCGACCTGCTGGGTGCCAGGCGGCGAATGGGCGAGGCGCGCGTGGAGCTGAACGACCTCATGGGCCGGGCCCCGGAGGGGCCGCTCGCGGCCGGCGACCTCCCGGCCCCGTCGGAGGCCGCCGGCGGCGCCCCCGCTCGCGAGGTGCCGGACCTGGAGGCGGCACGCACCGACCTGCTCGCGTCGGAGCGCGCGCTCGACGCGGCACACGCCGGCCGCCGGCCGCGACTCGACCTGGTCCTCGACGCCGGGGTCCTGGGCGGCGGCCTCGTCCCCGCCGCCGGCAACCCTCCGGGCTGGTTCGGCGCCCAGGCCGGGATGACCGCCTCCGTGTACCTGTTCTGGCCCATCCTCGACCTCGGGCTCTACCGCGCCCGCCTGGCCCAGGCCCGTGTCGCGCGCGACACCTCGCGAGCCGTGCTCGAGCTGACCCGGCGCGCCGTGCGCCTTGGCCTGGTCCGGTCGGAGGTCGGTGCCGCCCAATCCCTGGCCGAGATCGGCCAGCGCGCCGCCGCGCTGGCGCCCACGGAGGACGCCTACCTCCAGGTGCAGGCGCTCTACCGGAGCGGTCTCGCGTCGTCGCTGGAGGTGCTGGACGCCTTCTCGGCCTGGCGCGACGCCCGGATCGCCCACAACCAGGCGGTGTTCGCCTGGCGCGTCGCGGACGCCGAACGCATCCGCTGGAGCACACCGTGAGACACGCCTTGCCGCTGATCGTCGCCGTCCTCGCCGGAGCATGCAACCGCCAGGCTCCGGAGGCCGCCCCGCCCCCCGGGGCCACTCCCGTCCGCCTGGGCGAGGTCTCGCGCGCCGACCTGCGCGAGACCGTCTCGGCACCCGGGCGGACGGTCGCGCTGCGGGTGCAGGTCGTCCGGGCCCCGTTCGACGGCGTCCTGGTCCGGCTCACGGTCACGGACGGTGACCGGGTGGTGCCCGGCCAGGTGCTCGGCGAGGTGGTGGCCCAGAGCAGCCAGGGGGCGGTGGACGGCGCGCGCGCCATGGTGGCCTCGGCCAGCGGCGACCGCCAGCGCGCCGAAGCTCGACGCGCGCTGGCCGTCGCGGAGGCGAACCGCGTGGTGCGCCGGCTCACCGCTTCGCAGGGTGGCGTGGTGATCTCGCACCAGGCCGCCGAGGGCGACCTCCTCGGCGCCCACGCCGACGTCCTGTCCATCGCCGACGACCGGGGCGTGGTCTTCATCGCCGACCTTCCGCAGGCCAACCTGCCCAAGGTCCACCCCGGGGGCCTGGTGGAGCTCTCGCTCGACGCCCGTCCCGGGCCCGTCAAGGGCGTCGTCGCCGCCATCGTGCCATCCGGCGCCGACCGGGTCACGCCGGTGCGCGTGACGCCCGTCGAAGGGGCTCGCCTGGCTCCGGAACTCTTCGGGACGGCGCGCTTCGTGGTCGCGACTCGCGCCGGGGTCCTGGCGGTGCCGTCCGCCGCGCTCCTGAAGGACGACCTGACCGGGGTGGCGCGCATCGCCGTGGTCCAGGACGGGAAGGCCCACTGGGTCGAGGTGCGGCCCGGGCTGGAGGACGGCGGCCTGGTGGAGCTGCTGGCGCCCGCGCTCGCGGTCGGGACCCCGGTCATCGTCGAAGGACAGGTCGGGCTACCCGAGGCCACCCCGGTGGAGCCCGCGCCATGAGCCTGGTCGAGCTGGCCCGGCGGCGGCGCTCGGCGCTGGTGGCGCTGGCCGTCCTGCTGGCCGCGGGCGGGGTCTTCGCGGTGTCGCGCCTGCCGTCCTCCATCTTCCCGTCGGTCACCTTTCCCATCGTCAAGGTCATCGCCGACGCCGGCGAGGTGCCCGCGGCGCACATGATGCCGGCCGTCACCCGCCCGCTGGAGGAGGCCATCCTGCGCGTCCCGGGGATCGACCGGGTGCGCTCGGTCACCTCGAGGGGCTCGACCGAGATCACGGCGAACTTCGGCTGGGGCACCGACATGCAGGCGGCCCTGCAACGGGTGCAGGCCGAGACCGAGCGGGTGCGGCCCGATCTCCCCGCCGGGGCCCACATCGACGTCGAGTGGATGAACACCTCGGTGTTCCCGATCCTGGGCTACGCCTTGACCTCCGACACGGTTTCCGAGGCCGACCTGCGGGCGCACGCCGAGGTGGTGCTCAAGCCGGCCCTGCTTCGGATCCCGGGCGTGTCCCAGGTGCAGATCCAGGGCGGCCGGAGGCGTGAGTTCCAGGTGGTCCTCGACGAGCGGAAGCTGGCCGCCCGTGGCCTGACCCCGGCCGACGTGGTGGACGCCATCCGCCGCAACCACCTGGTGATCTCGGCCGGCCTGGTGGAGCAGAACCACGAGCTCTACCTGGCGCTGGTGGACGGGCGCGTCGCCGACCTCGCGGAGCTGGGCGCGCTGGCGGTGGCCCCCGCCAAGGGCCCTCCGGTCCCGCTGGCGGACCTGGGCGCGCTTCGCGTCGCGGACGAGGTGAGCTACGTGCGCACCACCGCCGACGGCAAGCCGGCGGTGTTGCTGAACGTCCTGCGCCAGCCCTCGGGCGACACCGTCTCCATCGCCCGCGGGATCGATCGGCTCCTCCGGGAGGAGCCCGGGCTGTTGCCGGCGGGGGCGCGCTGGAGCACCTTCTACGACCAGGCCAGCTTCGTGGCCGGATCGGTGGCCGGGGTCCGCGACGCCATCGCCATCGGCATCTCGCTCGCCGCGCTGGTGCTGTTCCTCTTCCTGCGCAGCGTCCGCACCACCCTGGTGGCCGTGCTGGCGGTCCCGCTGGCGGTGGCGGTGGCCGGGCTCGGCCTGGCGGCCACTGGACAGACTGTGAACCTCATGACCCTGGCCGGTGTC
The DNA here is from genome assembly GCA_021806645.1 of Myxococcales bacterium. Lineage (GTDB taxonomy): Bacteria > Myxococcota > Myxococcia > Myxococcales > Anaeromyxobacteraceae > JADKCZ01. Next base: position 11,667 of record JAJZQX010000024.1, on the reverse strand, counting down.
GCGGCGGCCCTGGGGCTCGCGGCCGACGACGCCATCGTGGTGGTGGAGGGGATCCACCGTGCCGAGCAGGACGGCTCACCGCACCCGGTGCGCGCGGCGCTGGGCGACCTCTGGCCCGCCATCCTGGGATCGAGCCTGTCCACCGTGGCGGTCTTCGTCCCGTTCGCGCTCCTGCCGGGCGTCACCGGGGCCTTCTTCAAGCCGCTGGCCCTGACCATGGTCCTGGTGCTTCTCGCCTCCCTGGTCGTCTCGCTGGTGCTGGTGCCGCTGGCGGGAAGCGGGCTGCCGCGGGCGCCGGCCTCCCCTCCCGCCGCCTGGAGGGCGCGGCTCTCCGCCTGGTACGACCGGGTCACCCGCGCCATGCTGCGGCGCCGGTGGGTGGCGGTCTCGGGAGCGCTGCTGCTCCTCTTCGCGGCCCTGGCGCTGTACCGGACCATCGGGACCGAGTTCCTCCCGGCCATGGACGAGGGGGCGATCATCCTCGACTACTGGTCGCCACCGGGCACCTCGCTCACCGACACCGACGCCATGCTGCGCCAGGCCGAGAAGGTCATCCTCTCCATCCCCGACGTCAAGGGCTACTCGAGGCGCACCGGGACCCAGCTCGGCTTCTTCATCACCGAGCCGAACAAGGGCGACTACGTCATCAACCTGAAGCCTCGATCGGGGCGCCGCCCGGTCGACGAGATCATCGGCGACATCCGGGCCCGGCTGGCGGTGGTCGAGCCGGCGCTCCACACCGAATTCGGCCAGCTGCTCGAGGACAACATCGGCGACCTCACCGGAGGCGCGCCACAGCCCATCAGCATCAAGCTCTTCGGGCGCGATCCGGAGGTGCTGTCGCGCAAGGCTCGCGAGGTCGCGGCCATCGTGGCCCGGGTGCGGGGCGTGGTGGACTCCTTCGACGGGATCGTCGTCGCCGGGCCCTCCCTGGAGATCCGGGTCGATCCCCTGGCGGCGGCGCGCGAGGGACTCTCGACCGGGACGCTCCAGGCGGCGGTCGCCCCGGCCCTGCTCGGCACCGTGGCCGGCCAGATCCGGTCCGGCGACCGGCTCTACGACCTGCGCGTGCTCGCGCCTCACCGCGGGCCGCTCGGCGAGCTCCTGGTGCGCACCGGCAGGGGCGCCCTGCTCCCGCTCTCCACCCTGGCGAAGGTGCGAACCGGCGCACCCGAGTCGGAGATCGACCGGGAGAACCTGGCCACCTACGTGGCGGTGACCGCGCGGCTGGCCGGGCGCGACCTGGGCGGGACCGTGGCCGAGATCCGGAGCCGGGTCGAGGCCGCCCACATCCTCCCCGCCGGCGTTACGATGCGGCTCGGCGGCCAGTACGAGCAGCAGCAGGCGTCCTTCCGGGACCTGGCCTACGTTCTCCTGGCGGGGTTGGTCCTGGTCGGGGTCATCACGCTGCTCGTCTCGGGTGACGTGCGCTCGGCCCTGGCCACCGTGATCACGTCGCTGGCGGCCCTGGCGGGGAGCCTGGCGGCCCTGCGGCTCACCGGCATGACGCTCAACGTCTCGAGCTACGTGGGCGCGATCATGATGACCGGAATCGCCGCGGAGAACGCCATCTTCGTGGTGCGGGAGGCGCACCTCGGGGCCGCCGCCGGCCTGGCCTGGCCGGAGGCCTGGGTGCGCGCCTCGAGCCGGAGGCTGCGGCCCGTGGCCATGACGGTGCTGGCGAGCGCCCTGGCCTTGGCCCCGCTGGCGGTCGGGCTGGGCCAGGGCAGCCAGCTCATGCAGCCGCTGGCCATCGCCGTCATCGGTGGCTTCGCGCTCTCGGGTCCGCTGGTGCTGTGGCTCCTGCCGGCCCTGGCGGCCCGCGGGGTGGAGCGGTAGCCCGATCACGGCAGGGGCGAGCCGAGGTGGGCGGCGACGTCGGCGAGGACGAGCGCGCGATCGTTCCGGACCAGCCCCGCCGGGATGGCCCGATCTCCCTGGAGGAGGCGAGCCAGCGCGGTGGCCTTGGCCGCGCCGGTCACGACCCAGAGGATGCGGCGGGCCCGGTAGAGGGCGGGGAAGGTGAGCGTGAGCCGCCGGTGGCCCTGGTACGGGCCGGTCACCGCCACGTCGGTGACGGCGGAGAGTGCCGCGTCGCCGGGGACCAGGGAGGCGGTGTGTCCGTCCGCGCCGAGGCCCAGGTGAACGAGGTCGAGCACCGGCGGTTCGCCGGCCACGGACCGCAGCGTCAAGGCGTAGCCGGCGGCGGCCGCGGCCAGGTCCGGCTCCTCGACGGGCATGGCATGCACGCCCGCCGGCGCCCGGGGGAGGCGCGCCAGCAGGCTCGCCCGCAGGTGGGTCAGGTTCCGGTCCGGGTGGCCGTCGGGCGCCACCCGCTCGTCCACCTGGAAGAGGTGGACCCGGTCCCACGGGACCTCCTCGGTCGCCAGTTCCTCGAGCATGCGCCAGGGCGTCGCCCCGCCGCTGGTGGCGAGGACGAACCGGCCGCGCGCCGCCACCGCGTCGCGGGCCGCCTCGGCGATCACGGCCGCCGCCCGGTGGGCCACCGCCTCGGCATCGGGCAGGATCTCCTCGTTCATGGCGCGCGCCCGCCACCCGGCTCGAACCAGCCGCCGGGCACCAGTGCCTGGGCCCCGGGAGGACCCCAGCTTCCCGGCTCGTAGGTGACGGGCGGCGGGCCGCCCCGAAGGACCGGATCGACGATCCGCCATGCCTCTTCGACGTAATCCTCCCGGGCGAAGCGGAAGGTCTCCCCCCGCATGGCGTCGCCGAGCAGCTCGGCGTACGGATCTGTCTCGGCCCCCTCGTGATCGTGGCTGGCCAGCAGCTCCAGCGGGTGGCCACCGTTCCGCTCGCCGGGCTCGCGCACCGAGGCGCCCAGCGCGATCTGGAACTCGGGCCCGAGCTGGAAGCGGACATGGTTCGCCACCAGCGGCACGCCGGCGATGGGCGGCGGCCGCCGCAGCTTCACCACCACCTCGGTGCGCGCCACCGGCAGGCTCTTGCCGGTGCGGATGTAGAACGGCACGCCGTCCCAGCGCCAGGACTGCACCGCCAGCTCCAGGGCCGCGAAGGTCTCGGTGCTGGAGCCCGGGGCCACGCCGGGCTCGTCGAGGTAGCCGCGCACCTGGCCGCGCACCACCTGGGCGTGCTCGAGCGGGGCGATGGCCTTCAGCACCTTCACCTTCTCGTCGCGCAGCGTCTCGGTGTCGTGGCTGGAGGGAGGCGGCTCCATGGCGATGTTGGAGAGCACCTGGAGCAGGTGGTTCTGCACCACGTCGCGGATGGCTCCAGTCTGGTCGTAGAAGGCGCCGCGCCCCTTGACGCCGAAGGGCTCGGCCATGGTGATCTGGACGTTCTCCACGTAGCGCCGGTTCCAGATGGGCTCGAGGAAGGTGTTGGCGAAGCGGAAGAAGACCAGGTTCTGCACCGCCTCCTTGCCGAGGTAGTGGTCGATGCGGAAGATGGACCGCTCGTCGAAGCGCCTGTGCACGGCCGCGTTGAGCCGCCGGGCCGAGGCCAGGTCGGTCCCGAAGGGCTTCTCCAGCACCAGCCTCGCCCCCGAGTCACGACCGGCCCGCCCCAGGTGCTCGATCACCACCTCGAAGAGCGACTGGGGGATGGCCAGGTAGTGGACCGGGTCCGGAGCGTCACCGATCGCCTCGTGGAGCGCCTCGAAGGTGCTCCCTGCCGAGTAATCGCCCTCCACGTACCGCAGCAGCCCCATGAGGCGGGGGAAAGCCACCGGGTCCACGCCGCCGCCGTGCTGCTCGACGCTGGCCTGGGCGCGGGCCTTGAGCCGCTCCAGCGTCCAGCCCCCGCGGGCCACGCCGATCACCGGCACGTCGAGCACGCCGGCCTTCACCATGCGCTGCAGCGCGGGGAAGATCTTCTTGAAGGCCAGGTCCCCGGTCGCGCCATAGAAGACCAGCGCCCCGGAGCGCACGGCGGTCACGGCTTCTCCCGGTGGCCGCCGAAGGCGGCGCGCATGGCCGACAGGACCTTGTCCGCGTACCTGGACTCCCAGCGCGAGAGGAGCGGTGCGAACTCACCGATGGCGGCATCGACCACGCCGGGCGGCACCATGAGCCAGACTACCCGCGGCTCAGGAAGCCGGCCCGGCAGGTCCTCCGGCGTGGCGGCCCCTTCGGCGCCCATCCTGCCCAGCCCGATCATCCCGATCCTCATGTCCGCTCCGCCTTTCCGGAGACGCCGGCACGGCCGCTGGCCGTGGACGTCGCCGCGTGGTGGCCGCCCCCATGAGGGGCGCCTCGGTGTTCAGCATGATCCGCAGTGGCACGGCTTCCAGCAAGAGCGACGGCTGCCGCGCAGGCGGGGCGGCGGGCGGAACGCTCACCGCGCCAAGCGGATCCCCGTCATCTGCCAGCGTGCGCCAGGCGGGAAGAAGTTGCGGTAGCTCGGGCGCAGGTGGCTCCCCGGCGAGAGGCAGGAACCGCCGCGCAGGACGAGCTGGTTCACCATGAACTTGCCGTTGTACTCGCCGACCGCACCGGCGGCGGGCCGGAAGCCCGGGTAGGCCACGTACGGGCTCGACGTCCAGGCCCAGGCGCCACCCATGAATGGCGCGTCGCCATCCGTCGCGAGCGGCTCGAGCCACCCATCCTCCACGAACTGCCCGGCAACTGGAGACGAGCACGCCACCGTCTCCCACTCGGCCTCGGTCGTGAGCCGCGATCCGGCCCACCTGGCGAAGGCGTCTGCCTCGTAGAAGCTCACGTGGGTCACCGGCGCACCGAGATCGACGGGCCACTCCCCGTGGAGCGTGAAGCGCGACCAACCCCCTTCCCTGCGAGTCCAGTAGAGCGGCGCCACCCAGCCACCGGCCTGGGCCGCGGCGAACCCGTCCGAGAGCCAGAGCTCGGCCCGCCGGTAGCCGCCGTCCTCGATGAAGGCCAGGTACTCGCCCACGGTCGCCGGGCGGGAAGCGACGGCGAAGGGCTGCAGGAACACCTGGTGAGCCGGCCCCTCGTTGTCGAAGGCGAAGCTCGCCCCCTCGTGGCCGATCTGCACCAGGCCTCCACCGTGCTGCCGCCACCGCAGTGGAGTCGCGACCGTCGGCGCCGGGGCGGATCTGGGACGGTAGGTAGGCGCCAGCGGGTTGCGCGAGAAGGCGTGGTGGATGTCCGTGAGCAGCAGCTCCTGGTGCTGCTGCTCGTGGTGGAGTCCGAGTTCGACGAGCGCCGCCACCTCGGGCACCGCCGCCTCGGGAGTCGCCAGGAACGCTCCCAGGGCCGTGTCGACCGAGGCCCGGTAGGCCCGCACCTCGGCGACCGTGGGTCGGGTCAGCAACCCGCGTTCGGGCCGCGGGTGCCGCGGTCCCGCTGCCACGTAGTAGGAGTTGAAGAGGACGTCCCAGCCCTCCCGGAACGGGCGGTACCTCGGGGCATGCGGCGCGAGCACGAAGGTCTCGAAGAACCAGCTGGTGTGGGCCAGGTGCCACTTCACGGGGCTGGCGTCCGGCATCGACTGGACGACGTAGTCTTCCAGCTCGAGCGTCTCGCAGAGCCGCTCGGTGGCCGCGCGCACGTCCCTCCACCGTGAAGCCAGGCCGCCAGCCCCCTTCGCCGTCACGCCGCCTCCGGTCCGACCCGCCAGAGCGCTTCGGCGAACCAGCGTCGCCCGTCGTGGAAGCGCTCCACCTCCTCGAAGCCCGCCTCCCGGGCCAGCGCCGCGATCTGGCCGTCGGTGTACTTCCAGGAGATCTCGGTCTGGATGGCCTCGCCCTCCCGGAACTCGAAGCGCTGGTCTGCCACGGTGACGACCTGCCGCCGCCGGGAGACGAGCCAGCTCTCCATGGCGGGCCGCCCGGCGTCGAAGGTGGCCCGGTGCTCGAAGGCCGAGAGGTCGAAGTCGCCGCCCAGTTCGTGGTTGACGCGGGAGAGCAGGTTCAGGTTGAACGCGGCCGTCACGCCGTCCGGGTCGTCGTAGGCGCCGCGGAGAACCTCCTCGGACTTGAGGAGATCGAAGCCAACCAGCAGGTGGTCGCCGAGGCGGAGTGCCTGCCGCAGCGACCGCAGCAGCGCGACCGCCGCCGTCCACTCCAGGTTCCCGATGTTGCTGCCGAGCAGGAGCGCCAACAGGGGCGCGTGTCCGCTCGTTCGCGACGCCTGCGCCAACCCCTCCACGTAGTCGCCATGCACGGGCCGGACCTCGAGACCTGGCCAGGTGGTTCGCAGGTGCTCGGCCGCCGCCTCGAGCGCCGTGGCCGACACGTCGACGGGGACGTAGGCGGCGGTCGGCGCGCGCCGGCGGGCCGCGGCCATGACCAGCTTCGTCTTGGTACCATCCCCGGCGCCGAGGTCCACGACGGAGGATGGCCCACCCAGGAGCCGTGCCACCACGGCGTCGGAGTGGCGCTCCAGGAGGCCGGTCTCGACCCGCGTCGGGTAGTAGGCGGGGAGGCGCATGATTCGCTCGAAGAGGCGGCTCCCCCAGGCGTCGTAGAACCAGACCGACGGGATGGCCCGGGATGGCAGCGCCAGCCCCGCCAGCACGTCACCACGGAAGCGCTCCCGTGAGGTCGCCGGCACACTGGCCGCGCCTCGACCTGTCGACCTGGATACAGCGATGGCCGCTGGTGCGCTCGCCATGAGACCCTCCCTGTCCTGGCCGGCTACCGCTCGACCATGACGCCGTGCCAGGAGGCGATATAGCCGGCGATGCGGCTGGCCGCTTCCTCGGGCGCCGCGTGGTACCAGGCCGCATCGGCGTTCCGCTGCCCGCCGACCTCCACGTAGTGGTAGCTGGCCCGGCCCTTCCGGGACTAGGTGCCCAGCCCTCGAAGGAACACCGTCGCCCGCGCAACGGCCCCGCCAGCCGGAGGTCCAAGACCCGAAGGAGGCACATGTGACCCACGAGGAGCGCCGGGTCATGCGCCAGGCCTTCGCCGGGATGCTCTGGTCGAAGCTTGCGCGTCCCGATCTTTCCCTCGTCGAGATCGTCGGCTTCTGGACTCCCGAGTACCTGGGCGCCAAGCTCCAGCGCCTGCGCGAGGCCCGCATCGCCAACCTCTTGCCCTGCATCGACGAGGCGCGGAACGTCGGGCCAGGCGATCTGCCGGAGGCGGCCCGCCGCGATGCGCTCACGGTGGCGCCGCCCGCGGGTCAACTGGGGTTTCGCCCGGCCTGGAGCCTGGACGCGATCTTCGACGGCGGGCGGGCTACACTGGGCGCCATGGCCGAGCCCCCCGACCGGGTGACTGACCCGACACTGGCGGAATTGCTCCGCCGGCTCGTCCCGGCCTACCGGCCGGAGCGCGTGTACCTCTTCGGTTCGAGGGCGCGCGGCGAGGCAAGGTGACTACGCGAAGGCCCGGGAACTCATCGAGAAGGCCGCGCGGGTGGCCGAGGTCGACCATGCGCTGATTGTGGCCCCGGTCTGCCCACCTTGGGTATCCCGGACCGCGGGGCGCTCTCGCAGATCGGGACGACGGGTAGCCTTCCCTGCCCCGTCACCGGCAGCCTGCACAGGTCATCCATGTCCAGTGCCCAGCGTCGCAGGCTGGTGTCACCGAAGCGTCAAGCGGCGTGGCCGCCCTGGCGCGAAGAGCGGCCCTCACCACGCCGACGTCCGGGACCGGGCTGGGCGTGCGCTCAGGGGCACCGGTTCGTGAGGACCCGGACCGAGTCGTCGAACCGGCTCAGCACCGCCGCGTCGAGGCGGACATCGCCGTCGAAATCGCCGAGGACGACGTCCACCACGCCGTCACCGACATGCAGGGTCTCGGTGCGCGGGAAGGTGAGGTCGCCCCTCCCCAGCAAGACCTCCAGCAGGTCGCCCGCCAGCCCCCCGGTGACGGCGAAGTCGGGCTTCCCGTCGCCGTCGAGGTCGCCCGCTGCGATGGCGCTCGGGTCGGCCGGGCCAGGCGTCGACACCGAGTACCCGAGCACGCCGGCCTGGTTCGGGAAGACGCTCACCCTCGGCCCCGTGTAGACGGCCGGGCACGCCGCGGCGACGTCAGGTGCGCCGTCGCCGTTCACGTCGGTGACGAGGAGATCGTACACGTCGTAGACGCCCTTGGCCGTTGCCGCCTGGAACGTCCCGTCACCGTTCCCCCTGGCGACGTAGAGGTCGAACCCGCCCGCGACCAGGTCGAGCTTGCCGTCGCCGTCGAGGTCCACCAGCGCGACGCTCACGGCGGCGGGGCGCACGGTGGCCACCATGGCGACCCGGGAGCCGGCGGCGAACGTCCCGTCGCCGTTGCCGAGGAACACCGAGGCGCCCGAGTCGGTGGTGACCACCAGGTCGGCCTTGCCGTCTCCGTTCAGGTCCCCGACCGCGATTCCGTCCGGGCCCGTGTCGCCCGCCGCGAACGACGGCCTGGCCGTGAACGTGCCATCGCCGTTGCCGAGGTGGACGGTGACCGTGGCCGCGAACCAGTCGGACCAAAGCACGTCGGGTTTGCCGTCCGCGTTCACGTCGGCGAGCGCGATGAAGGCCGGCGCGCCGGCCGCCACGACGCTCCGCCGGAAGGACCCGTCGCCGTTGCCGAGCAGCGCGGCGACGCCCGCCCACTCCGCGACCACCAGGTCGAGCCGGCCGTCGCGGTCCAGGTCTCCCGCCGCCATCGACGCGGGGGAATCACCGATGCGCGTCACGTGCGGCGCGCCAAGGCTGCCGTCGCCGGCGCCGCGGAGGATCCGGACGGAGCGGTCGAGGAAGGACGACACGGCGAGGTCGAGCTTGCCGTCGCCGTCGAAGTCGCCAGGGACCGCCGCGGTGGGCCCGCCGCCCACGCCGTAGGCCTCGGCGGTGAAGGCGCCGGCCGCGCCGCCCAGGAAGACGCTGGCCGATGCGCTCCCGTAGGCCGGCGCCACGATGTCGAGGCGCCCGTCGCCGTTCAGGTCCACCAGCAGGACGTCGTAGGCCTTGCTGCCGGTCGGGAGGCTGGCGAGGAAGGTGAACGTGCCGTCGCCCTTCCCGTGCAGCATGGCCACGTCGGCTGGGTTCCCGTCGGCGAGGTTGGCGACGGCGAGGTCGAGCTTGCCGTCGCCATCGAGGTCGCCGATGGCGACCGCAGTCGAGTTGGTGCCGGTGTCGTACAGCACCGCCGGCGCAAGCGTGCCGCCACCCGTGCCGAGGAGCACGGCGACCGTCGCGGACCAGGTCCCGGTGGAGAGCGGAGCGTAATAGTCGGCCGCGACGACGTCCGGGATCCCGTCCCCGTTCAGGTCGGCGACGGCGACGCCGTTCGGGTAGTCGCCCGCCGGGTACGCCTGGCTGGTGAACACCTTGCTCCCCTGGTTGAGGAGCACCACCACGTTCGAGACCGTCGACGAGGCGGCGTCCGCGACCACCAGATCCACCTTGCCGTCGCCGTCGAGGTCGGAGGCGGCGATCCCCATCAGCCTGGTGCCCGCCGTGATGGTCTTCGTCGACGCGGCGGCGAAGGTCGGGCCGTAGATCATCGTCACCGCCCCGCCGCCGCACGCGGCGATGTCCAGGTGGCCGTCACCGTCGAGGTCCGCGATGGCGAGGCGCACCGGCGAGGAGGCCGGGTAGGTCACCGGCGCCGAGAAGGTGCCGTCGCCCTTCCCCTTCAACACGGCGATGGTGTTGGCGGTGCCGCCGGCCGCGACCAGGTCGAGCTTCCCGTCCCCGTCGAGGTCGGCGGCGGCCATCGACTCCGGGGCGAAGGGGAGCGCCACGTCGCCAGGCCCGGCGAACGGCGCGTCGCAGGTCGGCGCCGGGGTCAGGCAGACGTCTTGCGCGCAGGCGAGGCCGGTGCCGCAGGTGCCGCCCGCGCAGCAGGCCTGCGCGGCGCCGCCGCAGGTCCCGCCCGGCGCGCGGCAGACGCCGGAGTTGCAGGAGAGCCCGGTGTCGCAGACGTTCGAGGCGCAGCAGGACGTGCCCGAGGCGCCGCAGGTGGCCGTCGCGGGGCCGCCTCCGGAACAAGCCGTCAGGGCAGCGATGCAGACGAGCGCGGCAATTTGGGTAACCAGCCTCATCGGCCCTCCCTCGTCGCCGGAGACCAGCGCTCGATTCACGCATGGTAACTGCCTTCGCTACTCCCTGTAAAGCGATCGCGCTGGCACGCTGTCCTACCTGCCACGACACGGCCCGACACGCCCTCGACAAGGATCGTCTCCCATCCCGTGCCAGCAGGCCCGGCCCCCACCTCCCGGCGCCAGGCGGCGTGGCCGTCCGCAAGGCAAGCGACTCACAATCCCGGCTGCTCCCCTCCCACACCACCGGACATGCGGGTCCGCATCCGGCGGTTCCAGTCGTTGAGGTTGGGGCCTGCGCCGAGGCGGCCGGGCCGGCCCATTGAACACTTGACGTTCAAGAGACCATGGGTCAGGATGGGCCGGTGATCGTCGGCTACCTCGATGACGCCACGCGGGACGTGCACACCGGGGTGGAGTCCCGGGCCGCGCGCCGTTTCGGGACCGACGTGCGTCGGATTGCGCGGCGCAAGCTCGACCTCCTCGGCGCCGCCGCCGACATCCGGGACCTGGCCGTTCCGCCCGGGAACCGCCTCGAGAGGCTCCGGGGAGACCTCTCCGGGTACTACAGCATCCGGGTGAATGACCAGTTCCGCATCACGTTCAGATTCGAAGGAGGCAACGCCTCCCACGTCCACCTCGTGGACTACCATTGAGGAGCGAGAACATGCTGACCACCGCCACCATGAAGCGCCGGCCGACACCGCCCGGGGAGATGCTCCTGGAGGAGTTCCTCCGCCCCGCCGGCGTCACGCAGGTCGAGCTCGCCGCGAGGATGGCCGTCCCCATCCAGCGGGTGAACGGCATCATCGCCGGGCGCCGGGCCGTCACCGCGGAGACCGCCATCCTGCTCTCGCGCGCGCTCGGCACCACTCCGGCGCTCTGGCTGAACCTGCAGGTCGCCGTGGACCTCTGGGACGCCGAGCATCGCCTGGCCCGGTCTCGGCCTCGGCCGACCCGGCGAGCCAGGGCGACGAAGGCTCGCGCTGCCCATGGATGACGCGCCGCCAGCGCTGCCGCTCCGGTCACCACCCAAGGAAAAACCCCGCCAGAGGGACGAACTCTGGCGGGGATGATGGTGACCCCTACGGGAATTGAATCGGGCCGGTTTCAGGGGTTTACAGGGCCGGATGCGGCTCCATGCGCCCCGGGACAGGGCGGGACGGAGCTGGATGCGGCGGCGGGACAGGACTCCACGTCACCGGACGCGGCCCCACGTGCCGAGGTGGTGACCGCACGTAGCGCGTACCTCCTTGCGGTCGCCAGGCTTGCTGCGGAGGCGACGGCGCGGGGAGATGTCGAGGCGGCTCTGGCGTTGCTGAGGACTGCGGAGGTGGTCGCTCGCAAGTCGGAGTCCGACACCTGAGGGAGTGCCCGTGAGTGCCCTCCCCTCCGGACCTGACCTCGGCGTCGTCAGTCACCGAGGGAAGGATCGTCAACCTCGGATAGGCCCAGTCCAAGGCGCGGTCAGAAGCGTAGAGGCTGGATACGAAGTAGCCTAGTTCTCGGAGGGCATGTCAGTCTCCGCAACCAGACGGCTACTGAGTTGCGCAGCGATCATTTGATCGCCGTCCGAGACCTTGAGCCGATTGGCACCAGTCGATGGTACCTTGATGTGGCCGCTCAAGCTGGCTGATGGACCTGAGGCCCGGCTGGTTGATGTCCACCGGAGTCGTGCGCGGAGGCCGCGCAGCCACTTGATGGCCACGGTTCACAGGAGCGTCCCCTGCCGGGACTCGAT
>JAJZQX010000023.1 GCA_021806645.1 Myxococcales bacterium | reverse complement strand
TCGAGTCCCGGCAGGGCACGCTCCTGTGAGCGGCCGCCATCATCCCGCTGCGCGGGCCGCGCGCACGTCGCCGGTGGACACCAACCAGTCGGGCCGCATGTCCATCAACCAGCTTGAGCGGCCACACGAAGCACACCGCGATGGAACCGTAACGGAAGCATCGCAATCCGTCCTGTGCAACGGGAACCGAAAATATAAGGGCCCCGACAGCTGATGATTTGCTGATGACGGGGAGTTTCCAGAAAGAAAAGGCCGGGACCGACGGGGGAGTTCCCCAATCAATCCCGGCCTCTCTACTTGTGGGCCCTACTGGATTCGAACCAGTGGCCTTCGGATTCGTAGTCCGACGCTCTATCCATCTGAGCTAAGGGCCCAACTCTTCATGTCTGACCGCCACGACTGGCGGAAAGGGAGGGATTCGAACCCTCGGTACAGGTTACCCCGTACACTGGTTTAGCAAACCAGCGCCTTCGGCCTCTCGGCCACCTTTCCCAAACCTCTCGCTCCCTGTTGCTGGCGGAGGAGGAAGGATTCGAACCTTCGGAGGGCGTGAACCCTCAACGGTTTTCAAGACCGCCGCCTTCGACCGCTCGGCCACTCCTCCGAACCCTGCCTCACCCGTCAACCTGCCGCCGTCCCGGAGGAAACCACCCTGGAGGGCATTGGAGCCGCTCTGTATAGAGGATGGGCGTGCCGGGATCAAGCCCCGAAGACCCGCGCCGCCGCGCCCGGGATCAGCGCTCCACGCCCCGCGGGAACCGCTGCGGGACGATCCGCGTGAGCCCGCCCATGTACGGCCGCAGCGCCTCGGGGACCAGCACCGTCCCGTCGGCCTGCTGGTACTGCTCCAGGATGGCCACCACCGTCCGCCCCACCGCCACGCCCGAGCCGTTGAGCGTGTGGCAGAGCCGCGGCTTGCCGTCGGCGCCGCGGTAGCGCACCCGGATGCGGCGGGCCTGGAAGTCCTGGCAGTTGGAGACCGAACTGATCTCCCGGTAGGCCTCCTGCCCCGGGCACCAGACCTCGATGTCGAAGGTCTTGGACGACGAGAAGCCCATGTCGCCGGTGCAGAGCAGCACCACGCGGTGGTGCAGCCCGAGCCGGCGCAGCACCTCGCAGGCGTCGTCGAGCATCTTCTGGTGCTCGGCGTCCGAGCTCTCGGCGCTGGCGAACTTCACCAGCTCCACCTTGTGGAACTGGTGCTGGCGCATCAGCCCGCGGGTGTCGCGCCCCGCCGCGCCGGCCTCGGCGCGGAAGCAGGGGGAGAAGGCGCAGTAGGAGACCGGCAGCGCCCCGGCATCGAAGATCTCGTCCCGGTGCATGTTGGTGACCGGGACCTCGGCGGTGGGGATGAGGTAGAGCGGCGTCTCGCCCTGCGTCTTGAAGAGGTCCTCCTCGAACTTGGGGAGCTGGCCGGTGCCGGTCATGGTCTCGGCCGAGACCAGGTAGGGCGGCAGCACCTCCAAGTAGCCGCGCGAGGTGTGGACGTCGATGAAGAAGGAGGTGAGCGCCCGCTCCAGCCGCGCCCCCACCCCCTTGCTGATGGTGAAGCGCGAGCCGGAGAGCTTGGCGGCCTGCGGCCACTCGAGGATGCCGAGCGCCTCGCCCAGCTCCCAGTGCGGCTTCGGCCTGAACGAGTACGGCTGCTTCTCGCCCCAGGCCGAGACCTGCACGTTGCCGTGCTCGTCGGCGCCGGCCGGGACCGCGTCCTGCGGCGGGTTGGGGACCAGCAGCAGCAGCGCCAGGATCTTCGCCTCCACCTCGGCGAGCTCGGTCTCGCTCGCCTTGACCGCGTCCCCCAGCGCCCGCAGCTCGACCCGCGCCTTCTCCCCGGCCGCCTTGTCGGTCTTCATCAGCTCGCGGATCCGGCCGCTGGCGTCGCCCTGCTGCTTCTTCTGCTTCTCGATGAGCACGTTGAGCTCGCGCCGGCGCGCGGCCAGCGGCTTGACCGGGGCCAGCGCCGCGACGGCGGCCTCCCCGCGGCGCGCCAGCTTGCGCTCCACCCCTTCGTAGTCGGCGACGACGGCCTTCAGGTCCAGCATGGTGGCGATGCTCCCGGAATCGTGGTCGAAAAGAGGGGACCACTATCTGTCCTTAACCTCCCGGCGGGCAAGGGGTCTTCCACCGGGTGACGGCGGCCACGCACATGCGAGACGAAGAGACCGGACCACCGAGGCTGACGCTGGTCGGGGGCGGGCGCGCCGGCGAGGCTCGCGACGAGAACGCGCTGCTGGGCGCCTGGCTGGTCGGCGACGACGAGGCCTTCGGCGAGCTGGTCCGGCGCCACCAGCCGCTGGTGCTGGCCATCGTCCGGCGCTACGCCGTCACGCCGGAGGACGCCCGCGATCTCGCGCAGCGGACCTTCCTCAAGGCCTTCGAGTCGGCGCGCCGCATGCTGGCCCGGGGCGGGCGCAACGCCGTCCCCTTCAAGCGCTGGCTGGTGCGGGTGGCCGTCAACCTCGCCAAGAACCACCGCCGCGACGCCGGCCGCTGGTCGAGCGTGCCGCTCGAGCCGGAGGGGCTGGCCTCGGCCGGCCTGTCGGCGAGCGACGCGCTGGAGCGGGCCCAGGCCACCGCCCGGGTTCGCCGCGCCGTCCTCCTGCTCCCCCGGCGGCAACGCGAGGTGCTGACGCTCCGGCTCGACGCCGAGCTCCCCTTCGCCGAGATCGGCGAGACCCTCGGCATCACCGAGAACGCCGCCAAGGTCTCCTTCCACCTCGCGGTCCGCCGGCTCCGCGCCGACATCGGCCAGGAGGACGCATGAAGCCCTGCACCGACTACCTCCCGCTCCTCTCCGACCGCGCCGCTGGCGAGCTCGCCGGCGCCGACGCCGCGCGGCTCGACGCCCACCTGGCCGGCTGTGCCGCCTGCCGCGACGAGGCCGAGGCGCTCGCCGCCGTCCTCTCGATGGCGGCGCTGCCGCCCCCCACCGAGGCCGAGCACCAGGCGCTGGCGGGGCTCGCCGAGGCGGTCCGGCTGGAGCAGCGGCGGTCCGAACTCCGCCTCCGCGCCCCCCTCCGCTACGCCGCGGCGCTGCTGGCCGTCGCCGCGGCGGCCGCCTTCCTGGTGGCGCCGGCCTTCACGCGCCGGTCGCCGGAGGTCCCCGCCGCGGTCGTGGCGGCCGCCGGGGCGAAGGGCTGGGAGGCCCCTGACGCCGAGGAGCTCTGGGCGGCCAGCGATCTCGCCTCCGACGACGGAGCCGCGGCCGCCATGGCCGGCGCCGACGAGCTGGCGCTCGACGCGCTGGTGGCCGACGAACAGTGACTTGAAGTGAATCACCACCCGATGAAAGGAAGGATCACATGAAGAAGCTCGCACTCCTGCTCGCCCTGGTCCCGCTGCTGGCCAGCGCCCAGGCCGCCCCCATGATGCGGTCCGGCCAGCCCGGGCCGATGGACCCGGCCCGGATGGAGAAGATGCACCGCCGCATGCAGCTCGCCCTCACCCTCGGCCTGGCCGAGGCGCTCCAGCTCGACGACGCCGCGGCCCTCAGGGTCCGCGGGCAGATCGAGAAGTTCACGCCGCGCCGGATGGCCGCCGCGCAGCAGATGCGCGACTCGGTGCAGGTGCTCCGCCGCTCCGCCAGGGGGGACAAGGTGGCCGCCGCCGACGTGGACGGCGCCATCACCCGGCTGCTCGACGCCCGCGCCCAGATGCAGGCGCTCGACCGCGAGGTGGTGACCACCGTCACCAAGGACCTGCCGCCCGAGAAGCGCGCCCGCGCCGTCCTCTTCCTCGCCAAGTTCCACCAGCGGATGATGCAGCAGATGCGGGGCGGCCATCACGGCCGCGGCCCCGGTGGTCCCGGCATGGGTCCCGGCATGGGAATGGGTCCCGGCATGGGCATGGGTCCCGGCATGGGCCCCGGGCCCGGCGCACTCGGCATGAACCAGGGTGCCGGCGACTGGGACGACGGCGCCGGCGACGAAGAACCGTAGGTCAGGAGGGCTGCCGCAGCGCGCCGGTGAGGGCGGCCAGCGCCGCCGACACCACCCGCTCCACCTGCGCGCGCGCCTCCACCGTGAAGGCCTGGTCCTCGCCCTCCAGCAGGTCGAGCTGCTCCGCGGCATAGCCGGCGAAGGCCGGCTGCGTCGTCTCCAGGGCCGGCGGCTCGGTGTCGAGTTCGCGCAGCACGCGCCACTCCGCCGCGTCGAGCCGGTCTCCGAAGGCGAGATCGAGCATCGCCCAGCCCTCGAAGCAGAGGTCGGTGGCGGCCAGCAGGCCGCTCTCCGGTAGCTCGACGGTGTCGAGCCAGGCCGCCAGGTCGGGCTGGACGTTGGTGAACCGGTCGCGCAGCCGGGCCACCTCGCGCGGCGGCGCCACGGCAAGCCACCGCCAGGCCGTCTCCACCAGCGCCGGGGCCAGCTCGGTCCCCTCCACCTGTCCGCGCGGCGGCAACGGCGGCGGGGGCGGGGGCTCGGCCACCACCTCGGGCGCGTCGTCGTGCGGGCCGCGGCCGGAGGCGAGCCGCTCCCAGAGGCCGAAGAGGTTCCCGTAGAGCCGGCGCGCCTCGTCGGGAGAGCCGAAGCGCGGCTCCTGCTCGAAGAGCGAGGGGATGACGCCGGCGCGCGGCTCGCCCGCCTCCTGCGCCGCCGTGAAGCGGGCCGCCACCTCCTCGGCGGTGAGGGGCGCCCCGGCACGCGCCAGCAAGGCGGTGAGCGCCTCCGGCCCCTCGTAGATCGGCGGCAACCCCGCGGCGGCGCCGGTCCGCGCCCTGGGCCGGCGCCGGCTCAAGACGCCAGGCCCGCCATGAAGCGCGTCAGCGCCTCGTTGAACGCGCCCGGCTGCTCGAGGTTGGACAGGTGGCCGGCCCCCGCGACGCGCGCCAGCGTGGCGCCGCGGATCCCGGCCACCATCTTCTCGGCCTCCGCCGGAGGGGTCAGGCCGTCCTCCTCGCCCACCACCACCATGGTGGGGCAGGTGATGGTGGCGAGCGTCGGGGTCGAGTCGGGGCGGACCGCCATCCCGCGCTGCGCCGCCGCCACGCCCACCGGCGTCCCCTCGCCGATGAGGTGGCGCACCTCGGTCACCACCGCGGCGTCGGGCACCGGCTTGAGCAGCCTGGGCGTCATCTGGTCGGCCACCCAGCGGAGCCCCTGCGTCAGCGCGCTCCTGGCGAAGGTCTCGCGCCCCGCCGCCCCCTCCGCCGTGTCGGCCCCGGCCTTGGTGTCGCAGAGCACCATGCCGGTGAAGAGGCCGGGCGCCTGCCGCCAGAGCTCCAGGGCCAGGTAGCCGCCCATGGAGAGGCCGACCACCGCGGCCCGCTCGATGCGCAGGTGGCCGAGCAGCGCGCGCACGTCTCCCGCCAGCAGCGCCATGGTGGAGGGCTCGGGCGAGCCGCCGGTGCCGCCGAGCCCCCGGTAGTCGGGGGCGATGACGCGGTGGGTGGCCGCCAGCGCCTCGATCTGGCGGCTCCACATGCCGGAGTGGAGTGGAAAGGCGTGGAGCAGGACGACGGCCCGCGTGCCGCGGCCGGCGTCTCGCCAGTGGAGCTCGGTCCCGTTCAGGGTGGCGGTGGGCATGCCACGATGGTTAGCACTTCTCGCGTCCGGCGCCGACAACCCTTATGAAAGGGGGCATGACCTCCTTCGAACGGTTCGGCGTGACCGAGCGGATGATCCGCGAGGCGCTGGCCGTCGCCCTGTCGCGCGGTGGCGAGTTCGCCGACCTCTTCTTCCAGCACGCCGTCACCTCCGACCTCGGCCTCGAGGACGGCGAGGTGAACCGGGCCCACGCCAGCGTCTCGCTCGGCGTGGGCGTGCGCGTGGTGCGCGGCGACCAGACCGGCTACGGCTACTCCGAGGACCTCACCCTGGCGGCGCTGCTCGAGTGCGCCCGCACCGCCGCGGCCATCGCCGACGGCCCGGCCCGCGCCACCCCCACCGCGTTCCACGTCGGCACGGCGCGCCCCGACCGCTACCCGCTGCGCCGGGCCTGGGAGCAGGTGACGCCCGAGGAGCGGCGGCCGCTGCTGGCCGGGCTCAACGCGCGGGCCTTCGCCGCCGATCCGCGCATCAGGAAGGTCAACCTCCGGCTGCGCAGCGAGGACAGCACCATCCTGGTGGCCGACTCGAAGGGCCGGCTGGCCGAGGACCGCCAGCCCATGACCGTCCTCTCGCTCTCGGTGATGGCGGAGCAGGATGGGCGGCGCGAGCAGAACGGCTACAACGTGGCCGGCCGCGCCGGCTTCGAGTTCTACACGCCGGATCGGCTCGACCGGCTGGTGCGCCAGGCCGTGGACCGGACCACCATCCTCTTCGAGGCGGGGCCGCCGCCGGCCGGCGAGCTGCCGGTGGTGCTGGCGGCCGGCTCCTCCGGCATCCTGCTCCACGAGGCCATCGGCCACGGCATGGAGGCCGACTTCAACCGGAAGGGGACCAGCATCTACGCCGACAAGCTGGGCAAGCCGGTGGCCCAGCCCTTCGTGAACATCGTGGACGACGCCACGCTGCCGGGCGCGCGCGGCACCATCAACGTGGACGACGAGGGGAACGACGCCGGCCGCACCGTGCTGGTGGAGGACGGCGTGCTCACCTCCTACCTGCACGACGAGATCTCGGCCCGCCACTACGGCGTCGCCCCCACCGGCAACGGCCGGCGCCAGAGCTACCGCCACCCGCCGCTGCCGCGCATGCGCTCCACCTACATGCTCCCCGGCCCCCACGACCCGGCCGAGATCATCGCCAGCGTCAAGCGCGGGCTCTACTGCCAGAACTTCTCCAACGGGCAGGTGAACATCGGCGCCGGCGACTTCACCTTCTACGTGAAGAACGGCTTCCTCATCGAGGACGGCAAGCTGACCCGGCCGGTCAAGGACGTGAACGTGATCGGCAACGGCCCCAAGGCGCTGGAGCGGGTGGACATGGTGGGCGACGACCTCGAGATCGACGAGGGCGGCTGGACCTGCGGCAAGGACGGCCAGAGCGTGCCGGTGTCGCAGGGGCTCCCCACGGTGCGGGTCTCGAGCCTGACGGTGGGCGGGAGGGGCCCGTGACCCTGCTCGAGATCGCGCGGGAGGCGGCGCTCCTGGCGCGGCGCCATGGCGCCGACGAGGCGGCCACCGGCGCCTTCCGCTCCCGCCAGGTCGAGGTCTCGTGGCGCGACGGCAAGCTGGAGCGGATCTCCGAGGCCACCACCCGGGGGCTGGCGCTGGAGCTCTACGTGGGCGGCCGCTACGCCGCCGTCTCCAGCAGCGACCTGCGCCCCGAGGCGCTCGACGCCTTCATCGGCGAGGCGGTGGCGCTGGCCCGCTCGCTCGCCCCCGACCCGCACCGGCGGCTCCCCGATCCGGCGCTTTACGCCGGGCGCGCCGACCTCGATCTCGAGCTGGAGGATCCGGCCCAGGCGCGGCTCGACGCCCTGACCCGCCGGCGGCTGGCCGAGGCGCTGGAGTCGGCGGCGCGCGACGTGCCGGGCAGCGAGAAGATCCAGTCGGTCTCCGCGAGCGCCTCGGACGGCGCCAGCGAGGGGGCCTACTTCGC
Organism: Myxococcales bacterium; assembly: GCA_021806645.1. Taxonomy (GTDB): domain Bacteria; phylum Myxococcota; class Myxococcia; order Myxococcales; family Anaeromyxobacteraceae; genus JADKCZ01. The sequence continues at coordinate 28,319 of JAJZQX010000023.1, read as the reverse complement.
CACCAACGGCTTCGAAGGGGTGATGCGCGGCACCGACTTCTGGCTGAGCGCCGACGTGTCGGTGCTAGATCCGGACGGCCGCCGCCCCGAGGGCTCGGCCTCCAGCGGCAGCCGCTTCTTCGCCGCGCTCGAGCCGGCCGGGGTGGTGGGACGCCGCGCCGCCGAGCGGGCGCTCTCGCGGCTGGGCGCCACCCGCGGGGAGTCGGGCACGTTGCCGATGGTGGTGGAGGCGCGCGCCGCCGGCAAGCTGGTCGGGCAACTGCTCGGTCCGCTGCACGGCGCGCCGCTGCAGCAGCGCCGCTCCTTCCTGGAGGGGCGCATGGGCCAGGCCGTCGGCAGCCCGCTGCTCGACCTGCGCGACGAGCCGCTCATCCCCCGGGCCTTCGGCTCCCGCCTCTTCGACGGCGAGGGGCTGGCGGCGCGGCCGCGCCCGGTGGTGGAGCGGGGCGTGCTGGCCAGCTGGTACCTCGACACCTACTACGGCCGTAAGCTGGGGCTGCCGCCGACCACCGGCGGTCCGTCCAACCTGCTCTGGCGCTGCGGGACCCGGCCCCGCGAGGCCCTGCTGGCCGACGTGGGCGAGGGTGTGCTGGTCTCGGGCTTCCTGGGCGGCAACTCCAATGGCACCACCGGAGACTTCTCGCTCGGGGTGCGGGGATTCCGGATCCGCCGCGGGCAGGTGGCCGAGCCGGTCGGGGAGATGAACGTCTCCGGCAACCACCGCGAGCTCTGGCACCGGCTGGCCGCGGTCGGCGACGACCCGTACCCATATTCGACGCTCCGGACCCCGACGCTCGTCTTCGATGGGGTCCAGTTCTCGGGAGGTTGAAGCGCGCCCGGACTGCGCGTGGCCGCCCGGAGGGGGCGTGGCGGCGCGGAGCCTATTCCCGTATGAAGTCCGCCGTGGCTCGCATCCTCGTCATCGATGACGACTCGGACATCCGTGAGGTCGTTGGGGAAGCGCTCGAGTTCGCCGGGCACGTCGTCGCCACGGCGCGCGAAGGGCGCGAGGGGCTGGCCCTGTGCCGGAGCTTTCGCCCCACGCTCATCCTGCTCGACCTGATGATGCCCGGCATGAGCGGCTGGGAGTTCCGGGCCGAGCAGCTGGAGGACGCGGCGCTGGCCAAGATCCCGGTAGTGGTGGTGACCGCGCTGGGGCAGGACCCGGACATCCAGGTCTCCGCCGTCCTGGCCAAGCCCTTCCGGCTCGACGACCTGCTGGCCCACATCCGCCGCCTCGCTGGCGAGCCCGCGCCCCGGTCCGACGTCCGGCACTGATCGCGCCTCACCCGGCGGCGCACCGCGGCGGCGGGCACCCGGCACGGTCGGTGTCATCGAGCCGGCTGCGCCGTGCCGGCGTCGAGCAGCCAGCCGGCCGCCGCCTCCGCCTCGAGCTGAAGGTCGTCCAGTGCCTCGGTGAAGAGGTGGGTCGCGTGCCTCACCACGGCCACGCGGCGCGGGCCGGCCGAGCCCTGCAGCGCCGAGCGGACCTGGCCGGGCGAGCCGAACTGGTCGTGCTCGGCCTGCACCACCGCCACCGGGAGCCGCAGGGCGCGCAGCGGTCCGAGGTCGCGCGGGAGATCGGTGACCGGCGCCAGCGCCAGGCCCGCCAGCAACAGCCCCTGGACGCCCGGGTCGCGCGGCCCCGCCGCCAGCGCCGCGAAGGCGCCGAAGGAGAAGCCACAGCAGAGGCGGGGCAGCTCCGGGTAGCGGCCGGCCAGGAAGGCGAGGGCGGCTCCGGCGTCGTCGGCCTCGCCGCGCCCCCGGTCGTAGCTCCCGTCGCTCAGCCCGACTCCCCGGTAGTTGAAGCGAAGCGAGACACCGCCGGCCAGCCGGGCCGCCTTGGCGATCCGGTGGACGGCGTGCGTGTGCATGGTGCCGCCCATGAGGGGGTGGGGGTGGCAGACCAGCGCGGCGAACCGCGGGGAGGCGACTTCTTCCAGGAGCGCCTCCAACCTCCCGATGGGTCCTCGCAAGTCGATCGCCGCCATGCCGACAAAGGATATGCTCCCAAGGACTTCGTCCCAGCAAGGAGTGGCCGCGTGACACCAGACCGAAACCTCGTGTTGCTGGCCGCCGCCCAGCTCGCCGGCTGCTTCTACACCTACGGCAATCCGGCCGAGGATCTCCGGGCCGGAGAGGCCAGGGGGACGGTGGTGGCCGACCCGGCTGGAACCGGGACGCTGGTCCCGGCCGCGGGCGTGGCCATCTCGCTCAAGGGGGCGGCCTTCGACCAGCTGAGCCGTCCCAATGGCCGCTTCTTCGTCTTCGACCTGCCGGCGGGCCAGCACCGGCTCCTCTTCCGCAACGGCATGACCATGACGCTCGAGCGCGACATCCAGATCGACTACGGCCGCGACGGCCAGCCCGAGGGGCTCGACCTCGGCAACGTGGCGATGCGCCCCACCACGGCGGTGGAGGGGAGCTTCGCGCTCCCGGCCGGGATCACGCTGGCCGGCGGCGTCGCGGTGGACGAGACCAGCGGCCAGACCGCGGCGCTCGTCCCGGGGGTGGTGGTGCCGGGCAACCCGACGCCGCCCGCCTCGTTCAGGTTCCCGGCCCTCTCGGTGGGGACGCACGTCATCAAGCTGGCGGCCACCGACACCTTCGCCGGGGCGTGGGTCGGCGGCCAGGTGTCGGTGAACGTCGCGCCCGCCGACGGGGGCAAGACCATCACGCTGGCCAGCATCACGCCTTGGACCGCTGCCTCGACGGGCCGCCTCCGGCTCAGGCTGCAGGCGGTGGGCCTCTCCCTCTCGCCCAGCCAGATGCAGGTGAACCTCTCCCCCGACCCGTACCTGCTCAGTCCCATCACGCCCGCCTCCGATGGCTCGGTGGACGTGGTGGTGCCGGAGGGGCTCTACACGGTCACCGTCATCGCCCCGGCCACCGCGCCGCCCCTGGCGAAGATAGAGCCCGGGGCGCTCCAGTCGTCGATGGCCCTGGCCGCCGCGCCCGTCCCCACGCTCTCCCCGCCCGCGGCCTACGGCGTGGTGCTCGAGGGGCGCGTCGCCGAGGTCGGCTCGCTCTACGTCGCCTCCGACGTCAGCCTGATGGCCTCGATGACCACCTGCCTGGCGGCGCCCGACTGCGGGGGGCTCAGCTGCACTTCGAGCGTCTGCGTGGGCTACATCCCGCCCACGCCGCCGGTGACGGCCAACACCACGTTCTGCGCGCCGTGCCTCTTCGACCCCAACCTCTCCGTCCAGGCTTCGTGTGCCGCTGGGCCTGGCGTGCCGGGGGATTGCGTGTGTCCACCGGCGCTCGTGGCGGCGAAGACGTGCTTCGTGACCGCAGCGCAGGTTCCCCCGGAGTACAGCTACTGCGAACCGCAGGCCTGCGGCTTCGAGTGCACACCGGACGGAGCCGTCACCGCCACCTTCACGCCGGCGACCGGAGTGTGCCCGTGAAGCGCCTCGTCCTCGCGCTCCTCCTTCCGCTCTCGGCGCCGGCGCAGGTCAAGCTGGCCGAGCCGCCGCTCCCGCCGCCCGCCGCCCAGGCGGCCCGGCCACCCGCGGTCAAGCCGACGATCAGGGCCACCCACCGGATGGCGGTGCTCGACTTCACGCTGGCCGGCTCGGCCCACGCCGACCTGGCCCGCGTGCTGGCCGACGCCGCCGCCGCCGGCGCCGCCGCCGCGCCCGACCTGCAGGTGCTCTCGCAGGGCGACATCGCCGCCATGCTCGGCCTGGAGAGGACGCGCCAGATGCTGGGGTGCACCGAGGACCAGGGCTGCATGATGGAACTGGCCGGCGCGCTCGACTCCGACCGGCTCCTCTCCGGCTCGCTCACCATCCTGGAGCGGACCTCCCTGCTCACCGTCAAGGTGCTCGACGTGAAGAGGAGCCGCACGCTGGCGCGCCTCACCGCCACCCTGCTCGACGCCACCGAGCGGGAGCTGGTGGACGCGGCCCGCCGGCTCGGCCACGAGGCGGTCACCGGGGAGAAGCTCGACACCACCGGCGTGGTCCGCGTCGCGGTGGACCGGTCCGGCGCCACCGTGACCTTCGACGGCCGCTCGCTGGGGACCACCCCGCTCAAGGAGGCGCAGCGCGCGCTGGAGGGGCCGCACACCATCACCGTGCAGAAGGACGGCTTCGTGCGCTGGTCCACCACCGTGATGGTGCAGGCGGGCCAGACCGTCCCGGTGACCGCCGACCTGGTGCCGGTCCGGCTCCTCGGCGAGGCGGCCCGCTCGCGCCTCTGGACCTGGGGCTGGGTCTCGGCCGGCGTCGCGCTGGCCGCCGGCGGCTCGGGCATCTACTTCGGCACGCAGGCCAGCCGGAGCTACGACGCCTACAAGGCGGAGACGGTGCGCAGCCGCGCCGTCGACCTGCACGATCAGGCGCAGCAGCAGTCCACCATCGCCAACGTCTCCTGGGCGGTGGCCGGGGCCGGCGCCCTGGCGGCGGGTGGGCTGCTGGTCGGGGCCATGTTGCAGGACGCGGCCGCCGCGGCTCCGCCCTCCAGCACCACCGCCGTTCCCGTGCTCGTCCCCGGAGGCGCTATGCTGGCCGTGGGAGGCCAGTTCTAGGTGGACGAATCGGTGGTGTTGGCACTCCAGGCGCTGGCGGCGGTCGGCGCGCTGCTGTTGCTGCGGGCGCTGGCCGCGGCGCTGGAGGCCGCGCTGGTGGCGCTGGGCCAGCCGCGCGCACTCGAGCTGGGGGCGGCGCCGGACGCCCGGCGGCGGGCGCGCAGCCTGGCCGCGCTGGCGCGGGACCCCGAGGGGACCGGCGCCGTGGTCCGCGTGGTCGAGACCGCCACGGTGGTGCTGGCCGGCCTCCTCTCCGCCACCGCCGGGGCGCTGGTCTTCCCGGACCGCTCGCCGTTCGTGGCCGCGCTGCTGCTGGTGCTCATCACCGGCGTCCTCTCGCTGCTCCTCTCGGCGGTGGGGCGCGGCCTGGGCGCCACCCACGGCGAGGCGGTGGCGCTGGCGCTGGCGATGCCGGCGCGAGGGTTGCGGGTCGGGCTGCGGCCGCTGGGGCGGCTGCTGGCCGCCGTCTCCGGCGGGCAGGCCCGCTTCACCCTGCCGCGCCCGCCGCTGGCCGAGATGGAGCGGGCGCTGGCCGAGTACGCCCGCGCGCACGGGCACGGGGCCTCCACCAGCGAGCTGATCCACGCGGTCTTCCAGTTCCGCGAGAAGGTGGCGCGCGACGTGATGGTGCCGCGGGCCGGCGTGGAGGCCGTGGAGCTCGACACGCCGGTGCCGGAGATCATCCGCCGGCTCGCCGAGGAGGGCCACTCGCGCCTGCCGGTCTTCCAGGGCCACCTCGACCAGATCGTCGGCGTGCTCCACGCCCGCGACCTGGTGCCGCTGCTGGCCCACCCCGACCTGATCGTGCTGCGCGACCTGCTGCGGCCGGCCCACTTCGTGCCCTGGTCCAAGCCGGTGGAGCAGCTGCTCCGCGAGATGCAGCGCAAGCGGCTCCACATGGCGCTGGTGGTGGACGAGTTCGGCGGCGTGATGGGCCTCTGCACCATCGAGGACGTGCTGGAGGAGATCGTCGGCGAGATCCGCGACGAGTTCGAGGAGGAGGACGGCGGGCGGGCCGTGGAGCCGCACCCCGACGGCAGCTTCACCGTGCTGGGGACCACCTCGATCGGCGAGTTCAACCGCGCCACCGGCGCCAAGGTGCCCGAGGACGGCGACGTGGAGACCGTGGCCGGCTTCCTCAACTCGCTGGCCGGCGCCATCCCCGCCCGCGGCGACCGCTTCTTCTGGCACGGCTGGATCTTCACGGTGAGCGAGGCCGATCCGCGCCGGGTCACCCGGGTCCGGGCCGTGCGGGCCCCACCCACGCCGCGCCAGGCCCCCCCCGGCGCCGCCCCCTGACCGTTCGCCGCCCCCCCCCCCCCCAGACCGAGAGGAGCAGCCATGTACGCCATCGCCGTCATCCGTTACCGCAAGCCGCTGGAAGAGGTGCTGAAGGTGGTTGACGAGCACCGCGCCTACCTGCGCGACCTCAAGGCCAGGAAGATCCTGGTCGCCTCCGGGCCGCTCGAGCCGCGCTTCGGCGGGGCCCTGCTGCTCCGCGTGGAGAACGCCGACGCGGCGCTGCTGGCGGTGCGCGACGGCGATCCCTTCGTGAAGCACGGCATGGCCCAGTACGAGCTGTTGCCGTGGCTCCCCACCATCGGGCTCGAGGACCTCGACCGGGCCTGAGCGGGAGGCGCTCGGCGAGGGAGGTGGGCCGGGCCCCTACATCCACCAGCCGCGGCGGGTACCCTTCGGTCCAGCCCGCCGGTGGCCGCGAAGCTGTACCATGAGCGCTCCCACGAACCCCTGCTGGAGGGCTCATGAACTCCCTTCGGAACCTGCTGTCCGGCGCCTCCCTGGCGCTGTTGCTCTCCGTCGGTGGCAGCGGTTGCGGATCCTCCAAGCCGGAGCCCGGTCCGACCTGCAAGGCCCTGGCCGCGACCTGCGCGGTCGCGGGGGACTGCTGCTCGAGCTACTGCGACGCGACCAACAAGTGCGCGACGCCGTGCGTGGCGAACGGGAACACCTGCCCGGCCGCGCCCGGGACCTGTTGCTCCGGCCTCTGCGACGCGACCAACGTCTGCGCGACGCCGTGCGCGGTCAACGGGGCCTCTTGCGTCGCGGGAGGCGACTGCTGCTCGAGTTCGTGCGACGCGACCAACCACTGCGCCAACCCGTGCCAGCCGAACGGGACGAGCTGCGGTGGCAACCCCGAGTGCTGCACCGGCATCTGCACCGGCACGCCGGCGGCCTGCGCGCCCGCGCCCGGCTGCACCGCCGATGCCGGAAGCTGCCCCGCCGCGCCCGGCGCCTGCTGCTCGGGCCACTGCGACGGCACGCTCCACTGCGCCACGCCGTGCCAGGGCAACGGCACCACCTGCGCGTTCGGCTCCGACTGCTGCTCGGCCTACTGCGACGGGAGCAAGCTCTGCGCGACGCCGCCCACCTGCAGGAACAACGGCGTCACCTGCGCGGCCGACGGCGAGTGCTGTGACGGGTACTGCAACCCCTCCACGAAGCTGTGCGCGGCGCCGGTCTCGACCTGCCAGGCCGCGGGCACCGACTGCACGCTCACCGGCAACGCCGGTTGCTGCTCGACCGCCTGCAACGCGACCACCAGCACCTGCACCTCGACCGCCTTCTGCAAGACGCCGGGCGCGGCCTGCGCCGACCCGGGCGAGTGCTGCTCGCTCTCCTGCGTGGGCGGCCTCTGCGGCAACACGGTGTGCCAGACCACCAGCACGTCCTGCACCGCCGGGGCCGACTGCTGCACCGGGATCTGCACCACCGGGACCTGCCAGCCGCTGCCGGGCTCGAGCGCCTGCAAGACGCTGGGCGACACCTGCGCGCTCGCGGGCGACTGCTGCTCGACCAACTGCCAGGGCGGCAAGTGCATCCCCGCCTACACCTGCCACGCCGCCAACGACATCTGCTACCGGAGCCAGGACTGCTGCTCCGGCATGTGCGACCTGACCGCGTCCATGCCGGGCCGATGCAAGGCGCCTAGCGGCGGCTGCAACCAGGACGGCAACCCCTGCGCCGGGGCCTCCAACTGCTGCACGCGCCTCTGCAAGGACCTCGGCTCGGGCGCCACCGTCTGCCAGCCGGCGAGCGGCTGCCGGATGACCGGCGACTACTGCGACCAGACGCAGGACTGCTGTGGCGGTTCGCCGGACGCCGTCAACACCGGGACCAACCCCTACGGCGTCTTCTGCGACGCAACCGGCATCGACAAGAACCCGCCCGCCAACGACACCAGCACCAAGGACGACTTCACCTGCACCAACGGCCAGGCCTGCAACCCGCCCGGGAACATCTGCGGCGGCAGCGGCGCGGTGCCCGCGTCACAGAACTGCTGCGACGGGAAGAAGACGGTCTGCAAGCAGGACGCCAACGGCATCTACCGCTGCTTCGGCGGCTGCCCCAACGACGACTGCACCACCTGCCCCACCGGCTACGACGCCACCACGCCCGGCTGCTGCATTCCGCCGGGAACCGGCGCCGCCAACGTCTGCCAGTTCCGCGACCAGTGCTGCAACTTCGCGCCCTGCGTGCCGGGAGCCGACGGCGTGCTGCGCTGCACCCTGCCGACCTGCACGGCGCTCCATGGCGCGTGCGCCGGCGCCGACGACGCCAGCTGCTGCTCGGGGACCGTCTGCAGCTTCGACGGGAGCGCCTTCAGCTGCGAGGTGCCGGCCACCTGCAAGGCCAACGACCAGCTCTGTGGCGTCGCCAGCGACTGCTGCTCGAACAACTGCGCGGGCGACGTCTGCGCGCCGCCGTGCGGCTCGACCAGCGCCTCCTGCACGGCCGACGGCGACTGTTGCACGGGCCTCTCCTGCTCCATCCCGCCCGGCGCCACCAGCGGCACCTGCCAGGCGGTCTCCACCTGCGCGCCGTCCGGCGGCAACTGCGTCACCGGCGCCGACTGCTGCAACAGCCCGACCGAGGCCTGCGTCGCCGGCACCTGCGCCGTGCCCCCCACGTGCAAGTCGCAGTACCAGGGCTGCACCGCCGACGCCGACTGCTGCACGGCCTCGCCGGCGCTGAGCTGCATCTCCTCCGGCGGCGTCAATCCGTGCCCGGCCGGCGACACCTCCTGCGTCTGCGACTCGTGCGCGCCGGTCGCCGCGAGTTGCTCGGCCACCAGCCCGTGCTGCATCGGCCTGGCGTGCAACTCGGGGAGCTGCGGAACTTGCGGAACCGTCCAGTCGTCCTGCTCGGCCACCAGCCCCTGCTGCGCCGGGCTCACCTGCTTCGACACCACGGCGGATCCGGCCACCACCGGCGCCGCCTGTGGCACGTCGGCCTCCTGCAGTTGTGACGCCTGCACGCTCCTGCACCAGCCCTGCACGACCGGCGGGGCCGCCTGCTGCGGCGCGGGCACCGGCTGCCTCGACGCCGCCAGCAGCGGGTGCACCACGGAGACCGGCTGCACCTGCGAGCCGCTGCCGATGTGATCGCCGGCCGGCAGGCGATCGCCGGCGCACCCCGAGTGGATGCGCCAGTTCCTCGAGTTGCTCGGCTCGAAGATCGAGGCCTGAGCGGGCCCGGCGGACTGGAGCGGGCCAAGGCCGCCTCACCATCGGCTGCCGGCGGATCTTGACACGCTCCGGCCCTGGCACGACCCTGCGTGCATGCCCCTGTTCCGGCGCCCCGATGGCGACCTGGTCCGCGACGAGGTGCCGGCCCGGCTGATCATGCCGTACATCATGCGGCGCCGGAACGAGAGCCTGGTGTTCCAGGAGAGCACCTACCGCATCGCCGCTGCCAGGGCCTGGCTGCGCGCCTACAACCGGGCCCACCGCCCGCGCGCCACCCTCTTTCACCTGCTCACCTACGCCTGCGCGGTGGTGCTCCAGGCCCGGCCCCGGCTCAACCGCTTCGTCTCGGGCGGGCGCATCTACCAGCGGCGCGGCGTGGCCGTCTCCTTCGTGGCCAAGAAGGAGTTCACAGACGAGGGGGCGGAGGCGACCGTGAAGGTGCCGTTCACCCCGGGCCAGCCGTTCCGTGAATTCTCCGGGCGCATCTCCGGGCTGGTGGACGAGGCGCGGGAGATCGAGCGGCGCGTGGACAAGGAGATCGGCCTGATCATGCGCTTGCCCGGGCCGATGGTCACCGGGCTGGTGGCGCTGTCGCGGGTGCTGGATCGCTGGAACCTCTTCCCCTGGTTCATGATGAAGGACGACCCGATGTACGCCAGCCTGTTCCTGGCCAACCTCGGGTCGGTGGGCGTCTCCGACGCCTACCACCACCTCTACGAGTACGGGACGGTCTCCATCTTCGGCGCGGTGTCGGCGCCGCGGCCCCACCCGTTCGTGGAGCAGCACCAGGTGGTGGTGGACGACGGCCTCTCCGTCCGCTGGACCTTCGACGAGCGGATCGACGACGCCTTCTCCTGCGCCCGCTCGCTCCTCCTGGTGCAGCGGATCATGGAGGATCCCGCTCGCCAGCTCGGACCGCCCGACGGTGAGCCGGTCTGGACCGGCGGCGCGGCGCGATGAGGGGATCCGAGCGGCTCACCGCGCTGGCCCTGCTGCTGCTCTCGGTGGCGGCGGCGGTCTCGGGCTCGGCGGAGGCGGGGACGCGGCTGGCGGCGCTGGCCGGCCTGCTGGCGGCGGTCCTGATCCTGGCGCGAACGCGGGCCCGGGCCGGTCCGCTCGGCCTGGTCCGCGACTTCGCCCCGGTGGCCATCGTCATCGCGACCTTCATGCTGCTGCAGCCGCTCATCGTGGCGCTCAACCCGGTCCGGTACGACGAGGTCCTGGCGGCGGCGGACGCCCGCTGGTTCGCACCGCTGGTCACCGCCTGGCGGGGCGCGCTGGGGCGGCCGGCCTGGTTCACCGACCTGACCTACGCGGCCTACTGGAGCTACTACCTGCTGCCGGTCGTAGTGGCGGTGGCGGCCCGGGCCCGGCGCGGGCCGGCCGCCTTCGAGCGGACCGTCTTCGCCCTCCTGCTGGGGTTCTACCTCTCCTACCTGGGCTACTTCCTCTGGCCCGCCTCGGGCCCGCGCGTGCCGCGGTCCGACGAGGCCGCGGTGCTGGGAGGAGGCGCCGTGGCCGTAGCGGTCCGCGCCTTCCTGCGCGCCGCCGAGGCCACCACCCTGGACGCCTTCCCGAGCGGCCACACCGCGCTGGCGGTGGTGCCGGCGGTGCTGGGGGCGCGCCTCTTCCCGCGCTGGGCGCCAGGGCTGGCGGCCTGGGCGGCGGCGGTGATCTTCGCCACCGTCTACATCCACGTGCATTACGTGGCCGACGTGGCGGCTGGCGCCGTGGTGGGGCTGGCGGCGCTGGCGCTGGCCCCTGGGCTGCGGCGGGCGCTGGGCGGGCGCATCGACGAAGCGGGACTGGCGGGGCGCTGATCGGATTGGGCCGGGCTCGACCGGACCTCGCCTGACCCGGCGCCCACTCCCCGGCACGCGCCGGGGGCGCGGACACCAGGTAGCCTGCTTCGACTCGCCGGCGGCTCAGTGGCCGATGACGACGAACACCCCGTAGACGATCGCGACGACGGCCGCGCAGAGGATGGTGAGCTTCACGGCGAGGTTCATGTCCTTCTTGACGGTGGTGATCATGGGGTTCTCCTGTCTCGCTTCTCCTTGAGCCTAAGCCCTTTTCCGCACACTGGCGTAGGCGCAGAGCGCGGCACTTGGTCGCACGCCCAGGTGGTCGCCGCGACGAGTGACCCCTCCTGGGCGCCGTCTCCCAAGGGGCCTCGACCTGAGCCGAGGGAAGTGCTGGGCTTCACCAAGGAAACGAGGTGCCACCCTGGGAGGTCCGCTCGATCGGCGCTTCGCGGTCACCGCCCTCCTGGCGGCGGCCGGGATCGACGCCGGCTCGCCGAACGCGGCGGCCGGGGACGCCGCCACCGCGGCCCGGCTGCGCATGGTGGCGACGCAGATCGAGGCTCGCGGCGTCCGAGACGCGCGCGTCCTCGACGCCATGCGCCGGGTGGAGCGCCACCGCTTCGTCCCGGAGCCGGAAGGCGGCCACGCCTACGAGGATCGGCCGCTCGGCATCGGCCACGGCCAGACCATCAGCCAGCCCTACATAGTGGCGGTGATGACCGAAGCGGCGCGGGTGAGGCCGGGAGCTCGCGTGCTCGAGATCGGCACGGGTTCCGGGTACCAGGCGGCGGTGCTGGCCGAGCTGGCCGGCGAGGTGGACACCATCGAGTTCGTCGAGCCGCTGGCCAGGGAGGCCGCGGCGCGGCTCGCGGCGCTCGGCTACCGCAACGTCAACGTGCGCGCCGGCGACGGATACCGCGGCTGGCCGGAACGTGCCCCCTTCGACGCCATCGTGGTCACCGCGGCCCCGCCCGAGATCCCGCGACCCCTGCTCGACCAGCTGGCGGTGGGAGGCCGGCTGGTGGCGCCGGTCGGCGAGGGGGAGCAGGAGCTGGTGGTGGTGGAGCGGACCGCGGCGGGCCTGACCACGCGGAACCTCCTCCCGGTCCGGTTCGTACCCATGACCGGGGAGGCGCAGCAGCGCCGCGGAGCCGGCCGCCGGCCCATTCACGACCAGTGAATGACCATGAGGAGGATGCCGGTGCCTCCTCGAGCGATGGAAGGGCGAGCGCCACCCGGTGCCGAGCGGCACGGCATCAACGCATGGCGTCACGGCGTAATGCTTGGGATCCCGTGACGTTTCTGCGAGCGGAGTGATTCCGGGCGGATAGCCGGAACGCGAACTCCGAGCCGATCGAAACTACTCTCGGTCAGGAGCGATTCTCTCGCCGGGTGATGACTCGACGCGCCTAAAGCGTGACCACGAGCCACAGTGAGCCTCGCCGCGCCGCAGGCGAGCAGAGTCATGGCGGTAGCTTACGCGCGGCCAGGGGCTGGTCCGGGTCATGCAGTGTCAAGGAGTACCTGGTCGGCGCATCGTGGCGTCGATCTCACCGCGCGGAGCCAGACCATGATCACCACCCGTCTCGCCGCTCTCCTGCTGGTCCCGGCCGTCCTAGGCTCCGGGTGCGTCGTCGCCCAGACCAGGACGCGCACCTGGTCCGAGCAGCCGGGGTACGAGGAGAACGAGCAGCTCTGGTACGGCCGGGTCACGCAGGTCCGCGAGACCGTCGAGGAGTACGTCGGCGATCCGGCCGGCGGCGCGGTGGCCGGGGCCGTCGTCGGCGGGATGGTCGGCCACGCCCTCTCCGGCGGCCGCGGCGGCGGGCTCTTCGGTGCCCTCGCCGGCGCCATGATCGGTGCCGACGCGAGCCGCGGCCGCGGGCAGCGCTGGTTCTACGAGGTGACCGTCCGCTTCGACGACGGCAGCCTGAGGACCTACCCCTACGCCAACCGGTCGCCGTTCCGCGTCGGCGACGAGGTCGTCCTCTCCTCCCGCGGCCTCTCGCTCCGCTGACCCCCGGGCGGCTGGAACGCCCCGGGCGGTCCTCCGGATCGACCGATCGTGCTTGCAACCTCCCCCCGGAAGGCGCGAGCGTGCCGGCATGACCGCGCTCCCCATCGAGCTGCCGCGCCGTCTGATCGACGGCGCCCCCGACGCCATCCTGCTCTCCGACCGCGCCGGCGTGGTCCGCTACTGGAACGAGGCGGCCACGCGCCTCTTCGGCTTCACCAGCGAGGAGGCGGTCGGGCGGTCGATGGACTTCATCATCCCCGAGCGCCTGCGCGCCCGGCACTGGGACGGGTGGAAGCAGGTGATGGAGACCGGCGTCACCCGCTACGGCGCCGGTCAGCTGCTGGCGGTGCCGGCGACGCACCAGGACGGCCGCGCCCTCTCGGTCGAGTTCTCCATCCAGCTGGTGCGCGACGCCGCCGGCCAGATCGAGTGGGTCGCGGCGCTCTTCCGCGACGTGACCGAGCGGTTCCAGCGCGACAAGGCGCTCCGGCTCAAGCTCAAGGAGCTCGAGGCGAGGCTGGGCGGCTGAGCCGCCGCCCAGGTCCCGCACGCGGCCCTTCGCGCTTCGGCGCGACGGTCATGGTGCTAGGCTGCGCCCCCAATGTCCGCCCCCCCCGACGCCACGGTGATCGCCGACCTCCGCCCGCCGCCCCCCGCCGGCTACCGCTGGCTGGTGCTGGCCGCCTGCAGCGTGGCGATGTTCAGCTGCTACTACACCTTCGACGCGCTCTACCCGGTGGCGCCGCTCCTGGAGAAGACCTTCGGTGTCACCGGCGAGCAGCTCGGCCTGCTCGACACCAGCTACAACGTGGCGGCGCTGCTCACGCTCATCGCCGGCGGCGTCCTCATCGACCGGATCGGCATGGCCACCTCGGCCATCCTCTTCGCCGCCGTCGGAGCTGTCGGCACGCTCCTCATCGCCGTCCTGCCCGCGCTCTTCCCGGCCACGCCCTGGGCCGGGATGATGGTGGGGCGCTTCCTGCTCGGCATCGGGTCCGAGCTCTTCATCGTGGCCTCGACGACGGTGGTGGGGCGCTGGTTCAAGGGGAAGGAGATCTCCTTCGCGCTGGCCCTGCAGCTCCTGGTGGCCCGCGGCGGCTCCTGGCTGGCCGATCAGTCGCCGGACCTCTTCAAGCCGCTCTTCGACGGAGGCTGGCAACCGCCGCTCCTGCTGGCGGCGGCGCTGGGCGGGGCCTGGCTGGTCTTCGCGGTGGTGTACGCGACCCTGGAGCGGTCGGCGGCCGGCCGCTACGCCGTGGCCAGCGCCGGGGCCACCGACAAGCTGGTCCTCTCCGACCTGGTCCGCTTCAACCTCGGCTACTGGTGGGTGGTCGGCCTCTGCGTCGCCTTCTACGCCTCCATCTTCCCGTTCCGCACCTTCGCCAACCTCTTCCTCATCGACGCGCACGGCGTCTCACCGGAGCGGGCTGGCACGCTCAAGTCGATCCTGCCGATGTTCTCGATGATCGGCATGCCCATCTTCGGCTTCATCGTCGACAAGGTGGGAAGGCGGGCGCTCTTCATGCTGATCGGCTCGGCGCTGCTGGTGCCGCCGTTCCTGCTAATGTCGTACACGCACCTGCCGCTGGAACTCTCCATGGGGATGCTCGGGCTGGCCTTCGCGCTGGTGCCCGCGGTCCTCTGGCCGGCGGTCACCTACCTGGTGCCGGCGCAGCGGCTCGGCTCGGCCTATGCACTCATGACCTTCTTCCAGCAGGCGTTCTGGGCGGCCATGGTCTGGGGCATGGGGGCGGTGAAGGACGCCACCGGCGCCAGCGCCGCCAACCCGGGCGGCTGGCTCCCGGTGATGTGGATGCTGGCGGGCCTCTCGACGCTCGGTTTCGTCTTCTCCTTCCTGCTCTGGAGGAGCGAGCGCGGCCCGGCCAGCCACGGCCTGGAGACCTCCAAGGCCTGACGCAGGTGTCCGACCCGGCGCGGGCGGCCCGGCTGCCTACAGGGCCGCCAGCCTGAGCCCGAGGGCCTCGGCCCCGGACCGCATCCGGCCGTCGTAGGCGGCGACCTCGATGGGCTGTCGCCGCTGGGCCAGGAAGTGGGCGGTGGCGAGGTGGAAGGCGTCGAGGGTCCGGAGCGGCACGGGGAACGGCTCGAGCGCGCGCGCCAAGACCGGCGGCGCCAGCTCGACCAGGGCGACGCGCGAGAGCAGCTCGCGCGCGGCGTCGCCGTGCGAGCCGGCCGCGCCCCGCGCGTGCAGGCGGACCCAGAGCTCGTACTCGAGGAGGCGGCTCGAGACGAGTGCCCCCGCCCAGAACGCGATCGTCGGTCGCCGGTCCTCGGCGAAGAGCTCGGCGAGCGCGACGGACGTGTCGACGTAGGTCACCGTTCGGCCCGATCAGCGTCCAGCTCGCCGAGCAGGTCGGAGAGGCTTGCCCGCCGTGGATGGTCGCAGACGAGGGGACGGCCAGGCGAGAGCGCCGGGGTCACCACGCCCTCCCTGACGAGGCTGACCAGCAAGGCGTCGGAGGCTCCTTCGGACCGCCCGGCCTCGGGCGGAACCAACTCCGCCACGACCCGATCCCGGTCGGAGATGAGGACCCGCTCCCCACGGGAGGCGATCCGGACGTACTCCGCGAGCTTGTTCTTGAGAACCTTGAGTCCGACGGTGCGCACCAGAGAATGGTAGCTACCAGAAGCTACCTTGGCAAGGCCGCGCCGGTGACGAGCGCTGCGCCGTAGGCCCCCTCCAGCCGGCCGCGCAGGGCGAAGTCGCGCAGCGCCGCGAAGGAGCCGGCGGCAGCCCGTGTGGAGAGCCGGCTCCCGTCGGGCGCGGTCTCGTACTCGTAGAGCCCGTGCTCGGCGCCGGGGAACTGGGCGATCGTGATCGGTCGACCCTGAGCAGCGAGCGCGCCCAGGCGCCGGGCCGTCTCCGCGCTGGGGGCATCGACGTCGTCGGCGCCGAGGAGCCAGAGCTGTGGTGGGTCGAGGTTCCGCAGCACCGGCAGCGGGTCGTACTGCCAAGGCACGCCCGCGAGCAGCTGGGGGCCCAGCTCGCGGAGCTGCGCGGCGGGCGTCTCGAGCAGCACGTGGGTGACGCCGCCGTGGACGACGCGGAACCAGGGTTCGCCCGCGTACTTCGCCCGGACGGCCTCGAGCCGGTCATGGCCCTCGCGAAAGCCACCGAGCACGATGGCCGCCGTTGCATCGGCGAACTCCATGGCCTTGGCCTCGGCGTCGGGGCCATACCCACGGCGCCTCACGTCGAGCGCGATGGCCTCGCGCTCCTCGTCGAGCGGCGAGACCGCGAGCCCGTAACCCACCGCGACGAAGTCCACGCGCTCGATGCGGGCGGCCAGCGGCGCGACCCAGCCGCCCTCGCTGGTCCCGAAGTAGCCGATCCGGCCGGCGCGGCCGCCGGCTAGCCTCCTCGCTTCCCGGGCCGCGGCGATGGCGTCGTCGGCGAGGAGGAGGTAGTCGTGGGTATAGGTCGCCCCGGAGGCGCCGGTCCCAGCGCGCCGCTCGTGCCGTCGGCGCGCCGCCAGCGCAGCCGGGATCCATCGGTCGGTCCGATGTCGACCCGGCTACCGTCGTCGAGCTGGTAGGTCCCGGCGAGGCAGCTCGAGGCGCCGGCCGGCGCGCGCGACGCCGAACCCTGCGCGCCGTCGATCGACCGGCCCGCGCGCATCCCGGCCGAGGTGCAGCCCGCGCCGAGGCCGAGCGCCGCCGCCATCGCCACCACCAGGACCGACCGCATGCGCACCTCCCGGCGCCGCCTCCCTCGCCGGACGGCGCAGGTGGGGACTACGGCGCGGGCGAGTCGGTATCTCGGCGGTCCGCCGCTCCGGACTTCCCGACGCGTGCGGGTGGCATTCAAGATGATGCCGAAGGGTCTCCACTGCTCGCGAACCCAGAGGGGGCCTCGCCACCGGCAACCGCCGTGATCTTGAAGGCAAGGGATGAAGGTTTCACGGGAGGCTGAAGTTGTAGGCGAGGGACCGGCCGCCAGGCAAGCGGCCCCGGCATCCACGCTCGGTGCGCACCGTCAAGAATTTGCCTTCCCGGATCCGAGCGGTTACGCTGCGATATCGCGGCAAGATCCCGTGATCAGGGCGGGATCTGTTCGGGTGGCGAGGTGGACGGGGAATGGACGGGCGGCGGCCATCGGGCGACAGGGCGAGCGATCCGGGCGAGCTCCTCCGGAGCGTGCTCGAGAAGATCGTCTTCTTCGAGTGCAAGGTGGCCCAGCTCGAGTCCGAGCTGGCCGCCGCGCGCCAGGTCGCCGAGCGGGCACGCGCCGACGCGGCGCAGTCGCGCGCGCGGGAGACCGAGCTGTCCCAGGAGCTGGCCACGGCGCGGGGCGACCAGGGCGCCTTCACGCTGCGTGAGACCGACCTGGTGGAGCGGATCGCGCTGCTCGAGACCGAGCGCGAGCGGCTCATGGGCGGCCTGGTGGAGCGGGCCCGGCTGGGCGGCGCGCCCGCCACCGAGGGCGGCGAGCCGGCCGACGCCGACGAGTCGGACCTGGCCGGCTTCATCGCCGAGCTGCGCGCCGAGATCGAGTCGCTGCGGGGCTGGAAGGCGGCGGCCGAGGCGCGCGGGGTGGCGCCGCCGGGCACCGCCGCGCCGTCACCGCACACCACCGCGCCGCGCCCCGCCGGTCCGGCCGCGCTCCCCGAGCTGGCGGGCGACTTCCAGGCGGCCGGCCGCACCGGCCTCTCCCGCGCCGACGCCGGCGCCATGGCCGGGATGCTCCCCACCCGGGCCGACCGCGTCCTCTACGAGCGGGCCATGGCCGACCTCTCGGCCAGCGAGCCGCCGGTGCGCAAGCGGGCCGTCCGGCAGCTGGCGGTGCTCGGCGCGCGCGCCTCGGCGCCGCTGCTCGCCTCGGCGCTGGGACGCGAGGCCGACGCCGGCGTCAAGGTGGCGCTGCTCGAGGCGCTGGGGCGGTTCCAGGAGCCGTTCGCCGCCGACCTGGCGGTGCGCGAGCTCGCCGATCCGCGCCCCGAGGTGCGCGCCGCGGCGCTCGAGATGCTGGCGGCGGTGGCCCAGGAGCTGGCGCAGCCGCACCTGGCGCGCCGGCTGGGCGACCCGAGCCCGATCGTCCGGCGGCGCGCCGCGGTCCTGCTCGGGTTCGCGCGCGGCGAGCTGGCCGAGGCGGCGCTGGCCGGGGCGCTGCGCGACGCCGATCCGGGCGTGGCCCGGGCGGCGGCCGCGGCGCTCGCGGGCCGGGCCAGCGAGACCACCCGCCGCGCCCTGGAGAAGTACCAGCGCGGCGTCTCGCGCCCGGCGGCGAGCGCCGCGCCCGCGCCGGTCGCCGCCAGGCCGAGGGCGGCCGCGCCGGCTCCCGTTCCCGTGGCCGCGCGGTCGGCCGCTTCCGCCGCGCCGCGCGCCCGCGCCGCCGTGGCCGTGCTGGAGGCCCCGGCACCGGCGGCCCCGCTCCCCGGCGGTGGGGCGCTCGAGGCGGCGGTGCTGCTGGAGCTGCGCGGCGCGCTGCGCGGCCGGACCACCGAGGAGCTGGTTCCGGTCTGCGGCGCCCCCGCCCCGCGCATCGACGCGGCGCTCGAGCTGCTGGCCGCGCGTGGCTCGGTGGCGCGGCGCGGTCCACGCTGGTGCATGGCGTAAGGGGAGCGATGGAGAACGTCCGCTACAGCGTGAAGCGCCTCGCCGAGATCGTCGGCGCCACCGCCCGCCAGGTGGAAGGGGCGCTGGGCAAGCGCGACGCGTACGGCCCCGAGTTGATCGCCGAGCTGCGCGAGAAGCTGAAGAAGCCGGCGCCGGCGCCGCGTCCGGCGCGCGTCCAGCTCTTCCTCAACTTCAAGGGGGGCACCGGCAAGACCAGCCTCTCCACCTCCTACGCCTACCGGCTGGCCGAGCGTGGCTACCGGGTGCTGGTGGTGGACCTCGACTCGCAGGGCCACGCCACCAAGTGCCTCGGCCACGACACCGGCGAGACCAGGGCCACGCTCTTCGACGTGCTGGTCCGCAAGACGCCCATCTCCGAGGTGACCGTCCGCACCCGCATGCCCAACCTCGACCTGGTCCCGGCCAACCTGGCCATGTCGACCATCGACCTCTCGCTCATGCCCATGGCCGGGCGCGAGTTCCGGCTGGCCAAGGCGCTGGAGGCGGCGCTCCCCGGCTACGACTTCGTGGTGCTCGACGCCCCGCCGTCGTTCGGCCTGCTCAACCTGAACGCGCTCATCGCCGCCAACGACCTGATCATCCCGGTGCTGGCCGACTTCCTCTCCTACGACGGCCTGCGGCTGCTCTTCGAGACGGTGCAGGGGCTGGAGACCGACCTCTCGCACCAGCTCGAGCACATCTTCATCGTCGTCAACGCCTTCAACCAGACCTTCCGGATCGCCCGCGAGGCGCTCGACGCCC
Source organism: Myxococcales bacterium (assembly GCA_021806645.1). Lineage (GTDB taxonomy): Bacteria > Myxococcota > Myxococcia > Myxococcales > Anaeromyxobacteraceae > JADKCZ01. The sequence goes on along the minus strand of JAJZQX010000023.1, from coordinate 9,137 downwards.
TCAAGACGCACTACGCGGAGTACCTGCTGGAGAGCGTGGTCCGGCAGTGCACCAAGTTCGCCCAGGCTTCGAGCGAGGGCTGCCCGGTCTTCGGGTACGACCCGGACTCGAAGGGGGCGAACGACATCGAGGCGCTCCAGGTGGAGATCCTCGGTCGCATCGGCGCCATGGAGCGAACCCGCTCCGGCGCCGCGGGAGCGTGATCAGCATGCGCAAGGCCTTCGACGCGAACGTCCCCAAGCTGAAGCCCCGCCTCAAGTCCGTGGCGGCGCCGCCGTCCCTGCCGCTGGAGTCGCGGGTGGACGACGCGCCCCCCATCGTCCGGGCCGCCGAGGCCGCGGCCACCACCATGGCGACCATCGCCCGCGCCGCCGAGGCGCGGATCGAGGACGCGGCGCCGGCCCGCGTGGCCGAGCCGGCGGCGGCCGTGATCGCCCAGGCCCCGAAGCGCGCGCCCCAGGCCCATGCCCCCGAGGGCCACGATCTCGACGCTCGCCGCGAGCGGCTCGACAAGATCAAGCGGCGCGTGGCCGAGGCGTCGCGGCCGCGGATGCGGACCGAGCCGGCGCCGGGCGACCCGTCGCGCGCCGCCCAGCAGGTGCTCGGGCTGGCCCACGATCTCGAGACCGAGCTCGGCAACGCCCGCGAGCGCGAGGCCGCGCTGCGGGCCGATCTCGACGCCACCCGGGCCGAGCTGGCGCGGACCGCCGGCGAGGGGCGCGACGCGCAGGCCCGCGCCGCCGCGGTGGAGGCCGAGCTGGAGGAGAAGCGGGCCGTGCTCGCCGACATGCTGGCCGAGATGACCGGGCTGGAGGCCGAGCGCGACGAGGCGCTGCGGCGCGCCCAGGCCATGGCCGGCATCGACGAGGAGCGGGCCCGGCTGCTGGAGGAGGTGTCGCTCCGGGCCGACGAGGAGGCCGCCGGGCGGCTCGAGCGGGCCGCCGAGGTGGAGCGGCTGACCGAGGAGCTGCGCGACGCCGGCGCCGACGCCGCGCGGCTGCGGGGGGCGCTGGCCGAGACGGCGCGCGAGCGGGACGGGCTGGCGGCCGAGCTGGAGTCGCTGCGTCGGGACCGCGAGGAGCTCCACGCGGCCAAGCGGGCCCTGGAGCAGGTCCACACCGCGCTCTCGCAGGCTCGCGCCCGGATCGGCTAGTGCCTGACCGAGGCGGGGCGCGCTAGCCCGCCTTCATCCTCTCCAGCGCGTCGAAGGCGGCGTGCTTGTAGGCCTCGCCCAGCGTCGGGTAGTTGAAGACCGCCTGCGCGAAGTAGCTGAGGTCGCCGCCCAGCGCCATGACCGCGTGGCCGAGGTGGACCAGCTCCGAGGCGTGCGGACCGATGCAGTTGACGCCCAGGATCTTGCCGTCCCCCTTGCCGGCCAGCAGCTTCACGAAGCCGGTGGCCTCGCCGATCAGGTTGGCGCGGGCGTTGCCGACCAGGCTGGCCTTGCCGACCACGTAGGGGACCGACTTGCCGGCCAGCGACTCCTCGGTCTCGCCCACCGAGGAGACCTCGGGGATGGTGTAGATGCCGACCGGCAGCAGGGACGAGAGCTGGGATCGGACGTCGCCGCAGGCGCGCAGCATGGCGACCCGCCCTTGCTCCATGGACGCCGACGCCAGGCCGGGGAAGCCGACCAGGTCGCCGGCCGCGTAGATGTGCGGGACCTTGGTCTGGTAGTGGTGGTTCACCTCGAGGCTCCCCTTGTCGGTGGCGGAGAGGCCGGCCGCCGGCAGGTTGAGCGACTCGACGTTGCCGATGCGGCCGCCGGCCACCAGCACCTTCTCGGCCACGATGCGCGAGCCGGTGGAGAGCGTGACCAGCACGTCACGATCGCCCGGCTCGAGGACGGTGGCGCGCAGCCGCTGGTGCAGCTCGATGCCGGCCTCGACGAAGGTCTCCTGCATGGCGATGGAGAGCTCGGCGTCGAGCCAGGGGAGGAGCCGGTCCTTGGAGTCCACGACGTGCACGTGGACGCCGAGGGCGGCGAAGATCGAGGCGTACTCGCAGCCGGCCACGCCGCCGCCCAGGATGGCGAGCGAGCGTGGCACCCGGTCGAGCAGCAGGATCGAGTCGGAGTCGTAGATCCGGGCGTTGTCGAACTTGTACTGCGGCGGGTGGAAGGGGCGGGTGCCGGTGGCCAGCAGCACGATGTCGGCGCTCACGTCCTGGGTGCTGAAGCCGCCGGGCGCGGAGATCTTGATGGTGTGCGGATCGACGAAGCTGGCCTTGCCGCGGAAGTACTCGACGCCGGCTCGGCTCAGCCCGTCGCGGATGCGGCTGTGCTCGCGCGCCGTGACCAGGCCGCGGCGGCCCATCAGCTCGGGGACGGTGACGGTGGACGAGACCTTGAGCTCGATGCCGTGGGCGTCGCGGCTCCTCGCCTGCTTGATGGCGAGCGCCGTCTCGCGCAGCGCCTTGGAGGGGATGGTGCCGGTGTTGGCGCAGGCGCCGCCGGGCACCGCCTCCTTCTCCACCAGCGCCACCTTCTTGCCGAGGGCGGCCGCCTGGATGGCGCCGTTCTCTCCCGCGGGACCCGAGCCGATGACCACCACGTCGTAGTGCAACATGAGCCGCTATATAGTGCGTTCCCGGGCACTTGGGCATATTCTCGCCGGGACGTGCGCACGCCGCCGAAGAACCCGGTCCTCGGGCAGCTCCAGGTCAACCTGATGGTCGCGCTGGACGAGCGGAAGGCCCGGCTCCGCGCCGAGGGGCGCCGCCTCTTCGACTTCGGCCTGGGCGACCCGATGGAGCCGACCCCGCCGTTCCTCCGCGAGGCGCTCCGCGCGGCCGTTCCGGAGGTCTCGCAGTACCCGAGCGCCATGGGCACGCCGGCCCTGCGCCGCGCCGTGGCCGGGTACCTGGCGCGTCGCTTCGGCGTCACCGTCGATCCCGACGCGCAGGTGGTGCCCGCCACCGGCGCCAAGGAGACCATCTTCCACCTGCCGTTCGCCTTCTGCGGCGACCCGGCCCGGGGAATGGTGGTGATGCCCGACCCCGGGTACCCGACCTACGAGGTGGGCGCGCGCTTCGCCGGCCTCGAGCCGGTCAAGGTGCCGCTCACCGCGGCCAACCGCTTCCTGGTGGAGCCCGAGGCGCTCGGGGCCGGCGTGCTGGATCGGACGCTGATCTTCTGGGTGAGCTACCCGCACAACCCGACCGGCGCAATGGCGCCACGCGACTACCTGGAGCGGGTCGGCGCGGCCGCCCTCCGGCACGGCTTCGTGGTGGCCTCCGACGAGTGCTACGCCGACATCTACTTCGGCGAGCCGCCGCTCTCCATGCTGCAGGTGCAGCAGGAGAACGTGCTGGCCATCCACTCCTGCTCCAAGCGGAGCGGCATGACCGGCTACCGCTCCGGCTTCGTGGCCGGCGACCCGGACCTGGTGGCCATCCTGAAGCGGGTCCGCTCCCACCCCGGCGTGGCCTCGCCCGACTTCGTCAACGCCGCCGCCACCGCGGCCTGGAGCGACGACGCCCACGCCGCCGGGCGGCGCGCCGTCTTCAAGAAGAAGCGCGACCTCTTCGCCGCCTTCTTCCGCGAGCAGGGGCTCACCGTGCACGGCAGCGAGGCCACCCTGTATCTCTGGGTGAAGGTGCCGGCCGGGCTGGACGCGGCCGGGTACGCGCTCAAGCTGCTGGATGCCGGGATCGTGGTGGCGCCGGGGACCGCCTTCGGCGCCGGCGAGGGGTACGTGCGGGTGGCGCTGGTGCCGGCCCTGGACGAGTGCCAGGCGGCCATCGACTGCTGGAGAAGGGTGCGGACATGAGCGACTGGACCGGGGCGCGGGCGCTGATCGAGGCGGCCTTCGCCGACCGCAAGAAGCTGGAGGACGGGGCGGCTCGCGACGCGGTGCTGAAGGCCATGGCCGGCCTCGATCGCGGTGAGCTGCGGGTGGCCGAGAAGGCGGGCGGCGAGTGGCAGGTGAACGCCTGGCTGATGAAGGCGGTCAACCTCTACTTCGGCATCACCGGCATGCAGGTGCACGAGTACGGGCCGTTCCAGACCCGCGACAAGGTGCCGCTGAAGCGCGATCTCGAGGCGGCCGGGGTCCGGCTGGTGCCGGGCGGCATCGTCCGCTACGGCGCCTTCCTCGAGCCGGGGGTGGTGGTGCTGCCCGGCTTCGTCAACGTGGGCGCCCGCGTCGGCACCGGCTCGATGGTGGACACCTGGGCCACCGTCGGCTCCTGCGCGCAGGTGGGGCGCAACGTCCACATCGCCGGCGGCGTCGGCATCGGCGGCGTGCTCGAGCCGCCCGGGGCGAGGCCGAACATCGTCGAGGACGGTGTCTTCCTCGGCTCGCGCTGCATCCTGGTGGAGGGGGTGCTGGTGGAGGAGGACGCGGTGCTGGGCGCCAACGTCTGCATCACCGGCTCCACGCCGATCATCGACGTGACCGGCCCCAGGGAAGTGATCCACAGGGGGCGCGTGCCGGCCCGCTCGGTGGTCATCCCCGGCACGCGGCCGAAGCAGTACCCGGCCGGCACCTGGCAGATTCCCTGCGCCCTCATCGTCGGCAAGCGGAGCGCAGCTACCGACAAGAAGGTCTCGCTCAACGAGGCGCTGCGCGACTTCGAGGTGCAGGTGTGAAGGAACAGGGCGGCCATGCGGCGCTGGCCGAGGCGCTGGCCAAGCGGACCGCCGCCCTCTGCGGGCTGCTCTCGCCCATCGGCGAGGAGCGGGCGCTCTGCGACCGGGTCCAGTCCTGGGCCATGGAGCGCTTCCCACACGTTCGCCGCGTCAAGGACTCGCTGGTGGTGGGCGTGGACGGCGCGGCGGCGCGGACCGAGCGGCCGCTGGTGGCGCTCTGCGGCCACCTCGACACCATCCCGGTCCACGTCGGCGACCGCGGCGGGCCGCGGCGAGACGGCACGCGGCTGGTGGCGCCGGGCGCCTCCGACATGAAGGGCGGGCTGGCGCTGATGATGGCGCTGGCCGACGAGCTGCGGAGCGCGGAGCGGTTCTGCGACCTCTTGCTGGTCTTCTACGCCCGGGAGGAGGGGCCGTACCTGGAGAACGAGCTGGAGCCGGTGCTGGCCGAGGCCCCCGAGGTGCGGCAGGCGGCGCTGGCGATCTGCCTCGAGCCGACCGACAACGTGGTGCAGCTCGGCTGCGTCGGCTCGATCCACGCCACCGTCACCTTCCACGGGCGGGCCGCCCACTCGGCCAGGCCGTGGCAGGGCGAGAACGCCGTCCACCGGGCCGGCCTGCTGCTGGCCGAGCTGGCGGCGCGGCCGCCGCGCGAGGCGGAGAGCGGCGGCCAGCTCTTCCGCGAGGTGCTCACCTGCACGCGGGTGGAGGGCGGCCAGGCGAGCAACGTGGTGCCGGAGCGCTGCACGCTCAACCTCAACTTCCGCTTCGCGCCCGACAAGACGCTGGAGCAGGCGGCCGGCGAGCTGGCCGCGCTCGGCACGCGCCACGGCGCCGAGGTGACGCTCACCGACCGCTCACCGGCCTGTCCCGCGTACGGCGACCACCCGCTGGTGCGGCGGCTGCTGGACCGGACCGGCGCGGCCGCCGAGCCGAAGCAGGCCTGGACCGACGTGGCCCGGCTTGCGGTGCACGGAGTGCCGGCCGTCAACTTCGGCCCGGGCGCCACGGCCCAGGCGCACCAGCGCGGCGAGTGGGTCGAGGTGGCGGCGCTGGCGCGCGGCTACCGGCTGCTCGAAAAGTTCCTTCGCCGCTGATCCACGAGGGTCCACGCGACCTTGCGCCTGGGGGGCGCCGGCCCCCCACCCGGGGCGGCACGCTTTGGCTTGCGCCCGGCGGCGACGGCCTTAGATAGACGCTCATCGATATGTCGATGAACGCCTCCACCGCCCGGGTCGCCGGCGTCGCCAAGGCCCTCTCCGACCAGACCCGGCTGGAGCTGCTGCTGGCCATCGCCATGGTCCAGGAGCACTCCTGCGCCGAGCTGGTGCGGGCCTTCCCGGTGTCGCAGGCCACCGTCTCGCACCACCTGAAGGTGCTGGTGGCGGCGGGGCTGGTGACGGTGAGGCGGAGCGGGCAGTTCCACCACTACCGGGTCGTGCCGGGGGCGCTGGCGGCCTGGGCGGGAGAGCTGATCCGGATCTTCGCACCGGCCGGGCGGGCCATCGGCGCCCGGCGGCAACGCCAGCGGCGCGCCCGGGCCGCGGCGCCATCGACTTCGCCAGCATCGCCCACCAGGGCTTGAGCCTCCGCACCTTCCTGTTTCGCCCTCAACCGCAGTGAAAGGAGCAGCACCCATGAACCGCATCGTACGCAGTCTCACCGTCGCCCTCGTCGCCCTCCCGGCCTTTGCCTTCGCCGCCGACACCTGGAACCTCGACCCGGCCCACACCCAGGTCGCCTTCTCCGTGAAGCACCTGATGATCTCCACGGTCCGGGGTGAGTTCACCAGGACCGCCGGCAAGGTGGTCCTCGACGAGGCCGACATCACCAGGTCGTCCGTCGAGGCCACCATCGACATCGCCTCGATCAACACCCGCGAGGAGAAGCGCGACGCCCACCTCAGGTCGCCCGAGTTCTTCGACGTCGCCAAGTTCCCCACCATGACCTTCAAGTCCACCAAGGTGGAGAAGCACGGCGCGGGGCTCAAGGTGACAGGTGACCTGACCATGCACGGCGTCACCAGGCCGGTGGTGCTAGACGTGACCGGCCCGACCAAGGAGATCAAGGACCCCTGGGGCCTGGCGCGCCGAGGCGTCTCGGCCACGGCCAAGCTCAACCGCAAGGACTTCGGCGTCAGCTACGGCCCCAACGCGGTGGTGAGCGACCTGGTCACCATCACCATCGACGCCGAGCTGGTGAAGGAGGCGCCCCCGGCCAAGAAGTAGCGCCGCTGTCGCGCCACTCGCGGCCCGGCCACCGGTATGCCCGGTGGGCCGGGCCGTGTCGTCTTCAGCTGCGGGTCGTGCCGCGCCGAAGCCCGCTTCCCATCGGCTTCTCGTTGTAGTTCTGAAGGCCGCCCGGGAAGGCCGGGTAGCCGTGCGAGCCGGTGCCAGAACGAACGGCTGTGAACGTTCGTCATGGGCCCACGCCGCGGTCGGGATGCCGCAAGTCCAGCGCGAACACTGGCGCTCCCACGACGAGGACAGGGGCGGGAGCAGTGCTCGAGCCACGGGCATGGTGAATGCAGCGAGTGGAGGGCGAGAGCACCAGGCATCCGGAGTGGGCGGCACTTCCCGCCGTGGAGGTCAACCATGTCGACCGAAACCATCATCATCATCGTCGTCCTCATCTTCCTGTTCGGGGGCGGCGGATTCTTCTGGTCGCGCCGCCGGTGACGCGAGGCGAGCCGCTCATTCCCGCTGGTACGAGGAGTTCACCTGTTTGGAGGAGAGACCATGAAGAACAGCACGAAGGATCAGGCAAGGGGCAAGTTCGAGAAGCTGAAGGGCAGCGTCAAGGAGGCCGCCGGAGTCGTCACGGGGAAGCCCAACCTGGAAGCTGAGGGGAAGGACCAGAAGCTGTCCGGCAAGATCCAGGAGAAGTTCGGCCAGGTCGAGAAGGTGCTCGGAAAGTAGGGGAGCAGAGAGGGTCGGCAGCTCAGCCCGTTGATTCCCGTTCATCCGTGGACGTCGGCGTCGCCCTCGCGCTTCAGGACCGGCACCTCCGTCGGGACGGCCCGCACGCGGAGGTCGGCCGCGGCGGCGGCCCATCGCACTCGGTCCGCGCGCGGGGAGAAACGCCAGGTCAATTGGCGATCCAAGGTTCGCGCCGCGGCCGCCGGTCCGCCGCGCGAACGGCCCAACGCCAGGCCGCGAGTGCCGGAGGCCAGGTGGGCCGCAGCGGCCGAGCGGCACGCCCGTTGCTCTGCACCCTCCTCGATGACCGCCTCCATCGACCCCGCCACCGCCGGCCTGCCGCGCGAACGGCTGCTGGCCGAAGGGGCACGCTCGCTCTCCGACGCCGAGTTGCTGGCGCTGGTGCTGGGGGCCGGTGGGCGCTCGGCCCGTGCCACCGCGCTCGGCCTGCTCGAGGCGGTGCCGCTCCACGAACTCTCCTGGGCCCCGGCCGACGCCATCGCCGGCTGCCCAGGCATCGGCGCCGCCCGGGCCGCCGCCATCGCGGCCGCCTTCGAGCTGGGGCGGCGCGGCGGCTGGTCCCCGCCCCGGCGCGGAGAGCGCTGCCTCGACCCGCGCCGCGTCCACGAGCTGATGCGCCACGCCGCCCACGCCGAGCGGGAGGGGTTCCACGTGGTGCTGCTCGACGTGCGCGGGCGGCTGCAGCGGACGGTGCAGGTGGCCGAGGGGTCGCTGTCGCAGTGCCCGGTCTCGCCGCGCGACGCGCTCCGCCCGGCGGTGCGGGAGGGGGCGCACTCGGTGGTCTTCGTGCACAACCATCCGAGCGGCGACCCGGCCCCATCCCCCGAGGACGTGGACCTGACCGACCGCCTCCGCGCCGCCGCCGAGCTGGTGGGGGTGCTGGCGCGCGACCACGTCATCGTGGCGGCGGGCGGGTACTACTCGTTCGTGGAGGCGGGGAGGTGGAGGAGGTGATTCCATAGGACTGAGGACTGAGACCTTCGCTTGTGTCACTTGCGGCTACTATCCGGGGGCCACCAGACCGGAATACGCGCATGGGTGTATTGGCGCCTGTACCTGGCGGCTACGGTGTGAGCTTCGGGCCAGCTGAGGACCCCTCTCTCCACGAGTACACCCAAGAACCCCATGAACGAGATAACCCTGCCGCGCAGTTCTTCAACACCACGTCGGATGCCCGCCTTGTCCTGAAGCACGGCGATAGCGTCGCCGTCGTGGAAACAGTAGGCGATTACCGAATGCTCGCCGGCCCCTTCGGTCTTCGGTGCCTCTTGAAGTGCAACGAGCGTTGCTGCAGCGGGGGAGCCGGGCTCAAGCTCCGTCACTCCGCCGGCGATCGTCCTCGCGAAGTGCGGGTACCGGCCCAAGCCGATCACTGATTCCGGAGCAAGCCGATCACCCATTCCGGAGGAAGCCGATCACCGATTCCGGAGCAAGCCGATCGCTGAACGCATGAGCCGGTAGCCAGCCTTCGGGCGGTCATCCGGGAGCGTTGACGCCGCTGGGTAGTCAGCCGCACATGCCCCCTCCCTAACGGAGGTGGTGATGACGGCAGAGAGGCTACCCATGAGGAAGCTGCGAGAGGTCGTTCGGTTGAAGCTGCAGAGCGG
>JAJZQX010000005.1 GCA_021806645.1 Myxococcales bacterium | reverse complement strand
CGGCTCCCTCGCTCGTCCCCTGCCTGATGGCCTCGAAGCACGAACCACGAGGAGCAACCAAGCCGAGAGACACATCGACACAAACCAACGAGACAGCGGTCTTGACAGGTCGTTCCATCCTAGAACACCTTCCAGGTGGCCGTCACCAGCAGCTCGGGCAGCACCTGCCCGGCCCGCATCGGCGCGCCGCCGGTCCCGCCCCGCCAGGCGAGCGACCCGCGCACCCCCAGCGCCAGCTGGTCGTAGAGCGCTGCCTCGTAGCTCACCGCCACCCGCGGGGCGATCCAGGTTCCGCCGCCGCGCCAGGTGGTGATGGTGAGGGGCAGGTCGAAGGCGACCGATAGCAGCCCCAGCCCGCGCGAGGAGAGGGCCAGGCCGGGCGTGAGCTGGAGGCCGCGATCCGGGAGGTTGCCGTCGTGGATGAGCCTGGAACCGCCGTCGAGGTACCAGCCGGCCGCCAGCCGGCTGGCCAGCTCCCACCCCCCGGCCCGGCCCAGCTGCCGGCGCCAGAAGCCCCCCAGCACCAGCTCGCTGCTGCTCCAGGTGACGTCGGCGGCCAGCCCCAGGTCGTCACGCGCCGTCACCCCCTGGCCGTAGGCGAACCCCACCGTGGCGAACCCGGCCGTGGCCAGCAGGATGGAGCTGCCGTGGAGCGACTCGCCACCGAGCAGCGAGGGGAAGTCCTCCACCCCTTCGGAGGTGGCGGCGCTGGCCCGGCCAAGGACCGGGGCGGCGAGGAGCAGCAGGGCAAGCGAGGCGGCGATCCGGAGCATTCGGTTTCCTTCCTGTCTGACAGGATCCTACTCGCCACGGGGGGGCGTCTGACGTATGGCTGAAGGGGGGCGCTCCGGTTGACAGGGCGGTCGCCCTGCTGCTACTTCGTTGCCCCCATCGCCCAGGTGGCGGAACTGGTAGACGCACCAGATTCAGGGTCTGGCGGCCTCAAAACCGTGGAGGTTCGAATCCTCTCCTGGGCACATTCGAAGCCGGCGTGGCGTTGCGGCCCCGCCGGCTTCGTCGTTGGCGGGGGCGGAGCGCCGGTCGCGCCCGGCCTCGACGCGCCCGCGCCCCTTGCCCTCCCGCCTCGAATGCATGATTATGCATCGTCATGCATACCGTCACCGCCGCCGTGATCGGCGCCTCCGGCTACTCCGGGCTCGAGCTCACCCGCCTGCTGGCGCGCCACCCGCAGGTCAGGCTCACCGCGCTCACCTCCGATCGCTGGGCCGGCGAGACCGCCGGAGCCCGGCTGCCGCTCCCTGCCGGGGCGGCCGCGCTCCCCTACCTGCCGCTGGCCGGGAGCGAGCAGATCGACGCCGAGGTGGCCTTCCTGGCAACGCCGGCCGAGGTCTCGCACCAGCTGGCGCCGAAGCTGCTGGCGCGCGGCCTGCGCGTGGTCGACCTCTCCGGGGCCTTCCGGCTGGCCGACGCCGCCGCCTACCCGGGCTGGTACGGCTTCACGCACCGGCACCCGGCGCTGCTCGGCGAGGCCCGCTACGGCCTGCCCGAGCTGGCGCGCGGCCAGCTGGCCGGCGCCAGGCTGGTCGCCAACCCGGGCTGCTACGCCACCGCCATCGCGCTCGCGGTGGCGCCGCTGGTGAAGAGCGGCCTCTGCTCCGCCGAAGGGATCGCCGTGACCGGCTGCTCCGGCGTCAGCGGCGCCGGCCGCAAGGCCAGCGAGGACTACGGCTTCTGCGAGGTGGACGAGGACCTGCGCGCCTACCGGATCGGCAAGCACCAGCACGTCCCCGAGATCGAGCAGGCCGTGGCCCGCCACGCCGGCGCCTGCGGCGGCCTCTCCTTCACGCCGGTGCTGGTCCCCATCCGGCGCGGCATCCTCGCCACCTGCGTGCTGCGGCTCACCGGGACCACCACCGCCGAGGCCCTCTCGCGAGCCATGGCCGCGGCCTACGCCGGCGAGCCGTTCGTGAGGACCATGGCGGCCGACCGGGTGATGGTGAAGGACGTGGCGCGGACCAACCGCTGCCACCTCGGCGTGGCGCTCGACGCCCGGGCCGGCGTGGCGGTGGCGGTGTCGGCCATCGACAACCTGGTGAAGGGGGCGGCCGGGCAGGCGGTGCAGGCCATGAACGCCGCGCTCGGCTGGCCCGAGACCACCGGTCTCGACCTCCTGGGGGGATGAGATGAAGATCCCTCGTGGCTTCCGCTTCGGCGGCGTGGCCTGCGGCCTGAAGCCGGCCCGGCGCGACCTGGCGCTGGTGGTATCCGACGTCCCGGCCGCCGCGGCCGGCCTCTTCACCGTCAACAGGGCGGCCGCCGCGCCGGTGCTCGACGGGCGCGGGCGGGTACCGGCCGAGGGGATGCGGGCGGTGGTGGCCAACTCAGGCAACGCCAACGCGCTGACCGGCCCTGGCGGGCTCGACGACGTGGCGGTGATCCGCGGCGCGGTGGCCGACCTGCTCGGCGTGCAGAAGCGGGCGGTGCTGACCGCCTCCACCGGCGTCATCGGGGTGCGACTGCCGGCCATGAAGGTGGTGACGGCGCTGCCCGGGCTGGTGGAGCTGCTCGGCGACCACGCCGACCACGCCGCCGAGGCGATCATGACCACCGACACGCGGCGCAAGCTGGCGTCGCGCGAGCTGGTGCTGGGCGGCAAGAACGCCACCATCGCCTGCATCGCCAAGGGCTCGGGGATGCTGGCGCCGCAGCTGGCCACCACCCTGGCCATCGTCACCACCGACGCGGCGGTGGCGCCCAGGGCGCTGCAGGAGGTGCTCGCCCGCGCCGTCCACCAGACCTTCGAGATGCTGACGGTGGACGGCGAGATGTCCACCAACGACACCGTGCTGGCGCTGGCCAACGGGCTGGCCGGCAACGCGCGTCTCTCCGAGCCCTCTCCCGACCTGGCCCTCTTCGAGGCGGCCCTCACCGACCTGCTCGGCGAGATGGCCCGGGCCATGGCCGCCGACGGCGAGGGGGCCACCAAGCTCTGCGAGGTGGTGGTGGCCGGGGCGCCCAGCGACGAGGCGGCCCGCGACGTGGCCCGCGCCATCGCCTCCTCGCCGCTCGTGAAGGCCTCGCTCTTCGGCGCCGACCCGAACTGGGGGCGGGTGCTGGCCACGGTGGGGAGCCGGGCCGGCTCGCGGGGCTGGCCCATCGACCCCTACAAGGCGCGGGTCTCCCTGCAGGGGGTGGTGGTCTTCACCGGCGGGGCGCCGGCCGCCTTCGACGTCGAGTCGCTGCGGCTGAGGCTGCGCGAGCCGCGGGTGGACGTGGTGGTCGAGCTGGCCGACGGCGACGCCCGTGCCACCGCCTGGGGCTGCGACCTCTCCTACGACTACGTCAAGATCAACGCCGACTACACCTCGATGATCGTCCAGCTCCCCGACGGGATGATGGCCAGGGACGACAAGGTGGCCAACTACAGCCCGGCCTTCAAGCGGACGCTGCTGGTGGAGGCGCTCAAGTACATCGGCGCCTTCGCCGGCCAGATCGCGGTGGTGAAGTACGGCGGCGCCGCCATGGTGAAGGAGAGCCTCAAGGTGGCCTTCGCCGAGGACATCGCGCTGCTCAAGAAGGTGGGCTTGAAGCCGGTGGTGATCCACGGCGGGGCGCTGGAGGTGACGCGCACGCTGGAGAAGCTGGGCGAGCGCTCCGAGTTCATCGACGGGATGCGCGTCACCGACGCCGCCAGCCTCCCGGTGGTGGAGATGGTCCTGACCGGCAAGGTCAACCAGGAGCTGGTGTCGCTGCTCAACGCCCGCAACGCCAACGCCGTCGGCCTCTCCGGCAAGGACGGCAAGCTGCTCAGGGCCGAGAAGCGCGGGCTGGAGAGCGGCGTGGACCTCGGCTTCGTGGGGCGGGTCGTCGAGGTCAACAGGTCGTTCCTGGCGATGCTGCTCGACGGCGGCTACGTGCCGGTCATCTCGCCCATCGGGATCGCCGAGGACGGCAGCGGCCTCTCCATCAATGCCGACGAGGTGGCCGCCGCGGTGGCCGCCGCGCTGGGCGCCAGGAAGCTCATCTACCTGACCGACGTTCCGGGCGTGCTGGAGTCGGCGCCCGACGGGGCGCTGATCCGCCAGATCACCGGCGCCGAGCTGCGCCGGCGGGTGGCGGCCGGCGCCATCACCGGCGGCATGAAGTGGAAGGTGGAGGCGATCGAGGCGGCGCTGGCCGGCGGGGTGGAGCGGGTCCACGTCCTCGACGGGCGGCAGCCGCACACCGTAATCGCCGAGCTCTTCACCGACCGTGGCGTGGGCACGCTGGTGACCAGCGCCCTGGTCCAGGCCGGATCGGACGCCGGTCCATGAACAGCGAGGCGCGCCGCCAGGCCATGGCCCGCATCCTCACCGAGCGGCGCATCGGCACGCAGGAGGCGCTGCTGGCGGCGCTCCGGCGGGAGGGGTTCCGCGCCACGCAGGCCACGCTGTCGAGGGATCTCACCCGGCTCGGGGCCCGCCGGGTCTCGCGGCCGGACGGCGCCTGGTACGAGGTGGACGGCGGGGCGGCGTCGCAGCGCTCGGCGGCGCTGCGCGGGCTGGTGCTCGGCATCGAGACCAACGCCTCGCTGGCGGTGATCCGGACCGCGGTGGGGGCCGCCTCGGCGGTGGCGCGGGCCATCGACGACGCGCGGCTCGCCGAGGTGCTCGGGACCATCGCCGGCGACGACACCATCTTCGTGGCCCCGGCCGCCGGGGTGACGCCGCGCAGGCTGGCGGCGAGGCTGGGCGAGGCGCTGGGGGTGCCCTAAGGCCCTCCAGGCGCCGCGCAGCGCAGCTGCGAGGAGGTCAGCTTCGGGGCCGGCTGCCAGCTGGTGGAGGCCGGCACGACCAGCCGCGGCGCCGTCGAGGCCAGCGGGGGCGAGACGGGCGCCATCCGGTAGGGGATCCGGGTCAGCGTGTAGGAGAAGGCGTAGTCCACGGTGACCACCGGGGAGATGGGCAGCTGCGAGAACCCACCGGAGTAGATCCCCCCGACGGTCCCCGGGACGGTCATCGAGGTGGCCAGCGTGGCCCGGCCGGTGACGTCGCCCGAGGCCTTGCTGAGATCGAGCTGGCCGGTGACGGTGACCGGGGGCAGGTACACCGAATCGTAGACCGCCGGTTCGGTGTAGACCGGCGGGACGCCGCAGCCCGAGGTGGCCCAGATCCCCCTTGAGGTCCCGACCATCGAGCCGATGGGCACGTCCAGCGTGAAGGTGCCGTCGGGCTGGACGACGATCATCATCAGGGAGTCGGCGTCTCCGGACCCACCCAGGTGGTAGGTGTTCTGGTCGAGGATGGTGTCGGTCCCGATCACGCACGCGCACGGCTCGGTGCGGTCGTTGTTGCCCGCGTAGTCCAGGACCATGCGGTAGTTCTCGGTCAGGGCCACCGAGCCGTAACCCGGGCCGGTCGTGCCCAGCACGATGTCGATCGCCTTGGTGCCCACCGGCACCTTCCGGTAGATGTCGACGTCCAGGGAGACCGTCTCGGTGCCCGTGCCGGCGGCCGTCGCCGTCCCGGAGCGGCTCTCGGCGGACTGGACGTGGATCACGGCGTTGGCGAGGTCGGTCCAGTCCTTGACCGTGAAGCCGCGCCTGGCGGAGAAGAGCGGCGTGTTCATCCGCAGCAGGGTCTCGGAGACGGCCGAGAGCATGATCGAGACCGGGTTGCCGGCCAGCGCCGTGCCGACCGCGTCCTGGAGGTCGGTCCAGAGCTTGGAGTCCTTGAGCGCCACCTTGGCCATCATGTTCACCGCCCGGTAGTCCGGGAGGGCGTTGGCCGCGATCACCGGGGACTGAGGCCCTCCCTCGATGATCACCTGGCGCAGGCCGGCGGGGTCGGTGCGGCCGCCCAGCTGGACCTGGCCCTTCTGGAACCCGACGATGGGAAGCTTGCCCGCCTCGCGGGCCTTGGTGCCGAACATCTCCCAGTCGACCCTGGCGTCGGCGATGGGGCCGTCCTGGGGGAGGCTGAAGTCGATGCCGGCGGCGTTGAGGGCGGGCCGGATGCAGTTGGCCACCTGGCCGTTGCCGGTGCGGTACGTGAACGTGGCGGAGAAGGTCCGCGTCTCGCCCGCGGTGGCGGTCTTGGTGCGGACCAGCATGGGCGCGTCGAGCTCGAGCTTCCCGTCGAAGGCGATGAAGGTCCAGATCATCTTCACCACCGTCAGCACGGCGTTGGCCCCGGCCGTGAACTTGCCGAAGGTCTCCGCCGCGGGGATGGTCTTCGCCACCTCGTCGATCAGCCCCCCGAAGAAGGTGGAGCTGGCCAGCGAGGTCACGTCCATCACCGTCTGCTGGGTGTCGCTCATGGTGCACGGCCTCGGGCCCGGCGTGGCGCCGCTCACGGCGGCCAGCGGCGCGCCCTGGCCCGCCGGAGCCAGCCGGAGCTGCTTCCCGGCGCGCTGGCCGGCGATCCAGAGGTCGGCCTGGTAGCGATAGGTGAGCAGCGCCACCTGCATCGGGTCGAGGCTGACCGTACCCGGCACGGCGTGGTCGAGCAGGTCGTAGGGTTCGTCCGACTGGCGCCCCAGAGCCACGATGAGGTGGGACCAGTACTGCCGGACCGGGTCGGTCGAGGCGGCCGAGACCAGCAGGCCGTCGACCAGCTTGCCGCGGAGCCGTCCCTGGAGCTCGGCCAGCGCCGCCGGCGTCGCCGCCGGGACGAAGGCCGACCAGCTGGCCAGCAGGTCGTCCAGGGTGATGCGGGGCCCCTGCTGCATGGCCCGGGACAGGATCGGCAGGTCGCCCTGCTCGAAGGCGACCCCCTGGTGCGGCAAGTCTCCGGGGAGGGCGACGGTGCCGTCGGGGTTCATGAGGTCGAAGCCCGCCCTCTTCAGGACCATCATGATGGCGAGCTCGCCCTGGTCGCTGCCGGCGGCGGCCACCAGGGTCGAGGCGTCGGAGACGGCCGTGCCGTCGAGGCTGGTGGGAGGTGGCGGGACGACCACGTTGCCACCGCCACCACCGCCTGCGGAAGGGCTCCCGACTCCGCAACCGGACAGGGCCAGGAGACCAGCGAGGAGAGAGGCGGTGAGGTCGCGATGGACGGGGCGGGTCATGGCATCTCCAGGGCGTCACGGGTCGCTGCGGTGAAGGGGATGGGAGCGGGGAACGTGGCGGAGCGCGCCGCGGACGCCAGGAGGGGTCCTTCGATCCCGAGCGCCCAGGGGCGGATGGCGCCCCAGGCCAGGCGGGCCGCGGCGGCCAGCAGCTCGGGCTGGACCTTGTCGGGCGTGTCACCAGGAGTGTGGTAGTCGGGGTGGAGCGCCAGGGTCGGGGTCGAGACCCAGGCCGAGGGGACGCCCGCGGCGCTGAAGGAGGAGTGGTCGGAGCCGAAGACCGGCTCGGCCAGGAAGGTGACCGGTTCGGTCAACCCGAGCGCGGCGGCGCTCCCGGCCGCCACCGTGAAGAGCTCGTGGCCGGGCTCCCAGGCGACGGCGAGCTGGAGGCCGGGCTGGCCGACGCCCACCATGTCGATGGAGAAGGCGGCGGCGGTGGCGGCGAACGGGTAGGGCGGCGCGCTGGCCCAGCGCCGCGAGCCGAGCAGCCCCAGCTCCTCGCCGTTCCAGGCGGCGAAGACCAGCGTCCGGGCCGGGGCCTGGCGGCTGGCCGCTACCAGCCGGGCCAGCTCCATCAGCACCGCGGCGCCTGAGGCGTTGTCGTCGGCGCCGGGGAAGTAGGCCGGGCGGAAGGGGAGCTGGCCGAGGTGATCGAAGTGGGCGCCCACCACCACCACCTCGTGGCGGAGCACCGGGTCGTGGCCGGGCACCACGCCGATGACGTTGGCCGCGGTCACGGTCCGCGGACTCCCGGCGGTGGCGACGCGGCCGGCCACGGACGTCGCCGCCGGCGCCGGTCCCAGCGCATCGACCGCCGCGATCCAGCCGGGCAGGTCGGGGAGCGCCGCCGCCAGCGCCGGGAAGGTGATCCAGAGCGCGGGAACGGCGGTGACGACCGAGGCGAAGGGGCGGGGCGCCGCCGCCGCGGCGGAGCGCGGGACCAGCAGGACGGCCACCGCCCCGCGCGAGCGGGCCTGGGCCACCTTGTCGGCGGCGGTGAAGCAGGCGGGCTGGTCGAGGGCGCCGCAACCGGCGCGCGCCGGGCAGCTCCCCGCCACCAGCGCCGCGCCGCCCGGCAGGCCGCTCACCACCACCGCCACGCGGCCGGTCAGGTCGAGGGCCCCGAAGTCGTCCCACCCGCTCGGCAGCGGGCAGCCAGGGTAGGCGGCCGGGTCGAAGGAGGGGAGGACCAGGCCGTACCCGGCGAAGGAGAGCGGCCCGGTCACGTCGCCCCCCGCCGACCAGTCGAGCAGCTCGTAGTCGGCGCCGAGCGTCTTCACCGCGCCGCCCAGCTCCAGCGCCGGCGGGCTGCTCCAGCTCCAGAGGCTGGCCTGGAAGGGCAGGCGGAGGCCCGCGAGCCCCGCCGCGGGCTGCAGCCCCGCCGAGAGGAATGCCTCCTCCACCAGGCCGGCCGCCTCGTCGTTCCCGGGCGTCCCCAGCCGGCGCCCGAGCAGCGCCGGCGACGCCAGGGTGTCGACCGAAGCCTTCAGCCGCGCGCCATCGGGGCAGCGCGGCGAGTCGGCCAGGTCGCACGACGCGGTCGCCGGTGAGGAGCCGCAGGCGACCAGCAGGGCGGCCAGGGCCAGGGTGGGGAGGAGGCGATGCAAGACGTGAACCTGTTCCGGGCCCCGGTGCCGCGCAAGGTGGCCCAGGGCCTATCGCGCAAGTGGCCCTGCCGGCATGGCGCCCGGCTACGTCCCGGCCGCGGCGACCCGCGCCCACTCCGCGAAGGAGCGCGAGACGCAGTCCTCGATCGCGAGCCCGTCGAAGTAGTTCCCGGTGAGCATGAGCCTGCCACCGGCCAGGTGGTGGTCGAGATCGGCGACGATGGCCCCGTGCCCCAGCGCCGGGGACGGCAGCGTCCGGCTCCGCTCGGCGACGTGGAGCAGGTCGGCCTCAGTCACCTTCAACACCTCCAGGGCCCGCTGTAGCCGCTCGGCCCGCGTCAGGCCGGGCCGGAAGTGGAAGGCGAAGGCGCGCTGCTCCGGGTCGGGGAACGGATCGCGGGTCACGCAGGAGAAGAACTGGTCGTCCACCGGCACCACGAAGGCGCACTCGGGCATCCAGGCCTTCCCGCGCGGCAGCACCACGCCCAGGCTCTCGACGGTCACCGAGCCGATGCTGGAGAGGTGGGAGGCCAGCTCGCCGAACCGGGGGCGCAGCAGCGCCGCCGCGACGCCGGGAGGGATGGCCAGCGCCAGCACCGGCGCCTCGACGGTCCGGCCGTCGGCGGTGGTGACCGCGAAGCCGTCGCCCCGCTTCGCCACCGCCTCCACGCCCACGCCGGTCTCCACCGTCACGCCGTTGGTCTTCGCCGCCGCGTCGCAGACCACCTGCAGCCCGCCGTCGAAGCCGAACGACCTGACGAACTCCTTGCGCCGCGGCCGCTTCTTGAAGAGCGAGCCGGGACCGGAGAGCGGAAAGCCGTCGGCGCGCTGCGAGGGGACCGCCGAGAGGAACGGCCCGAGCACCCGGTCGTAGTTGCCGCGCCCCAGCAGCCGTGAGAAGCGCGAGTAGACGGTCTGTCCCTCCTTGGAGGCGAGCAGCCCCACCGGCAGGTGGACGGCCGCCTCCAGCCAGTTGAGCTGGAGCAGGACCCTGGGCGGCGTCAGCCAGCGGTATTCACCATGGGTGAGCAGGCCGATGCGGGCGCGGGCCGGCCCCCGCTCGCGCACCAGCCCGGCCACGCCGGCGCCGACCGCCACGTCGAGGAAGTGGCCGTAGGAGTTGTAGGCGGTGTGGGCGCCCAGCTCGAACCAGTAGCCGCCGGCGGTCCGCTCGGAGTGGAGGCAGCCGCCCAGTCGCCCCGCCTTCTCCAGCAGCAGCACCCGCTTCCCGTCCTGCGCCGCCCGCCAGGCCAGCGACAGCCCGCTGATGCCGCCGCCCACCACCACCACGTCGTGTGAAGCCATGCCCGCGAACCGATCCTTCCGACGCCGTGGAACCAGCGAAGGACGGCGATCGTGGCAGGAATCGCCTCGCCGATCCAGCGTGGAGCACGCGCCGGCGGGCGGCCCCTCGTCCACTTTGACCTTGCCGCCTTCACCCGGCTTTGCCAAGGATCCTTCCATGCGCCTCCGCCTCGGCTTCATCGGGCTCGGCACCATGGGCGAGCCCGTCGCCAACAACCTCCGCAAGGCCGGTCACGAGCTGGCGGTCTGGACGAGAACGCCGTCCACCGCCGACGCGCTGGTGAAGAAGGGGGCGACCCGGGCCGACACGCCACGCGCCTGCGCCGCCGGGCGGGACGCGGTCTTCCTCTGCGTCACCGACGACCAGGCCAACGACGCGGTGCTCGACGGCCCCGACGGCGCGCTGGCCGGCCTCGCCAAGGGGGCGGTGCTGGTCGATCTCGGCACCTCAGGCACCCGCTCCACCCGGTCGATCGGGGAGCGGGTCAACAGGCAGGGGGCCCTGTTCGTGGCCGCGCCCATGCTCGGCTCGCGCAGCGCCGCCGAGCAGGCGCAGCTGGTGCTGGTGGCCGGCGGCCCGGCCGAGGCGCTCGCCAAGGTCCGCCCGGCGCTCCACGCCATCAGCGCCCGGCTCTTCGAGCTCGACTCGGCGGTCCACGCCTCGCTGGCCAAGCTCTGCGTCAACGTGGTGGGGGCCGCCATGGCCACCGGCCTCGGCGAGGCGCTGACCCTGGGCGCCTCGGGCGGGCTCGACCCGGCCAAGGTGCTGGAGGTGCTGCAGGCCTCCACCTTCCACTCGCCGTTCCACCTGATGAAGGGGGAGCAGATGCTGGCCGGCGACTACGCCCCGCGGGTGGCGACGCGGCTGGTCGAGAAGGACCAGCGGCTGGCGCAGGAGGCGGCCGCCGAGCAGGGCGCCAGGCTCCCGGTCAACGAGGCGGCCCGCAAGCTGCTGGCCGACGCGGTGGCCAGCGGCCGCGGCGACCACGACCTGGCCGTGGTGGCCGACCTGCTCTTCGAGTGGGCCCAGGTCAAACGCTAAGAGTACCTCGCCAGCGCCTTCCGCACCGCCTCCGCGAAGTGCCTGGCCGCGCTGGCCGGCCCGATCACCTCGGCGCCACCGCCGAAGGAGAGGGCGAAGCGCGTGGCCCACTCCTCCGAGACCCCCTTCAGCTCCACCACCGCGCCGCCGCCGTCGGTCCGCTTCACCAGCTCCATGGCCCCGGGCCGGGCCAGCGCCCAGGCCGCCGCCAGCGGCCCGAGCCGCACCCGGATCCCTTCCCCGGTCGGCTCGGAGAAGAGCCGGGCCCTGGCCAGCTCGGCGTCCGACGGCGCCTCGAAGCGCTGCTCGGTCAGCGCGCAGTCGCGGATCCGGTCGATGCGGAAGGCCAGCGGCCTGGCCCGCGAGACGTCGTGGCCGTAGAGGTACCAGTGGCCCAGCCGCTGGGCCAGGGTGTAGGGGTGGACCACCCGCTCGGCCTCGGTGGACGACGAGGCCGACTGGTAGGTGAGCTTGACGGCGCGCCGCTCGGCGATGGACCGCTGCAGCCGCCCCAGCACCGAGTCGCGGGCCGGCGGGGCCCCGGCGTAGATCCGGTCCACCAGCTCGTCGAACGAGGCGCGCCGGTCGCGCGGCACCGAGTCGCGCAGCGCCTTGACGGCCCGCTCGCGCCCCTCGCCGCCCAGGGCCCGGGCCGCCGCCGCCAGCCCGGCCGCCTCGCTCTCGGTGAAGCGGGGCGGGCGCGTGAAGCTCTGGTGGAGCGCGACGTGGACCCGGTCGCCCTCCACGTAGAGGTCGAGGAAGTCGTCGGGCGCGAACGGCGGCGAGCCGACCTCCATGAGGAAGTCGAGGTCCTCGAGCAGCTCCGACTCGGTCACGCCGCAGCGGCGCGCCAGCTCCCGCACCAGGATGCCGGGGTGCTGTACCGCGTAGGGGACGAGGAAGAGCACGCGCCGCAGCCGCTCGCGGGGGTCGTTCTTGCCGGCCTCGGCCTCGTGGCGGTGGGCGGCCGGGGCCGGGGCCGGGGACTGGCGCGGGGCCATTGGCTTGGGACGAGCGGGGGCGGGGGCCTTCTTCCCGCCGGCGGCGCGCCGCTTCGGCGCCGACTTCACGCCACCCTCCTGGCGAGATCGGCGAGGATGGCGCGGGCCCGGTCGCGCAGCGGCCTGGGCGAGAGCAGCTCGGCCCGGTCGGCCAGCGAGAGGACGTGGCGCACCAGCCCCTCGCCGTTGGTGGCGTCGAGCTCGACGACGGTGGCGGCGCCGTCCTCCTTGAGCCGGGCGCGAGGGCCGAAGCTGGCCAGCACCTCGGGCGAGACCGGCGGCTCCAGCCGGACCCGGCAGCGCTGCGGCGCGTGGACGGTGAACTCCCAGGTCTCCCGCGTCGCCACCTCGGCCAGCGGCAGGTCCTTGCGCGGCGTGAAGTCGGGGGTGCGCGGCGCCTTGGGGTTGACGGTGAGCCGCTCGATGCGGGCCAGGTGGAAGGTCCGCTGGGCCTTGCGCAGGTGGCACCAGCCGGTGACGAACCAGGCGCCGCCCTTCTGGAAGAGCCCGTAGGGATCGAGGTCGCGCTCGGTGCGGGCGCGCCGCTCGGCCCCCGCGTAGGTGAGCCGCACCCGCTTCTTCATGGCCACCGCCCGGGAGAGCTCCTCCAGCAGCGAGGTGGCGGTCCCGGCGGTGTCGGGGCGGGAGAGGTGGTGGGTGGCCAGCGCGGCCGCCTCCGAGGCGCCCGGGGCCCGCGCCGCGAAGCTGAGCTTGTTCATGGCGTGGGCGAGATCGCGCGAGTAGGGGAACGAGCCGGAGGCCAGCGCCGCCGAGCCGGCCACGTAGAGCATGGCCAGGTCCTCGGGGGGCAGCTTGAGGTCGGGGAGGTAGAACTCGTCCTTGTCGATCAGGTAGCCGGCGGTCAGGTCCTCGTCGCCCGGCTCGTAGCGGATGGGGATGGCCAGCTCCAGCAGGTCGGCCTTGTCACGCTCGAACTTCCGGATGGCCGCCTCGCCCGAGCCGCCGTAGTCGTCGGCGAACTGCTCCTGGATCTCGCGCCAGGAGACCGGCTCCGCCGCCCGCAGGAGAAACGCCGCGAGGTCGAGCAAACGCTGGGCTTTCTGCACGGGAGAAACCTCGCATCGCGGCCCGGGGGAGTCAACGTGTGGTAGCATCGGACCTTCTCTTCGCCGGCGGTGCGCATGGCAGGTCTCGGTCTCGGTCCAGCGGACTTCGAGCTCTTCGAGATCGACGACCCGGGGCAGCGGGCCGCCGCGCTGGAAGCGGTCCTCCAGCCCAAGCTCCAGGCCATCGGCGCCCAGTGCCTGGGCGGGCTCTCCCGGCTCAGCGGCCGGCCGCTCCACACCCACCAGGCGAGGCCGGCGCCCCGCCGTGGCCACGCCCCCGGGGAGGTGCTGGTGGTCTTCGCCGACACGCCGCGCGGGTGGCGGGGCGTCCCCTACCTCGGCGTGGCCATGACCCGGGCCCACCTCCACGCCCGCATCGGCGTGCGCGGCGAGTCGGCCCGCCGGGTGGCGATGGCGGAGGCCCTGCGGCGCGAGTCGGCCAACCTGGCCAGGAAGGGAAAGCCGTTTCGCAAGCTGCGCCAGTTCGCCGGCTGGGACCACGAGGAGCTGCCCGAGCTGGCGCCGGCCCACTCGGCTTCCTTCTGGTTGGAGCTGGCGGAAGGGCTGGCGATCGGTGGGCCCGGGCTCGACGTCGGGGTGGTCTTCGGCGCCGAGGAGGCGCGCAGCCTGGGGGTGGGAGACCTGCTGGGCGTGTTCCGCGACCTGGCGCCGCTCTACAAGGTGCTCTCCGCGGCCGCCGAGCGGGTCATCGACCCGTCGGCCTGATCCGGCCGCGGACCGTTGTCAGACCCGTGTCCTAGGGTCTGGATGCCACCCCCAGCAGCAGGGGGACGTCGCTCCATTCGCCCGGAGGTTCCAGGATGGCCGTCAAGGTCATGGTCGCGCCCGCCAACGTTCGGGGCGCCGAGTCGAAGCCCGTGGTGGCCAGGAAGGCCGCCACGCCAGGCGGGCCACCTCGCCCCAGGCGTCGCCGGTCGTCCATCTACGACGCCGACGGGAACGAGGTCTTCATCACGCTGATCTGCTTGAAGTGCCGCCAGATGCGGCCGCTCCTGCAGTTCGGGCTGCGCAAGATGGCCGATGGCGCGATCCGGAACCAGCCCTGGTGCCGACCCTGTCGCTCGGCCGCCAGCAAGGGCAAGGCGCGGGAGGATGCGGCCCTGGGGGAGTCCGCAGAAACTGTGGACCCCGTCACGCCGCTTCGGGAGGAGGCGCCGCCCGCGGCCGAGGCGCCTCGCGCTCGCGACGGTCAGCTCGCCGCCCAGATCGCCGCCGCGCTCGCCGCCGGCCTCGGCCGCTGATCCCTCGCTGATCCTCCCGGTAGGTGCCGGATCCAGCTCCCGGGCGTGTGCCCGATCCGGCTCGAGCTGCAAGTCCCGGTGCGCGTCCGATCCGGCTCGAGCGGCAAGCTCGGACCGAAGCCACACCGTGCGGCTTGGGGTCGCAGCTTGCCGGAGGCGCGAGGAAAGGCAGCCGGATTTCGCTGGGCCAGGTCCTAAATAGACCTTCTGGCTCCACGACTTACGCCCGTTTCTCGTTTGCAGTTGGCGAGAGGGCGCAAGTAGGATGCGTGCCCTCGGTACACCCGCGACGATTTCCTACGCAGCACCCACCATGCCCCCGGCTGGAGACCACACCATGGCTGACTCCAATCTGAAGCTGAAGCTCAAGGAGAAGATCGAGGCTCACCGGCCTCGCATCACCAAGCTGAACAAGGAGTTCGGCGAGGTGGTGATCGACAAGGTCAACATCGGCCAGTGCATCGGCGGAGCGCGCGACGTCCGCTCGCTGGTGACCGACATCTCCTACCTGGATCCGCAGGAAGGCATCCGCTTCCGCGGCAAGACCATCCCGGAGACGTTCGCCGCGCTCCCCAAGGTTCCCGGCAGCGACCAGCCCTACGTCGAGGGCTTCTTCTGGTACCTGCTGACCGGCGAGGTGCCGACCATGGCGCAGACGCTCGAGGTGGTCGAGGACTGGCGCGGCCGCTCCCAGGTTCCGCAGTACGTGATCGACGTGTTGCGCGCGCTGCCGCGCGACTCGCACCCGATGGTGCTCTACTCCTCGGCGATCCTGGCGATGCAGCGTGAGTCGGTCTTCTTCAAGCGGTACAGCGAGGGTGGCCTCAAGAAGAACGACATGTGGGATCCCATGTACGAGGATTCCATGAACCTGCTGGCCAAGCTGCCGGCCGTCGCCGCGTACATCTACCGGATGAAGTACAAGGGCGACACCTTCATCGCCCCGGATCCCAAGCTCGACTGGGGCGGCAACTTCGCCCACATGATCGGGCAGAAGAAGCCGTACGACGACGTGGCCCGCATGTACTTCATCCTCCACTCGGACCACGAGTCGGGGAACGTCTCGGCCCACACCACGCACCTGGTGGCCTCGGCGCTCAGCGACGCCTACTACTCCCTCTCGGCCGGCATCAACGGCCTGGCCGGCCCGCTGCACGGCCTCGCCAACCAGGAGGTGCTCGGCTGGATCCAGAACGTGATGAGGAAGCTGAACAACAAGCTGCCCACCAAGGAGGAGCTGAAGCAGTTCCTCTGGGACACGCTCAACTCGGGCCAGGTGATCCCGGGGTACGGCCACGCCGTGCTCCGCAAGACCGACCCGCGCTACGTGGCGCAGAACGAGTTCGCCAAGAAGCACCTGCCCAACGACCCGCTCTTCCAGCTCGTCAACATGATCTACGAGGTGGCGCCCGGCGTCCTCACCGAGCACGGCAAGACCAAGAACCCGTGGCCGAACGTGGACGCGCACTCCGGCGTGATCCAGTGGTACTACGGCGTCCGCGAGTGGGACTTCTACACCGTGCTCTTCGGCGTCGGCCGCGCGCTCGGCGTGCTCGCCAACATCACCTGGGACCGCGGCCTCGGCTACGCCATCGAGCGTCCCAAGTCGGTCACCACCGACATGCTGGAGAAGTGGGCCGCCGAGGGCGGCCGCAAGCTGGCTTGAGCCACTTCGCCGGTCACCGAGCTTCGACGGGAGCCGCCTCGAGAGGGGCGGCTCTCTTCGTTGGCACCGCCAACCCCGGGACGGCGCCTGCCGGGGGCCCGGCGGTTCGGCGCGCCCTTCCGCCCGGCGGCGCCTGCGGGCGGGAGGCTGTCCCGCTCCGGCACACGGCCTGCGCGCGCGGTCGGTTGCTCGCCGGCCTCGGCGCGCGGCCCGCTGGAGGTGCGGGGCGCGCCGGCAAAGGTCGCCTCGCTGGAGCGCCTGCCGCGTCAGCGACCGGGCCCGGGCGAGGCTCCGGTTGCCGTCGCGCACGCTGGATCCGGGCGCGCCTCGGCAGCGCTTCCTCGAGGGCGTGCTCGGCAAGTGTGCCTTCGCGCGACAGCCCCGCCCGACTTCGGCGCCTGGGCGATTGGACGCCGAACCGCCGGGCGACGTGGGGCGCCCTCAGGGGAAGGCGCCGCCCAAGGGCCCGGCGGGCGGGACGCGAGGCCCTTTGCGGAGCGGCGCCAGGACTTGCAGCGTTCGCCTCGGCGCGCCGTGCTGCCTTGTGCGGGGCGAGGACTGTCCGAAGATCCGCACTGCGAAGCAGGTGCGGATCAAGTTTCCGCAGCCCCGCCCGTCATGTTCCCACGCCGCGCGTCGAGGCCCGCGGCTACTTCGTGGCGCCGCGCAGCACGAGGGCCGGAGCGGCTCCGCTCGCCGGGCCCAGGCCGGCGCCGTCCCGGGGTTGGTAGCTCCCCGCCCGAAGGCGCCGCCGGGTGGAAGGACGCGCCGAACCGCCGGGCCCCGGCAGGCGCCGTCACATGGTCGAGCCGTCCCTGGCCGTCAGCACGATCTTGACGGTGATCGGAGCCGCGCCCCGGGTTAACCTGCGCTCCCCATGACCACCCCGAACCCGTGGAGCCTCGTCCCCGCCGCCGACTACGAGCGCCACATGGGGGCCGGCGGCCTCGACCAGCTGGCGCCGCTCTCGGCCCTCTTCCAGGAGGCCTACCTCGCCGCCCAGCCGGACCGGGTCCTGGTGGTGGGCTGCGCCACCGGCAACGGGCTGGAGCACGTGTCCCCGGCGGTCACGCGCCGCGTGGTCGGGCTCGACGTCAACCTGCAGTACCTCGGCATCTGCCGGCAGCGGTTCTTCCACCTCGGCCCCAGGCTGGAACTCTACTGCACCTCGGCGCTGGCCTGGCGCGCGCCGCCCGGCAGCTTCGACCTGGTCCACGCCGCGCTGGTCTTCGAGTACCTGCAGCCGGCGGCGCTGGTGGAGCAGGTCGCCGGGTGGCTGGCGCCGCACGGCACCTGCCAGGTGGTGCTGCAGCTGCCCGGCGGGGAGGGGCCGCCGGCGGCGCCCGGGGTGCTGGAGCTCATCCGCCGCGCCATGAAGCTGGTCCCGCCCGAGGAGCTGACGGCGCTGATGGAGCGCCACGGGCTCGAGCCGCGGCGCTCGAAGACCGTGCCGCTGCGCCACGGCAAGTCGCTCTGGACAGGGGCTTTTTCGCGCTGACCGGCCGTCGAAATAGGCGGCCGCCAGGCCCGTATGGCCGGGGAGGAGGTCACATGCTCTGCCCTTACTGCCGCACCGAGATCCCCGACGGCGCCCGCCGCTGCGGCGCCTGCACCAGCTGGATCCCCGACCGCGCGCCGGCCCGCGAATGGCGCCGCGCCCGCCGGGGGAAGATGGTGGCCGGCGTGGCCCAGGGGCTCGCCAACCACTACGGCCTCCCGGTGGTGGCGGTACGGCTCCTGGTGGTGCTCACCGCGGTCTTCGGCTTCTGGGGGCTCCCGGTCTACGTCCTGCTCTGGATCATGATGCCCCTGGAGCCTGAGCTCCCGAGCGGGGAGCCGGCCCAGGCGCCCACCGCCGTTCCTTGACGGCCCCGGCCCGTCGCGGGTAGCGTCGAACCCTCTGCAGCATTGAAAGGGGTTTCCACCCGTGCGGCTCCTCCTCGCCCTCCTCGGGCTCACCTTCGTCGCGGGCTGCGGGCCAATCCAGTCGACCTCCGCGCTCATCGACGCCGACGTCGAGATCGAAGGGGCCCGCGCCGCGGGCGCGCAGACCGCGGCTCCCTACGAGATCACCACCGCCGAGGCCTACCTGAAGAAGGCCCGCGAGCTGGCGGGGTACTCCCAGTTCGAGAACTCCGCGGTCTTCGCCGCCAAGGCGCGGGAGATCGCCAAGGAGGCGCGCGTCAAGGCGCTGGCCGCCAGCAACCGGACCGAGAAGGAGGCGGCGCCATGAGCCGCGCCCGGATCGTCACCGCGCTGGCCATGCTGGTCCTGGCCGGCTGCGCCACTGGCGGCAAGCTGAAGCGCAGCGCCGAGGTGCTCACGCACGACTCGGTCAAGGCGCGCAACAGCGGCGCGGCGCGCTGTGCGCCACGCGAGCTGGCGCTGGCCGAGGCCAACCTGGAGTTCGGCAAGGCCGAGATCGAGTGGGGCAACGCCACCCGCGCCAGCGACCACCTCAGGGTGGCCGAGCAGAACATGAAGAAGGCGCTGGAGCTCTCCAGGAACTGCGGCCCCGCGCAGGTCACCATCCGCGAGAAGAGGCCGGTTCCGGCGCCGAGCGCGCCGCCCTTGGTCCCGGTGGCCGCTCCCGCCATCATCGTCATCGAGAAGACCGACCGGGACGGCGACGGCGTGCCCGACCTCGAGGACAAGTGCCCCGACGTGCCCGGCCCCGCGGAGAGCCAGGGCTGCCCGACGGCCAAGGACTCCGATGGCGACGCCATCCCCGACGACATCGACCGCTGCCCGCTCGACCCGGAGGACCTCGACGGGTTCCAGGACGAGGACGGCTGCCCCGATCCCGACAACGACGGCGACGGCATCGTGGACAAGCTGGACGCCTGCCCCGGCACGCCCGGCTCCCTCTCCGGCCGTGGCTGCCCGGTCATGGATCGCGACGGCGACGGCCTTCCCGACGACCAGGACAGGTGCCCGGACCAGGCCGGCCCCAAGGAGAACTCCGGCTGCCCCGACACCGATCGCGACGGTGACGGCCTCGTGGACCGGCTCGACAAGTGCCCCGACGAGCCCGGCCCTCAGCCCGATGGTTGCCCCAAGAAGTACACGCTGGTCGAGGTCAAGAAGGACCGGATCGTCATCAGGCAGCAGGTCCACTTCCAGAGCGGCAAGTGGGCGATCATGCGCGACTCGCACGCGCTGCTCGACCAGGTGGTGCAGGTGCTCCGTGATTACCCGAAGATGCGCATCTCCGTCGAGGGGCACACCGACAGCATCGGTGGCGAGCTGGCCAACATGAAGCTGAGCCAGGCCCGCGCCGAGTCGGTTCGCACCTACCTCACCGGCCAGGGGATCGATCCGGATCGTCTCGAGGCGGTGGGCTACGGGACCACCAAGCCGATCGCCTCCAACAGGACGGCGAAGGGCCGGAGCCAGAACCGACGCACCGAGTTCCGGATCATCTCGACGGAATAGGGGGAACCGGATGGCCCGCTACGAGGTCTTCGTCCCGGCCGCGCCGCCCAGGGTCCCGATGGACCTGACGCTCCGGCTCGAGGCGGACCACTGGCTCGGGGCGCTCAAGACCGGGCTGAAGCGGCTAGGCGAGGCCCACCCGACCAACAACGTCCTCTGCGACATCCAGGCCGACGGCTCCATCCACGTCACCGACCCCGACTCGGGCCGGGTCTTCCGGATCGTCGAGATCCCGGCCATCACGCCGGTCGGCCCGATGCCGGTCGTCCCCGGCCCGTCCCCCACCGCCGTCGCGCCACCGCCATCCGCACCGCTGCCATCCGCACCGCTGCCGCCCGCGCCCGCGCCTCGCGCCGCGCCCGCCCCGCTCCCCGAAGCGAAGCCGCCCCCGCCAGTGGCGGTCAAGCCGGGCTCGCGTCCCTCCAGCCACGCCGAACACGTGGTCGAGCACAAGACCCCCGTCCTCACGCCGGCGCACCCCATCGGCCGGATGGCCGCGGTGGTCAAGGACGAGGACGTGCTGGCCGACCTCTTCCTGGAAGCGGCCGAGCTGGCTCGGATCACCGACCGGAAGGCCGGGCTCGGGTTCGCGCTCGACGCCGCCATGCGGATCATCGGCTGCGAGGCCGGCTCGGTCTTCTCCGCCGACCTCGGCCGCAAGGACCTCTCCTTCGAGGTGGTGCGCGGCCCTTCCGCCGACAAGCTGAGGGCGCTGGGCATGAGGGTCCCCATCGGCGTCGGCATCGTCGGCTTCTGCGCGCAGGAGGACGTCTGCGTGGCGGTGTCCGATGTCGAGAAGGACCCACGCTTCTACCGCGCCGTCTCCGACGCCACCGGCTACCAGACCCGCTCCCTGCTCTGCGCCCCCATGGCGCGGCACGGGCAGGTGGTCGGGTGCCTCGAGGTGCTCAACAAGAGTGGCGCCAAGCAGTTCGACCAGAAGGACCTGGCGGTCCTCTCCTACCTGGCGGCGCAGGCGGCGTCCTTCCTCGGCCGCGTCGACGGGTGAGCCGGCCGGTCCCGGGCGGCCATGCCGGCCAGGCCGCATGCCGTCGAGTTCACTCTCCGTCGTCGGGCAGGTCGGCGTCGTCCTTCATCAGCTCGCGCATCACCACCGTGGCGTAGCTGCCGCGGGGCAGGGCGAAGCGGGCCAGGTAACCGTCGGGGAGCGGCGAGAGCGCCACCTCGATGGGCAGCCGGGCGGCCCGCCACGTCCCGGCCGCCTCGTCGCCACCGCGGGCGAAGTCGGCCGGCGCCAACCCCTCCGCCGCCAGCAACCGCGCCTCCCGCTCGGCCGGCAGGCCGGTGGCCACCGGCTTGAGCTGGTGGCCGAACATCGGGCCGGCCGGGCTCACCTCGAAGGCCGCCACTCGCGCGCTGTCCAGCTCGGGCGCCTCGCAGACGAAGACCCCGCCGCTCTCCAGCTTCTTCAGCACGTCGCCGGCCAGCGCGGTGGCGAAGAGGCCGTCGGCGAGCCGCTCCGCCAGCCAGCGGTTGAAGAGCTCCGACTGGAAGGCGGAGAGGGCGAAGCGGCGCAGGAAGCGATCGCGGGCGGCGCGCCTGGCCTCGGGCGGCGGGTCGGGATCGAGCAGGGCGCGCCCCAGCGCGGCGTTGGCGCCGTCGCGGCCGAACCGCTGCGGGCCGAAGAAGTTGGGGAGCCCGGACCGGGCCAGCGCCTCGGCGCAGCCACGGGCCGCCTCCAGCGCGCCGCCGCGAACCGTCACCTCGAAGGCGTTGCCGCGGGCATGGCCGGGACGGAGCTTGTTCTGGTGGCGCGAGGCGGTGAGCACGCGGTAGCCGTCGCCGCCGAGCGAGGCCGGATCGGGGTCGCGCGCCACCGGGAAGCTGAGCCACTGGGTGGTGACGGCGGCCCGGTCCTTCAAGCCGGCGTAGCCGGCGTCGCGCTCGGCCACCCCGAGGGCGCGGGCCAGGGCCCGGACCACGTCGCGGGTGGTCCGTCCCCGCTTCTCGACGTGGAGGTAGAGGTGCGGCCCGGCCCCGGTGGGCAGGTAGGCCGGCAGCTCGTGGACGCGGAAGTCCTCCGGCGCCGCCTTGAGCCGACCGCCCGAGCCCGGGCAGGCCGCCGTGACGTAGGGGAGGCTCAAGCGCCGGCCAGCCCCTCGAGCGCCGTCAGCTTGCGCCGCACCAGCGCCCCGAGCGTCTCGTCGGCCTCGCGCGGCAGCCGATCGCCGGCCAGGAACAGGTAGAAGAAGAGCAGCTCGCGCAGCGCTTCGGCCAGCAGGCGCTGCGTCTCCTCCTCCGGCGGCAGGGGCTGGAGCCCACCGACGTTGGCGAGCAGCGCGGCCGGGTCGAGCGCGCCGTCGGGGGCGGGAACGAGGCCGCGGAAGATCGGCGCGAAGGGCGCCCTGGGGTCGCGCAGCTGGGTCGCGACCGCGTCGAGGAAGCCGGGCCGGGCGCCGGCCGGCACCGCGGCGGTCACCAGCCGGAGCAGCTCGGCGTAGCCGCCGGCCAGGGCGGACAGGCGCGCGCCCTGCCCCTCGCCGGCCGCGAAGACCGGCTCCTCGGCGGCCTGGAGATAGCCGGCCTCGGCCAGGTGGTAGAGCACCTTGGTGGCGTCGAACTCGCCGAGGTGGGCGGCGCCGGCCACCTGCGCCACGGTCCGCTGGCCGTCCACCAGCCCGAGGAGCTGCTGCTCCACCGGCTGGAGCGTCACTTGCCGGGACGGGTTGACGCGCCGCAGGAAGGCGCCTGGACCGGGGATGCGCGCCTTGAAGAGGCTCAGCTCGTCGATGCGGCGGATCCCGTCCATCAGCAACGCCTGCGTGCTCACCGACTGCGGCGCGCTGCTCAGGTCGGGCAGGTCCTCGTCGAGCAGCCAGAAGATCCCCGACCGCAGGAGCAGGATGGCGTGGAAGACCGCCGTGATCTGCTCGTGGAAACACCTCCAGAGGTCGTTGGAGGTGAGGAAGCCGAGCTCCACCAGCACCTTGCCGAGCAGCCGCTGCTCGCCCATGGCCTGGGTGAGCTGCGCCTCGGTGATGAGGCCGAGCTTGAGCGCCACCTCGCCGATCCGCTCGCCCACCACGGTGGAGCGCGAGCTGCGCACCTCGCCGTCCTTGAAGGCGACGGCCCGCTCGGCCTCGGCGCTCACCACGTGGAGGACGCCGGTGAGGCGGGCCTGGTGGGTGAAGGCGAAGAAGTCGGTGATGGGGAAGCCGGAGAGATCGCCGGCCAGCAGCAGGCGTGGGCGGGGCGAGGTTCCGCCGGCGGCCCGCGTGCGGCGCGCCACCAGGAGATCGGGCGTGGAGGGGAGCCACTCGAACCGGCCGGCCCGTTCGCCCAGCGCGGTGCGAACCTCGCTGGAGCCCGGCGCCACCCGCCCGTGCGGGTCGATGTCGAGCCAGTTCGGCATCAGTCGCCCGCGTCGCGGCTCCAGCCCTGCTTCACCTGCCACTCCTCCTCGTCCTGGAGCGTGAACTCCAGCATCCACTCGGAGTAGTCGGGGACGAGGTGGATCCGGCCGTCGAAGAAGAGGGTGGGGGTGCCGCGCAGCCCGGCGGCGCGGGCCTCGGCCTGCGACCCCTCGACCTTGTACCGGTACCTGCCCGACTCGAGCGCGGCGGCCAGGTCGGCGCCGTCCTTGCCGGCCTCGCGGGCGTAGCTCACCAGGTCGTCGGGTGAGAGGGCGTGGGGCCGCTCGAACATCAGGTCGTGGAAGGCCCAGAAGATCCCCTGGTCACGGGCCCACTCGCCGGCCTGCGCCGCCTCGACGGCGTTGGGGTGCGACTCGATGGGGAAGGGCTTGTAGTAGAGCCTCACGCGCCCCGGCCGATCGGCCACGAACCTCTCCAGCACCGGCCGCATCAGCTGGCAGTACGGGCAGGTGAAGTCGGAGAACTCCACCAGCGTGACCGCGGCGCCGGCGGCGCCGGCGTCGCCGAGCGGGGGGCCGAACCCGGTGACGTCGAGCTTGGCGCGCCGGGGGCGATCGAAGGAGGCGTAGTACCTCGCCAGCGTATTCCGCACCTCGGCCTTGGGGAGGCCGCCCATTACGAGGCGGGCCGCCAGCCGGGCCATCCGCTTGGCGTGGTGGCAGCCGCCGTGCTGGCGCAGGCACTGAGAGACGGTGTGCGGGCAGCCGCAGTAGCAGAACTCCTCCTGCGCGATCTCGGCCACCGCCTGCCGCTGCTCGGCGGTCAGGCCGTCGAGCGGGATGCCCGGCAGCAACCCCTCGGGCGTGGTCGGCTCGGGCCCGGCCACCTGGTCCGGCGTGGGCACGGGCGCGGGAGAGGAGGTGGTCCGGGAGGCGCAGCCCCCGGCCAGGAGGAGGAGGAGCACGGCGGGGAGGAGGTGAGAACGCATCGGCGCAGTCTCCGGCGAGGGGCCCCGATGCTAACACGCGGGCCGCGGGCGCCGGGCGGGCGCGTACCGGTTCACGCACCGGTCTCCGAAGTCCTGCCGCGCCGCCAGGGCGTTGTGAGCGCACACGATCCGGAGGTCATCCGCCGTGTCACCGCCACCGCGCGCCCAGGGCACCACGTGGTCGAGCTCCAGCCGGTGCGTCGAGCCGCACACGCCACCGCCGTCGAGCGGCCAGGAGCAGCGGCCGCCGTCGCGCTTCTTCAGGAACCGCTCGCGCACCGTCATGGTCGGCCGACGCAGGTCCGCGGTCAGCGGCTAGACCTCGGGGCGGTACTTCACGCCCCGCGCGGGGTGGGTCATCCCAACTTCGGGTGCCCGAAGTGACGCTGGGTACGTGTAGCTCCGAGGGTGGACCGCGGCCTCGGCCAGCAGGAAGGCGAACGTGCTGGCGAAGCCGAGCGGTTCGTGGCCGCCGTGCCTCCCGCCACCGCTCCGCATGCGCACGCTCACTCGCCCGGCCGCCCCCACCCGGGCGGACGACCCCTGGCGACGGCCGGGCGTCAGGCTGGCGCCGGGCGGACGGCTGGCATAGAGGATGACGCGGATGGACCCGACCTCACTGGCTCGCGGCGCGATCCGCAAGGAACCGGGCGGCCGCCTCGGGGTGGCGCTCTGCTATCCGAACGCCGAGCGGCTGGCCATGGCCAACCTCGGCTTCCACGCCGTCTACCGGCTCTTCAACGACGACCCGGCCACCCGCTGCGAGCGGGTCTTCCTGCCGGAGGACGGCGGTCCCCCCCGCTCGGTCGAGTCGGGCACGCCGCTCGCCGGGTTCGACGTGGTGGCCTTCTCGCTCTCCTTCGAGGACGACTTCATCCACCTGCTCGAGCTGCTCGACCGGGCCGGCCTGCCCCTGCGCGCCGCCGACCGCGACCAGCGCCACCCGCTGGTGGTGGCCGGCGGCATCGCCATGCAGATCAACCCCGAGCCGGTGGCCCCCTTCCTCGACGCCGTGCTCGTCGGCGAGGGGGAGGAACTGGTGGGGCCGTTCCTGGCCTGGCTGCGCGTCCAGGCCGGGCGGCCGCGAGGCGAGCTGCTGCGCGAGCTGGCCAGGCTGCCGGGCACCTACGTGCCGGGGCTCTACGACGTGGAGTACGCCGGCACCCGCGCCGGCGCCGGCGCCGGGGCGGGGTGGGTGACCCGCTTCCAGCCGCGTGACGGGGCCCCGGAGCGGGTGGTGCGCCGCTACGTGGCCGACCTCTCGAAGGTGGCCACCTCGCGCGTCATCGAGTCGCCCGGCGCCCAGTTCGGCGACCTCTTCCTCACCGAGGTGGCGCGCGGCTGTCTCTGGGGGTGCCGCTTCTGCGCCGCCGGCTTCGTGCAGCGCCCCTACCGCGAGGTGGACCTCCCGACGCTGCGGGGCGAGGTGAAGAAGGGGATCGCCGCCGGCCAGCGGGTCGGGCTGGTCGGCCCCGACACCAGCGACTACTCGGGGCTCGATCCGCTCACCTGCTTCATCGGCGACCAGGGGGGCACCTTCAGCCCGTCGTCGCTGCGCGTGGACGCCATCACGCCGCTGCTGGCCGGGCGGATGGCGGCCGGCGGCGAGCGCTCCATCACGCTGGCCCCCGAGGCCGGCACGCCGCGGCTGCGTGAGGTGATCAACAAGGACTTCAGCGACGACCGGATCGTGCAGGCGGCGGCCGACGCGATGGCGGCGGGGATGCAGCACGTCAAGCTCTACTTCATGTGCGGCCTGCCCACCGAGACCGACGAGGACGTGCTGGGGATGGCCAACCTGGCCATCCGGATCCGCGAGGAGGTGATGGCGCCGCGCGCCAGGGTCACCGGGCGGATGGGGCGCATCACGCTCTCGGTCAACCCGTTCGTCCCCAAGCCCTGGACGCCGTTCCAGTGGCAGCCCATGCACGACAAGAAGTGCCTGGAGGGGAAGCGCAAGCTGCTCACCAACACCTTGCGGCCGCTCGGCATCGACGTGGACTTCATGAGCCCGCGCGAGGCGGCGCTGCAGGCCCTCTTCTCGCGCGGCGACCGGCGCTGCGCCGACCTGCTGGAGCTGGCGCACCGCGAGTTCGAGGGGGACGTGGGGCGGGCCCTGCGCCGCTGGCCGCACGACCCCGACTTCTTCGTGCTGCGCGAGGCGGCGGTGGAGGAGCGGCTGCCATGGGACTTCATCGACCACGGGCTCACCAAGGCCTTCCTGGCGCGGGAGCAGAGGCGCGGCCTGGGCGCCCGCATCACGCCCAAGTGCGCGGTGGAGACCTGCCGGGCCTGCGGCCTCGGCTGCGCCGACCACCCGGAGCTGAAGACCGGGCTGCCGGTGGTGGCCTGAAACGAGAAGCGCCCGGCCCCCGCGGTGGGGAGCCGGGCGCGGGTCGCTCCAGGCCGGTCAGTTGCTGTTGAAGTCGACCCAGATGGGCGTACTGACCTCGGTGGTCTGGCCGCTGACGGCGTTGGTGGTCTTCAGCGTCCCGGTGACATAGGCGCGCACGACGCCGTCGGGCGCCGAGCCCCCGGTCACCACGATCTTGCCGTAGCTGCCGTACTGGAAGCCGCCCACGTCCACCACCTGGTAGCAGGGCGAGGTGGTGCACGTGGCCGCGCACTGGGTGGCCGGGTCGGTGGGGACCTGCACGCTGCAGTACTGCAGGGTGAAGTTCATCCCCAGCCCGTCCAGCGTGGTCGGCGTGCCGTTCACGTCGAAGGCCACTGTGGCCTTGGCGGCGGTCGGGTCCTTGGAGACGGTGTAGGTGTACTTGTAGTTCGGCAGGTTGTAGTTCACGTCGGTGAAGAAGAGGGGCACCCGCGCGGAGCCGGGGGTGGCCCCCGCCGTCACCGCGAACAGTGGGACAGGCGCCGCGGGTTCCGGGGGAAGCGGCAGGCTGGCCGGGTCGTAGAACCGGGACCCCTCGTTCAGGCTGATGCCCGGGATCGTGAACGTGTAGCCGGTGTAGAGCACCCGCGTCTGCGCCCAGATGGCGGTGTCGGAGTCCCAGACGCCGTTGGGGCCGTCCCAGACGCCATTGGTGTTGGCGTCGATGTAAGGCTCGCCCGACTCGCGCAGCCCGTTGTCGTTGTAGTCGACGAACGGCTCGGCCTGGTCGATGAAGGGCTCGCCCAGGTCGTACAGCCCGTTGCCGTTGACGTCCACGAAGCCCTCCTCGCCGCGGGCCGAGGCGATGACGGTGACCAGGCCGTCACGCGGGTTGCGGGTGACGTGGCTGGTGCAGGCGTCGAGGGCGATGGTGTGGGACTTCTCGTCCGTGGGGAGGGCAGGCACGCTCGTGAACGGGGTCACGTCGGCGGGGAGCTTGCCGCCGTAGGCGTCGACCAGATCGCTGGTCCGGCCCAGGTTGGGCTGCAGGCCCGGGGCCTTGGTGGTGTCGTAGGCCGGCGTGGAGGCCGGGGGTCCGGCGGTGCCGGCCTCGGTGAGGAAGCTCACCACGGTGGCCACGCCCAGCTTGTTCTTGAAGCGGTCGGCCAGGGTGACGGTGCAGGTGATCTTGGAGTCGGCGCCGGCATAGTTGGAGTTGGTGCAGTCCTGGCTGACCAGCGCCGGGATGTTCTTGGGCGAGCAGTCCATGACGAACTCGGCGCCGGTCGCCTTGGCCCCGACGATGGCGATGTTGCCGGCGGTGGCCTGGATGACGCCACTCCCGCCGGCCTGGGCGCGGGCGATGACCGAGACCACGTTGGCGATGGAGCCGGAGTGGAGGATGACCTTCACCTTGCCGGCCGCGTCGGTCACGCCGGAGGCGGTGCAGGTGGTGGCGGTGCAGCCGGCCGGCGAGGCGCCGATGTAGGAGCCGCCCAGGCGGGTGTGCTCGAAGTCCACGGTGAGCCCGGCCGGGTAGGTCTGGTTGGTGGAGTCCACCAGCTGGAAGGTGAACTCGTTGGACTCCTGGAAGCCGGAGCCCATGGCGCCCATCACGGCGTACTGCTGGTTGACCAGGTTGACCTGGGCCAGCTGGGGCAGGGTGATGGTGATCGTGTTGCTGATGATGGTGGTCCCTGTGTTGTAGCTGGCCGTGACCACGGCCGCGCCGGAGGCGGTGGAGGAGGTGAAGGTCACGGTGGCCTGTCCCGTACCGTTGGTGACGGCCGACGGGGCGATGGTGCCGAGGCTCGCGCTGAAGGTGACGGTCTGGCCCCCCTGCGGCGTGATGGTGCCGGTGTCCTT
Organism: Myxococcales bacterium; assembly: GCA_021806645.1. GTDB lineage: Bacteria > Myxococcota > Myxococcia > Myxococcales > Anaeromyxobacteraceae > JADKCZ01. The sequence continues at coordinate 282,427 of JAJZQX010000005.1, read as the reverse complement.
GCTGAGCGTGGCCGTAACCGTGGTGAGGGCGACGCCATTGGCGGCCAGCCGGATGGCGGTGGCGGTGACGGTGAGGATGTAGCTGGAGCTGGTGTCTTTGCAGGTCCAGGTCGTGCCGCTCAGGCCGCAGAGCTGCAGGGGGTTGGAGCCGCATTGCGCCCCGTACGGCGTGCCCTGGCAGCCCGTGTCGTTGCAGTCCACCTTGCCGTCACAGTTGTTGTCCACGTTGTCGCGACACTGCACGCCCGTCTCCGTTGCACCGGTTGGGCAGGTGCAGCCCGAGGAGCTGGTCGTCGTGCAGGCCAGGCCGTTCGAGCCACAGCTCTTGCCGAGGCAGTCGGCATCGGCGCAGTCGATGAGGCCGTCGCAGTCGTTGTCCAGGCCGTCGCCGCAGGAGGTCTCGGCCACCTGGCCGCCCGGGCAGACGCACTGGCCGACGAAGTCGCACTTCTCGCCGAAGCGGCTCGGCGCGGACTGGCAGGCCTGGCCGAAGGTCCCGACCGTGGCCGGCCGGCAGCCGGGGTCGGCGCAGTCGACGAGGCCGTCGCAGTCGTTGTCCCTGCCGTCGGCGCAGCCGGTGGTCCCCTCGCTGGCCATGGCGACGCCGCCGTTGCCGGTGCAGACGCAGGCGCCGGCGGCCGAGCAGGTCTGGCCGTTGGCGCCGCAGCTCCTGGGGGTCAGGTTGCAGTCGGTGTCGGCGCAGTCGATCTTGCCGTCGCAGTCGTTGTCGGCGCCGTCGCCGCAGGAGACCTCGCCGCCCACCTCGGGGCCGGTGCACTCGCAGATCAGGGTGGCGCCGTTGCAGGTCCTGCCGGTGGCGCTGCAGGCCAGGCCGGCGCAGTTGGAGTCCTGGCAGTCCGCCACGCCGTCGCAGTCGTTGTCGAAGCCGTCGCTGCAAGCGGTCTCGATGGTCTGGGCGGTCCCGCCGTTGCCCGAGCAGATCGAGCAGGTGGAGACGCCGCCCGAGGGTGGCGAGCAGGTGTTGCCGGTGGCGTCACAGACGGCGCCCAGGGCGTTGCCGACCGGGCGGCAGTCGGTGTCGGCGCAGTCGATCAGGCCGTCGCAGTCGTTGTCGAAGCCGTCGCCGCAGCTGGTCTCCTTGGCCGGCTGGGCGGCGCCGCCGTTGCCGGAGCAGGCGCAGCTGGTCCCGCTGCAGGTCCGCCCGTTCAGGCCGCAGGTCTTGCCGGCGCAGTCGGTGTCGGCGCAGTCGATCTTGGCGTCGCAGTCGTTGTCCTTGCCGTCGCCGCAGGTGGCCTCGATAGCCTCGGGGGTGCCGCCGTTGCCGGAGCAGACGCAGGAGCCGGGCGTGGCCGGGCTGCCGCTCGGCGTCGCCGCGCAGACCCGGCCGTTCAAGCCGCATGCGGCGCCGGTGGCGTTGTAGCAGTCGGGATCCTTGCAATCGATCAGGGTATCGCAGTCATTGTCCTTGTCGTCGCCGCAGGAGGCCTCCGTCACCTCGGGCATGCCGCCGTTGCCCGTGCAGGAGCAGACGCCGCTGTAGCTGCAGACATCACCGAAGCGGCCCGCCGTGCTGCAGTTCTTGCCACCGGTGAGGGGGGTGAGGGGGCTGGGAGCGCGGCAGTCGGTGTCGGCGCAGTCGCCGGCGCCGTCGCAGTCGTTGTCGGCGCCGTCGTTGCAGGTGGACTCCGTGGTCTGGGACACGCCACCGTTGCCGGTGCAGACGCAGGCGCCGGCCGCGCCCGTCCCCTGGCAGTAGCGGCCGGAAGCGCCGCAGGCCAGGCCGTATCCCGAGACCGGGCCGGCGACCTGGCAGTTGGTGTCCTTGCAGTCCACGAAGCCGTCGCAGTCGTCGTCGAGGCCGTTGCCGCAGCTCACCTCGCCGTCCTTCTCGGGCTTGTTGCAGGCGCAGACCTGGCTCACGCCGTCGCAGGTCTTGCCGGTGGTGTTGCAGGTCAGCGCGGCGCAGTCCGGGTCGGCGCAGTCGAGCGAGCCGTCGCAGTCGTTGTCCTTGGCGTCGCCGCAGGTGGCCTCGATCGCCTCCGGCGTGCCGCCGTTGCCGCCGCACACCGTGCAGGTCCTGTCGGGGGCGCAGGTGAAGCCGAGGGCATCGCATACCTTCCCCTGGCAGTCGGTGTCGGCGCAGTCGATGAGGCCATCGCAGTCGTTGTCCTGGCCGTCGTTGCAGCTGGCCTCGGGGCCCGAGGTCGCCACGCAGGTGCAAGTCCCGGCGGCCTTGCAGGTGCCGAAGACCGGGTTGCCGCCGACCGAGGTGCCGGTGGGGCAGGTCTGGCCGGTGCAGTCGGTGTCGGCGCAGCCGGCCTTGCCGTCGCAGTCGTTGTCCACCGGGGTCGCGGCCGAGCACTGGGCCGGCAGCTCGCTGGTCTGGCCGCTCGGGCAGGCGCAGGTCGAGGGGCTGGCGGCGCCGCAGGTCAGGCCGCTGGGACCGCAGGCCTTGGCGGCGCAGTCGGGGTCGGCGCAGTCTACGAATCCGTCGCCGTCGTCGTCGATCCCGTTGTCGCAGCGCTCCACCTGGACGAACTTCACCTGGATCTTGCCGCTCGCCAGGTTCTGGTCGGAGGCGCTCACCTGGGCGTAGCCGGCGCAGCCGGCGACCACCTGCGAGTCGCAGGTGACCAGCGTGACGTCGAACGGCGCGGTGGTGGCGCTGGTGGCGGTGAGGCCGCCGCTCTCGAGGAAGTGGCCGCGGTCGGTCCGGACCACGACGGGCGCCTTCGAGCTGCCCTCGACGTGGATCATCACGGAGCTGGTGCCGTTGGCCACCACGCCGGTCGGCGGGGTGGCCGTGATGGTGAGCGTGCCGCCCCCGGAAGACCCGCCTCCGCTCTTCCCGCCGCAGGCCAGGAGGGCCGCGGCCGCGATCGACGAAAGGCAGAGTTTCCAGGTCATGTGGTACTCCTCCGGGATAGAACCGCCAGTATCCGAATTCACCTGCACAGTATCAAGGAATGGCCCCACCGGGGGTTGGTGAGGCGCCGGTGTGTGTGCCGGTGGGAGGCGCAGAGGTCGTGACCGACGTCGAAGCCATGGAGGCCGCGCTGGAGCTGGCCCGCGAGGCGGGCGAGGCCGGCGAGGTGCCGGTGGGGGCGGTGGCCGTCTTCGAGGGGCGGGTGGTGGGGCGCGGCCGGAACGCGCGCGAGGGCGCCAACGACCCGACCGCCCACGCCGAGCTGCTGGCCGTGCAGGAGGCGGCGCGCACGCTGGGGCGCTGGCGGCTCACCGGGGTGACCGTCTACGTCACGCTGGAGCCCTGCGCCATGTGCGCCGGGGCCATGGTGCTGGCGCGCATCGACCGGCTGGTCTTCGGCGCCGCCGACCCGAAGGCCGGCGCGGTCGGCTCGCTGCAGGACCTCTCGGCCGACCCGCGGCTCAACCACCGCTTCCCGGTCGAGCGGGCGGTGCTCGGCGACCGCTGCGGCGAGCTGCTGCGAGACTTCTTCCGGACCCGCCGAACGGCGCGCTGATCGCGCCGGGCCGCCCCTTGGCAAGACCCCGCATGATCGGGTACACCCGCGCGCGGAGAGCTGGCCGAGTGGTCGAAGGCGCCTGACTCGAAATCAGGTGTACGGGCAACTGTACCGTGGGTTCGACTCCCACGCTCTCCGCTTGCTTCGACTTCAAGGAGAGGTGTTCGAGCGGTTTAAGAAGCACGACTGGAAATCGTGTGTACCCTTACCGGTACCGTGGGTTCAAATCCCACCCTCTCCGCCAGCCGCCGTAGCCCCCGCGAGGGCAACCAGGCGAGCCGGCCCAGAATCCTCGGGCGACGTGGGCTTCTTCAAACCCCGCCAGGCCCGGAAGGGAGCAACGGTAGAAGGACCTCCGTGCGCCCGGGGATTGTGGGCCGGCTCGTGCTTTTCTGGTAAAGCCATCCCTCCCTCACCGGATCGCAGATGGCCTACCTCGTCCTCGCACGCAAGTACCGCCCGCAGCGCTTCGGCGAGATGTCCGGCCAGGCGCACGTGGTCCAGACGCTCGCCAATGCCCTGAAGCGCGGGCAGCTGGCCCACGCCTTCCTCTTCACCGGCCCGCGCGGCGTCGGCAAGACCACCGCGGCGCGGCTGGTGGCCAAGGCGGTCAACTGCGTGCAGGGGCCGACGCCGGAGCCCTGCGGCGTCTGCGTGGCGTGCCAGGAGATCGCCGACGGGCGGAGCGTGGACGTCATCGAGATCGACGCCGCCTCCAACAACGGCGTGGACAACGTCCGCGACATCGTCGAGGCGGTGAAGTACCGGCCGGCCCGCGACCGCTTCAAGGTCTTCGTCATCGACGAGGTCCACATGCTCTCGCAGGGGGCCTTCAACGCCCTCTTGAAGACGCTGGAGGAGCCGCCCGAGCACGTGATGTTCGTGCTGGCCACCACCGACGTCCACAAGGTGCCGGAGACCATCGTCTCCCGCTGCCAGCGCTTCGACTTCCGCCGGCTGACCCAGCAGCAGATCGCCGACCAGCTCGGCCACGTGGCCAGCCAGGAGGGGATGAAGCTCTCCGGCGCGGCGCTGGCCATGATCGCGCGCGCCGCCGAGGGCGGGATGCGCGACGCCCTCTCGCTGCTCGACCGGGTGCGGGCCGCCTGCGGCGACACGCCCGGCGACGGCGAGGTGGCCGAGGCGCTCGGCACCGTCGACGTGGCGGCGGTGAGCCGGCTGGCCGGGGCCCTGCTGCGGCGCGACGGGGCGGCGCTGCTCGGCGAGATCGCCGCGCTCCACGAGCGCGGTCTGGAGATGAAGCGGGTCGCCGAGGAGCTGGCGCGTCACCTTCGCAACGTGGTGGTGGCGCGGCTCGCCCCCGGCGCGCCGCTCGACCTGCCCGACGCGGAGCTCGGCGAGGTGCGGGCCCAGGCCCGCGACGCCGAGCCGGCCCAGCTCACCCGGCTCTTCGACCTGGCCCAGCGCGCCGTGGTGGAGACCAAGCTGGCCGACCAGCCCCGCCACGCGCTGGAGGTGGCGCTGCTCAAGGCCGTCTTCCTCGCCCCGGGCGCCGACGTCTCCGCGCTCATCGCCCGCGTCGAGGCGCTCTCCGGGGGGATGCTCCCGCCGGCCCAGTCCACGGGCGGTGGCGGCCCGGGCGGAGGGCGGGCAGCCTCCACCCCGCGGACCGCGGCGCCGCCGCCCGCCTCGCCGCCGGCCCCGGTGCGCGGCGCGGCCACCACCCCCGCCGCGCCCCCTCCCGAGCCGGACGCCGTAACGCCGGCCTCCCAGGCGCCGGCCCAGGCCGCGCCGCTCGTCGATCCGGCCGCCCCGCTGGCGGAGCGCTGGCGCGCCGTGGTGGACGAGGTCGAGAAGGTGCTCCCCGCGGCCGCCCCGGCGCTCAAGCAGGCCACGCTGCGCTGGATCCGCGACGGCGAGATCGGCCTGCAGCTCCCCCCGGGGTTGATGGCCACCTCCGCCGAGCGGCGGCGCGCCGAGATCGAGACGGTCCTCGCCAGCTGCTTCGGGCGGCCCACCCGGCTGGCGCTGACGCTCGGTGAGGTCGCGGCGGCGCCCCCGGGCGAGTCGGCGCCGGTCTCGCTGGCCGCGGCCGAGCAGGCCGAGCGGCTGGCCCGCTCGCGCCGGGTGCGGGAGGCGGCGCGGGCCCACCCCAACATCCAGCAGGCGGCCCGGCTCCTCGAGGGCGGCGTGGACCAGGTCGAGGAGCTCTAGGATCCACCCGTGTCCGTCGCCGACCCCATCGCGCGGCTGGTCCGCGAGCTGGCCCGGCTTCCCGGCATCGGGGAGAAGACGGCGCAGCGGCTCGCCTTCCACGTCCTCGAGGCCGGTCCCGTGCAGGCGCGGGAGCTGGCCGAGGCGGTGGTGGGGGTGGTGCGCGACGTGCGCTGCTGCTCCACCTGCCAGACGCTCACCGAGCGCGATCCCTGCCCCATCTGCCTCGACCCGGGGCGCGACGCCCGGATCATCTGCGTGGTCGAGGGGGTCCCAGACCTGCTGGCGGTGGAGCGGACGCGCGAGTTCCGCGGCCGGTACCACGTCCTGCACGGCGCCCTCTCGCCCCTCGACGGCGTCGGGCCGGGCGACCTGAAGATCCGGGAGCTGCTGGTCCGGTTGGAGCGCGAGCCGGCCGAGGAGGTGCTGGTGGCCACCAACCCCAACGTCGAGGGGGAGGCCACCGCGCTCTACCTGCAGAAGCTGCTCAAGCCGCTGGGACTCCGGGTGACGCGCATCGCCCAGGGCATCCCCATGGGCGGCGACCTCGAATACGCCGACCAGGCCACGCTGGCCCGGGCCGTGGCCGGGCGGAGGGAACTGTGACGATCTCGAGAGCCGGCCTGGTGGCCCTGGCGCTCCCCCACCTGCTCGCCGGCTGCCTGGGCGGGACCGGGCTGGGCCGCTTCGTCCCGCCCGTCGGCGCCGAGGCCTTCGGCGTCACCTTCGGCGCCTCGCGCGCCACGGTCGAGAGGGAGCTGGCCGCCGCCGGCGCCAGGCCGCGCCCCGATCCGGCCGACGCCGACGCCTTGCTGGTCGAGCGCTGCCCCGGCGCGCCGGTGGCGGCGCGCTGCGTGCTCCACTTCACGCCGGCCGGGCTCTACGCCGCGGAGCAGCGGGTGCCGCTGGCCGACACCGGGGCGCTGGTCCGCGCCGTCGAGAAGGGGCTGGGGGCACCGGCCGCCGCGGCCGCGGGGAGCGCCGCGGTCGCGTGGTGGGAGCCGGCGGGCTGGTCGGTGGCGGTGCATCGCCACCCGGAGTGGAAGCCGCCGGCCGCCACCTTCCGCGCCGAGTTCGACGCCGCCGCGCCGCCGGTGGTGGCCGGGGTGCCGCTGGGGCGGCTCCGCGCCGACGTCGAGGCGCTGCTGGCGGCGCAGGGGGCCAGCCTGCTCCAGCGCGACGCCGAGACCGCCTCCTATCTCGGCTGCCCGCTCGGCGAGGCCGACGCCGTCTCCTGCACCGTCTCCTTCCGCCGGGGACGGGCGGCGGCGGTCACCGAGGTGCTGCCCACCCCGGGCGACGACGACGCCGCCCTGGAGGGCTGGCGGGCGAGGTGCGCCGCCGTGGCGCGCGATATCGGCCGTCCCCCGGTCGTTTCCTGCCCGTCCACCGGCCCGGATCGCGTCGAGGGGGACTGCACCGCGACGTGGTCCTCGGTCCGGCTGGTGGTGGTGGTCGGGGCCCACCGGAACCAGGGTGGGCAGCACCGCGGACCCATCAGCGTCTACCTCGGCTTCGGCGGCCCGCCGCGGCCCGGGGGAGACGAAGATTGAATGCCGAGCGTTTCCTTGGTATTCGGCGTGGTACTCCGTAAGGACGTGGAGAGCGACGGCACATGAATTCCGGCCTGGTGATGTACGAGGAAGAGTTCCGGCTGATCGCCGGGATCTGCGACCGGCTCACGCGCGACGCGAACGCCAAGGTCGTCTTCCTGGTGGACAAGAACGGTCAGCTCATCGCCTCCAGTGGCCAGGCGCAGAACCTGGACACCACCTCCCTGGCCTCGCTGACGGCCGGGAACGTGGCCGCCATGGGCGGCCTGGCCAAGCTGATCGGGGAGAAGGAGTTCCCCAACCAGTTCCACGAGGGCGAGAAGGAATCGCTCCACATGAGCATCGTGGGCGGCCGGGTGGTGCTGGTCGTCATCTTCGACGCCAAGAGCTCGCTGGGACTGGTGCGCCTGCGGGTGAAGAAGGCGGGCGAGGAGCTGGCCAAGGTGTTCGACGTCCTGGCGAAGAAGCAGGCGGCGCCCGGCGCGGCCAGCCCGTTCGCCGAGATCACCGACGACGACATCGACAATCTCTTCAGCGAGTAGACATGAGCTTCATCAACTACAGCTCGCGCGAGATCAACTGCAAGATCGTCTATTACGGCCCGGGCCTGTGCGGGAAGACGACCAACCTCCAGTACGTCTACGCCAAGACCAACCCGGAGGCGAAGGGGAAGATGATCTCCCTCGCCACCGAGACCGAGCGGACCCTCTTCTTCGACTTCCTCCCGCTCTCGCTCGGCGAGATCCGCGGCTTCAAGACCCGCTTCCACCTCTACACGGTGCCCGGGCAGGTCTTCTACGACGCCTCGCGCAAGCTGATCCTGAAGGGCGTGGACGGGGTGGTCTTCGTGGCCGACTCGCAGATCGAGCGCATGGAGGCCAACCTCGAGTCGGTCGAGAACCTGCGCGTCAACCTCGGCGAGCAGGGGTACGACCTCGACAAGGTCCCCTACGTGGTCCAGTACAACAAGCGGGACCTGCCCAACATCGCCACCGTCGAGGAGCTGCGCCGCCTGCTCAACCCGCGCAACGTGCCCGAGTACCAGGCGGTGGCGCCGACCGGGGTCGGCGTCTTCGACACGCTCAAGGCGGTCGCCAAGCAGGTCCTGACCGAACTCAAGAAGTCGGGGTAGGCGTGCGCCCCCGGCGGTGTGCGACGGCGACGCATACGCAGTGGCGGTCCCGGGTGATATAAAGGGGGCGCTTTCCACTGTTCAGGGTCGTCCTCCGTCCCCATGCGAGGGTGAACGTGCCGCGACGCAACAGCTCCAACGCTCCGCTCTGGATCCTCCTGCTGGGGTTGATCCTTCCCGTCGTGGCGCACGGTCGGGTGGCCGCCACTCCGCCCGTCAAGAAGGGCGCCACCAAGACCACCGGGACCTCGGCCAAGAAGTCGCTCAAGGCGCTCAAGGCGCTCAAGGCGCTCAAGGCACTCAAGGCCGCCCCGCCGCCCGCGGCCACGCCGGCCACCACCGTCACCGCCGCCCCGGCCTTCGCGCCCGCCGCCCAGCCGAAGGCCACCCCGGCGCAGACCGCCGAGGAGCAGAACGACCTGAAGGTCCGCACCCTCGAGGAGCGGGTCTCGGATCTCAAGGAGAAGGTCTTCCGCACCAAGGCGCGGCTGATGAACCTCCAGGAGATGGTCATCGGCGGCGACATCACCACCGGCGCCAAGGCGGTGATCGTCCACCGCAACGAGATGGGGTCCTCGTTCTACCTGGAGTCGGTCACCTATGCCCTCGACGGCGCGCCCGTCTACACCAAGGCCGACCTCGACGGCGATCTCGACAGGCGCGAGGAGTTCGAGGTCTTCAACGGCCGCATCGTGCCGGGCAACCACCAGCTCGCGGTGCAGATGGTCTTCCGCGGCTACGGGTTCGGGCTCTTCAGCTACCTGAAGGACTACAAGTTCAAGACGCAGTCGGCGTACACCATCAACGCCGAGCCGGGCAAGGCGATCACCGTGAGGGTGGTCGGCTACGAGAAGGGCGGGCTCACCTCCGAGCTCAAGGACCGCCCGGCCATCAAGTACGAGCAGGAGATCCAGAAGGAGGAGCCCGGTCCGCGCAGGCCGGGCCCGGCCACGGAAGGCATCACGCGGTGAAGCTGGGTCGTCCAGGCGTGCCCGCGGCTGCGCTCGCGCTGGCCGCGACCCTGCTCGCTCCGCGCGCCGCCCTCGGCGCCCGGCTCGACGCCGCCGAGCGGGAGACCGCCGCTGTTGAGTCCCGGGTGGCGCAGGTCGAGAAGATGTTCCTGCGGCCGGACGAGTCCAAGGCGGCCCGCGCCCGGCGCCAGTTCTCGGAAGGCGAGACCCAGCTGCTGCTGGGCGACTGGTTGCACGCCGCGGTGCTGCTCTACGGCGCGCTCGACGAGGCCGAGTTCCGGGCCAGCGCCGACGCCCTCCACGCGCTGCTCTACCTCGGCGACGCGCTCCGCAACCAGGGCTCCTGCGGCGCCGCGCTCTCGGCCTACCAGGAGCTGCTGCGGCTGGGCGCCCCGGGCATGCAGGTGGCCGCGCTCACCGGCACGCTCGACTGCCGGATCAAGTTGAAGCGGCTGGACGGGATCCAGCCGCTCCTCGACGCGGCCCAGGTCCAGCTCAAGGACGGGATGCCGGCCGAGCTCGCCTACCTCGTGGGCAAGGCCTCCTACTTCCGGACCGACCTCCGGCCGGTCGAGCGGGTGGAGCGGTCCATGCGGGCCTTCGCGGCCGTGGCGCCGCCTCTCCACGTGGCCGCCACCTATTTCCAGGGCGCGCTGCAGGTGGAGGCCGGCAACCTCGGGGCCGCCGCCGAGCGGTTCGAGGCCTGCCTCAAGCTGCAGGGGAACGATCCCAGGCAGGTGGAGATCCGCGAGCTGTGCGCCATGGCGGCGGGGCGGGTCTACGCCGAGGAGGGGAAGTTCGCCGAGTCGCTCGACCGCTACCAGCTCATCCCGTACACCTCGCCGCGCTTCGACGAGGCGCTCTACGAGGTGTCCTGGGGCTACGTCCGTGCCGGGAACCACGAGCAGGCGCTGCGCACCGCCGCCATGATCGTCGATCTGGCGCCCGAGTCGCAGCTGGCGCCGGAGGCGACCATCCTCACCGGCCACCTCAACCTGCGGCTCGGCCACTACGTCGCCGCCAGCGAGTCCTTCAACAAGGTCATCAACAACTACGCCCCGGTCCGCGACGAGATCGACGCCATCCTCACCATGCACGACGATCCGGTCCAGTACTTCAACGAGCTGATCGGCCGGCAGGGCAAGGCCTTCGACGTGGCGTCGGTGCTCCCCCCCATCGCGGTCAAGTGGGCCTCGGCCCAGAAGGACGTGGGCGGGGCGCTCGACCTGGTGATGGCGCTCGACGGCGCCAGGAAGGACATGGCCGACTCGCTCGACGTCCTCGGCCGCATCGAGGCGCTGCTGCGGCGGTCCGGCGGGCTCGACGCCGTGCCGCTGGCGCGCGACGGCTGGATCGGCGCCGACGCGATCGAGGACGCCTCGATGAGGTTGCGCGGCCAGCTCGCCGACCGGGCCGGCGAGCTGGCGGCCCCGCGGCTCTCCCCCGCCGGCCGCAACGAGCTGGAGACGCTGCGCGCGGCGCGCCGGAAGCTGCAGCCACGCCTCGACGCCCTGCCGCGAACCGCCCTGGAGGTGGAGTCGCGCGCCAGGCGGATGCGGTCCCGGGTGGACCAGGCGGAGAAGGCCCTCTTCCAGCTCGGCGTGCAGGTCGACGCGGCCGGCGCCACGGTGGCCGGCACCGAGGCGTGGCTCAACCAGCACCGCTCCGAGATCCAGGCCGACTCGGCCGGTCGCGGGGAGTTCAGCGCCGAGCTGCGGACCCAGCGCGAGGTCGTCACCGGCTACCACCAGGCCATCCGGACCCTCCGCCAGGAGATCTCGGCGGTCCGCGACGCGGTGGGTGGTTCGGCCCAGGCGGCCGGCGACGTCAGCCTGCGGAGCGAGTACCTCTCCCTGCTGGAGAAGGAGCGGGCCCTGGGGCGCTCGGTCCAGGCGGCGCTGCCGGCCGGCGACGCCGAGGAGCTGGCGCGGGGCGAGGCGCTCGTCGACCGGCTCGACCGGGCCGACGCCGCCGCGGAGCGGCTCAAGGATCGGTTCGCCGCGGTGGCCCGGCGCAACGCGGTGGCTGTCGGTGGCCTGATCGCCTCCGAGCGGGCCGAGCTGCTCGGCGAGCAGGAGCAGCTCGCCTCGGTCGCCGGCGAGGCCAAGGACATCATCGGCCGCATCGCCCTCCGCTCCTTCAGCGCGGTCCGGGCCCAGTTCTACAGGCTGGTGCTCAAGGCCGACGTCGGCATCGTGGACGTGGCCTGGTCGCGCAAGCGGGAGCGGGTCGAGCGGATCCAGCAGATCTCGCAGCAGAAGGCCACCGAGCTCGAGGCCCTGGACCGCGATTTCAAGCTGGTGGTGCGGGAGGTCGAATAGCCGTGAGTCCAGCCGCCCGCAACCTGGCCGGACTCCTCGGCCTCGCTCTCGCGTTGCCACCCGCCGTGGCCTCGGCTTCGGCGCCGGCCAGCGGCTACCTCTCCTGCCGCGACCGCGGCAAGCCCGGCGTGGCCGCTCCGGACGCGGTCCCGGCCCCCGTGGCCGCCCCGACACCCACCGCCGCGACCGCCGCCAGCGACCTGGTGGCCTTCGAGGAGTCGCTCCAGCGCTTCGAGGTCGAGGCCCGCGCTTACCGCGCCGAGATCCAGGCGACGGTGCGGACGCGGTTCGACGAGCGCCGGCGCTTCCTCTCCGACCAGTTCGAGCAGGCCATCACCGATCTCGACGGGCTGGAGCGGGTGGAGCGCGAGTCGGCCATCGCCCGCTTCGAGGAGTTCCTGACCCGCTACCCGGACGATCCGACGTTCACGCCCGACGCCATGTTCCGGCTGGCGGAGCTCTACTACGAGAAGGCCAACGACGACTTCCGGCTGGCCACCGATCGGTTCCGCGACGAGGCGAGGCGCGCGGCCGTGGACGGGCGCGACCCGCCCCCCGAGCCGATGAAGAGCTACGCCCCCTCCATCGCCCTCTACCAGCGGCTCATCACCGGCTTCCCGGACTACAAGTTCACCCACGGCATCTACTACCTGCTGGCCTACTGCCTCGGCGAGATGGGGCAAGGGCAGGAGGCGCAGGACGCCTACCAGGCCCTCATCGAGCGGTTCCCCACCAGCCCGTTCGTGCCCGAGGCCTGGGTCCGGCTCGGCGACTGGCACTTCGACGAGGTGGCGGCCAACTCGCTGCTCCAGGCCGCCGACGCCTTCTCGAAGATGTACGCCTACCCCGACCACCCGCTCTACGCCCGCGCCATCTACAAGCTGGGCTGGACCTACTACCGGATGGACGACTTCGAGCAGGCGGTCGATTCGTTCACGCGGCTGCTCGACTTCTACGTGGCCAAGGCGGCCAGGACCGGCGAGAAGCCGGGCGGCGACGTCTGGCCGGAGGCCATCCAGTACACCGCCATCAGCTTCGCCGACGACAGGTGGGGCGGGGTGGCCAAGGCCAAGGCCTTCTTCGCGGCGCGGGGCGGGCGCCCGTACGAGGCCGAGATCTTCAGCAAGCTCGGCGACGTCTTCTACGACGAGACCAAGTTCTCCGCGGCGGTGGAGGCCTACAAGGTGGTGCTGGAGCGCGACCCGCTCTCGCCCGACGCGCCGCGCATCCAGGGCAAGATCGTGCTGGCCTGGTCGCGCGACCGCCGCTTCGACCGGGAGGCGATCGAGCGGCAGGCGCTGGTGGACGCCTTCTCCGAGGGGACGGCCTGGTGGGAGAAGAACAGGGGGGATCCGGACCTGGTCGCCTCGGTGCGCGATCTCACCGAGAAGAGCCTGATGCGGGCCGCCAGCTTCCACCACGCCCAGGCGCAGCAATTCAAGTCGGAGGGGAAGCTCGAGGAGGCGGTGAGCCAGTACCGCATCGCCGCCAAGGCCTACGGCGACTACCTGGCGCGCTTCCCGCACTCCAAGCAGGCGCATGAGCTGACCTACAACTACGCCGACTGTCTCTACAACGCGCTGGCCTTCGAGCGGGCGGCCCGCACCTACGCGGCGGTCCGCGACGACCCCGCCGACGACAGGTACTGGACCGAGTCGGCGGTCTCCGCGGTGATCTCCTGGGAGGGGGAGGTGGTGCGGCTGCAGCGGGCCGGCCTGCTGCCGGATCGGAAGGTGCTCCTCTCCACCGACCGGAAGGAGGGCGAGCGGCTCGAGCGGCTGCCGCTCCCCGAGGTCTACCAGGACCTGGTGCGCGACTCGGACGTCTTCGTGGCCCGGCGCGGCGACGCAGCCCAGGCCGCCACCCTGGCCTTCAAGGCCGGCGAGGTCTTCTACCGGTACAACGACTTCGACGAGGCCCGCTGCCGCTTCCAGGAGGTGGTCGAACGCTGGCCCGCCAGCGAGGTGGCGCAGTTCGCCGCCAACCTGATCATCGAGTCCTACCTCGCCATGAAGGACTGGAAGGCGGTGGAGGAGTACTCCGCCCGCCTGCAGTCGGCCCAGGTGGCGCGCAACCCCGCCCTCTACGCCTCGCTGCAGAAATTCAAGCTGGGCGGCCGCTTCAAGCGCGCCATGCAGCTGATGGACGAGAAGCAGTACGAGCCGGCCGCGGCGCTCTTCATCGCGCTGGTCCAGGACGACCCGAAGCACGAGTTCGCCGACAAGGCGCTCTACAACGCTGCCAGCTGCTACGAGGGAGCCCGCCGCTTCGAGTCGGCGCTCCGCCTCTACGAGCGCATCAGCGTCGAGTACCCGAAGGCGGCGCTGGCCGACGAGGCCCTCTTCCGCGTCGGCTTCAACGCCGAGAACACCTACGACTTCGAGAAGGCGGTGGACCGCTACGTCCTGCTGGTGGAGAAGTACCCCAGGTCCAAGCACCGCAAGGACGCGCTCTACAACGCCGCCCGGGCGCAGGAGAACCTGCAGCGCTACGATGCCGCCGCCGCCGGCTTCGTCCGCTACGCCAGGGCCTACCCCGGCGCCGAGGACGCGGCCCGCACCCAGTTCCACGCCGCGCTCATCTACGAGAAGACCGGCGAGTGGAGGCGGGAGATCGCGGCGCTCCGGGACTTCAACAAGCGGTTCGACCGGTCGAAGGAGCGCGAGCTGCTGGTGCAGGCGCAGCTCAAGATCGCGCTGGCCTGGCGCGCGCTCAAGGTCGAGAAGGAGGCCCGGGCCGGCTACATCGCCACCGTGGCCGAGTTCGCCAGGCGCGGCCTGAAGCCCGAGACCGCTCCGCGCGCCGCGGCGGCGGCGGCCGAGGCCCGCTTCCGGCTGGCCGAATACGACTTCGAGAAGTATGACGCCATCGCGCTGCCGGCGACCTCCGACCCCAAGAAGCTCAAGAGGGCGCTGGCGGCCAAGTTCGCCGAGGCCAAGCGGGTCGCTCCCCTCTACGACGAGGTGTCGAGGTACCGGCGCCCCGACTGGATCCTGGCCGCCTTCTACCGCAAGGCCTACCTGCTGGAACGGCTGGCCCAGACCATCTACGACGCCCCGGTGCCGCCCGAGTTCAAGAAGGCCGGGAACGAGGAGTACCTGGCCGCGTACCAGGACGGTCTGGCCCAGTTCGCGCAGCCCTACGAGGACCAGGCGGTCACCGTCTACGTGCAGGCCATCGAGAATGCCCGCAAGCTCCACGTCAAGAACGAGTGGACCAAGAAGATCGGCGAGTCGCTGGCCCGCTACCGCCCGCGCGAGTACCCGATCCTGAAGGAAGCCAAGGCGCGCATGATCACCGAGGACCTCTCCCCGGTGCCGCTCGCCGACACGCCCGACGGCCCGTCGCGCACCAGGGCCGCCCCGACCAGCGAGCCGCCCGCGACCGCGAGCGGCTCTCCACCCGCGCCGGCACCGCCGCCGGCCAATGGCCAGGCCGCGGCACCGCCGCCACCGGCCACCACCGCCGCGCCCATCCAGCCGCCCGCCGAAGCCAAGCTCGGCGGCTCGGACGAGAAGTGAACCGGCTCGGCCCGCACCAGAGGAACCACCCATGACGCATACCCTCCGCGGCACCTCGCTCCTCCTGGCCCTCCTGGCCGGCTGCGCCACCACCAGCGGCGGATCCGGCATCAGCTCCCGCATCAAGCAGGCCAGCCAGAAGTTCCCGCCTCCCAGCAGCGAGTTCTCCGACGAGTTCGAGCGCGGCTTCGTCCAGAACATCAACACCCACCACCAGGCCGGCGGCATGGCGGCCAACTCGGGCGCCATGGACCAGGCCCGGGCCGAGTGGGCCACCGAGGCGCAGGCGCTGGCCGACTTCGCCGACAAGTTCTCGTCGAGCGACTGGAGCGTCTCCTTCCGCTTCAACGCGGCCAAGTACTTCTTCTACGCCGATCAGGCGGCCAAGGCCGTCGCGCAGGCCGAGAAGCTGCTGCTCGACCCCAAGGCGTCCGACACCTCCAAGGCCATGGCGGCCAAGCTGGCCCAGGCCGCCAGCACCCATGTCGCGCAGGCCATGGTCCAGGCCGGGCGGCTCGAACCGGTCCGGCTCCTGGTATGGGGGGAGCGCAAGGCGGTGCCGCTCAACCCGCGCCCACCCCCGGGCGAGTGGAAGCGGGTGGTGGACTACGCCGACACCTACGTGAAGCTGGCCGACCTGGATCCCGACAACCAGAAGGCCCCCAAGGATCGGTTCCTCCCCCGCTCCCCGTCGCAGGTGGCGCTGAGCGCCGCGCAGATCGAGTACGCCTTCGACAACATGGAGGACGCCCGCGGCCGCTTCGCGCGCAACTTCGAGGCCTGGCCCGCCGAGATCGAGCTCGGCGCCGTGAAGCTCTACCTGTCCACCTTCCTCGCGCTCGATGACCAGGCCGGGTACGACGCGGCGCTCCCCAGGCTGGAGGCGCGGGTGAGCGACGCCGCCGCCAAGGCGACCGACCCGAAGCTGAAGGAGAGCCTGGCCAAGGTGCTGGAGCAGCTGGGCCTCCTCGACGTCGAGGCCGCCTACAACCAGGCCCGGCGGCTATACGAGGCGGGCCAGAACTCGCAGGCGGCGGCCGCCTTCGAGGCCTTCGCCGCCGCCCATCCGGCCAACCCCAACGTCTCGCTGGCGCTCTACTCGGCCGCCCTCGCCTGGGAGAAGGCCGCCCAGTTCGAGAAGTCCGCGGCGCTGCGCGAGCAGCTGATGGCCAGGTTCCCCGGCAGCAAGGAGGCCGAGGCGGCCCAGCCCCTGCTGGCCGCGATGCGCGCCAGGCAAGGGAAGAACGACGAGGCGGTGAAGCTCTACCGGAGCTTCATGGAGAAGTTCCCCGACAGCCAGTACCGGTGCAGCTCGATCTTCAACCTCGGCCAGGCCCTCGACCAGCTGCGCAAGAGCACCGACGCGGCCGCGTCGTACGTCGCCTACGGCACCGACCCGCGCTGCGCCAAGGAGTCCCCCAACGCGGCGGCCAACGTCCTCTTCCGCGCCGGTGAGCTCTTCGACAGGGCGGGCAAGCGGGCCGACGCGAAGAAGGCGTACCAGGCCTGCGCCGACCTGGTCGGGGTGACGGACACGGTCTGGAAGGCCAACCAGAAGGAAGCCAGGAAACGGGCCAAGAGGTAGACGATGCGGATGGCGGCACGGATGGCCCGGGCGGCGCTACTGGCGACCCTGTTCGCCACGATCCTCTCCTCGTGCGCCGGCGCCCGGAAGACGGCGCCGGCCGAGGTGGCGGCCCGGGCCGGTGGGCCACCGGGCTCCCCGGCGGCCGAGCCCGCGACGCCGTCCGTCGCCGCCGCGCTCCCGCGGTCCGCGGGTGGCTCTCCCACGCCGGCGAGCGCGCCGCCGGCCCGTGTCAAGGCTTCACCGGAAGCGGAGCGGCAGGCCCGCGCCCAGTTCTCCCACGCGGTCAAGCTGCAGGAGCTCGGCGATCTCGAGGGGGCCGCGGCCGCCTTCGAGGCGGCGCGCCGCTCGGGCGCCGAGCTGCCCTGGGCCGGCTTCAACGCCGGCGTGATGCAGGAGCGGCTCGGCCACGCCGATCGCGCCACCGCGGACTACGAGGCGACCATCGAGGCCTTCCCGGGTTTCGCCCCGGCGGCGCAGAACCTGGTGCGGCTCTGGCTGCGCCGGGGGAGGCCGCTCGACCAGCTTGAGCGGGAGCTGCGGGCCCGGCTGGCCAGGGCCGACGGCGTGGCGCTGCGGGTCGGGCTGGCCGAGGTGCTGCTGTCCGGGGGGAAGAACGACGCCGCCGAGGAGGAGTGCAAGAAGGCGCTCAAGGCGGACGAGAAGAACGTCCCGGCCATGGTGGCGCTCGCCAACGCCTACGCGGCCAGGAAGCGCTTCGAGCTGGCCCGCATGGTGCTGGAGAACGCCCGCCAGGTCGACGGGACCGACCCCGCCGTCTGGAACCGGCTCGGCTTCGTCGAGCTGGCGCTCGGCAACCGCCCCCAGGCCATCGAGAACTTCAAGACCGCGGCGTCGCTGCGCCCGGACTACTCCGAGGCCCACGCCAACTACGGCGCCATCCTCGCCAGCGCCGACGACTTCTCCGGCGCGGCGCAGGAACTGGAGCTGGCGGTCAGGTACGCCCCCGGCTCGGCCGCCACCTGGCTCGACCTCGGCAACGCCTTCCGCGGCCTGCAGGCGTTCGAGAAGGCGGAAGCCGCCTACCGGAAGGCCCTGCAGCTCGACCCCTCGCTGAACGACGCCCGCTTCAACCTGGCGGTGCTCTTCCTCGACGTGGCCAGGCCGGGCCTGCCGACCCTCCAGCGGCTGGAGCAGGGACTCACCTGGTTCGACGAGTTCGAGAAGCACGGCGGCACGGAGCCGCGGGTGGCGGCCTACCGCAAGGACACCCGGCGCGAGATCGAGCGCGAGAAGAAGCGGCTGGTGAGGGAGGAGAAGGATCGGCTCCGCAAGGAGGCGGACGCGAGGAGGAGGGCCGAGGAGGAGCGGCAGGCCGCGACGGCGGCGCCCGCACCGGCCTCGACGGGCCCCGCTCCGGCCATCGTTCCCGTGCCCGCCGGGCCGGTCTCGGGCAAGCTGCAGGAAGGAGGCGACAAGTGAGGAGGACCCGTTCGCTTGTGGCGCTCGCGGGCGCCATGCTAACCATCGTGACGTCCGCACCGGCGCGGGCCGACGCGGCGCCGCCGGCCGTCAGGGCGGCCGGCAAGAACAGGAAGGTCGCACCGTCGAAGATCCTGCGGTTGGAGGAGATGAAGGTCGAGGGCCGGATCCAGAAGCCCCAGGCGATGTTCCTGATGCCGCGGGCCAACCTGGACCTCGGAGAGCTGGACCGCTCCGAGCCGTTCCTCCCCAAGGTGTCGAGAGCGGTCACGAGGTCTCCGTTTTGATGGGAACCCGGCGGCGACGGGACAGGTGAAAGCGAGATGGCGGCTCCGCAGTCCAAGGTGCTTCGGCTCGGCGTGATCCGGGGCGGCAAGATCGTCGAGGAGCGCGTCCTCTCCGCGCGCCACCCGGTCACCGTCGGGACCCTGGCGCGGAACACCATCGTGGTCCCGGCCTCCGACCTCCCCGACACCTTCACGGCCTTCACCGTCCACGGCGGCGCCTACCACCTCTGCTTCGAGGCGGGGATGGACGGCCGGGTGCAGGACGATCGGGGTTCCGTCGAGCTCTCCGCGCTGGTGGCGCAGGGGAAGGCCGGCAAGGAGGGGAAGGGGCACGCCGTCCCGATCACCGAGGGCCAACGGGGGCGGCTCACCCTCGGCGAGGTGACGCTGCTCTGGCAGTTCGTGGTGCCGCCTCCCGAGCCGCCGAGGCCGGTGCTGCCGCCCAACGCTCGCGCCAACCACTTCAAGAGCATGGATCGGCTCTTCGCCACCATCCTCACCATCTCCGTCCTGACCCATGGCGGCCTCTACGTGGCGCTCGCCAACACCCCGATGCCTCCCGAGGTGACCATCGAGGAGATCCCCGACCGCTACGCCAAGGTGCTGATCCCCGACAGGCTCCCGGTGCCGCCGATCGAGAAGAAGGAGGAACCCAGGGCCTCCGGGGAGGAGAAGAAGGTCGAGGAGCAGAAGTCCGAGGCCGACGCCAAGAAGACCGACAAGAAGGCCGAGACCTCCGAGCAGGCGGCGACGCGCAAGGCGGCGCGATCCGCGGCGGTGGCCAAGGCGGTCCAGTCGAAGGGCATGCTCAAGGTGCTCGGCGCGCTCGGCTCTGGCTCCGGCGGCGGGGCGGTGGCCGACGTCTTCGGCGCCGGCGGCGGGATGACCGACGTGGCCACGGCCCTCTCCGGCGCCGGTGGCGTGGCGGTGACCAGCGACCCGGGCGCGGGCGGCGGGCGCAAGGGCGGCGGGCAGGGCGGGGCGGCCAGCATCGGCGATCTCGCCACCAGCGGCGGCGGCGCCGTCGCCTACGGGACCAAGACCGAGGTCAAGGTCACCGGCACGGTGGCCACCGAGGCGGCCGAGATCGACTCGAGCGACATCGACCAGGGGAAGCTCGGGGGCTTCGTGCGCGCGCGCATGGGGCTCATCAAGGCCTGTTACGAGAACGCCCTGAAGCGGAACCCGAACCTGAGGGGCAAGGTGGTGATCCGCTTCACCATCCTGGAGACCGGCGGCGTGGCCGACGTCAGCGCGTCCCAGAGCTCGCTGAGCTCGCCCGAGGTGGCGTCCTGCATCATGAACACCATGCGCGGCTGGCGGACGCCGTTCCGGCCCGGCGGACCGGTCACGGTCGAGTATCCCTTCCTCTTCACGCCGTCCAACTGACCGGCCGCGTCCCGGCGACCCGCCGGCGGCGCACCTGCTTCTCCGAAGTCGTCACCTGCTCCGCGGGCGGTCGCCACCAGGGTTTCCCACATGCTCCACCTCCTCCTGTCCCTCACGCTCGGCGCGGGTGCGCTCTCCAACTTCCCGGTGGAGGCGGGGGGCCGGATCTCGCAGTCCGCCATCGGGGTGAGCTTCGACGGCACGCCGGTGGTGGTGGTCTCGGCCGGCGACCGGGTCAACGCCTTCCGCGCCGACGGCGGGACGGTGAGCGGCTTCCCCTTCCTCATCCCGGGGGGCGAGCCCCTGGCCGGCGCGCCGGCGGCGGCCGATCTCGACGGCAGCCGCCGCCCCGCCATCGCGGTGGTGACCGTGTCGGGCAAGGTTTACCTCTGGAGCGGTGGAGGCGTGGCGGCGGGCTTCCCGGTGTCGCTGGGAGCACGGGCCAAGGCCGGCGCCTCCTTCGCCGACGTGGACGGAGACGGCAAGCCGGAGCTGGTGGTGGGCGACGAGAGGGGGCGCGTCCACGCCTTCAAGCGCCACGGCGTCCCGGCCCGGGGCTTCCCGATCCAGGGGGGCCGGGCGGCCGTCACCAGCTCGGTCTCCAGCAGCCTCTTCGCCGGCGGGCCGTCGCTGGCCTGGGGCACCGAGGACGGCAAGGTCCAGGTGGTCTCCACCGCCGGCAAGGCGAGGCCCGGGTTCCCGCTCGCCACCGCCTTCGCGGTCACGGGCGCGCCGGCCTTCGCCGACCTCGACGACGACGGGCTGATGGACCTCATGGTCGGCAGCCAGGACTTCAAGCTCCACGCGGTGGACGGGAAGGGCGTGGCCTTGCCGGGTTTCCCGGTGGCGGCCGGCTACCGGATCTACGAGGCCCCGGCGGTCGCCGACCTGGACGGCGACCGCCGGCTCGACGTGGTCTTCGCCTCGGCCGACGGCTTTCTCCATGCCGTCGATCGGACCGGCAAGGCCTTGAAGGGCTTCCCGGTGCGGGTCGGGCCGCGTCTCTTCGCCGGGCCGGCGGTTGGCGACGTGGACCGGGACGGCGCGCTCGAGGCGGTGGTGGCGGCGGCCGACGGCGCCGTGGCCGTCGTCAACGGCGAGGGGCGGAGCCTGGCCGGCTTCCCGGCGTCGCTGGGGGAGTCGGACGTGGCCGCCTCGCCGCTCCTCTTCGATCTCACCGGCGACGGGGCGCTGGCCATCTTCGTCGGCACGCCGCTCGGGCGCCTGCACGGCCTGCGCGCGGCGCGCGGCGGAACGGCGGCCGTGGCGGTCCCGTGGCCGGGGCCGGCTCGCGACGCCGCTCGCGGTGGACGCTACGGCCCCAACCCGCCCTCCTACAAGGATCTCAAGCTCACGCCGGAGGCGCCGCGGCTGGCCGATGCGCTGCAGGCCGCCTGGCGCGCCACCTGGCTCGACGCCGGGCCCAACCAGGCCGTCCCGGCGCCTCGCCTCGAGTGGCTGCGAAACGGCAAGCCCGTCCCCGGGCTGGAGGGGCGGTCCAGGCTGCCGCCCGGGACCGCCCGGCGCGGCGAGCGCTGGCGCTTCTCCCTGGCCGCGGCCCAAAGCACGCTGCCGTCGGAGAGCGCGGAGATCCGCATCCTCGACACCGCGCCAAGTCCGCCCGTGGCCAGGCTGCAGCCGCCCGTGCCGGAGCGGGGCACGGCGGTCAAGGCCGTCATCGCGACCCCGTCGGTGGACGCCGATGGCGACGCCGTCACCTACCGGATCGAGTGGCTGCTCGACGGGCTCGAGACCGGGGTGGCCGGCGAGAGCTTCCCCGGCGACCGGCTGCGGAAGGGGCTGCTGCTCACCGCCCGGGTGGTCGCCAGCGACGGGGAACTCGGCTCGGCACCGGCGCTGGCCGAGGGGCGGGTGGCCAACGCCAGGCCCGGCCCGCTGGTGGCCGCGCTCGAACCGGCCGCGCCGCGCCGCATCGACGCGCTGGGCGCGCAGATCGTGAAGCCGGCCACCGACGTCGACGGCGACCGGCTGGTCTACCGGTACCGCTGGACGCTCCAGGGCCAGCCGCTGCCGCTGCCCCTGTCGGCGGCCGAGGTCCCGGCCTCGCTGCTCCGCAAGCACCAGCGAGCCAGGGTGGAGGTGCGGGCCTTCGACGGCGAGCTGGAGGGGCCGCCCGCCGCCGCCGAGGCGGAGGTCCGCAACTCGCCACCCGGTTCACCCAAGGTCGAGATCCTCCCGGCCCGCCCGCGCCAGGGCGAAGCGCTGCGGGCCGTCCTGGCCGCGCCGGCCGGGGACGCCGACGCCGATTCGCTGGCCTACACCTTCACCTGGACCAGGAACGGCCAGCCGCTGCCGGTGCCGGGCGATCCGCGCGAGGTGCCGGGCACGCAGGTGCGGCGCGGCGATCGGCTCGAGGTCACCGTGCAGGCCTTCGACGGCGAGGAGAAGGGGCCGAAGGCCACGGCCGGGGTCACGGCCGTCAACACCCCGCCGGAGCCGCCACGCGTCGCCATCGAGCCCCGCCACCCCAGGGGCGGCGACGCCTTGAAGCTGGTGGTGACCGCGCCGGCCCGCGACGCCGACGGCGATCCGGTCAAGCTCGACGTCGCCTGGACCCGCGAGGGCAAGCCGGCCACGTCGGGCACCGGGACGCTGGCGCCGCGGGACTTCCGCAAGCACGAGCGGGTGCGGGTGATCGTGACGCCGAGCGACGGGATCGAGTCGGGCGTGCCCGCCACCGACGAGGTGCTGGTGGAGAACGCGCCGCCCGGCGCGCCCAAGGTGGTCTTCGGCCCGGCCAGCCCGACCGCCGGCGAGCCGCTCCGCGCCGTCATCCAGGGGCCTGCCAACGATCCCGACGGCGACGGGGTCACCTACCGCTATCGCTGGCTGCGAGACGGCTCGCCGATCCAGCCGCCGGGTGGTGACGGCAAGCAGGAGGCGGGCTGGACCGACGTCAACGAGGCGCCGCCCGACCTGCTGGCCCGGGGGCAGCGCTGGGAGGTGGAGGTCCAGGCCTTCGACGGCGAGGTCCACGGCGCGTCCGGCCGGGCCAGGGCGGAGGTGGTCAACAGCCCGCCGCCGCCGCCGGAGATCGCCTTCTCGCCGGCGCGGCCGCGCACCGCCGACGGGCTCTCGCTGCAGCTGAAGCAGCGCCCCGACCCCGACGGGGATCAGGTCGCCTACCGCTTCACCTGGACCCGCAACGGGGTCCGCCACGAGGCGCCGGCGGACCAGGCCCGGATCCCGCGCGGCGTGCCGAAGAAGGGCGAGCGGTGGGCCGTGGAGGTGGCGGCGCTCGACGGCCAGGCGGCGAGCCCGCCGGTCCGGGCCGAGGTGGTGATCGCCGACACCGCGCCCGGGCCGGTGGCGGTGGCCCTCTGCGATGGACCGGTTCCCTCGGGCACCGTCCCCGAGGTCAGGATCACGCGGCCCTCCGCCGATCCCGACGGCGACGCCGTCACCTACAGGTACGAGTGGAGCCTCGACGGCTCGGTCCTGCCGCGGGAGCGGCAGGCGCGGCTCGGCGTCCCGCTCAAGAAGCGGGACGTGGTCCGTGTCCAGGTGACCCCCTGGGACGGCGAACTCCCCGGCCCGTCGATGGTGGCCGGCTGCGCCGGGCGCAACACGCCGCCCACCGTCCCCGTGGCGGTGCTCGAGCCGGCCACGCCGACCGCGCTCTCCGGCCTCACCGTCAAGCTCCGGAAGGCGGCCACCGACCTGGACGGCGACCCCATCACCTACCGCTACCGCTGGTCGAGGGACGGCCTGCCGTTCGCGCTGGAGGGGGCCTCCCTGCCGCCCAGGTCGCTCCGGCGCGGCGAGGTGTGGCGCGTGGAGGTGGCGGCGTTCGACGGTGACGAGGCCGGGGAGCCGCTGCTGCTCACCACCACCGTGGCCAACACGGTCCCACCCCGGCCGGCGGTGACCCTGCGGCCAGCGGCCCCGTCCACGGGCGTCTCGCTCAGCTGCGAGGCGGTGGTGCCGGAGCGCGACGCCGACCAGGAGCCGATCACCGTCGGGTACCGATGGAGTCGCGACGACACGCCGGCGCCCCTGGCCGAGGGGCGGCCGGTCCTGCCCGAGGGCGTGATCCGGCGCGGGGAGCGGTGGCGCTGCGAGGCGTGGACTTCGGACGGGGTCTCGGAGGGCCCGCGCGCGTCGGCGGAGGTGAAGGTGCGGAACAGCCCGCCGGGCGCGCCGCGGGTGGTGATCGAGCCGGAGGTGGCCCACACCCGGGACGAGCTCACCTGCCGCGTGAGCGTCCCGTCGATCGATCCGGATGGCGACGAGGTGACCTACACCTTCGCCTGGTGGCGCAACGGCAAGCCGCTGCCGGGGACGTCCGGGTCGGGCAAGCTGCCGCCGATGGTGACCACCAACCGTGACCGGTTCAAGTGCGCCGCGACGCCGGGCGACGGGACGGCCAAGGGTCCACCGGCGCATGCGGAGCGGGTCATCAGCAACTCCCCGCCGGGCCCGGCGCGAGCGGCGCTGGCGCCAGGGACCCCGCTGGTGGGACAGGCGATCCGCTGCGAGGTCACCTCGAGGAGCGTGGACCCCGACGGCGACCCGGTCCGCTACCGCTATCGCTGGCAGCGGAACGGGATCCCACAGCCATTCTCGGAGACTTCCGAGGAGGTGCCGGTCCGGATGCTGCGCGCCGGTGACCGCTGGCGCTGCATCGTGGTCCCAACGGATGGCGATCTCGACGGGCCTGAATCGGGCAGCGAAGAGGCCCCGATTGGGGTACCCTGACAAAGGGACTCGCCATCGAGGATCGTGCGTTGACGCTCCGCGTGGGTGGGCCTATTATCCAGAACTGTTTTCCGATCTTGCAGATTGCGTGGGAGTTCCCGTGAACCGAGTCATGAGCTTGACCGCGATCTGCGGTGTGGTGATCTTCACGCCGGCCTTGGCCCAGGGGCCGATGCGGACCCCGGCGGGCAAGAGCGATGCGGTGAGCGACAGCGAGAGGCTGAAGCGGGCCGCCGACGCCGTCCACGCCATGCGCGCTTCACTGGGCCAGGTCTCCTCGCGAGTCGAGGACGCGCGCAACGAGAAGGACGTGGTGAAGCTGAACTGCGTCAACGAGAAGCTGGCGCAGATCAAGGGGTTGCTCAAGGTGGCGGAGCAGTCGGAGACGGCGTTGAAGGTCGCGGTCGCCAACGGCGATCCGTCCGGGAACACCGAGTTCGCCAAGATCGGCATCGCCAGGACCAAGATCGACGTCCTGGGCAACGAGGCCCAGCAGTGCATCGGGCAGCTGGCCTACATCGTGGACGAGAAGACCACGGTCGAGGTCCAGCAGCCGGTCGGCCAGCCGGAGCCGGATACCTCGGGCCGGTACAGGCCGGCGCCACCGCCGGCGGGGCCGGTGGTGCTGCGACCGCCGAACGCCAGCCCATTCTAGTCGGCGCCACGCGCCGCATCGACGACCGCTAATTGGACCCCAGGGGGCACGTGGGAATGAACCGGGTGGCTGGAAGACTGATGACGGCGGCGCTGCTCATGGCGGCGTTGCCCGCACAGGCCTCGTTCGGCAATGGCATCCGCGTCGGCGGCGCCGAGGGACGGCTCCACCCTTTCGTCGAGCTGGAGCTGCGCTACGACTCCTACGTCGCCGCCTACTACCAGCCTGCGCAGACCAGCGGCGACCTGATCCTCCACGTGCGGCCCGGGCTCCTGCTCAACGTCCCGGGCGACACGGTGGCAGTGGACCTGCGCGCCATGCTCGACTGGGCGCAGTACTTCGGACTGCAGGACTCGCCGTCCAAGGTCGTGTCCTCCAAGGACCTGTCCAACCTGTTCGCCACCGTCTCACTCGGCGTCGGCTTCAACCGCAGGGGCCAGCTCGGGCTCGAGATCGACGAGAGGTTCGCCCGCAGCAACCGGCCCGCCGTCTACTCGATCGCCGCGGGCATCATCTCCAACTACAACGACCTGTCGCTGAGCGTGCCGTGGCGGCCGGGCGGCGGGGCCTTGACGGTGAGCGTTGGCGGTGACTGGGCCCTCGAGTCCTTCGAGGCGTTCAAGTCGGGGCAGATCTGCAGCAGCTCCACCGTCAACCCGTACTGCGACTCGATCTACCTCTCCAAGCTCGGCTACAGCAACCTCGGCGCCAGCCTGGGCGTGAACTGGAAGTTCCTCCCCAAGACCGCCGCGCTCCTCGACCTCTCCTGGTTCGACCGGGTTCCCAACAGCGCGCTCTACTCGATCGCGGGGACCGGGATGCGTGCGCAGGCTGGGGTCACCGGGCTGGTCACCACGCACCTGGCCGCCACCCTCAAGGGCGGCTACGGCACCACGCTCGGGCTGACGCTCGACCCCGGTGCCGTCCCGCAGGCCGACCTCTCCCGGTTCGGCACCTGGCTGGCCCTGGTCTCGGCGGAGTGGATCCCCTCCAGCCTCTCGAACCTCAAGCTGACCTGGAACCACGACCTCGGCTTCGACCCCGGCACCACCTGGGCGCTCTACACCATCACCCGGGTGTCGCTGGAAGGTAAGAGCAAGCTCAACAGCGTCCTCAGCGCCGCGGTCTTCGTGGACTGGGCGCTCCTCACCTACCGCGACGCGGCCAAGACCAGCTCGAACGTCATCACCGCGAGGCCCTCGCTGCAGGCCGACCTGACGCGCTGGCTGATGCTGGAGCTGGCCTACCAGTACACCGACCGCACCACCGACGCCGCCGACGCGCCACCCGGCTGGAAGTACTCCAAGCACGAGGCCTGGCTGCGGGGCGTGGTCACATACTAGGTCCGGCCGACCGGAAGAAGGCTTCATGTCTGCGCTGCGAATCGCCGCCGCGGGGCTCGCGCTGGTCGTCGTGACCGGCTGCGCCGGCGTGGGCGGCCGCCCCGGGGCGCCGGCCGTGTCGGCGATCACGGCCGGGCTGCCCGCGTCCACGCTCGGCGCCAACGACATCATCGAGGTGCGGGTCTACCAGGAGCCGGAGCTCTCCGGCCTCTACCAGGTCGGGCCCCAGGGCGACATCATGTTCCCGCTCTGCAAGAAGGTGGTGGTGAGCGGGCTCACCGCCAACGGCACGGCGGAGAAGCTGCGAGGCTGTCTGTCCGAGGGGTTCCTGCGCAACCCGCAGGTCTCGGTGCTGGTGAAGGAGTTCAACTCCCGGAAGGTCTTCGTCTTCGGCGAGGTCCAGAAGCCCGGCACCTTCGCCTACGAGGACGGGATGTCGGTGGTCCAGGCGCTGACGCTGGCGGGGGGCTTCACCAAGCAGGCGGCCCAGAACTCCACCTCCGTGACCCGGCACGTCAACGGGCAGGAGGTGAAGATGAAGGTCCACGTGCAGGACATCGCGCTCGGCAAGGCGGCCAACTTCAAGCTGGAGCCGGGCGACATCGTCTACGTGCCGGAGTCGATGTTCTAGGCTCCGGCAGGCGCCCGGTGAGGCGCGCCCGGCGGTCCGCGCCGCGGCCCGAGCGGCCGGCGCCCGGCCCCGCCGCCGCCCCGCTCCCCCCGATCCAGGCCGGAATCCCGTGGCACGCCCGCTGCTCCGCGGTCGCGCATGCTGGCGTGTGTCCGCTCCGCGGTGGTCCTGGGCATCGAGGCCCTTCCCGTCATGGTCGAGGTCGAGACCTCGAACGGAATGCCCCACTTCCACCTGGTGGGGCTGGCCGGCAGCGCCGTCGCGGAAGCCCAGGTTCGGGTGCTGGCGGCGGTCCGCAACTGCGGCGTGAAGCTCCCCTCGAAGCGCGTGGTGGTCAACCTCGCCCCGGCCGACCTGCGCAAGGACGGCGCCGGGCTCGACGTCCCCATCGCCGTCGCCCTGCTGGCCGCCAGCCACGAGTTGCCTCCGGCCGCGCTCGAGGGCATCCAGTTCCTCGGGGAGCTCTCGCTCTCCGGCGAGGTGAGGCCGGTGCGCGGCGTGCTGCCGGTGGCCATGGCGGCGCGGCGCGCCGGGGCCAGGGCGCTGGTGGTCCCGGAGGCCAACGGCCACGAGGCGGCGGTGGTGGAGGGGCTCACGGTCCACGCCGTCAGGCACGTCGCGCAGATCGTGGCCTGGGCGCGCGGCGAGTCGCCCCTGCCGCCCCTGCCGGAGGCGCCCCCGCCCCCGCCCTCGCCGCCGCCGCTCGACCTCTCCGACGTGGTCGGGCAGGAGGTGGCCAAGCGGGCGCTGGAGGTGGCGGCCGCGGGCGGCCACAACCTGCTCCTCTTCGGGCCGCCCGGCAGCGGCAAGACCATGCTGGCCCGCCGCCTGCCCGGCCTCCTGCCCCCGCTCGACTTCGACGAGGCCATCGAGGCCACCGTGGTGCACAGCGTGGCCGGGCTGACGCGCCACCGCGGGCTGCTGGCCGAGCGCCCCTTCCGCGCGCCCCACCACTCCATCTCCGACGCCGGGCTGGTGGGCGGCTCGTCGCCGCCGCGCCCGGGCGAGGTGTCGCTGGCCCACCACGGCGTGCTCTTCCTCGACGAGCTGCCGGAGTTCCGCCGGCACGTCCTGGAGTCGCTGCGCCAGCCGACCGAGGACGGCGAGGTGACACTGGCGCGGGCGGCCCGGAGCATCACCTACCCGGCGCGCTTCGCGCTGGTGGCCGCCATGAACCCGTGCCCGTGCGGCCACCACGGCGACCTGACCCGCCGGTGCCGCTGCACCTCGGTCGAGCTGCTGAAGTACCGGCGGCGCGTCAGCGGGCCGCTGCTCGACCGGATCGACCTGCACGTGGACGTGCCGGCGGTGCCACCCGCCGCGCTGGGCACGGCCGGGAGCGGTCCCTCCAGCGCCGAGGTGCGCGCCCGGGTGGCGCGGGTGCGGGCCCTCTCGGTGGCGAGGGGCGGCGAGGGCCGGGTCAACGCCCGGCTGCGCGGCGCCCTCTTCCGCCGGCACTGCGCGCCCGACGCCGCCGCCCGGCGGCTGCTCCTCGCCTGCATGGAGCGGCTCGGGCTCTCGGCCCGGGCCCACGACAAGGTGCTGCGCGTGGCGCGGACCATCGCCGACCTGGCCGGGGCGGAGGCCGTCGGCGAGCCCCACGTGGCCGAGGCCGTCCAGTACCGCGGGCTCGACCGGCCCATCGCCTGACCCACGGGCCGGGAGCCGGCCCACCAGACCGCCCGCGCGGCGGAGAAAGAGCAGCGGAACCCATGAGCAGGATCCCGGAGCGGATGAAGGCGCTGGCCCAGGCGCTGGGGGCCATCGAGAAGCAGTTCGGCAAGGGCTCGGTCATGCGGCTGGGCGACGACACCGAGGTGCCGCCGGTGGCGGTGGTCCCGAGCGGCTCGCTGGGGCTCGACCTCGCGCTGGGCGTGGGCGGCCTGCCGCGCGGCCGGGTGGTGGAGATCTTCGGCCCCGAGTCCTCGGGCAAGACCACCCTGGCGCTCCACGCCATCGCCGAGGTCCAGAAGCTGGGCGGGGTGGCGGCCTTCATCGACGCCGAGCACGCCCTCGACGTCACCTACGCCCGGCGGCTGGGCGTCAACCTCTCCGACCTGCTGGTGTCGCAGCCCGACACCGGCGAGCAGGCGCTGGAGATCGCCGAGCAGCTGGTCCGCTCGGGCGGCGTGGACCTGGTGGTGGTGGACTCGGTGGCGGCGCTGGTGCCCAAGGCCGAGATCGAGGGCGAGATGGGCGACGCGCACATGGGGCTGCAGGCGCGCCTCATGAGCCAGGCGCTGCGGAAGCTCACCGCGGTGGTGGCCCGCAACCAGGCCCTGATCATCTTCATCAACCAGATCCGGATGAAGATCGGCGTGGTCTTCGGCAACCCGGAGACCACCACCGGGGGCCACGCGCTCAAGTTCTACGCCTCGGTGCGGCTCGACATCAGGCGCATCGGCCAGGTGAAGGAGGGGGAGCAGGTGGTGGGGAGCCGGACCCGCGTGAAGGTGGTGAAGAACAAGGTGGCGCCGCCCTTCCGGGAGGCCGAGTTCGACATCCGCTACGGCGTCGGGGTGGACCGGTTCGCCGAGGCGGTCGACCTGGCCACCGACCGCGGCATCATCGAGAAGTCGGGGGCCCACTACGCGCTCGACGGCGAGCGGATCGCGCAGGGACGGGAGCGAGCGGCCGAGTGGCTGCGCTCCAACCCGGAGGCGTTCGAGCGAGTGGCGGGGCGGCTCAGGTCGGCCCACGCCGAGGCGAGCGTGGAGCCGGTGGCGGTGTCGGACCACGAAGCGGCTTGAAGCCCGGCGCCGCCGGCGTCACCCGAGGGCCCGGCGGAGCAGGTCGAGCGCCTCGAAGGCGGCGGCCAGGCGGACCCGCTCCCGGTCCCAGCGGTAGAGGCGGGCCACGGCCGTGGTTCCGGCCGGGCCGGCCAGCGCCAGGTGGACCGTCCCGACCGGCTTCTCGGGCGTGCCGCCACCCGGACCGGCAACGCCGGTGATGCCGATCCCCCAGGTGGCGTCGCCGGCGGTCCGGACCCCCTCGGCCATGGCCCGGGCCACCGGTTCGGACACGGCACCATGGGCGGCGAGCAGCGGACCGGGGACGCCGAGGACGCCCACCTTCACGCTGTTGGCGTAGGCCACCACGCCGAGGTCGAGCACCGCCGAGGCGCCCGGGACGGCGGTGAGCAGCGTGGCCAGCAGCCCGCCGGTGCAGCTCTCGGCCACCGCCACCTTCTGGCCGCGGGCGGTGAGCCGGTCCACCACCAGGGCGGCCAGCTCCTCCTTGCCGGATCCCCAGACCGACTCGCCGAAGATGGCGCGCACGGCCGACTCGATGGCGGCGGCGCGCGGCTCGGCGTCCGGCGGATCGACCGTCCACTTCAGGTGGACCTCCGGGAAGTGGGCCCGGTAGCCGAAGCGGACGCCGCGCCAGGCCGGGTCGTCCATCACCGGGCGCATGGCCTGGTCGGCCGCCGACTCCCCGACGCCGACGAGCTTGAGCACGCGGGTGGCCGGCGCGGCGCCGAGCCGGTCCACCACCCACGGCAGCACCACCTCGCCGGCCAGTCCCCGGTACTCGGCCGGCACGCCCGGCAGGCAGGTGAGCCGGGCGCGTCCGAGCTGGACGCTGAAGCCGGGCGCCGTGCCCCAGCGGTTGGGGTGGACCGTGGCGCCGCGCGGGAAGCGCGCCTGCTTGGCGTTGTTGGGCGTCATGGGGCGCCCGAACCGCTTGAACCGCTCCTCGATGGCGGCCAGCGACGGGGCGTGCAGCTCGAGCGGCACGCCCATGACGCGGGCCACGCACTCGGCGGTCAGGTCGTCCTCGGTCGGGCCGAGGCCACCGCTCATCACCACCAGGTCGGCGCGGCCGGTGGTCTCGCGGAGGACCGCCTCCAGCACGGCCCGGTCGTCGCCCACCAGCGTCTTGCGCGTCACCATGACGCCGGCGTCCCAGAGCCGGTCCATCAGCCACGGCGAGTTGGTGTCGGTCACCTGGCCGGTGAGCAGCTCGTCGCCGGTGGAGAGGAGCTCGACGGAGAGGCTCACGAGAGGGCTCCGGGGACGTACAGGAGCAGGAGGCGCAGCCAGGCCCACGCGTAGAGGCCGGCCGCCACGTCGTCCAGCACGACGCCCAGCCCGGTCTTCCAGCGGTCGAGCGCCGAGGCGGGCCAGGGCTTGAGGATGTCGAAGAGCCGGAAGAAGACGAAGGCCAGCAGCGCCGTCCTCCAGGTGAAGGGGAGGAAGGCGACGGCGACCAGGTAGCCGAGCACCTCGTCGATGACGATGCCGGGCGCGTCGACCTCCCGCCAGTACCGGCCGGCGCGCGTGGCGGCGTGCACCGCGAGCGCGAGGAAGGCGAGCAGGAAGGACCAGGCGGCGAGCGGCTCCAGGCGGGAGACGGCCCATGCGAGCGGGATGGCGCCGAGGGTGCCGACGGTGCCGGGCGCGACCGGCGAGAAACCGCATGGGCCCCAGGCGGCGAGCAGGGTCCAGCCGTCGGGCCGGGGCCGGGGCAGGGGCACTAGATGTACTCGTCCCCTTCGGCCTTGTCGTCCTTCTCGTCGTCCGCGTCGAGCTCGAGGGCCTCATCGGCCTCCAGCTCGGCGCGGATCGCGGGCGGCAACTCCGCCGGGGCGGTCGGGTGCGGCCGGACGAAGATGGTCTCGGCCAGCCCGATGGCGATGTAGGCCAGCATGTAGACCACCAGCACGAAGGATGGGCGGGTCTTGACGGCGATGGCGAGGCCGGTCAGCACCAGCAGGCCGAGGACGGCGAAGCTCCTCGCCGAGAGGTGGGCGTCCTTGAAGGTCCGGTAGCGGACCGTCGAGACCATGAGGAAGGAGAGGAGCGCCACCACCACCGCCACGACCGCCTGGATGGACGGACCGACGTTCTGCCGGAACTCGGCGTAGTGGGCGATCACCAGCGCCACCACGGTGCCGGCGGCGAGCGGGATGGGGAGCCCCACGAAGAAGCGGGAGGAGCCCTTGTCGCCGCGCATCGCCAGCACGTTGAAGCGGGCCAGCCGGAGGGCGCCGCAGGCCGCGAAGGAGAAGGAGAGGAAGAGGCCGAGCGCGCCCAGCGGCGCCAGCGCCCACTTGTAGACCAGCAGCGCCGGGGCGGCGCCAAAGCTGATGACGTCCGCCAGGCTGTCGAGCTGGACGCCGAAGTCGCTCTGGGTCTTGGTCATCCGCGCCACGCGCCCGTCGAAGGCGTCGAAGAACATGGCGAAGAAGATGGCCAGGGCCGCCTGGTAGAGCTGGACCGGCGTCGCCTCGCCAGAGCAGAGGACGAGCGCGTAGAACCCGAGGAAGATCGAGCTGACCGTGAAGAGGTTGGGGAGGACGAACATCGCCTTCCGCAAGTTGATCTGCATCGGGTTTCAGGCTCCCTGGTGGCGGCGTGCCCTGCCCGGCGGGGGCAGTCGCAACCTGCATACCTGTCATGCCGGAGGCCGGAAGTCGAGCCGGACCGCCCTCCTGGGGTGCCCGGTCCTACCTCTCCGGAGCCCCGGGCGAACAGGGCTGCCGGTCCCCGTGGGCGTCCAGCATCTCGACGCGGGCACCGGAACCGCAGTCTACCCAGAGGGCCGGATCGGTCCAGTGGCGCGCCTGCCAGCCGCGAACCCGAGCTCCCTGCATCGCCACCAGCCCGGGGCCACGCCCGGTGACCAGCGTGGCGCGAAGCTCGGCGCGCGTCTTGTCGGTGAAGATGAAGCCGCCGGCCGAACCGCCGCCGGCGTCCACCCCGTCGAACAGGAGCTCGGCGCGGGACGCCTCGACGGCCGCGCCACCGCAGCCGACCAGCTCGCTGGCGGAGAGGAACACCGTGGCCCGCATGACCAGCAGGCAGTCGCCGCCGATGCCGCCGATCTCGCGGGGGCCGGCGATGGTCAGGTCGCGGGCGACCACCCGGCCGCCCGAGACCGAGAGTCCCGAGGGGCCGCCGTCTCGCACCACCAGCTCGGCGAGCCGGGCGGTCCCGCCGGCGACGGTGATGGCCGCCTCGGCCGACGGCCCGGTCACGGCGCCGCGGGTGAGCTCCAGCTCGCCGCCGAGGAGCGCCACGCCGGCCCGGCCGCCGCGAGCGGTCACGCCGGCGAGCGTCGTCGCCCCGCTCCGCTGCAGGAAGCCGTAGTCGCCCGCCAGCCAGACGTCCCGTCCGGCGACGCGCCCGCCGTCGACGAAGAGCCCCACCGCGCCCCCCTGGAGCGCCACGCCGTCGAGCGTGGCGGTTCCGCCGAGCGCCTTCAGGGCGCTGCGCGCCGGGCCGGCGATGAGCGAGAGCGCCCGGAGCGTGGCGTCGCCGTCTATGACGGCGCCGTCCTCGCCCTGCGGGGCGAGCACGAAGGTGACCCCGGCGCCGGCGCCGATCACCGTGACGCCCGAGAGCCGGCCGAGCGCGCCGCGGTGCTCGCCGGGGCCGAGCCGGATGGTGTCACCGGGGACCGCGTGGGCCAGCGCCTCGGCGACCGGGGCGCCGGCCGGGACGAGGAGGTCGGCGCCGGCGAGGAGCGCCAGCAGCGCGGCGGCGCCCGTCACCGGACGCCTCCAGAGGTCACCGAGGCGGTGGCGGACGTGGCCAGGCCGGTGCCGCCACCGATGAAGGCGAGCGGATCGCGCGGTCGCCCGCCCTCCCAGACCTCGAAGTGGAGGTGCGGTCCGGTGGCCAGGCCGGTCTGGCCGATGAGGCCGACGGGCGCGCCGGCTTCGAGCGCGTCGCCCGGGGCGCAGAGGAGCGCCGAGAGGTGCCCGTAGCGCGTGGTCAGGTCGCCAGGGTGGCGGAGCTCGACCATCAGGCCGTAGCCCCCGGTCCAGCCGGCGCTCACCACGTAGCCCTGTGTCGCGGCGCTGACCACCCGGCCGAGGTCGGCGGCCAGGTCGATCCCGGCGTGGAGTTGCCGTGTCCCGTGGATCGGGTGATCGCGCGGGCCGAACCCGGAAGAGAGCCCGGCGTTCTCGATGGGCCAGCGGAGCCGGCCGGGCGGCCGGGAGGCGAACATGGTGTTCCCGATGGCCCGCGAGGTCGAGATGCGCATGGCGAGCCGCGCGGCTCGTGCCATGACCAGCCGGGCGAGGTCGGCGGGTGGAGGCCCGTAGCGCCGCTGGTCGAAGTCCCACTCGGCCTCGAGGGTCACGCTGGAGCGGACCAGCTCGAGGAGCGGCGTCTGGGGAAGCGACCGCGTGAGGTAGGTGTCGAGCCGATCCACCAGCCCCAGCCAGGCGACCTCCGCCTCGGGCGGGAAGCCGCGGCCGGCGGTGGTGCGGAGCCGGCGCGTCCGCGCCTCGGTGGCGAAGCGGAGCAGGGCGGGGTCGATGGGCGGTCCGTCGGGGGCCTCGGTCGGGAACGCCTGGGGGGCGGCGTCACGGACCGGAGTAATCGACGGCAGGTGGGGCTCGGCCAGGACCTGCTGGACCGCGGCCGT
The DNA here is from genome assembly GCA_021806645.1 of Myxococcales bacterium. GTDB lineage: Bacteria > Myxococcota > Myxococcia > Myxococcales > Anaeromyxobacteraceae > JADKCZ01. The sequence goes on along the minus strand of JAJZQX010000005.1, from coordinate 247,876 downwards.
CGGAGCCATGGGCGGTTGCCAGGAGGGCGCCTGCGCCACGGACGCCAGCGGCGCGGACGGTCGGTAGGCGGACGGTCGCGGTTCGACCAGACCACGCTCCGGCCCCCGCTCGATCAGCGCGGCTTCGCGGAGGCTCATCGTGCGCGGCGGTGCTGCGGCGCAGCCGAATAGCGCGGCGAGGAACGCGGCCGCGACGGCGAACCGCCCGGCTGGAGTCCGGGCCACGGCGAACCAGGAGTCGTTGGGGGACCGGGCCACCGGCGGATCCTCGCACGGTCAGGGCCGGCTGGAAACCACCCAGGTCGCCTTCAACCCCGCCAAGGACCCCGGATCCGGGCCGGCGCATCATGGACGCGCCCCGGGTGCCGGCGATGGCCGGCTCCCGGGGGCTGCCATGGATTCAACCAGGGTTCTCAGTCATCGTCCCCGACTTCCTCCACCTCGCCGTCGTCGTCATGGTCGTCGTCGTCGCCGTCGTCGTCACCACCGCAGTAATTGGCGCCGTCGTGGCCCCGGTGGAACTCGATGTTCCCGCCGCCCAGCAGGCCCGCGGCGGCGTAGCCGTTCGAGAGCCAGATGGAGAAGGTGTCGTTCTTCCGGCCGGGCTCACCGTGGTCGCCCACGTCCACCCGGTAGGTGAAGCCGGGCAGGCCGTTCACCTCGGCGGCGCCTTCGATCCGCCGCGTGGTGGCGTCGAGGGCTGAGTACCCGGTGACGCTGGTGCTCCTCACCATCGTGCCGTCCGGGCCGTGGTCCTGGTACGTGAGGTGGCCCCGGAACGCGCCGTGCTTGATGCCGCCCGACACGCCGAAGGTGCCCTTGGCGACGGACCGCTCGTCCAGGCCCGAGCCCTCGACGGGCGGCGCGAGCTTGATCCAGCCGCCGCCTGTCACCCAGTCCTTCCCACGGCACGACGGCGCGCCGCCGCCGAGCGCACAGCCGGTCACGGCGTCGCCGGTGATGGTCACGGCGCCCTTGGAGAAGGCGTTACCGTTGAAGGTCCCTCGGGTGAGAGTGACGTCGGCGCCGGCGAGGATCGTCCCCACGAACTGCGAGTCCGTCAGGGTGACGGCCTGGGCGACCCACCAGTAGACGTTGCCGCAAGGCAGGGTCGAGCCTCCGGGCGCGACCACCGAGAAGTTGGTGCCCGTCAGGGCGCCCGTGCCGAGGGTCCCGACCTTGAAGATCCAGGTCCCGTCGGGGGGCCCGCTGAGCGTCAGCACGCCGCCCGTGGACGTCGCCGCGGCGTCGAAGCAATAGACGCCGGGTGGCAGCGTCAGGCCGTCGAGGGTCGTGAGGGTCTGGTCGCACGCCATCGCCTTGAAGGCGTCGTACGCCTGGAAGAAGGCGACCTGCGCCGCCGCCGAGGCCGGGTCTCCGCCGGTGGTGGTCCCGGTCACCGGACAGCTGGTCAGGGTGATGGCGGTTCCGGGGTACACGCCCACGTTGCCGGCTATCGTGCCGTCGGTGCAGGTCACCGCCGTGCCGGCCAGGACCGCGAAGTCCGCCGCGGCGCCGAGCGAGGTCATCGCGGACGACGGGGCGGCCCGAAAGGCCGGGTCAGGTGAGGCCAGCGGGGAGGCGGGCTGGCTTCCTCCTCCACAGGCGAGGAGGGAGGTTGCTGCGAGAGAAGCGAACCATCTGCTTGGCGTAACCATGTGAGTGCTCCAGGAGGGTCATGAGTCCGATACCGAACCGACACGTCTTCGCGCGGACTCACTCGCCCCCGGCCGGATGAGGGTGGAGCGCTGCCGCGCACTTGCACCACCCTTGCGAGCATCGGACGTGCCACCCTGGCCAGGGGTCGAAGATCCCGGGAAGCCCAGCAGCGTGGGGTTTACGGGGCGCTCAGGCCGGCCGCGCGCCCGTCCGTGAACGGGCCGCGAACGTTCTTGGAGTCACCCACCAGCCGGGGCCCTGGCCGGGGTCATGGCTCGCCTGGACGTGGGTCAGCCGCCCATGACCCGGGCCAGCCTGCGCCCGGCCTCCTCGATGTCGCTGCGCGAGACGTCGAGGTGGGTGATGAAGCGGACCAGGTCGGGCCGGGAGCCCTCGGGCAGCCCGAGCACGCCCGCCTCGGCGAAGCGCCTGGTCAGCTCCGCCGCCTTCTGTCCCTCGAAGACGGCGAAGACCAGGTTGGTGTCGATCGGGTGGAGAAGCCTGGCGCCGGGCAGCGCCGCCACCAGCTGGCCGAGCCGCCGCGCGTTCTCGTGGTCCTCGGTGAGGCGGGCGCGATGATGCTCGAGCGCGTGGAGCCCGGCCGCGGCCAGGATGCCGGCCTGCCGCATGCCGCCGCCGAGCCGCTTGCGCAGCCGGCGCGCCGCCGCCACGTGGTCGCGCGAGCCGCACAGCACCGAGCCGACCGGCGCGCCCAGCCCCTTGGAGAGGCAGACCGAGACCAGCGTGGCCCCGGCCGCGTACTCGGCGGGCGAGGTGCCGGTGGCGGCGCAGGCGTTCCAGAGCCGGGCACCGTCCATGTAGAGGTCGAGCCCGTGCCGGGCCGCCAGCGCCGAGAGCTCCCGGACCCGCGCCAGCGGGTAGACGGCGCCGCCGCCGCGGTTGTGCGTGTTCTCGATCTCGACGACGCGGGTGCGAGGGTGGTGATCGGCCACCGGGCGCAGGGCCGCCTCGACGTCGGCCGGGTCGAGGATCCCGCGCGGCGCGGCGACGGCGCGCGGCTGGACGCCCCAGAGCGCCGCCAGCCCGCCCCCCTCGAACGAGATGCAGTGTGCGGCGGCGTCGCAGACCACCTCGTCGCCGGGGCGGGTGAGCGTCCCGAGGCAGACCTGGTTGGCCATGGTCCCCGACGGCACGAAGAGGCCGGCCTCCTTGCCCAGCAGCTCGGCCACGGTCGCCTGCAGCCGGTTGACGGTCGGGTCCTCGCCGAAGACGTCGTCGCCGACCTCGGCGCGGGCCATGGCGGCGCGCATGGCGTCGGTCGGCTTGGTGACGGTGTCGGAGCGCAGGTCGATGGGGGTCATGCGGGTCTCCAGGGTGGCGGCGCGGGATGCTAGCATCCGCGGCCGCATGGCGGCACGGCTCGCGGCGAGGCCGAAGACGAGGGTGAAGAAGGTGACGGATGAGGCGCGGGCCCGGGCGCTAGAGGTCGTCCGGCGGCTCGACGCGGCCATGCCCGGGGCCCGCATCGAGCTCGACTTCGCGAACGACCTGCAGCTCATGGTGGCGGTGATCCTCTCGGCGCAATCGACCGACAAGGGGGTCAACCGCGTCACCCCCGGCCTCTTCGCCCGGTTCCCCGACGCCGCGGCGCTGGCCCGCGCCGAGCCGGAGCAGCTCTGGCCGCACCTCCGGACGCTGGGGCTCTTCCGGAACAAGGCCAGGGCCATCGTGGCGGCGGCGAGGCGGGTCGTGGAGCAGCACGGCGGGCAGGTGCCGCGCACCCGCGAGGCGCTCGAGGCGCTGCCGGGCGTGGGCCAGAAATCGGCTGGGGTCATCCTGCTGCAGCAGGGGGTCGAGGCGGCCTTCCCGGTGGATACGCACGTGGGCCGGCTGGCGCGGCGGCTCGGCTTCACGCGGCAGCTGGCACCGGGGAAGGTGGAGGCCGAGCTGCGCGTGCTCTTCCCGCACGACTGGTGGGCCCAGGGGCACCAGCTGCTGGTCTGGCACGGGCGACGCTGCTGCACGGCGCGGGCGCCGGACTGCGACCGCTGCCCCGTGGGCGGGCTGTGCCCGCGGCGCGGCGTGTGCTAGACCCCGTGGCGCTGGAGCCGTCCGGACGAACGCGTCAGAACTCGTGTCTGCCGAGGAAAGTCCGGGCACCAGAGGGCAAGGTGCCGGTCAACGACCGGTCGGGGCGACCCGCAGGAAAGTGCCACAGAGAACAGACCGCCGAACGGCGCCGAGAGGCGTGCGTGGCAAGGGTGAAACGGTGCGGTAAGAGCGCACCGCGCCCCCGGTGACGGGGGCGGCACGGCAAACCCCACCTGGTGCAAGGGCAAATAGGGAGGCTGCTCCGCCGATAAGGCGGGGCGAAGAGCGGCCCGCTCGACGCCTCCGGGTTCAGCCCGCTCGAGGCGTGCGGCAACGCACGCCCTAGATGAATGTTCGTCGCCGCGGGGAGACTCGCGGACCAGAACCCGGCTTACAGGGCGGCTCCGGCATTTTCTTCTCGCTTCAATTCACTGGCCCCGCGGGCGAGGACTACCCGGCGCTCTGCCGCGCTGACGTCGAGTTCGCCAAGATGTGCGTGGCGCCCGGCCGGCCCCCTGAGGAGCCGGGGCGCAGCCGCCGCTCAGGCCGCGGCGGGATAGTCGGTGTAACCCTTCGGCCCGGGCGTGTAGAAGGTGGCGAAGTCGGGCGGGTTGAGCGGCAGCCCGCGCTGCAGCCGCGCCACCAGGTCGGGGTTGGCGAGGAAGGGCCGGCCGAAGGCCACCAGGTCGGCGCGCCCCTCCCGCAGCGCCGCCTCGCCGCTGGCGCGGTCGAAGCCGCCGGCCAGGATGAAGGTCCGCGGCCAGGCCTGGCGCAGCGCCAGCTTGAGGGCCGCCGGCACCGGGGGCGCGCCCATGGCCGAGTGGTCGACCAGGTGGACGTACTGCAGTCCGGTGGCCACCAGCGCCGGCACCAGCTTCCGGTAGGTCTCGTCGATCTCCGGGTAGGCGATCATGCCGGCGTTGACGCCGTACGGCGAGAGCCGGATGCCGACCCGTTCCCCGCCGATGGCCGCGGCCACCCGCCCGGCCACCTCCAGCACGAAGCCGAGCCGCTTCTCCACCGACCCGCCCCAGGCGTCGGTGCGCCGGTTGGTGTCGGGGCTGAGGAACTGCTCCAGCAGGTAGCCGTTGGCGCCGTGCAGCTCGACGCCGTCGAAGCCGGCGGTCATGGCGTTGCGGGCCGCGGCCACGTGCTCCTCGACGGCGTGGCGCACCTCGGCGTCGGTCATGGCGCGGGGCGGCGGGTGGGGCTGCAGCCCCTTGGCGTCCGTGTACATCTCGCCGGGAGCGGCCACGGCGCTGGGGGCCAGCAGCTCGGCGCCGGCCGGAAGGTTGAGCGGGTGGCCCACGCGACCCGTGTGCATGAGCTGCACGAAGATGCGGCCGCCCTTGGCGTGCACCGCGTCGGTCACCAGCTTCCAGCCGGCCACCTGGCCGGGCGACCAGAGGCCGGGGATGCGCGGGTAGCCCGTTCCATTGGGCGAGGGCGAGGTCCCCTCGGTGACGATGAGCCCGGCGCTGGCCCGCTGCCCGTAGAACTCGGCCATGAGGGTGTTGGGGATGTTGGCCTCCACCGCCCGGCTGCGGGTCATGGGGGCCATGACCAGGTGGTTCCTGAGGGCGAGCGGGCCGAGGGTGGCGGGGGCGAAGAGAGACTGGTCGGACATGTGTTCACTCCTTGACGTTCGCCCTCCAGGGCGATCATCCCGAGCGCGTGCCAGGCCATGGGGAAGCGGCTCGTCGTTCGCGATCCTCGGTGTGACATATAAGCGCCGCGCCGGCCCGGGCAACCCGAACCGCGACCGGGCGCTCGCGCCAGGGACTTCAGCCGGCGAGCGGCCGCTTGCCAGCTCCGGCGCCGGCGCCGATGATGCCGGCCGCGCGCCACGCCGGCTTGCAGCGCGGCGTGGCCGGTGGTTCCCTGGCGAGGTCCACGGGAGGCAGAGCAACGCCTTGCAACGGGCGGCCGCCCGCCGAGCGCACGTGACCATCGAGGAGCCGATGAAGAGAGCCGTCGTCGTCACGCGGACGAGCCGGCGGAGCGCGCCGCGAGCATCCGCGCTCCAGCGGTCGGCCGAGGTTTCCCGGGCTCCATCCGCCGCGTAGCCCCGGGACCGCCGTGCTCTCCCTCTTCCCACCCGGCTTCGAGTCCACGCTCCTGGTCCCCGTGCTGGTGGGCGCGCTCGTCATGGCCGCGTTCACCGAGTGGTGGGGCTGGGACTTCGTGGGCGTGGTGGTCCCGGGCTACCTCTGCTCGGTCCTCCTGCTCGAGCCGGTGGCGGCCGGCGTGGTGGTCGCGGAGGCCGTCGTCACCGCGCTGGCGGTGCGCGGCCTGATGGCCACCCTGGCCCGGACCGGACTCGCCTACCCGGTGTTCGGCCGGGACCGCTTCTACCTGATCCTCGTCGCCAGCGTCCTGGTCCGGATCGTCGTGGAGGGGCTGCTGCTCCAGCCGCTGGCGGCGGCGATCGAGCGCGCCGCTCCGGGCTTCGGCGCCCACCGCAACGAGCTGTTCGGGATCGGGCTGGTCCTGGTGCCGCTCATGGCCAACCGCTTCTGGCGCCCCGGGGTCGGCCCAGGCCTCTTCCAGCTCGGCGTGCAAACCGGGTTGGTCCTGGCCGTGGTCGCGGCGCTCGGCCGCTTCACCAACTTCTCCATCGCCGGCTTCGAGCTGGCCTATGACCACCTCGCGCTCTCCTTTCTCTCCTCGCCCCGCGCCCAGATCGCCATCCTGGTGACCGCGGCCCTGGCCAGCGTCTTCAACAAGCGCTTCGGCTGGGACTACCACGGCATCCTGGTACCGGCGCTGCTCGCCCTCGCCGCCACCACGCCGCTCAAGCTGCTCACCACCTTCGCCGAGGCGCTGGCGGTGGTGGTGCTGGCCCGGGCGCTGGTGCGGCTCCCGGCGTTCCGTGACGTGATGGTCGAGGGGTCGCGCAAGGTGGTGGTCTGCCTGGTCATCGGCTTCGGCCTCAAGCTGGCGCTGGCGGCGGCCCTGGCGGCGCGCTGGCCGGGCTACCAGCCCACCGACTTCTTCGGCTTCGGCTACCTGCTGCCGAGCCTCGTCGCCGAGCGGATCTGGACCAAGGCCGACGCCCCGCTGGTGGTGCTGCCTACCCTGCAGACCGCGCTTCTCGGCGTCGCCGGGGCCGCCGCCGTCGGCTTCGGCCTGGCCTGGATCGCGCCGGTGCAGGAGGCCGGGAACGCCGTCGTGCAGCGCGAGCACTACGCCACGCTGGCCCAGGCCGTGGCGGCCTACGGCCCGCTGCTGCGGCGCGGCGAGGTGGAGGACTTCGGGCGGCTGGTGGCGCTCGCCCGGCGCCAACCGCCTCCCGCCGACACGGCCGACGGCTGGCGCCTCGGCATCCGGGACGGGGTGCGTGGGCTGGTGGCGATCCGGCCGGGCGCCACCCGGGTCCTGTCCGCGAAGCCGGAGGCCGCCGCGGCCGAGGGGGCCGCGGACCGGGCCACCCGGCTCGGCGCCACGCTGGTGGTCGGGATCGCGGCGACCGGGGACGGCGGCGCCGGCCTGGCCCGGCTGCTCGGGGCCCAGCTCGAGCCGGTCGAGGCGGAGAGACCCGCGCCGCTGGTCGTGAGCGCCGGCGGCCTCCGCTCGCGCGTGCTCGAGCAGCTGGGCCGGGCTCGCGCCGCGGGCGCGGCGCCGGTGCCGGTGCGCGCCCTGGCCGAAGCGGCACACCGGATCCAGCTTCATCGGGGCGATGCGGCCAAGCTGGCCGGCGAGCTGGCGCCGCTGGGCCTGACCGTGGAGGCGTCCGGGTCACGCCTGCTCCTCTCCGGGCCCGGGTGGCCGGTGGTGCTCCTCGGGACCGGGGGCGCGGTGGTGGCGGCACCGCACGCGGCCGAGCTCGAGGCGCCAGCCGCCGCGCTGGGAATCGCCCTGGCCATGGGCGCCGACGCGGTCCTCGCCGGCGGCGACGACCCTGGCGCCGGGATCCTCGCGGTCGGCCTGGCCGAAGCCCCGCCGCGGCCGCTGCTGCTGGTTCGCGGGATCCGGCAGGTGCCCGGCGGCGAAGCGCTCCTGCTCGACCAGCCGGCCGGAGCCGACCCCGCGCCCTGGCTGGCTCCGGTGGCGCGGGCCATCGGCGAGCGCTTCACGCTGGCGCGCGGTGACGGCCTGGCCGCCGCGCCGCTCCGGGCCTTCCCCCCGGGTGCCGGCCGCGCCGCGCCGGCGGCGCTGCTCTGGCTGTCGCCACGGGTTCGGCGCGCGCTGGCCGGCTCGGACTCGGCCGCGCTGCTCCGGCCGGAGTTCGCCGCGCTGGCGGCGGCGCGCGGGGTGGCCACGCTCCGAGGCGACATGGCGGGCTGGGTCGCCGCCGGCCGCGGCGTGCCCGACGCGCCGGGGCTCGATGCGGCCGAGCGGCTGGCGCGCACCCGCGACGTGGCCATGCTCCACCCGCGGGCGGGGGCGGCGCGCCTGGCGCTCTTCGTGGACGAGTCGCGCGGGCTCGCCGGGATCGCGGTCGAGGCGGGCGGGCGGCGCGCCCTGGCCATCGCCGGCGACCGGCGCGAGGTCCGCGCTCCGGTGGAGCGACCCGCCGACGGCGAGGCCTTGCTCTTCTCGGGGGCGCGAACGCTGGTCGCCGGGGGGGGGCCATGAGGCGGCTCGCGCTGGCCGCCACCGTGCTGGCCGTCGGGTTCGCCATCGCGCGCGCGCCGGTGATCCGCCCGACGCTCGGTGGGGCGTTGCTGGCGAGCGCGCGCGAGGTCGCGGTCTACCGGCTCGGACCGGGGCCGGTCCGGTTCGCGCTCCCGCCCGGGAAGCGCTCGCTCCGGGTCCTGGTGAATCTCGACCTGACCCCGCCGGTCCCGGCGCAGGGGGTCCCGTACGCCGTGCGCGTCGAGATCCCCGAGGACGGCTTCACGGCCAGCTTCCCCCTGGTGGCCACGCCGGCCACCGACGCGTCGGGTGGACCGGCGGCGTTCTACCTCGGCGAGGCGAGCGCGCCGGCGCGGACCCGCGACGTCTCGGTGGAGCGGAGCGGCGACGGGCCCGCCACCGCGACGGTCTGGCTGGAGGGGCCGCCTGGCGCCACGGCTTCGCTGCGGCTGCTCACCGCCGGGGAGCGCCCGCCGCTGGCCCGGGACGTGCTGCTCGGGCGCCTCGGTCCCGAGGGGCGGGCCCGGCTCGCCACCTCGGTCGGCCCGCTCGAATGGGACCAGCTCGACGACGGCCTCCGCGAGGGGCTGCTGGAGCGGCGCTGGACTCGCGCCGCGGCCGTTGCCGGGACCCCGTCGCGCCGGCTCTACGTGGTGTCGGTGCCGGCGCCGGCCCGCCGTGAACCACCTCCCCGGGGCGAGCGGATCGGGGGCGATCGCGTCGCCGTATTCACCGTCCGTGGGCCAGGCACCCTCCACCTGGTGGCGCTCGACGGCCCGCTGCGGGGCGAGGCGCGCCGGCTCGACATGGACGGCACCTCCGCCGTCTTCCCGCTCGCGCTCGGCGTGGGTGATCGAGCCTCCGTGCCCATCCCCGCGGGACTGGCGACGGTGCGCGTCACGGCGGCGAGCGCGGCGCGTGTGCTGGCGGTGGGCGAGGTCGGCATGGCGATCGATCCCGGGCGCGCCCGCCCCCTCCCGGGCGGCGAGGCCGAGCTGGAACCGTCCTGGAGGGTGGAGCTGTCGCCCCTCGGCGCCCCCGGACCCGCGGCGCCGCTGGTCTTCGACCTCGCCGGTCGCGGCGCCGAGGCGCTGCGGGTCTCCGTCCGCGCCCTGGTCGAGCCCGGCGCCGGCGACGCGCCGCTGCGGGTGCGCTGGCGCGTCCTCGACAGGCGCGGCGCGGCGGTCGCCGCCGGCGAGCTCCCGTTCGAAGTCCGCCCGGCGCCGGAGGACCGGATCGACGGCGACGAGGCGCGGGTCCCGGCCCAGCCGGTCTACTTCCACCTCTGGCCACCACCGTCCGCCGAGCGGCTCGAGGTGCGGGTCGATCGCCCGGCCGCGGTCGGCCTCTCTTCGCCGGGGTTTCCGCCCGGACCCATGGCGGGGAGGACGCCCGGGCTCGCGGATGGGCTGGTGCTGCGCTTCCATCCCGAGGAGCGGCCCAGCTGGTTCCGGGTGCGCCCGAAGGACGAACCGGCTCTCTGGGCGGCCGGCCGGATGGTGAGGCTGCGGTCGGCGCTCCGGCTCGAGGAGGCGCCGGAGCCGCCCGGCCCGCCTGGCGAGGCCGAGTCGCTCGAACCGCTGGGCGGGGTCCCGCGCCTGCTGCTGGTGGTCCCCACCGCGGTCGCGGCAGGCCCCGGCGTGCCGGCCGCGGAGGCGCCCGGCCGCGGGCGCTGGTGGCCGATCCTCCCGGGCGCCGAGACCGTGGTCGTCCTGGCGCCCCCCGCCGGCTCGGCCCCTGGCGCTCGCGTTCAACCGTCGCTGCTCTACGCCGGGGAGCCGGCGCTGGCCGGGCGCGAGGCGCTGGTGACCGTGGACGGCCGCGAGGTGGCGCGGGCGCCGCTGGTTTCGCCGCGCGGTCAGTTGACCCTGCCGTTCCTGGCCGCCGGGCGCCGGCGGCTCCGGGTCGATCCAGGGGCGCCGGCGCGGCTCTTCGTCGATCAGCCGGCGCCGGGGACGGCGCCCTACCGCGCCTACGGCACGTTCGAGCTGGAGGCCGGGGCGCCGCTCCGGGTCCGCCTCCAGAAGGGCGTGGCGCCGCGTTCGCTCGGTGTCACCCTCTACTTCGACGGCCGCCCGTCGCCCGGGGCGCGGCTCGTCGCCCGGATCGACGGCGGCGTCCGGGTGGTGCGGGCGGGTTCGACCTCGCTCGGGTGGACCCGGCTCGAGCGGCAGGCGCCGGTTCGGGCGGCGGCGGCGGAGGGGGCCTTCTACCTCAACCGGACGGGTGGTCCGGTCTGGGCGGCGGAGCCGATCTTCATTCCCCTGCGCGACGACCTGCGCCCCGGGCGACACGAGATCGAGTTGTCGGTGCAGAATGCCGGCCAGCGGGTCTTCGCCCGCTTCTTCGCCCATGGCGCCGCCGGCCCCGCCGAGCACGTCAGCTCCGTTCACGAGATCCACACCGAAAGCCCCCCGTGATCCCGGTCCTCCTCGCCATGCTAGCCGCCGCGCCCACGCCGACCCTAGACGCCGTCTACTCCGAAGCGCGCCGTCACGACCGCGCCACCTTCCGGTTCTCGCCACCTCCCGGCCCGCGCCTCGAGCGGCTGCGAAGCCTCGCCGCGGACATCGTCCGCGGGCTCTCCTCCGGTGGACCGCCCCGGACGCTCCGCGATCGGGCCGCCGCCGACGGGCTCGAGCTGGTCACCGCGCGCGACGCCGCCGGGGAGGTCTGGGTGCTGCGCGAGGCTGGCGGCCGCCGGGAGGGGACCGGCCTCTACGTGTTCAGGCCCGGCGGCGCCGCCGTCTGCGTGCAGGCGCCTCACACCTTCTTCGACGAGGGAACCGGACCGATCGCCCTCGCCGTCTTCGCCGGACTCCGGGCCGCCTGCCTCTTCGTGAACACGGTGCACCGGGCCGCGCCGTCCGCCGCCGGCGACGGGCTGGCCGACGCCGCCCATGCCGGCCAGACCGCGTTCCGCGCCATGACCCGGGGAGTCCTCGATGCGGCCCGCTGGCCGGTGGCCCAGCTCCACGGGTTCGCGGGGCACGACGAGCTGGGGCCCGGCGTCGCGGCGGTGGTCTCGGACGGCGCCGCCAAGCGGCCCGAGGGCGCTCCGGCCGTCCGGCTTCGCGCGGCGCTGGCGCGGCGGCTGGCGCCGGGGCGCGTGCTGCTCTACGGCGTGGACGCCCATGCCCTGGGCGCCACCACCAACGTGGTCGGCGCCGACGTCCGGCACGCGGGCCACTCGTTCCTGCACGTCGAGCTCTCCGCCGCCGCACGCCGCCGGCTCCTGGACGGGGGCGTCACGCCGCTGTCGGCCGCGCTGGCCGAGGCGCTCGAGGTGAAGCCGTGATCGAGGCGCTGCTGGCGCTCGCCCTGGCGGCCGAGCCCGGCTGGCTCTCCAGGCCGGACCCGTACGGCCTGCTGCGCTGGCGAACGCTCGAGCTGGCCGTCGAGCCGGGCGGCCGGAGCGCCTCCGAGGCCGAGGTCGGCGGAGGTCGCCAGGCGCTCGCCCAGCTCCAGGGTCCCTTGGTGGTGCGCCTCCGCGGCCGTTTCGCTCCAGGCTGCGACCCGATCGTGAGCCGCGTCTTCGGCGACGGCCTCGGGCGAGCCGAGGTGGCCCTCCCGCTGGCGGCGAGCGGGGCCGACCGGATCCTGGTCCCGCCCCCCGGGGTGGCGCCCGGCCTGCCTGGCGAGGAGACCTCCCCGCCGCTCGCCTACCGGTTCGGACTTCCTGCGGGCTGCGCGCCGGTCAAGCTCCGGGCCTATCGGGCCGAGCTCGAACCGGACGAGTACGGCCCGACCCGCGTCGCCCTCGCGCTCCGCCGCGCCGCCGCATCGGGGCTCGGCGAGCCGGAGGCGGCGGCGTGGCTGTCGCCGCCGCACCCCCATCGCTGGCAGGAGTCGGCGGCCCTCGCGCTCGCCGTGGACGCGCTGCTCCGCCGGATGGCCGGGGCGGACGACCCGTCCCGGTCGCTGGTCCGCGGGCTGGTCGAGATGGCGATCGCGGAGCAGCGCGCCACCGATCCCTCCTACGCCTGGCGGACCGAGGCGCGGATCGACCTGCCGCTCCAGGCGGTCGACGGGGTGGCGGGGCGCCTCCACGTGGTCGAACGGGGCCAGGCCATCGAGCTGGAGGTGGGCCGCGCCGACGCCCTGCGACTGGTCCAGCGCGTGCTCCTCCCCCCGGAGGAGACCGCCCCCGCCGCCTGGCGCCTGCGCGTCTCCTTCGACCAGCGGCCCCCCATGGCGGTGCTCGCCATCTCTTCGCGCGATCCGGCGGCGCCCGGCGCGAGCCGGCAGCGCACCGTCTCGATCGCCGTCCCGCCGGGTGTCCGCCGCGCCCGGATCGAGCCGCTCGACCGCGCCGTGCTGGTCGGGGCGGTCCTGCTCGCGCACAAGCCGCATCTCGAGGACCGGTTCGGGAGGCGCGGGGCGGAGGATCATCTTCGCGCCGCCGCGCTCGCCGGTGGTGATGCCCGGGCTCGCCTCTCCGCGCTGCTCGCCCGTGGAGGGCTCGGCGAGGTGGCGGCGCTCGACGAGGCGGCGCCGCTCGCCTCCGGCATTCCGGCGCTCGCCGCGCTGGTCGCCCTCTGGCGTGCCGAGCTCGAGCCCGACCCCGTTCGCGCCGAGGCGCTGCTGGGGCGCGCCCGCGCGGTGCTGGCGGAGGTCGGCCCGGGAGCCGGGGCGGCCCTGCGGCCGGCGCTCACCGCGCGGCTGGCGCGGCTCCGGGTGCGGCTCGACCTCGCCGCCGGCCGCCACCGCTCGGCGGCGCACGCGCTCATCGACCTCGCCGCCCAGGTCGAGCTGACCGACGAGGACGCCGACCAGCTCTGGCTGGCCGAGGCCTTCGCGGCCGAGGGACTCGACGCCGGAGCCCATGCGCTCTCGGTGATCGACGGCCTGCTGGCGCGGCGCCCTCTCGACCGGGGCCTCCAGGTCATCCGCGCGCGCGCCTTCAGCCTGGCGTCCTACTGGGCCGGGCTCAGGCCCGAGGCGGACCTGCGGGAGACCGCGTTCCTCGAGCCCCCACCGCCCGACCCCCAGGCGACGCCATCCGCCGGCCGGTTCGCCTTCGCGCCGCTGCCCTCCGACGGGCGCGTGCTGGTGGCCGAGCTCGCCGCGCCGCCGCTCCCGGGGCGGCGACCGGTCCTCTCGCTGGTGGCCGTCCGGGGACCGGCGCTGGCGCGCAGCGTCCAGGTCCGCATCGACGGCGCCCCGCTCTCCTTGCCGGTGGTGGAGCCGCTGGAGCGCTTCGACCTGCCGCTCCCACCGGGGCGGCACGAGGTCGCCCTCCAGCCGTCCGACTTCGCGGGCGAGATCCTGGTGAACCAGGCGCCCGCCACGTCGCCGCTCCGGTACCGCCGCTATTCGGAGGTGCCCGCCGCCGGCCTGGCCTTCCGCACCCACGAGGTCGGACAGCCGGCGCTCGGTCTCCTGGCGCTGCGCGTGGTCGTGGCGGCCGGAGCGGCGGCGCCGGACCAGCTGGAGGTGCTGGTCGGCGAGTCCGACTCGCCTCCGATCCTGGTGCGCCTCCGGCCCGGCCGGGTCCAGCGGGAACCGGGGAGCGAGCTCGGGCCGGCGCTGCTGGCCAGCGATCCGGTCGAGGTGGTGGTGCCGTTCGCCGGCGACGCGGCGGTGATCCGGATCCGTCCCGGGCCGCTCGGCCAGGCGCGGTTGCTCTGCCGGCTCGCCATCAGGCGCCACCGGACGGCGACGCCGCTCGGGGCGGTGGCGCCGGGCGAGCTCCCGCCCCCGCCCGACTCGGGAGACCTGGCCCAGGCGCTCGGCGCGGTCCGGCGCGAGAGCGCCCGGGCGGGGACCATGCCCGGGCCGGCGCCGCTCCTCGCTCGCGCCGCGGCGCTGGCCGAGCTCGACGAGCTCGCGCTGGCCCGCGAGGATCTCCTCACCGCGATGGCCGACCCGTCGCTCGGACCTCACCAGCGCGCCTTCGTCGCCGCCACCTGGCGGAGCCTCGACGAACTCGGAGGGTCGCCCCCGGCCTCCGTCGCGGCGGGGGCGGTGCTCTCGCCGTCGCTGGCCCTCTCCGGCGGTCGGGGCGTGGTGGGTCCCGGGTTGCTCGCGCTCCTCGACGATCCGGCCGCGATCTCGACGCTGTCCGCCCCGGCGCTGCGGCGGCGGGCCGGCGACGGTCTCGACGGCGACCTGGCCGTCCTCACCGCCGCTCGCGCGGCCTCCGCGGCGGGCGACGGCGCCCGGGCCTCCGCGCTCCGGCTCGAGCTCGCCGCGGCCCACCCCGAGGTCGCGCTCCTCCACCGCCTCGCCGGCGAGGCCATCCTCGCGGCCGGCGACGAGGGCCCCGGGCCGGCCCGGGCCTACCTCGAGCTGAACGCCGCCATCCGGCTCGATCCGCGCGACCTGGCCGCCCGGCGGCTCATGCGCCGCGCCGCCTCCCGGACGAGGCTGCGCGGACTGCGATTCGCCGACGAGAGCGCCGGCAGCGTGGCGGTCCGGCTCGCCGCGTCCGAGGCCCTGGAGGATCGCGCCGACGCGGCGCTGCTGCCCGCGGTCCCCGACGCGGGCCGTGCCACGCTGGTGACCAGGGAGCGGCAGGCCAACGTCTCCTTGGTGGTGGCGAGCCCGCTCCGCGCCACCCTGCGCGCCGCCCCGATCGAGCTGAGAAGGAACGAAGCCGCCGCGCTCGGCGCTCCGCCGGTGGTCCTGGAGTGGGTTCGCGACGGCGAGCCCCCGCGCCGCATCGCGTGCCGGCCCGGACGCACCTGCACCTCGGCGCCCATCGACCTGGGGCCGGGCCCGCACGACCTCACCGTGCGCCTGGACGGCGGACTCCGCCCCATCGCGCGGGTATGGGTGGACGCCGATCGCCCCACCGACGGTGCTCGACCGGCGGGGCCTGGTCCGTATCCGGTGTCGCTCGACACGGTCGCCGACCACCTGGTGGCGCGGGCCGACGCGCCGGTGCGGCTCGGCGTCCACGGTCCGGCCCTGCTGAAGCTCGAGGTGCGCTCGCCGCTCGGTCACCGCTCCGCGCCTGAGGTCTCGCTCGCCGTGGTCGGGCCCGGCGGCGCGACGACCCGATCGATCGCCATCCCGGCCCGCCGCGACCCGTCCGCGTCCCTCCCGGACGGCGCCGCGGTCTCCGATGCGGTGGTGGAGCTGATCCCGCTCGAGGCGGACGCCCTCTACCGGCTGGAGCTGCGCCCCAGCCGCGGCGACGCGCTGGTGCGCCTCGGCGTGCGCGAGAGCGCCGGCGGCGGCCCCGGAGAGCCGGTCGTGTCCACCCACGCCTACCGGAGCCTGGCCGCCGCGCCCGCCGCGCCACCGGCCGGGCTCGCGGCGCCGCCGCGCGTCCACCTGGTGGACGGGGACGTGGTCCCCGGGCTCGACGCCCTGGGCTCGCTGGAATTCCAGACCGCCTACGTCCGGAGGGACGAGAACGCCGCCGGGGTGGCCGTGCAGGCTTCGGGCGCCGTCGTCACCGGCTTCGCCTACCGCCGGCTCCAGGAGCGGCTCCACCTCACCTGGAACGTGGCCGGCGACGTCCGCCTGCGCGAGGTCGGACCGCCGGCCGAGGGGCTCTCGGCGGAGGCCTTCTTCATGCATCCAGGGCACCGCTGGCTGCGGCTCCGCGGGTGGGTGGTCGGGGCGACCCAACCGGTCGATGGACACCGCGAGTGGTCGGGGCGAGCCGGCCTGATGGTCGAGCCGGTGCTCACGCTGGTGTCGGGGCTCCACCTGGTGAGCAAGCTGGGCGGTTCCTGGTCGGCGCGGACGCTCTCGCGGGTCGCCGCCGGGCGGCTCACCGACGTCGATCAGGAGGTGTTCACCCGGTACGACGTCTCGCATCCGCGCGCCCTTTACTGGGAGGAGGGGTTGGAGCTGGAGCCCTTCGCGAACGTGGTGCTGTACGCCAACGGCCGGGTCACCACCAACCAGAGCCTGGCGCCTCTCGACCAGGACCACGTCTCGGCGACCGCCCTGGCGCGGGCGCTGTTCGGGCGGACCTACGCGGAGGCCTCCCTCCGCAACGTCTGGTATTTCGTGGACGCCGACCGGCCGGACGCGGCGCGCCGCTCCACGGTCTTCCTCTCGCTGTTCCAGACCTTCTGGCCGAGCGAGCGCCAGCACCTGGTGGCCGGCGCCACGGTGGCGCTCCACCTCGACCCCCGTGCCAACGAGTTCAGCGTGTACCTCGCCTGGGAGGGCTCCAACGGCCGCCGCTTCACCGATCACACGCCGATCGAGGGGGAGGACTACTTCTTCCCCCAGCGCGGTCCGGGCGGCGAGCGCGGCCGGCTCACGGTGGCGCCACCGTGACGGTCTCCGGGCTCCTCGCGCTGCTGCCCCCGTTCGAAGCCCGCACCCGGCGGCGCGCTGCCGAGGCGGTCGCGGCCCGGGTCGCCGCCGGCGGCTCGCTCGAGGCGGCGGCGTGGGCGGCCCTCGACGAGCGGGCCTCGCTCACGGCCCGGCACGCCGCCTCCGCCGAGGCCTGGTTCACCGCGCCCGCCGACGGGCGTCTCGCCGCCGCGACGGAGCTGTTTCGCGCCGTGACCGGACTGAGTCCGGACCGGGCCGACCGGCGGGCCCTGGCGGACGGGCGGCTCGGGCCCGAGGCGCTGTCGGAGCGGGCCGGGGTGGTGGTCGCGCGGCTCGAGGCGCAGGCGAGGGTCGCCTTCCTGGCCGCCCACGCCCGCGCCCTCCAGGACGGCACGCTCGGCGCGGCGCTGGCCACGCTGGCCACGCGCCTTGCCGGCGATCCCTGCTGGCGCCTCGCCCGGCCCGCCATGGAGGCGCTCGCCGAGCACGCCCGCGCCGGGCGACCGGCGCCTCTGGAGGCGCTGGTGCACGCCCGCCGCCTGGCGGCGGACCCGACCGCGCCGACCTGGTCCCAGGCGGCGGCCCTCGACCTGCTCGCCGCGGCCCTGGGCCCCGGGGCCGCCCCCGTCCTCGAGTCCCGGCTTCGCCCTGCGAGCGCCCCCGGCGGCGGACCGCCGCGGGACGACCTCTTCGTCCGGTGCGCCGCGGCGCGGGCGCTGGCCCGGGTGGACCCCGTCCGCGCCCGGATGGTCCTTCCCGACCTGGCGGCCGACCCGAGCGAGCACGTCCGGATGGAGCTCGCCCCGCTGCTCGCGGCGGTGGACGCGCCCGACGCGCTGCGTGCCCTGATCGACCCGGCCCGGGAGCGGTCGCCTCGCGTCCGTGCCGTGGCGGCCATCGCCCTGGCCCGCGTCGATCCCGCGGCCCTGGCCGGCGTCCTGGCCGGCGACCCCGACGACGTTCCGCGCCGTGCCGCGCTCGAGGAGGCGGAGCGGCTGGCCCCCGCGAGCCCGGCGCTGCGCCGTGCCGTGGAGGCGCTCGCGGTGGCCGGCGCCGGCGGGGAGCTGACCCGCCTCGCGGCCGAGGCGTCGGAGCGGATCCACCACCGGTGCGATCCGGCGGCCGCGGCGGCGCTGTCGGCGGCGAGCGTGGCGCTGGCGCTCCCGGAGGGGGGGAGCGCCCGACTGGACGGGCCGGTGGGCGCCGAGGTGCTCGGGCGCGCGCTGGCGGTCCTCTCCACCGGAGACCTGGCGCTCACGGCCGTTCCCAGCGGGGCCGGCTGGGTCGTGACGCGGGGGGATCGGCTCCGCCGCCGGCTCTGGCGAATCCTCCACGAGCTCCGCAACCCGTCTCCCGACAAGCGGCAGAGCCACCTCCACACCGTGGGGCGAGTCACGCGCGCGCCGGTGCGGGCGCCGCCCGGCGGCCTCGCCGAGGTGACCGCCACCAAGGTGCCGGGCGAACGGGTGGTGGTCCCGGGCCTGGGCGACTGGTGCCGCCACCTCCCTGCGGTGGACGACCTCCTCGGCCGGCCGTCCGGCGGCGAGGCGGTGATCTACAGCGCCTTCGGCGCGACGCGGATCGGCTGGCCCAGGGGGGCGGCCTGGGCCCGCGCCCGGGCGCGGCTCATGCTCGGCTTCGCCGGCTGGGCGCGGCTGCGCGAGGAGTCGCTGGTGGGCGTGGAGCTCCGCCAGCGGCGCGCCTACCTGGCCGCGCTGCGCCGCCTCGGGTTCGAGATCGAGTTCGTCCCGCACCGCCCGGGCGGCCCCGCCGAGGTGCTCGCCCTCTACCAGGGCGACGGCGCCCGGGCCGCCCCGCCGGCGAGCCGGCTCGCGGCCGCGGCGCCCGGCGGCGAGCTGCTCCGGGCCTGGCTCGATCCGGCCTCCAGCACCGTGAACCACCTCGCCGCCGCGGCCTTCGTGATCTCCGGCCTCTTCCTGCTGCGGCTCCACGAGGCGCGGCGCCGCATCGACCGCGCCCGGGCCGACCTCCCCCTCACCATCGGCGGGTGGGGCACGCGCGGCAAGTCGGGCACCGAGCGGCTCAAGGCCGCCATCTTCCAGGCGCTCGGCTGCGAGGTGCTGGTCAAGACCACCGGCTGCGAGGCCATGTTCATCCACGGCGTGCCGGGCCTTCCGGCCTGCGAGGTGTTCATCTACCGCCCCTACGACAAGGCGACGGTCTGGGAGCAGCGGGAGGTCCTGGAGCTGGCCACGCGCTTCGGCGTGGACGTCTTCCTCTGGGAGTGCATGGCGCTCAACGGGGAGCTGGTCGAGCTGCTGCAGCAGGGCTGGATGCGCGACGACCTCGCCACCCTCACCAACGCCTACCCCGATCACGAGAACGTCCAGGGGCCGGCGGGCGTGGACATCCCGCGGGTGATGGCGCGCTTCGTCCCGCGCGGCCGTGTCTTCCTCACCGCCGAGGAGCAGATGCTCCCCATCCTGCGCGACGCCGCGGCCCAGGGCGGGGCGGAGCTGGTGGCGGTCTCCTGGCGCGACGCCGCGCTGCTGCCGCGGGACCTCCTCGAGCGCTTCCCCTACGAGGAGCACCCACGGAACGCCGCGCTGGTGGTCAAGCTGGCGGCCGCGCTCGGGGTCGATCGCGAGACCGCCCTCAAGGAGATGGCGGACTGGGTGATCCCGGATCTCGGGGCGCTCAAGGCCTACCCCGAGGCCCGCTGGCGCGGGCGGCGCCTGGCCTTCGCCAACGGCATGAGCGCCAACGAGCGGACCGCGCTGCAGAGCAACTGGTCGCGGCTCGGCTTCGACCGCCACGGCGCCGACGACGTCGGCGAGTGGGTGGTGACGGTGGTGAACAACCGCGCCGACCGGGTGAGCCGGTCGATGGTCTTCGCCGACGCCCTGGTGGAGGACGCGGCCGCCAACGCCCATCTCCTCATCGGGACCAACCTCGACGGGCTCCAGGGCTTCGTCGATGCCGCGCTCCGGCGCGCCGCCGCCGGGGTGGCGCTCTTCCACGCCGACGAGGAGCCGCTGTCGCCCGGGGAGAAGGAGCGGCTCGCGCTCACCCGCGCGGAGCGCGTCCTGGCGCGCGTCAAGCTGGGCGCGCTGGGCGCGGCCCGGCTCGGCGCCGAGGCGGAGGCCATTCGAGCCGGGCTCGGCGTTCCGGCGGGCAGCGAGCTGCGGGACGCCTTCGACGAACCCCTCTCGCGCGGGGAGGGGACGCTGGAGGCGACGCGGCGGGTCCTCACGCCCCTGGCGGCGCGGTTCCAGGCCTGGGCCTCGACGCTCGGCGAGCATGGCCCGGAGGCGGCGCGCCACCTCCTCGAGCTGACGGCGCGGCACGCCGCCGTGCTCCGCTGGCGGCGCGACCTGGCCGCGGCCTGTCTCGGTGGACCGGCCGCCCGGCGCGCCAGCGAGGCCGCCTTCCGCGCCCTCTACCGCGAGCTCTTCCTGGCCGGCGTCGTGGTGCTGCGAGACCCGGGCGTCTCCGGCGACCAGGTCGTCGACGCCGTGGCCCGGGCCTGCCCGCCCGGCTTCCGCGCGCGGGTGATGGGCGTGCAGAACATCAAGGGGACCGGGCTCGACTTCGCCTACCGCTGGGTCTCCTGGGGCCGCACCGCCCAGGCGCTGGAGGCGCTCCAGGCGGCGCGCGGCGAGGAGGCCGTCCGGATCGCGAGGTCGCTGGTCGCCGCCGAGGATGTGGGGGTGCTCGACCTCGCGTCCGCCGAGGAGGGGGTCGGCGCGGCGGCCGCGCGCGAGGCCGGGGCCGTGGCGCGCGATCTCGACGGGGCGAGGCGGCTGCTGGCCGAGCGACGGGCCGCCTGCGAGGCGGCGCTGGGGGCGGGCGGGCGCGCCGGCGGCCGCCTGGCGAGCGCCGCGGAGCGGGTGCTCGACGTCTGGGACGGCGTGCGGCGGCGGTGGCGCGCCGATCGGACCACCGATGACCTGGTGGCCGGTCGCATCTCGCACGAGCGAGCCGCCAGGGAGCTGCGCGAGCTGATGAAGCGGCAGAAGGGCGGGTGGCTGGCGAGGCTCCTGGGAGGCGCCGAGGGCTGACGCCTGGCCGGTCAGTTCGGAACGAACCGGCGCGCCGTCCACCTGACCTCGACCGCTCCGGCGCCCTCCGGCAGCCGGCCGCGCAGGTACTCGTAGTCGTTAGGCACCGGCAGCGTCACGGCGCCGGCCGTGATGGGCGCGTCCCACTCCACCAGCGAGAGGTCGTCGAGGTAGAGCCGGGACGTCCCGGAGGTGGGCGGCTCGAGCCGGAGCTCGGGCGTGGCCAAGGTGTCCACCAGCGGGAGCAGGTCGGCGGCGAAGCAGCTCCAGTCTGACGAGGCGCCGGTGGTCTCGGCCACGCGGGCCAGCACCGGCGAGTGAAGGGCGCGGCTGCCGTGGGTCGCCAGGGCGGCGTGCGGGATCCCGCCGCCTTCGATCCGCCAGCAGCCCGACAGCGTGTAGCGCCGCCCGGCCGAGAGGCCGAACAGTCCCTGGCCGCGGGCGACGGCGTCCGAGGAGTTGCCGGACTTGCGCACCAGTTCCAGCGCCAGCCGGCCGGTGCGGACGCTGCGGTCGGAGACGCCGACGTCCGGCTGGTGGAGGTTCCACCCCGCCGCCTCGCCGAGGCCGGGGCCGCCGGCGGCCTGCTCCTCGAAGCCGCCGTCCCAGAGCAGCTCCCGCCCCAGCTCGACCGCGATGGGCCGGTCCGGTCCGGAGGCGACGGCGGCGGTGGCGGACATCACCGAGGACTCCAGCTCGCCGGGGAGCAGCGGGATCACCGGCGTGACCGAGTCGGCCGGACCGGGAAGGACCGGGACCACGGCGCGCCGGGGCTGGTCGATGAACCGCGTCACGTCATTGGTCAGGGCCACCTCGCCCCGGCCGGCCACGGGGTAGACCAGGACGCCGGGCGCGGAGAGGGAGGCGACGCGCCGGATGACCCGGTTGGCGAGATCGCCGGTGGCGATCCGTGGCTGGCCGTGAACCAGCGTGAGCGGCCAGAGCCGCGCCGCGGTGAGGCGCCCCGACCGGACGCGCGCCTCGAGCAGCACGCCCGAGCGCCCCTCGGGGCGGCTGGAGCCGAAGACGAGCTGGCCGAGCCCACCAGCCACCAGCGCGCCTCCCGATCGCCAGAGCGGCTGGAGGGGGCGGGGACCGTGGCCGACCACGAGGATCGCGCCGGCGCCGGCGGCGGCGTCGGCGTGGGGCGCGAGCGCCGCGGGGTCCACCCCCCACTCCGGCCCGGCCGCCAGGTGGGCCACCACGAAGCTGGGCGTCACGTCCAGCGAGCCACCCAGGGCGTTGGTGACAGCGTCGGCGACGGTGAGCGGGTTGGCGGCGACCACGCCGGCGCGGGTGGCGCTGGCGTCGAAGTAGGGCGGCTCGTCGCTGTAGACGCCGGTCCCGTGGCCGAGCAGCGCGGAGAGCGACACCTGCGCCCCGGTCACGCCGAGACGTCTCGCGTAGAGCGGCGCGGCGGCCTCGACCAGGTTCCGCCCGGCGCCGACGCGGAGCACGCCCGAGAGATCGAGGGCGTCGAGCGTCTGGGCCACGCCGGCGTCGAGGAAGTCGTAGGCGTGGTCGTTGCCCAGGACCACCGCGTCGATCCGGGAGCGGGCCAGCCCCTCGGCCACGCCGGGAGCCGCCAGCGCGCGGTCCGACTTCCGCGGGTGGGGCGTGGCGCCGTCGCCCAGCACGGTGGCGAGCGTCGCCGTGACCAGGTCGAACCGCGAGAAGACCGGCGCGACCTCCCGGAGCAGCGCCTCGGCCCCGGCCGCCGCGGCGGTGGCCGGCACCAGGGAGTCGTCCTGGATCCCGTCGCGGTTCGGGTCGGCGACGGCCCCCTCGAAGGAGAGGTCGCCCGCGAAGAGCAGCCGGAGCTCGGGCGGGGCGGGGAGGGCGGGCCGGAGCGTGACGTCCACCGAGCGGGTAGCCCCCTGGCCCGGGAGGATGAAGGGCGCGGCCAGGGTCTCGGGCTCGTAGCCCTGGGCGTCCACCGCGATCACGTAGCCGCCTTCGGCCACGTCGCCGAGTGCCGCGACGCCGTCGGCGCCGGTGGTCCCGGCCACCGCGCCACCCAGGGAGATCGCCGCGCCGGCCACCGGCTGGCCGGTGGTGTCGGCGACGGCGACCCGCAAGGTCCCCCGGCGCTCGGTGACGCCGACGGACAGGTGCGACCAGCCGTTGCAGCCAGCCAGGGCGGCCAGGGCGGCGAGCGCGAGCAGCGCGGGAGCGGCGCGAGGTCTCACCGTCAGGGGCAGGTGTTGCTGGGGCAGCGGGTCGGGTCCTTCATGTAGGTGCAGGCCGGCCCCAGCAAGGGGTCGGCCGGGAGGGCCGCCTTGAGGGCGTCGTAGGAGGCCTGCGCGCTCGTGCAGGAGGCGCCCGCCTGGTCCGAGTGGGCGAGGACCAGGTGGTACTGTGCGTTGTCCCACCAGGTCGTGGTCGCCTTGGTGGTCGAACTGACGCCGACGTAATCCCAGCCGTTCACCACGGCGTTGAACTCGGCGATCGCCAGGGCGAGGTTGGCCTGGGCGTAGTAGGTCCGGCCGCGCCAGTAGTAAGCCGCCGCGGCGCTCGCGTGCGTCGCCCCGAACTGCGTGAAGTAGGTCTGGAACGAGGCCGCCGCGGTGGCGAACGGCGTCGCTCCGCTCCCCGCCATCCGGTTCTCGGCGCACAGCCCCTGCTCGTACTGCGAGCGGCCGAGGTAGACCTGCACCCAGTCGAGGACGTTGCTGGTGGTGAACTGCGAGTTGGTCTTGGTGGCGAGGAGCTGCGCCTCCGCCGTCGCGTAGGCGTCCTGCGCGGCGAGGTAGTCCGCCGCCGTGGCCGCCTGCGTCTTCAGCAGGTCGGCGAGCGAGAAGAGGCAGCGACCGACCCAGTAGGAGGCGTTGTCGGCCAGCTTGCTGGTCGAGAGCGTGGTGTCGGTCTGGAACTTCCGTAGCTGCGCCGTGGCCTCGTCGAGCCGCGCCTTGGCGGCGAGGAAGTCGGGAGTGGCCGCGGTCTCATGGGCGAGCCCCAGCTCGTGGAGCGCCCGGCCGTACCAGTAGTTCGCCTCGTCACGGACCAGGGCGGCGGTGCCGAGGAGCGGTGAGAGGTCGTTCACCGCCACGGTGTAGGCGGCCACCTTGCCGGTGGCGTAGCTCGCCTGCTCGAAGTGGGTGCGGCCGAGGTAGACGGCGGCATCGGCGGCCCAGGAGTTGCCTGGGTACTGGGAGGGCTGCTCGGTGAGCTCGGTGGCCGCCAGCGCCAGCTCCGCCTGCGCCAGGGTGTCGCCGTCCACCGTGCCGCGCCCCTTGGCCAGCTCCGCCCTGGCGAAGTGCGTCCGGCCCAGCCAGTACTTGGCCTCGGGAGCGGTCGTGCTGGTGCCGAAGGAGCCGATCACCGCCGAGAAGTCCCCCAGGGCGCTCGACCAGTCGCCGGAGGTCTCGCTGCCTGACGCGAGCGCCGTCGCGTAGTAGGTGCGGCCGCGCCAGAAATAGGCGTTGTCGGCGTAGGTGGTCGCGGCCATGCCGATCACCGCGGTGAAGTCGGCGCGGGCGGCGAGGTAGGCCGGCGGAGCGAGGCCGAGCTCGCACCGGCCATGCCAGTAGCGCGCGCGGTCCAGCTCGGTGCTGGCCGGGAAGCTGAGGAAGAAGCCGGAGGTGGGGGGCGCCGGGGAGCCGAGCACCGAGAGGCAGGTCGCCGAGTTGCCCTGGTGGTAGTCGATGGCGGCGATGTAGATGGTGGACTTGTCGAAGTAGGCCGTCGCGGTGGGCCGGCCGAGGAGTTCCTGGAACTCCCCCTTGGCGGTGACGTAGGCCTTGCCGTTGTAGTCCTGCACCGCCTTGGCATAGAGGGCGCTGTCGGTGAGCGGGGTGCCGCCCGGGTTGGCGGGCGCGCCACCACCGCCGCAGCCCATCGCCATCACCAACGGGAACGCAAACCAGAGTCCGCGCTTCATGTGTGCCTCCTTCGGTTGCTGGATGGCCTGGCGCCGTAGAGACCGAGGGCGACCAGGCCGAGGAAGAGGGTGGGGCTGGCGGGGCCGGAGCCGCACGAGCAGCCGACCGCGGTGGGGAACCGGTCGCCGACAGCCTTGACGATGACGCCGAAGCTGGCGGGATCGGCCCGCGCCGCGTCGGCGATCTCGAAGTGCATGAAGTGGCCGGGCCCGAAGAGGCTGCCCGCGTGGCTCCCCTGCACGTTCTGGAGGCCGCCCAGCGCCGTGAAGGCGGTGCCGTCGAACGGCACGCAGTCCAGGCCGCCCTGGTTCACCTCGCCGCAGATCGCCAGCACGTCCGGCGATGGCGTCACCTCGCCGGCGGAGAGCAGCAGCGCCGGGTAGCCGGCATGGGTCGCCAGGCTGAAGCCGTGGATCTGCAGGGCGACGCGCCCGCCCTCGATGGCGGCCTCGTGGGCCGCCTCGAAGGCGGACGAGGAGGTGTGCGCCATGTCGGAGATGGGCTTCGGATCGGCGTAGCGATGGGCGCCGGCCAGTATGAAGGCCGCCGGCCCGAGCGAGCTGACCGCGCGAGCCGCGTCCAGCTCGCTCTCCCGGTCGGCCAACGGATGTGGCGCCTCGATCACCAGCTCGGGGCGCCGCGGTTTCCGCGCGAAGAAGAAGGCGCCCCACCCGCGCGGCAGGAGCCCCGTGGCGCCGCCCGGGATCTCGGCGATCGCGAGGTAGCGCGCGCCGCCGGGACCATCGGTGAAGTCGAGCACCTCGAACACGCCGGGGAAGATGGCCAGGGCCCGTTCGGCGGTGGCGACGTCCCCGGCTGCGAGCGCGCGCGACGCGGCGCCCATGGCGTCCACCTCGTCGGGCGTCGGGACCACGTACCCTCCCGACCCCTCGCCGGGCATGAAGACCCGCAGCTCGGCGACGAAGTCGGCCAGCGGTCGCGTGACCGCCCGCGCCGCCATCGCCGGCTGGGCGGCGAGGAGCGTCAAGGCGGCGATCGACCATGGCGTCAAGGTTCGCATCTTCTTCTCGGGGACGGCTCGGGAACCGCGATCCCGGCGAGTCGCGGTCTGTAGACCTTAGTCGATGCCGGCCGGCCACGCCGTCGCGGCGGACGGGACACCAGGCCGAAGCGATCGCTTACAGCTTCTGCGCGCTGAAGTTGATCGTCCCGGTGGCGTGGTCGAAGTCGGTCTGGACGGTCCAGGTGCCGGCGGCGCCGACGCTGGTGGACGCCGAGCCGCTCATGCCGTTGAGCGCGCCCGCATACTGGCCGGCCATCATGGATGACCCGCGCCGGTCTCCTCCGGCCACCGGCCGGAGCGAGACCGAGGCCGCGCCGCCGTGCTCGCGTACAACCCCCTCGGCCGCGCCGCGCTGCCGGAGGAGGTGGCCGACCTGGCCGTGCTGCTGGCCTGCTCGCCCGCCATCACCGGCCAGTCGATCCACGTCGACGGCGGCGAGGTGATGGCGTGAGTCCCTTGACCGGGGGACTCACCGGGTGACCGGCGCGCTTGCCTCGCAAGCTCCAAGGCGGATAACCTTCGCTTACGCGCCGTCGAAGGGAGCCCCATGGGCGAGAACGTCAAGCAGGGCCCGAAGCAGGATTCGACCATCCCCGCTGCTGGGCCGGAAGCGACCCCGACGACGCCCCGCGCCGCTGCCGGCTTCCTGGCCGGCTCCGAGCGAGCCTTCACCCGCCGCGACTTCCTGATGAACAGCTCACTGGCCGGGATGGTCATCACCGCCGGCGGCATCTTCTTCCGGCCGGAGCGGGCCAGCGCCAGCTTCAACCCGGCCGGGAGAACCGCCGTTCCTGGTGGCGGCGACTCGCCGACCGCCTCCCCCGCCGAGGCGCCGCCGCCGCTGCCCCAGGGGCAGCCAGTGACCACCCGCCAGTCCGGCCGCGGCCCCAAGGGCAGCTACACCGTCGCCCAGCACTGCTCCCACGGCTCGCACGGCTCGCACGGCTCGCACGGCTCCCACGCGTCCCACGGCTCACACGGCTCACACGCCTCCCACGGCTCCTGGTGACCGGGCCTCCGGGCGGAGCGGACATGGCCTTTGCGGGGGCCGAGCAGGTGCTCGACCTGCACCAGGACTTCTACCCCCTCCCCGTGGTGGAGCAGGCCGTCGAGGCCTTCTCGCCCGTGGCCGCCTGCTCGGTGGAGCCGCACGGGCCCTACCGGCGGGTCAGGCTCCAGGCTCGTGGCGGGCGCGACGGCGCGCTGCTCCGCCTCGAGCTGGCCAACTGGGCGCTGGCCGCCAGCGCGCTCCACCGCGGCTGAGAGGACCCGTCCCGGTGATGGGAGGGACCACCCCGGGTCCCCTGGTCCGGCACGGGACCTGACGTGAGGATCCTGCACGTCACCAACGAGGGGCGCGGGAGCCTGGCCGGCCTCAACACGCAGTGGCTCGGGGCCGAGTTCACCGTGGCCTGCTTCACGCTCGAGGACCTGGTCCGCTTCCGGCGCTCGCCCGATCGTGACCCGGTGGTGCAGCGGGAGGCGCTCGACCGGGCCGTGGCCGAGACCGAGGGGTTCGACTGGGTCTACGCCGAGGCTCCCGAAGCGGTGCTGCTCCACTACGCCCGGACTCGCCACGGGTTGCGCCCGCTCCGCTGGATCGTCAACGTGGTGAACCTGCTGGAGCGCGTAACCCCGCTCCGGGAGTTGATTGGTCGCGCCTACGGCGACGACCCCCTGGTGCTGGCGGCGGCAGACACCGGCTTCCGCTGGTACGTCACGACGCGCGCCCACCTCGAGCCGCTGGTCGCAGCCGGACTGCCGCCAGAGCGGGGCGCCTTCATAGCGGCCAACACGGTGCAGGCCCCCATCCTGCCCGGCGCGTCGCAGGCGCTCGCCGAGGCGTCCACCCGGCCACTGCCGAACTCTCTCCGTGACGTGGCCGGGGGCATCCTCCTGGCTGGCGTCAACAACCGTGACGTCGCCACCCTGGCGCGCGCCGCCGAGCTGGCGCGCGTCCGCGTCCACATCCTCACCGACCTGGACCGGGTGGCGCCCGTCGCCTCTCCGTGGCTCAACTACCATGGCCTCGTCCCGCTCCCCGACTTCCTGGCCGCCGTCGCCGCCGCCCGGGTCCTGGTGCTCGCACTTCGGGCCGGCGAGGGGAGCTGTGGCCAGCAGACCCTCGCCTTCGCCCAGCACCTGCGCACCCTCCTGGTGGCGAGCGACGTGCCGGCGGTCCGGGATTACCTCATCGACGGGGTGAGCGGCATCCTGGTGCCACCGGAGGATCCGGTGGCACTGGCCTCGGCCCTGCGCCGTGCCCCCACGGAACCGGGCCGGGCCGCCCTCGTGGAGGCGGCCTTTCAGCGCAACGCACGGGACAACGAGCGCGTGGAGCAGTTCTTCCGAGATGCATTCCTGGCGCCCGCAGCCGGCGCCGATCCGGCGCGGCAGGCTGGCTTGCTGGTCCCGGGTTCGTCGCCCTAAGATCGACGGACGATGTCGAGCCTGCTCGCCGCTGCCGCCGGGAAGAGGGTCCTCCTCCTCAATCCGCCCGCCGCCGAGATCGCCGCGGCCGACGACCGCTGGAGGTCGGCCGCCACCCCGCCCTACGGGCTGTTGCGGCTGGCCACCTGGCTCAGGGGCCGGGGTGCCGAGGTGGAACTGCTCGACGCGCTGTCGGATCCGGCGCTCGAAGGCCGGACCAGGGGAAGGGTGCGAGAGCGGCTCCGGTGCGGTGACGATGGCGAGGGGGTGCAGACCCGGGAGATCGTCCACCTCGGACTCGATGGCGGGTTGCTGGAGCAAAGGCTCGCCGAGCGTGTTGCTCCGGACCTGATCGCCATCTCCGCCACCTTCACCTGGCACGCCCGGGTCTTCGAGGAGACCATCGCGGCTTGTCGGCGAGTCCACCCGCGCGCGCGCATCGTGCTGGGTGGGAACTACCCGACGCTCTGCGGCGAGGCCGCCGCCCGCGCCGGGGCCGACGAGGTGGTGCGTGGTGGCGTGGCGGAGGCATCCTTCGCGGCCACCGCCATCGATCTCCTGCCCCAGCCGGTGCGGCAAGACTGGCTCCGCCTCGTGAAGGGCTGTCCGAACCACTGCAGCTACTGCGTCACCCCGGCGCTCAACGGGGGGATGACCTGGGCCCGCGAACCGGAGGCGGTGCTGGCGGAGATGAAGGAGAAGGCAGCGGTCCATGGAATCCGGGACTTCGTCTTCCACGACGACGCCGTGCTCTACCAGCGGTCCCGCTACGTCGAGCCACTGCTCGACTTGGTTGCCCAGGAGCGGCTCGACGTCCGGCTCGAGTTCGCCACCGGCATCGCGGCCAACCAGGTGGACGACCAGTTGGCCCGGCGCCTGGCCGACGGGCGGGTCTCCGACGTCATCCTGGCGCTGGAGACCCTGGACCCGGAGAGAGCGCGGGCCATGCGCCGCCCGCAAGAGCTCGACCAGTTCGTCCGCGCGGTGTCCATCCTGCAGGCGCACGGGTTCACCGGGAAGCGGCTCAAGGCCTTCTACCTGGTGGGGCTGCCAGGCCAGACCACCGACCAGGTCCTGGAGGCGGCCCTCTGGCTCTACCGGCTCGGGGTGACGCCGAACCTCACCGCCTTTGCCATCACGCCGGGGAGCGAGGAATACCGGCGGCACGAGGCGGCCGTGGCCGGGCTGCCGCTCGAGGCACTGGCGCCCGGCCTCTGGCGCTTCGCCCACCCGGGGATGACGGTCCGCGAGCTCGACACCTGCTTCGACTACTTCCACGAGCACTTGTACCCGGTGGAACGGATCCTCGCATCCAGCACCAACGACCCGCTTGTCCGCCGCATGCAGCAGCTGGCCCGAGGGAGTTGAGGTCGCGGGTCGGCGACCAGGATCAGGGCCCCGGCGGCGGGGGGCGCAGGTATCCA
The DNA here is from genome assembly GCA_021806645.1 of Myxococcales bacterium. Lineage (GTDB taxonomy): Bacteria > Myxococcota > Myxococcia > Myxococcales > Anaeromyxobacteraceae > JADKCZ01. The sequence goes on along the minus strand of JAJZQX010000005.1, from coordinate 218,562 downwards.
AGCTCGACCCGGCCACGCCGGACCGGCACCCCCATGTCATCGAGCAGCGCCACCTCGGCCTCCTGGACCCGCAGCGAGATCTGCAGCGTCATCCTCCGCGCCGCGCCCGGCGGACCGATGATGGCGACCAGGCCGTGCGCCGCCACCGCCTCCTCGAAGCCCTCGACGGTCACGCCCGGAGGCGGTCGAGCGATGATGGCCACCCATTCGTCTCCCGCCTCGAGGTCGAGGACGCCGCGCAGGCGGACGGCGTCGTGCGCCTCGTCGACCTGGAGCGGCACGGAGGCCCCGGCGCGGAGGCTCAGGGCCCCCGGGGGATGCCAGGCGACCGCGCCGTGCAGCCGGGACTGGCCGAAGCGGCGCTCGGGCATGGCGCCAGCCCCCATCCGCGCCGGCACGGCGACGAAGGTGAGGCCCGGGAGCGTGGGGAGCCGGTTGGCCTGCCAGCGGGCGAGGATCACCTGCTGCCAGGCCCGCAGGGGGCCGGCCACCGGCTGCTGCGCGGCCGGATCGGACTCCAGCTCGTCGAGCAGGCGAAACGGTGCGAGCAGCGGCTCCAGCGCCGGCGAGAGCAGCCGGGCCGCGTAGAAGGTCCAGAGCGGCTCCACTGCGGCGCGCAACTCCGGGAGCGTCGGGCGGTCGGGGCCGCCGGGGCGGGAGAGGTCCCAGACCGAGCCCAGGCTGACCGCAACGCGGGAGCCGAGGGGGCCCGCCCACGCCGCCGCCGCGGACGCCTGCGCTGGACTGGCCGCCCAGACGTCGAGCTGAAGCCTCTGCGACCGGCGCACCCGCTCCGCGACCTCGTGCCACGCCGCCTCCTCGCGCGCCAGGGTCTGCGGCGACGGGGGCGGGGTGTGTTCGGCCGGCGGCACCATCGAGAGCGTGACCCGCGCCTCGAACGTCGTCTCCAGCGCCTCTAGATCCCCGGGGCTCGGTGGCGTGCACAGGTAGAGCCCGACGCCTTCGTCGAAGCGGAACGGGCCGAGCCGCGCCGCCGCCGCGAGCAGCGCCGTGAGCCGCGGGCCAGGCACCTTGCCGAGGAGGAGGCGGAGGCTGCGGAGGCCGAGTTCGCTGGCCCGCTCGAGCTGCCGCGCCAAGCCCTCGGGAGAACGGAGCAGCACCTCCTCCCCGGAGACGGCGGCGTGGGAGCCGTTGCAGGTGGGGCAGCGCAGGGCGCAGCCGCGGGCCACCGGGATGGTGGACGACATGGGGAAGGCGGCGGCCGGCCAGTCACGTACCAGCGATAGGGTGGGAAACCAGTCGGCGGTGAGCGGGTCGGTGGCGTCGAAGGCGTCGGACGACAGCCGCTGCCGCGGGCCCGCGCCGGCCCGGCTCCAGACGTTGGGGAGCGGGCCGAGAGGGTGCCCGGCCCGCAGCGCCTCGATGAGCAGCGGGAAGGCCGCCTCGGCGTCGCCGCGGATGACGTAGTCGACGCCGACGTGCTCCAGCAGCTCCACGGGGAAGTGGCCGGCCGAGATGCCGCCCACCACGATGGGGACCTCCGGCCGGAGGGCGCGGATCCGGGCCACCAGCGGGATCAGCCCGCCCAGCCCCAGCGCCCAGTGGAGGTCGAGGGCGACGACGCCGGCCGCGGAGATCTCCTCGTCCGTGACCTCGAAGGCGTACCGGCCCAGCTTCGGACCCGCCGCCGCGTTGAGCGCCGAGAGGGCTCCGGCCGGCACCACCAGGTCGTTCAGGTGGCCGCGGGGGTGGATGTAGAGGAGCGTCCGCGGGCCGGCGCCGGCGCCCGTGGCGCCGCGAGGAGATGCCGCAGGCCGCACCGAGCCAGCCTAGACCGGCCCGCCATCCCGGTCGAGGCTCGGGCCGCCGCGAGAGGCGGGCGCCGCGCTCGCCTTGTGGTCAGGTGCGGCGCGCGGCTACCCTCGCCGGCGTGGCGCTGCTCGACCTCATCCTCACCTACGACTGCAACCTCGCGTGCGACTACTGCACCTGCGCGATCGCCATGCGTGGCCGGGTGCTCCCGGCGGCCGCCGTGCTCGAGGCGCTCCGGCGCGGGCGCGCCGACGGCTTCGACGCGGTGTCGTTCACCGGCGGTGAGCCGACCGTGCGGCGCGACCTGGTGGGGCTGGTCCGGGCCGCGCGGGCGCTCGGGTATCGCGAGCTCAAGCTGCAGACCAACGGCCTGCTCCTGGCCCAGCGCTCCAACGTCGAGCGGTTGCTCGCCGCGGGCGTGAACCTGGTCCACCTCTCGGTCCACACCAACCTCGCCGAGCCCTACGACCGGATGGTGCGCCGCCCCGGGAGCCACGCCCTCATGGTCGCGGCGCTCGACCAGCTGGTGGCGAGCGGCGTGGCCCTGCGCGCCGACCTCATCATCACCGCCGGGACGCAGCCCCACCTGGAGGGGGCGGTGCGCTGGCTGGCCGCCAGGGGGGTCCGCCGGATTGACTTCTCTTTCGTCTCGCTCACCGACGCCAACCGCGACAACGTGGCGTCGCTGCCGCGCATGACCGAGGCGATGCCCCGGCTCGCGGCGGCGCTGGCGGCGGCCCGAGAGCTTGGCGTGGAGGCCCGCTCGCTCCACCTCCCGCGCTGCCTGCTGGGGGCGGACGCCGGCCATGCCTGGGATCCAGGCTCGACTCGGGTGAGGGTGGTGACGCCCGAGGCCACCTTCGACCTGGCCGACAGCCGGCTCTTCGGTCGGGTCCACGTGCCGGCCTGCGACGGGTGCCCGCACCGTGACCTCTGCCCGGGGGTCCGGCCCGACTACCTGGCGCGCTTCGGCGACGGGGAGATCATCGCCGCCCGCACCGCTCAGGTGGTCACCGCCGCCGAGGGCCAGGCGGCCTCGGGCTCCTCAGGCAGCTCGTAGAAGCCGGCGCAGCAGGCGGCGAAGGGGCAGGGGGCGCACTCGGGCCGGCGGACGCGCCGCTCCGCCAGGTAGGCGGCCAGGTTCACCTCCTCGTCGTTGACGAAGACCATGTGGCGCTGCCGCTTGCCGAGGTCGGGCGCCACCAGCGCCTCGTGGCCCGGCAGCTGGCAGAGGGGAAGGTTGACGATCCCCACCTGCAGCGAGCCTGCCCAGCGCTCCACCACGGCGCGGACCTGCGCGGCGGCCACGGTGGCGTCCGGGGCCTGGTCGCGGGTGGCCCGGCCGAAGGGGGTGAGGAACTGCAGGTTGAGCCGGCGCGCCCCCAGCGCCTGGACCAGCGCCGCCAGCTCACCAAGCCGCTCCACGTTGCCGCGCACCACCGTGGCGTTGACCCCCACCTCGACCCCCGGCGGCGCCGCCGCCAGCAGTTGCCGGATCCCCTCGGTGGTCTGCGAGAAGGCCTCCTCGACCCCGACCAGGGCGCCGTGAGTGGCGGCGTCGGGGCCGTGGAGGCTCACCAGGACGGTGCTCAGGCCGGAGACCGCCAGCCGCCGGGCGTAGGGCGGGTAGGCGCAGCGGCGGCCATTGGTGGTGACGGCGATGCGCTGGTAGCCGAGGGCGCGGGCCCGGTCGATCACGTCGAACAGGCCGGGGTGGAGCGTCGGCTCGCCGCCGTCGAGATCGAGCAGGGTCGCCCCCTCGCGCCGGGCGCGCTCCAGCGCCGCGAGCTGCCGGGCCGGGTCGCCGTCGAGGCGGGGCCGGTTGCCCACGGCGCAGAAGGCGCAGTGGTTGTTGCAGCGGTAGGTCAGGTTGAGCACCAGCTTGCGCGGTCCGCCGGGCCGGACCCGCCGCTCGAAGGCCCAGAGGAAGCGGGCCAGGGCCCCGGCCGGCACCAGGGCGCTGGTCTCGCTGGGGAGGGCCTGGAAGCGCGGGCCGAAGTCCCCGGTCTCCGGCGCCGGTGGCCGCAGCCGGGCCAGGCGGCTCCCGGGCAGCGGGGTGGCGAACTGGACCGCCGGCCGGGCGCCGTGACGCTCCTCGAGGTCGGCGGCGTGGGCCAGCGTGGCGTTGATCTCCTCGGGGGTCTCGCCGGGGAGGCCGATGATGTAGTGGACCAGGAGCGGCAGCCCCGCCGCGGCGCAGCCGGCGGCCACCCGCTCCACGGCGCCCAGGTCGAGCCGCTTGCCCACCACCTCGTCCACCACCCGCTGCACGCCGCTCTCGGCGCTCACGCTCAAGGTGGTGAAGCGGCGCTTCAGCCGCGGCAGCAGCTCGACCGGGAGGAGGTCGGCGCGCAGCCCGTTGGGCAGCTCCAGGGGCAGGTCGAGCGCCTCGGCGGCCTCGAGGACGGCGGCGAGGTGGGCGGGGCTGGCGTTGACCAGCTCGTCGAGCAGCCAGACCCGGGTGGCGCCGTGGCGCCGGGCCAGCGCCTCGAGCAGGGCGCGCACCCGGGCCGGCGACAGCCGCCGCTGGGTCTTGGGGGCGCCGGCGGGGCGCCCCGGGTTCGAGGTGCAGTGGAGGCAGTCGAAGGGGCAGCCGCGCGAGGTGAGGGCCGGCAGCGTGCGGCCGTCGAGCGGGAAGGGCCACTCCGGACGTCCCAGCGCCTCGACCACCCGGCGCTGGAACCGGTCCCGCGCCGCCAGGTCGACGAGCTCCCAGGCCGGCGGCGGGAGGGTGTCCAGGTCGGCCTCGGTTCCGGCGTGGACGCCGCCGGGGAGCGCGCCTCCCGCTCCCAGCGCCGCCAGCAGGGCCGGGACCGTGACCTCGGCCTCGTGCTGAACGCAGGCGTCGGCCTCGGGGTAGCTGGCCAGCAGCCGCGCGCCGTCGGACGCCACGGCGTGCTGGCCACCCTGGTGGCAGTCGGCCAGCAGCAGCGGCACGCCGCCCAGGCGGGCGCGCAGCCCCGCGCACAGCTCGCCGAGCAGGTCGTCCCGGCGCGGCGGCCGGTGGAAGGGGGTCAGCGCCACCACGGCGGCGTCGAACCGGCCGGCCCCGGCGATCCGATCGAGGAGCAGCGCCGGCGGCAGGCCGAGCCGGAGGCCGCCACCCGGCCGCGGCGCGACGTCGGCGCCGGGGAGGGCGAAGGCGTCGAGCAGCACCACCTCGTGGTCCAGGCGCAGCAACGTCGCCAGCTGCACGGCGCCCAGGTCCGTGGCCCACGGATAGTCGATGAAGTCGCGGCCGACCGAGAGCGGCGGGTGGAGGACGAGGACGCGCACGTCGATGCCGCCGCCCGGCCGCCGGGGCGGCTCAGCCCTCGTGGGAGAAGAAGGGACGGTCCCGCGGGATGGCCCAGCGGCGGAGGATGGCGCCGTCCGTCTCGTCGGCCGACGCCAGCCGGCCGATCAGGTCGTCGAGCACGCCCATGTGGAGCTTGCACTTCTCGTTCTCCGGCATGCGACCGAAGATGTTCCCCTGCGTGGCGTAGTTGTAGACCGGGCAGGAGCCGCACCAGGGGAGGTAGGCGCAGTCGCTGCAGCCAGGCAGCGCCTCCAGGCAGGAGGCCACGCAGAGGGAGCGGACCACCTCGCTCTCCACCAGGTCGCCGTACCCGTCGCGCGCCAGGTGGCCCATGCGGAACATGGGATCGCCCATCTGGTTGACCATCCGCCCCTCGTCGCAGCAGAAGACCGAGCCATCGTGGTCGTAGGCGATCTGGCCGATGCCGGCTCCGCAGGGGGAGCGGATGTCGAGGTAGTTGGGGTCGGTCCCGGAGAGGATCTTGGAGAGGAAGATGGTGGCCAGCCGCTCCAGGATCTGCGTCCCCCGGCGGTTGCGCTCGACCAGGTCGTCGAGCACGGCGCGGTGGAAGGCCAGGAACTCACCGGTGCCGTAGCCGATCTTGCCCCAGGTGAGCGTGGCGAAGCCGAAGGGGTTGAGCGGCCGCACGAAGATGGCCTGCAGGCCCCGCCGGACGTACTCCTCGACGATGTCGCCCGCCCGGCCCAGCGAGGCCCGGGTCACCGTGAGCAGGGCCTCCACGTGGTAGAGCGTGGGGTCGAGGCCGCGGTCCTGGTAGGCCCGGTCGATGCGCTCCATCCAGCGCACCGTCTCGGCGTGCGAGCTGCCGCCGGCGAACGGGCGGTTGGCGTCGTGCAGGTCCTGCGGGCCGTCGAGCGAGGTGCAGACCTGGACGCCGTGGTCTACCAGGAAGGCCATCTTCTCGTCGTCCATCAGGCTGAGGTTGGAGACCAGCGAGAAGCGGATGTCCTTGCCCAGCCCGCGGCCCAGCTCCAGGGCCCGCTCGACGACCCGGCGCACCACCGGCCAGTTGGCCAGCGGCTCACCGCCCTGGAACTCGAAGGTCAGCGTCGGCGAGGGGCTCTGCAGCGCCACCGCCACGGCCTGGTCGGCCGTCTCCAGCGACATGTCGTGGCCGGGGGTGGCCATCCCGATCCGGCTGGCGTGGCAGTAGACGCACCCCTGGTTGCAGCGCAGGGTGGTGACCAGCACGTGCAGGTAAGGGCCGCTGGCGAGGAACCCCTTGCGCCTCGCCATGGCCGCCGCCAGGTCCTCGGGAGCGCGGGTGCCGGCCATGAAGCCCTGGCGCGCCAGCGCGTCGCGCCGCGCCGGGTCGGCCGGGGGCCGGCCCTCGAGCAGCCCGTGGAACTCGGCCTGCGACACCAGGGCGTGGTCGCCGGCGTCGTTGGTCAGCAGCATCCGGTCACCCAGGGCCCGGAAGCGGATCGCCCCGAGCGAGTCGAGGACGGGGAGGGAAGGGCCGTGCGCGGCCAGGTCGAGGCCGCTGGAGAAGCGGCTCACTTCGACGTCCCGCCGGCGGGGCCGGCCGGAGCCGGCTTCGGCGCGCCGGCGGCCGTGACCTCGGCGCCGGCCGGGGCGTACTTCTCCTCCCAGGGGACGGCGATGCCGAGCGGGTCGTCGAGGTAGTCGTCCCCCTCGGCCGGCAGGAAGCGGGCCTCCAGCCCCAGTTGCTCGTCGGTCGGGGCCGGAACCACCGGCGCCAGCTCGGGCGCGGCGCCGAAGAGGGCGCGGGCCACCAGCGCCTCGCGCAGCTTCTCGTGCCGCTCGGCGAGGCGGGCCCGCAGCGCCTGGGCCAGCAGCTCGTTCTGGAACTCGCCGGCCAGGGACTGGAGCGCCTCCGGCCCGGCCCCGGGCCGGGCGGTGAAGGCAACCCGGACGCGGCCGTCGCCGGTCCGATCGAGCAGCAAGAAGCAGCGATCGACGAAGACGTAGGCGGCCCCCATCACGACCTCGATGGGGTAGACGCTCGGGTCCACCTGCACGTCCACGGTCATCGGGATTCCTCGCCTGGAGAGAGACCGGATCATGTGGGGGCGGGGGAGCGTCCGTCAAGGCGGCGGACTGGAGGGCGGCCGGCATTCCACGTGCCCCTCGACCCGGGGACAGGCGCCGAGGAAGGCTCATTGACAGGCGATCTCGCGGTGTGGCCGAATGCAAACATTCACTTCGGAGGTGTCATGCCGCAGTCATCGGGTCGAGCCCTGTCCTGGGCGTTGGTCGTCGTGGCAGGCGCCGCCCTCACGCTGGTCGCGGCCGGATGCAGCGGCGGCAAGAAAGGCGTCGATGACCAGGCCCGGGTCGACACCTGCACCCTGACAGGCGCCACCACCAACGACGGCTGCGACCTGGCCGGCGGCGTCCCGGCCATCCAACTCGGCGACCTCACCATGGGCGCGCTCAAGACGCGCGAGGTGGCCCTCTACAATGGAGGGGCTGGAGCGGTCCCCGCCACCATCTCCCAGGTGACGTTCGACGGGGGCGCCGCCCCGACCACCAACTACGCGATCCTCAAGATTTTCAAGCTCGACGCGACCCAGCAGGAGGTCGCGGTGACGCTCCCCTTCGACCTGGCCGTGAACCACGGCGGCGAGCTGCGCGTCCGCGTGGCTTACACCGCCAACGCCCCGATCGGCGCCGTGAGCGGCGTCTCGCTGAAGGTGGTGGCCTCCCACCCGGCCGTCACCACCCTCCTCCCCATCACCGGCCAGATCACCGGCTGCCCCACCGGCATGGGGGACTGCGACGGCGACCCCTCCAACGGCTGCGAGGTCGACCTGCAGACCACGCTCTCGAGCTGCGGAGCCTGCGGCACGGCATGCGGCGAGACCAACGCCGCGGCCGCCTGCGTGGCCGGCACCTGCCAGCTCACCTGCGCCGCCGGGTTCGGCAACTGCGACGGCAACGCCGCCAACGGCTGCGAGACCGACCTGTCCACTACCCCTGCCGACTGCGGCGCCTGCGGGACGACCTGCGGCTCGATCAATGGCATCGCCACCTGCTCCAGCAGCACCTGCGGCATCGTCTGCAGCGCCGGCTTCGCCGACTGTGACGGGAGCCTCGCCGACGGCTGCGAGGTCAACCTGGCCGGCGACGTGGCCAACTGCGGCACCTGCGGAAACATCTGCGGCGCCCTCAACGCCGCGCCGTTCTGCACCGGCGGAAGCTGCGGCTTCACCTGCAATGCCGGCTTCCTCGACTGCAACGGCCTCCCCGGCGACGGCTGTGAGGTGAACGTCAACGCCGACCCGTCCAACTGCGGCGCCTGCGGCAGCGTCTGCGCCCCTGCCAATGCCACCGGCGCCTGCTCCGCCGGGACCTGCTCCGTGGCCGCCTGCACCGGTGCGTTCAAGGACTGCAACGGCCTGGTCGCCGACGGCTGCGAGGTCGACACCGCCAGCAGCCCCTCCAACTGCGGCGCCTGCGGCAACGTCTGCTCGCTGGCCAACGCCACGGCCGGGTGCGCCGCCGGGGCCTGCACGGTGGCCACCTGCAGCGGCTCCTTCCGCGACTGCAATGGCATCGCCCCCGATGGCTGCGAGACCGACGTGGCCACCAGCCTCGCCAACTGCGGGGCCTGTGGCGCGGTCTGCAGCCCGGCCAACGCCTCCTCGGCGTGCGTGGCGGGCGGCTGCAACCTCACCGCCTGCGCGGCGGGCTGGTACGACATGAACGGATTGATCAACGACGGCTGCGAGTGCCCCGCCGACTCGAACCCCGACGTCTGCGCGTCGGCCGGGGCGATGGGTTCCGTTGCGCTGGGCGGTACCATCTCGGTGTCGGGTAGCCTGCTGCCGCTCTCCCGCTCGGAGTACTTCACCGTCAGCTTCCCGAGCAACGACTCCTTGACCTACCACCCGAAGATCACCGTCACCTCGCCAAGCGGGATCGCCAGGTTCGACGTCCTGGTGGACTGCGGCGGTGCCGCGGCGGGATCTTGCGGCCTGGAGGGCGGGGGCCCGCTGTCGATGACGTCCTGGGAGACGTACTACACGGGCGGTGATCCTGGCGCCTACTGGGGGGTCTTCAACCGCATTCCGCCGCCGGGGACGGGTGGCACGGTGACCATCAGGGTCTTCGCCGCGGGCAGCACCACCAGCTGCGGGACCTTCACCCTGACCGTCTCGAACTGACCGGACGCGGCGGGAGGAGCCGGTCCCTCACTGGACCGGCTCGAACTCCTCCCAGCCGTTCCGCGCCAGGTAGCCGCTCCAGACCCCCGGGCAGACCGGGTCGTGGCGGCAACTCGCGCAGGCCCCGCGCTTCTCACGACCCTCGACGTGGCGGATCCTCGCCAGTCCCGGGCTGTCCGCAACGTCCTCACCGGGCGACCCTGCGTGGTCCAGCCTCGTCTCGAAGCGGTTGGGGTGCTCCACGAAGCCGCGGTTGAAGTCGGGGACGGCGGTGGTGGTGCACGGCGGGATGTCCACCAGGAAGGTCGGTGGCCGGGGCTGGCCCGCCTCGCGGCAGACCCGCGCGAACGCCGCGGCGATCTCGCGGTAGCGCGGGAAGAGCGGCTCGAAGTGGGTCTCGCCGCCCCCCTCGGTCTTCATGACGTTGAAGACCACCTGGTCGACGCCGAGCCCGCGCAGGAACCGGTAGATCTCGCCGAGGTGGGGCAGGTTCCGCTTGTTGACCACCGTCGAGGTGTTGAGGGTGAAGCCGGGCGGCCGGAGCGAGGCCATGGTCCGGATCCCGGCCACCGTCTGCGCGAAGCTGCCCGGGGCGCGGGTGAGCCCCTCGTGGAGCTCGGCGGTGTGGGCGTGGAGGGAGACGTAGGCGCGGTTGAGGCCGGCCCGGAGGAGCGCGGTGGCGTACGGGGCATAGGAGAGCCGCCGGCCGTTGGTCATGACGCCGATGCGCGGATAGCCGAGCTCGCGGGCCCAGGCCACGAAGGTGGGCAGCTCCTGGCGCGTGGTCGGCTCGCCTGCCACGAAGCAGACCTCGGGGGCGCCGCGCTCGGTCTCCAGCAGCCAGCGGACCCGCTCCGGCGTCATGGCGGCGTTGGTGATGGCCCGCTTCTCGCGGTCCTCCTCCATGCAGAAGAGGCAGCGGTTGTTGCAGACCACCCCGATGGCGATGTGCAGCCACCCCTGGCGGGAGGCCAGGCGTTCGTCGTAGGTGGCGTCCCGGGGAGGCTTCGCCATGTCAGTCGCGCTCGCGCCGGACGCGGGCGGCGATCTCGTCCGGGTCGAGGAAAATGGGGTAGAGCTCGGCGCCGTCGTGGAAGTCGCCCAGCCCGTCGAGCCCGCCGCAGATGGCCGAGACCCGGCAGGCGGCGCAGGCCGGGGCGCGGGCCCGCAGGAAGGCCTGGGCCTGCTGCCGCACCGTCCCCTTGCCGTCGAGGAAGTGGATGACCCGCTCCTCGTCCTTCACCAGCTTGCGGGTCTCGGTGGAGGCATGAGCCCACTCGGCCATGTAGCAGAGCGGCACCCGCTCGACCCGGAAGGTGAGGCCGCGGGCCGAGAGCAGCCGCAGGGCCCGGGCCAGCGAGACCTCCAGGTCGGCGAGGCGGGGGATGGTGTCCCGGTTGGCGGCCACCCGCTCCATGCGGGGGTCGAGGTTGTTGAAGACCAGGTGGCGGACGTGGGGGAAGCGGGCCAGCACCAGTTCCACCACCCGCTCCAGGCTGCCGGCGTTGTAGCTGTGGATGACGCAGTTGACGTCGGCGGAGAGCCCCGGCCGCTCGCCGACCCGCTCCAGCGTCCGGGTGGCCCGCTGGTGCGAGCCCGGGTTGCAGGTGAGCTGGTCGTGGACGGCCGGGTCGTGGGAGTAGAGCGACACGTGGAGGTGGCGCAGGCCGGCGGCGGCGAGCTGGTCTAGCAGCGGCCCCTCGGCCAGCCGCTGGCCGTTGGTGATGATGCGCGGCGCCAGGCCGCGCGAGGCCGCGTGGGCCACCAGCTCGGGCAACCAAGGGACCAGCGTCGGCTCTCCGCCGGTGAGGATGACCCCGTCGAAGCGGCGCGCCACCAGGTCGTCCACGCGGCGCCGCGCCTCGGCGAGGTCGATCTCCAGGCCGGAGGGTGGGTTGCTGCAGAACCGGCAGGCCTGGTTGCAGGACCGGGTGACCTGGACGTAGCCGAGGTTGGCCATGGCGCTCGCCCTCAGGCGACTCCGATCGGCCGCATGAAGGAGAAGCCGTGAGCCCGCACCTCGTTGACGTGCGCGCCGTCGCAGCGATCCGTCTCGGCGCAGCCGCCGCACCGGAGGGAGCGGGTGCGCGACCGCTCGGCGACGTACCGCTCGGCCCAGGGGAAGAGATCGAGCAGGCCATCGGGGCGCAGCGTGGCGGCCTCGATCCGGGCGCGCGGAAGGACGGCGCGAGGGGCGAGGCAGCGCGGCAGCGCCTCGGCGCGGGACCGGCCGGCCAGCGCCGCCACCTCGGTGGGCGGGAGCCCCTCGGCCAGCGTGGCCGAGAGGCGGGAGCGCGGCGAGGCGGCCAGCACCACCCGCTCCTCCGCCCGCGCCAGCGCCCGGGCCGCCACCGCCGCCGTGGCCCGCTCCAGCGGCACCTCCAGGTCGCAGCCGGGGAGGGCCAGCGCCGCCTCCAGCGCCGCGTCGTCGCGGATCACGGCGCGGCGGACGCGGGGCCGGAGCGCGCCGGGGAGGCCGGTCCAGCGGCGCAGGTCGAACTCCAGCGGCGCGCCGGGTCCCGCCGGGAGGAGGGACAGGGCCGCCGCCGCCGCCGCACCGTCCTGGGCGGTGATCCGCCAGGCCGCCTCCCGCTGCCGCCCCAGCGCGCCCCTGGCGCCGGGGGCCAGCCCGGCGGCGTCGGCAGCCGTCACCGAGACCACCTCGAATCGGCCGGCGGACAGCCGCTCCACCGCCTCCGCCAGCGCGGAGCAGAAGGGCTTCATCACGCAGGCGCCGCACCGCTCCCCGGCGCACTGGAGGGGCGTCCCGGTCTCGATGAGCGCCTGGAACCCCTCGGCGGTGCCGCGCACCTCGTCGATCAGCTTGTGGGGATCCTGGACCAGGTGCTCGGCCCCCTCCAGCAGCGGCGCCGGCCAGCGGTTGGTCCAGAGGTGCACGCCGGGGAGCGCGGCCATCCGGAGCGCCTCCAGCAGCCGCGGCGCCTCGGTGGCCGGATCGTAGAAGAGCCGATCCCGCTCCTGGTCCCAGGCACGGCCGAAGGGGACCAGGTGGAGCAGGTCGAACTCCATGATCCCCATGGACATGAAGAAGCGGAGGAGCTCGGGGAGGACGCCGACGTTGAGCCGGCAGACCACCACGTCCACCGAGACCACCCGCCCGGCCCGCTGCAGGTTCTGGATCCCGCGCAGGGCCTGGGCGAAGGCGCCCGGCGCGCCGGCCAGCTCGTCATGGAGCGCGGCGGTGTGACCGTGGACGGAGACGGTGGCCTCGTCGAGCCCGGCCTCGGCGGCCTGCCGGGTGAAGCGCTCGTAGGAGAACATCCGGCCGTTGGAGATGACCTGGACCCAGCGGTAACCGGCGGCGCGGCCGGCGGCCACCGCCTGGAGGAAGCCGGGGTGGAGCGTGGCCTCGCCGCCGGAGAGGACGAGCCGGGCGGCCCCGCGGGCGCGTCCGGCCTGGATCTCCTCCAGCACCCGGTCCATGGGGACGTTGGTGCCGTCCTGGCGATCCGAGTCGTGGCAGAAGAGGCAGCGGTTGTTGCAGCGGCGCGTCAGCCTCACCCACTGGCGCTCCTCCAGGGCGGCCCCTTCACGGGCCAGCGCCGCCGTGGCCGCCGTGGCGCCGCTCACCGCGCGCCGCCTCCGGCGGCGGGCGCGCGGATCGGCACGAACTCGGTCCAGCCGTACCGCTCCGGGTACTCCCGCCAGGGCCCCTCGCACTCGGCGTCATGGAGGCAGGCGCCGCAGTCGGGACCCTTGAGCTTTCCCTCGTCCCGCCGGTAGGCGGTGTAGTCGGCGATGGTGGCCTCGGCGTCGTAGATGGCGGTCCGGGGGATGTGCTTCTCGGCCACGCAGGCCTCGTAGCCGGGCAGCAGGCAGGCCGGCACCGCCTCGGTGTAGGCCCGGCGCCCGGCGTCGAGCCCCACCTTCAGCCCGGCCATCAGGTACGGGGCGGCCAGCTCCATCCTCGGGACCACCGAGTCGAAGAGGGTGAAGGCGGTGCCGACGGGGTGGACGAAGGCGAGCTGGAACTGGTCCACCCCCAGTGAGACCAGCAGCCGGGCGATCTCCGGGAGGTGACGGTAGTTGGAGCGCGTGACCACGGTGTTGGTGAGGACGAAGCGTCCCATGGCCTTGAGGTGGCGGATGCCGGTGACGGTCTGGGCGAAGGCGCCCCGCGCTCCGGTGAGGTGGTCGTGGAGCGCGGCCACGTGGCCGTGGAGGGCGGGGGAGAACTCGGTGGCGCCGGCCGCCACCAGCCGCTCCAGGTAGGCCCGGTGGGCCAGCATGCGGCCGTTGGTCTGGATCTGGATGGTCCGGTAGCCGAGGTCGCGCGCGAAGGCCACCAGCTCGGCCAGGTCGCGGCGCACCGTCGGCTCGCCGCCGGTGAAGACGACGGCGTCCACCCGTGGCCGCTCACGCCGCAGGATGTCGCGCAGTTCCTCCACCGGCCTGGCCCCGAACCGCTCCCGCTTGGTCCCCTGCACGCAGAAGACGCACCTGTTGTTGCAGGCGAAGCCGACCTTGAGGTCGACGCGCCCGGACGGCGGCGCCAGGGCCGCGGTCGTGGGGGCGGGGGGCACGGCTGGATCATGCCCGGCGGCCGCCCCGCGATCAACGCGGCCCCGCCGATGGCCGGCTGGAGAGGTGGCCGCCGGTGCGCTACAGTCGCGCCGCGCACCCGCCATGAAGGCCCTCGTCAAGGTCGGCTACCGCTGCACCAGCGACTGCCTCTTCTGCCACTCCCGGGCGTCGAGGGGCGCGGACGCACCTCCCGGAGAGGTGGAGCGGCTGGTCCGCCGCGCCGCGGACCTCGGCCACCGGCTGGTGGCCTTCTCCGGGGGCGAGCACTCGCTCCAGGCCGGGCTGAGGCGCTGGGCCGGCCTCACCGCCTCGCTCGGGCTCGACCTCGGCCTGGTGTCCAACGGCACCGGCCTGGACGGCCCCACCGTCGGGTGGCTGCTGGAGCGGAGGCTCCGCTACGTCCACCTCTCGCTCCACGGCGGCACCGCCGAGCTGCACGACCTGCTGGCCGGCGCGGCCACCTTCGAGCGGGTGCGCCGCGCCCTGGCCCTGGTGTCGGGCCGCGGGCTCGAGGCCTGGGTGAACTGCGTGGTGACCACCCACAACCTGGGCCACCTGCGCGGCGTGGTGGACGCGCTCCGCCCCTTCCCCGACCTGCGGCTCAAGTTCTCCATGGTCGAGCCGCGCGGCGGCGCCGGCGGCGACGGCGGTGGCCTGGTGCCCGGCGTCACCGAGGCCGCCGCGGCCGTGGCCGACGCCATCCGCCACGCCGAGGCGGGCGGCCGGCCCGGCGTGGCCCACGACGGCCTGCCGCTCTGCCTCCTGCCCGGGCTGGGGGAGCGGCGCAGCGACCTGCGCAGCCACGGCTTCGCCTCCATGGCGGAGGTCGGCGAGCGCGATCTCCACCCGGTCGACGCGCTCAACTCCATCCAGCCGCCCGTCTGCCGCGGCTGCCTGCGGCGCGGCCGGTGCCCGGGGCTCTACCTCGGCTACCACCAGGCGCGCGGCGACGGCGAGCTGCGGCCGGTCACCGGCCGGCCCCAGCCCAACGGCTTCCACTGGACGCTGGAGGGCCGGGTGGTGGGGGGGACACCGGGACGGTGCCCCATCCTCGACCTCGGGGTGGACCCGTGGGACCGGGGCCGCCACCTCTTCGCCCGCCACGGCGGGCGGCTGGCGCGCTACCGGACCGACACCACCGACTTCACCGACGGCGAGGTGGCCGACGTCAAGCACCGGCTCGGCCAGGTCTACGTCGATCGGGCGCCCGGCGACGCGCCGGACGACTTCGCCCGGCAGCTGGTCCAGCTGCGGCGCGCCCGCGACTGCGACCCCTGCCCCGAGCGGGCGCGCTGCACGGGGATCTTCGAGCCGGTGGAGGAGAACGTGTTCGCGCGGGACGATCAGCGGGTCCTGCGGCTGCTCTCCGGCCTGGAGGGGGACGTGCTCGACGTGGGGTGCGGCGACGGTCCCTACGCGGAGGCGCTGGCCGGCGCGGCGCGCGACGGGCGGCTCCGCTACACCGGGCTGGAGCCCGACGCCGGCCGCGCCGCGGCCATGCGGGCGCGCTGTCCCTGGGCGGAGATCGTCGAGGCGGGGGCCGAGGCGGTGTCGCTGCCGCGCGCGAGCCTGGACCACGTCCTCTTCCTGCGAAGCTGGAACCACCTGGCCGACCCGGCCGCGGCGCTCGACCGGGTGCTGACGGCGCTCCGCCCCGGCGGCACGCTCACCGCGGTGGACAACGTGGGGTTCGGACTGGTCCGGACCCGTGCCCAGGCGGCTCGCGGCGAGCGCTCGGCGGCCGGCTTCCAGCACTTCCGGAACGACGGGGCCGGCGAGGCGCTGCGCTGGCTGGAGGATCGAGGGCTGGAGCTGCTGGAGCGGCGCGACGTGGGGCCGGAGACCAGCAACCAGTGGCTCCTCCACTGGCGCCTCCCGGTGGTCCGCGGGCGCGCGACGGCCGGCGCCGCCGGGGAGGTGGCGCGGTGAGCGGGCTCGTCGAGCTGGCCGGCAGCCTCGGTCCGATCCGCCTGGCGATGCTCCTGCTGGCGGCGGCGCTGGTGGTCGCCCTCGGCGCCAGCACATTCGCCGAGCGGCGTCGCGCCCGCCTCCGGCCGGAGCCGCCCGCGTCGGCGGGCCAGGGGGGGCCTGCCGCCGTCACCCGCTGCGCCGGGCCAGGGGCTGCTCCCGGGCCCCACACAGCCGCGGTGCTCGCGCTCTTCGGCGGCCTCCAGCCCGGAGACGTGCTCGGGCGCTGGACGCTCGACTGGATCGGCCGCACCGGTGGTGGGGCCGTCCGCGTCGGGCTGCGCGACGCGGCGGGAAACCCCTTCGAGCTGGAGCTGTGCCGGCGGATTCCGGGTGGGCCGCCCCCGCCGGCCCGGGCCGGCGACCTGGCCGTCCACCTGATCGCCCCCGCCGGCGGGGCGGTCACGCCCGAGGAGCAGGGGCTGGGGGCCATGACCCTGGCCTCCTACCTGGAGGGGCTGGCCCTGCCAGTCCCGTCCTGGCTCCTGCCCCTGGGGGCCGACGCGGCGCCCGCGCCTGGCCCGGCCGGGGGGGCCTGAGGCCCGAGGCTCGCCAGGGAGCTGTCCCGGTCAGGGCGCCCAGGTTAGGAACCACCACATGACAGGCTTCCACGTCGTCGCCCTCCTCGCCTCGCTCACGCTCGGCGCCGACCCGCTGGCCGACCTGCAGGCGGCGCTGGCCCGGCTCACCGCCCGGACCCCGGCCGCCGCCCGGTTCACGGTCCGTTACGAGAACGTGGCCGGCGAGGGCCAGGAGGCTGTCAAGGTCAGCGGCGAGGTGAGCGGCGAGGCGTCGGAGGGCGCCGACGGCCTGGAGATCCACTGGGGCCAGGCGGTGCTGCGGCGAGCCCGCGAGGAGGAGCGGCGCCACGGCGCCAACCCGGAGGTCCCGACACCAACCCGCGACGGGCTGGCGCAGGTGCAGGCCATCGATCTCGCCAACCGGCTCGACGCGGCCTGGACGCTGCGCGACGAGCTGTCGCGCGCCACGCTGATCGAGGCGCGGGAGGATCGGCTCGACGGGGTGCCGGTGCGGCTGCTGGTGGTGAAGCTCTCGCCGGCGCTGCAGCCCCGGGAGCGGCGCTACGTGAAGGACCTGGAGGCGGTCGGCAAGCTCTGGCTCGGCCCGGACGGGTTGCCCCTGGCCGCGGAGGCGCGGCTGCTCGGGAAGGGGCGCATCTTCCTGGTCATCAGCTTCGAGAGCGAGGTGCTGCAGTCGTGGCGCTACGCGCGGGTCGGTGACCGGCTGGTGGCAGTGCGCCACGAGGACCAGCGGCGCTGGTCGGGTGCCGGAGACCGGGGCATGCGGCGGAGCAACTCGCTGCTCGAGCTGCTCCCCGGCCCGCTCCCGCAGCCGGCCCGCTCACCGGAGAACACCCCCCTTGACCCCGGGGGACCACCATCGGTGCGCTAGTACCAGTCGAAGCCGAGCCAGAGGGCCGTGTAGCTGGACCTGGACGGGCCGTTGCCCGAACCGTAGCTCTGCCCGGAGAAGTCGAGGTTGAGCGTCAGGTTGAAGGTCCGCCCGAGCCAGAAGGCGTAGCCGCCGCCCACCGTGGCGTTGAACCCGCGGTAGTTGGCGTCTCGATAGCCGGTCGCCTGGACCGTGTAGCGGCTCATCCCGAGGCCGCCGCGCAGGAAGAGGCCGCGCTCCATGGGGAACCAGGTGAGCATGGCGTCGTAGTTGCTGATCTGTACCCCGACGTCGATGGTGGAGCCCAGGAGCGTCGTGTCCGTGCCACCGGTGCGGAGGCCGCTGACGTCGAGGCCGATCAGCAGCCCGGGCGTGAGCGTGGCGCCCAACTTGAAGTTGACGAAGACGGTGACCGGGTCGGTCATGCCGTCGCTGAGCTTGTAGCTCCCGAGGTCGTCCTTGCCCCGGCCACTTCCGCCACCCATCCCCAAGCCGATGTACCAGGTGTCGCGGCGAGGCGGCGCCGGCGCGTAGACCGGAGGGTAGGGCGGTGGCGGCGAAGGCTGGGCCGGCTGCGCGGCGGGCAGGGGCTGCGCGGCGGGCGCGGCCGGCGACGGCGGCGAGGGTTGGGCCGGCTGGGCGGACACGGTGGGCGGGGCCGCGGGCGGCGCCTCCGGCGGCGGAGCGGACTGGGCGGCGGCGGCGAGCGGCAGGGCGACCAGCAGGGCGGCAAGCGTTCTCATGATCCTTACCTCCGGGGAAGGGGAGGTGAGTAGACCACGCCTGGCCCGCTCCCCGACGTGATCTTCATCACGCCACCCCGCGTATGGCCGCCGTGGCCTCCCTCCGGTAGCATCCGGGGCCATGTGGACCCTCGAGCCGCGCGGCGACGCCGAGCGAGCCCTGGCCAGCCTGGCCCTGCTGGCCGCCGTGGCCGGCACCGTCCGGCTCGAGGAGCTGGGCGAGCTGCTGCGGCGCGAGGAGCACCGGGCCTGGTGGGCCGGCCACGGGCGCGACGTCATCAACGGCGCGGCGGTGCTGGTGCTGGGGGCGGGGCTGGTGCAGCTCGGCTTCCCGGCCCCGGCGGCGCTGGTGGCCGGCGGGCTGCTGACCCTGGCGCTCACCGGCGTCTCGGCGGTGGAGGGGCGGCTGCCGGCGCGCCTCCACCCGCGGGCGCTGGCCATCGGCCTCGGGCTCGCGCTGGTGGTGCCGCTGCTCGCCTGGCCCGCCCGCGTGGTGGACGGGCTCGACTGGCTGGCCACCGCGCTCTTCGGCCGCTGACCCGGCCGGTCGCCACGGCCCCGGAAATGAAGAGGGGCCGCCGGTTTCCCGGCGACCCCGATGAGACGACCGCTCCAGTCGAGCGGAGGCGGACTACATCATGCCGCCCATGCCGCCCATGCCACCGCCCATGCCGCCACCCATCCCGCCGCCGCCGTCCTTCTCGTCCTTCGGCTTCTCGGCGATCATCACCATGGTGGTGAGCATCAGGGAGGCGACCGACGCGGCGTTCTGCAGCGCCGAGCGGCTCACCTTGGTCGGGTCGATGACGCCGGCCGCGACCAGGTCCTCGTACTCGCCCGTGGCGGCGTTGAAGCCGAAGGCGACCTGCTTGCCCTCCTTCACCCGGTTCACCACGATCGACGCCTCGTAGCCGCCGTTGGTGGCGATCTGGCGGAGCGGCTCCTCCAGCGCGCGGCGGACGATGTCGAGGCCGAAGCGCTCCTCCTCGCTGACCTTCATCGAGTCGAAGGTCTTGAGGCAGCGCAGGTAGGCGACGCCGCCGCCGGGGACGATGCCCTCCTCGACCGCCGCGCGGGTGGCGTGGAGCGCGTCCTCGACGCGGGCCTTCTTCTCCTTCATCTCGACCTCGGTGGCCGCGCCGACGTTGATGACGGCGACGCCGCCGACCAGCTTGGCCAGCCGCTCCTGGAGCTTCTCCTTGTCGTAGTCGGAGGTGGTCTCCTCGATCTGGGCGCGGATGGTCTTGACCCGGGCCGCGATGTCCTCCTTCTTGCCGGCGCCGTCGACGATGGTGGTGTTGTCCTTGTCCACCGTGATGCGCTTGGCGCGGCCGAGCTGCTTCAGGGTCACCTGCTCGAGCTTGAGGCCGAGCTCCTCGGCGATCAGCTGGCCGCCGGTGAGGATGGCGACGTCCTCGAGCATGGCCTTGCGGCGATCGCCGAAGCCGGGGGCCTTGACGGCGCAGACGTGCAGCGTGCCGCGCAGCTTGTTGACCACCAGGGTGGCCAGGGCCTCGCCCTCGGTCTCCTCGGAGATGATGAGGAGCGGCTTGCCGGCGCGGGCGATCTGCTCCAGCAGCGGGAGCAGGTCCTTCATGTTGGTGATCTTCTTCTCGTTGATGAGGATGTAGGCGTCCTCGAGGACCGCCTCCATGCGCTCGGCGTCGGTGACGAAGTACGGCGAGAGGTAGCCGCGGTCGAACTGCATGCCCTCGACGATGTCGAGGGTGGTCTCGAGACCCTTGGCCTCCTCGACCGTGATGACGCCCTCCTTGCCCACCTTCTCCATCGCCTCGGCGATGATGTTGCCGATGGTGGTGTCGCCGTTGGCCGAGATGATGCCGACCTGGGCGATCTCCTTGTGATCCTTGGTCGGCTTGGAGAGCTTCTTCAGCTCGTTGGTGACGGTCTCGACCGCCTTCTCGATGCCGCGCTTGATCTCCATCGGGTTGTGACCCGCGGCGACCAGCTTCGAGCCCTCGCGGTAGATGGCCTGGGCGAGGACGGTGGCGGTGGTGGTGCCGTCGCCGGCCACGTCGGAGGTCTTGGAGGCGACCTCCTTCACCATCTGCGCGCCCATGTTCTCGAACTTGTTCTCGAGCTCGATCTCCTTGGCGACGGTGACGCCGTCCTTGGTGATGGTCGGCGAGCCGAAGCTCTTCTCGATGACGACGTTGCGTCCCTTGGGGCCGAGGGTGGCCTTCACCGCGTCGGCGAGGGTGTTGACGCCCTTGAGGATGGCCTCGCGAGCGCGCTGGTCGAACAGGATTTCCTTGGCAGCCATGCTGTTGTCTCCGTGGTTCGAAAGAGTTGAAAGGACGGCCTAGGCCTCGACGATGGCGAGGATGTCTTCCTCGCGCATCATCAGCAGCTCTTCGCCGTCGACCTTGATCTCGGTGCCCGCGTACTTGGAGAAGAGGATCTTGTCGCCCTTCTTCACGTCGAGGGGGCGGACCTTGCCGTCCTCGAGGATCTTCCCGTTCCCGACGGCGATCACCTTGCCCTCGACCGGCTTCTCCTTCGCGGTCTCGGGGATGATGATGCCGCCCTTGGTCTTCTGCTCCTCTTCCTGCCGCTTGACGATGACGCGGTCCTGCAGCGGACGGATCTTCATGGACTTCCTCCTGGTGCGTTTGGTCGGCCGGCCCGTACCGGGCGCGGCCGAACGTTGAGCTCGAAAGGGCCATTGGCAGTCGCAACCTCCGAGTGCCAAGGACGGCGGCATCGTAATCACCGCCCGGCGGGTGTCAAGCGCCGCGGGCGATTAATCACCTGCCTGAAACAACAGGGCTTTTACGGGGCGCCTCGGCAGTCGAGGGTCGCGACTGCCGATTCCGGAGGCCGGCCCGACCGGGGCTCGATCAGCGGCAGGCCCGGCCGTCGCACGCAAGCCCCTGGCCGCACTCGGCGTCCTCGGCGCAGTGCTCGCCCCGCAGGCTGGTCCGCAGCTCCGGCCGGCCGCCGATGATGGCCCGCAGCAGCGCGAACTCCTCCGCCTCCACGGCGGCCACGGCCGCCTCGTCCTGGGGCGGGACAAAAGCGCGCAGGGTGTCGTCGAAGAGGCGCCGGTCGAGCACCAGCTGGGCGCGGCCACCGTCGAGCCGGAGCCGCAGGATGTCGCGGGCGAGGCAGGTCCGCTCGCCGCAGGTGGCCTGCACCTCGCGAGGCGCGGTCACCAGGATCCCGCGCCCCGGGTCGGCCAGCCGGACCTCGTCACCCCGGTCGCGGAAAACCTCGAGCGCTCGCGCCCAGGCGGCCTCGCGCTCGGGGGCGGGGAGCTCCGCCTGCGCGGGGCGGGGCACCGGCGGGCGAGCCGGCCCGGTCGTGGCGCAGCCGCCGGCGAAGGTGGCCAGGGCGGCGAGGGCGGCGAAGGCTGGGCGCATCGGCGTACCTCCAGACGTCGAAGGGCGCCCGGAGGCGCCCCTGGCGAAACCGGGATCGCGCGCCGACTACCGCAGCGTGCGGGTCTGGCTCGACGAGATGGTGACCTTCTCGTTGTCGTACTTGCCGGAGAGTGCGTCGCGGACCGGGCGGTCGAACCGGACCTTGCCGGTGGCGATCTCGCGGAGCGAGAGGACCGGGGACTTGTTCTTGGTGTTGGGCAGCAGCGGCCGGGCGCCGGCCATGAGCTGGCGGGCCCGCTTGGTGGCGAGGAGCACCAGCGCGAAGCGGTTATCGACGAGCGGCAGGCAATCTTCGACTGTGACGCGGGCCATGAGGAGTCCTTTTCTTTTTCAGCCGGGGAGATCTAGCCGGGATGGAGCCCCCGGTCAACCCGGCCGCCCCGGCCCGCGGTGGCCCGGCGCTCCCATGGCGTCCTGTCGCGGCCTGCGCCGCTGGACGGCCCGCCAGACCGGTGGCACCGTCGCCGCCGGAGGGTGCGACCCATGGCGGCAGTGGTCCAGAAGTACGGCGGGTCCTCGGTGGCCGGCGTCGAGAAGCTGAAGCGGGTGGCGGCCAAGGTGGCGGAGCGCCGCCGCGCCGGCGACGCCGTCTGCGTGGTGGTCTCGGCCATGGGCGACACCACCGACGACCTGCTCAAGCTGGCCAAGCAGGTCTCGCCCGACCCGCCGCGGCGCGAGCTCGACATGCTGCTCACCGCCGGCGAGCGGATCTCGATGGCGCTCCTCTCCATCGCGCTGCAGGAGCTCGGCGTCGAGGCCATCAGCTTCACCGGCAGCCAGGCCGGCATCATCACCACCGACGCCCACGCCACCGCGCGCATCCTCGAGGTGCGCCCCGTCCGCGTCCGCGAGGAGCTGGAGCGGGGCAAGGTGGTCATCGTGGCCGGCTTCCAGGGCGTCTCCGAGCGCAAGGAGATCACCACGCTGGGGCGGGGCGGCTCGGACACCACGGCGGTGGCGCTGGCCGCGGCGCTGGCCGCCGACTGCGAGATCTACAGCGACGTGGCCGGGGTCTTCACCGCCGACCCGCGGGTGGTGCCCGGGGCCCGGCGCCAGGACGAGCTCTCCTACGAGGAGATGCAGGCGCTGGCGCGGGCCGGCGCCAAGGTGCTCAACGCGCAGGCGGTGGAGTTCGCACGGACCACCGGCATCGCCATCCGGGCGCGCAGCACCTTCGGCGGCGCCGAGGAGACTGTGGTGCGGGCCGGGCGCGGCCACGAGCGGATCGCCGGCGTGGCGGTCGAGAAGGAGGTGGCGCTGGTGGACGTGCCGGCGGGGGCGGAGGCGCGGGTCCTGGCCATGCTGTCGGCGGCCCACGCCCCGGCCACGCGACTCGAGGGCGCGCCGGGGCGGCTGGTGCTGGCCGTGGCGCTGGAGAACGTCCACGGCTTCGAGCCGCTGGCGGCGGCGCTGCGGCGCGAGGTTGCCGGCGCGCGGATCGCGGCCGACGGGGTCGGCGCGGTGACGGTGGTCGGGACCGGCGTGGCGGCGACACCCCGGGTCCGCGAGGCGCTGGTGGGAGCGCTGGCCTCGCTGGGAGCCGCGCCCCTGGCGATCGAGTCCGGCCCGCTCGAGGTCACGGTCTACGCCGAGACCCGGCTGCTGGCCGACACCGCGCGTGAGGTCCACCGCCGGCTGATCGGGTAGGCCGCGGCGATCACCGCCTGGACGGACCGATGGTCCGCCCGTGGTGTCCGCGCCCGGGTCCGGCCGACTCGGGGTGTCCAGCGCCGTCCCGGGTTCACGGGACACGCGAGGCCCATCTCCGGAGAATCGCCGTGGTCACTTCCGGGACCAACCGGGAACGCCGCTTGCTGGTCAGGACCCCGCCGAAGCCGGGAGGGGCCCATGACGCGACACCAAGCCGCCATCGAATCGACCAGCTGGCTGCAGCGCCCACGGGGCAGCCTCTCCGCCGCGGGGCAACGATCGCACGGCGGGCGTGCCGCCACGCTGGTCATCACCGCGCTGGCCATCCTGATGATGGTGATGCTGTAGCGGTCCGCGCCACTCGTCGGCTAGCGGCGCCAGAAGCCGCCGGCGCCGGCGCCGTGAACGTCCTTGCGAACGTCCATGCCCGGATCGAGCTTGGCGAAGGTGCACATCTCGCTCAGGCGGGAGTAGATCCGGTCGCCGACGCGCTGCGCCAGCGTCATGGCCTCGGCCTCCGCCTTGAACTCGCGCGAGCGCGGATCGACGCGGCGGCCGGGGTCCTCCGGCTGCCCGCGCAGCTCGAGGAAGTAGTTGGTGGCGAAGAGGGTGGCCAGGCCGCTGTTGAAGCGACGGCTGATCAGCTCGTCGAGCATCGACTGCTCCCAGGGCGTGCCGCGCTCCTTGCCGAGTTCGTCGATGGCCAGCACCGGGACCGAGAGGAGCGGCCGCAGGATCTCCATGTGGCTCCGCCCCGCGCCGAAGCCGTCCTTCATGTCCGAGAGCAGGAGCATGAACTCGACGTAGCGGCTGCCGACCCCCTTCTCCAGCGCCAGCCAGCGCAAGGTCGAGGCCAGCAGGTGGGTCTTGCCGCCGCCGGGGCGGCCGTAGAAGAGGAAGCCCTTGGTGGCCTCGTCGCGCCTGAACTTGCGGGCGAAGTCCTCGGCGATCCCCTTGGCGGCAGAGTGCTCCGGCGACCAGACCTTGAAGGTCTCGAAGCTGGCCTTGGCGATCGCCGCCGGGATGCCGATCTGGTTGAAGAGGGTGAGCCGCTCGTCGAGGTGGCGGCAGGCGCAGGCCTGCGCCACCGGCCCGGACGGCGATGGGACCAGCGCGAAGCCGCTGCCGCCGCAGCGGGTGCAGCGGGCCTGGCACTCGCAGCGGCGCGCCCGGGCCGTCTTGCCGAGCACCTGCTCGACCAGGTAGCCGGCGCCGCCGCAGGATGCGCAGGGGGCGCTCTCGACCGGGGTGGACATCGGGCGCGGACTCTACACCGATCCCCGCAGGCAGGTCAGCCCGGCGGCGCGGGCGGCGTCGAGCAGGTGGAGGCGCAGGGCCTCGCGGTGGGCGCGCCGGCTGGCGCCGCGTGGCCGGGGGCCGGCGCGGAGCGCGATGCGGGGGCCGAGCGAGGCGCGATGGGGGCGGTCGAGCGATCCGAGCCAGGCGGAGAGCAGGCGGGCGTCGGCTGCGGCGATGGCGGCCTCGACCCGCGCCAGCGCCGAGCCCGGGTAGGTGGCCCCGAGCGCGCCGAGCGCCTCGCGGTAGCCGGCCTGCCACGCCGGGGGAGCGCCGGCGTCCGCCTCGGTGAGCCGCCGGCGCGCCGCGGTGAGCCGCGCCTCCGCCGCGGCCGTCTCGGTCGTCGGTGGAGGCGGCGCGTCGCCCACGGCGCGCGAGGTGAAGGCCTTCCACTCGTCCTCGACCGCGAAGCGGAAGGCGCGCAGCGAGCGGGGGGCGCCGGCGCCGGGGGCGCGGCGCTGGAGGAAGTCCTCCATCCCGTTCCGCAGCCCGCGCAGCACGACCGCCACCGGGAGGCCGCGCCGCTCCCAGCCGGCGATCAGCTCCTGATCGAGCGGCGAGATCATCAGCCCCTTGCCGGAGAGGCCGAGGAAGTACTCGGCCACCACCAGCTGGTAGGAGAGGTCGCCCGGGGCGAGGTCCGACATGCGGCCGAGTGTAGCGGAGGAGGGTGACGGGGGCGGGGCGCACGCCGGGCGACACGGGCTTGCGGTCGCTTCCGGTTCCGGGTCCAGTGTCCCCATGACCGTCACGTCGATGGCCCCCTCCGTCGTCGCGTTCTCGGCGCCCGCCGTCCTGTTCCTGGCCTGCTGGGCGTTCTGCCACTGGCCGCTCGCCCATCTCATCCACGTGGCCGAGGCGGCCGCGAGCCGCGGGTCTGCCATGTTCCTGCGCAGCCGGGCCGGCAGGTGGGCCGCCCGGCATGCCGGCCCGCTCGGTCCGTTCGCTCCGATGATCCTGGTGCTCGTCCTCGGTGGCCTGACCGCCACCGGCGCCGGGTACCTGTTCGTGGAGCTGGCCGAGCAGGTCGGGCTCACCACCTCGGCGGTCCATCGCCTAGATCAGGCCACCCACGCCTGGTTCGGCCACGCGCGCCAGCCGGCCATGACCATCCTCCTCGGCGCCGCGACCAGCGTCGGCGGCACGATCGGCCTGGTGTCGCTGGTGGCGGTGGTGGCCGCGCTGCTGCTCGCGCGCAAGGAGCGGGCGTCCGCCATCTTCCTGGTGGTCACCGCCGGGGCCGGGGCGCTCCTCAACCTGGGGCTCAAGCTGATCTTCGCGCGGGCCAGGCCAGACCTGGCCTCGGCCATCGCCGAGGCGCAGTGGTACTCGTTCCCCAGCGGCCACGCCATGAGCTCCTTCATCACCTTCGGCGCGCTCGCCCACCTCGTCCTGCGCCAGACCTGGCCCTGGGCGGCCAGGTCGGCCGGCCTGGCGGCCGCCATCACCCTGGTGGTGCTGGTGGGGCTCTCCCGCGTCTACCTCGGCGTCCACTGGGTGTCGGACATCGCCGGCGGATGGAGCGCCGGCGCGGTCTGGCTGGCCTCCGCGGTGACGGCGTTCGAGATGCTGCTCCGCCGCCGGAGGCTTCCCTTCGAGCTGGAGGCCCAGTTCCACGGCAAGGGCGGGTGGTGAGCGGCCGAGGTGTCGCAACAACTGGGCCCGACGAGACGACGCCAGCAGGACCAACGGTGAACTCGGCCCCCCCATCCGGTCGTCGCCGACTGGCCTCGACAGGGGCTTACCGAGCCATTTCGACGGCTTGGCCGCGCACCGCTCCGAGGCGACCCCACATGGAGGTGGCCAACCGGAGCTGTCGCGGGTCAAATACCGCCCGGGAAGGAATCTCCATGTGACGGCAACGGTGCTGGTGACAGGCGTCGGGGGTCCGGCCGGGCGGGCCGGCGCGGCCTATTTCGCCCAGCGGGGCTACCGGGTGGTCGGCACCGACGTGCGCGTCGTGGAGTCGGCGGCCACGGAGTTCCGCGTGGTGCCCCTGGCGCGCCATCCCGGCTACACCGCCGCGCTGCTCGCCCTGGCGGTGGCCGAGCGGGTGACGCTGGTGGTGCCCACCGTGACCGAGGAGCTGCCCATCGTGGCGCGGCTTCGCGGTCAGCTTCACGAGCGTGGCATCGCCGTGGCGATCTCGGCCCCCCCCGGCATCGACATCGCCAACGACAAGCTGCTCACCGCGCGGACGCTCACCGGGGCCGGGGTGGCTGCTCCGGTCACCTTTCCGGGGAGCACGCCCGGCCTCGAGGTCGCCCAGCTGCTCACCTTGCCGATCCTCTCCAAGCCGCGCTTCGGACGCGGCGGCCGGGGCGTGCTGGTCCACCGGACGCTCACCGACCTGGAGCGCGCCGGCGCCGACGAGGTGGTCTGGCAGGCCTTCCTGCCCGGAGAGGAGTTCGACGTGAACCTGTTCGCGGAGCGGGACGGCCGGGTGCCCGCCGTGGTGGTGCTCCGCAAGACCGGGCTGAAGGAGGGGGTGGTGGGCAACGCCACCGGCGTCGAACGCGCCGACCGCCCCGACATCGCCGACCTGGCCGCCGCCGCCGCCCGGGCGCTCCGGCTGGAGGGGCCGCTCGACATCGACATCCGGGTCGGCCTCGACGGGAAGCCCGCCGTGCTGGAGGTAAACGCCCGGCTCGGCGCCAACGTGCTCACCGCCCGCGAGGTGCTGGACGCCCTCGACGACGCATGGAGAACTGGACGATGCGACTGATCCTCATCGCCGTGACCGCGCTGCTCCTGGCCGGCTCCGCCTCGGCCGCCGATCCCGCCGCCGCCCGTGCCCATGAGGCCGAGGGCGATCGGCTCCGCGCCCAGGGCCAGTACGCGGCCGCCCTGGCCGAGTACCGGGCCGAGGTCGCCGCCGGCGGCCAGACCGCCGAGGCCTGGAAGCGGATCGGCTGGTCGCTGCGGGCGCTGCAGCGGACCCCGGAGGCCGCCGAGGCGCTCCGCAAGGCGACCGAGCTCGATCCCGGGGACCGGGAGGCCCGGGACGACCTGGCCTCGCTCCGGCGCTCGCGCGGGCTCATGGTACGCGCCTGGCTGGGCGGCACCGAGCCCGGCACCTCAAAGCAGGCGCTGGAGGGGCAGCTGCGCTACGCCGGGTTCGACCGGCTCGAGCTGCAGGCCGGCGGCGGCTGGACCGACAACATCTTCTACACGGCGACCAAGGCCTACGCGACCGCCTACCACTTCTACGGCGCCGGCTCCTACCTGAAGGGCGACCTCTCGGTGCGCCGCTACGCCTACTCGGGCGCCAACCGGCCCACGCCCGACTCCAACGCCTACGACCTGGTCCCGCGCCTGGAGGTGGAGGTCTCGCACCGCTTCGGCCGGGTGCTCCGGGGTGCGCTCGCCTACCAGCTCTTCGCGCCCGACTTCTTCTACGACCAGGCGACGCGCATCGTGAACCACAAGGTCTCCGCCGAGGTGGAACTCCAGCTCGGCCGGGGCTTCTCGGTCACCGGCATGGCCGCCCTGCTCCGTGATCCGGACCCGTCCAGGACGACCATCAAGGATCGGCGGCTCCCCACCGTTCCGCCCGGCACGGTCACCTGCGGTCCCGGGATCGTGTCGCCGGACTGCGCGACCACCACCAGCGTCGTGATGCGGACGGAGGTGCTGGTCGGCGGTGGCGCGGCCTACCGGGCCGAGCCCATCACCGCCAGCGTCCGGTTCATACCCAACCGCGACCTCGACTCCGGCTACGCCTGGTCGGTCCTCTCCTGGCTGGAACTCCGGCCGCGGGAGCGGCTCTCCTTCGACCTCCAGTGGATCCTGGACCGGTACTCCAGCGTCTCTGGTCCCATCTTCGCCGGCAACTACGGCAACATCTACTGGGGCCGCGCCCGCTACCAGCTCACGCCCGCGCTGGCGCTGGGCGGCGGCCTCAAGTTCGTCAAGAACCCCAGCCCGGCCAGCACCAGCCCCACCGCGGGCGCGCGCGGCGACGCCACCCTGCTGCTCGACGTGGAGTGGCGCACCGGGCTGCTTCACCAGGAAGCCGGACGGTGAAGAGACGAACCGTCGCCGCGCCCCTCGTGGCCCTGCTCCTCGGCGCCAGCCCGGCGGCGGCGCTGGCCCAGCGCGACGCGCCGGGTCGCCAGGCGCCGGCCCCCGCGGCGCCGCCGGAGACCGGAAGCCCCTCGGCCAAGATCGAGGGGCTGCGACGGTACGGCCGCACGCTCACGCGGGCGCGCCGGTTCGACGAGGCCATCCGCGCCTACCAGCGGCTCCTCGCCTTCGTCCCCGGCGACGCCGAGGCGCTCGGGCAGCTCGGCCGGCTCCAGGCCTGGATCGGCCGCTACGACGAGGCGATCGTCCACTACCGCCAGGCCCTGGCGCGACGCCCCGACGACGCGTCGCTCAGGAGCGATCTCGCCGACACGCTCGCATGGGCGAAGCGGCTCGACGAGGCCGAGCGGCTCTACGACGAAGTGCTGGCGGGGCGCCCGGACTTCCACGAGGCGCTCAAGGGGCTGGCCCGCGTGCGGCTGCTCCGCGGCGACGTCGCCGGGGCCGGGCCGGTGCTGGAGCGGGCGCTCCGGCTCTACCCGCTGGACGTGGACCTCCACCGCGACCAGGCGCGGCTCCTCTCGCAGGAGGGGAAGCTCGACGACGCCCTCCTGGCGGTCCAGTCGGCGTTGCGGATCGCGCCGGCCGACCTGGAAGCGCGCCGGCTGCTGGCCGAGACTCAGGAGCGCCGCAAGGACTGGCCGGCCGCCATCGAGGCCTGGTCGGAGGTGACCCGGCTCGACCCGGAGTCGGCCTCGGCCCAGGTGGCGCTGGGGCGCGCCTACCTGGCGCAGGGGCGCCTCCAGGCGGCGCGCGAGCACGCCGTGCTGGCCCAGCGGATGAGCCCGAGCGACGAGGGGGCGAGCCAGCTCATGGTGGCGCTCGACCGCGAGGGGGTGCTCTCGCCGCTCCGCGGGACCGCCGACTGGGCCGAGCTGCTGGTGCACGCCGCCCTGCTGCCGCTCCTCTTCCTGGTCTCGAAGCGGGTTCGCCACGCGCTCCGCCGGCGCCCGTGGGCGCACTTCCTCGCCGTCTGGGCCGTGCCGGTCGCCATCGCGGTGAACGTCGCCACCCACCTGTTCAAGCCCTGGCTGGCCCGCTGGACCGATCCGCACATCTTCGAGGCCGGGACCGAGGCGCTGATCATCGCCGGCCTCTCGGTGGCGCTGCTGGCGGTGCTGCGGCGCGAGCCGACCGAGCGCGAGTTCGCCGGGCAGGTGGTGCTGGCCCTGGGCGCCCACCCCGACGACATCGAGCTCGGGTGCGGCGGCTTCATCCTCAAGCTCAAGGCGAGCGGCGCGCAGGTCCACGGCCTCACCCTGACCCGCGGCGAGCGCGGCACCGACCAGCCCGACGCGCGGCCCGACGAGGCCGCCCGCGCCGGCCGCTTCCTCGGCCTCGACGGCCTCACCGTCCTCGACCTTCCCGACGCCGGGCTGCAGGATCGGGTCGGGGAGGTGAAGGCGGCCATCGAGGCGAAGGTGAAGGCGCTCCGCCCCACCATCGTGCTCACCCACAGCGACGTGGACGTCCACGGCGACCACCGCGCCGTCCACGCCGCCACCCGAGAGGCGGCGCGCGGGGTGCCCACCGTGCTCTGCTACGAGGACGTCTCCACCACCGAGCGCTTCCAGCCCAACCTGTTCGTGGACATCAGCCACTACCTCGACGACCATCTCCGCGCCTGCGCCCTGCACGCGACGCAGGCGCGCCGGGCCTACATGGATCCGGCGGTGATCAAGGGACGGGCCGCCCACCGCGGCCTCCAGAGCGGCACCCAGTACGCGCTGGCCTTCCGCTCGCTGGTGCTGGTCAGGTGACATGACCGCCCTGCGTGCCCTCTTCTGGGCCTTCGGCCTGACCGTCTTCCTCCTCGGGCTGCAGGGCGCGCTCTATTTCCCGCTCACGCTCGCCTACGAGTGGTGGAAGCGGCGGACGCTGCGCCGCCTGCCGCCGTTCACGGGCCGGGTCAGCGTGGTGGTCCCGGCCTACAACGAGGCGCGCACCATCCGCGTCGGCGTGGAGACGCTGCTGGAGTCGAGCTGGCCGGGGCTCGAGGTGATCGTGGTCGACGACGGCTCGCGCGACGGCACCGCCGACCAGGTGCAGGCACTGGCCGACGCCGGGCGCATCCGGCTCATCCGCCAGGCCAACGCCGGCAAGGCGCGCGCCCTCAACGCCGGCATCGCCGCCGCCTCCGGCGAGGTGG
Source organism: Myxococcales bacterium (assembly GCA_021806645.1). GTDB lineage: Bacteria > Myxococcota > Myxococcia > Myxococcales > Anaeromyxobacteraceae > JADKCZ01. The sequence continues at coordinate 188,086 of JAJZQX010000005.1, read as the reverse complement.
TGGTCTACACCGACGCCGACAGCCTCTTCCTGCGCGACACCGTGGCCCAGCTGGTCCGCTGGTTCGCCGAGCCGTCGATCGACGCAGTCTGCGGCAACGACGCGCCGCTGCGGGCCGGCACCGCGCTGCAGAAGCTGCTGGTGGTCACCACGCACATCGGCACCGGCTACGTCCGGCGCGCGCTCTCGGTGATCCGCTGCCTCCCCATCATCTCCGGCAACCTCGGCGCCGTCCGGCGGCGCGTGCTCGACGAGCTGGGCGGCTTCGAGCCGATCTGGGGCGAGGACCTGGAGTTCACCTGGCGGCTCCAGCTGGCCGGCAAGCGGATCGTCTTCGACCCGGAGCCGATGGTGCTGGCCGACTGCCCGGCCAGCTTCGGCGGCCTCTGGCGGCAGCGCGTCCGCTGGGTGCGCAGCTACCTCAAGATCGCCCGGCGCTACCGCGGCCGCTTCCTGGCGCGCGACGCCTGGCCCTTCTCGCTCTATCTCCCCGTCAACTTCGCCAACATGGCGCTGGTGCCGCTCCTGCAGACGGCGCTGCTCCTGGCGCTGCCGGTGGCCCTGTCGCGCGGCTGGCTCGCCATCGACGGGCCGTGGGAGCTGGCGGCCTGGCTCGGCCTCTTCTTCTTCTTCGCCGTGGCGGTCTACGGCATCCTGCTCGACCGGGAGTGGCGCGACCTGGCCTACCTGCCGTGGGGCCTCCTCATCCTGCCGGTGTCGTACTTCCTCAACGCCGTCGTCGTCTACTCATGGTGGAAAGAGATGAATCGAGCCGAGGAGAAGTGGGAGAAGCTGGGGCGCCTCGAGGCCCCGGCCACCGGAGGGCGCCCGTGGGGCTCGCTGGTGGCGTTGCTGGTCATGGCGGCGACGGTGGCGGGGGTGGTGCTGCTGCAGCGACCGGCCCCAGCGCCGGTGGCCGCCGCCGGTAGCGGGCCGGCCAGGTGGGCCGGGAGCGGCGTGGCGCGCCCGGTCTTCTCGCTCGGCCTCTCCACCCACTTCGATCCCTACGGCGACTGGCACGACGCCATCCGCAGCGTGCTGGACCGCCCGCTGGTGGGCCTCGGGCAGGTGGTGGGCGTGGAGGCGGGCCGCACCGAGTGGAGCTACTTCCGCTGGGCCGGCCATGAGGCCGGCTGGTCGAACCACCAGAAGGGGGCGCCCGAGGACCTGCTCGCCACCGCGGCGGCGCAGCTCCGGGCCAGCGGCTTCAAGGTGGCAGCCTTCGTCGATCTCTACGCGCCCACCTGGATCGCCACGCACCCCGGGACCGCGGCCACCCTGGCCGACGGGACGCTCCACCCCGAGCAGGTGAGCCTGGCCGAGCTGGCGGACGGCGAGTTCGGCCGGCTGGCGGTCCAGATGGTCGAGGAGATCGCCAGGACCGAGACCGTCGACGCCATCGACCTCACCGAGGCGTCTTACCGGCAGACCTCGTTCGGCCCCGCCGACCTGGCCTCCTTCCGGACCTTCAGCGGCAAGGCCGACTGGCCCCGCGACTGGCGCGGCCGGCCCGACATCGAGGCCCCGGCCATCTGGGCGTGGAAGTCGGCGCTCATGGAGCGGTTCGTGCAGCGCGCCGCCGCCGCGGCCCACGCCCACGGCAAGCAGCTCTGGGTGGACGTGGCGGCCAGCTGGAAGGACCTCAAGCGCGACGGCCGCGACCACGGCCACGACTACGTCGCCCTGCTGCGCCACGCCGACAGGCTGGTGGTCTGGAACTACCGCGCACTCGAGGAGCTGCCGGTCTCGGCGTCCGGGGACCTGGCCAGGCGGCTGGTGGCCACGCTCCCGGCGGGCCGCTGGTCGATGTCGGTCGGGCTGTGGGGACCAGGGGGAAAGGTGATGGGTCCGGACGAGCTGGGCGCCACGCTGGCGGCGGCGCTGGAGGGGGGCGCGCGCGACCTCTGGGTCACGCCCAACGACCTGCTCACCGACGCCCACTGGAACGCGCTGCTTCGCGTCTGGCTGGCGCCGGCGCCGCGTTGACCGGCGCCGGCTGCCCCTGGCTGCCCCTGGTCACAGCAGCACCCGCACCAGCAGCCCGGCCGCCACGGTGAACTGGAAGAGGGCGAAGCCGCGGATCAACGCCGGGCCCGCCATGCGGCGAGCCATCTTCGCCCCCAGGGCGCCGCCGAGCAGGAAGCCGGCGGCCACGCAGGCGACCACCAGCCAGGGCAGTCCCCCCCGGGAACCGGAGTAGACCAGCACGCCGGGCAGCCCGATGGGCGGCAGCATCACCGCCAGGCTGGTCCCCTGCGCCTCGTGCTGCGTCAAGCCCACCACCGCCACCAGCAGCGGGATCATCAGCACGGCACCGCCGATCCCCAGCAACCCGGAGGCCGCGCCACCGGCCGCTCCGATCCAGAGGGCGTGGCCGGTGGCCCACCGCGCAGGGCCCGCCGGCGCCACGCTCGCCCCGGCGCTGGACGCCCCCCCCGCCACGCGCCAGTTGCGAATGGCGATGGCCACCAGGAAGGCCACGAAGCCGAGCCGCAGCGGCCGCTCCGCCACCGCCGTCGCCACCTCCGAGCCGGCCCAGACCCCGGCGAGGAAGCCGACCACCAGCGGCGCCACCAGCCGCCACCGGACCTGGCCGGCCCGGTGGTACTCGATCACCGCCGCCAGCCCGACCGGCAGCAGCATGATGGCCAGCGTCATCCCCTGGGCCTCGTGCTGCCCGAGCCCGAGCACCAGCGCCAGCATCGGAACCAGCACCACGCCGCCGCCGATGCCGAAGGTTCCGGAGAGGAAGCCGGCCGCCAGTCCGGACAGCGAGGAGAGGAGCCACGTCATCCGCGCTCGCCCATCACGCCGAGGATCTCGCTCGCGCTCCCGAACCGGGCGGCCGGCGACTTGGCCAGGCACCTCTCCGCCACCGCCGCCAGCACCGGATCGACGCCGGGGTTGAGCGCGGCCAGCCGCGGCGGGTCGTCGTGGAGGATCTGCTGCCAGAGCGTGGCCGGGTCACTCGCGGTGAAAGGCGGCGCGGCGCTCAGCAGCTCGTAGAGGATGACGCCCAGGCTGTAGAGGTCGCTCCGGGCGTCCACCAGGTGTCCCTGCGCCTGCTCCGGCGACATGTAGCGGTAGGTGCCGACCACGCGTCCGGAGCCGGTGAGCGGCTCGGCGCCGTCGTCGTCGTGCTTGACCAGGCCGAAGTCCATGAGCCGGACGGTCCGGCGGTCGTCCACCATGATGTTGGAGGGCTTGAGGTCACGGTGGACCAGCTCCTGGCGATGGACGTAGGCGAGGCCGGAGAGGACCTGGTGGAGGGCCGTGGAGAGCCGCTGCATGCGGCGCGGGCGGTTGAGCGCTGCTGCCAGCTCCGGCGAGAGCGGTCCGCGCGGCAGCGCGCGGCCGCCGGGGTGCGGCACGGCGTGGAGCGGCGGGTGGACGCCGTCGGGCGCCGTCTCGGGCTCCTCCATCATGGTGGCCAGCGCCCGGATGGCGTCGGCGCCCAGCTCCCCTTCGGAGCCGAAGCTGCCGGAGGGGGAGATTGGCGAGGCGTCCTCGCCGGGCGGGTCTACGGCGCGCGTCTCGTCGAGCACCGGCGAGAGGAAGGCGCGCAGGTCGAGCCCCTCCACCAGCTCCATGGCCAGGTAGGAGTAGCCATCGTGGACGCCAGCCTCGTAGACGCGGACCACGTTGGGGTGATCGAGCCGCTGCAGCACCTCGAACTCGCGGGCCAGCCGCCGCGCCGCTCTCGGATCGACGACCGGCGCCGGCCCCAGCAGCTTGAGCGCCGCCAGCCGCCGCGTGGTCCGGTGGACGGCCCGGTAGACCACGCCGACGCCGCCCCGGCCGATGACCGAGACGATCTCCCAAGGACCGATGAAGTGCGGGACCATCCAGTGCCCAACATAGAAAGGGCTCGCTCCGCTGGTCAAACCGGCTGACGCGGAGGGAGGCGCTCCCGTGCTATAGGACGCCCGTGCCGGGACCGTCCGACACCGCTGAGTTGGAGGCGCGCGTCCGGGCTCGGCCGCTGCCCCGTCACGTCGCCATCATCATGGACGGCAACGGGCGCTGGGCCCGGGTTCGCGGTCTGCCGCGCGTGGCCGGCCACCGCCAGGGGGCCGCGGCCGTCCGGGCGGTGACGCGCGCGGCCCGCCGGCTCGGCATCGATGCGCTCACGCTCTACGCCTTCTCCATGCAGAACTGGTCGCGCCCGGCCGACGAGGTCGAGGCGCTGATGCTCCTGCTGGTCGAGTTCCTCGAGAAGGAGCAGCAGGAGCTGCTCGCCAACGGCATCCGCCTGAACGCCATCGGCGACCTGGAGCGGCTGCCGGCGCGCGTGGGTTCGCGGCTGGAGTCGGTCCGCCAGGCCACCGCCGGCGGTCAGGGGATGACGCTGACACTGGCCCTCTCCTACGGCGGGCGCGAGGAGCTGGTCCACGCGGCCAGGCTGGCGGCGGCGCGTGGCGGGCCCGTCGACGAGGCGGCGCTCGAGGCCGGCCTCTGGACCTGCGGGCTGCCCAGCCTCGACCTGCTGATCCGGACCAGCGGCGAGCGGCGCATCTCCAACTTCCTGCTCTGGCAGGCCGCCTATGCCGAGCTCTACTTCACCGACGTCCACTGGCCCGACTTCGACGAGCGCGAGCTGCTCACGGCGGTGGCCGACTTCCAGGCGCGCCAGCGCCGCTTCGGCCTGACCGGCGACCAGGTCACCGGGCCAGGTGGCCGCGAATGAAGCCCCTGGACGCCGGCAACAGGCGCAACCTCTTCGAGCGGGCCATCTCCGCGGTGGTGCTGCTCCCACTCGCCATCTGGCTCACCTGGCTGGGCGGCTGGCCCTTCGCGGCGCTGATCGCCGTGGCCGCGGGCGTCGGGGCCGTCGAGCTGCTGCTCATGTCCGGGCGCCTCGGGGCGGCCGAGTGGTACGGGGTGGCCATCGCCGCCGCCATCCCGCTGGTGGCGGCGCTTCACGGCGGCGAGACGCTCCTCCCCGAATGGGCCCCGCTGGTGCTGGCCTTCGCCACGCTGGGGCTGCTGGGGCTGCTCCTCTTCTTCCACCAGGAGCAAGCCGAGGTGCCGGCCCGCGCCGGCCGGGTGACGCTGGCCTGGCTCTACTGCGGCCTGCTGGCCTCGACGCTGGTGGGCTTGCGGGTGCATGGCGGCACGGCCTGGGTGGTGCTGGCCTTCGCGGTCACCTGGTCCAATGACACCTTCGCCTACTTCACCGGGATGCTCTTCGGGAAGCACCGCATCTACCAGAGGGTCAGCCCGAAGAAGACCTGGGAAGGGTTCGCGGGCGGCGCGGTGGGGAGCGTGGTCGGCGCGCTGGTGGTCCGCTCCACGCTGCTGCCCGAGCTCCCGGTGCCGCTGGCCGTCCTGCTCGGCACCGGGGCCGCGGTGCTCGGACCGATGGGCGACCTCACCGAGTCGCTCCTGAAGCGGGCGGCCGGCGTGAAGGACTCCGGCAAGCTCATCCCGGGCCACGGCGGGTTGCTAGACCGGATCGACGCGCTCCTCTTCGTGGTGCCGTGGGTCTACCTGTTCGTGCGCTGGCTCAAGTGAGTCGGCTACCGGCCGCGTGATAGGGTCCGGCACCATGCGGCGCCTCGCCATCCTCGGTTCCACCGGCTCCATCGGCGTGCAGGCGCTCGACGTGGTGGCGCGCTTCCCCGATCGCTTCGAGGTCGTGGCGCTGGCGGCCGGCCGCAACGTCGAGCGGCTGGCCGAGCAGGCGCGCCGCTTCCGCCCCAGGCTGGTGGCCGCCGCCGATCCCGCCGCCGCCGCCGGGCTCCGCGCCCTGGTCCCGCCCGGCACCGAGGTGCTCTCCGGCGACGACGGCGTGGTGGCCGCGGCCGCCCACCCGGACGTGGATTTCGTGCTGGCCGCCATCTCGGGCGGGGCGGGCCTGCGTTCCACCGCCGCGGCGGTCGAGGCCGGCAAGGACGTGGGCCTGGCCAACAAGGAGTCGCTGGTGCTGGCCGGCGAGCTGGTGATGCGGCGCGCCGCCGAGCGGGGCGGCGCCATCCTGCCGGTCGACAGCGAACACTCCGCCATCCACCAGTCGCTGCTCGGGCACAACCACACCGAGGTGCGGCGGCTCATCCTCACCGCCTCGGGCGGCCCGCTGCGCGGCGTGGCGGCCGAGGAGCTGCCCGGGGTCACCCCGGAGCGGGCCCTGAAGCACCCCAACTGGTCGATGGGCGACAAGATCACCATCGACTCGGCGACGCTGATGAACAAGGGGCTCGAGGTGATCGAGGCCCGCTGGCTCTTCGACGTCGAACCGGGCCGCATCGACATCGTCGTCCACCCGGAGTCGATCGTGCACTCGATGGTGGAGTACATCGACGGCTCCATCGTGGCCCAGCTCGGCATCTCCGACATGCGCGGCCCCATCAGCTACGCCTTGGGCCATCCGGGGCGGTTGCCCCTCGACCTGCCGCCGCTCGACCTGGCACGGCTGGGTCGCCTCTCCTTCGAGGCGCCCGATCCGGGTCGCTTCCCGGCCTACCGGCTCGCCTACCGGGCCCTCGAGCTGGGCGGGACCGCGCCGGCCGCCCTCTCCGGCGCCGACGAGGCGGCCGTGGCGGCCTTCCTGCTGAAGCGCTGTCGTTTCACCGACATCGCCCGGCTCTGCGCCGAGGTGCTGGAGGCGCACGTCGTCGAGCGGCTCGGCTCGGTGGAGCAGGCGCTGGCGGCGAGCGACTGGGGCCGGCGCGAGGCCGAGCGCCGGGTTAAGAACCGATGACGATGGGAACGGACGCGATGGCTCTCCTCTTCAAGGCCGGCTCGGTGGTGGCGCTCCTCGCCGGGCTCATCTTCGTCCACGAACTGGGCCACTTCGTGGTCGCCAAGCTCCTCCGCGTCAAGGTCCTGCGCTTCTCCATCGGCTTCGGCGCGCGGCTGGCGAGCTTCACCTGGGGGGAGACCGAGTACCGGCTCTCGGTGTTGCCGCTGGGCGGCTACGTCAAGATGGCGGGCGAGGATCCGACCCAGCCCATCCCGGCCGAGGACGCGGGGCGCACCTTCCTCGAGCAGCCGCCGTGGAAGCGGCTGGCCATCGCCTTCGCCGGGCCGGGCGCCAACCTGATCTTCCCGTTCCTGGTCTACCTCGCGCTCGGGCTGGCCCAGAACGGCACGCTGGTGCCTGGGCCGGTCATCGGCACCGTGGCCCCCGGCTCGCCGGCGGCCGTGGCCGGGCTCCTTCCCGGCGATCTGGTCGAGGCGGTGGCCGGGCCGGGCGAGGCGTCGCGGCCGGTCCGTTACTTCTCGGACCTTCGCGACCTGGTCTCGCCCCGCCCCGGGGTCCCGCTGGCCTTCTCGGTCAGGCGAGGCCAGGAGCGGCTCAACCTCGAGATCACGCCGGCGCGCGAAGAGGAGTCGAACCCGGTCGAGACGCGCCCCATCGGGATCATCGGCGTGACGCCGGTCTTCGCCGCGGCGCTGGTGGCGCCCGCCCCCGGGGTGGCCACGCCGCTCGAGCCGCTCGACCTGGTCACGCGCGTGAACGGGCGGGAGGTCCGCCATGCCGGCGAGCTGGAGGCGGCGCTCACGGCCGCTGGCTGCGCCCCGGTTCGGCTCGAGGTGCTGCGCGGGGCCGGCAAGGCGCGGACGCCGGAGGCGCTGGACGGCGTTCCCACCTGCGCGGCGTCCGGCCAGCGGGCCATCCTGCCCGCCGACCCGAGCGTCTCGGCCTACGTGAGCCGCGTGGACGAGGGCTCGCCCGCCGCTGCGGCCGGCCTGGCCCGCGGCGCGCGGCTGGTGTCGGTCAACGGCAAGCCGATCCGCGCCGCCCGCGATCTCAACGCCGTGGCCCGCGAGTTCGAGCCGGGCAAGCCGGTGTCCATCGGCCTCGCCGGCGGCCGCACCGTGGCGCTGGTGCCGGGCCAGGAGAAGTTCAAGGACGAGGTGACGCGCGAGACTCGCAGCCGGCCCGTCATCGGCTTCCACCTCGAGGACCGGGCCGGCATCGACGCCCGGCCGCTGCTGGCCGGCGAGGTGCCGCTGCGGCGCGGCCTCGGCGACGTGGCGCGCCTCGCGGCGGACCAGCTCGTCGAGGTGGTCCGGCTCACCGTGCTCGGCATCTACAAGATCGCCACGCTCCAGCTCAGCTTCAAGAACGTGGGCGGCACGCTGATGCTCTTCCAGATCGCCAGCGAGGCGGCCGAGGCCGGGCTGAAGGTCTTCCTCTTCCAGATGGCCCTCATCAGCGTCAACCTGGGGTTGATGAACCTGCTGCCCATCCCGGTGCTCGACGGCGGCCACATCGTCACCGCGCTCATCGAAGGCGTCACCCGCCGGCGGCTCACGCTGCGGGCCCGCGAGCTGGCCAACTGGGTCGGGCTGGCGCTGCTGCTGGCGCTCATGATCCTCGCCAACGCCAACGACGTGATCCGGCTCTGGGGATAGCGATGCTGGTCGCCGCGCTCGACACCGCCACGCTCACGCTCTCGGCCGCGCTGCTCGAGCTGGGCGATGGGCGCGCCACGGTGGTGGCCGAGCGGGTCGAGCACCAGCCGCCGCGCCCGGTGGCCGGGGGGCCGATCGGTCACAGCGCCAGGTTGCCGGCGGTGATCGGCGACCTGCTGCTGGCCAGCGAGAAGAAGCTGCCGGACATCCAGGGCTACGCCATCGGGCTCGGTCCGGGCTCCTTCACCGGGCTGCGGATCGGGCTGGCCACCTTCAAGGGATTCTCCTACGCCAACCGGCGCCCCATCGCCGGCGCCTCCAGCCTGGCCTCGATGGCGCTGGCCGCCGCGCCGGATGCGCCCGCGGGCACGCTGCTGGTCCCGCTGCTCGACGCCAGGAAGGGGGAGATCTACGCCGGGTTCTACCGGGTCGAGGGGGACGTGGTGGTCCCGGTCCAGCCCGACGCGGCCCTCCCGGCGCCGGCGCTGCTCGCGGCGACGCGGGCGCTGACCAACGGGCTGGAGCCGGCCGCCTTCGGCGAGGGGTACGAGGCCTACGCCGCCGAGCTGGGGCCGGCCCTGCCGCGGCTCGCCACCTCCATCCGCGTCCCCGACGCCGCCGCCATCGGCCAGCTCTGCGCGGCCGCGCTGCGCGGCGCCGCGTTCGACCAGGCCAGGCTGGCGGCGCTGGAGCCGCACTACGTGCGCAGGAGCGAGGCCGAGGTCAGGTTTCCCCAGGGCCTGCCGCGGCGGCGCTGAGCGGCACGCCATGCACGTCTTCGTCACCGGCGCCACGGGGCTCATCGGCCGGACGCTCTGCGAGGCGCTGATCCGGCGCGGTGACCAGGTGACGGCCCTCTCCCGCCGCCCCGGCGCGGCGCGGCCGGCCGGGCTGCGGCTGGTGGAGGGCGATCCGGCCGTGGCCGGGCCCTGGACGGCGGCGCTGGCCGGGGCCGACGCGGTGGTCCACCTGGCCGGCGAGCCGGTGGCGGGTGGCCGCTGGACGGCGGCTCGCAAGGCGCGCATCGTCGCCTCGCGGCTCGACTCGACCCGGCTGGTGGCCGGCGCGGTCGCCGCCGGCGGGCCCCGCGTGCTGGTGCAGGGGAGCGCCACCGGCTTCTACGGCGACCGCGGCGACGAGCCGCTCGACGAGGCGGCGGCGCCGGGGCGCGGCTTCCTGGCCGACCTCTCGATGCGCTGGGAGGCGGCGGCGGCCCCGGCAGCGGCGCGCGCCCGCCTGGTCTTCATCCGGACCGGCCTGGTGCTGGCAAGCCAGGGCGGCGCCCTGCCGGCGCTGGCGCGCCCGTTCCGGCTCTTCGCGGGCGGGCCGCTCGGCGACGGCCGGGGCTGGCAGCCCTGGATCCACCTCGCCGACGAGGTCGGGCTCCTGCTACTGGCGCTCGACGACGCGCGGGCCAGCGGGCCGCTCAACGCCGTGGCGCCGGCGCCGGTGCGGCAGGCCGAGCTGGCGCAGACCCTGGCCCGGGTGCTGCGGCGTCCCAACCTGCTGGCGGTGCCGGCCGCGGCGCTGCGGCTCGCCGTCGGCGAGCTGGCCGAGGTGCTGCTGGCCAGCCAGCGGGTGGTGCCGGCGCAGGCCGAGGCGCTCGGCTACCGCTTCAAGTTCCCGACGCTCGGGCCGGCGCTGCGGGACCTCTTGGGCTGATCGCGCCCGGTCCTTGCTCCTGTCGGCGCCGGAGCGCGGTCCACCTGCGCGCTCGTCGCGCCTGCGGCGCGCCTTCTCGCCAGCGGCGGTTCCGCCTGGGCGGGCGTGGTAGAGGCTGCGAAGCTCGCACGCCGGTCGACCGCGCCCCGGCGCCTCGGGGCCGCGGACTCGGAGAACGGTCCGGACCGCAGTGCGACCGGTGCCGAGCGCCTGGGCCCTTCCGGCTCGGGGGCGAGCCTCGCAGCCCCCTCAGCGCTCGCCGGTTCGGCCACGCCACAGGCGAGAGGGCGCGCCGCAGGCGCGATGAGCCCCCCGGGCCGGAGGGGTCCAGGCGCGAGCCTCCCGGCGCGGCGCCCCGGTGACCACTGGCGCGGGCTGGCCCGGCAAGCGCGGCTGGCGGCCGCGCGGTGGGGTATCTTCCCGCACCTATGGAACCACGCCCCATCGCCATCACCCTGCTCGGCGCCACCGGCGCCGTCGGCCGCGCCGTCCTCGAGGTGCTCGAGGATCTCGACGTCCCGGTCGGCCGCGTCCGGCTGCTGGCAACCGCCCGCTCGGCGGGACGTGACATCGAGTTCCGCGGCGGCCCGCTCAAGGTGGAGGCGCCTGGCGCCGAGGCCTTCACCGGCTGTGACGTGGCCATCCTGGCGGCCGGGGCCGAGGCCAGCCGCCAGTGGGCCCCCCTGGCGCGCGCCGCCGGCTGCCTGGTGGTGGACGACTCCTCCGCCTTCCGCCGGGAGGCCGGCGTGCCGCTGGTGGTGCCCGAGGTGAACGGCGCCGCGCTCGACGGCGGCGCCACCCTGGTGGCCAACCCCGACCCGATGGCCATCGCCCTGGCGCTGGCGCTCAATCCGCTCCACGCCGCGGCCGGCCTGGCGCGGGTGGTGGTCGCCACCTACCAGGCGGTCTCGGGGGCCGGCCACCGCGGCGTCGAGCAGCTGCAGCGGGAGGCGGCCGACCTGATGAACGGCCGCGAGCCGGCCGAGCCCGGCCGGATCCGCCACCGCATCGCCTTCAACCTGGTGCCGCAGGTGGGCGCGCTCGGTGCCGACGGCGTCGCCGAGGAGGAGGCCGTCATCGCGCGCGAGACGCGCCAGCTGCTCGGCCTGCCCGGGCTGGCCATCTCGGCGACGGCGGTGCGGGTGCCGGTCTTCTACGGCCACGCCGCGGCGGTCCACGCCGGCTTCGACCGGCCGATCGACGCGGAGGCGGCGCGCCAGGTGCTGCGCCGGGCCCCGGCGGTGAAGCTGATCGATCGGCCGGAGGAGGGCGTCTACCCGATGCCCATGCTGGCGGTGAACGACGACGCCGTGCTGGTCGGGCGGGTGCGGGCCGACGCGGCGCTGGTCAACGGCCTGGCCCTCTTCCTCACGGTGGACAACCTGCGCAAGGGCGGGCCGACCAACCTGGTGCAGCTGGCGCTGGCGATGGTGGAGCGGCGCCGCAGGGGCTGACAGTTTGGCAGCCGAGCGGCGGCTCCTCGCGAGGTCTTTGCCAGATTGGCACCGGCGCGGGGAGTCGGTGCGAGAAGGGGAGGGAAATCCCTGTCTCACCAGGCGGTTCGAACCTTGCTTCGCTGGCGCCGGCCTTGCAGAATCCCGGGCCATGCTCCGACGCCTCGTTCTGCTCGCCGCCCTGTTCAGCCCGGTCGCCGGCCTGGCCCAGACCGCCGGTCAGGTGCTGATCTCGCCGACCGCCTTTGGCGCCAGCGACTGCGCCTCGACCACCATGGAGGTCACGATCTCCTGGACCTCCTCGTCCAAGGCGGCCATCACCACCGGCGACGCCTACAGGGTCTTCCTCTCCAAGGGCTCCATCGCCTGCTCCTCGGCGACCCCGGGTGTCACCCAGTTCAAGCCGGACATCACCGCCACCAGTCTTTCGCAGAGCTATCCTGGAGTTGCCGACCCCCTCCTCTACGCGAATGAGTTCATGACGGGCGCCGGGGTCTCGTGCGGCACGACGACCACGGTCAACATCTGCGTCCAGCACATCGGCACGAGCAGCACCATGCCCAAGGGCTACGCGGAGGGGACCGTCATCTACGAGGCGGTGGCGCCACCCGTGCCGACCGGCGTATCGGTCCAGCCTGGCGATTCGTCGCTCTTCGTGAGCTGGTCCGACGGCACCAGCACCGGCGTCCCGGCGGTCTCCTACAACGTGACGGCCGTCGACCCCGCCAACACGGCCGACACCCACACGCAGAACTTCACCGGCAAGACCAACAACCGGATCGGCGGCCTCACCAACGGCGTCACCTACTCGGTCACCGTCACGTCGGTGTCCGCGGGAGGCAACGAGTCGACGCCCTCACTAACGCCGGCCACCGGCACGCCGCAGCCGGTCTCCGGCTTCTGGGAGCAGTACACGGCCGGTGTCCATCGAGAGCAGGGCGGCTGCTCCGGCGGCCCGGCTGGCCTGGTCGCGCTGCTGGGCGTGGCGATGGCGCTGCGCGGGCTGCGGAGGCGCTCGTGAGCCGCGTCGCCGTCGCTGCGACGCTGGCGCTCCTCGCCATCGCCGCGCCGGCGCTGGCCGAGGACCGGTCCAACGGGGAAAGGCTGGCCGGGGCCGGCTCCTTCGAGTTCCAGATGGGGCAGTACCGCCCGATGATCGACTCCGAGTTCGTGCTGCCGGCGGGCACCCCAGGCCCGTGGGAAAGCAGCTTCGGCACCTCTCGCCGCTGGATGTTCCGGCTCCACGGGGCCAAGGCGCTCTTCCGCGGCTACGGCACGCTCGAGCTGGGGGCCGGGGTCGGCTACCTCCAGGCCAACGGTCACGGGATCTTCGCCGATGGCACGGTGAGCGAGGAGAAGACCAGCTTCAAGCTGCTGCCGCTCTCGCTCGATCTCACCTACCGGCTCGACCTGGTCTGGGAGCGGTTGGGCGTCCCGCTGGTCCCCTACGGCCGCATCTCGCTGCTGCGCGACCAGTGGTGGGTGACCGGCGCGGGCGGCAAGTCCAGCATGTCGGGGGCCACCAACGGCTGGGGCTGGGGTGGCGGCCTGGCGCTGGTGCTCGACTACATCGATCCGGCCACGGCGCGTGAGTTCGACCGCGACTCGGGCGTCAAGCACACCATGCTCACCTTCGAGGTCCAGAAGGCCACGGTGAACGACTTCGGCTCGAAGAGCAGCTGGGACCTCTCCAACGACGGCCTGATGATGACCTTCGGGTTCATGTTCGCTTTCTAGTGCGAACCGGCCGGTGTCCTACAGCTTCCGGTGCTTGAGGGCCGGCAACTCCTGGCGCACCCGCTCCAGCCGCGCCCGGCTGTAGGGGGCCACGCAGACCCCTTCGCCGTCGGCGCAGCGGGCCAGCACCACGCCCCACGGATCGACCACCATGGCGTTGCCGAAGGTCTGGCGCTTGGCGGAGTGGTTCCCGACCTGCGCCGGCGCCAGCACGTAGGCCAGGTTCTCGATGGCGCGGGCACGGATCAGCACCTCCCAGTGGTCCTTGCCGGTGAAGAGGGTGAAGGCGGCGGGGATGGAGAGGATCTGCGCGCCGAGGCCGGCCAGCTTCCGGTAGAGCTCGGGGAAGCGCAGGTCGTAGCAGATGGTGAGGCCGATCCGGCCGAGCGCCGTCGGCGCGATGATGGCCTGGTCCCCGGCCGCCACCACCTCCGACTCCGCGTAGCGCGCGCCGTCGGGGATGTTCACGTCGAAGAGGTGGATCTTCCGGTAGGCCGCCACCACCGAGCCGTCGTCGGCGATGAGCGCGCAGGTGTTGGCGGTCCTCTTCGGGTCGGCCACCTTCTCGGCGATCGAGCCGGCGATGACGTGGACGCCGCGCCGGCGGGCCACCTCGCGGACGACCCCCAGCGTCGGCCCCTCCAGCGTCTCCGCTCCTTCTAGCAGCCCCTCCTGCGGCCCCATGTAGGAGAAGTTCTCGGGAAGCCCGACCAGGCGGGCGCCGAGATCGGCCGCCTCCTCGACGAGCCGGACCGCGGTCTCGAGGTTGCGAGACCGGTCGGTAGTGGAGGTCATCTGGGCCGCGGCGAGGAGGAAGGTGGGCGGGGCCATGCCGGTCGATTTATCATGACCGAGGTGCCTAAGCTTCTTCTTGTGAGCAGCGCCCGCTCCATGAAGCTCGTCGCCGCCTTCGGCCTGGCGGCCCTCGCCGCGGTGGCCAGGGCCGCCCCTCGGGCCGAGGCCTCGGCCTGCCCCACCGGCCACGACGGCTTCCGCTCGCCAGGGGCCGTCTCGCACTATCTCGCGGCCCGGCTGGCCGGCCAGCGGGGGGACCACGAGCGGGAGGCCGAGGAGCTGGAGCTCGCCCTGGCCTTCGACGAAGGCAACGCCGAGCTGCTGGCGGCGCACGCCGAGGCGCTGGCGGCCGCCGGCCGGATCGACGCCGCCGAGGCCGAGGCGAGGCGGGCGCTCGCCTGCGACGGCGACGGTCGGGCGGCGGCGTCGGCGCACCTGCTGCTCGGCCGGATCCTGGCGGCCCGGCGCCAGGTCGAGCCGGCGCTGGCCGAGCTTCGCGCCGCCATGGCCGCCGAGGCGGCGCGAGCGGCCGGCGGCGAGCGCGGCGACCCCGAGGCCTGGCGGCTGGCGGCGGACCTCCAGGTGGAGGCGGGCGACCTCGACGGGGCCGAGGTGACGCTGGAGGCGGCGGTGGCCGCGGTCGGCTCCGATGGCGGGGGCTTCCGTGAGCTGGGGCAAGTCCTGCTGGAGCGGCGCCAGGCGGCCCGCGCGGAGCGGCCGCTGCGGCGCGCCGTCGAGCTGGATCGCGGTGACGTCGAGGGCTGGCGGCTGCTGGCGCAGCTGGACGAGCGGCTCCGCAAGCGGGCCGAGGCGCGCGCCGACTGGGCCGCGCTGCTGCGGCTCGACCCGGAGAACGCCGACGCGCTGCTCGGGCTGGGCCGCCTGGCGCTGCTCGAGGACGATCCGGCCGCCGGCCAGGAGTGGTTCCGGCGCCACCTGCGCGCGGCGGGCGAGGGGCCGGAGCCGCGGCTCCGGGTCGCCATCGAGTGGCTCGAGGCGCGCCGGCCCGAGGAGGCCCTGCGGCTGGCGAGGGAGGGGTTGGCGGCGGCGCCCGGAGAGGCGCGGCTGCGCCTGGTGGCCGGGCTGGCGCTCCAGGAGCTGCGCCGCTGGCGGGAGTCGGCCGCCGTGCTCGGCGAGGTCTCTCCCGGCGCCGGGGCGCTCTGGTTCACGGCGCGGGCCACCATGGCCTACGCCCTCTCGCGCGCCGGCCGGTACCAGGAGGCGCTCGCCGCGCTGGCGCCGCCGCTGGCGGCGCGCCCCGGCGAGCCGCGGCTGGTGACGCTGCGGGCCGGCGTGCTGATCCGCACGGGGCGAGCCGAAGAGGCGGTCGCGCAGCTCGCCGACCTGCGCGCCGACCGGGCCCGGCTCGGCGACCAGGCGGCGCTGCTGGAGATCGACCAGGCGCTGGCCGACGCGCTGGTGCGAACGGGCCGCGCCGCCGACGCCGTGGCCGGGCTGAAGCGCGCCGTCGAGGCCCAGCCCACCGAGCCGGCGCTCCGCTACGCGCTCGGCGCGGCGCTGGCCAGCGCCGGCCGGCCGGACGAGGGGGTGGAGCAGATGCGGGCGCTGCTGGCCCTCGACCCGGACAACGCCGAGGCGCTCAACTTCATCGGCTACAGGTACGCCGAGCAGGGGGTGCGGCTCGACGAGGCCGAGGCGCTCCTGCGCCGGGCCCTGCGGGCGGCGCCGCGCACCGGCCACATCGTCGACTCGCTCGGCTGGCTGATGCTTCGCAAGGGGGACCTCCCCCGCGCCGTCGAGTTGCTGGAGCAGGCCGCAAGGCTGGTCGGGCCGGATCCCGCGGTGCTCGAGCACCTCGGCGACGCCTACCGGGCCGCCGGGCGCACCACCGACGCCGTGGCCGCCTGGCACCGCGCGCTGGGCAGCTTCGGCGACGAGCCGCCGGCGGAGCAGCTCCGGCTCCGTGCCTCGCTGGAGCGGAAGCTCTCCGGCGCGGCCGCCCCCGGCAGCGAGCCGGTGGCGCGTTGAGGGTGGAGTCCGGTGGCGCGGCGTCGCCAACGCAACCCGCGTCGGGCGCGCCCTTGGCGCTCCGCCCGATCACCCGCGGTTGACGCTTCCCCATTCCGCCCCTAGGTTCGGTCCAGGATGAGCGTTCCCCCGTTCCCCACCGCGTCCGAGGCCACCCACGACGAAGGGTTCCTCAACTCCGGCGACCACACCCGGCTCTACTGGCAGCGGTACCGGCCCGCCTCGCCACGCGCCACGGTGGCGGTCCTCCACGGCGGTGGCGATCACTCGGGGCGCTACCCGGCGCTGGCCGGCACGCTGGTCCGGGCCGGCTTCTCGGTGGCGCTGGTGGACCTGCGCGGCCACGGCCAGTCGGACGGCCGCCGCTGGTCGATCGACTCCTTCACCGACTACCTCTCCGACGCCGAGGCCTTCCTGCACGCGCAGCGGGCCGCCACGCCCGGCCGGCTCTTCGTGGTGGGCCACGGGGAGGGTGGGCTGATCGCGGCTCGCTGGGCGCTGGTTCGCCCCGGCGTGGTAGACGGCTTCGTCTTCGCCTCGCCGCTCTTCGGGTTCGGCCCCGACGCCCCGCCCCGCAACCGGCGGAAGGCGAGGCTGCTCGGCCGCGCCTTTCCGCGGCTCAGGCTCCCGGCCCGGGTGGAGGCCGGCGCCCTAACCAGCGACCCCGAGCTGCAGGCCTGGATCGCCCGCGACCCGCTCCGCGGCACCGCCACCACGGCGCGCTGGTTCACCGCCTCGGTCGCCGCGCAGCGGGAGCTGCGGGCCGCCGCGCCCCGGTTCACCGCCCCGCTGCTGCTGCTCGCCGGAGGGGACGACCGGATCAGCGACGTCGCCGAGAGCCGACGCTTCTTCGAGGCGGCCGGCGCCGAGGACAAGAAGCTGCTGATCTACGAGGGGTTCCGCCACGAGCTCTTCAACGAGGCCGGGCGGGAGCGGCCGCTCGGCGACGCGGTGGCGTGGCTCTCGGCGAGGGCAGGGTGATTGGCGTTGACGCCGCGCCAAGCTGCCCCGTATCCTCGAAGAGTTCCCCCTGGTTCGGCGACTCCCTGGCGCGTGTCGCGCCTTCGCCACCGGGCCCAAGCAGTCCTGGAGGAGTCCAAGGCCATGGCAGGTATCGAAAAGGCGGGCGCGCCCCGCAGCGGCGCGCACACCGTCATCGGGAGTTCGATCGTCATCGACGGCGAGATCTCGGGTGACGAGGACCTGGTCATCCAGGGCACGGTGAAAGGGCGCATCGCCTTGAAGGAGAGCCTCTATGTCGAGGCCTCGGGGGTGATCGAGGCCGACATCGAGACGGCCAACGTCGAGGTGTCGGGGCAGGTGACCGGCAACATCGCCGCCAGCGACAAGGTCGAGCTCAAGGCCGACTGCAAGGTCGTCGGCGACATCCGCTCGCCGCGCATCCTCATCGCCGACGGCGCGGTCTTCAAGGGCAACGTGGACATGGACGTCAAGGAAGCGAAGGGGAAGTGAGCCATGGCCACCACTGACGGCACCACCATCATCGGCGAGTCGATCCTCATCAGCGGCAGCCTCACGGGCGACGAGGACCTGACGGTCCGCGGCCGCGTCGAGGGGACGCTGACCCTCACCCGCACCCTCGTGGTCGAACCGACCGGCATGGTCAAGGCGGAGGTGCAGGTCAAGAACTGCATCATCGCCGGCATCGTGGTCGGCAACGTGACCGCCACCGAGTCGGTCGAGATCACCAAGGAAGGCCGGATGGTCGGCGACATCGCCGCGCCGCGGGTGATCATCGTGGACGGCGCCAGCTTCCGCGGCCGCATCGACATGGGCGAGGTGGACGTCGGCACCGAGCGGCGCGTGCAGGGGGCCACGGCCCGCAGCGCGCTCCCGGCTCGCCCCAGCCTCCGTCCGTCGGCGCCGGCCCGCGCCCCGCAGCGGAGCGAGGCGAAGAAGGCCGAGGCGCCCGCCACCCAGCCGGTCCGCCCATCGGCCCAGCCGGTCCGCCCGTCCACCCCGCCGGCGCCGGTGGCCATGGGCTCGGTCAAGCGCAAGGTCATCGTCAAGACCAAGAAGTAGGGCCGGGGCACTGGCACCGTGGAGCTCGTCCCGCGCACCACGGCACCGGCCCACGCCACGGGTGTCGTCGAGTTCGTTTCGCTGGCGGCCATCTCCGCCGACGCCACCTTCCGCCTCCGGCCGGTGGGTGACGTCGCGCTGCTGGCCGGCTCGATCGCCCGGCTCGGCCAGCTCGCCCCCGTCGAGCTTCGTCCGCTCCCCGGAGTCGTGCCGGGGGTCGGCACCGCCGAGACCGGCGTGCGCTACCAGGCGGTGGTCGGCTTCCGCCGGCTGGCGGCCGTGAAGCTGCTGGCCCGCGGCCGGGTGCTGGCCCGGGTCCACGCCGCGCTCGACGACGACGACGCCTGGTCGATGGCGCTGGCCGACGCGCTGCTGGGAGAGCCGTTGTCGATGGACGAGCTCGACTCGCTGCGGGCTCGGCTGGCCGGGCTCGGCCTGGCGCCGTGGGCCGAGGAGCTGCTGGACGAGGCGCTGGTCCGCGCGCCGGTGGCGCCGGAGCTGCGAGAGCGCTTCCTCGCCTTCCTGCGGGGTGGACCGGCCGGACCGCCGCAGCCCGAGGCGCCCGACGCCGCCGCGCAGGACGCCGCCGGCGTGGCGGCCGCAGAGGAGGGTCCCGCGAAGGAGCCCGAGCAGGCGACCGAGGAGGGGCCCGAAGAGGTCACCCCGGAGCAGCTGGCGGAGTCATTGGCCAGCGCCCTCTGGTCGGTGAGCCAGGATCTCGACCTGGCGGTGGACGCCTGGGCCGACCTGTCCGAACATGGGCGGCGACAGATCGTCGAACAGCTCCGCTATCTCGCCGAGCTGCATGCCTTCCTCGCCGGAGCACGCCGATGAACCCGCCGACCGACCGCGCCCGCCTGCTGGAGCTGCTGCGCCGCCTCTCCTTCGAGCGGCGCAAGGTGACCCTGGCCTCGGGGAAGGAGAGCGACTTCTACATCGACTGCAAGCGGGCCGCGCTCACCGCCGAGGGGCACGTCCTGGTGGGCCGCTGCCTGCTGGCCGAGGTGCTCGCCGTGCAGCCGCTGGTGCGTGGCGTGGGGGGCCTGACCCTCGGCGCCGACCCGATCGCCAGCGCCATCGCCCTCACCAGCTTCCTGGAGGGCCACCCGGTGGACGCCTTCATCGTCCGCAAGGAGCCGAAGGGGCACGGCACCGGCCAGTGGATCGAGGGGCGCACCACCATCCCCGACGGCAGCCGCGTCATCGTGCTCGAGGACGTGGTGACCACCGGTGGGTCGGCGCTCAAGGCCATCGAGCGGTGCCGCGCCGAACGGCTCGAGGTGGTGGCCTGCCTCGCGCTGGTCGATCGGATGGAGGGCGGGCGCGAGGCCATCGAGGCCAGCGGCGTCCCGCTCCGCTCGCTCTTCACGCGCCAGGACTTCCTGCCATGACCCGCGCCGCCGCCGCCTCCACGCTGCTGCTCCTCATCGCGGGCTGTGCCTCGGGCGTTCCGCTCCGCCGGGCCCCGGTGCCCGGCCCCGAGGCCGGCGAGTGGGCGCTGCTCCGCGACGCCGCCTCCCGTCGGATCTCGCTCTACGACGGCTTCGTCCACCGGGCCAACGCCTCGGCCACCTGGTTCTCGCCCCGGGTCAGGGAGGCGGGGGTGCGGAGGCAGGCCGAATGGGAGGGGAAGAACGCGACCGAGACCGAGGAGGCGGTGGCCATCGGCCGGTCCGACGCGCTGCTGGGCGAGGAGTTCCTGGTCGCCTTCTACACCGCCGATCGGCGCGCCAACGACCTCGACGCGTCGAGGAGCATCTGGCACCTGGAACTCGACGACGGCGAGACCCGCGAGCCGGCGTCGGAGATCGTCGGGTTCCCCACCGACGCCACCATCCGGCAGCTCTTCCCGTACGTCGATCCGTTCGAGGTGGTCTACCGGGTGCGCTTCAAGTGGACCGGGGCGCCGCTGGAGGGGCGGCCGTTCACGCTCCGCATCTCCAGCGGTCTCGGAGCGCTGGTGCTCGACTTCGGCCCCGACGGCGAGCGGACCTTCACGCCGCGCCTGGCCCCGTAGGGCCCGGCCCCAGGCTCAGCGCGCGTCCTCGAGGTCGCCCAGCGTCATCACCGTGTCGCGCCGCTGGCGCTCGTCGGTGGCGGGGTAGTCGAGCACGTAGTGGAGCCCGCGCGACTCCTTGCGGCGGCGCGCGCACTCGACCACCAGCATGGCCACGTCGGCCAGGTTGCGCAGCTCCACCAGGTCTGGCGTCACCTGGTACTTCCAGTAGTACTCGCGGATCTCGGTGCGCAGGTTGGAGACGCGGGTGCGGGCCCGCTCCAGCCGCTTCTGGGTCCGGACGATGCCGACGTAGTTCCACATGGTGCGGCGGACCTCGTCCCAGTTGTGCGCCACCACCACCCCCTCGTCGGGCGCCAGTGCGTCCCCCGGGTTCCAGTCGGGGATGGGCGGCGTCGGGCCGGTGGTGTCGGAGAGGCTGTCGGCCGCGCGGATGGCGGCGCGGCGGCCGAAGACCAGCCCCTCCAGCAGCGAGTTGGAGGCCAGCCGGTTGGCGCCGTGCAGGCCGGTGCAGGAGACCTCGCCGATGGCGAACAGGCCGGGGAGGGTGGTCCGCCCCATCAGGTCGGTGACCACGCCGCCGCACATGTAGTGGGCCACCGGCACCACCGGGATGGGCTGCACCGTCATGTCCACGCCGAACTCCTTGATGGTGGCGTGGATGTAGGGGAAGTGCTCGAGCAGGAACGCCTTCGGCAGGTGCGTCATGTCGAGGAAGGCGCAGTCGTCGCCGCGCCGCTTGATCTCGGCGTCGATGGAGCGGGCCACGATGTCGCGCGGAGCCAGCTCCTTGCGCGGGTCGTAGCGCGCCATGAAGGCCTCGCCGGCGGCGTTGCGCAGGATGCCGCCCTCGCCGCGCAGGGCCTCGGAGATGAGGAAGCTCTTGGCCTGCGGGTGGTACAGGCCGGTGGGGTGGAACTGGTAGAATTCCATGTTGGCGATGGAGGCGCCGGCCCGCCACGCCATGGCCACGCCGTCGCCGGTCCCGACGTCCGGGCTGGTGGTGTAGAGGTAGACCTTGCCGGCGCCGCCGGTGGCCAGCACCGTGACCCCGGCCGAGACGCTGGAGATGGCGCCGGTGTCGCGCGAGAGCACGTAGGCGCCCAGCGCGCGGCTGGGGCCGCCCAGCCCGATCTTGCCGCTGGTGATCAGGTCCACCGCCACGGCGTCCTCGACGATGCGGATGCCGCGCGCGTCGCAGGCGGCCAGCAGGGCGCGCTCCACCTCGCGGCCGGTGGCGTCCTTGGCGTGGGCGATGCGGCGGCGCGAATGGCCGCCCTCACGGGTGAGGTGGAGGCCGGCCGCCCCCCGGTCGAACTCGACGCCCAGGGAGAGGAGCCAGCGAATGCGCTCGGGCCCCTCGCGCACGGTCACCTCGACCGCCTCCCGGTTGCAGAGGCCGGCGCCCGCCACCAGCGTGTCCTCGACGTGCAGCTCGAACTGGTCGTCGGTGCCGAGGACGCTGGCGATGCCGCCCTGCGCGTACTGGGTGGAGCCCTCCGACCGTTGACGCTTGGTCAGGACCAGCACCGATCCATGGCCGGCGACCTCGAGGGCGAAGGAGAGGCCGGCGACGCCGCCGCCGAGGACCAGGAAGTCGACATGCTCGCGGGGGGGGAGCGCGCTCATCCTGAAGATGTAGCACGACAGGGGAGGTAAAGTTGTCTGGGCCGGTGCCGCCCTGCTACGTTCAGCCATCATGGGGTGGCCGTCTACCACTGCCCGCTTCCTGGCCCTCTGCCTGCTCGCCGCGCCGCTCGCGGCGGGGGCGGGCGACGTCTACTCGTACGTCGACCAGGACGGCGTCATCCACTTCACCAACACGCCCAGCGACTCGCGCTACCGGCAGCTCCGGCGCACCAAGGAGGTGGCGGGGCTCTACCGGAGCCAGGCGGCCCCGCGTGGAGGGCCGGAGAGCCGCCAGCTTCCGGCAGCCGGCCGGCCTGGACCGTACCTCGACCACATCCGCACCGCCTCGGCCAAGTACAAGCTGCCCCAGGCGCTCATCCTCGCGGTCATGGCGGTCGAGTCCAACTTCGACCCGCGCGCGCTCTCCGACAAGGGCGCGATGGGGCTGATGCAGTTGATGCCGGGCACGGCGCGCGACCTCTACGTGTCCGACGCCTGGGACCCGGCCCAGAACATCGAGGGCGGCTCGCGCTACCTGCGGCTGCTGGCCAACCAGTACGCCGGCGACATCATCCGGACCCTGGCCGCCTACAACGCCGGGCCCGATGCGGTGCGCCGCGCCGGCGGTACGGTGCCGAACATCCCGGAGACCAGGGAGTACGTCCGCAAGGTCGTAGCGCTCTACCGGGCCTACAAGGCAGGGCGGTGACCGCATGGCCACCGACGTAGCCGGGTCCGCGCTCGACCAGGAGTTCCAGCGGCTGCTGGCGCGGGGCGGCGAGGGCGCGGCGCGCGGAGACCTCGAGCCGGCGCGGGAGGCGCTGGAGGACGCGCTGGCCATCCGCTCGCGCGACCCGCAGGTGCTCGGGTTGCTCGGCCAGGTCTTCTACCGGCTGGCCCGCTACGACGACGCCGCCATCGCCTGGCAACGGCTGGTGGACGACAACCCGGTGGAGCCGGGCGCGCGGGTCAACCTCGGGCTGGCCTGGCTCAAGGCACGGCAGTACGAGGAGGCGATCAAGCAGCTCCGGATCGCGCTCGATCTCAACCCCGACCACCGCAAGGCGGCGGGCTACCTGGGGCTGGCGTGGCTGGAGATGGGGCAGCCGGGCCAGGCGCGCCAGTACTTCCAGCGGGCCGGCAGCGAGCAGATGGTGGGCCGCTGCGACGAGTTGCTGGCGGCGCCGCCGGTGCCCGCCGGGCCGGCCCCCACCGAGCCGGCGCCCGCCTGGGAGCCGCCCCCGCAGCCGGACGACCAGCGGGTCGAGCTGGCCTCGGCACCGGAGCTGGCCGCCACGCAGGTACCGGAGCCCGACCTGGACTTCCAGGCGGTGGCCGAGGAGCCTCCGGCGGCGCCGGCCGAGCCGCCGCTCGAGGCCGCCGCGGTCACCCTCACCGAGCCGGTGGCGACGGCGCCACCGGAGGCCAGCGCCCCGCCCGACCTGGCGCAGCTGCCGACCATGCCGCGGCTTCCCGATTCGGCCGCCATGCCCACGCTGGCCGGCTTCGCCGCCGCGCGCGCGGTCCAGGGGCCTGCCGGGCAGGTCTTCGTCGCCGAGGGGGCCACCCTCACGGTGAACGTCCACGGCGAGCTGCTCTGCCGGCTGGCCGGCCTGGCCGCCTGGCGCGGCGAGCTGGCCTTCGCCGGTGAGGTGAAGCGGTTCCGCGGCCGGGCCACCGACAAGCCGTTCGGCGAGCCACCCGAGCAGATGCACCGGCTGGTGGGCGACGGGCTGGTGGTGCTGCGCGCCGCCGGCCGCCGCTTCACGGTGCTCGAGCTGGGCGGCGAGGCCGGCTACTTCCGCGAGGCGGTGGTCTTCGGGTTCCAGGAGCAGGTGACGTTCGAGAACGGGCGGCTGCCCTCGCCGTCGGGCGGGCTCGACCTCGTCCACCTGCGCGGCCGCGGGCGGCTGGTGCTGGTGACGCGCGGCGAGCCGGTGGCGGTCGAGGTGAAGCAGGCCTCGCCGGTGCACGTGCCGCTGGCCTCGCTGGTGGGCTGGACCGGCGCGCTCACGCCGCGCATCGCGCCGCTCTTCGCCGGAGGCGCCGAGGGCGAGGCCGTGGAGATCAGCGGCGAGGGGCGGGTGCTGGTCGATCCCGGCCCCGCGGCGCGGCACGGGGACGCGGCGTGAGGGCCCGCTCGCTGCGGGGGGAGGCCCTCAACCTCCCCAACGCCATCACCGCGGGGCGCATGGCGATGATCCCGGTGATCCTCTGGTTCACATACTACGAGTCGCGCCGGGCCAGCTTCATCGCCGCGCTGCTCTTCGCCTTCACCGGCGCCACCGACTTCCTCGACGGATGGGTGGCGCGGCGGCGCGGGCTGGTGACGGTGATCGGCAAGTTCCTAGATCCGCTGGCCGACAAGCTGGTGGTGATGGCGGCGCTGGTGATGCTGGTCCACCTCGGGCGGGTGGCCGCCTGGGTGGTGATCGTCGTCATGGCGCGCGAGTTCATCGTCAGCGGCCTGCGGACCATCGCCATGAGCGAGGGGATCGTCATCGCCGCCGGGCAGGAGGGGAAGACCAAGACCATCTTCCAGCTGATCGGGATCACCTTCCTGTTGCTGCACTACGCCTACCCCATCAACTTCGGGTTCGCGACGATCGAGTACGACGCCAACAAGGTCGGCACCATGCTGCTCTACCTCTCGGTGGTCTTCTCGGTCTGGTCGGCGTGGGTCTACTTCTCCGACTTCCTGAAGGCGGTCTACCGGCCGGCCCAAGGGCCTTGACACCCCCGGCGGCACCCCTCTATAAACCGCCCCTCGCGACCTCGATGCGGGAATAGCTCAGCGGTAGAGCATCGCCTTGCCAAGGCGAGGGTCGACGGTTCAAATCCGTTTTCCCGCTCCATCTTGCCCCCGGTAACTCTCAGAGTTGCCGGGGGTTTCTTCTTGGTGTCTGGTCCGCGGCCCTCCGTGTGCCCCGATGGTGGTCCGCTGGTCACCGTCGGTGGCAGGGCCTAGAATCCGCTCATGACCCGCGATCAGGTCCTTCAGCGCCTTGCCGGAGCGCGAGCCGAGCTCGCCGGCCTGGGTGTGCGCTCGCTCGACCTGTTCGGCTCGGTCGCTCGCGGGGAGTCTGGCCCGGACAGCGACGTCGACCTGCTCGTCGACTTCGACAGGCCCATCGGCCTCTTCCACTTCTTCCGCGTCCAGCGCCGGATCGAGGAGCTACTCGGCTCCAAGGTCGACCTGGTCATGCGCGACGCCGTGAAGCGGCAGCTGCGGGAGCGTATCTTTGCCGAGGCCGTCCGTGCCACCTAGGGAGTGGCGCCTTCGCATCGAGGACATCCTCGAAGCGGCAGGTCGCGTCGCACGCTACGTCGAAGGCAAGGACGTCGCCGCGTTCATCTCGGACGACCTCACGCTCGACGCCGTGTCCCGCTGCTTCGGAATCATCGGCGAAGCCGTGAAGCACGTGCCCAAGGAGGTCATGGCGGCCAACCCGGAGATCCCCTGGGCCGAGATGCGCGCCATGCGGAACGTCGTCGTCCACGAGTACTTCGGCGTGACGAACGAGACGCTCTGGAAGACGGCCCGTGAAGACCTGCCGCCGCTGGTCGAGAGCCTCGAGAAGCTGCTCGCCAACAAGTGATGCGACGGCCCAAGAACCGCCCCCCGACTCCGCCCGGCGAGATGCTGCTGGAGGAGTACCTCAAGCCGCGCGGCCTCACCCAGGTCGAGCTGGCGGCGCGCATGGGCGTGCCGATCCAGCGGGTCAACACCATCGTCAACGGGAAGCGCGGCGTCACGGCCGAGACGGCCATCCTGCTGGCGGAGGCGCTCGACACGTCGCCCGAACTCTGGATGGGGCTACAGTCGGACCACGACCTCTGGCACGCGCTGCGGAAGCGCTCCAAGGCGCGCGCGAAGCCGCAGCGGTCGAAGGGGCACGGGAAGCACCAGTCGGCGTTATTCCAGGTGATGGACGGCCTGGGCAGGCGCCGCACCACTCACGGCCTACGCCGCCTGAGCGTCAGTGCAGCAACGCCGGCCATGACCCGCTGGCGAAGAGGCTGATCTCCAGCATGTGGCGGACGCGCTTGAGCACCTCGGCGAGCTCGAAGGGCTTGCTCAGGAAGTCCCTAGCCCCGGCCCGGAGCGCGCGGAGCCGGTAGCTCGGCTGCACGGTGACCACCAGGACGGGGAGTGAAGCACCCTTCTCGATCTCCTTCAGCCCCGCCATCACCTCGAACCCGTCCATGACCGGCATCTGGAGGTCGAGCAGGATCAGGTCGTAGCGGTTCTTGCGGTGGGCCTCGCAGACCTGGCGCGGGTCGAGCGTGGTGGCCACCGAGACGTAGCCTGCCCCGCGCAGCAGCTTCTCGAGCAGGCGGATGTTGGCGACCTGATCGTCCACGATCAGGAGCCTGGCCTTCAGGACATCACCCGATTCGATCACGGCTTCCTCCCATCCATCCGGCACGGTGGTTTCCGGCAAGCCTTCAGGCGCCGGACCACCCTGCACCTCAGTCGTCGTCGTGCGCCTCGGGTGTCCCGTACATCGGTGACACCTCCGGCTCGGCCACGACGGTCTCTCGCCGCAAGTCGGCCAGGCTCCGGGCCACCCAGCCACCCCGCCAGGTCGACCCATCGCCGAGGAACTCCCGCCGTGGTCGGTCGCCCCGCACCTCCACGGAGCGCTCGCTCGCCGTCGTGGCCCACACGTCCATCACCACGTCCTGCCCATCCTGGAAGCTCATGTTGGAAGCCCTCTTGTTCACGTGAAGGGGAAGAAGCCTGAGAAGGAAAGGCCTGCCGCGAAGGACGCACGGTCTCTTCGCGGCAGGCGTGCCGGGCCGCGCGCTAGCGAGCCGGCTGCGTGACCGCGTTCATCTGGAGCGTGACCGCGGTCTGCGCCAGGAGCCGGCCGTTGACCGAGGCGCCGGTGTTCACGGCGATCAGCGTCTTGGCCAGCACCACGCCCTCGAAGTGAGCGGTGGTGCCGATGGTCACCGCGCCGGCGACCTGCCAGAAGACGTTCTTGGCCAGCGCGCCACCGGCCAGCGTCACCCGGGTGGCGCTCGCCTGGTCGAGCGTGCCCGCCACCTGGAAGACCCAGACGTCGCGCGGACCACCGGAGAGCGTGACGTCCGACGAGATCAGCACGCCGGTGCCCCACTTGTAGAGACCGGGAACCAGCGTGAGCCCGCCGATCTCGCCGGCGCCCAGCTCGGTGAAGTTGGGGGAGGTGCGCCCCTCGGCCTCGAGGTAGGCGGTCTCCATGTCGCCCACCGCCGCGGTCAGCGTGGTGGCGTCATTGACGGCGCAGGGCAGGGGCCCGGCGGCATCGACGACGTAGATGGTCCCCGTCACTTCGCCGCAGGTGAGCAGGAGCGCCGCGCCGGTGATCGGGCTGGTGCCCACGTTCCCGGTGATGGCGGAGGCGTACACGTCGGTGATGCCGCTCTTGCTCAGGATGGTGAAGATGCCGGCGGCGCCGAGCCGGACCGCGGACGTGCCGCGCATGTTCTTGTGGTGGGCTTTGGGGCCCTCCTGGCGGCTGCTGCTCATCATGGCGTCCGGCGGCGAGACGCTGCCATCCTGCGGGGCGGCGCCGGAGGTGTCGGCTCCGCAGGCAGTGAGGGAGAACATGAGGGCGGCGGCCCCGATCGCGGAAAGTCCGAGCTTCTTGTTCAGGTTCACGGATGCTCCTTGGGCTGCGTTGGTGTGCCACTCGTCTGGATGAGCTGGGTACTGCCGCTTCCATGCCCAGCGCCGCATCGCCAAAACATCCGTGAAAACAACGATCGTCCCAGGGCGTACCCGGTGGGGCTAAGGTTCGTACGCCATAGTCATGGTACAGTCGCCATAGCCCCACGACCATGAGCGACACCCTCCTCATCATCGACGACGACGACTCCAACTGTCGGTTGATCAAGGCGATCTTCCGGGCCGAGGGCATGGAGGTGGTGGCGGCGCTTGACGGCCAGTCGGGCATCGACCTGGCGCTCCAGGATCCCCCCGACATCCTCCTCCTCGATCTCCGCATGCCGGGGATCGACGGGCTGGACGTGCTGGCCAGGCTCAAGCAGGAACTCCCCGCCCTGCCGGTGGTGATGCTGACGGGACACAAGGACGTGAAGACCGCCGTGCGGGCCACGCAGCTCGGCGCCTTCGACTACCTCACCAAGCCGTTCGTCAACGACGAGGTGGTCGCGGTGGTCCGCCGCGCGCTCCAGACCCGCGCGCTGCAGCTGGAGGTGGAGGACCTGCGGCGGCGGCTCGGCGCCGGCGGCGGCCTGGCCTCGCAGATGGGTCCGAGCCCGCAGGTCATGGAGCTGGTCGAGCAGGTGCGGACCGTGGCGGAGACCGGCTTCACCGTGCTGGTCGCCGGCGAGACCGGCAGCGGCAAGGAGCTGGTGGCGCAGGCCATCCACCGCGAGAGCGAGCGGCGCGCCAGGCCGTTCGTCGCCATCGACTGCGGGGCGATCCCCGAGCAGCTGCTCGAGTCCGAGCTCTTCGGCCACGAGAAGGGGGCGTTCACCGGCGCCGAGCGCAAGAAGCAGGGGCGCTTCCAGCTCGCCCAGGGCGGCACCTTCTTCCTGGACGAGGTCGGGAACCTGCCCATGAACCTGCAGGCCAAGCTCCTGCGCGTCCTCGAGTCGAGGCAGGTGCAGCCGGTGGGCGCCGACCGGTCGGCGGTGCTCGACGTCCGCTTCGTGGCCGCCACCAACAACGACCTGCAGTCGCGCGTCGCCGAGGGGCAGTTCAGGGCCGACCTGTACTTCCGGCTGGCCCAGTACACCATCTCCATCCCGGCGCTGAGGGACCGGCCGGTGGACATCCCGTACCTGGCGCACCGCTTCCTGGCGGAGGCGAGCGTCGAGCTGCGGCGGCCGGTCCAGCAGATCGTGCCGGGCGCCCTCGAGCTGCTGGGGGCCCACCCATGGCCCGGGAACGTGCGCGAGCTCCACAACGCCATCCGGCAGGCGGTGCTCAAGACCAAGGACCTCATGATCGGCGGCGACGTGGTGCGGGAGGTCTTGAAGGGTCCCGCCGCGGCACGGCACCTCGCCGGTGCGGTGCCGGCCGGCCTCTCCCTGCGCGAGGTCGCCGCCGAGGCCGCCGAGGCCGCCGAGCGGCACGCCATCTGCGAGGCCCTGCGCGCGGTGCGCGGCAACAAGAGCCGGGCGGCGCGGGCGCTCGACACCGACTACAAGACCCTGCACCTCAAGATGAAGCGATTCGGCATCCGGGCGCAGGACTTCGTTTCGTGAGCGTCCCGTGGCGCCGGCGCACCGGTTGCCGCCTTTCGCCTCGACGTTTCCCCGGCGCTGCGCTTTGATGCCCCGATCCGGCCCCGCCGCCGCTCCCCATCCGATGGAGGTTGCCATGCGACTCGTTCGTGCTGCCGTGCTGACCACCCTGGCGATCGTCGCCGCCGCCTGTCAGAAGAAGTCGGCCAGTGACACCATCCTGATCGGTCACGTCGGCTCGCTGACCGGCGCCGAGGCCTCCTTCGGCACCTCGACCGAGAACGGCATCCGGCTGGCCGTCGAGGAGATCAACGCCCGGGGCGGCATCAAGGGGAAGCGGGTCGTGGTGAAGACCTACGACGACCAGGGGAAGCCGGAAGAGGCGGCCGTGGCCGCCACCCGGCTCATCACCCAGGACAAGGTGACCGTCCTCCTCGGCGAGGTGGCCTCGAGCCGGTCGCTGGCCATGGCGCCCATCGCCGACGCCAACCAGGTGCCGCAGATCACCCCCACCTCGACCAACCCCCGGGTCACCAAGGACGGCGACAAGACCCGCCCCTACGTCTTCCGCGTTTGCTTCATCGATCCCTTCCAGGGGACGGTGATGGCCAAGTTCGCGCGCGAGAACCTCAAGCTGGAGCGGGTGGCCATCCTGCGCGACGTCGGCAGCGATTACTCGGTCGGGCTGGCCGACTACTTCAAGAAGAAGTTCGAGGAGCTGGGCGGAACCATCGTCAACGACCAGAGCTTCAAGGGCGGCGACCAGGACTTCAAGGCCCAGCTCACCACCATCAAGGGCAAGAAGCCGGAGCTGATCTACGTCCCCGGCTACTACACCGACGTGGCGCTGGTGGCGCGGCAAGCCCGCGAGCTGGGCATCAAGGTGCCGCTCGGTGGCGGCGACGGCTGGGACTCCGCCAAGCTCTACGAGATCGCCCAGGGCGCGCTCGACGGCTCCTTCTTCTCCAACCACTACACCCACGAGAACCCCGATCCGCTCATCCAGAACTTCGTGAAACGTTACCGGGAGAAGTTCGGTGGGACCCCCGACTCGATGGCCGCCCTCGGCTACGACGCCGCGCAGGTGGCCTTCGCCGCCATGGCGCGCGCCACCGATCTCTCCGGCCCGGCGGTGCGCGACGCCATCGCCACCACCAGGAACTTCCCGGGCGTGGGCGGGACCATCACCATCGACTCCGACCACAACGCGGTGAAATCGGCCGTGGTGCTCGGCATCGAGAAGAACAAGGCCCGGTTCATCGCCACCGTCAACCCGTAGGGCCTCGTGACCGAGTTCCTCCAGCACCTGGTCAACGGTCTATCGGTCGGGACCATCTACGCGCTGGTGGCGCTCGGCTACACCATGGTCTACGGAGTGCTCAAGCTCATCAACTTCGCGCACGGCGACGTCTACATGGTGGGGGCCTTCGCCGGCTACTACCTCTCGGAACTGGTCGGCGTCCGGCCGCCCTGGGCCGACCCGCCCCCTGGCGCCGGCGAGGTCTTCGTCAAGGCCACCATCGTCACCATGGGGGCGATGATCATCTGCGGCCTGCTCGGCTACGTCATCGAGCGGTTCGCCTACCGCCCGCTGCGCCACCGGGCCCGGCTCACCGCCCTCATCACCGCCATCGGCGTCTCCTTCCTGCTCGAGTTCGGCTTCCAGCTCTCGCCGCTGGTCCACACGCCCATCGAGTTCCCGCCCGGCCCGAGTCCGCGAGTCTTCCCGGCCCTGCTGGAGCGGGTCGGCTACGAATGGGCGGGCGTGAGCCTCTCCAACTACGACATCATCGGCCTGCTGGTGGCGCTCGGCCTGATGCTGGGGCTGCAGTTCATCGTCTACCGGACCCGCTTCGGCACCGCCATGCGCGCAGTCTCCTTCGACTCCGAGGTGGCCGGCCTGATGGGGATCCCGGTCAACCGGATCATCTCCTGGACCTTCATCCTGGGGAGCGCGCTGGCGGCCGCGGCCGCCGTCATCAGCGCCGTCTCCCGCCCGCGCATCGAGCCGCTCTTCGGCCTGATGGCGGGGCTGAAGGCCTTCGTGGCCGCGGTGCTGGGCGGCATCGGCAGCGTGCCTGGCGCCATGGTGGGAGGCCTGGTGCTGGGGCTGGCCGAGGAGTACGTGGCCGGCTACACCGACTCCTCCTACCGCGACGCCATCGCCTTCACCGTGCTGATCCTGGTGCTGCTGATCCGCCCCGCCGGGCTCTTCGGCCGCTTCACCGTGGAGAAGGTGTAGTGGCTCCATTGAGGCAGCTGCTCCGCTCGTTCCTCCCTTTCCTGGTCGGCGTCCCGGTGCTGCTCTCGGCGCAGTGGGCCATGGAGTACAGCGGCTCGCAGGCCTACACGCTCCTCCTCGTCACCGTGGGCGTGAACGTCATCCTGGCGGTGTCGCTCAACGTGGTGAACGGCGCCACCGGCCAGTTCTCGCTCGGCCATGCCGGCTTCATGGCGGTGGGCGCCTACACCGCCGCCAAGATCACGCTGGGGCTGGCGGGCTTCAAGCTGTCGTTCCTCCCCGCCGCCGTCTCCGACCAGCTCTTCTTCGCCCTGGCGCTGGCGGCGGCCATGGCGGCGGCCGGGCTGGCCGGCGTGCTGGTGGGGCTGCCATCGCTCCGGCTGCGCGGCGACTACCTGGCCATCGTCACCCTCGGCTTCGGCGAGATCATCCGCTCGGTGATCGAGAACATGAAGTCGCTGGGGCAGGCCACCGGTCTCTCCGGCCTGCCGCTGCGCACCAACCTGGTCTGGGTCGGGGTCTCGGCGCTGGCCACCGTGGTGATGGCGCGGCGGCTCTCCGTGTCCACGCAGGGGCGGGCGCTCTTCGCCATCCGGGAAGACGAGGTGGCCGCCGAGGCCATGGGGGTGGACACCACCGGCTACAAGGTGCGGGCCTTCGTCATCTCGGCCGCCTACGCCGGGCTGGGCGGCGCGCTCATAGCCCACGCCATCCTGCTGGCCACGCCGCGGATGTTCACCTTCGTCCGCTCCATCGAGGTGGTGGTGATGATCGTGCTGGGCGGCCTCGGCTCGATCACCGGCTCGGTGGTCTCCGCGGTGGTCCTCACCCTCGGCCTCGAGGCGCTGCGCGAGTTCCAGGCCTACCGGATGGTGGTCTACGCCGCGCTGCTCATCGTCCTCATGCTGCTCCGGCCGCAGGGGATCTTCGGCACCCACGAACTCTGGGACCTGCCGTTCTTCAAGCGGCGCGGCGCCAGGAAGGACGCCGGCGGCGCGGCGCGCGCGGGGGGTGCGCCGTGAGCATCGCCACGCTCGAGCTGGAGGGCGTCACCGTGCGGTTCGGGGGCTTGAAGGCGCTGCTCGACTTCGACCTGGTGATGCAGCCGGGCGAGCTGGTCGGGCTGATCGGCCCCAACGGCGCCGGCAAGACCACCGCCTTCAACGCCATCACCGGCGTCTACCAGCCCACCGAGGGAGAGGTCCGGGTCGGCGGCTCCCGCGTCAACGGCCGGAAGCCGCACCAGATCTGCGCGCGGGGCGTGGCCCGCACCTTCCAGAACATCCGGCTCTTCCGCGAGCTGTCGGCGCTCGACAACGTCCGCATCGCCTGCCACGCGCGCGCCGAGAGCGGCTTCTTCGACGCGCTCTTCCTCACCGGGCGCCACCTGCGGGAGGAGGCGCGGATCCTCTCCCGCGCCGAGGAGTACCTGGAGGTGATGGGGCTCGGCCACCGGCGCGACGAGGTGTCGCGCAACCTGCCCTACGGCGAGCAGCGACGGCTCGAGATCGCCCGCGCCCTGGCCACCGGGCCGAAGCTGCTCTGCCTCGACGAGCCGGCCGCGGGCATGAACGCCGCCGAGAAGGTGGAGCTGATGGAGCTGATCCGCTCCGTCCGCGACCGCTTCGGCATCGCCATCCTGGTCATCGAGCACGACATGCGGCTGGTGATGGGGGTCTCGGAGCGGCTGCTGGTGCTCGACCACGGCTGCACCATCGCCGCCGGCACGCCCGCCGAGGTGCGGCGCAACCCCAGGGTGATCGAGGCTTACCTGGGCGACGCCTACCTCGAGGAGAAGCAGATCGCGGTGCCGCTCCCGGAGGGCTCCCCGTGAGCGGCCCCATCCTGGAGGTGCGCGACCTGCGCGTCGATTACGGCGGCATCAAGGCGCTGCGCGGCATCTCGCTGGAGGTGCCGGAGGGGGAGGTGGTGGCGCTCATCGGCGCCAACGGCGCCGGCAAGACCACCACGCTGCGCGCCATCTCCAAGATGCTGCGCCCCGTCACCGGCACCATCCGCTTCCGCGGCGAGGACGTGACCCGGCTCGCCTCACACCAGCTGGTGGCGCGCGGAATGGCCCACGGGCCGGAGGGGCGCGGCATCTTCCTCAACCTGACCGTTTCCGAGAACCTGCGGCTGGGCGCCTACCTGCGTCGCGACCTGGCCGGCATCCAGGCCGACGCCGAGAAGGCGTACGCGCTCTTCCCCATCCTCGCCGAGCGGCGCTCCCAGGTGTCGGGCACGCTCTCCGGTGGCGAGCAGCAGATGCTGGCGGTGGCGAGGGCGCTCATGAGCCGTCCCAGGCTGCTGCTCCTCGACGAGCCGTCGCTGGGGCTGGCGCCGCAGGTGGTGGAGCGCATCTTCGCGGTGCTTCGCGACGTGAGCGCCACCGGGGTCTCCCTGCTGCTGGTGGAGCAGAACGCCCACAAGGCGCTGCAGCTGGCCCACCGGGGCTACGTGCTGGAGACCGGCCAGATCGTCATGACCGGCACCGGCCGGGAGCTGCTGGCCTCGCCCGAGGTCCGCAAGGCCTACCTGGGCGAGTAGCCCGAGCCACCTCATGACCACCCTGGCGAAGCGGCAGCAGGCAGCCGGCGTGGCCGCCGCGGCCTCCGCCTACCTGATCTGGGGGCTCTTCCCGCTCTACTTCCACGCGCTCCAGGGCGTGCCGGCCGCCGAGGTGCTGGCCCACCGGGTGGCGTGGAGCACGCTCTTCATGGCGGCGCTGGTGACGGCGCTGCGGCGCTGGCCGTCGGCGCTGCTGCAGCTGAGGCGCCCCGGCTCGATGAAGACGCTCACCGCGAGCGCGCTCCTCATCTCCACCAACTGGCTGGTCTACATCTGGGCGGTGCAGTCGGGGCGGGTGCTGGAGGCGAGCCTCGGCTACTTCATCACCCCGCTGGTGTCGGTGCTGCTGGGCGTGGTCTTCCTGCGCGAGCCGCTCAGCCGCAGGCAGGTGGTGGCGGTGGCGCTGGCCATGGCCGGCGTGCTCTGGCTGGTGGTCTGGGTCGGGAAGGTGCCCTGGGTGGCGCTGACGCTGGCCGGCACCTTCGGGCTCTACGGGCTGCTCCGCAAGCAACTGGCGGTGGACGCCATCGCCGGGCTGCTGGCCGAGGTCGCGGTCCTGTCGCCGCTGGCGCTCGGCTGGCTGGCGTGGCTGGCCTGGCGCGGGGAGAGTCACCTCGGCTCCTCACCGGGCACCACCGCGCTGCTCACGCTGACCGGCGTGGTGACCGCGGTGCCGCTGCTGCTCTTCGCCATGGGCGTCCGGCGGCTGGCGCTGGCGACCGTCGGGTTGCTACTCTACGTCAACCCGACCACGCAGTTCGCCCTGGCGGTCTGGCGCTTCGGCGAGACCTTCACCGTCGCGCACGCCATCGCCTTCGGCTGCATCTGGGCGTCACTGGCCCTCTACAGCAGCGAGGCGCTCCTCCGCCGGGCGGCCTGACGCCGGTCGGCCCAGCGCCGCCCGCGTCCCCTCGGCGGCCAGCGCCAGCACCTCGTCGCCGCGCTCCAGCCGGAAGGGGCCGAGCCGGGGGAGGCCGTGGAGCGCCACCGCGACCAGGCCCGGGCGATCGGGGATCTGGAGCGCCGGGCTGCCGGCGCGGCGCCACGGCGAGCGCGAGGCGATGTGGTGGTAGAGGACGCGCGGCGCCGGCTGGCCAGGAGCGCCCAGCGGCGGGGCGCCGGCCAGCCCGTGCCGATCCGCGACGCCACCGTCGAGGAGCCAGCGTCCGCCGAGCCGGACCGGCTGGAAGAGGATGGGGACGGAGCCCGAGGCCTGGATGGCGGGAGCGAGCGGCCCCTCCCGCAGCACCACCGTCTTCCGCGCCATCGGGTCCCAGGCCGAGACCGCCAGCGGCCGCGGGCAGGCCGCGAAGGTCTGGACCGGCAGCAGCGCCTCCAGCTTCTGCCGGAAGCGGGCGCCACGCAGCAGGCCGAGGCCGGGGCGCGGGTCCCAGAAGTCCTCGCGCCGCAGGACCAGCAGCGCCTCGCGGATGCCGGTCGCCGGCAGCCCGGCGGCGGAGAGGCCGGCCACCAGGGCGCCGGCCGAGGAGCCGCAGAAGCGGGCTGGGGGCAGCCCCTCCGCCTCCAGCACCGAGAGCAGGCCGGCGTGGGCGAAGAAGCCGAAGAAGCCGGAGGAGAGGGCGAGCGTGTACGGCCCCTGCTCCAGCCACTCACGCAGCGTGCGCGTCGCCATCGGCCCTCTCCGGCGCGAGGCGGCGGAGCCGGCGCAGCTCCGGGGCCCGCCAGGCCACCCCGGCCACCGTCACCAGCGTCATGGCCCCACCAAAGACGACGGAGGGGACCACGCCCAGCAGCCGCGCCACCAGGCCGCTCTCGAAGGCGCCCAGCTCGTTGGAGGAGCCGATGAAGAAGCTGTTGACGGCCGCCACCCGCCCCATCATCTCCTGCGGCGTCCAGAGCTGCACCAGGGTGCCTCGCAGCACCACCGAGACGCCGTCGAGGGCGCCCCCGAGCACCAGCAGCGCCAGCGAGAGCGCGTAGGAGCGGGAGAGGGCGAAGGCAATCCAGGACACGCCGAAGCCGGCCACGCACCAGAGCAGCACGCGCCCGGCACGCTGGAACGACCCCAGGCGCGCCAGCAGCAGCGCCACGAAGATCGAGCCGACGGCCGGCGCGGCGCGCAGCAGGCCGAAGCCGACCTCGCCGACGCCGAGGATGTCGCGGGCGAAGACGGGGAGCAGGGCGGTGGCGCCCCCGAAGAGGACGGCGAAGAGGTCGAGGCTGAGCGCGCCCAGCAGGATCGGCTGCGAGAGGACGAAGCGGATCCCCTCGGAGAGGCCGGCGCCGATCGAACCGGCGGCGGCGGCCGGGCGCGGGCGCGGCGCGATGGTGGCCATGAGGAACAGGCCGGTGGCGGAGAACGCCACCACCACGCCGTAGGCGAGCCGCGGGCCGCCCAGCGCGATGAGCCCGCCGCCGAGCGCGGGCCCGAGCACCATGGCGACGTGGAAGAGGGAGGAGCGCCAGGTGGCGGCGTTCTGGTAGTGCTGGCGCGGCACCAGCTCGCTGCCGAGCGCGGCGGAGGCGGGGCGGAAGAAGGCGCGGCCGGCGCCGGCCAGCACCTGCGCCCCGTAGAGCGGGAGGACGGGGCCGGGCCGGCCCAGCGAGAGGAGCAGGAGGGCGAGCCCCGAGAGGCCGACGGCGCCGAAGCTCAGGAGCGAGACGCGGCGCCGATCGGCGCGGTCGGCGGTCCAGCCACCCACCAGCGTCAGGGCCAGGAAGGGGACCGCCTCGGCGAGGCCGACCAGGCCGAGGGCGAAGGGGTCGTCGGTGAGGAGGTAGACCTGCCAGCCGAGGACCGCGCTCTGGATCTGCGTGGCGACGAAGATGGTGGTCATCGCCGCGAGGAAGGCGCGGTACTCGGGGAAGCGGAGCGAGGCGTAAGGGTCGGCGCTGGACAGGCGGAGGATGGTGCGGGGGGCGGGGGGGGCGGGTCAAGCGGCAAGGATGGCCGCGCTCTGCTACAAGGGGATCGTGAGCGCTCCCGACTTCGCCTCGCTGGCCGCACATCCCGCGCTGCAGCGCGCGCTGGCCGCCCACGGTTACGCCGAGCCGACGCCGGTGCAGGCGGCCGTGCTCGATCCGGCCCTGCGCGGCAAGGACCTGCTGGTCTCGTCGCGCACCGGCTCGGGCAAGACCGTCGCCTTCGGCCTGGTCATGGCCGAGACGCTGATCGGGGACGCGCCCGGCTTCGGTCGCGGCGGACCACCCCTGGCGCTGGTGATCGCGCCGACGCGCGAGCTGGCGGTGCAGGTGCAGCGCGAGCTGGCCTGGCTGCTCGGCCCGGCCGGCGCCGTCGTCACCGCCTGCGTCGGCGGCCTCGACCCGCGGCGCGAGGCCCAGGCCCTCAAGGCCGGCGTCCACGTCGTGGTGGGGACGCCCGGCCGGCTCGTCGACCACATCTCCCGCCACGTCCTCGACCTCTCGGCGCTGGGAGCGCTGGTGCTCGACGAGGCCGACGAGATGCTCGACATGGGCTTCCGCGAGGAGCTGGAGACCATCCTGGAGGCGGCCCCGCCGGGGCGGCGCACCATCCTCTTCTCGGCCACGCTGCCGAAGCCGATCGTCGAGCTGGCCAGGGCCTACACCCGCGAGCCGGTGCGGGTCACGGCCACGCCGCCCAGGCAGGCCCACGAGGACATCACCTACCGGGCCCACGTCGTGGCGCAGCGCGAGCGCGACCACGCCATCGTCAACGTGCTGCGGGCGCTCGAGCCGGCCAGCGCGCTGGTCTTCCGGGCGCGGCGCGAGGCGGTCACCCACACCGCCGCCTCGCTGGGCGAGCGCGGCTTCGAGACGGTGGCCATCTCCGGCGAGCTCACCCAGTCGGAGCGGCTGCGGGCCTTGAAGTCGCTGCGCGACGGCCGGGCCCGCGTGCTGGTGGCCACCGACGTGGCGGCGCGCGGCCTCGACCTGCCGGGCATCGAGCTGGTGCTCCACGCCGACCTGCCCCAGGACGCCTCGGCGCTGCAGCACCGGAGCGGCCGCACCGGCCGGGCCGGCAAGAAGGGGCTGGCGGTGCTGCTGGCCTCTCCGCAGGAGCGGTACAAGCTGGAGCGGATGCTGCGCGAGGCGGGGGTGACGCCGGAGTGGGCGCCGGTGCCGACCGCCGACCTGATCCTGCGCCAGGACGAGGCGCGGCTGGCGACCGAGGTGTCTGGCGCGGTCGCCGAGGCGGCCGAGGAGGAGCTGGCGACCGCTCGCGCGCTGCTGGCCGGACGCGAGCCGGTGGCGGTGGCGCTGGCGCTGCTGCGCCGGGCCCGGGCGGCGTTGCCGGCCCCCGAGGAGCTTCCGGAAACGGCGCGGGCGGCCAGCGAGACCCCTCGCGGACCGCGAGCAGCTCGCCCGGGACCGCCGGCCGAGGCCGCCTGGTTCCGCATCTCGGTCGGCCGGGAGAAGAAGGCCGACCCGAAGTGGGTCCTGCCGCTCCTGTGCCGGCGCGGCGGCGTCACCCGCGACGAGATCGGGAAGATAGTCATCCTCGCCTCCGAGACCCGCTTCGAGGTGGCCAAGGGAGCCGCCGCCCGGTTCGCGGCGGCGGCGCGCGTCCCCGACCCTCGCGCCCCTGGCGTCCGGATCGAGCCGGCCCGTCCACCTGGCGAGGTGCTGGCGGGGCGTCCCCCCGACGCCACCCGGCCCCAGGCGCCTGGCCCGGCCGAGCGCCGGCCGGCGGAGCACCGACCCGTGGAGCACCGACCCGTGGAGCACCGACCCGTTGAGCACGGCGTGCCCGGGAGCCGCCCGGGCGCGCACCGGCCCGCGGCCGCTCGGTCCGGGGGCCACACGCCTCGTCCCGTGAGCGGCGACGGCCACGCGGTCCGCCGCGGCCCGCGCCACGACGGATGAGGCGAACCACTCACCACGACCGCCGCTTCGCCCCTTCGGCCTCGGCCGCCGCCTTCAGCGCTTCGTAGGGCTGGCAGCCGACCACGCGCCGCCCCCCGATCAGCACGGTGGGGATGCCGGTGACGCCCATCCGGCGCGCCTCGGCCCCCATGGTCATGACGCGCGCCAGGTACTTCGGCTCGTCGAAGGCCTCCACCGCCGCCACCGGGTCGAGCCCGGCCGAGCGGGCGCAGAGGGCCAGCACCTCGGGGTCCTCGACGTCCTGCCCGTGGCGCCAGGCCGCCTCCATGGCCGCGGCGCGGAACGGGTGGAGCTTCCGCTGGTCGCGGGCGTACTCGGCCACGGCCAGCGCCCGGCGCGTGCTCGGCATCACGTCGCGGAAGGTCATGCCGGTGACGCCGAACTGGGCGGCGAAGCGGCCGAGGTAGTCGCGCATCTCGCGGCTCCGCGCCTCGCCGAAGAGGTCGGCCAGCCGGCGCCCGCCCGGCGGCGTGTCGGGGTGGAGCTCGAAGCCCCGCCAGTCGAGCTCGACGTCGTACTCTTCCTGCAGCCTGACCAGGCTGCTCGCTTCGGCGACGAAGCAGAAGGGTCAGACGAAGTCGGAGTAGAGGGTGACCTTCAAGGACATGCCTTGGATCTAACGGCCCGAGGACGCCGCCGCCCGCGGTCGATCAGGGGATGCGCTCCAGCCCGAGCCGCGCCGCCTCCTCGGGGGTGTTGGCGTTCAGGAAGGCCCGCCCGCCCGGGTCCACGACGCACCAGGCCGCCGGCTCGACGACCACCGCCGCCACCAGCGTGGCCAGCCGCTGCAGCGACAGGTCTCCCTCTGCCAGCGCCCGCTCCAGCGCCGGGAGCGCCTGGCGAGACCAGAGGGCGTGGAGCGGCTCGAGCCGGCCGCTCCAGCGGGGCACCACCGCCATGGCCCCGGCGCGGCGGGCCGCCAGCAGCGCTATCCCCTGGGCCGAGAGGAAGGGCATGTCGCAGCCGGCGGCGAAGACCCACGGCGTGGGGGCCACGCTCAACGCGGCGTGAAGTCCGCCTGGCGCGCCGCGGCCGGGGAGCCGATCGCCGACGCGCGGGACGTCGAACGCGGCGTACGGGAGCGGGTCGCTGGCCACCAGCAGCGAGGCGCCGAAGAGCCGGCCGAAGAGGTCGAGCGAGCGCGCCAGCAACGGCCGCCCGTCGAGCCGGAGCAGCCCCTTCGCCACGCCCCCCATCCGAGTGGCACGGCCGCCGGCGATGAGCGCGCCGGTGATGTCGGGGTACGGAACGGCCACACCGGGAGCGTAGCACCCCGAGGCGTGGACCCAGGCGCCCGATTCGTGTATGTAGCCCGGTTCGATGACCCCGGAGCAGCGGCTCGAGGCCTTCCAGAGGTTCGCCCAGGCCAGGCCCGACGATCCCTTCACCCGCTACGCGCTGGCCATGCACCTCAGGTCCATGGACCGGCTCGCCGAGGCCGTGGAGGCCTTCACCGAGCTCACGGCGCGCACCCCGGACTACATCCCGACCTGGCTGATGCTCGGGCAGACGCTCGAGGCGGCGGGGCGGGACGGCGAGGCGGCCCGGGCCTACCAGGACGGCATGGCCGCGGCGGCCCGCCGGCAGGATCTTCACGCACGTGGCGAGCTGGAGGCGGCCCTCGCGGCCCTCGGCTCGCGCCAACCGCAGTCCGAAGGAAGAGGACACCATGAGTGACGCCTACACCCCGGTCTACCCGCACCAGCCGCTCGGCGGCCTCCTGAAGGGCAAGCGCGCCCTCGTCACCGGCGTGGCCAACGACCGCTCCATCGCCTGGGCCATCTCCGAGGCCTTCCACGCCGAGGGGGCCGAGCTGGCCTTCACCTACCCGGGCGAGGCGATGGGCCGGCGGGTCATCCCGCTGGCCAAGCAGCTCGACCCGGTGGCCATCCTCGACTGCGACGTGAGCAAGGACGAGGAGATCGAGCGGACCTTCGCCGAGCTGAAGAGGACCTGGGACCGGTTCGACATCCTCGTCCACTCGATCGGCTACGCGCCGCGGGAAGCCCTCGACGGCCGCTTCACCGACGTGACCAGCCGCGAGGCGTGGCGCATCACCATGGACGTCTCGGCCTACTCGCTCGTCGCGCTGACCCGCGCCGCCCGGCCCTTCATGCCGGAGGGCGGCAGCGTGGTCTGCCTGAGCTACTACGGCGCCGAGAAGGTGGTCTCCAACTACAACGTGATGGGCGTGGCCAAGGCGGCGCTGGAGGCCTCGACGCGCTACCTGGCCGAGGACCTCGGCCAGGAGAACATCCGCGTCAACGCCATCAGCGCCGGGCCGCTCAAGACCCTGGCCGCCGCCGGCATCAAGGGGATGCGGACCATGCTGGCGGAGAACGCCGCCAAGACCCCGCTGCGGCGCAACATCAGCCAGGAGGACGTGGCCCGCGCCGCGCTCTACCTCTGCTCCGAGCTGGGCCGGAACGTCACCGGCGAGGTGCTCCACGTGGACGCCGGCCAGAACATCCTGGGCGTGGTGTCGATGGGGTAGCGACGGCCCTGGGGGCACGGGGCGCCTAGACGAACCGCCCCGGCCGCGCGCCCTTGCCGACGAACGGGTTGTGGAGCCGCTCCTCGCCGATGGTCCCGCCCGGTCCGTGGCCGGGAAGGAACTGGACGTCGTCGCCGAGTGGAAACAGTCGCCGGGTGATCGACTCGGCCAGCTGGTCGAAGTCGCCGCCCGGCAGGTCGGTCCTCCCCACCGAGCCCTGGAAGAGCGTGTCGCCGGTGAAGACCAGGCCGTCGTCGGGGAAGTGGAAGCTCACCGACCCCTGGCAGTGGCCGGGGGTGTGGATCACGGTGGCGGCGTGGTTCCCCACCCGCACCGTCTCGCCGTCGGCCAGCAGGGCGTCGGGCACGAGCGGCCGGGCCTCCTCGAGGCCGAACATGGCCGCCTGCCGCGGCAGCGCCTCCAGCCACGGCAGGTCGGCCGGGTGGATGGCGACCGGCGCACCGGTCGCCTCACGCGCCTCGGCCGCGCCGGAGGCGTGATCGACGTGGCCGTGGGTGAGCAGGATCCGCTTCACCGAGAACCCCTCGGGTTGGCGGAGCGCCAGCACCCGCGGGATCTCGGCGCCCGGGTCGATCAGCACCGCCTCGCCGGTCTCGGAGCAGGCCGCCAGCCAGGCGTTCATGGCGAACGGCCCGACCACGGCGCTGCGGACGATCAGCATGGCGGCGAGCCCTCCAGGGGAACGAAGTTCCGGAGGGGGTGTCCCCCCGGCCCCGGTGACCGTGCTCGCGAAGGGACGCTTACGCGGTGAAGGACGAACCGCAGCCGCAGGTGCTCTTGGCGTTCGGGTTGTTGAACTTGAACCCGGCCCCCTGCAGCCCGACCACGTAGTCGACGGTCACGCCCTGCAGGTACAT
Source organism: Myxococcales bacterium (assembly GCA_021806645.1). Classification (GTDB taxonomy): domain Bacteria; phylum Myxococcota; class Myxococcia; order Myxococcales; family Anaeromyxobacteraceae; genus JADKCZ01. The sequence continues at coordinate 146,188 of JAJZQX010000005.1, read as the reverse complement.
CGAGCTCATCGCGTCCACGAAGAGCCGGAGGCCGCCCTGCTCCAGCGTCACGTCGCCGTCCTTGGGCGCGTTCTCGAAGTCCATGGAGTACTGGAACCCGGAGCAGCCGCCGCCCATCACGCCGATGCGGATGCCGTAGCCGGCCAGCCCCTCGCGCTGCATCGCGTCCTTCACCATCTCCACGGCCTTGTCGGTGAGGGTGACGAAGTTGTCCATGCCGAGCTCGGCCGCCTGCGGAGACGCCATCGTGGTCGCTTCCATGTCGTTTTCCGTTTCTTTCCGGGGCTCGGCCCCGGACTTGATTGAACTCAAGCAGTCTAACAGGGCGGGTTGGGCGCTTCAACGGAACCAGCAAGCTCACGCTGGGCCGGGGCACCTGGCCTGGGGTCAGGGTCGGGGTCCCACCGGCTCCAGCCCCACCAGGGCGGGCTTGGACGACCGGATGGCCAGCTCCTCGAAGAACCAGCCCTGCACCTGGTCCACGCCCAGCTCCGCGGCCAGCTTCAGGTCGGCGGCCGACTCCACCCCTTCCAGGATGGTCCTCGCGCCGGTCTCCCGGGCCATCCGGGCCAGGGCCTGGATGACCGCCCGGCGGCGGGGGCGAGCCAGCGCCCGGAGCAGGGTCCGGTCGAACTTGAGCACCTCGGCCTCGTCGAGCGCCTCGAAGCTGAGCAGGCTGTTGGCCGCCCCCACGTCGTCGAGCGCGATCCGCAGGCCCCGCGCCCGCGCCGCCGCCACCATCCCGCGCGAGACCAGCGCGTCGCCCACGTCGAGGTTCTCGATCACCTCGACCACCAGCGGCATGGGTGCGGCCTCCAGCAGGTCGAGCAGCGGGTTGTCCGCCCCCTCGCCGGCGGCCGCCCAGCTGTCGGGGTCGAGGTTGACGAAGAGCTCGGCGCCGGGCGGCGCGTTGGCCAGCTGGTGGCGCTTCACCGCCAGCTCCACGGCGAAGAGGAGCTGGGGATCGGTGTGGAGCAGGGCGAACAGGGACCCGGGCGAGACGGCCACCCCGTCGGGACGGACGAAGCGGGCCAGCGCCTCGTAGCCGACCACCTTGCCGCTCTTGAGGTCGATGAACGGCTCGTACATGCTCCAGATCAGGTCGCCCTCCAGGATGGCGCGGGCGCCGCCGAGCGGATCGACCCCCACCTCGCCGACAGTCGCGATCGGCCGTCGCTCAGCCACCAGCCCTCCCGTTCAGCCGCCGGCCGCCGTCCACCGGCAGCACCGCGCCGGTGACGAAGGGCGCCTCGGCAAGGTAGCGGACCGCCTCGGCCACGTCGAGCGGCGTGCCGGCCCGGCCCAGCGGGATGCGGGCGGCCAGCTCGCGGCGCCTGGCCGCGCCGTAGGACTCCGGCCAGAGGACCGTCCCGGGCGCCACGGCGTTGACCCGGACGCGCGGCGCCAGCTCCAGCGCCAGGCACTCGGTCAGCCGCACCAGCGCCGCCTTCGAGGCGCAGTAGGCGGCGTAGCCGTTCCAGGCCACCAGCCCGCCACCCACGTCGGCGACGTTGACCACGCTGCCGTGCGCGCGGCGGAGCGGTGCCAGCAGGGCGCGGGTGAGGAGGAGCGGCGCGCGGGCGTTGAGGTCGAGCTGCGCGTCGAAGGCGGCAGCGTCGGTGGCCTCGAGCGGCCGAGCCTCGAAGCCGGCGGCCGAGTTCACCAGCAGATCGAGGCGGGAGAAGCGGGCACGAAAGGCGGCGGCCAGGGTGTCGGGGCCGTCGGGGGCGGCCAGGTCGGCCTGGAACGCCGCGGCGAAGCGGCGCGGCCGGTGCGAGCGGTAGTGGGCCGCCACGGTGTAGCCATGTCGAGCCAGGTGCCGCGCGATGGTCTCGCCGACGCGCACGCCGGCGCCGGTCACCAGCGCGATGGGGCGGGCGGTGGTCACGCCCTGGGATTCCAGGCCGTCTCGGAATGGCCGGCGCGGTGGTTGGCGAGGCGCGCCGCCACGAAGAGGACGTCGGAGAGCCGGTTCAGGTAGACCAGCGCGTTGGCGTCGACCTCGGCCTGCGCGGCCAGCGACACCACCCGCCGTTCGGCGCGCCGGCAGACGCAGCGGGCCAGGTGAAGCGCCGAGGCCCCGGGGGTGCCGCCCGGCATCACGAAGGCCCGCAGCTCGGGGAGCTGGGCGTCCCAGCGGTCCATCTGCTGCTCCAGGCGCACCGCCCAGGCGGGGTCGATGGCCGGCAGCGCGCTCCTCGCCCTGGCGCCGTGCGGGCTGGCCAGCTCGGCGCCGATGGTGAAGAGCTCCGACTGGATCCTCGCCAGCTCGGCGTCCAGCTCGGGATCGGCGAGCGCCGCCCGCGCGGCGCCGACGGCGGCGTTGGCCTCGTCCACCTCGCCGTAGGCCTCGACCCGGGCGTCGCTCTTGCGCACCCGCCCGCCGCCGAACAGGCCGGTCTCTCCACCGTCCCCGCTCTTCGTGTAGATCTTCATCGAAGACGTGCCTATCACCGGCCTCCGGCCTCCGCAAACCGGGGAAGGTGGTCAGCGGGGGCGTGGCACCTGGGAGCGAGATGGAGCCGATCTTCGAAGGCGAGACGCTGGTGGAGGTGGGGCGGGCCGCCGCCCGGCTGGCCTGGGACGGCGGCATGACCGTGCTCAGGCCCGACGGCACGGTGGTCCCCATCCCGCTGCTGGCCGAGCCGGAGGTCTTCAGCCGCGCCGAGCTGGCGGCGGCCGCCCGCGAGGCCGAGCTGATCCTCTCCGGCGCGGTGAAGCTGGCGCGCGCGCTGCTGCGGGGCGGCGACGGGCGGGACCGGGCGGCGCTGGTCGAGCCGTTCTCGGGCCTCGAGGCCGAGGCGATGGCGCGGCTCTTCGAGGAGGCGCCGCTGCCGGTGATGGTGGCGCGCGTCGACTTCCTCATCCCCGAGGGCGGCGGCCCTCCGCGGGCGCTGGAGCTGAACGCCACCATCCCGGCCATGCCGGCCTATGCGGACCTGGCCGCCCACTCCTGGCTGCGGGCCGCGGCGCGGGCGCGCGGCCGGAGCGAGCGCGAGGCGGGGGCGCTGGTGGCCGCCTGCGGGAGCCACATGGAGCGGCTGCTCGAGGCGCTGGTGGCGGCCTACCGGGCGCGCGGTGGCGGCAGGGCGCGGCCGTCGATCGCCATCGTGGCGCGGCCCGGCGACTCGCAGATCGGCGAGCTGCGCCGGCTCACGGCCCACTTCCGCGCCCAGGGGCACCGGGTGGAGAATCTGCTCCCCACCGACTGCGTTCCGGAGGACTGGGACCTCCTCTACCGCCACGTATGGGCCCACCGGGTGCCGCCCGACGCCCCGTTCGCCCGGGCGCTGCGGGCCCCGGGCCGGTACCCGGTCTACAACCCGGTCAACGGGCTGCTGGAGGCCAAGGCCCTCTTCGCGCGGCTCTCCGAGTGCGCCGAGGACGGAGCGCTGGCGCGGCGGGCGGGGCTCGACGAGGCCGAGCGGGGCGCCGCGGCGCGGCTGCCGTGGACGCGGCGGCTCGACGCGGCGCTGGCGCCACGGGTCAAGGCGGAGCGGCGCCGCTTCGTCTTGAAGCGGAGCTGGGACTACGGCGGCAAGTCGGTACACCTCGGCGCCGAGCTGGACCCGGCGGCGTGGGAGCGGGTGGTGGACGAGGCGCTGGCCGACCGGCGCGGCGGAGGCTTCGTGGCGCAGGAGCGGATCTTCGCGATCCGCAAGCCGGCCACCCGGATCGCCGGCGACGAGCTCACCCGCGGCGACCTCTACCGCGATCTCTCCACCTACTGCGGGCTGGGGGCGTCGCGCCCGGGCGGCTCGGTGGTGCGCGCCGCCGCGTCGCCCATCGTGAACATCCTGGGCGGCGGGGGCCTGGCCCCGGTCATCCCCGGCGACGTCATGGAGCGGCTGTCATAACCGCGCGGCTAACCGCGCCGCGCTCCGCGCGGCGCAACCCGGGAACTCCAGCACCACGGTCGCCGATCGACGCTCTCATGGCTCCAACACGACCTGCGGTCCAGGTGGTACTCGACGCGCCTTCCGGCGATACTCCCCCCGTGGTCCCCACGCGCCCCAGGATCCTGGTCGTCGACGACAGCCGCACCCAGCTCGACTGGCTGGTGCAGGTGCTGCTGCGCGAGGGGTACGACGTGGTCTCCGCCGCCACCGGGCGCGAGGCCATCGTGAAGGCGCGAACCCAGACCCCGGACCTCGTGCTCCTCGACATGATCCTGCCGGACATGGACGGGCTCGAGGTGCTGCGGATGGTGAAGGCGCGACCCGACGAGCGGTTCCTGCCGGTCATCATCCTCTCGGTGAAGAGCGACGTGGACTCCAAGGTGGAAGGGCTGAGGATCGGCGCCGACGACTTCATCGCCAAGCCGTTCGCCGAGGCGGAGATCGTGGCCCGCTGCGCCGCCATGCTGCGCATCAAGACCCTGCAGGACCAGCTCCGCTCCACGCGCCGCAGCCTCGAGGAGCAGTCGGTCACCGACGGCCTGACCGGGCTCAAGAACCGGCGCTTCTTCGACGAGCGGTTTCCCGAGGAGTTCCGTCGCGCCCAGCGCTACAGCGACCCGGTGTCGCTGATGATGATCGACCTCGACCACTTCAAGGAGGTCAACGACCGGTATGGCCACCAGATGGGCGACGTGGTGCTCCGCGACGCCGCCGCGGTGATCAAGGCCTCGGTCCGCGACCCCGACATCTGCGCGCGCTATGGCGGCGAGGAGTTCGCCGTCATCCTCCCCAAGACCCACCTCGGCGGTGCGCTCACCGTGGCCGAGCGGGTCTGGCGGGGCCTGAAGGACAAGGTCTACCGGCAGGAGGTCCCGGCGGTCGGGCAGGTGGCGGTGGCCGAGGTGCGGGTGACCGCCTCGCTGGGGCTGGCCTTCTTCCCGTCCAAGGACATCCTCTCGGCCGAGCTGCTGGTGAAGTTCGCCGACGAGGCGCTCTACCAGGCCAAGCGCTCGGGCCGGAACAACATCTGCCTCTACCAGTCGCAGAATTACCGGTACGAGGCGGCGCATGATCCCTGAGCGGGCCGACGGGTGTAATGTGACCCGGGGGCTGGTCATACCCGGGTGACCGAGGCACCAACCTCCCGATATCCGGGGCCGCGCCCGGAGGGACCCCTGGACCGGCCCGTGCATCACGGGAGCCATTGGTGGATCAGGCGACCAGAGCGCTGGGCGGGCCGACCCTGCAGGAGGCGGACGGCCAATCGACGATCCTGGTCGTCGACGACGACGAGCACGTCCTCCGCGCGCTGCGCCGCGTCCTGAGCCGGACCCGCTGGCGGATCCTCGATGCGCCCGACGCCACGGTCGGGCTGGAGGTCCTGGAGCGGGAGCCGATCCAGGTGGTGGTCTCCGACTACCGGATGCCGGGCATGAGCGGCGTCGAGTTCCTGCGGGTGGTGAAGGCGCGGTGGCCGCGCATCCAGCGCGTCCTGCTCACCGGCCAGGCCGACTCGACGGCCATCGAGGAGGCGGTCAACCAGTCGGAGATCTTCCGCTTCATCTGGAAGCCCTGGGAAGACACCCACCTGGTCATCACCATCCAGAGCGCCATCGACCAGTACCGGATGGTCGAGCAGAACTCCCGGCTGGAGGCGCTGCTCTCGCTGCGCAACGACGAGTTGGAGAAGCTCAACCGCGACCTCGACGTCAAGCTGGTGCAGCGCTCGGCCGCGCTGGTGCGGGCGGCACAGGAGTGGCGGGCCTGCTTCGACGCCATCGGCGACCCCTTGGCCATCGTCCGCGGCGGTGGCTGCGAGGTGGTGCGAGCCAACCTGGCCTTCGCCCGCGCGGCGGGCGTGCTCGTGACCCAGCTCGCCGGGCTGCGCTGCGCCGAGCACGGCTACGGGCTGCTGCCTTGCCCCACCCGCTGCGCCATGCCGGCCAGCGGCCCCGCCGAGCGCGAGACCACCTTCGGCGACCGGACCTGGATGGTCCGCTCCTTCCCGTTCCAGGAGGCCGGCACGCAGGTGCTGGTCTTCAAGGACGTCACCGAGGATCGCGAGGTGTCGCGGCAGCTCTTCCAGGCGGAGAAGATGTCGGCGGTGGGCCAGCTGGCCGGGGGCGTGGCCCACGAGATCAACAACCCACTGGGCGGCATCCTCGCCTTCGCGCAGCTGATGAGCCGCGACGCCGACCGGACGCCCGAGGACCAGGAGAACCTGCGCCTCATCGCCGACGCCGCCGTCCGCGCCAAGAAGATCGTCGAATCCCTGCTCCACTTCTCGCGACGGCCGCGCCAGGAGAAGGAGCCGGTGGACCTGCCCAAGGTGGCCGACGACGCGCTCTTCCTGCTCAAGTCGCAGCTCAAGTCGGGGCGCATCGAGGTGGTTCGCGAGTACGCGCCGGCGGTGGCCGTCGCCAACGCCAACCAGATCCAGCAGATCGTGGTGAACCTGGTGGTCAACGCCGTCCAGGCCATGAACGGCGAGGGGCGGATCGTGGTGAGCACCGGCCTGGCCGGCCCCGGCCATGTCAGGCTCCAGGTCGCCGACACCGGTCCGGGCATGAAGCCCGCCGTGGCCCGCCGGGTCTTCGAGCCGTTCTTCACCACCAAGGCCGAGGGGCAGGGGACGGGGCTGGGCCTGTCCATCTGCTACCAGATCGCCGAGGAGCACGGCGGGAGCATCCGGGCGGAGAGCGCCCCTGAACGCGGCGCCTGCTTCGTCCTGGAGCTGCCGGCCGCGCCGTCCGGGCCACCGTCGTAAGGGGAGACACTCATGCCAGAGACCGAGACCAGGCCGACCCGCGTGTTGATCGTCGACGACGAGCCGGCGCTGCTGAGGGCGCTCGAGGCGCTGCTCAAGAAGAAGGGGTACGACGTGGTGGGGCTCGACTCGCCCATCGTCGCCACGCAGCGCCTGGCCACCGAGGACTTCGACGTCGCCCTCCTCGACATCAAGATGCCGCAGCTCTCCGGGCTGGAGCTGCTCAACGCGGTTAAGCACCGCCGGCCGGAGGTCGAGGTCATCATGATGACCGGCCACGCCACCGTGGAGACGGCGCTCCAGGCGGTGCGCAGCGGCGCCTACGACTACCTCACCAAGCCTTTCGACGACGTCGAGATCGTGGCGCGGTCGGTGGCCAAGGCGGCCGAAAGAAAGGCCCTCTGGAACCGCAACCGGCAGCTGGAGACCAGGCTGCGCGAGCGAGATGGGCTGGCGCCGGGCGGGCTGGTGGGCGCCTCGGCTCCCATCCGCGAGGTGCAGCGGATGATCGACGCGGTGGCTTACTCCTCCACCACCGTGCTGATCACCGGGGAGAGCGGCACGGGCAAGGAACTGGTGGCCCGGGCCCTCCACGCGCGCAGCCCGCGCAAGGCGCAACCCTTCGTGGCGCTCAACTGCGGCGCGCTCACCGAGACGCTGCTGGAGAGCGAGCTGTTCGGCCACGTGAAGGGGGCCTTCACCGGCGCGCAGCGCGACCAGAAGGGGCTCTTCGACGCCGCCGACGGCGGGACCATCTTCCTCGACGAGATCGGCGACATCCCGCTCTCCACGCAGGTCCGCCTGCTGCGCGTGCTCCAGGAGGGCGACATCAAGCGGGTCGGCAGCGCCGACTCGGTCAAGGTGGACGTGCGGGTCATCGCCGCCACGCACCGCGACCTGCCCAGGCTGGTGAAGTCGGGGCGGTTCCGCGAGGATCTCTTCTACCGGCTCAACGTCATCAACATCCCGCTGCCGCCGCTGCGCGAGCGGACCGAGGACGTCCCGCTGCTGGCCCACCACTTCCTGCGGCGCTACTCGGATCGGCTCGGGAAGCGGGTCAAGACCCTGGCGCCGGAGGCGCTGGAGCTGCTCTGCGGATACCGGTGGCCGGGCAACGTCCGCGAGCTGGAGAACGCGGTGGAGCGGGCCGTGGTCCTCTGCCGCGCCGAGACGGTGACACCGTCCGACCTGCCGCCGGCGGTGACCGGGCACACCGCGCCGCTGGTGCGCGAGGCCCCGGCTGGCGGCGAGGAGGCCCAGTGGCTGACGCTCTCCTACGCGGCGGCCAAGGACCAGGCGCTGCGCCGCTTCGAGAAGAGCTACGTCGAGGCGCTCATGAAGGCCTGCGACAACAACATCTCGGCGGCGGCGCGCCGCGCCGGCATGGATCGCTCCAACTTCAAGCGCGTGCTCCGCAAGTACCGCACCGACGTGGAGCCGGACGAGCCGGGCGACGACCAGCAGCAGCCGAATCCGTGAGCGGGACCGTCTCGTCGCGCCACCCCGCGATCACCAGCTCCGGGATCTTCACCTCGGGGAAGGCGGGCAGGCCCTCCGCGCCCTGGTGGAACCGCCAGCCGAGCCGGCGCCTGTCGTGCGTGGCGTGGTGGAGGGCGCGCGCCATTCGAGAGGACGGGCCGGAAGCAATTCCGTGGAGATAGAGGATCACGCCCCGCAACCTGACCTGGAAGGCCGCGCGCGGCCGCACATGGGTCGCCGCAGACCGAGCCAGCATGGGTTCGGACACCTTTGGCCACTCGCAGCGGCCCCGCCGCGTGGTCATGGTGTCCAGGGAGGCTGGCACGTGACCGGGCTGCATGGCGAGTGGAGGCGCGAGGTGAGCCGGCTGATGGCCGAAGGCGACCGGCACGCCCACCTGGGCGAGAACGCCGAGGCGCTGGCCTGCTACGTCGAGGCGCTCGACCTCGTCCCCGAGCCGCGGAGCGAGCACGAGGCGACCGACCAGGTGTTCCGCGGCCTGAAGAGGGTGCTCGAGTCGCGCGGCGATCTGGGCGACGGGCTGGAACTGCTGCTGGCCACGCGGCCGGGCGTCGGCTCGATCCTGGCCCGGCTGGCCGGGCGCGGGGCGTGGAAGGAGTAGAAGGCCTACTCCTTCTTCTTCCCCACCGCCGCGCGCCAGCGCTCGCCGAGCGCCTTCTCCAGGCCGCTCTCCGAGAGCGTGACGATCTTCTCGTCGCGCAGGGCGTCGGGCAGGTACTTCTCGGCCACGTAGTGCCCGGCGAAGTCGTGCGGGTACCTGTAGCCGCCGCCGTACCCCATGGCCTCCATCATCCCGGTCGGCGCGTTGCGCAGCTTGAGCGGGACCGGCTGCGGCCCGTGCTCCTGCACCAGTCGCCGCGCCGCCGCGTAGGCGGTGAGCGCGGTGTTCGACTTGGGCGCCAGCGCCAGGTAGACGGCCGCCTGGGTCATGGGGAGCACGCCCTCGGGCAGCCCGACCAGCTCGACCGCCTGCAGCGCCGCCACCGCCAGCTGCAGCGCCAGCGGGTCGGCGTTTCCGACGTCCTCCGAGGCGAAGATCACCATCCGCCGCAGCACGAAGCGCGGCTCCTCGCCCGCCTCCAGCATGCGCGTCAGGTAGTAGACCGCCGCGTCGGGATCGCTCCCGCGCAGCGACTTGATGAACGCCGAGACGATGTTGTAGTGCTCCTCGCCGGCCTGGTCGTAGAGGAGGGTCTTCTGCTGCAGCGCCTCCTCGGCGTCGGCCCGGTCGATCTCGGCGCGCCCCGCCAGCCGCACCGCCGCCGCCGCCACCTCCAGCGCGTTGAGCGCCCGCCGCGCGTCGCCGTAGGCGTAGCGCGCGAGCGCCTCGCGGGCCTCGGGAGCGAGCGTGGGCGTCCCGCCCAGCCCCTCCGGCGCCGTCACCGCCCGGTCCAGCAGCGCCCCCACCTCCTCCTCGGTGAGCGCCCGCAGCGTCACCACCCGGCAGCGCGAGAGGAGCGCGGCGTTGACCTCGAAGCTCGGGTTCTCGGTGGTGGCGCCGACCAGCACGATGGTCCCGTCCTCGACGTGGGGCAGGAAGGCGTCCTGCTGCGCGCGCGAGAAGCGGTGGATCTCGTCCACGAAGAGGATGGTGCGCCTGCGGTTCATCCGCTTCCGGTCGCGGGCCGCGGTGACGATCTCGCGGATCTCCTTCACGCCCCCCTGCAGCGCGCTGAAGGGGACGAAGGTGGCGCCGGTCCGGCCGGCCATGAGCCTGGCCAGCGTGGTCTTGCCCGTCCCGGGCGGACCCCAGAGGATCAGCGACGGCACCTGGTCGGCCTCGATGGCCTGGCGCAGGGCCCGGCCAGGCCCCAGGACATGCTCCTGGCCGACGAAATCCTCCAGCCGGCGGGGTCGCAGCCGCTCCGCCAGCGGCCTGCTGGCGGTATCGCTTTCGGCGGCGTGTTCGAAGAGGTCCATCACCTTCGGATATCATACGGGGATGGCAGGTCACCCGTGCTCCATTCCCCGGCGCGTCGGCATCGTCCCCAAGTTCTCCTCGGCCGAGGCGACGGAGACGGCGCACTACGTCGCGCAGTTCCTGCTCACCAAGGGGGTGGAGGTCCTCACCGACGAGGCGGCCATCGGCAGCGACGCCGAGCTGGTGGTGGTGCTGGGCGGCGACGGCACGCTCATCCACGCCGCGGCGCTGCTGGGCGGGCGGCCCGTGCCCATCCTCGGCGTCAACATGGGCAGCCTCGGCTTCATGACCGAGACGCCGCAGAGCGAGATGTACCCCATGCTCGAGGCGGTGCTGGCCGGGACGGCCACCGTCTCGCCGCGCATGAAGCTGCGCGTGCACCTGCACCAGGGTGGCTCGCCGGAGCGGGCCCTCGACACCGAGGTGCTCAACGACGTGGTCATCTCCAAGAGCCCGTTCAGCCGCATGGCCGAGCTCGACATCCGCTGCTCGCGCCAGTACGTCACCACCTTCAAGGCCGACGGGGTCATCGTGGCCACCCCCACCGGCTCGACCGCTTACGCGCTGGCCGCCATGGGTCCCATCCTCTTCCCCACCATGCGCGGGGTGGTGCTCGCCCCCATCTGCCCCCACACCCTGACGCAGCGGCCGCTGGTGGTGCCGGACGACGAGACGCTCGACATCCTGCTCATGAACGACGCCGAGGTCTTCCTGACCCTCGACGGCAAGAAGGGGCCGGCGCTGCGGCGCGGCGACCGGGTGCAGGTGAAGCAGTCGTACAACCGCGTCCTGCTGGTCCACAACGCCCGGCTCGACTTCTTCGCCATCCTGCGGGCGAAGCTGAGGTGGGGGGAGAGATAGCGGCGCCGCCGGCTTCTGGTGGCGGCGCCGCAAGCTGAGAGCAGCGCCTCCGACCCCGACCCCGTCCGCAACCTCGAACGGGTCCGTTCGACCAGCGAGAGGCGTATCGAGGGGAGCGCGGGGGCGGGCGGTGCGGTGCGGGGAGGGTGCAGACGAACGGAGCGGACGGCGCCGACGGCCGCTCGAGAGGCGCGGCGAAGGGGATGCGCAGACGGGCGGTGCCGCGGAGCGGGCGGTCGAAGTCGGCTGGCAGGGGAGGGCGGTGCCGCGGAGGACCGACCGCGGGTCCGGCGCGGACGGGCGGTCGAGCCAGCGGAATGCGCGTCCCACTTGGGTCTCATGTGCCTTCGCGGCACCGGAAATGTCAGACCCGCATGAGACGTTGCGTGAATGATCGACCACGCGCAACCGACCCCTCCCTCGGCCGCGGCTTCGTTGCAAGGAGCGGCCTTCCCGTCCCTCGAACTCCTGGAAGCCCGGCAGCTCCGCGATGCGCTCAAAACCCTCCTGCGCAGGGAGCAGGCCGCCATGGCCGACTTCCTCGTCGCCCTGGCCGACTTCGACCGGCGGCGCGGCTGGGAACCGCTGGGGCACGCCAGCTTCTTCGCCTTTCTCCATTTCGAGCTGGGGCTCTCCAACAGCGCCGCCTTCTACCGGATGAGCGCCGCGCGTCTCCTCCAGCGCATCCCGGACCTCGTGGAGCCGATCGCGAACGGCCGGCTCTGCCTGTCGACGACGGCCGAGCTGGCCAAGGTGGTGACCGAGGAGAACTGGACCGAGGTGGCCCCGCGCTTCTTCGGCCTCTCCGCCCGGGAAGCACGGGAGGTCGTCGCCGAGCTTCAGCCGCGGGAGGCGCCGCCCCTTCGCGTGGTGGTGACGTCGCTGGCCCCGTCTCTGCTCACGCTCGGTCCGCCCCGGGCCACGGCGCCGGCACGCCTGGCCAGCGTGTCCGGTCCATCGACCTGCTCCCTGGCGCCCGCCCATCTCGACACGGACCCAGAGTCACTTCTGACGTCAGAAGAAGAACTGACCCACCCCGCGCGGGGCTTCCCGCCGCGCGACGAGACTGAGCCGCTCACCGCCGAGCTGCGCCGGCTGCACATCACGGTGTCGCGGCCGTTTCTCAAGAAGCTCGATGCCGCCCGCGATGGCCTCTCGCACGCCATCCCCGGCGCGACCATGGAGCAGGTGCTCGAGGTGGCGCTCAACCTGCTCCTCGAGAAGCAGGCGAAGGCGCGAGGGCTTGCGAAGAGGCCGCGGGCGCTCAGGACCACCGCCACGACCCCGACGCCTACCGCGACCGCGACCGCGACCGCGACCCCGCCCCCGACCGCGACCGCGACCGCGACCCCGCCCCCGACCGCGACCCCGCCCCCGCCCCCGCCCCCGACCCCGCCCCCGACCCCGCCCGGGCCGCCACCTCACAGGCGTGAGGGCCCTCGGGAAGCCATCCCCGCCGCCGTCCGCCGCGCCGTCTGGGCGCGCGACGCCGGCCGCTGCACCTGGCCGCTCGACGGGGGAGGGCGCTGCGGCTCGACGCACCGGCTGGAGCTGGACCACATCATCCCGTGGGCCGACTGGGGACCGTCCACGGTCGAGAATCTCCGCCTAACCTGCCGCCACCACAATGGGTTGGCGGCGAGGCAGGTCTTCGGGGTGCGCTGCGTGGAGAGGTACGCTCGCGCGCGCCGGCGGCCAGGACGAGAACTCCGACCCGTCGAGTAGACTGTCCGGGTGATTCCCCCGCTCCAGACCGGGCGCCTGCTTCTGCGTCCGCTCGCCCTGGCCGACGCTCTCGCCATCCAGGAGCACTTCCCGCGCTGGGAGATCGTGCGCCACCTGGCGAGCCGGGTGCCGTGGCCCTACCCGGCCGATGGCGCGCTCACCTTCGTTCGCGACGTCGCGCTGCCGGGTATGGCCCGCGACGCCCCTGAACGCCCCCACCACTGAATACTTGCGCAGTGTCAGGGGTCGGTGCCATGCTCCGCCCATGCTCACGACCCTGCGAATCTCCGGCTTCGCGATCGTCGACGCGGTGGAGGTCCGGTTCGGCCACGGGCTGAACGTCCTCACCGGGGAGACGGGCGCGGGCAAGTCGATCCTGGTGAACGCCCTCCACCTGGTGCTCGGCGGCCGCATGAGCGCCGAGGTCCTGCGCGACGGCGCCGACGAGGCGGTGGTGGAGGCGCTCTTCGAGCTGCCGGCCGACCACCCGGTCTTCACCAGGCTGGCGGGGGCGGGCGTGGCGCCACCGCCGCCGCTCCCGCCTGGCGAGCCGGCCGAGCCGGCCGAGCTGCTGGTCCGTCGGGTGGCCCAGCGAGGCGGGCGCGGCCGGGCCTACGTCAACGGCGTGCTGGTCACCGCGTCGGTGCTGGCCGAGGCGCTGCGCGGCGTGGTGGACGTCTCCGGCCAGCACGAGCACGTCTCGCTGCTCGACGAGGCCACACACCTCTCGCTCCTCGACGCCTTCGCCGGGCTCGACGCGCCGGCGGGAGGCTCGCAGGCGGGAGGCTCGGCGCCGCCGCTCACCCGCTACCGCGAGACCTTCGGGCGACTCTCGGCCCTCTGCCGCGAGCGGGACTCCCTGCGGCGCGACGAGGCCGAGCGCGGCCGGCGGGCCGACTATCTGGCGTTCCAGCTGAAGGAGCTGGACGCCGTCGATCCGAAGCCGGGCGAGGACGCCGCGCTCGACGCCGAGCGGCGGGTGCTGGCCAGCGCCGAGAGGCTGCGCGAGGCGGCCGGCTCGGCCGAGGGGCTGGTCTACGGCGAGGACGGCAGCGCCAGCGAGCAGGTGGGGCAGGCGGTCCGGGCGCTCTCGGACGCCGCGGCGCTCGACCCGAGGCTGGGGGCGTCCCTCCAGCTGCTCCGCTCGGCGATCATCGAGCTGACCGAGGCCGGTCGCGAGCTGGGACGGTACGCCGAGACGGTGGGCGGTGACGGCGAGCGGCTGCAGGTCATCGAGGACCGGCTGGAGGCCTTGAAGGCGCTCTGCCGCAAGCATGGCGGCTCGCTCGAGGCGGCGGTGGCGCGCCGGGCGGAGATGGCGGCCGAGCTCGGCTCGCTCACCGGCGGCGGCGAGCGGCTGGCGGCCCTGGCGCCCGAGATCGACGCGGCCGGGGCCGAGGCGGCCACGCTGGCCGGCCTGATCACGCGGGCCCGGCAGAAGGCGGCCAGGGCCTTCTGCGCCGGGGTCGAGGCGGAGCTCTCGGGGCTCGGCATGGCGCGCTGCCGGCTCGAGGTGGCCTTCTCGCCGCCGGAAGGTGGGGTGGGGGCGGGCGGAGCCCTGCTCGGGCCCGACGGGTCGGAGCAGGCGCTCTACCTGCTCGCCCCAAACCCCGGCGAGGCCCCACGGCCGCTGGCCCGCATCGCCTCGGGAGGCGAGCTGTCGCGCCTGCTGCTGGCGGTGAAGCGGACGCTGGCGCGGCGTGATCCGGTCCTCACCTACGTCTTCGACGAGGTCGACTCGGGGATCGGCGGCGCCGTGGCCGAGGCGATGGGGCGCGTGCTGGCCGAGGTGGCGGGCGGCCGGCAGGTCATCTGCATCACGCACCTGCCGCAGATCGCCGCCTTCGCCGACCGCCACCACCGGGTCTCGAAGCGGGTGGCGGGCGGGCGCACCACGTCGGAGGTGGCGCTGCTGGAGCGGGCCGACGAGCAACGGCAGGAGATCGCACGGATGATGGCGGGGGCCACGGTGACGGCTGCGGCGCTCGAGCATGCCGGGGCGCTCATCTCGGCGGCGAGATCCGGAGGCGGGCCGGAGCGGGGGCGGCGGTCCGCGCCCGGGCGCGCCGCGGCCCGATCCGTCGCGATGTCACCCTGAGCGAAAGCGGGTGCTTGTGGACCCGGATGGTTCACGCGTTGACCCTCGCTCGATCGGAGGGGTACGCTGCGTGCGAATGGTCTCACCGCCCCTCCGGATCGCCGCGCGCGGCCTGACAGACGTCGGCCAGCGGCGCGAGCAGAACCAGGACGCGCTGCTCATCGACGAGCCGCTCGGGCTCTTCGTCGTCGCAGACGGCATGGGGGGCCACGCCGGTGGCGGGACGGCCTCGCGCATCGCGGTGGACACCATCCGGAAGATGATCCTCCAGGCCCGCGAAGAGGATCCCACCCTGTTCGGGTCGGGGGCCGAAGGGGAGGAGAACCCGCTCCCGGACGTTCTCGGCCACGCCGTCGAGCAGGCCTGCGCCGCCATCTACGAGGCGGCCCAGGACGATCGCGAGCTGTCGGGAATGGGGACCACCGTCACGGCGGTGCTGGTCGACGGCAACTCGGCCTTCGTCGCCCATGTCGGGGACAGCCGGGCCTACCTGCTCCGCTCCGGCCACATCTACCAGGTGACCCAGGACCACTCGCTGGTGGCCGAGCAGCTCCGGAGCGGCGCCATCACCGAGGAGGACGCCCGCAACAGCCGCTACAAGAACATCATCACCCGCTCGGTCGGTTTCGAGCGCGAGGTGCTGGTCGACCTGATGGGGCTGGAGCTGGAGGCGGGCGACGCCATCGTCACTTGCAGCGACGGGCTCTGCAACCTGGTGGACGACCAGGAGATCCTGGCGGCGGTGGAGGAGAAGGGGGACGAGGCCGTCGAGCGGCTGGTCGATCTCGCCAACGAGCGTGGGGGCGACGACAACATCACGGTGGCGATGATCCGGATGTCCGAGCCCGATTCGCCTGCGAGCGCTGAAGACAAGAAACGCCCCAAAAGGGGCTAATCGGGATCCGTGCAGTCCTTGACCCCTAAAGCGGGGTCTGCTACCCGTTCCGGGTTGACGCGCCATTGAAAGGCTGGAGCCCCCCCCGCTCCAGCCCGAGCGACGTTCGCACCGGAGCCTCTCCAAGAATGGCCGAAAGACCCGACTCCAAGATCTTCACGGTCATCGTGGTCTCCGACCACAGCCAGGCCGTGCGCAAGTTCCGGGTGGCCAAGCCCTGGCTGCAGAAGCTGGCCTGGGGAGGCCTGGGGTTGGTCGCCCTCGCGCTCGCCACCGGGATCCACTACCTGACGCTCCTGTCGGCCTCGTCCGACAACTCGACGCTGCGCGAGGAGAACGCCCAGCTCCGCAGCCAGGTGCTGCTGGTCCAGGAGAAGGTGGCCCACATCGGCGCCACGCTCGACCGGGTCGAGCGGTTCGACGCCAAGCTGAGGACGGCCGTCTCCTCGCTCCAGGACCCCGAGCGCAACCTGGCCATCGGCCCGGTCGGCACGCCGGAGCCCGAGACCCTCCCGGCCGGTCCGGTTCCGGCCGCCGAACACAACCTGAACGCGCTCCCCGGGAAGCTCGGCTCGCTCGAGGCCGACGCGGCCCGCTCGGAGCAGAGCCTCCGGCAGCTGCAGGAGTACTTCGACGACCAGCGCTCCCTGCTGGCCTCGACCCCGTCCATCTGGCCGACGCACGGCTGGGTCACCTCCGACTTCGGCACCCGCATCGACCCCTACTCGGACGACCGGAGGATGCACGAGGGGCTCGACGTCGCCACCCCGCACGGGCAGCCCATCGCCGCGCCGTCGGACGGCGTGGTGGTCTTCAACGGGGTCGAGGGCGGTTACGGCAAGGTGCTGGTCATCGATCACGGCTACGGCGTGAAGACCCGCTACGGGCACCTCTCCGAGACCTTCGTCCGGGCGGGCGACCGCGTGAAGCGGGGCGACAAGATCGCCGCGGTCGGCAACACCGGCAAGTCGACCGGGCCTCACCTGCACTACGAGGTGCGGGTCAACGGCATCCCCGAGAATCCCCGCAAGTTCATCCTCGAGTAGGCCTCGCCGCGCTGCTCGCATGGGTCGAGCGCGTCGCGTGCGCCGGGTCGATCCGCCCGAACCCCACGAACAGCTGACCCGCCAGCGCCGGGGCCCGGTCGTCCCTGGAGACCCGGACCCGCAGCGGCGCGTTCAGCTCTGTGCCGCCGGCGGCGCGCATGGAGGCGGGGCGGGCGAGCGTGAGGTGGCCACGGACCACGCCGGCGCCGGCGCGGTGCAGGAAGGTGACGGTCCCCTGCTCGTCCACCCACTCGACCATCCCGAGGTGCGTGAAGGGATCGTCGTGGACGCCGTTGCCGTTCCGGTCCCAGGTGTCGTCGAAGAAGATCAGGTCGCCCGGGGCCGGCCACGCTCCACGGCGCCAGCGGGAACCGTACCGCCCGGCCGCGGCCCAGAGGGCGGCCACGCCGGAGGTCGCCCGGGGCGCCGCCCGCTGCGCCAGCAGCCGCAGCGGGATCCCCTCGGTCGCGTAGACCGCCTCGACGAAGCCGGTGCAGTCGGGGTTGAACCGCTCCCCACCGACCAGGAAGGGCCTCTTCCCCTGGCCCAGCCAGGCGTGGCCGCGAGCCGCCAGCCGCGCCTGCAGGTCGCTCTGGTCGAGCGCTTCACGAAGCGTGACCGAGGTCCCGGCACAGCCGGCGGCGGAGGCGACGAGGGCGACGAGGGCGACGGCACGGGTCATGGCGCCCCCAGTCTACGGGAGCCGGGGCGCGAGATCGAAATCCCGAGCGTTGACGAGGGGACAGGGGTGGTTATTGGTGTGACTTCGGGGTAGGGAATGGCACTCAACTCCCGCCCCCTCGCGAGGCCGGTACACACACATGCTGAACTACGTCCTGAAGAAGGTGCTCGGCACCAAGAACGAGCGCGAACTCAAGAAGATCCGTCCCCTGGTGGCCCGGATCAACGAACTCGAGCCGCGCATGAAGGCGCTCGCCGACGCCGACTTCCCGCGCCTGACCTCCACGTGGAAGGAAGAGGTCCGCAACGGCCGCACCCTGGAAGACCTGCTCCCCGAGACCTTCGCCCTGGTGCGCGAGGCCGGCGTCCGGGCGCTGGGGATGCGCCACTTCGACGTCCAGCTCATCGGTGGCGCGGTGCTGCACGCCGGCAAGATCGCCGAGATGAAGACCGGCGAGGGCAAGACGCTGGTGGCCACGCTGCCCTGCGTGCTCAACGCGCTGGGCGGCCGCGGCGTCCACGTGGTGACCGTCAACGACTACCTGGCCCGGCGCGACGCGGAGTGGATGGGCCGGCTCTACAGGTTCTGCGGCCTGAGCACCGGCGTGGTGGTCCACGGCCTGACCGACCAGGAGCGGCAGGCCGCCTACGCCTCCGACATCACCTACGGCCAGAACAACGAGTTCGGCTTCGACTACCTGCGCGACAACATGAAGTTCCGGCTCCAGGACTACGTCCAGCGCGAGCTCAACTTCGCCATCGTGGACGAGGTGGACTCGATCCTGGTGGACGAGGCCCGCACGCCGCTCATCATCTCCGGCCCGTCGGACGAGTCCTCCGAGCTCTACTACAAGGTCAACACCGTCATCCCCTCGATGATCCGCGACGCCGACTTCACCGTCGACGAGAAGAACCGGTCGGTGGTGATGACCGACGCCGGCGTCGAGAAGATCGAGCGCAAGCTGGGGGTGAAGAACCTCTACGACCCGGAGGCCATCGAGACGCTCCACCACGTCGAGCAGGCGCTGCGCGCCCACCACCTCTACCGCAACGAGGTGGACTACGTGGTGAAGGACGGCGAGGTGCTCATCGTCGACGAGTTCACCGGCCGCCTCATGCCGGGCCGGCGCTGGTCCGACGGGCTCCACCAGGCGGTGGAGGCCAAGGAAGGCGTCAAGATCGAGAACGAGAACCAGACGCTGGCCACCATCTCGTTCCAGAACTACTTCCGCATGTACTCGAAGCTGGCCGGCATGACCGGCACCGCCGACACCGAGGCGGAGGAGTTCGCGCAGACCTACAAGATCGACGTGATGGTGGTACCCACCAACCAGACCAACATCCGCAAGGACGCCGAGGATGTCGTCTACAAGACCGAGGGCGAGAAGTTCCAGGCCCTCTGCGACGAGATCGAGCGGCGCCACAAGACCGGCCAGCCGGTGCTGGTGGGCACGGTCTCGGTGGCCAAGAGCGAGGTGGTGGCGTCGCTGCTGAAGCGGCGCGGGGTGCCCCACAACGTCCTCAACGCGAAGCACCACGGGCGCGAGGCCGAGATCGTGGCCCAGGCCGGCCGCAAGGACTCGGTCACCATCTCCACCAACATGGCCGGCCGCGGCACCGACATCGTGCTGGGCGGCAACCCGGAGATGATGGCCAAGCACGAGCTGGGGCCGGAGCCGGACGCGCCCATGGAGGGCGAGGAGCAGGCGGCCTTCGAGGCGCGCCGGGCCGAGTGGGCCAGGCGCCTCGCCCAGCGCGCCGACGAGCTGAAGCTCCAGTGCGCCCGGGAGCACGAGGAGGTGGTGGCGCTGGGCGGCCTCCACATCGTCGGCACCGAGCGCCACGAGTCGCGCCGCATCGACAACCAGCTGCGCGGCCGCGCCGGGCGCCAGGGCGATCCCGGCTCCTCGATCTTCTACCTCTCCCTCGAGGACGAGCTGATGCGCATCTTCGGCTCGGACCGGATCTCCGGGCTGATGGAGAAGATGGGGATGAAGCCGGGCGAGCAGATCGAGCACCCCTGGCTCACCAAGTCGATCGAGGGCGCCCAGAAGAAGGTCGAGGCCCACAACTTCGACATCCGCAAGAACCTGCTCGAGTACGACGACGTGATGAACCAGCAGCGCCGCTCCATCTACGCGCTGCGCCGCATGGTGCTCGGCTTCGGCGCCGGCGTGCCGGTCGTCGAGTTCGACGAGGATCCCAAGACCCGGGTCAAGACCAGGCGGGAGACGGTCTGGTCGCTGGAGGACCAGCGCGAGCACATGGTCGACCTGATCGAGGACCTGGTCATCGACATGGTGGCCGGCGCCTGCCCGCCCAACATGGGCGACTGGAACCTGCCCGGGCTCACCGCCCTGGTGAAGGAGCAGTTCGGCGTCGACATGAAGTTCGGCCAGCCCGACGGGAAGGCGGTCGAGGCGCGCCGCGCCGTCGAGGAGCAGGTCTTCGCGGTGGTCTCCAAGGCCTACGCGGCCAAGGAGGCCGAGCTCGGGGTCGGCGACGACGGCATGCCGGTGCTGCGCCGCTACGAGCAGTGGCTCTACCTCCAGTCGATCGACCAGATGTGGAAGGACCACCTGCTCTCGATGGACCACCTGCGCCAGGGCATCGGCCTGCGCGGCTACGGCCAGAAGGATCCCAAGCAGGAGTACAAGAAGGAAGGCTACGACATGTTCGTGGCCATGACCTGGCGCGTGAAGGCCGCGGTGGTGGGGAACGTCCTGCGGCTCCAGCCGGCGCGGCAGGAGAGCGCCGAGGAGATCGAGCAGAAGCGGATGGCCGCCCAGCGCAAGGCCCTGCAGCGGCTCACCGAGGTCCACGCCGCGGCCGGCGAGGACGGTGGGGCGCCCCGGGCCAAGGCCGAGACGGTGGTGCGGCAGACGCCCAAGGTCGGCCGCAACGACCCGTGCCCGTGCGGCTCGGGCAAGAAGTACAAGAAGTGCCACGGGGCCAACGAGGCGTCGGCGTAGCCACGTCCGGGCCCCCTCGGAGAAGGAGCGGCGCCCGCCTCGCCGGCTCGCATGAACGTCCTCGGGATCTCCGCCTACTACCACGACTCGGCCGCGTGCCTGCTGCGCGACGGGCTGGTGGTGGCGGCGGCCCAGGAGGAGCGGTTCACCCGGCGCAAGCACGACGCCGGCTTCCCCCTCCAGGCCGTCCGCGCCTGCCTGGCCTTGGGGGGGCTCGGGGTCCGCGACCTCGACGCGGTGGCCTTCTACGACAAGCCGTTCCTCAAGCTGGAGCGGCTGCTGGAGACCCACCTCGCCTACGCGCCGGCCGGGCTGCCGGCCTTCATGCGGGCCATCCCGGCCTGGCTGGCCACCAAGCTCTGGGTCCCCGACCTGGTGGCCGAGGCGCTCGACTACCGTGGCCCGGTCCTCTTCGCCGAGCACCACGAGTCCCACGCCGCCTCGGCCTTCTTCCCCTCGCCCTTCGCCGAGGCGGCCGTCCTCACCATGGACGGGGTGGGGGAGTGGGCCACCACCACCTGGGGAACCGGCCGCGGCGACCGGGTGCGGCTCGAGGCCGAGCTGCGCTTTCCCCACTCGCTGGGACTGCTCTACTCGGCCTTCACCGGCTTCTGCGGCTTCAAGGTCAACTCCGGCGAGTACAAGCTGATGGGGCTGGCTCCCTACGGCGAGCCGCGCTACGCGGGCCTCATCCGCGACCGGCTCATCGACCTCAAGGAGGACGGATCGCTGCGGCTCGACATGTCCTGGTTCGAGTTCGGGGCCGGGCTGCGCATGACCGGGGCGCGCTTCGCGGCGCTCTTCGGCGGCCCGGCTCGGCAGCCGGAGGGCCCGCTCACACAGCGCGAGCTGGACCTCGCCCGCTCCATCCAGGAGGTGACCGAGGAGGTGGTGCTGCGGATGGCGCGAACCGTGCGGCGCGAGACCGGGCAGCGCGACCTCTGCCTGGCCGGCGGCGTGGCCCTCAACTGCGTGGCCAACGGGAAGCTGCAGCGGCAGGGGATCTTCGAGCGGCTCTGGATCCAGCCGGCGGCCGGCGACGCCGGCGGCGCCATGGGGGCGGCCTACGCCATCCACCACCACCACTTCGGCCAGCCCGCCATCGTCAAGACCGGCCGCGACCTGCAGCGCGGCTCGCTGCTCGGCCCCGCCCACGGCGACGGCGCCATCGCCGCCTTCCTGGCCGCGCGCGGCCTGCCCCACCTCCGGCTGGAGGACGCGCCGCTCCTCGACGCGGTGGCCGCCCTGCTGGCCGAGGGGCAGGTGGTGGGCTGGTTCCAGGGGCGGATGGAGTTCGGGCCGCGGGCGCTCGGCAACCGCTCCATCCTCGCCGACCCGCGCCCGCCCGGCATGCAGCAGCGGCTCAACCTGGCCATCAAGTTCCGCGAGGGCTTCCGCCCCTTCGCGCCCGCGGTGCCGGTGGAGCGGGCCGCCGACTGGTTCGAGCTGGCCGGGGAGAGCCCGTACATGCTGCTGGTGGCCGACGTGAAGCGGTCGCGCCGCCGGCCCCTGACCGCCGAGCAGGCCGGGCGCCGCGGCCTGGCCCAGCGGGACGTGGTCCGCTCGGAGATCCCGGCGGTGACGCACGTCGACGGCTCGGCGCGCGTCCAGACCGTCCACCGCGACGACAACCCCCGCTTCCACGCCCTCCTCGAGCGGTTCCACCAGCGCACCGGCTGCCCGGTGCTGGTCAACACCTCCTTCAACGTGCGGGGGGAGCCGATCGTCGAGTCACCGCTCGACGCCTGGCGCTGCTTCATGCAGACCGGGATGGACGCGCTGGTGCTCGGCAACCACCTGCTGCGCAAGTCGGAACAGCCACCCTGGCCGGCCGAGGAGCAGCTGCCCGGCCCGGCCGGCGGGACGAGAGGAGGGGCTCGTGAGCTTGACTGACGACGTGGCCACCTCGCTCCGGACGCTCGACGCCGGGCCGCGGGCGCTGCGCCGCTTCGGCCTGCTGGTGGGGGCGGTGCTGCTGGTGGCGGGGCTCTGGCTGGGGCGGCGGGCGGCCCACCCGTCGCCGCCCGACCTCCTGGCGGTGGCCGGCGCGGCGTTGCTCCTGCTCGGCGCCGCCGGTCCCGGGTGGCTGCGACGGCCCTACCGGCTCTGGATGGCGCTCGCCTCCACGCTCGGCTGGTTCACCTCCCGGCTGCTCCTCGTCACCATCTTCCTGGCGGTGGTGACGCCCATCGGCCTGCTGGCGAGGCTGGCCGGCAAGCGGTTCCTCGACCGGGCGCCCGATCGCGGCGCCACCAGCTACTGGGTGCGGCGCGATCCGGCCCGCTCGGCCGACCACCGCAAGCTGTCGTAGGATCACCCATGTCCAAGGTCCGGATCATCTCCGAGTACTTCCAGTTCCTCAGGGCCGGGAAGAAGTGGTGGCTCCTGC
Source organism: Myxococcales bacterium (assembly GCA_021806645.1). Lineage (GTDB taxonomy): Bacteria > Myxococcota > Myxococcia > Myxococcales > Anaeromyxobacteraceae > JADKCZ01. The sequence continues at coordinate 123,434 of JAJZQX010000005.1, read as the reverse complement.
CCATCGCGGCGCTGCTGGTCCTGCTCGGCGCGCTGCTGGTGCTGACGCAGGGGAGCGCGCTGGCGCCCTTCATCTACGCGCTGTTCTGAGCGAGACCGCGTGAACGCCAGGCCAGGCCGCCCTCCCGCCATCGTCCCACCGGCGCCCCTCTCCCCGGCCAAGGCCTGGGCCTTCCGCCTGGTCTCGGTGGTGTTCCTGCCGGCGCTGCTGCTCGGCCTGATCGAGGGGAGCTTGCGGGTGGCCGGCGCCGGCTACCGTCCCGGGTTCACGGCTCCGTGCCAGGTGCGAGGGCGCCCGGCCGCCTGCGAGAACCCCGACTTCGGGAGGCGCTTCTTCCCGCCCGGGCTGGTCCGCAGCCCCGTACCGTTCGCCATCCCGGAGGAGAAGGGGCCGAGAACCTTCCGGATCTTCATCCTCGGCGAGTCGGCCGCGCTCGGCGATCCCGATCCGAGCTTCGGGGTCGGCCGCTTCCTCGAGGTGATGCTGGCGGAGCGCCACCCCGGGGTCCGCTTCGAGGTGGTCAACACCGGCGTGGTGGCCATCAACTCCCACGTCATGCTGCCCATCGCCCGCGACCTGGCCGGGAAGCGGGGCGACCTGTTCATCGTCTACGCCGGCAACAACGAGGTGGTGGGCCCCTTCGGTCGCGGCACGGTCCTGACCGCACGGCCTGGCAGCCTGCCGCTCATCCGGCTGGCGGTGGCGGCCAGCGGCACGCGGCTCGGCCAGCTGCTGGCCGGGCTGGCCCGCCGGATCTCCGGCGGCACGGCGCCGGCCCGCTGGGGCGGGATGGAGATGTTCCTGGAGCGGCAGGTCCGTGGCGACGACCCGGCCATGACGGCGGTCTACACCGGCTTCGCGCGGAACCTGGCCGACACGGTCGCCGTCGCGCGCGAAGCCGGGGCCCAGGTGGTGCTCAGCACCATGGGGACACGGCGGCGGGACTTCGCCCCGCTCGCCTCGCTCCACCGGCCCGGCCTGGCGGACGACCAGCGGGCCGCCTGGGAGGCCCGCTTCGCGGCCGGAGCGAGCCTCGAGGCGGAGGGCCGCCCGGCCGAGGCGGTGGCGGCCTACCTGGCCGCCGAGGCCGTCGACGGTGACCACGCCGAGCTGCAGTACCGGCTCGGACGCTGCGCGCTGGCGATGGGGGACGACGCCGAGGCCCGGACGCGGCTCACCCGGGCCCGCGATCTCGACACGCTCCGCTTCCGGGCCGACAGCCGCATCGACGCCATCATCCGCGAGGTCGCTGGCGCGGCCGGTCCCGGCGTGAGGCTGGTCGACGGCGCCGCGGCCGTCGACGAGGGGAGCGAGCACGGCCTGGCCGGGGGCGATCGCTTCTACGAGCACGTCCACCTGACGCCGGCCGGGAACCACCGGCTGGCCGCGGCGCTCCTCCCGGCGGTGGAGGCGGCGCTGCCGGCCGCGTGGCGGCAGGGCGCGGCGCCAGGCGGGCCGCTTCCGCTCGAGACCTGCCTGGCCCGGCTGGCCTTCACCGGCTTCGACCGCTACCGGGTGGCCAGGGAGGTGCTGGGGCGGCGAAGCCGGCCTCCGCTCTCCGGCCAGTCGGACCACGCCGCCCTGGTGCGGGAGCTGGAGCTGGAGAAGCAGCGCGGCGCCGCCGAGTCCTTCGAGGCCTCCGACGCCACCTACCGCTCGGCCCTGCTCGCCCGCGGCGACGACCCGCTGCTCCACCTGGACTACGGGATCCTGCTCGACTCACGTGACGTCTTCCTGGCGCGCCGGGGGCAGCCCGACGCCGGCCGTTCGCTGGAGCAGTACCGGCTGGCGCTGGAGGCGCTGCCTCAGGCCCCGGAGCCGCGCATCCGCTGGGCCGAGGCCCTGCTGCGGCTGGGGCGCCATGACGAGGCCATCGCCCGGTGCCGCGAGCTGCTCTCCTACCGGCCGCGCTCCGGCCAGGCCTGGGTGACCATGGCCCGGGCCTTCCTCGGCGAGGGAAAGACGGAAGAGGCGATCGAGGCGATGCAGCGGGCCGCCGCCGCCGACCCGCCCACCGCGGAGCAGGCGCGTCCGGAGCTGCTCTTCCGGCTGGCCTGGACGCTGGATCGGGGTGGCCGGCACCAGCAGGCGAAGCGGACCCTGCAGGAGTCGGTGGCGGCCTGGCGGGCCCGGGTCGCCGCCGAGCCCACCTCGCCCGAGCCCCTCCGCGGCCTGGCCGAGGCGCTGCGCGTGCTGGGCCAGGTGGCGGAGGCCGACGCGCTCGAGACCGAGGCGCGGCGGCTGGCGTCTCAGCCGCCATCGGGGTGATGTGGGATGGCCAGCTCGGGCTGCGACGGCAGGTTGAGGATCTCCTCCGGGCAGAGATCGACGATGAAGTCGACGATGTCGCGGATGGAGATGATCCCCACCAGCCCGCCGCCCTGGTCGAGCAGCGGGACGTGGCGGAAGCGCCCCACGCTCATCTTGTTGAGCGCATAGGCGATCGGGTCGCCCAGCTTCAGCGTCTCCGGCTGCGGCGTCATGAACTTCTTCACCGGGGCGCTGGCCCAGCTCCTGGTGGCCATGGCCCGGACCACCAGGTCGCGCTCGGTGAAGATGCCGACCAGCTCACGGCCCTTCTTCACCAGCACCGCCCCGACCTTCTTCTTTCGCATCAGCTCGGCGGCGCGGGCCACGGTGGCGGTCGGGGCCACCGTCACCGGCGCCGACCGCTTCAGCTCGCCGACCGCCGTCTCCAGCATCTCCCGCCCGACGTCGCGGTGACGCCCCACCTCCGGCGCGCCCTCGTCACCTTCCAGGACCTCGAGCTCGTCGTTGTCGCGTTCGTCGCTCATGTCGATCTCCTCGTTCTTCCGGCGTGGGAGGCATGGTCACTGTCGGCCGGATCACCTCACCCCTGGTGGACGGGGGCAATCCCCCGCCGGGGTACAGGCGGCCGCCACCATGCTCCATCCCCAGCCCTTCGATCTTGCGCCGGTTTGGTGAAGCTGTACGCCGCCGACCACGACGCCTTCGGCGGTCAGCTCCCCGCGCCCGGCTCGCCGTTGCCCACGGTCGGATCGTCCCGGTCCTCCACGTCGCGCCGCCAGATGCGGAGCGCAGCCATGAGGAAGGTGACCACCAGCGGGCCGAGCAGCACGCCGACCACGCCGAAGGCGGCGACGCCGCCGAGCAGCGCGAGGAAGACGATGCCGATGGGGAGCGCCATGCCGCCCCGCAGCAGGTAGGGGCGGGCGAAGGTGTCCACCATCGACACCACCCCGATCCCCCACACCAGCAGGAAGCCGGCCGCCACCTCGTGCCCGGTGGCGAACTGGAGCAGCGCCACCGCCAGCACCACCACCGTGCCGCCCACCGCCGGGACCAGCGCCACCACGAAGGTGACGGTGGTGAGGAAGAGCGGGCCGGGGGCACGCGCCAGCAGGAAGCCGATCAGCGCCGCGCCGGCCTGGATGCCGGCGGTGACCACCGTGGCCACCAGCACCGAGACGGCGGTGCGGCGGAACTCGCCCACCAGCTCGCGGAACTGGCCTGGAGCCAGCGGCGCGTTGGCGTCGAGCCAGGCCACCAGCTTGTGGCCGTCCACGAGGAAGAAGTAGAACGCCACCAGCGCCACCACCAGCTTGACGATGGCGCCGCCGGTGGCGGCGAGGATGCCGCCCACCGCCGTGAAGGCCTGCCCGCCGCGGGTGCCCACCCGGCTCTCCAGCTCGGCCAGCAGGTTCGGCAGCGAGGCGATGACGCGGCGGCCTGCCGGCTCGAGCCAGCGCGGGAGGCGCTCCAGCAGTCCCGGGATCCCCTCCGAGTCGAGCGCGACGCGAAGCCACTTCAGCCACTCGATCGCCTGCCCGGCGATGACGGTGAGGAGCGACGCCACCGGGATGACCAGCGCCACGATGAGCAGCACCACCAGCAGCCCGGCGGCCCACTCGCGCCGGCCGCGCAGCCGGGCCACCAGCCAGGTCATCGGGAGCCGCATCGACGCGGCCAGCACTGCCGCCACCAGCAGCGAGGTCCAGAAGGGCGAGATCAGCACCACCGTGAGGGCCACCGAGGTGACCACCAGGGCGAGGAGGAAGTACCGCCTGAGCGAGGCCTTGTCGATCATGGTTCAGGGTCGGGGCGCTAGAAGTTCACGTGGACGTGCTCGGGCGATGCGCCAGCGGCGGTCAGGGCCGCCCGGACATCCTGCACCATCGGCGACATCCCGGAGAGGAAAGCGCTGGCCTGGGCTGGGCGGGCACCGCCCCAGTCGAGTGCGCGGGCCGCCTCCTGCACGCGGCCGCGGACGCCGGGCCAGGTGTCGTCCTCGGCCGACGGGCAGAGCACCACCCGCACGCCGCGCCGCTCCCACCCGAGGTGCTCCGACCGGTAGGCGAACTCGGCGCCACGCCGCTGGCCGTAGAAGAGCACCACCCGGTCCACCTCGTCGCGGCGGGCGATGAGCGCCTGCACCAGCGAGCGGATGGGAGCCATGCCGGAGCCGGCCGCGAAGAGCAGCACGTCGCGCCCCAGCGCCGTCTCGAGCGGGAAGCCGCGGCCGAAGGGGGCCGTCACCTGCAGCGTGGCGCCGGGCCGGGCCGACGCCACCACCGCGTCGGCCACCGGGCCGCCCCGCTTGACCAGCAGGTCGACCCGGCCGTCGCTCGCCGGAGCGCTGGCCAGCGCGAAGTAGCTCTCGCCGGTCGCCACCTTCACCTTGACCACCTGCCCGGGTCGCCGGTGCGCCGGCGCCACCGCTGGAGGCAGCTGCAGCCGCAGCCCCCGCAGCGCGGGCGTCTCGTCCCAGGCCTCGGTGACGGCCATGGCATGGTGCTCGGCGGGTCCGGCCATGGCCGGCACGGTACCACCGTCATCCGGCGCCGTCGCACTCCGCGGCGCGCCGGCCCCGGGCCAGCGCCTCCTCGTTGAGGCCGAGCAGCTGCGGCTTCGAGCCGAGCGACTGGTGGACCGCCGCCACCAGCGTCTCGGGCGGGAACAGGCGCGTCGCCCCCATCAGCGCGCCCAGCGCCACCACGTTCTTCACCATCTTCTGCCCCAGCTCGTGGGCGATGGCGGTGCAGGGGACCGGGATGGCGCGCACGCCGGCCGGCAGCGTGGGCGCGGTCGAGACCACGGTCGAGTCGTAGATCACCACGCCGCCGGCCAGCACCTCCGGGCCGAAGCGGGCCAGGCTGGGGGCGTTGAAGGCCACCAGAGCGTGCGGGTGCGGGGCCGCCGGCGAGAGCACCTCGGTCTCGGCGATGCGGACATCGGCGTAGGAGGTGCCGCCGCGCGACTCCGGCCCGTAGCTGGGGATGTGGGTGGCGTCGAACCCCTCGTTGATGGCCGCCTTGGTGAGGAGCAGCGCGGCGGTCTGGGCGCCGTCGCCTCCGGCCCCCGCCAGCTTGATGGCGATGTCGTCGCCGAAGCCGGTGCTGGGGAAGCCGGCGCAGAACCGCGGTACCGGCGCCGCGGTGGCGCCGATGAGCCGCAGCAGCTCGCCCGGGTCATGCGAGGGCGTGGGCCAGGCCGGGTACGGCTCGGCGGTGGGCTCCTTCTTCACGCCCAGCGGGAAGACCGGGACCATCTTCTCCGCCACCCACTTCTCCGTCTCGATCGGAGTCAGTCCGAGGTGAGTCGGGCACTCGGCCAGCACCTCGACGAAGGCGAAGCCGATCCGGTCGGCCTGCACCTTCAGCGCCTTCCTGATGGCCTTGCCGGCGCGGACCCGCTGCTTGGCGTCGAAGAGCGCCACCCGCTCCACGTAGGCGGTGCCGTCGATCTGCGCCATCATCTCGGCCATCCGGAGCGGCGAGCCCATGTGGCGGTTCCGGCCGTTGGGGCTGGTGGCGGTCCGCTGTCCCAATAGCGAGGTCGGGGCCAGCTGTCCGCCGGTCATGCCGTAGATGGCGTTGTTGACGAAGATGACCGTGAACGGCAGGCCGAGCTGGGCGGCGTGGATGATCTCGGCCAGGCCGATGGAGGCGAGGTCGCCGTCCCCCTGGTAGCTGATGACGATGGCGTCGGGGTTGGCCAGCTTGTGGCCGATCCCGACCACCGGGGCGCGGCCGTGGGCGGCCTGGGTGTTGCCGACGTCGAGGTAGTAGTGGAGGAAGACGCTGCAGCCGACCGGCGAGACGGCCACGGCCCGATCCTGCAGCCCGAGCTCCTCGAGGGCGTCTCCGATCAGCTTGTGGACCAGCCCGTGGCCGCAGCCGGGGCAGTAGTGGGTGGTCCTGGCCTTCAGGCCCACCGCGTGGTCGTGCCGCTCGAACCGCTCGTAGAAGGTGCTCACGCCGTGGCCCTCCGCTTCACCGCGGCTCGGACGCCGTCCACGATCTCGCGCTGCGAGGGGAGTACGCCGCCCATCCGCCGCACGTGCCGGATCTCGATCCCCTCGCCCACGCCGGCGTGGCTCAGCGCCAGCCGCAGCTCGTCCTCGAGCTGCCCGTCGCTCGCCTCCACCACCACGATCTGCCGGACCTGCTCGAGCAGCGGCTTGAGCGCCTTGACGGGGAAGGGCCAGAGCGTCTGGGGGCGGAAGAGGCCGGCGGCGATCCCCCCTTCGCGGAGCGCCCGCACCGCTCCCTTGGCCATTCGCGCCGGGGTGTTGCAGGCCACCAGCAGCACGTCGGCGTCGTCGCAGCGGTAGAGGTCGGCGCGCTGCTCGGCCTTGATCATCCTGAGGTACTTGGCCTGCAGGTGGCGGTTGTGGGCCTCGAGGTCGGCCTCGGCGAGGTGGATGGAGTTGATGAGGTTGCCGCGGTGGGCGGCGTCGCCGTACACCGCCCAGGCCGGCAGGCCGGGCCGGACCATCGACGGGGGCAGGGTGACCTTGCCGGTCATCTGGCCGAGGTAGCCGTCGGCGGCGATCATGACCGGGTTGCGGTACTCGAAGGCCAGCGCGAAGGCGAGCTGCGTGAAGTCGAGCATCTCCTGGGGCGTGGCCGGCGCCAGCACGATGGCGTGGGTGGCGCCGTGGCCGAGGCCGCGGCACATCAGCTTGATGTCCGACTGCTCGGGCCCGATGTTGCCGAGCCCAGGGCCGCCGCGCATCACGTTGACGATCACCCCCGGCACCTCGGCGCCGATCATGTAGCTCACCCCTTCCAGCATCAGGCTGAAGCCGGGCGAGGAGGTGAAGGTCATGCAGGGGAGGCCGGCGCCGCCGCAGCCGTACATCATGTTGACCGTCGCCACCTCGCTCACCGCCTGCACGAAGTGGCCGTCGAGCTGGGGCAGCAGCCGCGCCATCAGCTCCGCGCCCTCGGTGGACGGGGTGATGGGGTATCCGAAGAAGTGCCGGCAACCTGCCAGCAGCGCGCCGATGGCCGAGGCGTGGGCCCCCTTCAAGATGAGCGGCTTCCCCTCGGGGAGCGGCAGCCGCACGGAGGGGACGTCGATCGGCTGCGGGCGCAGGCGGGCCGGCGCGTCGTCTTCCACCCGCAGGCCGTACGGCTCGGGGCAGGCGTCGATGCAGAGGGCGCAGCCGTTGCAATCGTCGAGGTGGAGCGAGACCGGCACCAGCCCGGTCAACGAATTGATCTCCTGCCCCGGCACGATGCAGCCGTGCGCGCAGGCCTCGACGCAGCGGTTGCAGCCCTTGCAGTATTCCGGTTCCAGTTCCGGCCTTGGCCGCTTCGAGACATCCACCATCGACGACCTCCTCGCCCGCCCCTGAAGACCCGCCCGCCACCGAAGACGGGGGGAGTTTGGCACCCGACCCCACCGATGGCGAGCGCTCAGTTTGCCCGCCGCGACCGCTTCCTCCGCTTCGGCGGAGGCGCGGCCGCGGCGCCCGCCATGGGCGGATGGGTCGGGCCGGAGCGGACGCCGGCCCGGGCTCGGTCCGGCCGGCCACGGGCGGCACTCCTTCGCGGTGAAGGCGCGCTTCACCTGGCCGGGCCTCACGCCGTCGCGCGGCCGGTCGATCGACGCAGTGCGTGGTGGAACGGTCGAGGCGGGTGTCCGGAGGGCGCTGGCCCGGTCATCGCCCCGCGCCATCGCCGCCACGCGCCAGGTGCTCGAGGCGCTTTCCGACGAATTGGCGCGCTGATCCGCGTCGCCTGGCCGCCGCACAGGGGGTCATGGAGTGAGACGGTCCGTGAATCGGTCAGCGTCCTTTGTAGACTGGATCAGGCGACAAACCGGGTAAAAAAATCCGCCGGGAACTGCGCTGGATCACCACATCCGGCGCGAGATCCCGTAGCATGCGCACCCGCTCAACCGGGATCCCCCCGACGTGCACATTGCTCGGATGCCGGCCCGACGCGCCGGCACTCCGGCCAGGAAGAAGGGAAACTGCTCATGCGACTGCTCTCGGACTCCATCGGTAGAAAGGTCGTGATGGCGATCACGGGCCTGCTGATGGTCCTGTTCGTCGTAGGCCACCTGCTCGGCAACCTGAGCATCTTCGCCGGGGCGGACGGCATCAACACCTACGCCGCCAAGCTCCAGGCGTTGCCCCTCCTGGTCTGGGCCACCCGGATCGTGATGGGGGCCGCGGTGCTCTTCCACCTGGTGATCTCCATCCAGATCACGCTGGAGAACAACCAGGCCAACCCGACCGCCTACGCTGTCGACCGCCGGCTGCGCGCCACCTTCGCCGGCAAGAACATGATCTGGACGGGGCTGCTGCTGGGCGGCTTCATCCTCTTCCACCTCTTCCACTTCACCGTCCGCTCGGTCCCGGGCCTGGAGATCGTGCAGGTGCACGACGCGCTCGGCCGCGCCGACGTCTTCGCCATGGTCTCCGCGGCGTTCGGCAAGCTGGTCACGGCGGCGGTCTACGTCATCGCGATGCTGATGCTCTATCTCCACCTCTCCCACGGCATCCAGAGCACCTTCCAGTCGCTCGGCCTGAACAACTCGAAGACCATGCCCGGCTTCGCCAAGTTCGGCGGGGTCCTCTCAGTGATCTTTCTCCTCGGCTACGGGGCCATTCCCGTCGCCATCTTCTTTGGCCTTCTCGCCAAGTAAGGGGAACTACCGTGATCCTCGATGGTAAGGCACCGACCGGCAAGATCCAGGACTCCTGGGACAAGCACCGCTTCGACTCCCTGAAGCTGGTCAACCCGGCCAACAAGCGGAAGTACAAGATCCTCGTGGTCGGCACCGGCCTCGCCGGCGGCTCGGCGGCGGCCACGCTGGCCGAGCTCGGCTACCAGGTGGAGGCGTTCTGCTACCAGGACAGCCCCCGCCGCGCCCACTCGATCGCCGCGCAGGGCGGCATCAACGCCGCCAAGGCGTACCCGAACGACGGCGACAGCATCTACCGGCTCTTCTACGACACCATCAAGGGCGGGGACTTCCGCGCCCGCGAGGCCGACGTCTGGCGGCTCTCCCAGGTCAGCAACAACATCATCGACCAGTGCGTGGCCCAGGGCGTGCCGTTCGCGCGTGACTACGCCGGCTACCTCGACAACCGCTCCTTCGGCGGCGCCCAGGTCTCCCGCACCTTCTACGCGCGGGGCCAGACCGGCCAGCAGCTCCTGCTGGGCGCCTACTCGGCCCTCTCCCGCCAGATCGGCCTGGGCACGGTGAAGATGTTCGCCCGCACCGAGATGCTGGACCTGGTGGTGGTGGACGGCGAGGCCAAGGGCATCACGGTCCGCGATCTGGTGACCGGCGAGATCCGCACCCACGTCGGAGACGCCGTGGTGCTGGCGACCGGCGGCTACATGAACGTCTTCTACCTGTCCACCAACGCCATGGGCTGCAGCGCCACCGCCATCTGGAAGGCGCACAAGAAGGGCGCCTACCTCGCCAACCCCTGCTACACGCAGATCCACCCCACCTGCATCCCGCAGGCGGGCGACTACCAGTCGAAGCTGACGCTGATGTCGGAGTCGCTCCGCAACGACGGGCGCATCTGGGTGCCGAAGAAGAAGGAGGACTGCGGCAAGCTGCCCAGCGAGATCCCCGAGGCGGATCGCGACTACTACCTCGAGCGGAAGTACCCATCCTACGGCAACCTGGCCCCGCGCGACATCGCCTCGCGCGCCGCCAAGGAGCAGTGCGACGAGGGGCGCGGCGTGGGCCCGGGCGGCCGCGGCGTCTACCTCGACTTCTCCGACTCCATCGCGCGGCTCGGAGAGAGCACCATCCGCGAGCGGTACGGCAACCTCTTCGAGATGTACGAGCGGATCACCGACGAGAACGCCTACCAGCGCCCCATGCGCATCTACCCGGCGCCCCACTACGCCATGGGCGGGCTCTGGGTGGACTACAACCTCCAGAGCAACATCCCCGGCCTCTTCGTCCTTGGCGAGGCCAACTTCTCGGTGCACGGGGCCAACCGGCTCGGCGCCAGTGCGCTGATGCAGGGGCTGGCCGACGGCTACTTCGTCATCCCGTACACCATCGCCAACTACCTGGCGCAGACCAAGCCGGGCAAGGTCAAGTCCGACCACCCGGAGTGCACCAGGTCGATCGCCGAGGTGAAGGCGGAGCGCGACCGGTTCCTCTCCGTCAACGGCAAGCGGACCGTCACCGAGTTCACGCGCGAGGTCGGCGTGCTGATGTGGAACAACGTCGGCATGGCGCGGACCAAGCAGTCGCTGACCGAGGCCCTTCAGAAGCTCCCCGCCATCCGCGAGGAGTTCTGGAAGAACGTCAAGGTGTCCGGCTCGGGCGACGAGCTCAACCAGCAGCTCGAGAACGCCGGCCGCACCGCCGACTTCATCGAGTTCGCCGAGCTGCTGGCCCGAGACGCCCTGCACCGCGAGGAGTCGTGCGGTGGCCACTTCCGGGTGGAGCACCAGTACCCGGACGGCGAGGCCATGCGCGACGACGCCAACTTCTCATATGCCGCGGCCTGGGAGTTCAAGGGGACGGGGCAGGCGCAGGAGCTTCACAAGGAGCCGCTGAAGTTCGAGAACATCCACCTCGCTGTCCGGAGCTACAAGTAATGAGCGCCCACGCCACCGAACACGGGACCATGAACATCAAGCTCATCGTCTGGCGGCAGCCGGCGCGCGACAAGCCCGGCCGCTTCGAGACCTACGAGGCCAAGAACATCACGCCCCACCACTCCTTCCTGGAGATGCTGGACGTGGTGAACGAGGACCTCATCAAGGCGGGGAAGGATCCCATCGCCTTCGACCACGACTGCCGGGAGGGCATCTGCGGGATGTGCTCCGCGGTCGTCAACGGCGTACCGCACGGCGGGCAGGAGCGCACCACGCTCTGCCAGCTGCACATGCGGAAGTTCAAGGACGGCGACGCCATCTACCTCGAGCCGTGGCGCGCCCGGGCCTTCCCCATCCTGCGCGACCTGATCGTCGATCGGACCGCGCTGGACAAGCTGATCCAGGTGGCCGGCTTCGTCTCCTGCCACACCGGCGGCGTGCCCGACGGCAACGCCATACTGGTCGGCAAGCCCGAGGCGGACTACGCCATGGACGCCGCCGCGTGCATCGGCTGCGGGGCCTGCGTGGCGGCCTGCCCGAACGGCGCGGCCATGCTCTTCGCCGGTGCCAAGGTGGCGCAGCTGGCCGAGCTGCCGCAGGGCCAGGTGGAGGCGCCCCAGCGCGTCGCCGCCATGGTCAAGGCCATGGCCGACCAGGGCTTCGGCAACTGCAGCAACCACTACGAGTGCGAGGCGGCCTGCCCCAAGGGCATCGAGGTGAAGTTCATCGCCCGCCTCAACCGGGAGTTCACCAAGGCCCTGTGCCAGGAGAAGATCGGCGCCATCTCCACGACCACGGCCGCGTCGGGCGACTAGCGGCCGGTCGGCACGATTCGACGGGGCAGGGGCCGTCCGGTCCCTGCCCCGGCTTCATTCCACGGGCCTGGTGGCCCGCCGCGGAGGGATCGTGAGCCTCGACCCGGAGTTGACGGCCCAGCTGAAGCGGGTGCTGACGGCGCTGGAGCCGTTGCTCCCCAGGCCGGCCCCGAAGCTCGACTGGAGCACCTGCCACGCCGCCAACTGGCACCGCAGCCCGTTCTCGGGGCGGCTGGAGCCGGTGCCTGAGATCGAGGCCATTCACCTCGACGACCTGCTCGGCATCGAGGCGCAGAAGCAGGCGGTCGAGGCCAACACCCGCCAGTTCCTGGCCGGGCTCCCGGCCAACAACGCGCTGCTCTGGGGAACGCGCGGCACCGGCAAGTCGTCGCTGGTCCGGGCGCTGCTCCACGCCTACGCCGGGAAGGGGTTGCGGATCATCCAGGTGGACAAGGACGACCTGGTCAGCCTCCCGGCCATCGTAGAGGAGTTGAAGGCGCAGCCGTACCACTTCCTCGTCTTCTCCGACGACCTCTCCTTCGAGGCCGGCGACCCCAGCTACAAGGTGCTGAAGAGCGCACTCGACGGCTCGGTCTACGCGCTGCCCGCCAACGTCCTCATCTACGTCACCTCCAACCGGCGTCACCTGGTCTCGGAGTTCGAGAGCGACAACCGTGGCGCCATGATGGTGGAGGGCGAGGTGCACCACGGCGAGGCGGTCGAGGAGAAGATCTCGCTGTCCGGCCGGTTCGGACTCTGGGTGGCCTTCCATCCCTTCAGCCAGGACCGGTACGTCGAGGTGGTGCGGCAATGGGTCGCACGCCTGGCCGAGCGGGCCGGGGTGGACACGCCATGGAGCGTCGATGCCGAGGCCGAGGCCATCCTCTGGTCGCAGAAGAAGGGGGATCGGAGCGGCCGCATCGCCTGGCAGTTCGCCTGCGACTGGGTGGGACGAGAAGCGCTCAGGCGCGCCCCGGCCTGACGTACAGTGGCGGCATGACCAGCGTTCCCCACGGCGACCTGCGCCGGTTCGCCTACCTCTCCATAGCCGCGGCGGTGGTGACCATCGGCATGAAGACGGTGGCCTGGCGGATGACCGGGTCGGTCGGCCTCCTCTCCGACGCGCTCGAGTCGCTGGTCAACCTGGTGGCGGCGGTCATCACGCTGACCATGCTGATCGTGGCCGCGCGCCCGCCCGACGAGCACCACGCCTACGGCCACGGGAAGGCCGAGTACTTCGCCAGCGGGGCCGAGGGGGCGCTCATCCTCCTGGCCGCGGGCGGCATCGCCTGGACCGCCATCGGGCGCTTGCTGGCGACGCGCCCGCTGGAGCAGGTCGGCTGGGGCGTGCTGGTCTCGGCCGGGGCGTCGCTGGTCAACTTCGGCGTCGCCCGCGTCCTGCTGCGCGCTGGCCGGCGCCACCACTCGATCGCGCTGGAGGCCGACGCCCACCACCTGCTGACCGACGTCTGGACCACGGCCGGCGTTCTCGCGGCCCTCGGCCTGGTCGCCTTCACCGGCTGGAACATCCTCGACCCGATCATCGCCCTGGTGGTGGCGGCCCAGATCGTCTGGACCGGCGTCCAGCTCCTCCGCCGCTCGGCGCTCGGCCTGCTCGACACGGCGCTGGGGCCCGAGGAGCAGGCGCTGCTGCGCGAGGTGCTGGCCCGCCACGAGGGGCCGGACATCAAGTTCCACGCGGTGCGCACCAGGCAGGCGGCCTCGCGACGCTTCGTCTCGATGCACGTCCTCGTCCCGGGCGGCTGGACGGTCCGGCGGGGTCACGACCTGGCCGAGCAGATAGAGTCGGAGGTGCGGGCGGTCATCCAGAACGCCACCGTCTTCACGCACCTCGAGGCTGTCGAGGATCCGGCCTCGTTCCAGGATCAGGGGCTGGACCGGAGCCCGCCGGCGTAGGGCGCGCCGCAGGCGCGACGAGCGCTCCGGGCCTGAGGGGCTCGGGCGCGAGGCTCGCGGTACGGCGGCCGGGACCTGGTGCCCAGCGCTTCCCGCCACCGGGGCGCGCTGCTACATTCCTCTGCGGTGCGCGTCCTCCTCTCCAACGACGACGGTGTCCACGCGGCGGGGCTGCGCGCGCTGGCGGACGCCCTGGAGGGGGACGAGGTCTGGGTCTGCGCGCCGGACGGGGAACAGTCGGCCACTTCGCATGCCATCTCGCTCCACCGGCCGCTCCGGCTCCACGAGGAGGCGCCACGCTGGTACGCCGTCGACGGCACGCCCACCGACGCCGTCTACGTCGGCATGAACCTCGTGCTCAAGGACCGATGGCCCGACGTCGTGATCTCCGGCGTGAACCACGGCCCCAATCTCGGCAACGACGTCCACTACTCGGGGACCGTCGCCGCGGCGATGGAGGCGGCCTTGCTGGGTGTCCCGGCCATCGCCGTCTCCCTGGCGGCGCCACCGCCGCACGACTTCACGCAGGCCGCCCGGCTCGCCGTCGAGCTGGCGCGGGCGCTGGTGGCCGTGCGGCCGTCCCGCCCGGTGCTGCTCAACGTCAACGTCCCGCCGGGGCGGGTGCGCGGTTGGCGGCTCGCCAGGCTGGGGAAGCGGACCTACGGCAACGAGGTGGTGACCAAGATCGACCCGCGCGGCCGCCGCTACTACTGGATCGGCGGCGAGGGCGGGGCGGTCAACCAAGACATCCCCGGCTCGGACTGCAACGCCGTGATGGAGGAGGGGCTGGCCTCGGTGACGCCGCTGCAGCTCGACGCCACCGACGGCGGCGCGTTCGAGGAGCTGGCGGCGCTCCGGCTCCCCGGCCTCACGCGGGAGCCCGGACCTTGCTAGCGCCACCCGCCAGGCGAGGGGCGCTTTGAGACTGCGGGCGGCGCTCGCCGCCGCCACGCTCGGGATCGCGGCATGCGCCTCGCAGAGGCCGGCGCGGCCGCTCCCCATCCCGCTCTCCGGCGGCGGGGGCCACGAGGAGCCCGAGGTGGTGGGCGTGGTCCACGTGGTCAGGAAGGGCGAGACGGTCTACCGGATCGCCCGGGCCTACGGCGTGGCGCCCGCCGACCTGCTGGAGGAGAACGGCATCGTCGATCCAAGGCAGGTGGCGGTGGGCACCGAGCTCTTCGTGCCGGGCGCCAGCCGGGTGGTCGATCTCGAGGAGACGGGAGGGGCCGCTCACGGCCCGGCGCCAGACGGGGAGCCTGGGCACCCGGCGGCGGGGAAGGCGAAGCTGGCCTGGCCGCTCAAGGGGGTGCTCTACGGCCGCTACGGCGTCCGCTCGGGGCGCCGCCACGACGGCATCGACCTCTCTGCGCCGGAGGGGACGGCGATCGGCGCCGCCGCGCCGGGCGCGGTCATCTACGCCGGCGAACAGGCGGGGTACGGGGAGATCGTCATCCTGCGTCACCAGGGCGGGCTGGTGACCCTCTACGCGCACTGCAGCGCCCTGCTGGTGGAGGAGGGGGCGAACGTCAAGGCGGGGCAGCCGATCGCCCGGGTTGGCCAGACCGGCCGCAGCACCGGGCCCCACCTCCACTTCGAGGTGCGGGAAGGGACCCGGCCACGCAACCCGCTGCTCTTCCTGCCATGACCCCGTGCTAGAAGAGAGCGTCATGCTCGACGCCGTCCGCGCCGCCATCCGCGACGTCCCCGACTTTCCCAGGCCAGGCGTGGTCTTCAAGGACATCACCCCCATCCTCGCCGAGCCGCGCCTCTTCAAGCAGGTCATCGACGCGCTCGCCGACCGCTGGCGCGGCGAGCGGGTGCAGAAGATCATCGGCATCGAGTCCCGCGGCTTCGTCTTCGCCGCGCCGCTGGCCTACTCGCTGGGCGCCGGGCTCACCATCGTCCGGAAGCCGGGCAAGCTCCCGTGGAGGACCATTCGCGAGGCCTACGCGCTCGAGTACGGGGAGGCGGTGCTGGAACTCCACGAGGACGCCTTCCAGCCCGGGGAGCGGGTGCTGGTGGTGGACGACGTGCTGGCCACCGGTGGCACGGCGGAGGCGGCGGGCCGGCTCGTAGAGCGGCAGCGGGCCGAGCTGGTCGGCTACTCCTTCCTGGTGAACCTGGCCTTCCTCGGTGGCTCCGCCCGGCTGGGCGCCGCCAAGGTCCACTCGCTGCTGAGGTTCTGATGGACGGCCCGCGGGTGTTCCGGTCGATTCGCGTCAAGCTCGTCGTGCCGCTGGTGATGGGGCTGGCGCTCATCGCCGTGGCCATCGCGGTGCTCATGCGGTTCGTCCACCAGCGCGCCGTAGACCAGGCGGCCTTGCACGAGGTGCAGCAGGCGGCGGCGGCCCTGGCCGGCATCGAGGCCTCCGAGGAGGATCGGCTCTCGGCGCTGCTCGACGTCATCGAGGAGGACGACTCGCTGGCCGAGGCCTTCGCCAAGGGTGATCGGGCGGCGCTGCTGGCGGACGCCGGCGCGCTGCTCCGGAAGCTGCGCAGCACCCACGAGGTGACCCACTGGTACTTCCACCCGGCCGATCCCGAAGCCGGCGTCTTTCTCAGGGTCCACCAGCCCGAGCTCTTCGGCGACGTGGTGAGGCGCCCTTCCTTCCGGCGGGCGGTGGCCACCGGGACCGAGGCCCGCGGGATCGAGCTGGGCCGGACCGCCTACGCGGTGCGCGTGGTGCGCCCCTGGCTGCTGAGGGGGACGCTGCTCGGCTATGTCGAGCTGGGGACCGACATCCACTCCTTCCTGGTCCGGTTGAGCCGGCTCACCGGCGACGCGTACGGCCTGTTGCTCGACAAGAGGCAGCTCGACCGGACCAGCTGGCAGCGGGTCACCAGTCACCCCGAGCGCTGGGACGACCGGTCCGGTCTTTACGAGGTGGCCAGCACCGGCGACGCCCCGTCGCTCATGGCCGGCCTGGAGCGGATGGAGCAGGTGCCGCGCCAGCCGGCGCTGCTGGGGCGCGAGACCAGCCAGGGCCGGACCTGGGCGCGCGGGATCTTCCCGCTGCTGGACGGTGAGGGGAAGATCATCGGCGCGGTCGTGGAGCGGCACGAGATCTCGGCGCTCCTCACCGGCGTGGACGAGCTGCGGCTCCAGGTGGTGGTGCTGGTGGTGCTGCTGGCGGCGGCGCTGGCGGCGCTGGTCATCTTCCTGATGGAGACGCTGGTCTTCGAACCGGTGGCGCGCATGACGGCGAAGCTCGAGGGGTTGCCGGAGCGGATGGCGCGGGGCGACTGGAAGGCCCTGGACGGCGCGCCCCGATCGGACGACGAGCTCGGGCGCTTCGAGGCCTTCCTCGACCAGGCCATCGACGCGGTGGGCTCGTTCGTGACCGACGCGCGCCGGGCGCCCGACCGGGCCAAGGAGGTCGAGCGCCGTGCCGGGGGGGACGATCCTTGACGGACGTCACGCCAGCGGGAACCGGCCGCTCCAGTCTCCCCCGGGCGACGGCCCCGGTCGGGTTGCGTCGAATTTCCCGAGACGGGCGTAGGATTGCACCGTGAGCGAAGCCAATCGCCCCGGAGACCACCATGCCGACCGTCGACTGGAAGCGGATCCTCTGCCCCATTGACTTTTCCGACGCCTCCCGCGCCGCGCTGGAGACGGCCGCCGAGCTGGCCAAGCGGTTCGGCGCCATGGTGGCGCTCTTCCACGCCTACCCCGTGCCCGGCTACACCTTCCCGGACGGCTCCTTCGTCGCCTCGAGCAAGATGCTCGACGAGCTGTCCGGGCAGGCCAACCGCCACATGGCGGAGTGGAAGGCGCTGGCCGAAGGGATGGGGGTCGGCCGCGTGGAGGTGGCCACGGCGGTCGGGGAGCCGGCCCAGGAGATCCTGATCTTCGCCAAGGCCCAGAGAACCGACCTCGTCGTCATCGGGACCCATGGCCGGACCGGGCTGCAGCACGCGCTGATGGGATCCGTGGCGGAGCGGGTGGTGCGGCGGGCCACCTGCCCGGTGCTGACCGTCCGGCCCCCGGCCTGAGCGTTCCTGGCCGCGGGGCGCGGCGGCGAGGGCGCCTCCACGGACACGGCAAGGCGCTCCCGTCACGGCTGGACCCGTCGAGGAAGATCCGCGCGCCGCACCTTCCACACGGTCGTGCCGGCGACCGTCGAGCATGAATCCCAAGGAGAGAGCACATGGCCGAACTGACGACGGAGTACCTGGGGCTGCAGCTCCCGAGCCCGGTGATCCTCGCCTCCTCCGCGCTCTCCAACCGCCTCGACAACCTGGTGGCGGCGGAGGAGCACGGGGCCGGCGCGGTGGTGCTCCGCTCGCTCTTCGAGGAGCAGATCGAGGCGGCCAGCACCGAGGCCGAGGAGGCCGGGCAGCGTCACGCCGAGTCCAACCCTGAGGCCCGGACCTACTTTCCACCACAGCGGGTCGGGCCGCACGAGTACCTCTCGCTGGTGCAGCGGGCCAAGAAGGCGCTGGGCATCCCGGTCATCGCCAGCCTCAACTGCTGCGCGCCGGGGAGCTGGACCGGCTACGCCCGGCAGATCGCCGACGCCGGCGCCGACGCCATCGAGGTGAACATCTACTCGGTGGAGGCGGACCCGTCGCTGCCCGGCTCGGAGGTGGAGCGGCGCTATGTCGAGGCGGTGGCCGGCATCCAGGCCGCGGTGAAGATCCCGGTGGCGGTGAAGCTCTCGCCCTACTTCACCTCGCTCGCCAACGTGGTGGCGCAGCTGCAGCAGACCGGGGTGGCCGGCGTGGTGCTCTTCAACCGCTTCCTGCAGCCGGACATCTCGCTGGAGCGGATGGCCCCGGTCAGCGTGATGAGTCTCTCGACGCCGTCGGAGGCGCTGCTTCCGCTCCGCTGGATCGGGCTGCTGCACGGCCGCGTCCAGCTCGATCTCGCCGCGTCCACCGGCGTGCACGACTCGGCCGGCGCGCTCAAGCAGCTGCTGGCGGGCGCCACCGTGGTGCAGCTGGCGTCGACGCTGACGCGCAACGGCGTGCCGCACCTGGCGAAGGTCCTCCAGGGCATCGAGGAGTGGATGGATCGGCGCGGCCACTCCAGCATCGACGAGTTCCGCGGCACGCTCTCGCAGAAGCAGGTCAGCGACCCGGGGGCGTTCGAGCGGGCGCAGTACGTCCACCTCATCCTGTCGCAGAACATCTAGGAGGACCCGATACCCCCAAACGGGACGTGCGGCGACGATACTGAGACTGCATATCAACAAGACAACAGGAATCCACCAACCAACGAAGGAGCGAACATGGCCAGCCTGAAGGGCAGCAAGACCCACCAGAACCTCAAGGACGCTTTCGCCGGCGAGTCGCAAGCCAACCGCCGCTACCTCTACTTCGCCAAGGTCGCCGACGTGGAGGGCTACCCGGAGGTCGCCTCCAACTTCCGCGAGACCGCGGAAGGCGAGACCGGCCACGCCCACGGCCACCTCGACTTCCTGAAGGAGGTGGGCGACCCCGCCACCGGCCTGCCGCTCGGCGACAGCACGCTCAACCTCAAGTCGGCCGTACAAGGGGAGACCCACGAGTACACCGACATGTACCCGGGCATGTCCAAGACGGCGCGCGACGAGGGGTTCAAGGAGATCGCCGACTGGTTCGAGACGCTGGCCAAGGCGGAGAAGTCGCACGCCGGCCGCTTCGAGAAGATGCTGAAGACCATCAGCTGACGATGGCGGCGCGGTCCGAGGAGCCCGCCGACCCCTGTGTGGGGGGTGGGCGCCTTTGCCCATGGCATTCCAGTCCTGTCCGCGGGAAGCTGACCAGATGAGCGATCAGTCCCGGAACATCTCCTTCCAGCCAACCCCCGGTCTCTCCTACGACCCGTCCGACCCGGTCTACTGGCGGCCCGAGGCGCTGGCCGGGGAGGTCCTGCGCGCCTTCGAGATCTGTCACAGCTGCCGCATGTGCTTCAAGTACTGCGACAGCTTTCCCCTGCTCTTCAAGGCCATCGACGAGCGGCACGACGGCCAGGTGGGCAAGGTCACCGCCGCCGAGGAGCAGGCGGTGATGGACGCCTGCTTCCAGTGCAAGCTCTGCGAGGTCCAGTGCCCGTACACGCCGCGTGACAAGCACGAGTTCCAGCTCGACTTCCCCAAGCTGGTCCACCGCTGGCGCGGGGTCCGGCGGCGCGGGCAGGGGAAGACGCTGCGGATGCGCGTGCTCAACGACCCCGACGGCGCGGCTCGCCTGGCGCGGGCCAGCTTCGGGCTCGCCAACGCCATGAACAGGCTGCGGCCGTTTCGCGTGCTCATGGAGAAGGCGGTGGGGGTCCACCGCGACAAGCTGCTGCCCGACTTCGCCGCCGAGACGTTCGACGCCTGGGCGGAGAAGGAGGGGTTGGTGCGGGCCGAGCCCGGCGGCGAGGCCGTGCTCTTCCAGACCTGCTTCGTGCAGCACAACGAGCCGCAGCTGGGGCGCGACGCGCTCTACGTGCTGAAGCGCAACGGGGTCGACGTCCGGGTGGTGCGCGGCCTGCGCTGCTGCGGGATGCCGGCCTGGGAGCAAGGTGACCTCGAGTCGCTGCGGGCCCAGGCGCGCCTCGACCTCGACCTGCTCATTCCCTTCGTGGCGCTGGGGGCCAAGGTGCTGGTGATCAACCCGACCTGCTCGATGATGATGCGCCGGGAGTGGCCTCACCTGCTGGAGGGGGCGGACCGGGCGCGGGCCGAGCAGCTGGCGCCGGCGGTGATGGACGTCTCGGAGTACCTCTGGTCGATCCGCGAGGAGCCTCGGTTCGACACCGACTTCAAGAGCACGCCGCCGGGCGGGCGGGTCGCCTACCACGCCCCCTGTCACCTGCGGGCGCAAGGGGTCGGCTTCAAGGGGCGGGACCTGCTTCGGAAGATCCCCGGGCTCACCGTGACCGGCACGGTGATGGAGTGCTGCGGCCACGACGGGACCTTCGCCATGACGGTGGAGGGGTTCGAGCCGTCGGCGCGGCTCGGCAAGAAGGCCTTCGACGGCATGGCCGGGGCCGGGGCCGAGACCTGGGCCACCGACTGCCCGCTGGCGGCGCTCCAGTTCCAGCAGCACGCGGGCAAGAGACCGCTCCACCCGGTGACGCTGCTGGCCCGCGCCTACCGGGGAGAGGGCTTCGAGCCGGGCGAGGGAGGTCGGCCATGAGAGCCGTACGACGCGAGGAGATCATGCCGATCGAGGCCTACGAGCGGTCGCGGGAGCAGATCCGGCCGGCCGTCATCGAGGCCAAGGCGCAGCGGAGGGTCACCGTGGGGGGGGTGCTCACCTTCCTCTTCGAGAACACCGCCACCATCCGCTACCAGGTGCAGGAGATGGTCCGCGCCGAGAAGATGACGCGGGAGCCGGAGATCCTGCACGAGCTGGAGACCTACAACGAGGTGCTAGGCGGTCCGGGCCAGCTGGGGGCGGTGCTGCTCATCGAGATCACCGACCCGGCCGAGCGCGATCGGAAGCTGCGGGAGTGGCTGGGGCTGATGCCGTGCCTGTACGCGCGGCTCGAAGACGGGACGCGGGTGCGTCCGACCTTCGACCCGCGGCAGGTCGGCGACGATCGGCTCTCCTCGGTGCAGTACCTCAAGTTCGACGTGCGAGGCGCCGTGCCGGTCGCCATGGGGTCGGACTTGCCGGCCTTCACAGCCGAGCTGCCCTTGACGGAGCCGCAGCGCCTCGCGCTTCGGGCCGACCTGGCGGACTAGTCGGTACGGGAGGCGGGCCACCAGGCCACCCAGAAGGGGCGTTCGCGTTGGAGGGAAATGGCGGCGGCCGGCGACCGTACTGAAGGGCACCAGGAGGTCGTCATGAAGCCCCTCGTTCTCGCCGCCGCCGTCGTCGCCTTCGAACTCGCCTTTGTCGCCAGCATCGCCACGCCGCCCACCTCGGCGTCCGAGGCGGTCGCCTCGCTGGAGTCGGAGGGGACCGTCCGGCATGACCTGGAGCGACGAGCCGGGGAGCCCATCCCCGGCAGGTCGCGCGGGTGGCGATAGGCCGCTCCACCGCGGTCGAATAGACTGCGGTGGTGACGCTCTTCCGGCTCCCGCGCGAGGTCGCGTTCCCCGATCCGCGCCAGGCCGAACCGGACGGGCCGCTGGCGGTGGGTGGGGACCTCTCCCCCGAGCGGCTGCTGGCCGCCTACGCCACCGGCATCTTCCCCTGGTACAGTTCCGGGTCTCCCATCCTCTGGTGGTCTCCTGATCCGCGGCTGGTGCTCGACCCGGCCCGGCTCCACGTCCCACGTTCCCTGGCGCGCAGCCGGCGCCGGAGCCAGTGGCGGATCACGGCCGACGTCGCCTTCGACCGCGTCATCAACGCCTGCGCCGGGGTCGACCGGCCGGATCAGGACGGCACCTGGATCACCCCGGCGATGGTCCGCGCCTATCGCCAGCTCCATGCGCTCGGCTTCGCCCACTCCTTCGAGACCTGGGAGGGCGAGGCGCTGGTGGGTGGCCTGTACGGCGTCTCGCTCGGCGCGGCCTTCTTCGGCGAGTCGATGTTCACGCTCCGGCCCGACGCCTCGAAGCTGGCCTTCGTGGAGAGCGTCGAGTGGCTGGCGGCGCACGGCGTGCGGCTCATCGACTGCCAGGTCAGGACCGAGCACCTGGCGAGGTTCGGCGCCGAGGACTGGTCGCGGGAGCGGTTCCTGGCGGCGCTGGCGGAGGCGCTGGAGCAGCCGACGCGGCGTGGCCGGTGGTCCCTTGCCGCGACCCCGGCGCAGCCGCCTCCCGGCCCCTGACCGGTCGCGGTTGACCTGGTGGCCCAGCCGATCTGGGTCAAGTGGCCGTTTTCACGCCCTGAAGGCCGCAGGAATCCGCTGCACCCACTGGGGAATATTTTTCGCCCCGACCCATTCGGGACCTTTCGCTGGGACTTGACCTCGGTCAATTTACAACCCGAAGCGGGCTCACGACACGCTCAGGAGCGGCGGACTGTCGGCGGCCGGCCAAGGCACATGAGCGCACTCTTCTCTCCGAGATCCGACGCCCTCCTCAAGCTAGTCCTGGGACTGCTGGCCGGCGGCGCCATCGCGACCCTCGGCGGCTTCATGCTGTACGTGCGCACGCCCTATGGCGTGAGCCAGAACGAGCAGCTCGTCCAGCCCGTGATGTTCGATCACCGGCACCACGTCCAGGACGACCTCATCGACTGCCGCTACTGCCACACCACGGTCGAGAAGGCGCCCAGCGCCGGCATCCCGTCCACCGGGACCTGCCTCGCCTGCCATTCCCAGGTCTGGAACAAGAGCCCGCTGCTCGACGCGGTCCGGGCCAGCTGGTTCACCGGCAAGGCCATCCCCTGGACGCGCGTCAACCAGCTCCCCGACTTCGTCTACTTCAACCACGCCATCCACGTGAACAAGGGGATCGGCTGCGCCGAGTGCCACGGGCGCGTCGACCAGATGGCGAGCATCGAGCAGGCGCAGCCGCTCAACATGGGCTGGTGCCTCCAGTGTCACCGCGATCCGGTGCCGCGCCTCCGCCCGCTCGATCAGATCACCAACATGAAGTGGCAGGCGCCGGCGAACCAGGCCGAGGTCGGGGCCAGGCTGGCCAAGCAGTACGACGTCCACGCGAGAGTGAGCTGCACGACATGCCATCGCTAGGCCTCCCCATCTTCGGACAGACCCCCGCCGGTGGGACGCCGGCCCCGCGCTGGCGCAGCCTCGCCGAGCGTGACGGCCGCGTCGATCCGGAGGCCGGGACCTACCCCGACGGCGAGCAGCCTCCGCCCGAGGGGTTCTCGCGCCGCTCCTTCCTGCAGATCCTGGGCGCCTCTACCGCGCTGGCGGGCCTGGCCGCCTGCAAGCCGCCGCGCGAGCAGGTGGTCTCCTACGTCAAGCGCCCCGCCAGCGTGACCCCGAGCGTCGCTTCGCACTACGCCTCGGCCGTCTCACGCGGCGGCTACGCCGTCGGCGTCGTCGTCGAGAGCCACGAGGGTCGCCCCACCAAGATGGAGGGGAACCCCGGCCACCCGGCCAGCCTCGGCGGCGCCGGCCTCCACGAGCTGGCCACCATCCTCGACCTCTACGATCCCAACCGGCTCGCCGGGGTCCGCCGCCACGGCCAGCCGGTGGCGTGGAGCTCGTTCCTCGGCGAGCTCTCGGTGCTGGCCGCCGCCCATGCCAAGGACGGTGGCGCCAGGCTGCGCGTCCTGGCCGAACCCACCAGCTCGCCGACGCAGGCCGACCTGCGGTCCAGGCTGCTGGTCCGCTTCCCCAGAGCCCGCATCGACAGCTGGGGCCCCATCGCGGACGACGCCGCCCGGGCCGGGACCACGCTGGCGTTTGGCCGGCCACTCGACCCCGAGTACCGGTTGGCCGGCGCCGACGTCGTCCTCTCGCTCGACGCGGACTTCCTCGCCACCGAGGGCGACCACCTCCGCCAGGCCCGCGAGTTCGCCCGCCGGCGCGGCCAGCCCGCGGGGATGAACCGGCTCTACGTCGCCGAGGCCAGCTTCACCGTGACCGGGGGCGTCGCCGACCACCGGCTCCGCATGCGCGCGTCCGAGGTGCTCGGCTTCGGTCGCGCCGTGGCGGCCGCGCTGGCCGGGCACCACGGTCTCCCCCAGCTGGGGCCGCTGGGCGCGCCGCTCACCGGCGATCGGAACCGCCAGGCCACCGCGGTGGCGGCCGACCTGGCCAGGGCGCGCGGTCGCGGCCTGGTGCTGGCGGGGCGTCGGCAGCCGGCGGCGCTCCACGCCCTGGTGGCGGCCCTCAACGAGGCGCTCGGCAACGCCGGCGCCACCGTGGTCTACCGCGAGCCGGCGCTGCTCGATCCGGCCAGCGGGCCCGACCGGCTCGAGCTGCTCGCCAGCGAGCTGCGCGCCGGGCTGGTCGACACCCTGGTCATCACCGCCTGGGACCCGGTCTACACGGCGCCGGCCGACCTCGACCTCGCCGCGCTCCTCGGCAAGGTCCCCAACGTCGTCTACCTCACCTCGCGCGACGACGAGACCGCCCGGGCCGCCAACGTGGTGGTGGCCGAGGCCCACCCGCTGGAGCGGTGGGGCGACCTGCGCGGCCGCGACGGCACCGCCTCCATCGTCCAGCCGCTGATCTCGCCGCTGGTCGAGTGCGTCTCGGAGCTGGACCTGCTCGCCGCCTTCGTGGACCAGGGCCAGCTCGGCGCCTTCCGGCTGGTGCGCGAAGGCTGGATGGCGCGCGCCGGCGACGCGGGCGCTGGCGGGTCCCGCGCCTCCGACGCGGGCGCTGGCGGGTCCCGCGCCTCCGACGCGGGCTTCGACCGGGCCTGGAGCGAGTGGCTGGCGGCCGGCGTGGTGACCGGCCGGGGGGCGGCCCCCACCACGCCGGTGAAGACCGTGCTCGCCACCGGCCGCGTGGCCGCCGCGCTCAAGGCGGTGCCGCCGGTCCGCGCCGGGCTCGAAGCGGTCTTCGCTCCCGACGACAAGCTGCTCGACGGCCGCTACGCGGAGAACGCCTGGCTGCAGGAGCTGCCGCACCCGGTCTCCAAGCTCACCTGGGACAACGCCGCCAGCCTGTCTCCGGCCACGGCGGCCAGGCTGGGGGTCAAGACCGGGAGCGTGGTGACGCTCACCCTCCGCGGCCGCAGCCTGGACGCGCCGGTGCTGGTCCAGCCGGGCCACGCCGACGACTCGGTGACCCTGCCGCTCGGCTACGGCCGCACCGTGGCTGGACCGGCCGGCACCGGCGTCGGTTTCAGCGCCTACGCGCTGCGCGCCTCGGCCGCCCCGTGGATCGACGCCGGCCTGGAGCTGAAGCCGACCGGCCGCAAGCACGCGCTGGCCCAGACGCAGGAGCACTTCTCCATGGAGGGGCGCTCCATCGCGCTCTCCTACGACGTGGCCGAGCTCCCCAAGGCGGTCCACGAGCTGGAGGAGCAGCGCGGCCCCCAGCCGTCGCTGCTGCCGCTCGTGGACTACGGCAAGGAGGAGTACCGCTGGGGCATGGCCATCGACCTCGGCAAGTGCATCGGCTGCGGGGCCTGCACGCTGGCCTGCCAGGCCGAGAACAACATCCCGGTGGTGGGCAAGGAGCAGGTGCTCACCAGCCGCGAGATGCACTGGCTGCGCGTCGACCGCTACTACGAGGGCTCCGAGGCCGACCCCGAGACGATCTCCCAGCCGCTGGCCTGCGTCCACTGCGAGCAGGCGCCCTGCGAGTACGTCTGCCCGGTCAACGCCACCGTCCACTCCGACGAGGGGCTGAACGAGATGGTCTACAACCGGTGTGTCGGCACCCGGTACTGCTCCAACAACTGCGCCTACAAGGTGCGGCGCTTCAACTACCTCGACTACCACGGCACGGTCGCCCCGCAGCTCAAGATGCTGCAGAACCCCGACGTCACCGTCCGGGCGCGCGGCGTGATGGAGAAGTGCAGCTACTGCGTCCACCGCATCGAGCACGCCCGCATCGACGCCCGCGTCGCCGGTGTGAAGATCGGCGGCGACGCCGTGGTGTCGGCCTGCCAGCAGGCCTGCCCGGCCGAGGCCATCGTCTTCGGCAACCTGAACGACCCGGCCTCCAGGGTGGCCCGGCTCCAGCAGGGTGAGCGGCGCTACGACCTGCTCCACGAGCTGGGCACGCGCCCGCGCACCGCCTACCTGGCCCGGCTCAGGAACCCCAACGGAGAGCTGGTATGAGCGCGAAGCCTGCCATCGCCATCGCCATCGACCCGCTCGAGCCAGTCCCGGTCCTGGTCGGGCGGCCCGACGACCGCGCCCTCACCGAGGCGCTGGTCAAGCCGCTCTACGCCCCGACCACCAGGGGCTGGAAGCTGCTCGTCACCGCGCTGGCCGCGGGGATGGCCTTCTGGCTGCTCTCGCTCGCCACCACCCTGGTGGTCGGCATCGGCGCCTGGGGCAACAACATCCCGGTGGCCTGGGCCTTCGACATCACCACCTTCGTCTGGTGGATCGGCATCGGCCACGCCGGCACGCTGATCAGCGCCATCCTGCTCCTCTTCCAGCAGAAGTGGCGCACCTCCATCAACCGCTTCGCCGAGGCCATGACGCTCTTCGCGGTGGCCATGGCGGGCGTCTACCCGATCATCCACCTCGGCCGCCCCTGGTTCTTCTGGTGGCTGATGCCGTACCCGGCCACGCTGGGGCTCTGGCCCAACTTCAAGAGCGCCCTGCCCTGGGACGTCTTCGCCATCTCCACCTACGCCACGGTCTCCTTCCTCTTCTGGTTCATGGGGCTCATCCCCGACCTGGCCACCCTGCGCGACACGGCGCCGACCAGGCTGAAGCGGACCATCTACGGCCTCTTCGCCTTCGGCTGGCGCGGCTCGGCCCGTCACTGGCAGCACTACCGGATCGGGTACCTGCTCATGGCCGGGCTGGGCACGCCGCTGGTGGTCTCGGTCCACACCATCGTCAGCTTCGACTTCGCCATCTCCCAGTTGCCCGGCTGGCACACCACCATCTTCCCGCCCTACTTCGTGGCCGGCGCCATCTTCTCCGGTTTCGCCATGGTGTTGACGCTGATGATCCCGGCCCGGAAGATCCTCGGCATCGAGCACGTCATCACCATGAAGCACCTCGACAACATGGCCAAGGTGATCCTGGCCACGGGGATGATGGTCACCTACGGCTACGCCATGGAACACTTCATGGCCTGGTACGGCGGCAACAAGTACGAGGCCTTCGCCTTCCTCAACCGCTGGACCGGCCCCTACGCGCCCATCTGGTACATGCAGCTCGTCTGCAACGTGCTGGCGCCGCAGGTCCTCTGGTTCCCGTCGATGCGCCGCAACCTGGTGGTGCTCTTCGCGGTCTCCATCCTGGTGAACATCGGCATGTGGGCGGAGCGGTTCGTCATCATCGCCGTCTCGCTCCACCGCGACTTCATCCCGGCCAGCTGGGGGATGTACACCCCGACCTGGGTCGACTGGGGCCTCCTCTTCGGTTCCATGTGCACCTTCGGCCTGCTCTTCCTGCTCTTCCTCCGCTTCCTGCCGGTGGTGCCCATCGCCGAGGTGAAGGAGCTGCGGCGCGAGCTCGACCACCACGACGCGCGGGTCGCCGGCCTGGCCGGGCACGGGGAGGGGACGCCGTGAAGCGCCACGTCGTCGCCGAGTTCGCCGCCGAGGCGCCGCTGCTCGAGGCGGCCCGGGCGCTGCGCGCCGAGGGGCAGGCCGAGGTCGATCTCCACTCGCCGGTGCCGCTGCACGGCGCCGACGAGGCGCTGGGGCTGAAGAGGTCGATCGTGCCCCGCCTCGCGCTGGTGGCCGGGCTCCTCGGCGCGGTGACCGGCTACCTGATGCAGTGGTACCTGGTCGGCGTGGACTGGCCCATCAACGTGGGCGGCCGCCCGCCGAGCAGCCCGCCCGCCTTCATCCCGGTCACCTTCGAGCTGGGCGTGCTCTTCGCGGCTCTCGCCATCTTCTTCGGCCTCTTCGCGCTCTGGGGCATGCCCAGGCTGCACCACCCCGTGTTCGAGGTGGAGGCCTTCCGCAGCGCCTCGGTCGACGGGCTCTGGCTCTCGACGGTGGTGAGCGCGGAGGCCGCCGAGAGCACCGCCGCGCGGCTGCGCGGGCTGGGCGCGCGGCAGGTCCAGATCGTGGAGGACGCCTCGTGAACCTCCGCTCCTCCGCCCTCCTGCTCCCGATCGCCTTCCTGGCCGGCTGCCCGGCCTGGGACCCGATGCAGCGCCAGCCCAAGTACAAGGCCTACCAGTCGAGCGAGTTCTACGCCGACGGCCTCGCCATGCGAGACCCGCCGTCCGGCACCGTCCCCTACGGCTCGGTGGGCGACCCGGCGGTCCAGACCGGCGCCGGCGAGGACGGCAAGCCGCTGGCGCGTGCGCCCCTGCCGCTCACGCCACGGTTGCTGGCGACCGGCCGGAAGAAGTTCGACATCCACTGCGCCGCCTGCCACGGCCTGGTCGGCGACGGGCAGAGCCAGGTCGCGCTCAACATGTCCCTGCGGCGGCCGCCGAGCCTCCACCTCTACCGCGACGTGCCCGACGGCTACATCTTCCTGGTCATCTCGCGGGGCTTCGGCCTGATGCCCAGCTACGCGGCCGAGCTCACGCCCGAGGAGCGCTGGGGCGTGGTCGGGTACGTCCGGGCCCTGCAGTTGAGCCAGCACGCCGGCGCCGCGCAGGTGCCACCCGGGACCATGCAGAAGCTCCAGGGAGACGCCCGATGATCGCCACGACGTTCCAGGGCGGCCGCCGCCTCATCGCCGTCGCCGGCGCTACCGGCGCCGCCGGGCTCGGCCTGACCGCGCTGGGCGGCCTCGCCGAGCCGCGCCAGGCGCTGGCCTCCTACCTGGTGGCCTTCGTCTACTGGCTCGGCATCGCGCTCGGCGCCCTCATCCTGCTCGGGGCGTTCCACGCCTCCAAGGCCCGCTGGCCGGTGGTGCTGCGCCGCTTCCTCGAGACCATCCCGCAGACGCTCCCGCTCTTCGCGGTGCTGTTCATCCCCATCGCGCTGGGGATGCGCCACCTCTTCAGCTGGGTCGACCCGTCGGGCGCCACCGGGGAGCTGCTCCACGCCATCGAGTACAAGCGCCCCTACCTGAACGTGCCGTTCTTCCTGGTACGGGCCGCCGTCTACTTCGCGGTCTGGATCGGGGTGGCGACGCTGCTGCGGCGCTGGAGCGTCCGCCAGGACACCGAGGGCGGTCACCGGCTCACCGCCTGGCAGCGGCGGCTCGGCACCGGCGCGCTGCCGTTCCTGGCGCTCACCCTCTCCTTCGCCTCCTTCGACTGGATGATGTCGCTCGACCCGCGCTTCTTCTCCACCATCTTCGGGCTCTACTGGTTCGCCGGCAGCTTCCTGGCCTGCTTCGCGGTGCTCGTCATCGCCGCCGCCGCCACCCGCGCCCACCCGGGCCAGTTCGGCCACCAGCTCAACGCCGACCACGTCCACTCGCTGGGGAAGTTCCTCCTCGCCTTCACCGCCTTCTGGGCCTACATCGCCTTCTCGCAGTTCATGCTGATATGGATCGCCAACATCCCGGAGGAGATCCCCTGGTACGTGGTCCGGACCGACTCGCCCTGGGGGCGGGTGGGGATCTTCCTCGCCGTCGCCCACTTCGCGATCCCGTTCTTCCTGCTCCTCTCGCGCGACCTGAAGCGGAACCCGCGCCGGCTGGCCGCGGTGGCCGCGTGGCTGCTGGTGGCGCACTTCGTCGACCTGCACTGGGTGATCATGCCGCGCATCCACGAGGCCGGGCCGCACCTCTCCTGGCTCGATCTCACCGCCTTCGCCGGCGTGGGCGGCGTGGCGCTGGCCTTCCTGGTCTTCCGCATGCGTGGCGTGGCCACCGTGCCCGTTCGCGACCCGTACCTGGAGGAGTCGCTGAGGTACCAGCCGCAATGAGCCACCCGGACCACAGCAGCGCCCATCCGCGCGCCGAGAACGATCGGGTCAACTCCCGGGCCGTGTTGCTGGTCGGCTTCGGCGCGCTGGCGATCTTCATCCTGCTCTCGGCCGCCTCCATGGCCTGGGTTCGCCACAGCAACGCGGTCACGCCGCAGGCCGCGCTGCCGCCCGAGGTCGGGCAGGGCAAGATCGGCCTCGTCGAGCAGCGGCTCTTCGGCACCAACCTGCGCGGCGCCCGCGATCGGGCCGCCCAGCAGGCGCGCCTCGACGGCTACGGCTGGGTCGACCGGCGGGCCGGCGTGCTCCACATCCCCATCGCCAGGGCCATGGAGCTGGTCGCCCAGGGCGTCCGCGTGCCGATGGGCGAGGCGCCCCCGCCGCCGCCCATCGGCGCCGCCAATGGTGGGGTGGACGCGCCCGGGGCCACGCCCGCCGCCCCGCCGGTCGCCCCCGCCGGCCCGGCGCCCCTCTTCCGGAAGCCCCAGGGAGGGAAGCTCAAGTGACCCGCCTCCTGCGTCTCGGCGCTGCCGCCTCGCTGGCCGGGCTCCTCACCCTGGCCGCGCCGGCCCGCGCCCAGTTCTGGAAGTCGAAGGGGGCCGACTCGACCACCCCCACCGACGTCACGCCGGCGGTCCTGGAGGAGGTGCGGGTCGACGAGCAGCTCGGCGCCCAGCTCCCGCTCGACGCCACCTTCACCGACGCCGCCGGCCAGCCGGTCCAGCTCGGTTCCGTCTTCGGCCAGGGCAAGCCGGTGGTGCTGGCGCTGGTCTACTACGACTGCCCCATGCTCTGCGGCCTGATCATGTCCGGCATGGCTCGCGCCATGCGGGAGAACGGCCTCGAGGCCGGGCGCGACTTCACCGCGCTCTCGATCTCCTTCAACCCCGAGGAGAAGCCGGCGCTGGCCCGGGAGCGGCAGCGCGGCTACCTGCAGTCGATCGGCCTCGCCGAGAACTCCGGCGCCTGGCGCTTCTGGGTGGACCGCGATGGTGCCGCCAGGCGGGTCGCCGACGCCGTCGGCTTCCACTACGCCAGGGATCCCGCCACCGGCGAGTGGGCCCACATGGCCTCGATCTTCGTCCTCACGCCCGACGGGAAGGTCTCGCGCTACCTCTACGGCATCGAGTTTCCTCCCAAGGACTTCCGCCTCTCGCTGGTCGAGGCCGCCGGCGGCCGCATCGGCACCAGCTTCGACAGGCTCCTCCTCACCTGCTTCCGCTACGACCCGGCCTCCCGCAAGTACCAGCCCTTCGCCTTCGGCCTGCTCCGGCTCGGCGGCGGCGTCGCCATGGTGGCGCTGGGCGGGCTGATCGCCGGGCTGGTCTGGCGCGAGCGCAGGAAGGCCAGGCCGACGGCATGAACGACCTCCTCCGCAGGCTGCTCTTCCTCCCGCCCCAGCTGTCCCGGCACGCCCGCGACGTCGACGGGCTCCACTTCTTCGTGGTGATCACCACCCTGGTGGCGGGGTTCCTCATCTTCGCCACCGCGCTGGTCTTCATGATCCGCTACCGGCGGCGGCGGGAAGGGGAGGCCACCCCCGAGGTGCAGCCGAAGCACTGGCACGAGGCGGTCTTCGTCGGCGTGCCGCTGGCCTTCTTCCTGCTCTGGTTCGCCATCGGGTACCCGCAGTACGTTGAGACCACGCAGCCACCTCCCGGGGCCATGGACGTCTTCGTGCAGGGCAAGAAGTGGATGTGGAAGTTCGCCTACCAGGGCGGGCCGTCCTCGATCGACGTGCTGCGGGTGCCGGCCGGAAGGCCGGTGCGGCTCCTCATCACCTCACGCGACGTCATCCACTCCTTCTACGTGCCGGAGCTGCGGCTCAAGCAGGACGCGCTGCCAGGCCGCTACACGCAGACCTGGTTCCAGGCCGATCAGCCGGGCCGCTACCAGGTGTTCTGCGCCGAGTACTGCGGCCTCTCCCACTCCGGCATGCTGGCCGAGCTGGTGGTGCTGCCGGCGCCTGAGTTCGACATCTGGATCGCCGAGCAGCGGCGCGGCGAGGCCCGGGCCCAGGACGCCGCGCTCACCGGAAGTGAGCGGTCCATGCCCGGCTCGTCGATCCTCGACCAGGGGCGCCGCGTCGCCGCCGACCAGGGGTGCCTGAAGTGCCACTCGGTGGACGGCTCGCGCCACATCGGGCCGACCTTCATCGACCTCTACTCCCGCCATGAGAAGCTCACCACCGGCGAGGTGATCACCGCCGACGAGGCCTACCTGACCCGGTCGATGATGGACCCGGCGGCCCAGCTGGTGGCCGGCTACCAGAACGTCATGCCCAGCTTCCAGGGGCGGATGACGCCCCCCGAGGTCGCCGCCGTCGTCGAGTACATCAAGTCGCTCAAGACCCCGGCCACCGACGCCGGGCCGTCGGAGGGCCCGGTCTATGAGCCAATTCCCCGATAGCAGCCCGCCCGTGTTCGCCGAGCGCAACTACCTCAACACCCCGGCCACGGGGCTGAAGTCCTGGCTGACCACCCTCGATCACAAGCGGATCGGCGTGATGTTCCTCATCACCACGCTGATCTTCTTCGCGGTGGGTGGCCTCTTCGCCATGCTCATCCGCATCGAGCTGCTGACGCCCGGGCCGACCATCATGGACGCCATGAGCTACAACCGGATGTTCACGCTGCACGGCGTGGTCATGATCTTCCTCTTCATGATCCCGGCCATCCCCAGCGGGTTCGGCAATTTCCTGCTCCCCATCATGGTGGGGGCCAAGGACGTGGCCTTCCCGCGGCTCAACCTGCTCAGCTTCTACGTCTACCTGCTGGGAGCGCTGATCGCGCTGGGCGGGATGATCTACGGCGGCGCCGACACCGGCTGGACCTTCTACACGCCGTACTCGACCACCACCACCACCAAGGTGGTGCCCATCCTGCTGGGCGCCTTCATCCTCGGCTTCTCCTCGATCCTCACCGGCCTCAACTTCATCGTCACCGTCCACACCCTGCGGGCGCCGGGGATCACCTGGAACAAGCTGCCGCTCTTCGTCTGGTCGATCTACGGCACCAGCGTCATCCAGATCCTGGCGACCCCGGTGCTGGGCATGACGCTCCTGCTGGTGGCCATCGAGCACGCCTTCGGCTGGGGCATCTTCGATCCGGCCCGCGGCGGCGATCCGGTGCTCTTCCAGCACTTCTTCTGGTTCTACTCCCACCCCGCCGTCTACATCATGATCCTGCCGGCCATGGCGGTGATCAGCGAGGTGGTCTGCGCCTTCTCCCGCAAGAACATCTTCGGCTACAAGGCGGTGGCCTACAGCTCGCTCGGCATCGCCTTCGTCGGCTTCTTCACCTGGGGCCACCACCTCTTCACCTCCGGGCAGTCGGCCTTCAACGCCGGTGTCTTCGGCGTGCTCTCCATGTTCGTGGGCATCTTCACCGCCATCAAGGTCTTCAACTGGGTGGCGACCATGTACAAGGGCTCGATCAGCTTCAAGACGCCCTTCGTCTACTTCATCGGCTTCCTCTTCTTCCTCTTCTTCGGCGGCATGACCGGCGTGGCCCTCGCCACGGTCTCGCTCGACATCCACTGGCAGGACACCTACTTCGTGGTGGCCCACTTCCACTTCATCATGGTGGGGTCGACCATCATGGCCTTCCTGGCCGCGCTCCACTACTGGTGGCCCAAGATCACCGGGCGCATGTACAACGAGCGCTGGGGGCTGGTGGGAGCGACGCTGGTGGTGAGCGGCTTCGTCTTCACCTTCTTGCCGCAGTTCCTGCTCGGCAACGAGGGCATGCCGCGCCGCTACTTCAACTACCCGGAGCGGTTCCAGGCGCTCAACGTCGCCTCCACCGCCGGCGCCTCGGTGCTAGGCATCGGCTTCCTCGTCATCCTCGTCTACATCCTGGTCTCGCTGAAGTACGGCCCGGTGGCCGGGCCAAACCCGTGGGGCTCGCGCGGCTACGAGTGGCTGACGCCGTCGCCGCCGCCGCTGGAGAACTTCGACGAGCTGCCGGCCTTCGAGCGAGGGCCGCACGAGTACCACGACCTGCCGGGTGTCGAGGCCGTGGCACCGGGCGCGGGATCCAGCCATGCATAGCGCGGTCGCCCACCACTTCGAGAGCCTGGAGAAGCAGGGGCAGGCGCAGCGGCTCGGCATGTGGCTCTTCCTCGCCACCGAGGTGCTGCTCTTCACGGCCCTCTTCGCCGCTTACGGCGTCTACCGCTACCTCTACACCGACGCCTTCTCGCAGGCCTCCCGCAGCCTCGAGACCTGGATGGGCGGCGTCAACACCTTCGTGCTGGTGACCAGTTCCTTCACCGTGGCCATGGGGCTCGACGCCGTCGTCAAGGGGAAGAACAGGCGGACGGGCCTGCTCTTCGGCCTCTCCATCCTGCTTGGCTGCGTCTTCATGGTGCTCAAGGGGTTCGAGTACCGCCACCACTTCCTGCACGCCGAGCTGCCGGGGCCGTTCTACGGCGGCCCCATCGCCGGGTCGGGCGGGTCGATGTTCTTCTCCCTCTACTTCCTCATCACCGGCCTGCACGCCTTCCACGTGCTGGTCGGCATGACCGTGCTCGGGGTGATCGGCGCGCGAACCTGGCTCGGCAGGTACGGCGCCGAGCACCACGTCCCGGTCGAGCTGGCGGGGCTCTACTGGCACCTCGTAGACCTGATCTGGATCTTCGTCTTCCCGCTCATCTACCTGATCTGACCGTGGAGCACCCGATGTCCGACCACACCGCCGCCCCCGCCACCACCGCCCACACCCACGCCGGGCGCTACCTGGTGGTCTGGGCCGCGCTCACGGCGCTGACCGCGCTCACCTGGGGGCTCTCCACCATCCACATCCCCGGCTTCGGGGGTGTCGCGGTGGCGCTGGCCATCGCCACGGTGAAGGGGACGCTGGTCGCCCTCTTCTTCATGCACCTCTGGGACCAGCCCGGGCCCAACCGGCTGGTGCTGATCACCTCGCTGGTCTTCGTGGCGCTGCTGGTGACGCTGCCGCTGCTCGACAACGCCACCCGCTTCCCGCTGGCCAACCCGCCCGACGCCGAGACCGCGCCGCAGCGGATCCGCGACGCCATCCTCAACGACGCGCCGCCGCCGGCGCACCCGTAGCCGGCTCCCGGCACGACGCCGGCCCCGCTCCCTCCGGCCGGGGGAGGTGGGGCGTGTTGACAGAACAGTCAACCATCGTTAAGGCCCGTGGACCCTCACCGGAGCGTCCATGACCACCCCCGACCCCACGGCAGACGTCCGCCGGATCTTCGACGCCCAGGTCGCCAATCGCTGGGCCGTCTCCAGCTCCACCGCCGCGCAGCGGGTCGAGCGGCTGATCCGGCTGCGCGCCGCCGTTCGGGAGCGCCGGCTCGAGCTGCTAGAGGCGATCCACGGCGACTTCGGCAAGCAGGCGGTGGAGGCGGAGGTGACCGAGCTGCTCCCG
Organism: Myxococcales bacterium; assembly: GCA_021806645.1. Classification (GTDB taxonomy): domain Bacteria; phylum Myxococcota; class Myxococcia; order Myxococcales; family Anaeromyxobacteraceae; genus JADKCZ01. The sequence goes on along the minus strand of JAJZQX010000005.1, from coordinate 88,185 downwards.
GTCATCGAGGAGCTGAACGTCGCCATCCGACAGCTGAAGCGCTGGATGAAGCCGCGCCGCGTCGGGACGCCGCTCACGCTGCTCGGCTCGCGCAGCGAGGTGCGCCACGAGCCCAAGGGCGTGGTGCTGGTGCTGGCGCCCTGGAACTATCCGTTCCTCCTCGCGCTCTCGCCGGTGGTGGCGGCGCTGGCCGCCGGCAACACGGTGATGCTCCGGCCGTCCGAGAAGACGCCGCGCACCGCCCGCTTCGTCCGCGACCTGCTCGGGAAGGTCTTCCCGGAGAACGAGGTGGCGGTGCTGGTGGGCGACCGCTCGGTGGCCGACGCGCTGCTGGAGCTGCCCTTCGACCACATCCTCTTCACCGGCAGCGCCAGCGTCGGCCGCAAGGTGATGGCCGCGGCGGCCCGCCACCTGACGCCGGTGACGCTGGAGCTAGGCGGCAAGTCGCCCGCCATCGTCGACGAGACCGCCGACCTCGACGCCGCGGCGGAGCGGATCGGCTGGGCCAAGTTCATCAACGCCGGCCAGACCTGCGTCGCCCCCGACTACGTGCTGGTCCACGAGGCGGTGGCACCCCGCTTCGAGGCGGCCCTGCGCGCCGTCGTCGAGCGGTTCTACGGCGCCGGCGAGGAGACGCGGCTGCGCAGCCCCGACCTGGCCAGCCTGGTGGACGCCGCGTCGGCGGGCCGGCTGGAGCGGGCGCTGATGGAGACGGTGGCGCGCGGCGCCAGGGTGGTGGTGGGTGGCCGCGTCGACGCGGTGGCGCGGCGCATGTCGCCCACGGTGCTGGCGGACGTTCCCGACGACAGCGCCATCATGGTCGAGGAGATCTTCGGCCCGGTGCTGCCGCTCCTCACCTACCGCGACCTCGGCGAGGCCATCCGGCGCGTGCGGGGGCGGCCCAAGCCGCTGGCCCTCTACGTCTTCAGCCGGTCGAACCGGCAGGTGGAGGCGGTGCTCCGATCCACCAGCGCCGGCGGCACCTGCGTCAACAACGCCGTGCTCCACCTCGCCAACCCCCACCTGCCGTTCGGGGGCGTGGGCGAGAGCGGCATGGGGAACTACCACGGCCGCTGGGGCTTCGAGGCCCTGTCCCACCCCAGGGCCGTGCTGCATCAGGGGCCCTGGTCCAACATCCCGCTGCTCCACCCGCCCTACACCGCCAAGGTGTCCCGGCTCCTGTCGCTGTTCCGGCGCGTCGTCGGCTGACCCGGAACGATCACTGTCTGCCCCCCATTCGAGGGGCAACGGCTGCGCCCAAATTGCGCTGGACGCAAAGAGTGCGTCCACGCCACCTGAAATCGGCCTAAACTGGTCGGTACGCACCTTGCTTGACGGTGCAACGGCTGCCCCGGGCTCCATGGAACCAACGCGCGTCCTCATCGTCGAAACCGACCCTCGGGCCGGAGCCTCGCTCCGCGCCCAGCTCAGGGAGCTCGGCTTCGACGCCGCCGAGAGCGGCTCGGCCGACGAGGCCCTCTCGACGGCCGCCAGCTTCAGGCCAGCGGTGGCGCTGCTCGACGCGATGGCACCGGGCTGCGACGGGGCGACCTTCGTGCCGAAGCTGCGTGCCCTCGCCCCTCACGTCTCGGTGCTGGTGCTCGGCGGCGCCGAAGAGGGGCCGGCGGCGCTGGTGGCCCAGGGCTCCGGCGCCGACGGCTACGTGATGCGGCCGACGGCACCCAACCGGCTCCGGGCGGCGGTGGAGCGAGCCGGCGAGCGGCGCGCCCTGCGGGCCGAGATCGCGGGGCTGCGCGAGCGGATCCGCGGGCGGCTGGCCCTGATCGCCTCGTCGCCCGAGCTGGTCTCGGTCTTCGAGCTGGTGCGGCGGGTGGCGCCCACCAAGGCCACCATCCTCATTCACGGCGAGTCCGGCTCCGGCAAGCACCACCTCGCGCAGGTGGTCCACGAGCTCTCGCCGCGGCGCGAGCGCCCTTTCGTGTCGGTCAACTGCGCCGCGCTCTCCGAGACGCTCGTCGAGAGCGAGCTCTTCGGCCACGAGCAGGGGGCCTTCGAGGAGGCCGACCGGCGGCGCAACGGGCGGATCGAGGAGGCGCGGGGCGGGACGCTCTACCTCCACGAGGTCGGGCAGCTGCCGCCCGCCGTCCAGGTGAGGTTGCTGCGCGTGTTGCAGGAAGGGGCGTACGAGCGGCTGGGGGGGCGTGAGCTGGTCGCCGCCGACGTGCGGGTGGTGGCCGGCTCGAGCCGCGACCTCGCGGAGGAGGTGCGCCACGGCCGGTTCCGCGACGACCTCTACTACCGGCTCAACGTGGTGTCGGCGGAGCTGCCCCCGCTGCGCGACCGGAAGGCCGACATCCCGGCGCTGGTCACGTACCTGCTCGCCGACCGGTCGAGCGCCGCGGGGACGCCGCCGCTCTCGGCCGCTCCGGGCGTGCTCTCCGCCTTCTTCGCCTACCCGTGGCCCGGCAACCTGCGCGAACTGGCGGCGGTCGTCAGGCTGGCGGCCTCTCGCGCCGCCGGCCCCGAGCTGCGCCTGGAGGATCTCCCCCCGGTCATCCTGGGTGGCCAGGCGGAGGAGGGGAGCGGGAGCGGTCTCATCCCCGGCGCCACGCTCTTCGAGATCGAGCGCGAGGCGATCCTGCGGACGCTGGAGCAGTCCGACGGTTCCACGGCCCGCGCCGCCGAGGTGCTCGGCGTCTCGGTCCGCAAGATCCAGTACCGGCTAAAGGAGTACCGGGCCGGCCAGCTCGGCCGCCGTCACCCGGCGGCCGTGGTCGCCTTCGGCGGCGAGTGACCTGGGCCGGCGTCCTACGTCCCGGTGTAGACGTGCGCGCTCTCCTCGGCGGTGGGGAGCATGCTGATGCCGAGGTAGGTGAACATGACCACCGCGAAGCCGATGATGGCGAGCCAGGCGGCCCGATCGCCGCGCCAGCCGCGCACCTTGCGGAGGTGCAGGTAGGCCCCGTAGACGAGCCAGGTCACCAGCGACCAGTTCTCCTTGGGATCCCAGACCCAGAAGTCGCCCCAGGCGCTCTTGGCCCAGACCGAGCCGACCAGCAGCCCGACCGTGAGCAGGATGAAGCCGAAGCGGACGGCGTCATAGGAGATCTGGTCGAGGTCGAGCGGCTCGCCGGACAGGACCGAGCCGGCCTTCATGGTGGTGAGCCGGTGGACGAAGGGGATGCGGCTGGCGAGCAACTGCACCACCGCCACGCCGGTGGCGATGGCCACCGCGGCGTAGCCGATGAAGTAGACCATCACGTGCGGCACGAACCAGCCCGACTGCAGGGCCGGTGGCAGCTTGACGATCTCGGCGTCCCACTTGGTGAGGGCGTAGGCCATCGAGCCGAAGGTCATCAGGCCGGCGGCCACGCCGAAGAGCCGCGTCCTGTAGAGCCGCTCGAAGATCACGTAGAGGAGCGCGATGCAGAAGGCGAAGAAGACCAGCGACTCGAAGAGTGACTTGAAGGGCGCGCGGCCCGCCTCGACCCAGCGGCCGGCGATGACGGCGGTGTTGAGCGCCAGGCCGGCCACCATGAGCGCGGTTCCGGCCTGGCCAGGCAAGCGGTGCGGGGAGGCCCAGGCCACCGCGTAGGCCAGCGTGGCGGCCAGGTAGAGCAGGCTGGTGAGGGCGAAGAAGGGGTGCTCGACGAGGACGTACTGGAGCATGTGCGATCTCCCTTACAGCGTGGCAGCCGACGTCGTGCCGGGCGCTGGGCGCTCGATGCCGCCGCCTCGCAGCCGCGGCTCGACGTAGAGCATGTAGAAGACGCCTATGCAGATGAGCACGAAGCCGACGAAGACCCAGAGCACGCCCGGGTCCCGCACCGCCTCGAGCCCGGAGTAGGTCGGGTCGTCCGGGTTGTAGTTGACCTGGTAGAGCGTCCAGCCTCCGAACTCGAAGGGATCGTTCACCGAGATCACGGCGCGCCGGAGGTCGTCGCCCTGGCGCGCGGTGACGTGGGAGAGGAAGGCCTTGACCTCCTGGTCGCGCTTCTCGAAGACCAGCGCCGCCCTGCCGTCGCGCAGGAAGATGCCGCGCGGCTGCGCGGCGACGGCCAGCGTCTCCGAGGAGCGGCCGTTCAGCTCGGTCTCGACGACCACCGCCGGGTTGCGCCACTCGCGGCCGCGGGTCTGGTAGACGGCGCCGCGGGCCGAGTGGGGCAGCAGCCTGTCGAAGCGGACCGCGCCGCCCAGGAGCGCCAGCCCCTCGGTGAGCGGCTGGGCGGCGTCGCCGTCGGCGCGGTGGACGATCACCTGGCGCTCGAGCAGCGACACCAGCACGGTGGTGGCGTAGCCGGGCGGCGGGATCGGCCGCTGGTCGCCGAAGGCCACGGCCAGCGAGCCATCGGGCGTGCCGGCCACCTCGCCTGGCTGCAGCCACTGCGGCCGGCCAGCCAGCGTCACCAGCAGCGCCGGCGGGCCTTCCGCGGCCGGCGTCAGCCGCGCCACCTGCTCGAAGTCGGGGTAGATGGCCTTGAGCCTGAACCGGTCGCCCTGCGGGAGCCGGTGCCAGGCCAGGTCGGGATCGAAGCTGGTCTTGAGCCGGTAGTCGTCCATGGCCACGCCGTCGCGGACGATCCGGGTCTTCTCGTAGTAGCCGACCCGGTACTCGGTCTCGTAGTTGACGAGGTCGAACTGGTCGAGCCTCAGCTCGAACGGAAGCTTCTCGTAGGCGCCGGTGGCCACCCCGTTCCTGGTGACGCGGACCTGGTGGGCCACGTCGCCGCCGGCGAAGAGGTCGATCCGGCCGCGCACCGACAGCATGCTCGACGCGGCCGCACCGGCGCCGGAGATCAGCAGGCCGACGTGGGCGATGAAGAAACCGGCCCGCCGTGCCGAGATGGGCCAGCGAAGCGTGGCCGAGGCCAGGATGGCGGCGCCGAAGAGCGCCATCAGGCCGGCGTACGGCAGCCCGTGGAAGATGTCGTCGAAGCGGAGCGCCAGGATCAGGGGGGCGACCGCGCCGTACCTGGCCCGGTAGAGCTCGGCCGGCTTTCCCTGCAGGATGAGCGTCCCGAGGATGGCGAAGATCGCCAGCGTGATGAGGAGCGACGAGGTGAAGCGAAAGCCGGAGAGGGTGGTGCGGAGCCGTCCCGGCACCACGAAGGAGAGGCCCAGCACCACCAGGCTGGCGATGCCGGTGGCCGCCACCAGCGTGGTCGGCCCGGGCGGGATCCAGATCTGCGCCACCGCACCGATGGTCATGGCGCCGAAGACCAGCAGCGTGGTCAAGCGGGCCTCGCGCTCACCGGCGCTCACCGGCGCCTCCGGCGGCGTGCCCGTGGAAACAGGGGAATTGCTCACCATGAACCTCCGTGAACGTGCGAGTCCAGCAAGAGACGTGCCCCGGGTTCGAGTGCCTAATCCCCCGGAATCCGGAGAGGATCCAACCGCTCCGGCCGCTCCCGTCCCGCAGGAAAAGCGACGGCACCGGACCTCGGCGCAAACGCTGCACCCGCCAGAGTCCACCGGACAGGGACGTGAGCGGGGCCGGACCATGGCACAACCCGGCGCGCGTCGAAAGGGGAACCGGTGGGTGCCCGGTCCACCGCCGCGGCGGTGAAGCGGCGCCCCGCTCATCTACTGGAAGTGAACAGAAGACGAGGAGGGCCGATCGCCCTGGGCGATCGACCCTCGACCTCCCCGCCCGCGCCAGCGGTCTACATCATCGGGCTCATCCCCGGGGTGCCGGCCGGCGGCGCGCCGGTGTCGTCGGGGTCGGCCGGCGGCCCGGGCGGCAGCTGCATGCCGGTGCCGCTCATGCCCGGCTCGGCGCTGTCGTCCTCGGGATGCTCGCCGGCGTCGCCCGGAGCGGCCAGCTCCGGTGGCTCGTCCGCGAGCGCGCAGTTGTCGGCCCAGGTGCCGGTGCCGGTGATCACCGTGCCGGCGCCGCCCTGCCTGATCACGCAGGCGGCGGGCGCCTCGGGCCGATCGCACAGGTACCACTCCTTGAACTTGACCGTGAGCGGCGCCCCGGCGGTGGCCGGCGCGTAGCAGGCGCGGCCGAAGTAGTAGCTCGCGTACCAGGGGGTACCCGGCACGTCGCCGAAGGCGGGGCCGGCCAGGACCGGCGGCGAGGCGGTGCGGTCGAGCCTCTTCCAGTTGGTCACGATCGAGAAGGTGCGGCCGGCCACGCCCGGTAGCCAGGCGGCCCGGGCCAGCAGCAGCTCCGGGCCGTTGGGGCCGGCGAGCAGTTCCTGCGGCGTGGCCACGCGGACGCGGCGGCGGCCGGCGCCGTTCTTCATGCCCACGAAGACGGCGGTGAGGGGGTTGCTGCCGTCGGGCGTGAACTCGACCAGCCGGTAGCGGAGCGACTTGGCGACCGGCCCGTTGGCGAAGCCGGCCAGCAGGAAGCCGTCACCCGCATAGGCCGGCTGTACGGCCTTCAGGTTGCGCAGGTTGAGCGCCAGCCTACCGACGCCACGGTGCAGGTGGGCGCCGCGCGCCAGCCAGCCGGCGGCCACCGGCCTGAAGTCGGCCTGGCTGGTGGAGCCGACCGGGCGAGCCTCGAGGAGCCAGGAGAAGACCTGGTCGCGCTCGCGCTTCACGCCCAGCACGAAGTTGGCCAAGGCGGTGCATGCGCCGCCGGCGTCCTTCAGCACGCAGCGATCGGCCGGCCCGTAGATCATCCGGTTGCCGACGGCCGGGGTCCCACCCGACTGGACCGCCTCCTCCACCCGCTCCATCACCCGGCGCAGCTCGCCGTTGAGCGCCTTCAGCCCGGTGCGGATGGTGGCCAGCTCGTCGCCACCGCCTGGGGTGGCGGCCAGGGCGGCCTCCGGCGCCGCCGGCGACATGGTCGAGAGCGGCAACCCCTCGGCGGTGCCGCCCTCGACCTCCAGCGTCAGGCCGGCGACGTCGGGCGTGGCGCCGGAGAAATCGTTCTTCTGTCCGCAGGCTGTCAGTGCCAGGGCCATCGCGGCGGCGCCAAGCAGGGTGGTGGTCTTCATGGTCGTTCTCCTCGAGGAGCGAGGCGGGAGGAGGTCCCGCGGGGCGCTCATCGACGTCAACCCGGGGGGCGGCGCCGGGTTGCGGTGGCGAGGTCCACGCCCCGCTCCGGGATGCCCGGAGACCAGGCAATTGCCCGAAAACCGGCAGTCCTTCCGGGCTTGACGGTCGTTCCCCGCATGGGTCACACTCGCCGGTCCATTTCAGGGCGGGCAGGGAAGAGATGAGCGAGACCGGTTACCCAGCGAAGCAGGGGCTCTACGACCCACAGTACGAGAAGGACGCCTGCGGCTTCGGCTTCGTGGTCGACCTGAAGGGGCGCGCCTCCCATGACATCGTGGAGAAGGCGCTCCAGGTCCTCGTCAACCTCGAGCACCGCGGCGCGGTGGGGGCCGAGAAGGACACCGGCGACGGCGCCGGCATCCTGCTGCAGGTCCCGCACGCCTTCCTGCGCGAGCGCTGCGGCAAGCTCGGCTTCGCCCTCCCGGCGGCGGGCCAGTACGGCGTCGGCATGGTCTTCCTGCCACCGGGCGCCGAGGGTCGAGCCGCCTTCGAGCGGATAGTCGAGGAGACCATTCGCGTCGAGGGGCAGCGGGTGCTCGGCTGGCGCGACGTGCCGACCAACGCCGCCTCGCTCGGGCCGTCGGCCAAGAGCTCGCAGCCGGTGATCCGCCAGGTCTTCGTCGGGCGCGGCGAGGGGCTCGCCGACGACCTCGCCTTCGAGCGGAAGCTCTACGTGATCCGCCGGCAGGTGGAGAAGAAGGTGTCGCGCTCGGCCATCCCGGGGCGCACCCACTTCTACCTGCCGAGCCTCAGCTACAAGACCATCGTGTTCAAGGGGATGCTCAACGCGCCGCAGCTGCGCGAGTTCTACCCGGACCTCCAGGACACCGGCGTGGTCTCGTCGCTGGGCATGGTCCACTCGCGCTTCTCGACCAACACCTTCCCGTCGTGGTCGCGAGCCCACCCCTACCGCTACATCTCCCACAACGGCGAGATCAACACGCTGCGCGGCAACATCAACTGGATGCACGCCCGCCAGTCGATGATGAGGTCGGCGCTCTTCGGCGACGACCTGCAGAAGATCCTCACCGTCATCGACACCGACGGCTCCGACTCCGGCATGTTCGACAACGTGCTGGAGCTGCTGACGCTGGCCGGGCGCGAGCTGCCGCACGCCGTCATGATGATGGTGCCCGAGGCCTGGAGCCGGCACGAGGCGATGAGCGCGGAGAAGAAGGCCTTCTACGAGTACCACTCCTGCCTGATGGAGCCGTGGGACGGCCCGGCCTCGATCGCCTTCACCGACGGCGTCCGCATCGGCGCGGTGCTGGACCGGAACGGCCTGCGCCCCAGCCGCTACTACGTCACCCGCGACGACCTGGTGGTGATGGCCTCCGAGGTCGGCGTGCTCGACATCCCCGCCGACCAGATCGTCAAGAAGGGTCGCCTGCAGCCGGGCCGGCTCTTCTACGTGGACACCCTGGAGAAGCGCATCGTCCCCGACGACGAGCTGAAGCAGCGGATCGCCGGCGCCCAGCCGTACGCCCGGTGGCTGGAGGAGCACATGGTCCGGCTCGACCAGCTCCCCAGGCCGGGGCGGGTCATCGAGCCCGACCACGAGACGGTGCTGCGGCGGCAGGAGGTCTTCGGCTACACCTCCGAGGACGTCAGCCGGCTCATCAGCCCCATGGCCATCGACGGCACCGAGCCAATCGGCTCGATGGGCACCGACACGCCGCTGGCGGTCCTCTCCGAGAAGCCGCAGCTCCTCTTCGCCTACTTCAAGCAGCTCTTCGCCCAGGTGACCAACCCGCCGGTCGACGCCATCCGCGAGGAGATCATCATGGCGGTGGAGACCGCCGTGGGGCCTGAGGGCAACCTGCTCGATCCCAGGCCGGAGTCGGCGCGCCAGCTGGCGCTCCCCTCGCCGGTGATCCGGAACGAGGAGCTGGAGAAGATCCGCGGACTCGACGGGGGGGCGGGCGCCAAGGGGCTCAAGGCCATCACGCTGCCCACGCTCTTCAAGGCCTCGGCAGGCGGCGCCGGCCTGCGCAAGTCGCTCGAGGACCTGCGCTGGCGGGTCTCGGAGTGCATCTCCGAGGGGTACAACGTCATCATCCTCTCCGACCGCGGCCATGACGCCGAGGACGCCCCCATCCCGTCGCTGCTGGCGGTCTCGGCCGTGCAGCACCACCTCATCAAGGAGGGGACGCGGACCCGCTGCGGGATCGTGCTCGAGTCGGGCGAGCCGCGCGAGGTGCACCACTTCGCGCTGCTGGCCGGCTACGGCGCCTCGGCGGTCAACCCGTACCTCGCCTTCGAGACCATCCACGACCAGGTGAAGCTGGGGATGATCCCGGGCACCGCCGCCGACGCCGAGAAGAAGTACGCCAAGGCGGTGGCCAAGGGTATCGTCAAGGTCATCTCCAAGATGGGGATCTCGACCATCCAGAGCTACCACGGCGCCCAGGTGTTCGAGGCGGTGGGGCTCAACCAGGACTTCATCGACGAGTACTTCACCTGGACCGCCACCCGCATCGGCGGCGTGGGGATCGACGTGGTGGCCTCGGAGGCGCGGCAGCGCCATGAGCGGGGCTTCCCGCCGCGCCGCCCCATCGTGCACCGCAGCCTGCCGGCCGGCGGCCAGTACCAGTACCGCCAGGGCGGAGAGCACCACCTCTTCAACCCCGAGACCGTCCACCGGCTGCAGGTGGCCACTCGCACCGGCGACTACAAGACCTTCAAGGACTACACGGCGCTGGTCGACAACCAGGCCAGGAACCTCTGCACGCTGCGCGGCCTGATGGATCTCAAGCCGGCCGCCAAGCCGGTGCCCATCGAGGAGGTCGAGCCGGTCGAGGCCATCATGCGCCGCTTCAAGACCGGCGCCATGAGCTACGGCTCCATCTCCAAGGAGGCCCACGAGGCGCTGGCCATCGCCATGAACCGGATCGGCGGCAAGTCGAACACCGGCGAGGGCGGCGAGGACCCGGCGCGCTACACGCCGGAGCCGAACGGCGACTCGAAGAACTCGGCCATCAAGCAGGTGGCCAGCGGCCGCTTCGGCGTGACCAGCCAGTACCTGGTCAACGCCCGCGAGCTGCAGATCAAGATGGCGCAAGGGGCCAAGCCGGGCGAGGGTGGCCAGCTGCCCGGCTCCAAGGTCTACCCGTGGATCGCCAAGGTGCGCCACGCCACGCCCGGCGTGGGGCTCATCTCGCCGCCGCCGCACCACGACATCTACTCGATCGAGGACCTGGCGCAGCTCATCCACGACCTCAAGAACGCCAACCACAAGGCCCGCATCTCGGTGAAGCTGGTGGCCGAGGTGGGCGTCGGCACCATCGCCGCCGGCGTCGCCAAGGCCCACGCCGACGTGGTGCTGATCTCCGGCCACGACGGCGGCACCGGCGCCTCGCCGCTCACCTCCATAAAGCACGCCGGCATCCCCTGGGAACTCGGCCTGGCCGAGACCCACCAGGTGCTGGTGCTCAACGACCTGCGCAGCCGCATCGCGGTCGAGGTGGACGGCCAGCTCAAGACCGGCCGCGACGTGGTGGTGGGGGCGCTGCTGGGCGCCGAGGAGTTCGGGTTCGCCACCGGGCCGCTGGTGACGCTGGGCTGCGTGATGATGCGCGTCTGCCACCTCAACACCTGCCCGGTCGGCGTGGCCACCCAGGATCCCAAGCTGCGGGCCCGCTTCACCGGCGATCCCGCCCACGTGGTCAACTTCATGCGCTTCATCGCCCAGGAGGTCCGCGAGTACATGGCCGAGCTGGGCTTCCGCACCGTCGAGGAGATGGTGGGGCGCTCGGAGCGGATCGAGATGCGCCGCGCCGTCGACCACTGGAAGGCGCGCAACCTCGACTTCACGCGCATCCTCTACAAGCCGACCGTGCCGCGCCACTTCGGCCGCACCTGCTCCATCGCGCAGGATCACGGCGTGGAGCGGAGCCTGGACGCCACCACCCTCCTGCCGCTGGCGAAGCCGGCCATCGAGCAGGGGAAGAAGGTGGAGGCGAGCCTCCCCATCCGGAACACCAACCGCGTGGTGGGCACCATGACCGGCTCGGAGCTGACGCGCCGCCACGGCGCCGCCGGCCTGCCACCCGGCACCATCACCTTCCGCTTCAGCGGCTCGGCCGGCCAGTCGTTCGGGGCCTTCATCCCGCGCGGCATGACGCTGCTGCTCGAGGGCGACGCCAACGACTACCTCGGCAAGGGGCTGTCGGGCGGCACGCTGGCCGTCTTCCCGCCCCGGGACGCCGCCTTCGTCCCGGAGGAGAACGTGGTCATCGGCAACGTGGCCCTCTACGGCGCCACCAGCGGCGAGGCCTACATCCGCGGCGTGGCCGGCGAGCGATTCGCCGTGCGCAACTCGGGCGCTTCCGCCGTGGTCGAGGGGGTCGGCGACCATGGCTGCGAGTACATGACCGGCGGCACCGTGGCGGTGCTGGGCGGGACCGGCCGCAACTTCGCCGCCGGCATGTCGGGCGGCGTGGCCTACGTCTACGATCCGGGCGGGACCTTCGCCGTCTCCTGCAACAGGGAGATGGTCGGCCTCGGCCAGGTCGAGGAGCCGGAGGAGGCCGGGGCGCTCAAGGCGCTCGTCGAGCGTCACGTGGCCGTCACCGGCAGCGGGCTGGGGAAGCGGCTGCTGGCCGACTGGAAGGCCACCCTGCCACGCTTCGTGAAGGTGCTGCCGCATGACTACCGGCGCATGGTGGAGTCGCAGCGCCAGCTGCGGGCCAGGGGGATGTCTCCGGACGAGGCGGAGCTGGCGGCCTTCGAGATGAACGCGCACGACCAGGCGCGGGTGGGTGGAAACTGACCATGGGAAAGCCGACCGGGTTCATGGAGTACCAGCGCGAGCCGAAGCACGACCGGCAGCCGCTGGAGCGGCTCAAGGACTGGAGCGAGAGCCACCCGGCCTACACCGAGGAGACGCTTCGCCAGCAGGGGGCGCGCTGCATGGACTGCGGCATCCCTTACTGCCACACCGGCAAGCTCATCGCCGGCATGGCCTCGGGCTGCCCGATCAACAACCTCATCCCGGAGTGGAACGACCTCGTCTACCGCGGCCAGTGGCGGGAGGCGTACATCCGGCTGGCCAAGACCAACAACTTCCCCGAATTCACCGGGCGGGTCTGCCCGGCGCCGTGCGAGGGGAGCTGCACCTGCGGCCTCAACGGTGAGCCGGTCACCATCAAGAACATCGAGGTCGAGATCATCGACCGCGCCTTCGCCGAGGGGTGGGTGGTGGCCGAGCCGCCGCCGGTACGGACCGGCAAGCGGGTGGCGGTGGTGGGCTCCGGCCCGGCCGGCCTCGCTTGCGCCGCGCAGCTCAACAGGGCGGGGCACGTGGTCACGGTCTTCGAGCGGGCCGATCGGATCGGCGGCCTGCTCATGTACGGCATCCCCAACATGAAGCTCGACAAGGCGGTGGTGGAACGCCGGGTCAAGCTGATGGCCGACGAGGGGGTCCGCTTCGTCACCTCCACCGAGATCGGCGTCCACATCACCCCCGACCGGCTGGTGAAGGACTACGAGGCGGTGGTCCTGTGCGGCGGCGCCACCGCGGCGCGCGACCTGCCGGTGGAGGGGCGCCAGCTGCTGGGCCTCCACCTGGCCATGGAGTTCCTCCAGAAGAACACCAGGAGCCTGCTCGACTCCGGGCTGGCCGACGGCCAGTACCTCTCCGCCAAGGGCAAGCACGTGGTGGTCATCGGCGGCGGCGACACCGGCACCGACTGCGTCGGCACCTCCTTGCGCCACGGCGCCAGGAGCGTCACGCAGCTGGAGATCCTGCCGCGCCCGCCCGACCAGCGCGCCGCCGACAACCCGTGGCCGCAGTGGCCCAAGGTCTACAAGCTCGACTACGGGCAGGAGGAGGCCAAGGCGCTGCAGGGGGCCGATCCGCGGCAGTACCAGGTGCTCACCAAGAGGTTCGTGGGGGATGCCGCCGGCCGGGTCCAGTCGCTGCACCTGGTCTCGGTGGAGTGGAAGAAGGGGGCCGACGGCCGGTTCGGGCCACACGAGGTGGCCGGGTCGGAGCGGGTCATCCCCGCCGACCTGGTGCTGCTGGCGCTCGGCTTCACCGGGCCGGAGAAGACGCTTCCCGGCCAGCTGCAGTGCAAGCTGGACGACCGTGGCAACGTCTGGACCGACGAGAGCAAGATGACCAGCGTGCCGGGCCTCTTCGCCGCCGGTGACATGGCGCGTGGCCAGTCGCTGGTGGTCTGGGCCATCCGCGAGGGGCGGCAGGCGGCGCAGGCCGTGGACCGCTACCTCTCGCACGGCGAGACGGTGCTGCCGGCGTAGTGCGGCCCTAGCGCCTCTTGGCCGTCCCCGGGGCGTGCGGCGGGTGACACTCCACGCAGGTGGAGGTCACCTTCACCGCCCGGTGGGCCGCCACCTGCGCCGCCGCGGCCGGTGGATGGCAGGTGGCGCAGAGCGCGGCGCCGGTCCGGTTGAGCAGGTGCGGCCCCGAGGCGGCGTGGGGTGAGTGGCACTCGAAGCAGGCCTCCCGCTTGACCGGATCGTGCGCCCCCCTGGCGGCCACCTTGTCGGCGAAGTCGTGGCAGTCGGCGCAGGGGCCGATCCCACGCGCCTTCAGCTCGGCCGGCACGGGACGCGACCCGGGCGGCTGGTGGCAGGAGCCGCAGCTCCCCTCCTCGAACGGCGGGTGGAGCCGGGGGCGCAGCAGCTTCCTGGACTCGGTGGCGTGCGCATCGTGGCAGCCGGTGCAGTCGCTCTGGTCGATGGCGAAGCCACCGTGGCTGGCCGAGAGCCCGCCGTCCTCGACCGAGTGACAGTCGGCGCACAGCGCCGGGACGGCCTTGCGCAGCAGCTTCTCCACCGCCGAGCCGTGCCCCTGGTGACAGGAGAGGCACCCCTCGCGTGCCGGCGAGTGGACCGTCCAGCCCGGCTTCTCCAGCGACTCCTTCAGGTCGTCGTGGCACTCGAGGCAGAGCGAGCGGTGGGGTTGGCGCAGCAGCCGCGGCTGCGCCGAGCCGTGCGGGTCGTGGCAGTCGGCGCAGGGGCCGTCTGCGAAGGGCGGGTGGACCGAGGCGGCGCGCGCCCAGGTCTTTCGCGTGCCGACGTGGCAGGTGAGGCAGACGTCGGCGCCCTCGGCCACCAGCGTCGCCTTGCCGCCGGCGTGCGGCCGGTGGCAGGTGAGGCACTCCCCGCCACGGAACGGGCTGTGGAGCCGCTGGCCGGGACGCATGGTCTCGGGCGTTCCGTGGCAGCCGGCGCAGAGCCGCGCCGGCGGCACGGCGATGAGCCGCTTCTGGTCGGAGAGGTGCGGCGCGTGGCACTTCAGGCAATCGCCCTTCGGCTGCGGCCGGTGGACGTGGCTGTCCTTCCTCCAGGCGGCCTTCTTCTCGCCGTGGCACTTCAGGCAGAGCGGTTCGACCGCCTGCGTGATGAGGTGCGCGCCACCACCGTGCGGATCGTGGCAGGCCTCGCAGCGGCCCTCGCGGACTGGGGCGTGGGCGTCGGCGCGCCGGGCCCACTCGGCCACCTGCTCGTGGCAGGCGCCGCAGCGCTGGCCGGCCGGCTTCCTTAGCAGCCCGCGCTCGGCGCTCGAGTGCGGGAGGTGACAGGCGGTGCACTGGCCGAGCGCGGCCGGCCGGTGTGGCGTGCGCTCCAGCTTCTCGCCGATGGCGGTGTGGCAACGGGTGCAGAGGGCCCGCTGGCCGTCGAGGAGGAGCGCCGGCTGATCGCCGGCGTGGGGGGTGTGGCAGGCGGTGCAGCGACCCTGGCGGGCCGGGGCGTGGACCACCTTCTCCTTCAGCGCCTTCTCGATGCCGTCGTGGCAGTCCTGGCAGAGGGCCGGCTGCGCCTGCTGCCGCTCGAACGGGCTGGCCGAAGCGGGATCCGCGTGGCAGCCCGAGCAGTCGGCGGCCACCGGATGGGCGGTGGTCCGGAGCAGGCTGGCGGTGCCGGCGTGGACGCGGTGGCAGTCGCCGCAGCGGGCCTGCTCGACCGGATAGCCGCCGTGGCGCGTGGCGAGGTCGGTGTGGCAGCGGCGGCAGAGAGCCGGCACGGGGGCGACCAGGAGCCGCTCCCGGTCGGAGCCGTGCGGCGAGTGACAGGAGGTGCAGCGAACCTTGCCGGCCGGGGCCTTCCCGTGGACCACCTCGAAGCCCTCGGCGGTGTGGCAGGTCTGGCAGGCGGCCACCGGGCCGGTGGCGCCGCCGGCCTGGCCGGTCGTGGCCGGCGCGCTTCGCAGGCCGCTGCCGCCATGCGGCTGGTGACAGGCGACGCAGGGCTGGTTGGCCCGGTAGGGGACATGGACCGTCGCCTTGTTCCGGTTCGACTGGACCGAGGCGGCGTGGCAACCGAGGCACGGGTTGCGTTCGAGCTCGGCGGCCCCGATGGCCGCGGCTTTCGGAAGGCTCGGCTGGCCGGGGAGGGCGCAGCCGGCGAGCGCCAGCGCCGCGGCGGCGCCCAGTGAGGCGGAGGCGATGCGAAGGGGAGAGGGCACAGCGGTCCTCGGGAAGAGATCGGCCGACGAAGGAGGAGGGCAGGTTGCCAAGGCGGGCCGCGTGAGTCAACGCGACATCGCACCCGGGGCAGCGAAGACCTCCATCCAGGATCGGGATCGATTTCGCGGAGCGTCCACTGGCCGGGTGCGACAACCCCAGGCTCGACCGCCCTCCCGGCGAGCCGCTCGTCGAGCTGGCGGGAGAGGTCGTAGAGCCGCTGCACGCCGTTCTCTAGCCGGAAGTCGTGGAGCAGGTAGGCGGCGGTGAGCGCGAGGAGGAGGACAGCCAGCGCCCCGGCCGCGGCCGATGGCCTTTTGGGGCCTTGCCCTTCGACCGGAAGCGGGCGGGAATCGGCTCACCCATGATGCCAGGGCCAGATCAGCGGCGGCTGTTTGCGCTCGGTGCGGCGATCCTCGCCGTTCCCGGCGCGAGCCTTGCCTTCGACACCCAGGGCCACAAGGTCATCGAGATCTCGGCCTACCGGAGCCTGGTGGAGGGTCGCGACGCCCAGGCGCCCCGCCCCGAGGTGCTGCGCGACCTGATCAACGACGGCGCGCTGGTGCCCCCCATCTGCTTCGGGCGCGGGCCGGACCTGCCCCGCAAGTGCCGCACGGTGGAGCTGGAGAACCCGCTCCTGCAATGGCTCCAGCCCATGACGGATGGTCCGGATCGCAACTACTCCCGGCAGTTCACCGAGCCCGGGCAGTGTGTCCACTTCATGGGCATGCTGGCGGACGAGAAGCCCCCGCTCCTGCCGGGAGGCCACGTGCCGAGGGCCCTGGCGACCACCGCCGTGGTCCGCTGCAACAACATGCTCGACGACATCATGCGGCAGGTGGTGATCGTGGGCGGGGTGGGAACGCGCAAGAGCGGGTACGGCCTGTACGAGCTGATGCACGCCGTGACCGACTCCTTCTCCTACGCCCACACCGAGCGGAGGCCGGGAAGCCACCAGATCGACTTCCTGCGCGTCTGGGCACCCACGGTGACGCTGGCCATGAGCCGGCTCGGCGACTACTTCGCCGACTCACCCCTGCAGCACGACGCCGACGACCCGCGCGACAGCGCCTACGTCCGGAACTTCGCCGAGGTCGATGGGCTCCCCTGCAAGGACCTGACGGACCTGCCCTATACCGTCCCGCTGGCATGCCTCTCCGAGGAGGGCGACCTGGCCCGGCAGGCCCTGGTGGAGCTACTCGTCGTGGTGCACGACCTGCGGCAGGCGCAGCTCGCCTCGGCGCCGGGGGCCGCCACCCGGCCCGAGGAGTCGGCGGCCTGGCGCCGGTTCAAGGCCAGGTGGTTCACCCCGGTGAACCCGTGCCTGGGTGAGGAGTGCCGGGCCCGGCAGCCGTCCGAGCTGGTGCAGGCCAGCGGCCTCCTCTTCGCCGGAGGGACCACCTTCAACCCGAGCCGGAGCTTCCAGGAGGTCACCGGGAACCTCAGGCTGACCCAGTGGTCGCAGCAGGCCAGCCCGTTGGTGTTCGGTCTCTCCGTCGAGGGTGGGTATCGGCGGGGCTTCTCGACCCCGACCAACCAGGCCCTGGTCGGGGTGGGGCTGATCCTCGAGCTGCCGTTCGACCGCCGGTCGGCCGTCGGCTTCTCCCCGCTGGCGTGGCGCTACGCCTTCGGCGCCAAGGGCAGCTGGGAGCTCTTCACGCAGGCGCTTCACTACGAGTTCCATGCCGGCGAGAACCTCTCCGTCTCCGTGCTCGGTCCCGTCGAACTCGACTGGCGGCGGGTCGCCGTCGACTGGTCCTTCGGGGTGGTGGTCGGGTACACGCCGAGCCGGAAGCGGGTGGCCGGTGGACACCTCATCGGACCTCACGTGGAGGCCCCCCGGCGCCATGACGATCAGTGGGCCCCCGAGCCGCTCTGGTTCGGGCGGCTCAAGGGGCGGGAGTCGGGCTGGTTCCTGCTGGTCGACGCCACGCCGATCCCGCAGGCCTTCGGCCGGGACAGCCTGCTGATGGGCGGGCTCTGGGCGCTCGGCGCCGAGCTGGCGTGGGATCGCGACCCCTGGGGTGGCCGCCTCCCCGTCTCATACGGCGGATCGCTGGAGGTCGGGCTCCGCAACACCAGCCCGGCCACCGGCTACCTGACCGCCGTGGGGGCGGTCGAGGTCCGGTGGAACTTCAGCCGGCCACTCGGCCTCTCCATCGTCCCGGTCCGCCTCGAGGGAGGGCCCATGATCCGCGGGGTGACGCTCGCCGACCGGGCCTCCGGGGTCCAGGGCCGGCCGGGAGGCCAGTACTTCCTCATGGGGGGCTCGCGCGTCGGGGTGGCCCTGAGCGCCGGCATGGTCGACGTGCTGGTCCAGGCCCCCATGCTCGCCTGGCGGGCGAGCCGCCCATTCAACACCGGGGAGATCCTCAGCCTGCGAGTCGCGCTGCGGCCGGGCGGGCGCCGGCGCCGGCGCCGGACCGGGCGGCCCGGTCAGCACCGGCTCTTGAGGTGCTCCACCAGGGCCCGGTCGGTCCGGTAGATGTGCTGGCGGAGCCAGCTGGTGACGCGGTTGACGAGCCGGATGATGAAGTCGGGCGAGGGCCCGTCGCGTGTGAACTCCCGGGAGAGGGCGCCGAACTCCCGAACGAAGCGGGCGTGCTCGGCCCGGTGCGGTCCGGCCTCGGGGTCGTCGGAGAGCGCCATCAGCCGCTCCTCGGCGGCGAAGTGGTGGACCACGTAGTCGCCGAGGAAGGAGACCATCCGCGCCACCTCCTCGCGGGTCCGGCGCTCGCGCGAGGCGGCCAGGAGCCGGTCGAGGTGGTCGAAGAGCTCGCGGTGCGGGTCGTCGATCTCGGGGTACCCGGTCTCGAGCGTGCGGTCGAAGCTGATGCAGGTGCGGTCGTCCACGGCTCGAGCGCCTTTCGAAAGCGAGCGCCACCACCAGAGCGCAACCGGAGACGGATCCTTCGGGTCGGGGGCGACCATACGTGGACCGGGGCGGGCGCGAAGCCCCGCGTTCATGGCACGGCTTCGCTACAGGTCGTGGTGGAGTTCGCGCTTGACGACGGCGCCGGCCTTCACCGCGCGGGTGTCGATGCCGATGCGCACCTTCAGCTTGTAGCGGCTGTGCCCGTTGAAGCGGTCCATGGCCTCGATCAGGTCCAGCGCCTTGTGCGCCGCCTGGATGGTGTGAAGCGCGACCGGGTCGCTCAGCCCCAAGGCGGCCAGGTAGGCGTCGCCGACGGTCTCGCTCCTCCGGCGACGCGGGGCGCCGGCGAAGGTGTCGAAGCGGGTGGAGATGTCGTCGAGGACGCCCGTCAGCACCTCGACGTCGGCGCCCTCCGAGAACCTGGTGAACTCGACCAGGTCCGAGAAGAGCATGGTCACCTCGGCGTAGCTCTCGGCGACCAGCGGCCTGGCGCCGGCGGCCTGGACCTCCGGCCGCGCCTTGAGCCGCTCGGCGATCGACGGTGGGAGCACGTTGAGGAGCAGCCGCTCCGAGACCTGCTGCTCCGACACGACACGGTCGTAGAGCCGCTTGGTCTCCAGGTGCAGCAGCCGGACCTCGAGCATGTTGTGGACTCGGATCAGCACCTCGGCGACGTCGATGGGCTTGCTGACGAAGTCCCTCGCCCCGGCCCGCAGCGCCCGCAGCTTGTGCGCCGGCAGGGCGGTCACCACCAGGACGGGAAGGTAGCCGCCCGTCTCCAGCTCCTTCAGGTTCTCCATCACCTGGAACCCGTCCATGCCGGGCATCTGGAGGTCGAGCAGGATCAGGTCGTAGCGGTTGAGGAGGTGGAGTTCACAGACCTTGCTCGAATCCGTGGTGGAGGCGATGGACACGTAGCCGGCACCGCGCAGCACCTGCTCGAGCAGCGCGACGTTGACCGCCCGATCGTCGACGATCAAGATCTTGCCGTTGAGGATGTCTATGGGACTGATCATGTGGAGCGCGGCTCCCGGCCCGTCGTCGTGACGGCCGATACCGGCACCCTGTTCCTGTTGGGCCCCAATAGATAGCCTCCGGGCCCTCCTTGGGATGATCACCGAAGAGCCGCTGGTGGGGGGCCCACGAAGAAACGGGGCCCCGGCTGCGGGGCCCCGTCATGACTCGCGATGGTGAATGGCTGCGCGACCGGCTAGAGGCCGGGAGCGGTCACCGTGGCATGGTCGATGGTGACCGCGGACTGCGCCAGCAGCCTGCCGTGGACGATGGCGCCCGTCTGCGCCGTGATCGCCGTCTGTCCGAGGACGACCCCCTCGAAGGTCGACGTCGTGCCGAGCGTCACGGCACCGGAGACCTGCCAGAAGATGTTCTTGGCCAGGGCCCCGCCGATCAGGTTGACCTTCACGGCGTTGCTCACGGTGAGTTTCTGGGCGACCTGGAAGATCCAGACGTCGGTCGCGCTTCCGGAGAGGGTGACGTCGGTGGGGATGAGCAGGTCGGTGCCCCACTTGTAGACGCCGGCGGTCAGGGTCTTGCCACCGATGTTGCCGGCGTAGAGCTCGGTGTACCCGGCGGCGCGCCCCGCGGCGTCGGTGAAGGCGTTCTGCATGTTGAGGATGGCCGTGGTCAGGTTGGCGGGCGTGGGCGGCGCGTAGTCGGACGCGTAGACCTTCCCGGTCACCTGCGCCGAGGTGGCGAACACGTTGGTGGCATCCTTGATCAACGCGAAGCCCGAGATGGAGGTGGCCGCGTTGGGGCTGATCCCGACGTCCCCGGTGACGATGGAGTCCGGGACCGAGCTGACCGCGGTCTTGGCGAGGATGACGAAGGTGCCGGCCGCCCCGAGACCCACGGGACCCGAGCCGCCATTGCCGCCGGGGACGGTGCCCGAACTTCCGCAGGCGGTGAGAGAGAGCAGCAGGGCGGCCCCCGAGGTGATGAGCAACGAGAACTTCGACTTCGCGAACAGGTTCCGATTCATGGTTGACTCCTCGTGCGGCCTTGGCGAAGGCGTCCCGTTCTGAAGGCTCGGGAGGACTTGCCGGCGATCAACTCGTGCACGTGCCGTGCCCAGGGGACACCGCCGCAAGATGCCGGGGTTTCGGGCGGGGGTTGCGCTCCCCGAGCGCCGGTAAGCGTTCGTGAACGTTCGGCAAGACCACGAACCTCCGCCGACCCGCACGCCGCCGCGCGGCCGAGCTTGTCGCGCGCCTCGGGCAAGCGGTTCAGCCTGGCGAGGACCTTCCCGGCCTGGAGAAGGGCGATGGACGGGGAGGCCGAGATGTTCGCCTTCATCGAGAGCTACTACAAAGCAAGGAGGCTTCACTCCAAGAACGACTACCGCAGCCCCAACGAGACCGAATTCAACTGGCGCTCACGCGCCTCGGCGGCATAACCTCGATGTCCACTGGATCGTGGCAAGGCCAGGCCGTGGAGGGCGTACTGGAGCGCCCAGGTCAGGGTCGCGATGGGCCGGTAGACCCCCGCCACCGTCGCGCCGCCGGCGCCGTACTCGGCGCGGAAGGTCTGGGCGAGGTCGAGCCGGCGCACCAGCGGGTTGTCGAGCACGGCCCAGCCGTCGTCGAGGACCGGTTGGTTCGGGAGGGTGTTCAGGAAGGCCAGCGCGGCGACCAGGGCGGCGCTGTCCGCGGGGCGGCGCCGGAGAAGCGCGCCGGCGGCCTCGAGCCAGGCAGGGACCAGGGCGCCTCCGGGTCTGGTCACGGTCATCGGCAGGGATCCGTTGGTCCGCGCACCATCATCGCCCGGGGAGTCACCAGACGAAAGGGGCCAGGACGCCAGGGCCAGGCCCCGGCCAGCGCGAACCGCGTTCCGCGGTCGAGGTGACGAGCACCCGGGACGCTCAGGCCGCTTCGGTGGCGGAGCGGACCGTGCGAGAGGCGGTGCGGCGCGGGGCGAGCGGGACGTTAGTACCCTGCGAGGCGCGCGCGCGGAGCAGGAGCGCCACCGCGAGCCCGCAGGCCAGGCCGACCGACCAGCCGGCCGCCACGTCGGTGACCCAGTGGGCCCCCACGTAGACACGCGAGAGCCCGCCCAGGAAGGCGAGCACCCAGACCCACCCGACCCGCCGCCCGTACCGGATGGTGAGCGCCATGGCCAGCGCGGCCACGGCGGCGGCGTGACCGCTCGGGAAGGAGAGCTGGCCGAGCGGCTCGAGGACCAGGTGGACCCGGGCGGCGCCGAGGACCGTGAGCGGCCGCGGCAGGTGCACCAGCCGCTTCACCAGCTGCACCACCAGCCCCGAGGCGAGGAGCGAGAGCAGCACAGGGAAGGCGGACCGGATGCTCCGCTCCAGGCCCCGCTCCATCACCAAGATCAGCGCGATGCCGATGACCGCCATCGACCAGCCCTCGCAGGCCGTGGTCAGCAGGGCCATGGGGAGGTCCAACCAGGGCGACGCCAGGGCGGCCTGGACGAGCAGGAACGGGTCGAGGGCGTAGAGCGCGGGCATGCGAGCACCCTGGCGACCTGGCGCGGCGGCCCCGGCTCCGCCAGGTGACGGACCCGCGACGCCAGCCGAATTCACGGCCTCGTCACCGGAAGCACACACCGCGGTGCCATTCCTGGCGCCACGGTGGCGGCGTGACCGCCACTCGCGACGCCCCACCCACGGCGCCGGGCCGGAGTGGGCCGCTCCTCGCGCTCGTCATCTCCGCCGGGGCCCTGCTCCGCCTCGGGCTGGCCGCCGCCGTTCCGCTCACCAGCGACGAGGCCTACTACGTGGACTGGGCGCGCCACCTTCAACCCGGCTACCTCGATCACCCGCCGGCGGTGGCCTGGCTCATGGCCGCCTCGCTCCGGCTCTTCGGCGATCACGCCTCGGCGGTGCGGCTCCCCGCCGTCGCGCTCCAGGCGCTCACCACGCTCCTCGCAGCGTCGCTGGTGCGGGCCCGGGCCGGGGAGCGGGCCGGCCTGGCCATCGCGCTGCTCCTGCAGGCCATACCCGTGTTCTCGCTCGGGACGGTGCTCATGACGCCCGACGCGCCGCTGGCGTTCGCCTGGGTCGGCGTTCTCTGGTCGGTGGAGCGGGCCCTGGCGCGCGACCAGCGCTGGCTCCTGGCCGCCGGGGCCTTCCTCGGCCTCGGCCTCCTCTCCAAGCTCTCGGCCGGGCTGCTCGGGGTGGGCGTGCTGGCCGGCCTGCTCGCCTCCCGCCAGGGCCGGGCGCTCCTCGCCACGCCGTGGCCGTGGGCCGGCGTGCTCGCGGCGCTGGCGGTCGCGAGCCCCTTCATCGCCTGGAACGCGGCCCGGGGCTGGCCGTCGCTCGCCTTCCAGGCCCAACATGGCCTGAGGGGCGGCGGCTTCTCGCTCCTCCGGCTGGCCGGCTCGGTCGGGGCGCAGGCGGCCTACGTCTCGCCGGTGATCCTGGTCCTGGCCGCCGGCGAGGCCTGGCGCGGGCTCCTGGCCGGGCCGGTCGAGCGGGTGCTGGCCTTCACCGCGCTCCCGGTGGTCCTCTTCTTCACCGCCGCCGCCACTTTCACCCCGGGTGCGCTGCCACACTGGCCCGGCCCCGGCTGGCTCTCGGCGACGCTGCTCCTCGCCATGGCCGGGAGCCGCTGGCTCCGCCCGGCCCTGGTCACCGGGGCGGCCCTGGGCGGCGCCCTGGTGGTCGCGCTGCTCCTGCTCATCACACGGGTCGTCCCGCTGCCGGGCAGCCCCCTCGACGAGCTGCGAGGCTGGCGCGAGGGGGCCGACGGGGCGCGCGCGGCGGCCGGGGGCGCGCCCATCGCGGTCGCCCACTGGATGGCGCTGGGCCACCTCGGCTGGGCCGGAGGCATACCGGTGGCCTACGCCGGAGCCCGTCCGTGCGGCGCCAGCCTCTATGCGCCCGACCCGCTGGCGAGCGGCCGGCCGCTCCTGGTGGTGGAGGTGGTCGGGCTGGGCGAGGACCGGGCCGCGCTCGAGGCCCGGCTCGGCCCACTCACCCCGGCCGGCGGGGCCGAGGCGCGAGACGGTGATCGGCTGGTGCGCCGCTATCGCTTCTGGCTGCGGGCGACACGTCCGTCCGGCTCCAGTCCCTGAAGGGTCCACCAGACGACACGGGCCCGGCCATCACGGCCGGGCCCGCACCTCACCACCTGGACTCCGGCGCGCCTAGAAGCTCGTCCCCTGGACGAAGGAGCGTGCCGCTCCCGCCATCGGGAGCACCAGGTACGGCCGCATCATCTCGTTGTCCTCGTGGTCGATGATGTGGCAGTGCCAGACGTAGTTGAAGTCGCCGTTCATGTACGGATCGAAGGGGAAGGCGAGCGCCGCCCCCGTGGCCGCGATGGGGGCGCTGGTGGGCGCCCAGCGGACCAGCAGCCTGGTGACGGACCCGGGAGGCGTCATCACCGTGTCCTTCCAGCCCGACTCCTGGGGCCTGGGCGGGAGCACCGGCCCTTGCAGGTACGGCACGATGTCGGGGTTGCCGCCCAGCAGCGGCACCCGGGAGGCGCCCAGCGCCCTGGTCAGCCCGGAGTCGTACGGGAGGGGTGGACCGTAGCCGGGACAGAACACGCCACCGAGGCAGCCCATGATCTCGGGCACCACGGGGAACGCGGTGGCATAGGCCTTCGCGTACTTGTTGGTGGCGAAGCCCTGGCGGTTGAGCACCTGGAACTGGACGAGGTGCAGGTGCATGGGATGGGCATCGGCGGTGAGGTTGACGATCTCCCACAGCTCGGTCGAGCCCTCCGCCGGGAGCTCCGAGAACCAGGTCGTCTGGCCGTTCACCAGGACGGGAGAGAAGTCGGTCCTCGGCGTCACCATGGGGGCGACGCCGGACCAGGTGGTGTTGTTCACCAGGATCTCGAGCGGGCCGCCCGGGTAAGAGGTGATCGCGCCGGTGACCGGGCTGGTGACCATCGCGGCCATCCCCATGACCTCGTTGAGCGTGAGCTGGCGCACCAGGGCCGGGGTCACCAGCGCCGTCCCGGTCACCGGGTCGGCGAGACGTGGCATGGTCTGCGAGCCGGTGCGGAGCGGCGTCCCCAGGGCCGGATCGTAGCTCGCGTCGGCCGCGGGGCCCGGTGCGACCCGGAACTGCATGATCCGGCCGAGCGTGGCGCCCTGCGGTGGGCCGCCAAAGGGGTAGGGCGTGCGGCCGGTGTTCTTCAGGATCAGGTTCGCGCCCGGATGGGCGGCGAAGTCGATGATGACCTCGTAACGCTCTCCTGGCATCATCACCAGCTTCTGGCCCGCGGCCGGGTCGAGCGCGACCGGCGCGTCCAGGTAGCCGCCGTCGTTGCCGATGACCCACAGCTTCGGACCCACCGCGCCGGTGGCCTGGTCCTGGAGGCCGAGCTCGTAGGTCCGGGCGTTGGAGCCGTTGAGGAAGAGGAAGCGGTAGCGCCTCGGCTGGACGTTCAGGTACGGCCAGGCCTTTCCGTTGACGACGATGGCGTCGCCGACGAACTCGGGCGTCCAGTACGGGTGGTCGGCCGTGGGCGTCCAGAGCACGCCGCCGGCTTGCCCGGCCTGGAAGAAGAGCTGGCCGTTGCCGTCGAACTGGCGGTCCTGGATGACCACCGGGACCACCTCGCCGACGGAGTGGAGGTTGGCCGGCAGGCTGAGCGCGGGATCGGTGACGAAGTAGCCGCCGGCCAGCCCCGCGTAGACGTTGAGACGGGTGGCGCCGAGGGTGTGGTCGTGGAACCAGGCCGGCGAGGCCTCCTGGGAGTTGGGGTAGGTGTAGACCGCGGCGTTGCCGGGGAGGCCCTCGACGTTCCTCGAATAGTACTTGTGCCCCTGGTGCAGGCCGTCGCTGGTGAACCAGGAGTCGGGCGAGCCGTCGATGGCGGGCGGCACCTCGCCGCCGTGGAGGTGAGTAGTCGCGGCGATCGGACCGTCGTAGTTGTCGGTGCAGGGGTCGCCCGGTGGCAGCACGCCGAACATGGACGTCTTCATCATGCAGTCGTTGGCCTCGTCGTTGAGCGGGTCCGCCCAGTGCAGGGTCTGGTCGGTGCCGTACTTGTAGGCGAGGACGTTGGTCCCACGGGAGGTCCCGAGGTCGTTCACGTAGGTCACCTCGGTGGGCAGGCCGCGCCGGGCGACGATGATCGGTCCGATGTAGGTGTCCCGCGGTGTGGCCGGATCCGGGCACGTCGCCCCGGTGACGTAGCCCCAGACCCAGGATGGATTGGGCATCCCGGGCGCGATGGTCCCGGGCGGGAGGATGTTCGACTGGAATTCGCACATCCGGACCGTGACCCGCTGCTGGGCCGCGCCCGCGGGCGGCAGCACGGTCATGATGGTGCCGCCCTGCAGATCGAGGCTGGGCAGGGGTTGGACGAACTGCGGAATGGCGCTTCCCGGGAGCGGGACCTGTGGGCTCCCCTTGAGCGGAGCCTGGGGCCAGGCGGGTGTGATCGGCGCCAGCAGACCCAGCAGGACCAGCAGCGTGTGCCTCTTCGATCGAATCGACATGGTACCCCCCCAAAAAACAATAAACCTACAGTGTAGCCGGTGTGTGTGTTCCCCTCAGTGAATGAATCCATCCGTTGGCCGCGTCGCCAGGAAGTCGCTCTGGCGCGGGAATCATGTGTTTTTATTGCGACCGCCCGCCATATCCCTCAAGGGTTCCGGGCTGACCCGTGAACAGGGGACAACGGCTCTGTGAGTAGCTCGGCCCACCCGTGACCGAGGGGCGATTGACGGAAATCAATCCGGGACGCCCGATCCGCCCCTCTCCGCGAAGTGCCGCGGAGCAGGCTTGAGCCACTGGTCCAGGACTTCCGCGGAGCGGAACTAGGGTGCCGCCAGCCCCCGCAGGTGCTCGAGCACGCGATCCAACCCTTCCGGGCGGGTGTACAGATCGCCGCGGCCGGTGCGCATGCCGTCGGCGACGAGCCGGGCCACCTCCTCGACCGGCTGCGCCCCCGGCAGCGTGCGGGAGTCGGGGCCGCCACCGAGCGCGTTGACGCCGAACTCGGTCGCCACCACGCCCGGCAGCACCAGCAGCACGCGGATCCCGGGGTGGTCCTTGGCCAGTTCCAGCCGCAGCGTCTCGGTGAGCGAGGCGAGCGCCGCCTTGGAGGCGCTGTAGGCCGCCCGGACGGTGATGTAGGGGACGCGCGAGAGCATCGAGGCGACGTTGACGACCAGCCCGGTGCCGCGCTGCTTGAAGTGGGGCAGCACGGCCTGCATGCCGTAGAGCGCCGACTTGACGTTGTCCCGCATCATGGCGTCGAGGTCCTCGTCGCGGAGCGCCGCGAGCGGCCTGGTGATGCCTCGGCCGGCGTTGTTCACCCAGGCGTCGACACGGCCGAACCGGGCCAGCGCCACGCCGAGGGCGCGCTCGACGTCCTCCCGCCGGGTCACGTCGGCCACCACCGGCTCCCCGCCGGTGGCGCTGGCCACGGCCTCGAGCGGCTCGCGCCGGCGGGCCAGCAACACCAGCTTGGCGCCGCGGCGCGCGAGTTCCGCCGCCAGCGCCGCGCCGATGCCGGAGCTCGCCCCGGTGATCACCACCACCTGCCCCGCCTGGTCGAGTGTCGTCATGCGGCGAAGGATAGCAAACCGCCGGTCGTTCGCGCGGAGCCGCTCGGCCGGCGCGACCCGCCGGCGCTGGCGCCACCGCCGGCCGCCCCACCGCCACCAGGGCGGAGCTGGCGGCCGCGACCACCCAGCGCATCCCCGGCGTCGTGGTACGGCCGGCACGCCCCGTCGAGGGGGAACGGTTGCCGTGCAGGATGACGGGGGCCGGCTTACACTTTGCGACCTTGCGCCAGCCCGACCCCACCACCCCGGACTCCACGCCCAGGGCCCTCACCCCGGCCGAGCGGCAGCTCATCGAGGAGGAGGAGGAGCTGCTCTCCGCCGTCCGCGCGGCCCTCTCCGCCCGGCGGGCCGGGCGCGACGACGGCGCCGAGCTGGAGGGGCGGCTGCGCGAGCTGCGCGATGACGCGCTGGAGCTGACCGCCAAGGACCTCCCCACCGTCTTCCAGGAGATGGGGCTGGTCCGCGCCGTGATGGAGCGCAGCCGCGGAGGCGCCCCCCCGGATCCGGCCGCGCCGTACTTCGCCCACCTCCGGCTGCGCGAGGGGAGGGAGGTGCGCGACTACTGCCTCGGTCGCGCCACCTTCTTCGAGCGCGAGAAGGGAGTGCGGGTGGTCGACTGGCGCGCCGCGCCCGTGGCCGGCATCTTCTACCGTTACCGCGACGGCGAGGAGTACGAGGAGCCGTTCCCGGGACGGGTGGCGCGCGGCGTGGTGGAGGCGCGCCGCGTGGTGGTGATCGACCGCGGCCGGCTGGTCCGCATCACCACCGGCTCCACGGCGCTGGAGCGCGGGCCTGGCGGCTGGAAGCGGGCCTCGGTCTCCGGGGCGCGGCTGGGCGGCGGCGCCGGGACCGCGGCGCGCGCCGGCGTGCTCGGGGTGGGGATCGGCGCGCGTGACCGGGCCGCCAGCGTCGAGGTGACGGCGCTCCTCGACCGCGAGCAGTGGGAGGCGGTGAGCGCCCCCGCCTCCGAGCCGCTGCTGGTGCTCGGCAGCGCCGGCAGCGGCAAGACCACGGTGGCGCTCCACCGGCTGGCGCGCATCGCCGCCGCCGACCCGCGCCGCTACCCGGCCTCGCGGATCCAGGTGGTGGTGCCCGAGCCCGGGCTGGCGCGCCTGGCCACCCGGCTGCTGGCGCCGCTCGGGCTCGACAAGGTCGCGGTCCGCACGCTCGACGAGTGGGCCCGCGCCGCCTTCCAGTCCACCTTCGGCGTGCCGCCGCCGCGCCTCTGCGCCGAGCCTCCGGCGCTGGTCTCGCGCCTGAAGCGCCACCCGGCGCTCCACCGGGCGCTCACCGCCCGCGCCCGTCCGGCCGGCGCGGTGACGCTGCGCGCGCTGCGCCGCGATCTCGGCGACCTGCTGGTGGACCCGGAGTTCGCCGCCCGGGTGGTCGCCTCGGCGGCCGGCGACCTGCCCACCACCGCCATCGACGAGCTGGTCCGTCACACCCGGCTGCAGCTGGTCGAGCCCATGGGGCTGGCCGGGATCGATCCCGAGCGGCTCGCCACCATTGACGGGCTGGCGGTGGACGAGGACACGCCCGAGTCGCTGGCCGGCACGCTCGACGCCGAGGACCTGCCGCTCCTAGTCTTCCTCGCCACGCTGCGCGGCGGGCCGGGGGCGCGGCGGCTCTCCCACCTGGTGGTGGACGAGGCGGAGGACGTCTCGCTGGTGGAGCTGGCGGTGCTTGGCAGCCAGCTCGATGGAAAGCGGAGCGTCACCGTCGCCGGGGACGAGGCGCAGCAGACGTTCACCTCCTACGCCGGCTGGCCGGAGGCGCTGGAGGCGGTGGGCGCCCCCGACGCGGCGACCGTCCGGCTCGCCACCACCTACCGCTGCCCGGCCCCGGTGGCGGCGCTGGCCCACGAGATCCTCGGCCCGCTGGCGCCGCCGGAGCCGCCGCGCGCCGGCAGGGAGGGCTCGCCGGTGGTCCGCTTCGACTTCCCGGGAGAGGCGCACGCCCAGCTCTTCCTCTCCGGCGCCATCCGGGAGCTGCTGGAGCGCGAGCCGGAGGCCTCGCTGGCGGTGGTGGCCTCGTCGCCGGAGACGGCGCGCGCCTTCCACCAGCTGCTCAGCGACCTGCCCGAGGCCCGCCTGGCGCTCGACGGCCGCTTCACCTTCCGGCCCGGCGTGGACGTCACCGACGTGGCCAGCGTCAAGGGGCTGGAGTTCGACTACGTGGTGATCCCCGACGCCTCGGCGCGGGCCTACCCGGACGAGCCGGAGGCCCGCCGCCGGCTCCACGTGGCCGTGACCCGCGCCGCCCACCAGCTCTGGATCGCCGCGGTCGGCACGCCGTCGCCGCTGCTCTCGTCGCTGCGCCCCGCCTGACTGGTACTGGGAGTGAGTGGCAAGCGGCCGCAGGTGGTGTGGCGCGGCGGGTCCTTCGTCGGTATGTACCCGCGTGGGACCTCGATCCCGGCCTCATTCGGCGGCAGATTCCATCCGCACACCACCTGAACCAGGAGAGACGGCACATGGCCAAGATCACGCTCGGCGGCAACCCGATCCAGACCAGCGGCAACCTGCCGGCGGTGGGCGCCAAGGCGCCCGACTTCAAGTTGACGGCGGGGGATCTCAAGGATCTCGGGCTCGCCGACTTCAAGGGCAAGAAGAAGGTGCTCAACATCGTTCCGTCGCTCGACACGCCGGTCTGCGCCACCTCCACCCGCAAGTTCAACGCCGACGCCGGCAAGCTGCCCAACGTGGTGGTGCTGGTGATCTCGGCCGACCTGCCCTTCGCCGCCAAGCGGTTCTGCGCCACCGAGGGGCTGGCCAACGTCACGCCGCTCTCGACCTTCCGCTCCAGCTTCGCCAAGGACTACGGCATCGCGCTGGTGGACGGTCCCATGGCCGGGGTCACCGGCCGCGCCGTGATGGTCCTCGACGAGCACGACAAGGTGGTCTACGAGGAGCTGGTCCCGGAGATCAAGCAGGAGCCGAACTACGAGAAGGCGCTGGCCGCGCTCAAGTAGGCCGGCCCCGGGCCTTTCGCCGGACCGCGCGCCGCCCATCCACGTCGAGTGGACGGCGGCGCGTTCACGCCTCCAGCTGCCCCGCCAGCCGCTCCCACTCCTGGTAGCGGTCGCCCAGCTCGCGCTCCGCCGCCGCCTTCCGCTCGATGTGCGGGCGGGCGCGGGCGAAGTCCTGGTAGAGCGCCGGGTCGGCCAGCGCCGACTCGGCCTCCCGGGCCTCCGCCTCCAGCGCCGCGATGCGCGCCTCGACCGTGGCCAGCGCGTCGCGCAGCGGCTTCTCCCGCCGGTAGCGGTCGTTGCGCGCCTCGGCCTCGGCCCGCTTCCGCTCCCGCTCGCCGCCCGGCTCGCCGTTGGCCCCGCTCGCCGCGCCGCGCGCCCCCGGCTCCGTTCCGGCGCTGGCGGCCGCCTCCTCCAGCTGCCGCTGGTGGTAGAGCCAGTCGTCGAGGTTGCCGGGGCAGGGGAGGATGGCGCCGTCCTTCACCTCCCAGATCACCGTGGCCAGCGCGTTCACGAAGGTCCGGTTGTGGGAGACGAAGAGGAGGGTGCCGGGGAAGCCTCGCAGGGCCTCGATGAGCGCCTCGGAGCTGTCGAGGTCGAGGTGGTTGGTCGGCTCGTCGAGCAGGAGCAGGTTGGCGGGGACCAGCAGCAGCCTGGCCAGCGCCACCCGGGCCCGCTCGCCGCCCGAGAGGACGCCGATGGGCTTGTCCACGTCGTCGCCGGAGAAGAGGAAGCCGCCGGCGATGGAGCGGATCCAGGCCTCGCCCTTGTCCGGCGCCAGGGCCCAGAGCGTCTCGAGGATGGTGGCCCTGGGATCGAGCGAGCCGGCCGCGGCGCCCCCCGGCTCCAGCAGGTGCTGGGCGTAGTAGCCCATCACCACGCCGTGGCCCGGCTTGACGGTGCCGCGTTCCGGGGCGAGCGTGCCGGCGGCCAGCTTGAGCAGCGTGGACTTGCCGGCGCCGTTGGGGCCGATGACGCCGATCCGGTCGCCGCGGGCCACGGTGGCGGTCAGCTCGCGGTAGACGGTGCGCGCCCCGAAGGACTTGGCCAGGCCGTCGAGGCGGAGCACCTCGCGGCCGGACCGAGGCGCGTCGGCGAAGCGGAAGCGGACGGTGGCCCGCTCCTCCAGCGTCGCCACCGTCTCCATCTTGTCGAGCAGCTTCTGCTTCGACCTGGCCTGGGCCGCCTTGGTGGCCTTGGCGCCGAACCGCTCGATGAAGGTCTCGAGCTGCTCGCGCTTGTCCTGCTGCTTGCGCGCCGCCGCCGAGAGCCGCGCCTCCTCCTCGACGCGCCAGCGGCGGTAGGCGGTGACGCCGCCGGCGTAGGCGCGGATCCCCTCCAGCTCCAGGGCCAGCACCTTGCCGACCTGGCGGTCGAGGAACTCGCGGTCGTGGCTCACCAGGATGAGCGCCCGCCGCGAGGCGCGCAGGAACTGGTCGAACCAGGTGAGGGTGGGGATGTCGAGGTGGTTGGTCGGCTCGTCGAGCAGCAGCAGGTCGGGGTCCTGCAGGAGCAGCCCGGCCAGGGCGGCGCGCATCTTCCAGCCGCCGGAGAGGGCCGAGCAGGGCTTCTCCAGCTCGGCCAGCGAGAAGCCGAGCCCGGTGAGGAGCCGCTCGGCGCGGTGGCGACCGAACCGCTCGTCGAAGTGGTCGAGCTGCTCGTGCAGGTCGGCCAGCGCCGCGGAGAGTTCAAGCTGGGTCTCGCCGTCGCTGGCGGCGTGGAGGCCGTCCTCGGCGGCCTGGAGCCGCTCCTCCAGCGAGGACCGCCCCGGCACCGCCGCCAGCACCGACTCGATCACCGAGCCGGCCGGGAGCGCCGCCACGTCCTGCGGCAGGTAGCCGACGCGGGTGCCGCGCCGCCAGGTGAGGGCGCCGGCGTCGGGTGTCACCTCGCCGGCCAGGATCCGTAGCAGGGTGGACTTGCCGGTGCCGTTGGCGCCGAGCAGGCCGATCCGGTCGTGCGGGCCGACCGAGAAGCCGGCGCCGTCGAAGAGGACCTTGGGCCCGTGGGACAGTGAAAGACCGCTGGCGACGAGGAGGCTCATCGGCAGCGGTCAGTATCGCGTCCCGGCGCGGCCGGCAAGGCGCGCGCCGGTCCGGAGGGCGCCTGGCGCTACGGGTAGAAGCGGACGAAGACGAGGCCGACCGTGTTGACGCTGGAGACGGCGGGTTGGATGACCACGCCGGCGCTCTCCAACTGGCCGTAGCCGGTGCGGCCGAACTGGGCCTCGGCGCCGAGCGAGAAGCGCGGCGTGGCCATCCACTCCCCGCCGACGGCGGCGGCAAGCCGGAAGTCGGTGCCCGAGGCCGTGGCGCCCCCGGTGTTCTTCAAGTTGACGAAGTTGAAGCCAATCCGGGCGCCGGCGTAGTAGTTGAAGGCCGGGGCCGGCTTCATCACGTAGAACCCACCGACTCCGAGGAACAGGGAACTCCCCGAGCCGCCGGCGTCCTCGTCGTAGCTGAAGTAGCCGAGCGAGGGCTCGATCCGTAGAACGCCGATGTTGATGGGGACGTAGATCTGGTTGGTGGGGAGCCGGTTGGTGATCGCGAGGCCGGCGAAGTCGAAGGCGTCGATCGAGACACCGATGCCGACCTGGGCCTTGGTGTCGCTGGCCGCCTTCTCCTCGGCGAGGGCGGGGGAGGCGACGGCGAGAGCGGCGAGCAGGACGGTAGCGCGAGCGAGCGAACGGATCATTGAAGCTCCGATGGTGAGGGTGGAGGGCGAGCGCGGGCGCGCCTGGACCGGATGGTATCGCTCACCGCCGCTCCCGTCCACGATTCGTGCCGTTGGGCGCGGCTGCGGGGTCGTGCGCGGGCCGGCGGTCAGCCTTCCCGCTGGTGCGGGTAAGCCACCGACCGGGGCGGGTCGAAGTTCTCCTTGAGCGAGCGGATCGAGGTCCAGCGGATCAGGTTGGCCAGGCTACCGGCCTTGTCGTTGGTGCCGGAGGCGCGGGCGCCGCCGAATGGCTGCTGCCCCACCACCGCGCCGGTCGGCTTGTCGTTCAGGTAGAAGTTGCCGGCCGCGTCGGAGAGCCGCCCGGTGAGCGTGGCCAGCGCGGTCCGGTCACGGGCGAAGACCGCGCCGGTGAGCGCGTACGGCGAGGTGGCGTCGCAGAGCGCCACCGCCTCGTCGAGCCGGGCGTCGTCGTAGACCCAGAGCGTCAGGACCGGCCCGAAGATCTCCTCCTGCATCAGCCGGGAGCGCGGATCCTCGCTCTCGATCACCGTCGGCGCGACGAACCAGCCGGTCGAGTCGTCGCAGGTGCCGCCCGCCAGGATGCGGTGGCCGGGCGTGGCGCGGGCGAGGTCGAGGTAGCCCTTGATGCGGGTGAAGGCCGCCTTGTCGATCACCGCGGAGAAGAAGGCGGCGAAGTCCTCGGCGGGCCCCACCCGGAGCGCGCCAACCTCGGCCAGCAGCCGCTCCTTGAGCTCCGGCCAGAGCGAGCGCGGCACGTAGGCGCGCGAGGCGGCCGAGCACTTCTGTCCCTGGTACTCGAAGGCGCCGCGGCAGAGCGCGACGGCGGCGGCCTCGACGTCGGCCGAGGGGTGGAGGAAGACGAAGTCCTTGCCGCCGGTCTCGCCGACGATGCGCGGGTAGCCGCGGTACTTCTCGAGGTTGGCGGCGATGGTCCGCCACATCCCGTTGAAGACCGCCGTCGAACCGGTGAAGTGGAGGCCGGCGAACGAGGGCTGGGCCAGCACCGCGTCACCCACCGTGGCGCCGGGGCCGGGCACGAAGTTGACGACGCCGGGCGGGAGGCCCGCGGCCTCCAGCACCTTGAACAGGTACCAGCCGGAGAGGACGGCGGTGGAGGCCGGCTTCCAGACCACGCCGTTCCCCATCAGGGCGGGGGCGGTGGGCAGGTTGGCGGCGATGGCGGTGAAGTTGAACGGCGTCAGCGCGAAGACGAACCCCTCCAGCGGCCGGTACTCGGTCCGGTTCCAGATCCCGGGCGACGAGACGGGCTGGTCGGCCAGCAGTTGCCCCATGAAGTGCGGGTTCCAGCGCCAGAAGTCGATCACCTCGCAGGCCGAGTCGATCTCGGCCTGCTGCACCGTCTTGGCCTGCCCGAGCATGGTGGATGCGTTGAGCGTGGCGCGCCACGGACCGCTGGCGAGGTCGGCCGCCTTGAGCAGCACCGCCGCCCGGTCCTGCGGCCCGAGCGCCGCCCAGTCGCGCCGCGCCTTCACGGCCGCCTCGGCCGCCGCCGCCACCTCGACCGGCCCGGCCTGGTGGAAGCGGGCCAGCACCTGGGCGTGGCGGTGCGGGGCGCGCAGCTCGGCGATCCGGCCGGTCCGGACCTCCTTGCCGCCGATGACCAGCGGGATCTCGATGGGCTCCGCCGCCAGCTCCTTCAGCTTCGCCTGCAGCGCGGCGCGCTCGGGCGTCCCGGGGGCGTGGGTGAGGGTCGGCTCGTTGCGTGGGGCGGGGATGCGGTAGGTGCCGTTGGACATTCGGGCCTCGCGGATCGGTGCGGCGGGAAGATACTCCCAAAGCGGTGGCCTGCGGAGCGATGTCACACCGTGGTCGGTGCCGGGCCTCTCTCCCCGCATGGAGGACCCAATGAGCTCTCGCCGCCCCGCCCTGCACGTCGCCACCCTGCTGCTCACGCTGGCCTCCGCGGCGCGGGCCCAGGAGCCGGGGCTGCCGGTCGAGCCGATCCCGGAGGCCCGGCCAATGGACATCCCGTCCGGCTCGATCTCCGAGCGGCCGCTGACCTTCGGGTTGGGGGCCGGCATCGACGACTCGGGCCCGTTCCTGGCCATGCGCCTCGGCCTCGGCTTCTCGCCGGCCTCCTCGATCCGGTTGGACCTGGTCGGCACCGTGGCGCTCGGCCAGCCGTCGATCCCCGGGTATGACGCGGTGCTGGGTCGCGCCTCGGCCGAACTGCGCCTCGGTTACCGCGTCGGCGACCTCCAGCCCTGGATCGGCGGTGGCCTGATGGCCGCCAGCCTCGGCGGCGACGGGCCGACCACGCCAAACCAGCCCTTCTGCCTCACCTCCTTCCACTGCATCCCCACCGGTTCATCCACCGCCCAGCTCGATGGGTCGACCCACGGATCGGTGGCGGCGGCCGGGATCCAGGTGGCCGTGAGGAGCTGGATGCTCCTCGGAGTGGAGGTCCGGAAGGCTTTCCTCCCCGTGGAGGGCTTCGGTGGCACCGGTGTGCTGCTCTCCATGGTCTTCTTCAAGGGCTGAGGCCGGTGGCCCTCCCCGATTGCGTGGCATGAGGGCCGCGCTGCAATATCCCACCCCATGACCACGCCGAAGACCACGCCGAGACCCAACGAGCGCGCCACGGGCGCACCGCCGCCTCCCGTCCCCACCCCCGCCTTCCTCCGCCGCTTCTTCCGCCGTGACCGCTTCGCGGCCGGCGCCGGGATCCGGCTCGTCGACTGCGGCCCGGGGCGGGCCGTGGCCCGCATGACGCTCAAGGCCGGCCACATGAACGGGGTGGAGGTGGTGCAGGGTGGCGCGGTCTTCACGCTGGCCGACTTCGCCTTCGCGGTGGCCTGCAACTCGCGCGGGCCGGTGGCGCTGGCCATCGACGTCTCCATCTCCTTCCTGGCCGCCACCACCCGCGGCACGCTCACGGCCACGGCGACGGAGGTCTCCCGCTCCGCTCGCCTCTCCCGCGTCGAGGTGGAGGTGCGTAACGGCAAGGGGGCCCAGGTGGCCCTCTTCCACGGTACCGCCTACGTCACCAGGGACTCCATCCACGAGGTGGCGGTCCGCGCCGGCCCCCGCCGGAGCCCGGGCCGAGGCCGGCGTCGCCAGGGCTGAAGGGCTGGCCGGATCGCGGCGACCAGGCTACCCCTCCTCGTCCCCGCCCCCGCCCAGCCGGTACTTCTTCAGCTTGTCGTGGAGCGTGACCCGCGAGACCCCGAGCCGCCGCGCCGCCTCGCTCCGGTTGCCGAGCGCCGACTTGAGCGCCTCGTGGACCAGGCCGCGCTCGTAGGCCTCGACCCGCTGCTTGAGCGAGAGCGGCCCGTCCTCGGCCGGCGCCGCGTCGCCGCGCCCGAACGGCAGCAGCGAGAGGTCGAGCCCCTCCGGCGGCGAGAGGGCCACCAGGCTCTCCAGCGCGTTCTCCAGCTCGCGCACGTTGCCGGGCCAGGCGTGGGCGCGCAGCCGGTCGATGAGCGCCTGGGGCACGCGCAGCCCCTCGACGCCGAACCGCTCGGCGAACCGGCCGAGGAAGTGGCGGGCCAGCAGGGTCACGTCGTCGGGCCGGTCGCGCAGCGGTGGGACGTGGAGCCGGACCACGTTGAGCCGGTAGAAGAGGTCCTCGCGGAAGCGCCCCGCCTTCACCTCGGCCTCCAGGTCGCGGTGGGTCGCGGCCAGCACGCGCACGTCCACCCGGCGCGTCTTCTCCTCGCCCACCGGTCGGACCTCCCCCTCCTGCAGGACCCGCAGCAGCTTGGCCTGCGCGCTGGCCGCCAGCTCGCCCACCTCGTCGAGCAGGATGGTGCCGCCGTCGGCCTCGCCGAAGAGGCCGGGGCGGGAGCGGACGGCGCCGGTGAAGGCGCCACGGGCGTGGCCGAAGAGTTCGGCCTCGGCCAGCTCCGGCGAGAGCGCGGCGCAGTTGAAGCGGACGAAGGGCTTCTCGGCGCGCGGCGAGGCCCGCACCAGCGCCTCGGCCACCCGCTCCTTGCCGGTGCCGCTCTCGCCGGTGATGAGAACGGTGATGTCCTTGGGCGCCACCCGGGCCACCAGCCGGGCCAGCGAGCGCATCGACTCCGAGCCGAAGACCATGGTGCGCGCGAGCGCCAGCTCGCCGGCCAGCCGCTCGTTCTCGTCGCGCAGCCGGACCGCCTCGACGGCCCGCCGCACCACCGCCAGCAGCTCGTCGGTCTCGAAGGGCTTCTTGAAGTAGTCGTAGGCGCCGGCCTTCATGGCCTCGACGGCGTCGCGCTCCGAGCCGTGCGCCGTGATCAGCACCACCTTCGTGCCAGGGGCATGGGCTGTCAGCTCGGCCAGCAGCCCGAGCCCGTCGAGCCGGGGCATGCGCAGGTCGGTGATGACCAGCGGCGCTGGGCGCTCGGCGAAGCGCTCGAGCGCCTCGCGGCCGTCGCCCGCCTCGTCCACCTCCAGCCCCTCCGACTCGAGGATCTCGCGGAGCGTGTAGCGAACGCCCGGATCGTCGTCTACCACCAGGACCCGGGCCGTCATCTCAAGCGCACCCCGCGCTCGACGCGGCCTCGTCGCCGCCCGGCAGGAGCAGCACCGCCTCGGTGCCGCCCCCGTCGCGCGAGCTGAGCGAGAGGTCGCCCCCGTGCTGGCGGGCCAGCGCCCGGGCGATGGTCAGGCCGAGGCCGCTCCCCTGGGCCTTGGTGGTGACGCCGGGGTCGAAGACCTGGCGCCCCAGCGCCGGGTCGAGCCCGAGCCCGCGGTCGGCCACCACCACCCTGGCGCCGCCGCCGGGCTCGGCGCTGGCGCGCAGCTGCACCACCGACTCCGGCGGCGCGGCGTCGAGCGCGTTCTGCACCAGGTTGATGAGCACCTGCTTCACCTTGCGTGGGTCGCAGCGAGCCGGGGCCGGGGCCTCGGCCGCCACCTCGAGCTCCACGCCGCGCTCGTGCGCCAGCCCCTCGTGCAGCGCCGCCACCTCGCGGCAGAGCTCGCCCGCATCGTGGTCGCCGAGCGCCAGCGGGACAAGCGGGCGCGAGAAGTTGAGGAACTCGTCGAGGATGGCCTGCATCCGGTCCACCTCGTGGCGCAGCACCGCCAGCCGCTCCGCCCCCTTGCCGCCGGCCAGCGCCGGCGCCAGCAGGCCGGCCAGCCCCTTCACCGAGGCCAGCGGGTTCTTCAGCTCGTGGGCGATCTCGGCCGAGAGGGCGATCAGCTCCTCGGCCCGTTCGGCGTGGGCGCGGAGCGACTCGGTCTGGGCGCGCACCGTCCGGCGCAGCATGGCGTCGAAGGCGCGGCGGACGAAGCGGCCGAGGTGGCGGCTGAGCGCCAGCAGCACGGTGAAGGTGACGGCCACGGTGACGGTGCGGGCGGTCGGGATGCGGCCTTCGCCGGAGAGGGCCGGCAGCCGCAGCCACCGGTCGCCCCGGGTCAGCTCCAGGACGGTGAAGGTGAGGACCGCGAACATCTCGAAGCCCATCAACCAGGTGGCGACGGCCGGGGAGCCGAAGAGTCCGATGGCCACGGTCAGCACCACCATCACCGGCAGGAAGGGGCTCTCCAGGCCGCCGCTCACCACGCTCAAGGTGACGATGCCGAGGATGCCCACCACCAGGTTCCGGTCGATGGCGTGGCGGGAGAGTCCGCGGCGCTGCCAGCGCCGGTACTCGATGACGAAGATGGCGGCCAGCACCGGCACCGCCACCGCGAGGATGATGATTCGCCAGCCGGTGGGATCGACCCACCAGGTCCAGGCGAAGAGCACCACCAGCGCCGGGATGAGGGCCAGCCGGGCGCGCGTGAAGAGCCCGAAGAGCCGGGACATCTCCTGTCGCTGGATCTCCTCGAAGCCGTCCCGCGGGGTCACAGAAACCTCGTGCGGCGAAGGCCGCGCCGGAAGGATACGACGTGGAGCGACACCGCGCACCTCGTCGCCTTTCCCGAACCAGGGCATGTGGAGTCTCCCGAGCAAGCGGGATGCCGAGGCGAGGCCGCGGGGGATCACCGCGCCAGGCGCCGCACCCAGGGATGAGGAGGTGGCCAGATGCGTACGCCGGTCCGAACGACCTGTCGGGAATCCGACGGCCCGGACCCGCCGCCGGCTCGGAAAGGCGCATGGGGACCGGGCCGGGAGCGCCGGCGCGCGCCGGCACGCCCCTTGCCCTTGGAGCGCGAAGTGGGGTCCCATGAGCGGCCCCCCGGAGACCCAGCCATATGCGCCGCGTCGTCATCGCCCTCGCCGGTTTCACCATCCTCCTCGCCACGCTCATCTCCTTGAAGGTCTGGCTGCAGGCCCGCGCCCTGGCCGCGCCGTCGGGCGGCTCCGGCCAGATCGAGGCGGTGGTGGTGGACCTCTCCTCGCGCGTAGGCGCGCGGGTGGTGGAGGTCAAGGTGCGCGAGGGGCAGGCGGTGAAGGCCGGCGACCTGCTGCTCCGGCTCGACTGCGCCGACCCGGAGGCGATGCTGGCGGAGGCCGAGGCGCGGCTGGCTTCGGCGCGGGCGCAGGCGGCGGCGGCCGAGGCGCAGGGGAAGTCGGCGGCCCGATCGACGCTGGCGGCGCGCGCCGGCAACGAGGCGGCCGGGGCCCAGGCCGCGTCCCTGGCGGCGCAGCGAGACGCCGCCGAGCGACAGGCCAGGCGGATCGCCTCGACGCCCGACAGCGTCACCGAGGCCGCCGTCGATCAGACCCAGGCCGCCGCGGAGGGGCTGCAGCACCAGGCCGAGGCGGCGCGCGCCATGGCCGTGGCCAGCGCGGCGCAGGCCGGGGCCGCCGAGGCCGGGGTGGGAGCGGCCGAGGCCCAGGCGCGGGCCGCGGCGGCGCAGGTGAAGGCGGCCGCGGCGGCGGTGGCGCGGTCCCGCCTGCTGGCGGGGGAGTGCCAGCTTAAGGCGCCGCGCGACGCCGAGGTCGGGAAGCTGCCGCACGAGGCGGGCGAGCTGGTGAGCCCGGGGGCGGTGCTGGTCCGGCTGGTAGACCTCTCCGAACCGAAGGCCACCTTCTACCTGCCCAACGCCGAGGTGGGCGCGGTCAGGCCGGGTGCGGCGGCGGTGGTGGTGGCCGATGCCTGGCCCGGGAAGACCTTCGCGGGGACGGTGCGGACCGTCTCGCTTGAGGCCGAGTTCACGCCCCGGAACATCCAGACGCGCACCGATCGGGACCGGCTGGTCTACCCGGTCGAGGTGACCGTGCGCGACCCGGAGCACGAGCTGCGCGCCGGGATGCCGGTGCAGGTCACCATCCCGGGCACGGGGCGCTGAGGTGGGCGAGGCGGTCACCGCCATGGCGGGCGGTCCGGCCGTGCTGGCGCGCGGGATGCGGCGCCGCTTCGGCGCAGTGACCGCGCTCGACGGGCTCGGCTTCGAGGTGGCCCGCGGCGAGCTCTACGGCCTGGTCGGTCCCGACGGCGCCGGAAAGACCACCGCCATCCGCGCCCTGGCCGGTCTCATCGACCTCGACGGCGGCGAGGCGCGCATCCTCGGCCTCGACCCGGCCCACGACGACTCGGTGCGCGAGCGGCTCGGGCTCATGCCCCAGCAGTACAGCCTCTACCGCGACCTCACCGTGGCGGAGAACCTGCGCTTCTTCGGGCGGCTGGCGACCCTCCCCGGCGCGGTCTACCGCGAGCGCTCTGCCCGGCTGCTGGCGCTGACCCGGCTGGCTCCGTTCGTCGATCGGCGGGCCGACCAGCTCTCCGGCGGCATGTACAAGAAGCTGGCGCTCTCCTGCGCGCTGCTCACCGAGCCCGAGGTGCTGCTGCTCGACGAGCCGACCAACGGCGTAGACCCGGTCTCCCGCCGCGAGCTATGGGGGCTGCTCCACGAGTTCGTGGAGCACGGCATGGCGGTGCTGATCTCCACGCCTTACATGGACGAAGCGGAGCGGTGCCACCGGGTCGGGCTGGTCCACCACGGCCGGCTGCTGCTGGAAGGGGAGCCGGCCAGGCTGCTCGTCGAGTTCGAGCGGGCCGGCCACCCCAGGCCCACCTTCGAGGAGCTCTTCGTCGACTCGATCGGGAGGGCGGAGTGACGGCGCGCGTGGGCCCGGCCATCGTGGTGCGCGACCTGACCCGCCGCTTCGGCACCTTCGTGGCCGTCGATCGCGTCTCCTTCGAGGTGGAGCAGGGGGAGATCTTCGGCTATCTCGGCGCCAACGGCGCCGGGAAGAGCACCACCATCCGCATGCTCATCGGGTTGCTGGCGCCGACCAGCGGCCAGGCCACGGTGGCGGGGCACGACGTGGCCACCGCGCCCGGCCGGGTCAAGGAGTCGATCGGCTACATGTCGCAGAAGTTCTCCCTCTACCTCGACCTGCCGGTGGAGGAGAACCTGCTCTTCTTCGGCGCCGCCTACGGGCTGGAAGGGACGGCGCTGCGGGCCCGCGCCGCCGAGCTGCTGGAGCGGGTCGGGCTGGACGCGCAGCACGAGGCCACCACCGGCGACCTGCCGGGCGGCCAGCGGCAGCGGCTGGCGCTGGCCTGCGCGCTGCTCCACCGGCCCGGCCTGGTCTTCCTCGACGAGCCGACCGCCGGCGTCGACCCGGTGGCGCGGCGGGCCTTCTGGGACCTGATCCGCGAGCTGGCGCGCGGCGGCACCACGGTCTTCGTCACCACCCACTACCTGGACGAGGCGGAGTACTGCCGGCGCATCGGGCTGATGGTGGACGGCAAGCTGGTGGCGCTCGACACGCCGGCCGGGCTGAAGCGGACCTGGGTGCCGGACCGGGTGCTGGTGGCCCGCGGACGGGGCCTGGCGGAGGCCGGGCCGAGGCTCGGAGGCGCGCCTGGGGTGCGGGCGGTGGCGCCGTTCGGTGCCGGGCTCCACCTGCGCGTCGATCCCGAGCGCTTCGACGCGGCTCGCGTGGCGGCCGCGCTTCGCGAAGCCGGGGCCGAGGCGGTGGAGGTGGAGGAGGCGGCGCCCACGCTGGAGGACGTCTTCCTGGCCGTCGTCGATCGCGACGCCGGGGGCGCGCCGTGACCGGCGCCGCGCTGCTACGCTCGCTCCGCCGCGTCGGCGCCATGGCCGGCAAGGAGACCATCCACGTCCGGCGGGATCCGCGCACGCTGGCGCTGGCGCTGGTTATGCCGGTGGTGATGCTCTTCCTCTTCGGCTATGGCATCTCCACCGACCTGGACCACCTCCCGCTGGCCTTCGCCGACCAGGACCGGAGCGAGGCCTCGCGGGCGCTGGCGCGGGCCTTCGAAGGCTCGCGGGAATTCGAGGTGGTGGCTCACCCGATGACGGAGGGGGTGGAGTCGCTCTTCCGCACCGGCACCGCCGTGGCAGCGCTGGTGGTGCCGCGCGGCTACCAGCGGGACCTGCTGCTGGGCAGGAAGGCGCAGGTCCAGCTCATGCTCGACGGCGCCGACCCGGTGGTCGGCAACCAGGTCCTCGCCAAGGCCGACGCCATCGCCCGGGCCGAGAGCCAGCGGCTGGCCGGCGCCGCCTTCGCCGGGCTCCAGCCGCCGCTGCAGGTGAAGGTCTGGACCCGCTACAACCCGGAGGGACGGTCCGCGCTCTACATGGTGCCGGGGATCTCGGCCTTCCTGCTGGCCATCACCGCGGTGATGCTCACGGCGCTGGCCATCGCCGGCGAGTGGGAGCGCGGCTCGATGGAGCAGCTCTTCGCCTCGCCGGTGGGGCGGCTGGAGATCGTGCTCGGCAAGCTGCTGCCCTACCTGGCGCTCGGCCTCCTCGAACTGCTGCTGGTGGTCGCCTTCGGCGCGCTGGTCTTCGACGTGCCCATCCGCGGCAGCGTCGCGCTCGTCATGCTCTTCGGGCTGGTGTTCCTGGCCGGCATGCTCGGGCAGGGGCTCTTCATCTCGGTGGTGGCCAGGAACCAGCTGGTGGCGACGCAGGCCGGCGCTCTCTCGGCCATGCTCCCCTCCATCATCCTCTCCGGCATGATCTTCCCCATCGAGAACATGCCGCTGCCGCTGCAGGCGATCTCGCGTCTCATCCCGGCGCGCTACCTGGTCCACGGGTTGCGCGGCATCCTGCTCAAGGGGAACGGGCTCGGCGTGCTCTGGCCCGACCTGCTGGCGATGGCGATCTTCGCGGTCGGCATCCTCGCGCTGGCGACGGCGCGCTTCAAGCGGAGGGTGGCTTGAGCGCGGAGAGCGAGAAGTTCTGGTCCACGGCGCGGCGGCAGCTGGCGGCGGTCTTCCGCAAGGAGGTTCGACAGACCATCCGCGACAAGCGGGTGATGGTCCTGCTCATCGTGGCGCCGCTCGTCCAGACGGTGATCTTCGGCTTCGCCGTGGACTTCGACGTGGACCGGGTGCCCACCGTGCTGGTCGATCAGGACCGGAGCGACCAGAGCCGGCTCCACGCCCGGCGCCTGCTGGCCGACCAGACGCTCCGCTTCGCGGGACAGGTGGGCGGCATCCCGGAGGCCGAACAGGACCTCGACGACGGGAAGGCGGCCGCGGCCCTGATCTTCACCCCGGGGCTGGCCAGCGACCTGGCCAGCCAGCGGCCGGCCGAGGTGCAGGTGTTGCTCGACGGCAGCGACCCCAACCGCGCCATGGTGGCCAGCGGCGCCGTCTCCCGCTACTTCGGCGAGGTCGGAGAGCGGCTCATCCGCGAACGGCTGGAGGCCGCGGGACGCCCGGCCCCGGCGCAGGTGGTGCTGGTGCCACGCGTCCTCTACAACCCGCGGCTCAAGAGCGCGCCGTACATCGTTCCGGGCATCGCCGGCACGCTGCTGGTCATCGTCACCACGCTCGTGACCGCCATGGGGTTGGCGCGCGAGCGTGAGATGGGGACCATGGAGCAGGTGATGGTGACCCCCATCCGGCCGCTCTGGCTGCTCATCGGCAAGCTGCTCCCCTTCCTGGTCATCGGGATCTTCGACGTGCTCCTGCTGGTGGCGGTGGGGAGCTGGCTCTTCGAGGTGCCGCTGCGCGGCAGCCTGCTGGTGGGGGCGGTGGGGGTGCTGCTCTACCTCTTCTCCACGCTCGGCGTCGGGTTGCTCATCTCGACCCTCTCGCAGAACCAGCAGCAGGCCTTCCTGGGCGGCTTCATCTTCATGATGCCGGCCATCCTGCTCTCCGGCGTCATGACGCCCATCCGCGGCATGCCGGGGTGGCTGCAGGCGATCACCTGGCTCAACCCGGTGCGCCACTTCGCCGAGGTGATGCGGGGCGTGCTGCTGCGCGGGGCCGGCTTCACCGACCTCTGGTTCCAGCTCGCCTGCCTGGCCGCGCTCGGCGTCGGGGTCAT
Organism: Myxococcales bacterium; assembly: GCA_021806645.1. Classification (GTDB taxonomy): domain Bacteria; phylum Myxococcota; class Myxococcia; order Myxococcales; family Anaeromyxobacteraceae; genus JADKCZ01. Next base: position 44,579 of record JAJZQX010000005.1, on the reverse strand, counting down.
GGCGCTGGCGGTGGCGCGCTTCCGCACCCAGCTCGGGTGAGCGGCACCCGCGGCAGGTCGCGAGGAAGGCGAGCAGCGCCGTCAGTCCGGCGGCAACCGGATCCGGGCGAGGAGCTCCTTGAAGCGCGGGTCGGGGATCAGCCCGCGGACCAGCGGGTCGAGCCGCAGGTCCATCAACCCGCCGTCGCGCGCCGCCAGCGCCCGCCCCATCCACCAGAAGGCCCGATCGGACTCGCCGCGCCAGGCGTAGACGGTGGCGATCTGGAATGGCCCGTCGTCGGCGTGGCGGGCGATGAGCTGGTCGAGCGCCGCCTGCGCCTCGGCGCGCCGGCCCCGCGAGTGGAGCGCCGCCGCGGTCAGCTGCAGCCGGAACAGCTCCTGGTTGCACCGCTCGGCCACCTGGAGCGCCGCCTCGGGCCGTCCCTCCACCAGCTCGACCAGCGAGAGGTAGGTGGAGGCGAAGTCCTGGCGCGGCTGCAGCTGCAGCGAACGGTTGGCGGCCCGCCGCGCCCGGCCCAGCTCTCCCTCGGCGAGGTAGATGGCGGCCAGCGACGACCAGGCGCTGCTGGAGAGCGGGTCGAGGCGGATCGCCATGAGCGCCACGGCGCGGGCGTCGGCCAGCAGGCCGATGGGGGCGAGCACGTTGCGGGCGTAGCGCTGCCGGATCTCGGCGTTGCCCGGTTCGAGCGCCACGGCCCGCTCGAAGTCGGAGCGGGCGCCGGTCCAGTCCCAGTCGAGGGTGGCGCGCAGGAAGCCGCGGGCGGCGAACCCCTCGGCCAGCCCTGGCGTCAGCGACACGGCCTGCTCGGCGGCGGCCATGGCCTCGTCGCGCGCCCGCTTCAGCTCGGCGGCCGTGCCGTCGATGTTGGCATAGCCCCAGAAGAGCGCCTGGGAGAGCCCCGCCCAGGCCGGCGCGTAGGTCGGATCGACGGCCAGGGCGCGCCGGTAGGCGGCCACCGCCTGCCGCGCCGCCAGCACCTGGTCCTCCCGGACCAGCTGCCGGCCCAGCAGGAACTGCGCGTAGACCTCGGGGTTCGCGGTCCGGTGGAGCTGGGAGCTGGGCGCTCGCCCGGCCAGCAGCTTCACCTGGAGGGCCTGGACCACCGCGCCGGCGATCTCGTCCTGGACGGCGAAGAGGTCGCCGACGTCGCGGTCGAAGGTGCGCGACCAGAGGTGGTAGCCGTCCGGCACCTTGACCAGCTGGGCCGTCACCCGCACCCGGCCACCGTCGCGGCGCACGCTCCCTTCCAGCACCGTGCCGACGTCGAGGTCGCGGCCGACCTTTCGCAGGTCGGGGAAGGGATGCCGGAAGGTGGCCGCCGAGGTCGGCCCCGTCACCCGCAGCCCCTCCAGCCGCGTCAGCGCCACCACGATCTCCTCGGCCAGCCCGTCGGAGAGATAGCGCTGGTCCTGCCCCTCGCTCAGGTCGGAGAAGGGAAGGACGGCGACCGACGGCGTCGGGTCCGCCTCGGTCCGGCGCTGCCACTCGAACCACCCCGCCACCAGCGCCGACCCGGCCAGGAGCGCCACCGCCGCCACCGCGATCCAGCCGGTCCAGCGCCGCCAGCGAGGCTGGACGCGGACCGACCCGGCCGCCGGGCCGCCGGCTTCTGGCGGCGAGAGCTCCGCCTGCGTCACCAGCAACCCGGCCAGCACGGCGGCGCCGTCGCGCGGCCTGCGGACCGGATCCTTCTCCAGCAACCGCGCGATCAGCCTGGCGAGATCGGGGTGGCCCGGCACAGTGAGCCGCGGCGCCGGCTCAGGCCCGAGCACCGAGCGCCCCTCGTCGTCGGGGAAGGGGAGCCGGCCGGCCAGCATCCGGAAGAGGACCACGCCGAGCGCGAAGACATCGGTCCGCTCGTCCTCGGGCGCCTCGCGCCACTGCTCCGGAGCCATGCCGTTGGGCGTGCCGCCGCCCAGCCGCCTCCGGCCGAAGGCCTGCGCCAGCCCGAAGTCGAGGACCTTGGCGCCACCCCCCTCGACCAGGAAGATGTTGGACGGCTTGAGATCGCGGTGGACCACGCCGTGGGCATGGGCCCAGGCCAGGCCACGGGTCACGTCCACGGCGACGCCCACCGCCTCGGCGGGGGAGAGCGGCCCGCGGGCCAGCCGGGCCGAGAGGGTCTGGCCGTGCAGGAGCTCGAGCACCAGGTAGGGGCCGTGGGCGCAGCGGCCGTAGTCGTAGAGCGTCACCAGGTTCGGGTGGGCGAGCCGGGCGATGGTCTCGGCCTCGCGCCGGAGCTGGTCCTCGGCCACCTCGGTCCGGCCGGCGCGGACCACCTTGAAGGCCACCAGCCGGCCGAGCGAGGTGTCGCGCGCCTCGAAGACCACGCCGAAGGCGCCGCGCCCTAGCTCGCGCACCAGCTCGAACCGGTCCACGCGGGCGCCGGGCCGGAGTTCGGGAGACCAGGTCACGCCCTCGTCGATGGACGGGGTGTGAGCAAGGTCGGCGAGGAGCGCGGAGATCGAGCCCGGTTCGGGCCTCTCCGGGACGGGGGATCCTGGCGGCACGGTGCGGCGAAGCTTGCACGCCCGGAGAAGCGGCGGCAAGACACCCTAGGTGCGTCCAGCGCCGAGCCGCAGCGCCGGCGGCGGCGGGCACTCGATCACCAGCCGGGCCTTGCTCACCGGGTGGTCGAGCTCGAGCCGCCCGGCGTGGAGCAGGTAGCCCGGATCGCCGGGCAGGGCGCGGGTTCCGGGGAGCGGCAGGCCGCCCGGGCCGAAGAGCGGGTCGCCCACGAGCGGATGGCCGGCGTGGGCCAGATGGATCCGGATCTGATGTGGGCGGCCGGTCTCGATCGTCACCTCTACCAGCGCGCACGGTGGCAGGCCGCCGCCGCCGCGCCGCTCCAGCACCCGGACGTGGCTCCTCGACGGGCGGCCGCCCGGTGAGGCGGCGTGGACGGTGCCGAGCAGCGGATGGGCCACCTCGCCGATGGGGACGTCGATGGTCAAGGCGTCTGCCACCGGGTGGCCGCTGCAGAGGGCCCGGTAGACCTTGCCGATCTGGCGGGCCCGGAAGGCCGCCTGGACGACGCGGGCCGCCGCGGCGGTCCGCGCGAAGAGCACCAGGCCGGAGGTGTCGCGCCCCAGCCGGTGCATGGGGCTCGCCTCCGGGGCGCGGCGGCGCACCACCGCGAGGAGGGTGTGCTCGAGGTAGAGGCCGCCGGCCGGCATGGTGGGGAGCCCGCGCGGCTTGGCGACGGCGAGCAGCAGCGCATCCTCGTAGAGCACGGCGGTGTCGAGCGGCACCGGCGGCTCGGTCCAGGGCGGGCGGTCCCAGCAGAGCCACTGGCCGGCGCGCAGCAGCGCCCCGGCGGTGGTGGGCGCATCGTCTAGCTTCACCTGCCCGGTCTCGATCCGCGCCTGCCAGGTGGACGGGGTGGCGCGCCCGAACCGCTCGCCGAGGTGCGCCAGCACGGCGCGGCCGGCGTCGCGGGCGTCGATCTGCTCCCGGTAGGTGTGACCGTGGTTCATCGCTGGCTGGCCTCGCCCCGCGCCGTACCACGCTCCGGGCAGGGGGCGCCATCGGCGAGGGTCAAGGCGCTCCTCCTTCGCCGCCTCGGGGGCTGCGCGGGCGTCGAGCGCCCGGATCGTCGGCCGGCGCCGCCTCGCGGGCTGCGCCAAGCTTCCGCCCGTTCGTCGGCCGGCGCCGCCTCGCGGGCTGCGCGGGCTGATCGCGTCCGGGTGCTCCGGTGAGAGCCGTCGTGAGGGATGGGCCATCGGCTTCGATCGCAACACCCCCGGGCGAGAGTGCGCGCCAGCCGGTCGCTGGACCAGGTGCTCCCTGGTGGCGGTGCCCGGCCGTCACGCATCTCGCAGCCGGGCTGGCGCCAGGGCGGCCTCACCTCACCGAACCGCTCACCTCCGCACACCGGCACGCGATCGCCCGCTTCGCCCTACGGCGGCAGCGTCGGCCAGCGTGCGGTCGGGCGAGGGCGACCGGAGTCGATCATCGGGGCGAAGTCGGACCAGTGAAGGCTCCGGGGCGGCGCCCCGCAAGATGCGGGTCGCCCGGCCCCGGGAACGGCGGCCGGGGCGGCGCCCCGCCTCGTGCTAGCCGTCCCGCCCCGGGTTACATTGCCCGCCCGTGCCCGAACCGGTCGTCCAGATCCGCGGCCTCACCAAGCGCTACGGCGACCTGGTGGCGCTCGGCGGTGTCGATCTCGACATCCGCGCCGGCGAGATCTTCGGCCTGCTCGGCCCCAACGGCGCCGGGAAGACCACGCTCATCTCCATCGTGACCGGCCTGGCCCGGGCCACCGCCGGCGAGGCCCGGGTGCTGGGGCGCGACGTGGTGCGGGACTACCGGTTCACGCGCCGGCACGTCGGGCTGGTGCCGCAGGAGATCAACTTCGACCCCTTCTTCACCGTCGAGGAGAGCCTCCGCTTCCAGGCCGGCTACTTCGACGTGCGGCTCACCGAGGCCCGGCTCACCGAGCTGCTCACCGCCCTCGACCTGACCGCCAAGCGCCACACCAGCGCCCGCGCCCTGTCGGGCGGCATGCGGCGGCGGCTCCTCATCGCCAAGGCGCTGGTCCACGAGCCGAAGGTGCTCTTCCTCGACGAGCCGACCGCCGGCGTGGACGTGGAGCTGCGCCGCGCCCTCTGGGCCTATGTCCGGACCCTGCGCGACCGCGGCACCACGGTGGTGCTCACCACCCATTACCTCGAGGAGGCCGAGGCGCTGGCCGACCGGATCGGCATCATCGACCGTGGCCTGCTGCGGCTGGTGGAGGAGAAGACGGCGCTGATGGCCCGCTCCGGGGGGCGCTCGCTGGAGGAGATCTACGTGGAGCTGGTGGGGCGGAAGGAGGCGGCCGCGCCGTGATCTCGCTCGGCTTCCGCACCCTGCTGTCGAAGGAGATCCGCCGCTTCCTGCGCGTCCCCGGGCAGACCCTGGCGACGCCGCTGCTGACCACCACCCTCTACTTCATCGTCTTCGGCGTCTCCATCGGCCACCAGCTGCGCGAGGTGGGCGGGGTGCCTTACGCGCGCTTCATCGTCCCCGGGCTGGTGCTGATGGGGGTGGTGCAGAACGCCTACCTCAACAGCGCCTCCTCGCTCTTCGTCATGAAGCTGCAGGGGACCATCGTAGACGTGCTGGTCTCTCCTCTCTCCTACGCCGAGATGCTGGGCGCCTTCGTGCTGGCGGCGGTGGTGCGAGGGCTGCTGGTCGGCGGCATCACCTGGGCGGTGGCGGGGATCTTCACCGGCTTCGAGGTGGCTCACCCGCTGCTGGCGCTGGCGGTGGTGACGCTGGCCGCGGTCGCCTTCGCGGCCGGAGGCGTGGCCAGCGCCATCTGGGCGCAGACCTTCGAGCAGGTGAACTTCTTCCCGACCTTCTTCATCCTGCCGCTCACCTTCCTGGGCGGGGTCTTCTTCTCGGTCCGGATGCTCTCGCCCGGGCTGGCGGCCGTGGCCCGGGCCAATCCGGTTTTTTACATGGTGGACGGGCTGCGCTTCGCGGTGCTGGGGTCGAGTGACGCCTCGCCGTGGGCCGGGGCGGGGCTGGTCTTCCTGCTGGCGGCGGGGGCGCTCACCGCGGCCTACATGCTCCTACGGTCTGGCTGGCGGCTTCGCGGCTGAGCGTGGTAGAGGGGGCCTCTCCACGACTTGTCGCCCAGGTCCCGGAATCCAACCCGGGGCCAGATTGTTTCACCGTACGGCCCCTCACGGGGCACCACCCGTATCCCGTCTCCATGGAGGTTTCACCGATGCGTCGTCTCAGCGCCGTCCTGCTCGTCGCCGTGGCCGTGGCGGGTTGCAAGAAGAGCGAGCCGCCGGCCGTCGCGCCGCCGGCCGCCAGCAACGCGATGGAGGCCCAGGTCGCGCCCCCCTCGGCCAGCCTGAAGGGCAAGGTGCTGGAGCGGCTGGACGCCCCGCCGTACAGCTACCTGAAGATCCAGTCGGGCCAGGAGGAGACGTGGGCCGCGGTGCCCAAGTCCGAGGTGGCCAAGGGGACCGAGGTCACCGTCCTCAACGCCATGCCCATGGCCAACTTCGAGTCGAAGACCCTGAAGCGGAAGTTCGACGTGGTCTTCTTCGGCACGCTGGAGGGCTCGGCCCCCGCCGCCCCGCCCGCCGCCCCGCCTGGCATGGACGGCACCCCCGCCGGCATGGCGCAGCAGCACGCCATGGCCGCCCAGGGGCCGAGCAACGTCGGTGACGTGAAGGTCGCGAAGGCCTCCGGCGCCGACGCTCGCACCATCGCCGAGGTCTACGCGCAGAAGGTCGCGCTCAAGGAGAAGCCGGTCACCGTGCGCGGCAAGGTGGTCAAGTTCAACCCGGGCATCATGGGCAAGAACTGGGTCCACCTGCAGGACGGCACCGGCAAGGCCGACAGGCAGGACAACGACATCACCGTCACCACCCAGGACATGACCTCGGTCGGCGACACCGTGGTGGTGAAGGGGACGGTCCGCACCGACAAGGACTTCGGCGCCGGCTACGCCTACCCGGTCATCGTCGAGGACGCCAAGCTGTCGAAGTAGCCGCTCGGCGCCCGCCTCATTTTCGGCCACGGCCCGCCCGGTGGGGTGGGAGGCGCGGTATAGAGTCCGCCGCATGAAGGGCGGCGGGCGAGCGGCGGTGATCGAGGACGAGGTGGCGGCCATCGCCCGCGCGCTCGACGCGCCAGGCGGCGGTGGCCACGCCGAGGCGGCGGCCCGGCTCACCGCGCTGCGGGCCCGCTACCGGGCCCGGCCCGCCGACTTCAGCCCCGACCTGGTGGACCGGCTCAAGGCGCTGGCCGGCTCGCTGCGGCCCCCGCGGCCGCCTTCGGTCCCGACCCTGGACGCGGCGCGGGCCGTGCTGCGCGAGCTCTTCGGCCACGCCGACTTCCGGCCCGGCCAGGCGGCCATCGTCGAGGCGGTGCTGGGCGGCCGCGACTGCGTCGGCGTCATGCCGACCGGGGCCGGCAAGTCGCTCACCTACCAGCTCCCGGCCCGCCTGCTCGGCGGCACCACGCTGGTCATCTCGCCGCTCATCGCGCTGATGAAGGACCAGGTGGACGCCATGTCCCGGGCCGGGCTGCGCGCCACCTTCCTCAACTCCACGCTGGCGCCCGAGGAGCGGCGCGCCCGGGTGGCGGCGCTGCGGCGCGGCGAGGTGGAGCTGCTCTACGCCGCGCCCGAGGGGCTGGAGGCCTCGGTGGGGAGCGCGCTCTCCGGGCTCGGCCTCTCCCTCCTGGCCGTGGACGAGGCCCACTGCATCAGCCACTGGGGCCACGACTTCCGCCCCGCCTACCGGAACCTGGCCGGCCTGAAGGACCGCTTCGGCGCCCCGGTGCTGGCGCTCACCGCCACCGCCACCCGCGAGGTGACGCGCGACATCGCCGGCCAGCTCGGCATGGTGGAGCCGCTGCTGGTGACCGGCTCCTTCCTGCGGACCAACCTGAAGCTGCACGCCGTCAAGAAGGGGGGCGACGGCCCCTCGTCGCGCGACGCCATCCTGCGGCTGGTCAAGGCGCGGCGGCGGCAGAGCGGCATCGTCTACGCGCTCTCGCGCAAGACGGTGGAGTCGGTGGCCGGGTTCCTCGCCGGCCACGGCGTGCGGGCCGCCGCCTACCACGCCGGGCTCGAGCCGGCCGAGCGGGAGCGGGTCCAGGACGCCTTCGCCGCCGGGGCGGTGGAGGTGGTGGTGGCCACCATCGCCTTCGGCATGGGGATCGACAAGGCCGACATCCGCTACGTCATCCACCGCGACATGCCGCGCTCGCTGGAGGCCTACTACCAGGAGATCGGTCGCGCCGGACGCGACGGCCAGGACTCCGACTGCGTCCTCTTCTACTCCTGGGCCGACGTGGCGGCGCTCGACCGGATGGCCGGCGACGACGAGCAGTTCGCGGCCATGCAGCGGCGGCAGTCGCGGGCCATGTTCCGCTTCGCCGACGAGCCGGGCTGCCGCCACGAGCGGCTGGTCGGCCACTTCGGCGAGGTGGCCGGGCCGTGCGGCGACGCCTGCGACGGCTGCGGCCTCGAGCCTCCGGTCACTTCTTCGTCAGCAGGTTCCCGTAGTCTGCGTGCACCTTCAGGTAGAACTCCCCGCCCACGTCGGCGGTCCAGTCGGGGATGGCCAGGCCGGACTCCGAGACCGCCTTGAGCTTGAGCGTCATGACGCCGGAGGCGATGTAGGGGGCGAGGTCGAGGTTGGACATGCCGGCCACCGAGATCGTGGTGGGGTACTGATCGGCCGGCGGCGGCGCCTTGGTGTAGGAGGCGATGATGGCCTCCTCCGGCAGCGTCTGCCCGGCCGGTGGCAGTACCGAGAGCGTCACCGACTGGATGTCGCCGAAGTCGCCCATCAGCGAGCCGGTCGCGATGTTCACCAGCATCTGGGTGAGCCGCAGCTCGAAGGTGATGTCCTTGCCGGTGGTGACGGGCAGCTGCGTGCCGATGTCGAAGGCGATCTCCTTCACCAGTGGCGCTCCGGCGACCGTGCCGGTGAAGTTCTGCCGCTTGAGCGTGATGGTGGTGCTGGGGAGTTCCACCTCGGCGTAGAGGAGCCCGCAGCCGGCGAGGAGCGCGAGGGCGGGGAGAGCGGGGAGGAGTCGGCGCATGGTCGCCTCGCTAGAAGTAGTAGAGCATGCCGAGCCGCAATGACGGCGTCACGGCGCGGAGGCTGGGGTTGACGACGGTCACGGTCGCCTCGTTGGCGGTGCCCGGGTTGCGGACCACCGTGGCGGTCCCCTTCACGTTGCTCCAGAGGTAGGAGAGCCCCACCCCCAGCGAGAAGGTGTAACCGCGCGGGGAGCCGAACTCGACGCCCACCTGGCCGTTGAAGTAGTCGTAGCCGACGTCCTTCACCAGCGGCTGGACCTCGGTGGGGACGTTCTTGATGACCTTGTTCAGGTCGGCGCCGAAGAAGTGGCCATAGCTGGCCTCGAGGACCGGCGAGACGGCCCAGCGAATGGGCGTGACGGCGACGCCGGCCTGCAGGCCGAAGGCTAGGTAGTTCCAGGCCGGCCCCGCCTGCACGCGCAGGTAGGGGAGGGGGCGATAGACCGCGTTGGCGGTGGCGCCGTCGGGGAAGCCGAGGCCGAGCCGGAGCCCGAGCCTCGGCAGCGGGGCCTCCCTCGGCGGCGGCGGCGGCGGGGCGGGCTCGGCGGCCGGCGCCTGGGTCGAGGCGGCCAGCGAGGCCGCTGCAGGCGCCGGTTCGATGGCGGGCGGCGGTGGTGGCGATTCCGCAGCGGGTGCAGCAGCCGGGTCGGCGGCGGGCGCGGTCGTGGGCGCCGGGTCTTCGGCGAGTGCCGGCGTGGCGAGCAGGAGGAGCAGCAGGGGGAGCGGGCGCGGGCGCATCGAACCTCCGGGCGTGGAGTCGCCCTGACCAGGGACCCGGGATCCTAGGCTCCGGCCACCCAATCGCCAAGTCCCGCGGGTGAGGCAAGGTGGAGAAAACCCCGGAGTTCTGCGATAGACGGGCCCCATGGCGCTCCCCTCCACGCTCCACCACTTCGACGTCACCCTCTCCCACGTCGATCGTGGGCTCGACCTGAAGTTCGCGGTCAAGGCGGCACGCCATCCCTCCGAGACCGTCGAGCGGCTCTGGCTCCGGCTCCTCGCCTACTGCTGGCAGTGGGAGGAGACCATCGCCTTCGGGCCGGGGATCTGCGAGCCGGACGAGCCTGAGCTGGTGGCCCTGGGGCCGGACGGGTCCACCCGGACGTTGCTGGTCCGGGTCGGGCGGCCAGAGGTCTCCCGGATCGAGAAGGATCTGGCCAGGGGTGGCGGCGCGCGCGTGGCGGTGCTCTTCGAGGGAGAACGGAGGCTCGAGGCCTTTCTCGCCGAGGCCCGTTCGGGGCGCCCCGAACGGTTGGCCAGGGCGGAGCTGGCCGCGGTGCCGGACATGCTCCTTCGGGTTCTGGCGCAGCGTGAAGAGCGCCGTCAGAAGGTCGGCCTGACCATCGTGGCCGACCACCTCTACCTCGATCTGGGGGGAGAGTCGATCGACAGCCCGCTGGTCCGGGCCACGGTCTAGGCGCGAGTCAGCACCCTAGCCGGCTCTTTTTGGTGAAAGCGGGCTCGCATCTGTTAGAACCGGTCATATCTGGACTCTTTCAGTCCAAGATGCCTGCTCGACGGTGGACTAGCGCCGCCGGGGGGTGTGAGGCCGACCAGATGATCCGGATGAGCAAGCTGACCGACTACGCCATCGTTATCCTCGCGCACCTGGCGCGCGACGATCGCACGATCACCGCCCAGGCCCTGTCGTCCCGCTCGCGGGTGCCGCTCCCCACCGTCTCGAAGCTCTGCAAGGAGCTCTCCCGCGCCGGGCTGCTCCAGTCGCACCGCGGCCGCCACGGTGGCTACTCGCTCACCCGCCCCCCCGGCCAGATCTCGGTGGCCGAGGTGGTCGAGGCGCTCGAGGGGCCCATCTCGCTCACCGACTGCTGCTCCCCGAGCGCCGAGCCCTGCGGCATCGAGCCGTTCTGCCTTTCCAAGGAGACCTGGGATCCGGTCTCGCGCGCCGTGCAGACGGCGCTCCGCGCCCTGCCGCTCTCCGAGATCGGCCCGTTCCGCCTCGGCCGCGGCGCCCCCGCCGCCGCGCTCACCGTGGTGACCACGCCATGACCACCGCCCAGCAGCTCAAGAGCCTGACCGAGCAGAAGTACCGGTACGGCTTCGTCACCGACATCGAGGCCGACACCATCCCCAAGGGGCTCTCCGAGGAGATCATCCGGATCATCTCCCGCAAGAAGGGCGAGCCGCAGTTCATGCTCGACTGGCGGCTCAAGGCCTACCGCCACTGGCTCACCATGCAGGAGCCGGAGTGGGCCAACGTCACCTATCACCGGCCCGACTACCAGGAGATCGTCTACTACTCCGCGCCCAGGCAGAAGAAGGGACCCAGCTCGATGGAGGAGGTCGACCCCGAGCTGAAGCGGGCCTTCTCCAAGCTCGGCATCCCGCTCGAGGAGCAGATGCGGCTGGCCGGCGTCGCCGTGGACGCCGTCTTCGACTCGGTCTCGGTGGCCACCACCTACAAGGCCAAGCTGGCCGAGAAGGGGATCATCTTCTGCTCCTTCTCCGAGGCGGTGCGCGAGCACCCGGCGCTCGTCGAGGAGCACCTCGGCTCGGTGGTGCCAACCACCGACAACTTCTTCGCCGCGCTCAACAGCGCCGTCTTCTCCGACGGCAGCTTCGTCTACGTGCCCAAGGGCGTGCGCTGCCCCATGGAGCTCTCCACCTACTTCCGCATCAACGCCAAGGACACCGGCCAGTTCGAGCGGACCCTGATCGTGGCCGACGAGGGGGCCTACGTCAGCTACCTGGAGGGCTGCACCGCGCCCATGCGCGACGAGAACCAGCTCCACGCCGCGGTGGTCGAGCTGGTGGCCCGCGACGGCGCCCAGATCAAGTACTCGACGGTGCAGAACTGGTACCCCGGCGACGCCGAGGGGAAGGGCGGCATCTACAACTTCGTCACCAAGCGCGGCGTGGCCCACCGCAAGTCGCGCATCAGCTGGACCCAGGTGGAGACTGGCAGCGCCGTCACCTGGAAGTACCCGTCGGTGATCCTGCTGGGCGACGACTCGGTGGGCGAGTTCTACTCGGTGGCGCTGGTCAACAACCGGCAGCAGGCCGACACCGGCACCAAGATGATCCACATCGGGCGCAACAGCCGCTCCACCATCGTGTCGAAGGGGATCAGCGCCGGCCGCGGCCAGAACACCTACCGCGGGCTGGTGAAGATGCAGAAGGGGGCGGTGGGGGCACGCAACCACTCCCAGTGCGACTCGCTGCTGATCGGCGACCGCTGCGGGGCTCACACCTTCCCGTACATCGAGGTGAAGAACCAGACCGCCACGGTGGAGCACGAGGCCACCACCTCCAAGATCTCCGAGGACCAGCTCTTCTACTGCCGCCAGCGCGGCCTCTCGGACGAGGACGCGGTCTCCATGATCGTAAACGGGTTCGCCAAGCAGGTCCTGAAGGAGCTGCCGATGGAGTTCGCCGTGGAGGCGCAGAAGCTGCTGGGGCTGTCGCTGGAAGGGAGCGTTGGATGAGCGGGGCGGTGCTGCTTGAGATCAGGGGCCTGCGGGCCCGGGTCGGTGAGAAGGAGATCCTGAAGGGGCTGGACCTGACCGTCCGGGAGGGGGAGGTCCACGCCATCATGGGGCCGAACGGCTCGGGCAAGTCGACGCTGGCCGGCGTGCTGGCCGGGCGCGACGCCTATGAGGTGACCGCGGGCTCGGTCCGCTTCGCCGGCAAGGACCTGCTCTCGCTTCCCCCCGAGGCGCGAGCCGTGGCCGGCCTCTTCCTCGGCTTCCAGTACCCGGTGGAGATCCCCGGGGTCGGCAACCTCTACTTCCTCCGCACCGCGCTCAACGCCATCCGCAAGGCGCGCGGCGAGGAGGAGCTGGACGCCATGGACTTCCTCGCCTTCGCCAGGGAGAAGATGAAGCTGGTCGAGCTCGACCCGTCCTTCGGCTCGCGCTCGGTCAACGAGGGGTTCAGCGGCGGCGAGAAGAAGCGGAACGAGGTCTTCCAGATGGCGGTGCTCGAGCCCAGGCTGGCCATCCTCGACGAGATCGACTCGGGCCTCGACATCGACGCGCTCCGCGTCATCTCAGGGGGCGTCAACGCCCTCCGCGACGGGCGGCGGGCCTTCCTCATGGTGACGCACTACCAGCGACTGCTCGACCACGTCACGCCCGACGTGGTCCACGTCATGGCCGGGGGCCGGATCGTCAAGACCGGGGGACGCGAGCTGGCCCACGAGCTGGAGAAGACCGGCTACGCCTGGGCCGGCGACAAGGCGCCGGTGCCGCTCACCGAGGCCCGGACATGACCCTGGGCGGCAGCGTCACGCCGGCGGCCGAGAGCCTGGCGGCCGCCTTCACCATCGGCCCCGACGATCCGGCCTGGCTCGGCGACCTGCGCGAGGAGGCCATCGCAGGCCTGCGCTCGCTGGGGGGGCTGCCCACCACCCGGCACGAGGACTGGCGCTACACCAGCCTCACGGCGCTCGCCTCGCACCGGCTCGAGCGGGCCCGCCCCGACGAGGGGGACGCGGCGGCGGCGCTGCTGGAGCGGGCCGGGAGCTGGAACGGTCCGCAGCTGGTCTTCGCCAACGGGCGCTACCGCTCCGACCTCTCCTGGGCGCAAGGGCTCCCGCCCGGCGCGGTGCTCATCTCGCTCGGCGAGGCGCTGCGCGAGGTGCCGGACCTGGTCCGGCCCCACCTGGGCCGGCTGGCCCGCGTCGATCGCCACGCGCTGGTGGCGGCCAACACCGCGCTCTTCGACGACGGCGTGCTGCTCCACCTGCCGGTCGCCGGGGCGGTGGCGCCGCCCATCCGGATCGTCCACCTCACCTCGCTGCCCGGGCGCGCCGTGGCCACCTTCCCGCGCCTGCTGCTGGTGGCGGGCGAGGGCTCGCTGGTCACGGTGGTGGAGCACTCCATCTCCGCCGAGGGGGGGCGCGCGCTGGTGGCGCCGGTGGCCGAGATCGTGCTGGCCCCGGGCGCCGAGGTGAACCACTACCGCTTCCAGGAGGAGGGGCTGGAGACCTTCGAGCTGGCCTCGCTCCACGTCGAGCAGGCGGCCGAGAGCCGCTTCACCTCCCACTCGCTGGCGCTGGGCGGGCAGGTGGCCCGCGCCGAGCTGCACGCCCGGCTGCTGGGCGAGAGGGCCGAGCTGACCGCCTCCGGGCTCGGCATGGCCAGCGCCTCGCGGATCACCGACGCCTTCGTCAACGTGGAGCACGTGGCGCCGCGCTGCACCAGCACCCAGACCTTCAAGACCGTCCTCGACGGGCGCGCCCGCGGCGTCTTCACCGGGCGGGTTCGCGTGGCGCCCGGCGCGCAGAAGACCTCGGCGCAGCAGTCGAGCTCCAACCTGTTGCTCTCCGACGACGCCACCGTGGACACCCGGCCCCAGCTCGAGATCCTGGCCGACGACGTGAAGTGCAGCCACGGCGGCTCGGTGGGCCAGCTCGACCCGACCTCGCTCTTCTACCTGCGCACGCGAGGCCTGTCCGAGCCGGCGGCCAGGAGCCTGCTCATCTACGCCTTCGCGGCCGGGATGGTGGAGCTGGTCCGGCCCGAGCCGCTGCGAGCCCGGGCGCGACAGCTGGTGGCGTCCCGCTTGCCCGCCGGGGCCCGGCTGGTGGAGGCGGCATGACCACGGTCACCACACTGGGGCCGGCTGGCCCGGCCCCGGGCGACGTCGCGGAGCGGCGCGCCGACTTCCCGGCGCTCGACCAGCAGGTCCACGGCAAGCCGCTGGTCTACCTCGACAGCGCCGCCACCACGCAGAAGCCGCGCGCCGTCATCGACGCCATCTCCCACTTCTACGAGCGGGACAACGCCAACGTCCACCGCGGCGTCCACGCCCTCTCCGAGCGGGCCACCAAGGCCTTCGAGGGGGCGCGCGCCACGGTGGCGCGGTTCCTCAACGCCGACGCCCGCGACGTGATCTTCGTGCGCGGCGCCACCGAGGCCGTCAACCTGGTGGCCCAGACCTTCGGCCGCCAGCGGGTGCGGGCCGGCGACGAGATCGTGGTCACCACGCTGGAGCACCACTCCAACATCGTGCCCTGGCAGCTGCTGGCGGCCGCGCAGGGGGCGCGGGTGGTGGCGGCCCCCATCGACGACGCCGGCGACCTCGATCTCGGCGCGCTCTCGGAGTTGCTCGGTCCCAGGGTGAAGCTGCTGGCGGTGACGCAGGTCTCCAACGCGCTCGGCACGGTGACGCCGATCGAGGCGGTGGTGGCGCTGGCCAGGTCGCGGGGCATCCCGGTGCTGGTGGACGGGGCGCAGGGGGCGCCGCACCTGGGCGTGGACGTGCGGGCGCTGGGCGCCGACTTCTACGTCTTCAGCGGCCACAAGCTCTACGGACCAACCGGCATCGGCGTGCTCTGGGCGCGGCGGGAGCACCTCGAGGCCATGCCGCCGTGGCAGGGCGGTGGCGACATGATCAGGTCGGTCACCTTCGAGAAGTCCACCTGGAACGACCTGCCCTACAAGTTCGAGGCCGGCACGCCGGACATCGCCGGCGCGGTCGGGCTGGCGGCGGCGCTCGACTACGTCGGCGCCATCGGGCTCCCCGCCATCGCCGCGCACGAGGCGGCGGTGCTGCGCGCAGCCGAGGCGGCGCTTCGCTCGGTGCCGGAGGTGAGGCTAGTCGGCGCGCCGCGGCGGCGGGCCGGGGTCATCTCCTTCATGGTGGGCGACATCCACCCGCACGATCTCGCCACCATCGTGGACCGGCAGGGGGTGGCGATCCGGGCCGGCCACCACTGCGCCCAGCCGCTCATGCAGCGGTACGGCCTGCCGGCCACCGCCCGCGCCTCCTTCGCCCTCTACTCCACGCTCGACGACGTCGAGGCGCTGGTCCGCGCCCTCCACGCCGCCATCAAGGTCTTCGCCTGAGGGCGCCATGAGCGAGCTCACCGATCTCTACCAGGAGGTCATCCTCGACCACGGCAAGCGCCCGCGGAACTTCGGGCCGCTGGACGGGGCGACCGCCTCTGCCGAGGGGCTCAACCCGCTCTGCGGGGACCACCTGGTACTCCAGGTGAAGGTGGCCGGCGGCAAGGTCCAGGAGGCCCGCTTCACCGGCACCGGCTGCGCCATCTCGCGCGCCTCGGCGTCGGTGATGACCGGCCTGGTGAAGGGGAAGACGGCGGCGGAGGTGGAGGCGATGTTCCAGGTCTTCCACACCCTGGTGACCGAGGGGCCCGGGGCGCACCCGGACCTCGAGGCGCTGGGCAAGCTGGCGGTCTTCGGGGGTGTCCACGAGTTTCCCACCCGCGTGAAGTGCGCCAGCCTGGCGTGGCACACGCTGCGGTCCGCGCTGCAGGGCGGCGGCACCGCGAGCACCGAGTGACTAGTCAGATGGCGCGCGAGCCGATCATCCTCATCCGCGACGTCGAGGCGACCTTCATCCCGCAGGGCGGCGTGGCGGTGGTGCCGGCCGGCACCTGGCTCGTCATGCAGCAGGCGCTGGGGGGCAGCTTCACGCTCATGACCGAGCGCGGCCAGCTGATCCGCGTGGACGGCAAGGACGCCGACGCGCTCGGTCTCCAGTACCTGGCCGAGGCCCAGGCGACCGCGTCGGCGCGGGCCGCCTCGCTGGAGGGGCCGTTCGACGAGCAGAAGATCTGGACGGCGCTGAAGGACGTCTTCGACCCGGAGATCCCCGCCTCGATCGTGGAGCTCGGGCTGGTCTACTCGGTGGTGAGCGAGCCGGTCGAGGGCGGCCACCAGGTGCTGGTCCACATGACGCTCACCGCGCCCGGCTGCGGCGTCGGGCCGATGCTGGTCGAGGACGTCAAGCGCAAGTGCCTCTCGGTGCCGGGGGTGAAGCAGGCCGAGGTGGAGCTGGTCTTCGACCCGCCCTGGGATCCGTCGCGGATGAGCGAGGCGGCGAGGCTGGAGCTGGGGATGCTCTAGGGCGGGGCACTGGGGCGGGGCACTAGGGCGGGGCCCTCGGCGCCCAGGAAGGATTCGGCCCGCAGCGCCGCCCTCACCGCCGCCTCGTCCGGACCGGTGACGCCGCGCGCCGCCGACTGGGCCAGCTGATCGACCACCTCGTTGACGGCATGGCCGGCGTGGCCTCGCACCCATGAGTAGCGGACCTTGAACTCCCGCGCCCGGGCGTCGATGGCCTCGATGAGGTCCCGGTTCGACACCGGTTCGCCGGCGGCGGTGCGCCAGCCCTTGCGCCGCCAGCCCTGGATCCACTTCCCCAGGGCGTCGACCACGTAGCGCGAGTCGCTGATCACCTCGACCTGCTCGCCGGCGGGGAGCCCGTCCAGCGCCTCCAGCACGGCGCGCAGCTCCATGCGGTTGTTGGTGACGGCGTACGGGCCGTCCACCACCCAGCGGGTGCCGCCGAAGCGGAGCGCCTGGCGCGAGCGATCGAGCACCACCAGGCCGGTGCCGCCCGGGCCGCCGGGGTTGACGAGGGCGGAGCCGTCGCAGAAGGCCACGAAGCGCGCGGGGGTGGTCATGGGGGGTGGCACGGTACCCGTTCGCCCTTCGCCGGTCGAGGCGGCCGAGTCCCCTCCTGGTCGGGTCCCTGGCCTCGCCGCGAGGAATTCGGTTGTCGGCAGGGGAGGCGCGGGGCCTATCATGCCGTCACCATCCGAGCCACCGCCGACCGCACCGTCCGGAGGCAGCACATGACCGCACCCATCCCCGCCGAGCTCAACCCCCCCCAGCGCCTGCTCCTCGGACCTGGTCCGAGCATGGTGAGCCCCCGGGTCTTGCGCGCCATGGCCACGCCGCTCATCGGCCACCTCGACCCGGCCTTCCTGGTCATCATGAACGAGGTCCAGGCGATGCTGCGCGCCGCCTTCCAGACCCAGAACCCGTTCACCATCGCCATCTCCGGCACCGGCTCGGCCGGCATGGAGGCGGCGCTGGTCAACGTCATCCAGCCTGGCGACACCGTCATCGTCGGGGTGAACGGCGTCTTCGGCACCCGCATGGCCGACATCGTGGGGCGCTCCGGCGGCAACCTGGTGAAGCTGGAGGTCCCCTGGGGCCAGACCTTCACCCGGACCGCCATCGAGGAGGCCGTCAAGAAGGCGGGCAAGGTGAAGGCGGTGGCGCTGGTCCACGCCGAGACCTCCACCGGCGCCCAGCAGTCGATCGAAGACCTCGGCCAGCTCTGCCACGACCACGGCGCCCTGCTGGTGGTGGACACCGTCACGTCGCTGGGCGGCATCCCGGTCACCGTAGACGCCTGGGGCGCCGACGTGGTCTACAGCGGCACGCAGAAGTGCCTCTCCTGCCCGCCGGGCCTGGCGCCGCTCACCGTCTCGCCGCGCGCGCT
Source organism: Myxococcales bacterium (assembly GCA_021806645.1). Lineage (GTDB taxonomy): Bacteria > Myxococcota > Myxococcia > Myxococcales > Anaeromyxobacteraceae > JADKCZ01. The sequence continues at coordinate 26,796 of JAJZQX010000005.1, read as the reverse complement.
GGAGGTGATCAAGGCGCGCAAGGGCAAGTGCCCGAGCTGGTACCTCGACCTGGGGATGATCGCGGACTACTGGGCGGAGGGGAAGCGCGCCTACCACCACACCGCGCCCATCAGCATGGTCTACGCGCTGCGCGAATCGCTCCGCATCGTGCTCGAGGAGGGGCTCGAACCCCGCTTCGCCCGCCACCGGCTCCATGCCAAGGCGCTCATGGCCGGCCTGGCGGCGCTGGGCTGCGCACCCAACGCGCAGGAAGGGCACCGGCTCCCCTCGCTCAACTGCGTCCAGGTGCCGTCCGGCATCGACGAGGCGGCGGTCCGCAGGGCCCTCCTCCTCGAGTTCAACATCGAGATCGGCGGCGGCCTCGGCCCGCTGGCCGGCAAGGTCTGGCGCGTCGGCCTGATGGGTGAGTCCTCCCGCCAGGACAACGTGGTGGCGGTCCTCTCCGCGCTCGAGGTGCTGCTCAAGCGGGCCGGCAAGGTGCAGCGGCCGGGCGCCTCGGTCGCCGCCGCCCTGGAGGTCTACGCCGCCTAGCCGACCAGGGACCGCGGGGCACTTGCTCATGCCCGCCTGGAGCCGTGCATGCCCGAAGCGCACGTGGACGCCGAGACCAGGGAGCTCGCCCGGCAGCTGGCCGCCGTGGTGGGCGAGGCCCACTGCATCTCGGACCCGGCCGAACTCTCGGTCTACGAGTGCGACGGACTCTCGCATGGCCGCGTCCGGCCGCGGCTGGTGGTGCTGCCCGGCTCGACCGAGGAGGTGGTGCAGGTGGTCCGCCTGGCGCGCGCCGCCGGCGTCCCCATCGTGCCCCGCGGCTCGGGCACCGGCCTCTCGGGCGGCGCCCGCCCCACCACGGGGAGCGTGGTGGTGGTGCTCTCCCGCATGCGCCGCGTGCTCGAGGTGGACCTGGAGGACGGGTGGGTGAGGCTGGAGCCTGGCGTCATCAACCTCGACGTGACCCGCGCCGTGCAGGGGCGGGGCTGGTACTACGCCCCGGACCCGTCGTCGCAGTCGATCTGCTCCATCGGCGGCAACGTGGCCGAGAACTCCGGCGGCGCCCACTGCCTCAAGTACGGCTTCACGGTGAACCACGTGCTCGGGGCGCGGCTGGTGCTCGACGGCGGCGAGGTGGTGGACCTGGGCGGGCCGGCGCCCGACACGCCCGGCTATGACCTGCTGGCCGCGCTGGTGGGCAGCGAGGGGATGCTCGGGATCGTCACCGAGATCACCCTGCGCCTGCTGCGGAAGCCCGAGGCCACGCGCACCTTCCTCGCCACCTTCCCGTCCTCCGACGAGGCCGGGGACGCCGTCTCCGGGATCATCGCCGCCGGCATCCTCCCGGCCGCCATCGAGATGATGGACACGCTCGCCATCCAGGCGGCCAAGGCGGCCACCGGGCTGGCCTGGCCGGAGGTGGGCTCCATCCTGCTCATGGACGTGGACGGCCCGCTGGCCGAGGTGGAGCACACGGCCGCCAGCGCCATCGAGATCGCCCGGCGCGCCGGTGCGCTGGAGGTGAGCGTCCCGAAGGACGAGGAGGAGCGCCAGCTCATGTGGAAGGGGCGCAAGAGCGCCTTTGCCGCGGTGGGGCGCATCAGCCCCAACTACATGGTCGAGGACGGCGTCATCCCGCGCTCCGAGATCGCCCGCGTGCTCCGGGAGATCGGCCGGATGGCCGCCGAGGCGGGCTTGCGGGTGGCCAACGTCTTCCACGCCGGCGACGGCAACCTCCACCCGCTGGTGCTCTACGACGCGCGGAACCCGGGCGAGGAGGACAGGGCCGTCCGGCTCGGCGGCGACATCCTCCGGCTCTGCGTGCGGCTGGGCGGCTCGATCACCGGCGAGCACGGGGTGGGGGCCGAGAAGGCGGCCTACATGGCCGACATGTTCTCTCCCGAGGATCTCGAGACCATGGCCCTGGTCCGCTGCGCCTTCGATCCCGACGCCCGCTTCAACCCCGGCAAGGTCTTCCCCACGCCGCGCCTCTGCGGCGAGCGTCCCGGCCCCTACCGCCCCCACCCCGCCGAGGTGGCCGGGCTCGCGGAGCGCTGGTGACGCCCCTCCGTCCGGCCCAGGCCGAGGACTCCATCCTGGGCGTGGCGCCCCGCTGGGTGGCCGAGCCGGCCACGGTGGAGGAGGCGGTCGAGACGATGAGAGGTTGCGCCCGCGACCGGCAGCGCGTCGCCTTCGTGGGCGGCGGGACCGATCTCGGCGTCGGCGCGCCGCCGGCCGGGCTCGACGTGGTGCTGCGGACCGGGAAGCTGGCCCGCGTCGTGGAGCACTCGCCTTCGGATCAGATCGTGGTGGCCGAGGCCGGCCTGCCGCTGGCGGCGCTGCAGCGGACGCTGGCGGCCCACGGCCAGCGGCTGGCGCTCGATCCGCCCTTCGCGGAGCGGGCCACGGTGGGCGGCATCGTCGCCGCCAACGCCTTCGGCCCGCGCCGCACCCGCCATGGCACGGCCCGCGACCTGATCATCGGGCTCTCCATGGTCCGGGCCGACGGGGTGGTGGCCCGGGGCGGCGGCAAGGTGGTGAAGAACGTGGCCGGCTTCGACCTGCCGCGACTCTTCGTCGGCTCGCTCGGCACGCTCGGGTTGATCACCACCGTCACCTTCAGGCTCCACCCGCTCCCCGAGGCGAGCGCCACCATGACGGTGGCGCGGCCCACCGGGGCCCAGGCGCGGGCGGTGGTGGTCGCCCTCCGGGAGGCCCAGCTCGATCCCGCCAGCGTGACGCTGCTGGCCGGTCCCGATGGGCCGAGCCTGGGCGTGCGCTTCGAGGGGTTCGGACCTGGCGTGCGACAGCAGGTGGAGCGGCTAGCCGGCCTGGGTCCGGCGCTCGGGTTGCGCTTCGACCTGCTCGACGGCGCCGGCGCCGAGGCGTTCTGGGCGCGCCACGAGCTGGCCCGCACCTCGGGCGCGGTGCGCGTGCGGCTGGCGGCGCCGCCGTCGGCGGTGGCGGCGGTGCTCGAGGGCGCGGTGGGCCCGCTCACCGGCGGGCTGGGGCCGGGCTGGGCGACGTTCGATCCGTGGGCCGGCGCCGGCTTCGCGGGCGGCACCCCGACCGACACCGGCTCCGCGGTGGAGGCCCTCAACCGGGCCCGGCGCGCGCTGGTGGCGCTGGGCGGCTCGCTCACCCTGGCAGCCGCGCCGCCCGGGGTCCGCACCGGCTTCGACGCCTGGGGCGCGCCCCCGGCGGCGATCGAGGTCATGCGCCGGCTCAAGGCCCGCTTCGATCCCGAGGGCCGGCTGGCCCCGGGGCGCTTCGTCGGGGGGATCTAGATGACGACCCGCGGCCACCTCGACGACTGCGTCCACTGCGGCTTCTGCCTCCCGGTCTGCCCGACCTGGATCAACTGGAGCGAGGAGATGGACTCGCCGCGCGGGCGCATCGACCTGCTGCGCGGCGTGCGCGACGGCAAGGTGGAGCTGGACGGGACGGTGGCGCTCCACCTGGACCGCTGCCTCGGCTGCATGGCCTGCCTGACCGCCTGCCCCTCGGGGGTCCGCTACGACCTGGTCATCGAGGAGGCGCGAGCCCAGCGGGAGCGCCAGGTGCCGCGCGGCCTGTTCGACCGGCTCCACCGCGCCATGCTCTTCGGCCTCTTCCCGTACCCGAGGCGGCTGCGGGTCGCGGCGGCGCTCCTGTTCGTCTACTCGCGGAGCGGGCTGCAGTGGCTGCTGCGGGTCTCGGGGCTCCTGCGCCTGGTCTCGGCGCGGCTCGCCACGCTCGACGCCCTGGCGCCGCGGATCGGGGCCGCCAGCCTCCGGCCACGCCTCTCCGGCACCTGGCCCGCCGACGGCGAGCGCCGGGCCCGGGTCGGGCTGGTCACCGGCTGCGTGCAGGGCGTCTTCTTCCCCAACGTCAACGCGGCCACGGCCCGGGTGCTGGTGGCCGAGGGGTGCGAGGTGGTGGTGCCGCCCGGCCAGGGCTGCTGCGGGGCCCTCTCCTCCCACGCCGGCCGCCTCGACGAGGCGCGCCGCCTGGTGCGCCGGCTCATCGAGCGGTTCGAGGCGGTCGAGGTGGAGCTGGTGGTCGTCAACTCGGCCGGCTGCGGCTCCCACCTCAAGGACTGCGAGCGGCTCTTCGAGGGGGACGCCTTCGCGCCGCGGGCGGCCGCCTTCTCGAAGAAGGTCCGCGACGTGAACGAGCTGGCGGCGTCGTTGCCGGCGCGCGCCGTCCGCCACCCGCTCCCGGAGCGCGTCGCCTACCACTCGCCATGCCACCTCGGCCACGCCCAGCGCCTGGTCGCGCCACCCCGGGCGCTGCTGCGCGCCATCCCCGGGCTCGAGCTGGTCGAGATCGCCGACGGCGACCAGTGCTGCGGCAGCGCCGGCATCTACAACCTGGTCCAGCCGGCCAGCGCCGATCTGATCGGCGCGCGCAAGGCGGCGGCCGTGCAGGCCACCGGCGCCCGGTGGCTCGCCAGCGCCAACCCCGGCTGCACGCTCCACATCCAGCGCCAGCTCCGCGAGCGGGGCGCCACCATCCAGGCGGCCCAGCCCATCGAGATCCTCGACGCCTCCATCCGCGGGGCATCCCGCCCAGACGGCGAGTGAATCGGAACCTGGTCGCCGCCAGGGGGCCGGGGAGCGCCGTGCCGAGCGCCTCGCGCCCGGGCCCCGGCCACCAGCGACCCGGGTCAGCTCCGGAACAGGTCCTGCGCGGCCTCGAGCTGGGGCCTGGCGTTGGCCGCGAAGCCGGCGCGGCGCCCTCGCAGCTCGTTCACCAGCTCGAGGCCGGTGCCGGCGCAGGGCGGTAGCTCGGCGGCGCTGGCGCCGAGCGGCGTGGTGCGGGTTCCCCAGCGCACCAGGTGGGCGCACCAGGTGAGGCCGGCGCCGAAGGCGGGCAGGAGCAGCGTGGCGCCCGGCTGGACCCGTCCCTCCTCCAGCGCCTCCACCAGCGCCACCGGCACCGTGGCCGCAGACATGTTGGCGTAGCGGTGGACGTTGACGAAGACCCTGGCCGGATCGACGCCCAGCCGCCGCCCCACGGCGTCGATGATGCGCAGGTTGGCCTGGTGCGGGATGACCAGGTCCACGTCGCCGATGGCCAGCCCGCGCCTGGCGAGCGCGTCCTGGCCCGCCTGGGCCATGCCGATCACGGCGCGCTTGAAGATCTCCGGCCCGTCGAAGATCCAGCGGGTGTAGCCGTAGGGGATGCCGCGGTTGGCGAAGCGGCCGCCCACGCCCCGGATGTCGAGCGCGCCGCGGGCGTCGGCGTAGCAGCCGAGCTTCTCGGCCAGCAGCCCTTCCTCGCGGTCGGTGGCCTGCAGCAGCACCGCGCCGCAGCCGTCGCCGAAGAGCACGGCCGTGTTGCGGTCCTCCCAGTCGAGGAACGGGGTCGCGACCTCGCCGCCGATCACCAGCGCCGTCTTGAGGACGCCGGTCCGGATCATGGCGGTGGCGGTGGAGAGGCCGTAGAGGAAGCTGGTGCAGGCCGTGTTCAGGTCCATGGCGGCGGCGTTCACCGCGCCGAGCCGGAGCTGGACGCCCGAGGCCACGTTGGGCGCCGTCTCGTCGCCCATGGTGCTGCCGACGATGACGAGGTCGAGCGCGGCCGCGTCGAGGCCGGCGGCGGCCAGGGCGCGCGACGCCGCGACCACCGCCAGCTCGCCGAGCGGGACGTGGGAGACGCGCCGCTCCTTCATGCCGGTGCGGCTGACGATCCACTCGTCGTCGGTCTCGAGGAAGGTGGAGAGATCGGCGTTTGTGAGCACGGCCGGGGGCAGGCACTTGCCCCAGCCCGTGATGGCGGCATGGGTCATCGAGGTCCTCTGCGTGGTGGGCGCGATCGAGCGCCGGAACATATAGCGCAGCACCCCCAGCCCGGGGCTTTACGCGCCGCGGCGCGAATTCCGGCCGCCGGCAGGGGCCGAGGACCGGGTGCCGGCTCCGGAAGCCGGCCTGGTCGGGCGTGATATCGTGGCAAACGAATTCTTGCACATGGAGGATTCCAATGGCCCTTCGCTCCCGCCGCCTCGCCGCCGTGCTGCTCGCCCTGGCCGCCACCGCCTGCGGCCAGGCCACCTCCGCGCCGAAGACATCGCCGTTCCCGGGGCTGACCGTGACCGGTTCGGTCCTCGACGTCCGTGGAGACGTGGCGGTCGCGGGCGCCCACGTCGTCATCTGGAACGAGTTCGACACCGGCAGCGCCAACACCGCGGCCGATGGCACCTTCTCGCTCACCGTCGACGGCTCCGGCTCGGCCTCGTACCTCCGCGTCACCCACGCGGGGTATCGCCCGTACCAGGCCACGGTCTCGGTGACGTCCACGTCGACCTCGACCGGAGCCCGGCGGATCGTCTCGAAGGACGAGATCCTCTTCTCCACCGTGGGCGGTGACATCTACATGATCCGCGCCGGAGGTGGCGGCGCGCTCATCCCCATCGCGGCGACCGGCGACTCCGAGGTCTCGCCGGCCCGCGACGAGTCGGGGCTCAACCTTCGCTGGGCCGACACCACCAGCGGAAAGGTGATGGAGGCGGCGTGGGACGGCTCGGGGGCCCGCGCCGTCTGGACCGCGCCGGCCGGGAGCAGCATCATCAGCCTGGCCTGGGCGCCGCGCGCCACCTTCGTCTGGACCAACAACGGCAGCGCCGACGCGGTGGTCATGGCCGGCGAGCCGAGCGGCGCGCCGAGCGGCTTCAACTACACCTGGGCCGGCATCCAGCCCGACGCCTCGCCGGCCGCCTTCGGCTACTTCGGGCCGACCCCCATCTCGGGGAACATGCTCGCCTTCGTGAAGGGGGATGGCATCTACACCGCCTTCCCCTACTTCACCGACTCCTTCCTGGTGCCGGAGAAGATCTCCTCCACGATCACCAACGATTACTACCCCGCCTGGTCTCCGCTCCGCGCCTCGGGCACGCTCGACCTCGCCTTCAACCGCGGGTACGCGGTGCAGGCGACGCGCGTGAGCGCCTCCGGCCACGCCAACGTCTGGTCGGCGGCGACGCACCTGTACGGCGGGGCGGCCGGCCAGGCCAACATCACCGACATCGCCTGGGCCCCGGAGACCGCCGGCGCGGACGATCGGCTGGTGCTGGTGGTGAACCCATTCGGCGCGGGCGGGGCCTTCGGCGCCGGCGACCTGATCGTCCTCTCCTGGGATCCGGTCGCCAGGGCGGTCACCAGCGGCCCCACGCTGCTCTACGGCGCGAGTGGCGCCGGCGCGGTCGGCAAGGCCTCCAACGTCTCCTGGCGCTGAGCGCGGGTCTCGCGGCCGGCCGCTCGGCCGCCTGGGCCAGCTGGTCCACCACCTACCCGGTCGCCCCGACGTCGGGGACTCAGAACCGGAGGCTGAGCGCGAGGCCGCGCTGGCCACCCGAGGCCGCGACCGGCACGATGGCCACCGGCGAGCCATGCAGGGAGGGGATGAGCATCCCCACCGACGAGCCGACGATCGCGCCACCCAGCGTGTCGGTGACGAAGTGCATGCCGCCCATCACCCGCGCGATGGCGACGGCGGTCGCCATCGCGCCGCCGACACCGAGCACGATCCAGGCGGCCTTCGAGCCGGGGCGCAGCCGGCTCATGGCCACGAACGTGGAGGTGGCGATCGCGAAGGCGGCGACGGTGTGGTTGCTCAGGAAGGACAGGCCGGCATCGGCGCCGTTGCGATCGGACAGCGGCGCCTTCTCCCCGTAGAGGAAGGGGCGCGGCCGGCCGGCCGCCAGCGTCATCATGGAGACGACGGCGATTCCGGCCAGCGCCGACTCGGCCACCACGGCGGCGTCGTTGAGGCCCGGCAAGAACCCCTCTTCCACGACGAGCATGGTCAAGGCGCCGGCGCCGATGCCGACGAGCAGGTAGCTCGAGGCGCCTTGCCAGCCTGGGTTCCAGTACCCGGCCGTGGTGCGATCGAGCCGGTTGAGCTCGACTCGGTCGCAGAGTGGGGCACAGTAGGCCTTCTGATTCCGGACCAGCCGCGCGGCCGCGAAGACCGTGCCGATCCCCAGGATGGGCAGGTCGATCTCGGAGTAGAGCTGGAAGGCCGGGTGCAGGGGATTCCGCGGGCTCGGGACGATGGGGGTGAGTTCGGCGGCCTTGGCGGTGGACTTGGCCTCCTCGACCTTCTGGGGCGAAGCCTCGGGCGAGGGCGTAGCGATGGGCGTCGCGACGGGCGGCGGGGTGGTACGTGCCGGCCGGCCCTTGGCCGGGGGAGTCTCGCCAGCAGCGGTGCCGGCCGTATCGGCTCGGGCGACGCCGGCACATCCAACCCAGGCCAGGACGAGCGCGGAGCATGCGGCGGTGTAGGTGCGCATCCACCACTCCTATCAAGAAACCAGCGGTCCGTGTCGGGGACGCCAACTGCGCCAGCGGACCGCGTCCGCCGGCGCGGGGGCGCGTCAGCCCTTCATGATCCCGATGCTGAAGCCGAAACGATACTGCCAGTAGGCGAGCGGAATACCGCGGAGCTGGGGAACCGGGACGGCGATGCCGATCGGGTTGATGATGAGCAGGAACTCGCGAGAGACCTTCCACTCCAGCCCCAGCGGGTAGAGGGCGCCGTACAGGCCGAGACTCCCCTTGGGCGCTCCATAGAGGTCTAGGAGCAGGTAGGAGATGCCGAGGTTCGCGGTCGTCCGCAGGTTGAAGTTCTCGTAGGCCAGGGGGAAGCGGAGGATGGCGGTGCCGTAGGCGTTGGCGACGCCGGCCCGGACCTGGGAGGGGCCATAGAGCGAGATCCAGCTGTTCCACTCCCCGTCCACGCCCACGGTCCAGTGCGTACTGAGCCGGCGGCGCACGCCGAGGTGGACGGCGACCGCCGGCTTGTTGACCGAGCCGAAGAAGCCCAGCTCGGCGCCCCAGGCCCCCTTGGCGGGATCGGTCGGCCCCGGCTGTTTCACCGGCACCGTGACCGGGAGCGGCGGCGCGTGCGGCTCGCCCGGAGCGGGCTTGGCGGGGGCAGCGGCCGGAGCGGGGTCTTGCGTGTCGGCGCGGGCGTCGCCCACCGGGAAGGAGAGCGCGCCCACCACCAGCAGCGCGGCCACGATCGGGACGGTCGCCTTGCGGCGGCGCGGCAGCATGGCGAGGGCCAGCAGGGCCCAGAGACCGCCCACGAGGCCCATGCCGCCGGTGGATGAACAGCCGGGCCACCTGGTGGGGGCGTCCTTGTATTGCCGTTCGGGTGCGTCGCACCAGTTGTTGTCGAAGGTGCAACCAGGCGAGTAGCTGACGTAGGTGTCGAGGATCGCTTCGGTCGCAGCCATTTTTTGGTCCTTGGTCGTCACGGGATCGAGCGTTGCACGGAGGAGTGCGGCGGTGGCCTCGGTCGCCAGCTGGCGCTTCTTCGCCCTCAACAGGTCGCGATCGTCGCAGGCATCCAGCTCGGATGCGTGGCCTGGTCCGTCTCGCGACTCCACCAGGGTCCGGTCGGCCGCGTCGATCCAGTTCATGGCCACGGTGATCTTCATGCCGTCGAGGGTTCGATAGGTGTGCGAGAAGGTGTCGTCCAGGGCGTGGATCGCCTGGCCGATGCGGACGTAGTAGGTGGGGAGCAGGGCGTCGACCTGGCCCCGGAGCGACAGGTAGAGGGGCAGCGAGGTGCGCCTGGCCAGGTCCGGGGCGCCGCCCGCGCCCAGTCCGTCGAGCGCCTCGGCCACCCGTCCGCGAATGAAGGCCCGGCAACTGGCGACCGCGGCCTCGGTACCACCCGGTTCGTCCTGCCCGGCGCTGCGCAGGCAGTGCTCGTCCTGGTTGTTGGGATCCCCGTGGACCGCCCCCAGGTAGGCGAGGTTGTCCGACGACCGGCCCTTCAGGTCGTTGTCGCGCGTGCCGATCAGGAGCGTCGCGCCGCCCAGGTCGATCATGTCCGGGTCGGGCGTGAACTGCAGGTCGTTGATGAGCGCCTGTTCGTCGGACGTCCGGGGCAGCGGCGCGGCCGTGGCCAGGGTGAGGCGCACGCTCCGGAGCGCCTCGCCCGCGATCTGCTCGTGACACCCAGGCGTGAACAGCGACGAGACGGTGTAGGCCTTCGTCGAGCCGGGGATGGCGACGAGCCCCAGCAGGATGGCGACGGTCGCCCCGGTCGCCGTGACGGCGCGTGGTCTGCTCATCACCTCACAGACAGCACGTTGCGTGCCGGCCGTCGGGCCGGCGGAAACCACGGCGGGCCGGCCGCCTGCCGGGACGGAGCGGCGAGGCGACACGATCGAGAACGTTTGTGAACGTTCGCGCGCCCCGGGGAGCGGTCAGGCCCGTCCCGGACCAGCTGGGACGCGCTCTAGCTGCTCGCTCGGGGAGGGTATGGCCCTGGCCACGAACCTCCGCATCGTCCCGCTGGCCTTGCGCGTCGCCGGCTCGATCTCGAAGCCGGCCTCGGCCACCGACCGCTCGGTCTCGCGGTTGTTGCGGCAGCCGCCCGCCACCCAGGTCCAGGCCGGCTGGATCAGGTCCTGCCACCAGCCTCCGAGCGTCGAGGTGGAGCGGACGTGCTCGATCATCCGGAGCGAGCCGCCCCGCGCCAGCACCCGCCTGACCTCGGCGAAGCCGGCGGCCGGGTCGTCCACCGAGCAGAAGACCAGGCCGGAGACCACCGTGTCGAAGGCGCCGTCCCGGAACGGGAGCGCCTCGGCGCGGGCCAGCACCAGCACGGCGCCGGGCGCGCGGCTGCGGGCGGCGCGCAGGTTGTGGTGGCTTGGATCGACCGCCGCCACCGGGCCCGTGGCGGCGAACCAGGCCAGGTTGCGCCCCGTTCCGGTGCCGAGGTCGAGCGTCCGGCCGGTGGCTCCTTCCGCCAGCCAGCGGCGCCAGCGGATGAAGCCGAACCGCTCGGCGACCGAGAGGCCGAGGTCGTAGAGCCAGGGGATCTGCTCGAGGCCGCGCATGCGCTCTCCTGATGGCACCGGCGATGCTCAGCCGACCACGTACTTCAGGACCGTCGAGGCGATCCGGATCACGTCGCCGTGGACCAGCCGCCGCTCCTTGACCGCCTTCGAGTTGACGAAGGTGCCGTTGGTGGAGCCGAGGTCGGCGAGCAGGTGGCCTCCGGCCTCGGGCCGGATCGAGGCGTGGCGGCGGGAGGCCTGGTCGGAGCTGAGCACCAGCGTGTTCTCCTCGTCGCGCCCGATGCTCACCTCGCCGTCGAGCGGGTAGGTCCTGTCCTGCAGCGGCCGGTCGGCGGCGTGGATCACATGCAGGGTGGCCTTCACGCCGGTCGGGCTCATTCTCGCCTCCCCACTAGAATACCACCGCGAACCCGCCAGGCGCGGGGACCAGCAAGACCGCCGGCTTGCGGCCGCCGGCCGGGCGGTAGGCGAGCAGCGGCACCAGCAGCCCGGTGGCGCCGCCCACCGCCGCGCCGGAGACGACATCGGTCAGCCAGTGGCGGTTGGCCGCCACCCGCAGGTAGCCGGTGATCGCCGCCGCGCTGAAGGTCGCCAGCCCGAGCCACCTCCAGCCCGGCCGGCCCCGCAGGCGCGCGATCTGCGTCGCCGCGGCGGCGGCGCCGAAGGCGAAGGAAGTGTGGCCGGACCAGAAGGAGAGCTTGTCGTCCGGCGACTCGATGGTCCCGCGCGCCCAGGCATCCTGGCGCAGCCGACCCACCGAGAGCTTCGCCACCTGCGTGAGCAGGATGGCGGTGCTGGCCGACTCGGCGAGGACCAGTAGATCCTCGGCCACCTCGCGGTCACCGTGCGGAGTCGCCTGGATCCAGAGCGTGGCCATGGCGCCGGCCGGGACCACGAACTGGAAGAGGTCGGAGGCGGTTCCGGCGGCCCCGGGGTCGTGCCAGACCAGTCTCCGGCGGGCCCAACGGTCGAGGCGGGGCGGCTCGCACCAGCGGCAGGTGGGGGCCACCAGCTGGGCCTTGAAGGCCACCGTCAGGCCGCTCAGGCCCAGCTCGGCGCCGCTGATGGCCGCGGCGGTGCCGAGGTCGACGGTGAGCTCCGGCGCCGTGGGCGTCACCGGAACCGGCGCGGCCGCCGGAACCCCGGCCGGCGCCAGCGCGGGTTGCGGGTCCGCGGCGTGGGGCTGGGCGGGGAGGGCCAGCGAGGCGAGGAGCGAGGCGAGGACCGCGGCACGCCGGGCGAGCATGGCGGCAGCGTGCCATGGCCGGTTGGCCGGGTGAAGGGGGCGTGGTACCGGGAGCCGGTGGTACCGGCTACCGGCTCACCGAGTCGCTCTGGAAGGCCGAGGCGCCCGGACGGTGGCGCAGCTCGAGCAGAACCTGGCGGCGCTGCGGGTCCAGCTCACGGACGGTGAGGTGGCGGCGCTCGACGCGGCCAGCACGCTGGCCTGGGGCTACCCCTACGACTTCATCGGCCTGCGCGAGCCCTGGTGACCCGACGGGCCGCGTGAGCGGGGCGGGGGCGCCCGCTCGACACGAGGGGGACGCGCGCCAGCCGCGCCGCCTCCGCCGCCCACGCTCCGCTGAGCCGGGCCTCGAGCGCCAGCCCCTCCAGCCAGCCGGGGCCGTCGGGGATGGCGATGGACGCCACGGTGCGCAGCCGGGCCTCGAGCGCCAGCCCCTCGGCCAGCCGCCGGGCCTCCCCGTCGTCGAGGGCGCAGGCCGCCAGGAAGGCGCCGCGCGACCTGGCCGGCACGCCCAGCGCCGCGAGCCAGCGGGCCTCGGCGCCGGCCACCTCGGCTTCACCGGCGGAGAGGCCGAGCGCGCGGGCCTGCGCCGCCAGCAGGAGCCGCATCAGCCCATCGGCGGCCAGCCGGCCGGCGTCGGGGCGGCTGGCCAGCGCCGCCAGCACCTCGCGCCCGGCCACCTCGGCGTCGCCCACCAGCGCCAGCGACGCGTCGAGCGCGAGCCGGCGCGCCTGGGTCGGAGGCGGTGGGCGATGGGGCGGTGGCGGTGGCGGCGAACCGGCCCGGCGAGCCCGGGCGTAGGCGAGGGCCGCCTGGAGCGTGGCGCGGGCGTCCTCCGCCTTCTGCGACGGCGCGGTGGGGAGGAAGCGGCGCAGGGTGGCCGCGACCGCCGGGGGCAGCCTGGCCGACTCGACGACGCGCCCCCAGCTCCGGTCCTGGTAGAAGAGCGCCTCGGCGGCCTTCACGACGCGCGCCGCCTCGCGGGCCGTGACCAGCGCGGCGGCGCGAGCCTCGGCGACCGCTCGCCGCACGTCCACCAGCGGGGCGGTGAGCGGCCGGTACCCCTGGGCCGCCGGGGCGTGGAGCAGCGCCACCTCGTCGTCGCCGGTGAGCGTGCCGTCGCGGTAACCGGCGAAGATGCGGCCGACGCCGACCACGCCGTGGCGCGCCAGCTCTGCCGCGCGCAGCGCCCCCATCGACCCGCCCCCGAAGACCTGCACGCCGGCCGCCTGCGCCGCCAGCAGCTCGTGGTGCCAGACCGACGGCGCGGCGTCGAAGAGGCCGTCCACGAGGGCGATGGCGAGCGGCCGCGCCTGGAGCACGGCGTGGACGTCGCCGGCGCGGGCCGGCGGCCTCAAGCGAACCGGCCCGAGCGCCCGGGCCTGGTCGGCGGCCAGCGACGGGCCGAGGAAGGCGACCACGTCGCCGGGGCGCAGGCGAGGCGTCATCCGAGCAGCTCCGAGCGCCGCAGGCCGGGGGCCAGCACCTTCACCACCGCGAGGCCCGGTGGGCCGTCGAGGTCGGCGGCGATGGGCGCGAAGCCGGCGCGGGCGAGCCGGCCGACCAGCCACGCCACCTGCCCGGCGGGCGGGCGCGGCGGGTGATCTGGGAGCCGGCCGGCGCGCCGCTCGGGATGGGCGGCGTCGCACCAGCCGAGGAGTGGCGCGGCCGCGTCGCGCTCGCCGTGGAGCACGTCCTCGCGGGCCCCGTGGATCTCGGTGAGTCGCGACTGGGCCGCCTCCAGCAGGGCCGCCAGCAGCGCCTCGTCGCGGCCAAGCCGGCAGGCGTAGCCGGCCGTGAGCGGCACCGGGCCACCGTCGCGGTCGCCGAGCAGCGCGGCGGCGGTGGGGAGGCCGAGCGGGCCGCCGACGTCGAGGAGGTGGACGGTGAAGCCGCGCGCCTCCAGCGCCTCGCGCCACGCGGCCGTCCGCGGGGCGCCGCGCGCCAGCGAGGCCGGAGCGAGCAGCCGCGCCTTCACGGCTCGAGGCGTGAACCCGCGGGGCAGCGCCCGCGCCAGCTGGTCCCGCTCGCAGAGCTCGAGCAGCGCGTGGACGAGCGCGGCGTCGCGGTCGGGGTGGGCGGCCAGGCCGGAGGAGGTCCAGGGCACCACCGCCAGCCCGAGCGACTCGCTCCCCGGGGGCGGACAGTGGACGGCGTGGGTGGGGACGAGGCGGGGCGTGCCGCTGGCGAGATCGGTCGCTTCCCGCCAGGCCAGGCGAAGATCGCGCCACCCGGGGGCCGCCTCGGCGGGGGCCAGCGCGGCCGGGTCCACCACCGCGTCGCCGAACTGGCCGGCCAGCGCCGCGAAGGAGCCACGCGCGTCCACGCGGGGACGCTCGGCGGCGTCGAGCTCGGCCGCCTCGGAGAGGGCGCCGCGGGCCGCCTCCTCCCAGGTCTCCCCCTTGCCGGTGGAGACCTGCAGGACGTGGCCACCGGGCCGGACCGCCGCGGCCACCTCGACGCCGGCCCGGTCTAGCCCGGTGATCCGGGCGATCCGGGTGACGCCGATGGCCTCGCCGAGCCGCTGGAGGTCACGCTCCGGATGGGTCCGTGAGGCAGGCATCCTTCCCCCTTATATCCCGACCCATGAGCGATGACCCGACCACCCAGGCGCTGGCCCATTACGAGCGGAACGCCGCCATCTACCTCGACGAGCTGAAGCGGCTGGTCCGCATCCCCTCGGTCTCCTTTCCCGGCTTCCCCGAGGCCGAGGTGAACCGGAGCGCCGAGGCGGTGGCCGAGCTGTTGCGCCGCCGCAGCTTCACGCACGTGGAGGTGCTCAAGGTGGACGGGGCGCACCCCTACGTCTACGCCGAGCGGATCGAGGACCCGGCCCTGCCGACGCTGCTGCTCTACGCCCACCACGACGTGCAGCCGGCCGGCGACGCCGGTGCCTGGAGGAGCCCGCCCTTCGAGCCGACCGAGCGGGAGGGGCGGCTCTACGGCCGCGGGGCCGCCGACGACAAGGCCGGGATCCTCACCCACGTGGCCGCCGTCGACGCCTGGGTGCGAGGGGCCAGGCGGCTCCCGGTCAACGTCAAGCTGGTCATCGAGGGGGAGGAGGAGATCGGCTCCGAGCACCTGGGCGCCTTCCTCACCAGGTACCGCGCCCGGCTCGACGCCGACGCCATGATCCTGACCGACACCGGCAACGTCGAGACCGGCGTGCCGTCGGTGACGGTGGCGCTGCGCGGGCTGGTCTGCGTCGAGGTGGAGGTGCGGTCGCTCGACCAGTCGGTCCACTCCGGCATGTGGGGCGGGCCGGTCCCCGACCCGGTGCTGGCGCTGGCCAGGATGCTGGCCGGGCTGGTGGACGCCGATGGGAACGTCGCCGTGCCCGGCCTGCTGGAGCAGGTGCGTCCGCTCACGCCGGCGCAGCGCGAGGCGATCGTGGCGCTGCCGGTCACGGCCGACGACTTCCGCAAGCAGGCCCGGATGCGCCCGGGCTCGAGGCTGCTGGGCGGGCGCCACCCGCTCGAGACCACCTGGTGGCAGCCGTCGATCTCGGTGAACGCCATCCAGGCCTCCAACCGGAAGGACGCCCGCAACATCATCAACGACGTGGCCTGGGCCCGGGTGGGGGTCCGGCTGGTGCCCGACCAGGAGCCGGAGGCGGTGCGCCGGCAGCTGGAGGCGGCACTCAGGTCGGCGGCGCCGTGGGGCGTCGAGGTGACCATCACCGGGGTCTCCAGCGGCGCGCCCTGGATCACCGACCTCGGCCACCCGGCCTTCGGGGCGGCCTTCCGGGCGCTGGAGAAGGGGTACGGCAAGAAGGCGCTGGCCATCGGCTGCGGCGGCTCGATCGGCTTCGTCGAGCCCTTCGCCCAGGCGCTGGGCGGCGCGCCGGCCATCCTCATCGGCGTCGAGGACCCGTACTCCAACGCCCACTCGGAGAACGAGAGCCTCGATCTCGGCGACTTCCAGAAGGGGATCCGGAGCGCCATCCACCTCTACGCCGAGCTGGCCGGCGCCTTGAGGCCGGGCGCCTGATGCGCGGCTACCTCGCCAGGTTCTCCTTCAAGAACCCGAGCGTCCGCTCCCAGATCCGCGCCAGGTAGGCCGGGTCGCCGGTGGCGAGCGCGAGGTGGGTGAGGCCGGGGAGCACCAGCAGCTCGTACCGCTTGCCGGCCCGCATCAGCGCGTCGGCGAGCTTGAGCGAGTTGAAGAAGTAGACGTTGTCGTCGGCCGTGCCGTGGATGATCAGCAGCGGCCGCTCCAGCCTGGGGGCCCAGGTGAGCAGCGACGAACGCCGGTACGCCTCCGGCGCCTCCCCCGGCAGCCCGAGGTACCGCTCGGTGTAGGCGGTGTCGTAGTCGGCCCAGTCCACCACCGGCGCGCCGGCCACCGCGGCCCTGAAGATCCCCGGGTAGCGCATCACCGCCAGGGCCGCGAAGTAACCGCCGAACGACCAGCCCTCGACGCCGACGCGGGCGAGGTCCAGCTCGGGGACGAGCGCGCCGAGCGCCTTCAGGGCCGTCACCTGGTCGTCGAGCGCCGGGCCGGCGAAGTCGCCCCGGATGGCCCGCTCCCAGTCGCGCCCGCGCCGCGGCGTGCCGCGCCCGTCGATGGCGACGTGGATGAACCCCTGGTCGGCGATCCACTGCGCCAGGTGGTCGGGGTGGACGCTGGCGACCTGCGCATGGGGCCCGCCGTAGACCGCGAGGTAGACCGGGAGCTTCTGGCCCGGCCTGGCGCGGCGCGGCCGGGTCACCACCGCGTGGAAGCCGGGAGCCGGCCCCACCGTGTAGAGCTCCGCCTTCGGCTCGAAGGGCGGCTTCTCCGCCACGGAGGGGAGTTCGGCCAGGTGCCGTCCGTCGATCCGGTAGGCGGCGAGCCCACCCCACGTCGAGAGCGTGGCCCGCGACACCAGCAGCACCTCGCCGTTCCTGGAGAGCTGCGCGCTGGTGGCCACCGGCACCACCGGGGGCAGCCACTCCTCGGGCGCCGCGCCGTCCTTCACCACGTAGAGCCGGGTCTGCGTCGGCTCGGGGCCGCCGGTGAACCAGAGCCAGCGCCGCTTCTCGTCGTAGCCGACCAGCCTGGCGAGCCCCGCGCTCCCCTTCACCCAGGTGGCCACGTGCGAGCCGTCCGGCCGGCGCAGCTCGAGCTCCGGCCAGCCGCTCCGCTCGGAGAGCCAGAAGAACCCGGAGCCGTCCGCCTTCCAGCGCGGGAAGCCCTGCACCAGGTTGACCCAGGCGGCGTCCTTCTCCACCAGCAGCTGGCGCGTGGCGCCGGTGGCCGGATCGGCGGTGAGCAGCGCCAGCTCGCTCTGCGCCCGGTTGAGCACCACCAGCGAGAGCGGTCCACCCTCCGTCCAGTTCACCGCGCCGAGGTACGGGTACCTCTCGTGATCCCAGGCGAGCCAGACCGGCGCGCCGCCGGCGGCCGGCGTGACCGCCAGCTTCACCGTGGCGTTGGCCTGGCCGGCGCGCGGGTAGCGGAAGGTGTCGGCGGGCTGCTCGGGGTGGAGCGGGTCGTGGATGGTGAACCGCTCGACGGCACGCTGGTCGGTCTCCTGCCACGCCACCAGCCTGGAGTCGGGCGACCACCAGTACCCGGAGAAGCGCCCCAGCTCCTCCTGGGCGGCGAACTCGGCGAGACCGTGCGGGACGTCCTCGGTGCCGCCGGAGGTGAGCGCCCGCTCCACGCCGGTGGCCAGGTCGAGCAGCTTAACGTCGTGGTCCACCACGTAGGAGAGGGTCCTGCCGTCGGGCGAGAAGCGGAGATCGAGCGGGCGGCCGCTCGGCGTGAGCGGCGTGATGGCGCCGGTGGCCCGCTCCAGCAGGTAGAGCTTGCCGCCGACGGTGAGCGCGAGCCGCTTGCCGTCCCTGGAGAGCTCGAAGGCGGTGATGCCGCGGGTGGTGATCCGCCGCCGCTCCAGCTGAGCCTGCTCGGCGGCGGTGAGCGCGGCGGAGCCGCCGGCCAGCAGCGTCTCGGAGCTGGCCAGCTCCCGGGTCTCGCCGCTCCCGAGGTCGGTGCTGAAAAGCGCCGCGACCGCCGAGCGGGGGCCGGTGCGGAGGAATATGGCGGCGTCGCCCTCGGGGGTGAGCGCCACGCGCGACGGGCGGCCGGCCGAGAAGCGGCGGGTCTCGAGGTACCGCTTCAGGAACGGCTCGCCCTCGGCGGTGGAGGAGGCGGAGGCGGTCGAGTGGGGCGCGGCGACGGCGAGGAGCAGGGGGGCGAGCAGGGCGATCATGGCCGCGCAGTCTCGCACGAACGGCCGGAGGCGCGGTCGATCCAGCGCGACGCCAGCCGTGAAAACGCCCGCTCACGCCGGGCCGCCTCGCGGAAGCCTTCGCAGCGCGGGCCGGGCGGCGCCTGTGGGCAGCGGGCGCAGGCGGTCCGGTCCGGGCCGCGGCGGCGGTAGCGGGCCAGGCCGAGGGCGACCATGGCGGCGGCGGCCGCGGCGGCCGCGAAGCCGGCCCACCTGGCAGGGCCGTCGCCGGTGGCGGCGCGCAGGCCGGCGACCAGGAGGAACGCCGCCAGCGCCGTGGGGCCGGCGCGGGTGGTCCACTTCGACAGCGGGCGCCCGGCGCGCGGGGCGAGCGCCACGGCGCCCCAGCCGGCCAGGAGCAGCGGGCCAGCGAGCAACGGCGAGGAGGAGAGGGCCGGGGCGAGGAGCCCCGCCGCGCCCCCGGCGACGGCCCCCAGCGCCGCCAGCGCGCAGCCGCGGCAGAGCCGGGTGCGCCGGCCCACCCGCACCACCTCGCCGGCGTAGGCTCCGCAGAGCGGGTGGTGGGCGAAGCGGTGGAACCGGTGGGCGTGGCGCGCCAGCCGGTCGAGGCGGCTGGCCAGCGCCGGTGAGAGCCTGCTCATGGCGGCGGCGCGGCTCGAGGCGGCCCGGCGGCCATCACGCCCCGGGCCGGATCACCACCGCCGTGCCGTAGGCCACGATCTCGTTGGTGTTCTGCATCAGCTCGGACGAGTCGAAGCGGAAGCCGAGCACGCAGTTGGCGCCCATCTCGCGGGCGTGCTGCTCGAGCCGGTTCATGGCCTCGTTGCGGGTGTCGTTGGCCAGCTCGGTGAACATGGTGATCTCGCCGCCGAAGATGGTCTGGAGGCCGGCGCAGGTGGTCCCGATGACGCTGCGGCTGCGCACGGTGATCCCCCAGCACGGTCCGATGAGCCGCTCGATGACGTGGCCCGGGGGCGGGTCGAAGGTGGTCTGGATGGGGATGGCGTGACGGAGGATGGTGCCCATGGACGCTCCTGGTGAACCCGAATCCTACTCCATCTCGAAGCCCGGGGAGGTGAGCTTCGCCTGGCGCTCCAGGCCGAGGACCAGGCGCGCCCCGCATCGGGGTCGGGTAGGATGCGCGCGCCCCGGCGCTCCCTTGGGATCGGGAGCCGTCGCCGTCAATCCGCCGCAGGAGGCCGAAGATGTCACCGTCGAGGTCGCAGCTGGTTCGCCAGGAGGAGAGACGGGCGCTGGAGCGCTCGCGGGATCTGCCCAACACCCGCACCGCGGGCGACGTAGAGTCGCTGAAGCGGGCCTTCGCCGACCACCTGCAGTACTCGCAGGCCAAGGACGAGCACACCGCCACCTCGCTCGACCGCTTCTACGCGGCCGCCTTCACCGCCCGTGACCGGCTGATGCGCCGCTGGATCCAGACGCAGCAGGCCTACTACAAGAAGGACGCCAAGCGGGTCTACTACCTCTCGCTCGAGTTCCTGATGGGCCGGATGATGGAGAACAACCTCATCAACCTCGGCCTCCACGACAACCTCAAGACCGCGCTCGCCGATCTCGGCCTCGACCTCGCCGACCTGCTGGCGCAGGAGAAGGACGCCGGGCTCGGCAACGGCGGCCTGGGCCGGCTGGCCGCCTGCTTCCTCGACTCGATGGCCACGCTGTCGCTGCCGGCCTACGGTTACGGCATCCGCTACGAGTTCGGCATCTTCGACCAGGAGATCCGGAACGGCTACCAGGTGGAGCGGCCCGAGGAGTGGTTGCGCTACGGCTGCGCCTGGGAGGTGCCGCGCCCGGAGTACGTCGTCCAGGTGCGGCTCTACGGCCGCACCGAGCACGTCCAGGACGAGCACGGCCGGCCGCGGGCGCGGTGGGTGGACGGCCGCCGGGTCATGGGCATGCCCTACGACATCCCCATCGCCGGGTACGGCCCCCAGGGCGCCGTCAACACGCTGCGGCTCTGGCGGGCCCGTGCCGCGCAGGAGCTCGACCTCGACGACTTCCACGCCGGCGACTACCTGCGCGCCGTCGAGGAGCGCGACCTCTCGGAGAACATCACCAAGGTCCTCTACCCGAACGACGTCACCGTGATGGGCAAGGAGCTGCGGCTGCAGCAGCAGTACTTCTTCGTGGCCTGCTCCATCAACGACATCGTGCTGCGCCACCTGAAGTCGCACCCCGACTTCCGCAACCTGCCCGACAAGGTGGCCATCCAGCTCAACGACACCCACCCGGCCATCGCCATCGCCGAGCTGATGCGCGTGCTGGTGGACCAGTACGACCTGGAGTGGGACCAGGCCTGGGCCATCTGCCGGGCCACCTTCGGCTACACCAACCACACCCTGCTGCCAGAGGCGCTGGAGCGCTGGACCGTGGACCTCTTCGGCCGGGTGCTGCCGCGCCACCTGGAGATCATCTACGAGCTGAACGCCCGCTTCCTGCAGGAGTGCCGCGCCTCCAGGCGCGTCGACGAGGCGGCCATCTCCCGCATGAGCCTGATCGAGGAGGGGCCGACCAAGCAGGTGCGGATGGCCAACCTGGCGGTGGTGGGCTCGCACTCGGTCAACGGCGTGGCGGCGCTCCACACCGACCTGCTCAGGTCGCAGCTCTTCGCCGACTACTTCGCGCTCTGGCCGGAGAAGTTCAACAACAAGACCAACGGGGTCACGCCGCGCCGCTGGCTGCTGGCCTCCAACCCCGAGCTGGCGCGCGTCATCACCGAGGCGGTCGGCCCCGGCTGGATCACCGACGGCACGCTGCTGAAGGGGCTGGAGCCGCTGGCCGAGGACGCCGGCTTCCGGCGGGTCTTCCGCGCCATCAAGCGCGACAACAAGGAGCGGCTGGCGGAGATCGTCAGGGCCGAGAACGGCGTCAGCCTCGACCTCGACTCGATCTTCGACGTGCAGGTGAAGCGCATCCACGAGTACAAGCGCCAGCTGCTCGACATCCTCCGGGTGGCGGCCGAGTACCTGCGGATCAGGGCCGACTCCAGCTACGATCCGGTGCCGCGCGCCTACCTGTTCGGCGGCAAGGCGGCCCCCGGCTACGTGCTGGCCAAGCAGATCATCAAGCTCTGCAACTCGGTGGCCGACGTGGTCAACCGCGATCCGGCCATGAAGGGGCGGATCAAGGTGGCCTTCCTGCGCAACTTCCGCGTCAGCCTGGCCGAGCGGATCTACCCGGCCGCCGACCTCTCCGAGCAGATCTCCACCGCCGGCAAGGAGGCCTCGGGCACCGGCAACATGAAGTTCACCATGAACGGCGCCCTCACCATCGGCACGCTCGACGGCGCCAACGTCGAGATCCGCGAGGAGGTGGGGGCGGAGAACTTCTTCCTCTTCGGCCTCACCGTGGACCAGGTGGCGGCGCTCAAGACCAGGGGGTACGAGCCGCGCGACTGGTACCGGAAGGACCCGGTCATCAAGGGCGTCCTCGACGCGTTCCTCGGCGAGACCTTCTCGCCGGGCGAGCCGGGGCTCTTCAGGCCCATCGTGGACTCGCTGCTGGGCGGCGATCCGTACCTGGTGCTGGCCGACTTCGCCGCCTACGACGCCTGCCAGGCCGAGGTGTCGAAGGCCTGGCGGGACCAGGAACACTGGACGCGCATGGCGGTGCTCAACACCGCCCGCTCCGGCAAGTTCTCCAGCGACCGGACCATCCGCCAGTACGCCGAGGAGATCTGGAAGGTGGAGCCGGTGGCGGTCGAGCCGAGGTAGTCTGTCCTACGACCTCGTAGTAAGATCCTGGCATCGGAGGTCGCCATGGCAGGGAAGTCCAACCTTGCAGTGAAGATCGAGCCTGAGCTCCGAAGGCGCTTGCAGGCCCTCGGGGCTGCGCGGCGCCGGACGCCGCACTGGCTGATGTGCGAGGCCATCCGCCTCTACGTCGAGCACGCGGAGCAGGTGGAGCGCGGCAAGGCGGAGGCTCGCGAACGGTTGGCGCTCTACGACGCCACCGGCGAGTTCATCGCCGGCGAGGACGTGGACGGCTGGCTCGCGACCTGGGGAAAGCCGCGTGAGCGCCCTGCCCCGACCCGCAAGCGTCGGGCGTCATCGCGATGATCCCGCTTCGCTGGGCGCCCGGAGCCGTCGCCGACCTGGCGAGGCTGCGCGCCTTTCTCGGCGACAAGAGCACGGCCGCCGCGGCACGAGCCGCCCAGCGCATCCGGGAGGCCGCGGAGCTGCTGCGCGCGCAGCCCGAGCTCGGCCAAGCCGTGGAGGGCGAGGTGTTTCGTGACCTGCTCGCGCCGTTCGGCGGGGGCGCCTTCGTTCTCCGCTACCGGATCGACGAGGACGCCGTCTTTGTCGTCCGGGTCTGGCACGGACGGGAGGAACGACGTTGAAGGCGCCGGCGTGACGGTCTTTGGCTGCCTACGCAACATCGCTGCAGGCTGGTCGAAGCGGCCATGGCCCGGCTCGCGGTGATGCCTGGCTGTGCCTCGCCAACACACGGTCCATGGCAGCGGACGACCTGGACGCGGGAACTGTCGGCCGCGACCTGGGATCCATCACCGCCCCGCCGCGCCCCTCTTCCACCCGAACTTCCCCAGCTCCACCCGCCCTCGCGCGTCGAGCACCACGCCCTCGCGCTCCAGCAGTTCCCGCTGTGCCGCGGCCCCGATCGGATCGCGCAGCGAGATGCCGGCGCGCCCGGCGCCGCGGGCCCCCAGCACCCGCTGCCACGGCACGTCGTGGACGAGTGGTAGCGGGTGCTGGCCTACACCCACATCGCGAAGGTCCTGGCGCCCGCAAGACGACAGGAGTACGCGCGTCAGGTGGTGGCCGGCCTCGCTGCAGGCGCCGACATGGTGGCGGCCGAGATGTTGCCGGACCTTCACGTCGTGAAGGCCGACCCCGACGACGACCTGTTCCTTGCCACGGCGCCCGCCGAGCCCGGAAAGCCTAGCCCGACGTCCTCGTCCTCCAGGCCGGACCGCGGGTGGCCGTTCCACGGGCGTCCTGGTGATCGAGGTGCAAGGTCTGGGTCGGGAAGGCCATGGAGGTGCCGGCGGCCTGGACCACGGCCATGAACTGGAGGAGCACCTCCTGGCGGATCTCCTGGAACTGGCCCCAGTCGGTGGTCTGGAACCAGGCCATGATCTCGATGTCGAGCGAGGAGGCGCCGAACTGCTTGAAGCGGACCACCACGGCGTCGGGCCAGATGAGCGGGTGGGCGCGGAGCACGGCCTCGATCCCCGCCAGCACCTCCCGCATCTGGCCGGCGGTGGTCTCGTAGACCAGGCCGAGCTCGCAGGCCAGCCGGATCCGGTCACGCGCGGCGTACGACTCGAGCCGCATCTCGGCCAACCGCCCGTTGGGGATGGAGACCAGGGTCCGGTCCAGGGTGCGGATCCGGGTCGACCGCAGCCCCACCGCCTCGACGTTCCCGACCACGTCCTCCACCCTGATGAAGTCGCCCTCGCGGATGGGCTGGTCGAAGCCGATGGCCAAGGCGCCGAACAGGTTCTCCACCGTCTTCTGCGCGGCGAGGGCGAAGGCGAGTCCGCCCAGGCCGAGGCCGGCCAGCAGGCTGGCGACCGGGTAGCCGAGCTCGGACAGGGCGGCGACCAAGGTCAGCGCCATCACCAGCGCCTTGGCGATGCGGCCGGCGATCGACAGGAGGAACCGGGAGCCGGGACGGTCGCGGGCCCAGGGCGCCCGCCCCATCGTGCTGGCGGTGATGTCGACGGCGCGCAGCATCGACCAGAACACCACCGCCAGGAGACCGACGCGCAGCACCCGGCCGGTGAAGACTTGGATGGGCTGGGACAGGTCGAGCCGGTCCAGGATGAGACCGGCGACGGCGAGGCTCCAGGCCAGCGCCAGCGGCCCGCCCAGGCTCCCGACCACGTCGTCGTCCCAGCGGGACCTGGTCCGCCTGGTGAACTGCAGGAGCACGGCGCGGCTGAGGCGGCCGAGCAGGGCGCCGAGCGCCCAGGCCACGGGGGCGACGGCCAGCAGGGCCAGCCACTGCCACCAGGGCAGGTCCATGGGTCCAGGCCGGAGGAGCGGGGCCGGCAGGCGCTCGAGCGCCCAGCGGCCGGGCAGGTTCGAGTACCAGCGCGGGATGCGCTCCACCGTCGAGCGCGCGAAGCGCCACCTCCGCGCCCCGCCCTCCTCCAGCCGGACCAGGCGCACCGGCTCAAGCGGGCCGGCCGAGCCCGGGATCCGGCCCAGTTCCTCCAGGTCGTCCGGCAGCCCGTACCCCATGCGGCCCTCCGCCGCGGCCGAGAGCGCCTGGAGGTCGATCCAGAGGTGCCGGTCCAGCACCGCCTTCAGCTGGCGGGCCAGCGCCTCCCCGCTCGCCTGCTCGCCCGGTGGGAGGTCCAGGAGGGCGGCGGCCTCGCGATACCGGGCCTCACTGGCCAGGTCGAGGAACCGCTCCACCAGCCCCCGTGGCGTGGCCTCGGGGTCGCCGGCGGGAGCGGCGGACGGCGCCGCCTCGGCCGTCGCCGCGACCAGCCCGGCCGGCGCCGCGGGCGAGGCCTGGGCGAGGACCGGCAGGAGCGCGGCCAGGATCCGCGCGGCGATCACGTTGCTCATGTTGCTCATGGCCCACGAGGATGCCACGGAGGCCGCGAGGCGGCACCTCCGGCGCGCCCCCCGTATGGCTGCATTGACCTCCCCGGGCGGATCTCCTGGAGGTGGAGCCCAACGTCGCACCTGCAACCATCCACTGAAGCTGTAGACGCCGTGTCACCGCAAGAGACATCGGGCTCGAACGGTGGGTTGGATGCCTTACACCCCGACCCCCACCCCGGTGGCTCCAGCTACAGCTTGGCGTTGACGTACCTGGACAGGATCATCTTGGCGGCTGTCTGATACCCCACGCCGAGTTCCTCGCCGCGCCGGCGGAGCTGGGCCTTAAGCTCGTCGCTGAGCAGGATCGACGTGGGCCGCTGGGGGCGAACGATGACGGCAGTCCCCGCGGCGTTGATGTCGCTGCCAAGGTCCCGCTTCTCAAACGAGCGTAGCGTCGCATCCCGCGCGCTCACGGCGTTCTTCATCCTCAGCTTCCTGGTGCTACGTCGCTTCATCGTATGCCTCCTTCTCCTTCTTCCTCATCGCTCGGCAACTGATCGGCCTGAGCTTCTCGCCACGGCGGGCGAAGATCAGAGCCGCGCGGCGACCGTCCGAGGTGGCGCCGAGAAGCAGGTATCGCGCTTCCTCGTGCTCCGGCTCGACGATTCGCCCTGCGAACAGCACGGCCCCGCCGAGGATCGACTCCACGTCCGCCGCATAGAAGCCGTGCTTCGCCTCGCTCTTGGTGCTGTTGCCGGCGTCCCACTGCATCGACGGCCCGGCTGCCAGCCAAGCGGCCATCTCTGGGTCAGCGGCCAGCTTCACCAGGACAACATAGCTATAACATAGGTATGCGTCAACTGTGGCTGGGTGACCCTCGCTGCGTCCGTCGCCGATTCCCTTGGAGTGCATCAGGGGATCGACGTTTTCCGGGCCGCGCCCCTCTTCCACCCGAACTTCCCCAGCTCCACACGCCCTCGCGCGTCGAGCACCACGCCCTCGCGCTCCAGCAGCGCCCGCTGCGCCGCGGCCCCGATCGGATCGCGCAGCGAGATGCCGGCGCGCCCGGCGCCGCGGGCCCCGAGCACCCGCTGCCAGGGGACGTCGTGGACGGTGTTGCGCAGCGCCGAGAGCGCGTACCCGCAGAGCCGGGCGCCGCGCGGCCGGCCGGCCAGCGCCGCCACCTGCCCGTAGGTGGCCACCCGGCCGCGCGGGATGCGGCGGGCCACGCGGTAGAACGGCTCGAAGCGCAGCACCACGCCGCCGCTCCCGCGCTTCTCTCCAGCTCGCGCCATACAGCCCTCCTTGGGTCCCCACGCCCCGCCCATTCCGGATTAGGCTAACCCGCATGACCAACACCCGCACCGTCCTCGCGCTCGCCGCCGCCGTCATGCTCGGTGGCTGTGGCTACCAGTCGATCCCACAGTCCGAGAACGCCGTCTCCGCCGGCTGGGCGGAGGTCGAGAACCAGTACCAGCGCCGCGCCGATCTCGTCCCCAACCTGGTCGAGACCGTGAAGGGCTACGCCTCGCACGAGAAGGAGACGCTCGAGAGCGTGATGGAGGCTCGCGCCAAGGCCACCTCGGTGCAGGTCTCCGCCAACGACCTGACGCCGGAGAAGCTCAAGGCCTTCGAGGCGGCCCAGGGACAGCTTCGCGGGGCGCTGGGCCGGCTGCTGGCCGTCGCCGAGAACTACCCGCAGTTGAAGGCCAACGAGAACTTCCGCGACCTGCAGGCCCAGCTCGAGGGGACCGAGAACCGGATCGCCATCGCCCGCCGCCGCTACATCGAGGCGGTGCAGGGCTTCAACAACCTGGTCACGGTGCCGCCCACCTCCTGGACCAACTCGATGTTCTACAAGAAGCAGCCCAAGCCGCAGTTCCAGGCCACCACGCCGGACGCGGCCACCGCGCCCAAGGTGAAGTTCTAGGATGGAACGACCTGTCAAGACCGCTGTCTCGTTGGTTTGTGTCGATGTGTCTCTCGGCTTGGTTGCTCCTCGTGGTTCGTGCTTCGAGGCCATCAGGCAGGGGACGAGCGAGGGAGCCG
>JAJZQX010000004.1 GCA_021806645.1 Myxococcales bacterium | reverse complement strand
CCTTGACCCTGAACGAAAAGCCGGCGAAGTAGACCTACCCAGCGGCCTCACGCCCCGGGTGATCGCCTTGCCGGTACGGGTGATCGGCATCGGCCGGAATGGCCGATCGGCATGGCCGGAATCCGCAGGTAGCCCGTCCCGCTGGTCGACTGCATGAAGTTGTAGGCCCCTGCAAGGCTTCCCATGCAGTTCCCATGCAGTCGACGCCGGTGCTAGAATCGGGCGGCGCGCGGGCTCTCCTGAAGGTGAAGAGCGTAGCGGCCACCCTCGGGGTCTCGGCCGCCACCGTCTACAAGCTCTGCGAGACGGGCGTGCTGCGCCACGTTCGGGTCTCCGACCATTCGATCCGAGTGACAGAGGCCGAGCTAGCGGACTTCCTTGCCCGACGCACCAGCCAGACCAAAATGAGTGCACCATGAAGTACCTGATGCTCATCACGTTCACCGACCTCGGCGACGAGCGGCCCAGGGTGGTCGTCAACTTCATCGAAGCCGCATCCGAGGAGGAGGCGGCCGTGCTCCCCGACGAACTCGCCGCGGACGCCCGCAAGCTCATGGATCTCGCGGTCTGCGACTGGCGCGACGAGGAGGAGTGGAAGGACCTCGACGGCGAGGAGTTGCTCAGGGAGGCGGGCTACGCGTTTGGCACCGTGGAGGTCTGGAGCGGGGACCAGTGCCGTCACTTCGCAGAGACCCCCTTCGGGCCATGCGACCTGGCCCGTTGCCAGGGACCGTTTAGATCCGACATGCCGCCCTCGACCGACGTCCCTGGCCCGGCCTGAAGGGGAGTCCGACTGGCGGGGACATCTCGGAGCCCACCCAGCCTGCCAGCGGCCCGGCGTGTCCGCACCACGGGTAGACTACATTCATGCTCGCGGCACCCAAAGGACTGGCCGCGCCGAGACCGGTCCCCGAGCCGCGAACCATTGGCCGCCAGATCGCGGATCACCTCCGACGCCTCGCCACCGAGGTCGACGCCGCCCACCGTCCAGGAGGCGCTGCGCACGATGGCGCTGTTCTGGAGGTACTCGCTCTCCAGCCATCCGCTGGCAGCATTCCGGGGCGACTCGGAAAGCTGGTCACAAACGGTACACGGGAGACCACGCTGGGTCTTGGCGCGGAACGGCCCAACGGCAACCTGACGGCAACACGGGAGGCGTCATCTGGATGTCTGGCCAAGTCACTTTGCAACGCCCGATAACAAGCCGTGGAGCGTGTCCACGTAGTCCGGGACAGCGCATAGGTCAGGGTCCCGCACGTATTCGAAGAGCTTCTCGAAGACGAGTCGACGCTGGTCTCGAGAGAGTTCCATGAGACAGACTTCGACGAAGGCGCGAAGGTCGACGACCGAAACATCGATGCCTAGTGGCAACATGTAGTCGTAGAGTTCTTCCGGATCGTCGAGCTGGGGATCACCGTCCTTTACGCAAAGCACGTGATAGCGATCCAACCCAAACGCTTGCAGCTTCTTCTTGAGGTCTGGCTTCCGGTTCTTCCAGTCTGGGCGAACTGTGACCTCGAACGCCTCGACGACCTTGCCAGACGGGTCGAGTTCCTCAACATCCCCAGCAACCTTGTCCGAACTGTCGCTGGCGTTTGGGTGGTGAGTGCGGATGGTGCGCCCAGTGCCATCCCGAGCAGCCATGACATGCCGCAACGCGGCGACCAGCAGCTGCGGAAAGTGCCCGTTGGTCTCTTCGGCGAGCACCGCGTGTGCGACCTTCAGGCTACGAGTGAACGTCAGAGCAGCATCATCGAGATCCTGGGCCTTGGGCATTGCACGGTAGGACTGCTTGAAGCGCGCCGCCACGTAGGAGAGCACCTGCGCGGCCGATCCGGCAGCGCCCTCGATGGCCTTCAACGCATCGCCCAACTTGGGCCGGTCGAAGAGGTCGTAGCGGTCCGCCGCGCCCTTGATCCCCATATTCTCGCCGTAAGCGACGATGTTCGCGTGGAGCGTCAGCCCTCGTTCTGTGAGGCCTGCGCAGAGGTGCTTGTCACACGGGCGCCAACCGGTCGGGACGCGCCGGAGGGACCAGGCTGGGTCCACGACCTTGTAGGCGACGAGGAAGAGCAGGGCCGCCTTGTTGGAGGCGGAGCCCTTCGCGTCCAGGACTTGGTCCACGGCCTGGGCGAGGCGTGGTGGGAGGGTGGTGGAGCGTGAGCCTATTCCGTCGATGGCGGCCAAGGCCTTCGCGACGGCCTTCGCGCTGTCGGTCTGGCCATTAGCCGGCACGGCGAACAGCCTTGCCGGCAGCGCGCCTGTAGCGTGAGCGGGACTTCAGCACCGCGCCGACCGATCTAGCGACGGCCTCGGCCAAGCTGGGGGGTACGGCGTTCCCGAGCTGCGTGTACTGCTCGGGGAAGGAGCCCTCGAAGACGAAGTCGTCAGGGAAGCCCTGGATGCGCGCCAACTCTCGCGGTGAGAAGGGTCGGTGTTGCGACGGGTGGACATAGTAGCGAGGGCTTTCGAAGACCGTCAGGACGGCCTCGGAGGGCTCGTCCCACCGCAAGCGCCGGCAGAGCCCGTTGAACGCGTCCTTGAGCTCGAACTTGCCATCCACGTCGATGAGGTAACCCTTCTCCAGCAGGCTCGTCAGGGTGGCCGTGACGTCCTCCCCGGCCAGGTCCGCGATGGTGGAGGCGTCGAGCGGGTTGCCGTCTTTCGGTCCGAAGCACTTGCGCCGCCGGTTGCCGGCGATGGTGAGGAGCACGCGCTCCTCCTTCCCCGTCACCTTGCCGAACACCTCCGGGATGGTCCAGGTGTACACGCTGCGAGGTCCGAGGCGGACGTTGCAGAGCTTCTGGCCCTCCTTGATGTGCGGGAGGATCTTCACGAACTCGGGGCGCCGCTGCGCCCACCGCACGTCCACCTCGTGATTTGACAGGCCCCCGAGCGTCTCGATCTCGCCGATCGCGTCGCGCATGGTTCTCCATGGCTTCTTGGCCTCGCCGAACAGGGGCGTCTGGCCAGCATCCAAGCGATCGCGGGACCTGTGCGTGGGCGTGGGGAAGGGGTTGGGGACCCCGATCCTGTTTCCCACGATGAAGACGCGCTCTCTGTGCTGAGGCACACCGAAATCAGCAGCGTTCAGCAGCCGCCAATCCACCTGGTACCCGAGGCCCTCGAATTCTTCGATGATTCGTTTGAGGACCTGTCCACCAGCCATATTCGAGAGGCCCCTCACATTCTCGGCCACGAAGAAGGAGGGCCTCAGGTCGGCAACCACTCGCTTCATTTCTCGGTAGAGGAAGTTACGCTCATCGTCAAGCCGGCGGCTGCCCACGATGCTGAACCCCTGGCACGGGAAGCCCCCAATGACTACGTCCGCTCGGGGAAGGTCCTGGGACTTCACCTGTCGGATATCTGCGCAGACGATGTGGTTGCCAAGATTCCGACTGTAGGTGCGGCAAGCCGCTTCGTCGAAGTCATTTGCCCAAACGATTTCGAATCCTGCTTGGCGGAAGCCCAAGTCCTTCCCCCCGCATCCGGCAAACAGGCTGACCACTCGCGCTGGCATGGTGACCAAGTTCTAACAGGTCGGCCCGACATCGTCGCCAGCGCCGGTACATCCCGTCAGGAATGATCGGCCAAGCAGTTCCCGAGGTTAGGCCCGCCTCCGGGGTGGCCGGGGAGCGGTTCCTGCCGGACCTCGGGGCACGCGGCGGCCACGGCCGGCCGGCGCCGGTCGAGAGGCAGCGTTTCCCAGGTCCCTTCGATGTCGCCCGCCGCGGGTAGGAGCCCGGCGATTTCAGCGTGTCGCGGCGGTCTCGCGCTGGCGCAGGCCAGCGAGCTGATCTTCGGTGGCGGCGATGAGCACGTCGCGCACCGACCGGAGCAGCACCTTCCATCGGGTGGCGCGCCCTTCGTCCGAGCGGAGCGTCACCGAGCGGTAGAGCGCCAGCAGCGTGTAGGCGATGCGCCGCAGGACGAGCACGGCCAGCATGCCTTGCGGGTTGGCCACAATCCAGGGACGGTCATCCTCGGCGAAGGCGGTGTCGAGAGTGTGGTGATTGTTGTTCTCGACGCCCCAGTGGCTGCGCACCAGCAACAGCCACTGCTCGTCCGTGAGCCGCGCCGGGTCGTAGCTCGTGACGAATAGCCGCTCGTCCTGCTCGACCACTTCGCGGCGGTGGACCTTCACGTACTCGACGGAGAGGAACGCCCTGGCGTGCGGCCAGACCGACTCGCCCGGCCCCTTGCCGTCGCCGTAGCTCCAGGTCGGATCGACCGCCAGCAGCTTGAGCGAGCGGATGACGGTGGTCTCGTTGTCGAGGACATCCTCGGTGCTGGCGAGCACCTTCTCGAAGGAGAGATGTTCGGTGGCCAGCTTGAACATGGTCCGCTGCTCGCCCTTGAGCGCGAAGAAGTAGTCCTTGCCCGCGTCCACCACGGCTTTGGCGTTGGCCTCCGAGAGCGCCCCGGCGTCGTAGGTGACCACGTCGAAGAGGCTCGGGTAGGTGGCCAGCACGCTCGCGAAGGCCGCCTGGAAGAAGCCGACCTCGTTGGTCTCGCCCGGGATCGGGATGGCGTCGATGCAGGGCCGCCCCGCCGCCGAGACCAGCGCGCAGGTCACGGTCCGCACCAGCCCGTAGGGCACCTCCTGGTCGGTGACGCGGTTCTGCACCAGCGGGTGGTTGAGCGTCGGCAGCGCCGTCACCTTGCCGTCGAGCGCCAGCACGCTCACCGGCAGCCCCACCGGCGTGAGCGCCTTGCGCCGCCACGCCGCCTTCACCGCCCGGTGCAGCGCCGCCCGCAGCCCGCCGAGCGACACCCGGCAGAGCGCGTCCCGCGCCGTGGTGTCGGCCAGCCGCCGCGGCAGCCCCAGCCGGCGGCGCATCGTCAGCGCCAGCGACGCGCTCAGGTCCTCGGACTCCGAGAGGCTCCGGCACCCGGCCATGAGGCCCAGCAGCGTCGCCTGGAGGATCTGCGCCAGGCTCCCGCGCCCCTCCCGCGCCCTCGGGTCGGGCACCTCCTCCAGCCCCAGCTCCGGCAGCCGCGCCGCCAGGAGCCCCGCCATCCTCCTCACCGCTCTTCCCCTCATCGATCTCCTCTCGTATGATCCACACGTCGTTGGCATCCGCCGGGCTCCTACCCGACGACAAGCCGAACCGCGGCGGGCGATCCTGAGGATCGCCCGCCGCTCTTCCTTGGTACACTGAGTGAGGATGGGCTGGCGAACTTGTGCTCGCGGCTGCGCAGGGCCCGGCGCCAGTCCAAACGTCTGGACTTCCAGCCGACCGTCAGGGCGCCTGGCTACCGCCACCAATCAGGCCTGGGGCAGTGGAGTTGACTGCCGGGCTGTCAGAGACTCCCCGTACTGTGCGCCCAGGGTGGAAGACGCTCGGCTACGGAGTGACCGTCGGCAGCACTGCCCGGGGGAGAATACGTCGTGTCAAAGTCCGTTCTGGAAGGGATTCAGGAGTACCTGAGCCGCATCGAACCATCATCCGCCGAGGTCGATAAGCGGAAGTCCCACAAGAAGACCGTCGAGCAGGCGCTCACGGCCGAGTTCAAGAACTTCAACGAGGTGCTCATCATCGGAAGCCACACCCGGGACACTGCCATCCACATCGACAGCGACGTGGACTACTTCGGGAAGCTCGGCATCGACGACGTGACCTGGGGTGAATCGCGCGTTAGCTCAGCGACGACCCTGGATAGGACGAAGAGGGCGTTGCAGGCACGCTTCCAGCGGACGGACATCCGGGTCGACGGGCCGGCGGTCGTTGTTGGGTTCGGGCAGGGCGCAGGGGCCGTGGACGTTGTGCCCGGGGTCTGGGCGGGAACGACGAGGACGACCCCGCAGTATCCCGTCTACGAGATTCCGGATGGCCAGGGTGGCTGGTGGCGGACCTCCCCGCAGCGCCACGCCAAGTACCTGCGCGACGAGGACGAGCGGACGGGCTGGAAACTCTCACGTACCATCAAGCTCCTGAAGGCGTGGAAGTACGCCAGGTCCCCGAGAGTCCCGGTTCTTGGGTTCCACCTGGAACTCCTCATCGCGGCTGAGGGCGTCTGCGTGGGACCGAAGAGTTATCAGAACTGCCTCAACGACTCGTTCCGCCTACTGCGGGACCGGGCTGGGGCCGCGCTGAACGACCCGTTGGGAATTTCGGGCCGCATCGAGGCCGCTGGTACCGCAGCGCAGCGGCTGGCGCTCACAGAGGCGTCGAGGTACGCAGCCGAGAAGTCGGGCCGGGCGCTGGAGGCCGAGGTGGCGGGGCGAGTCGGAGAGGCATTCGACTACTGGAAGCTGGTCTTCAACGGCGAGTTCCCGTCCCGATGAGCGTGGGCCCACATGCGCCGGTCGATGGCCGGCCGGACCCTTCGCTCCTCGCCCATTCCCGCGCGGCGTTCACCGTGGCGAAGGCGAGGCGGAGGTGGCACTGGCGCCTCGAAGTCATCGCCTCCGGCCTGGCGCTGCTGGCGGCGTTCATACCCTACGGCACCGTGGCGGCCGCCAGCGCCCTTCTTTCGGTGGGCGCGAAGCTCATTGCTCGCCAGAGGGCTTCGCAGGCACGAGCCCTGTTCCGTCAGGCGGAGCGCGCGCGGCGCTATGACTTCGAGCAGCGCACGCTCGGGTGGCCGGTCCCGGGTCGCGTCCACGCCGACTCGCTGCTCGCGTTTCCGGACGAGGTGGAGGAGTTGGCCCGGGAGCTTGCGAAGAAGGACGACGACTACTTCGAGGAGAAGGGCGGTCCGACCCCGGTGCGGTTTGTTTGGAACCTGGCCGAGTCCATCTTCTGGACCGAGAAGCTGACGGACGCCATGGCGGGACGACGAGCGCGGCAGTTGACCTTGGCGATTGCGGCTATAGCTGTGACGCTGTGCGGCCTCATCCTCGTGGAGCCGAGTGGTCTACTTCAGCAGGCCCAAGTCACGGTGACCGCCATCGTCGGCCTGAAGGTGCTGGGAGCCTTCGTGTCGTTCATGGTCGCGCTCGACGTGTTCGGCGAACTGTCCGCCTTCAGGCGTGGGTCGCGCGAGTGCCGAGACCTCGGGGCTGCCCTCGAACGATGGCTGGACCCGCCGGACCGAGAGGAGGGCCTCCGCATCCTCATCGAGTACAACTGCCTCCTCGCGGACCTGCCGATGGTGCCGGACGAGATTCACCAGAAGTACCACGCTCGCTTGAACAAGCTATGGGCAGAAGCGTCCGCGCGCATGCGGCGAGGGTGACAAAACATGACTAGGTCAGCGCGCGAGGTTCTTCTGGAGGAAGCTCGCGACCGCCACAAACTTGAGCTAGTACGGTACACGGAAGCGCACACGCGCGTCGGCGTTCACCTCGCGGTTCTCGCTGTGTTTGCGCTCACGCTCCTCAGGTTCGTTGACAAGTTGCCGGAAGAAAGAGGCACCTTCCTCTTCTGCTTGTTCAGCGTATTCGCCACCATCCTCCTTCTGGCGACGCTGGTGGTCTTCGTCCTCGTGCTCTTGGTCTTCTGGGGGTATGGGACGCGGTTCCCCGCGAACATGCAGACTTGGCTAGACCAGGCCGCGAGGTTGCGTGCGGCGCGTTCGGGCGAAGCGGACGCCGAGCAGCGAGTGGCGGAGGACCTCGAACAACACCTGATGGAAAGCATGTGCGAGACGGCCGACCACAACGCGGCCAAGAATGCCCTCCGCTCGAAGTTCATCGTGTACGCGAGCCGAGGACTGGTTGTTGCCGCTGGCGCTTTCGTGATTAGTGGGGTGACGTATCTCTACCTGAGCATCGGTAAGGACACGCCCAGCCCTGTCCGTATTGCCGCACCGGTTCAAGTGCAGTTGCAAGGGTCGGTACAGGTGCAGCCGGTCCAAATTCAAGGTCCCTTACAGTTGCAGCCCGTCCAGATACAAGGTCCCATGAAGTTGCAGGGCCCCATCCAAGGAAGAGAACATGGCCGAGAAGTCCGCTAAGCCTGCTCCCCCGCCTCCGAAGCCCGCCGCTGTGCCGAGGCCGCCCACGAAACTGGTCCTCGACAGCGTCAACCGCCCGCTGGGGAAGAGGGGAAAGGGTAAGTAGTCGATAGGGACATGCGAACGGCAGGCTCATTCCGTTCGTCTCGGCGTCGAGGAGGCGCTGGCGAGTTCCTCCCCGGCGCTCGGCCGGCAGGGTGGAGGTGACGGTGCGCGCCAGGGTATCTCCACAGCGGAGGCGGCGCCCGCTTCAGCACGGCGCGGCTCCGTGTCGAAGGGCCTCCCGTCTGTTCGGCCACCGAAGGTTGAGGAGGCGTAGAGCGACGTGACGAACCGTTAAACGCTGAAGACGTCTAGACGGCGGCTTCCCCGCGAGCAGCAGGCAGGAGGTGCAATGGAAACCGTCACATTCGCGAAGGAAGGCGAGCCCTACAACAAGCCGGGCTTCAACGACTTGTCGCTGTCGTTCAAGAAGTTCGAGCCCGACTACGAATCCACCCGGGTGCGGCTAGTAGGCAAGGGGCTTCAACAGTTGACGAGCGCGCTGACCGGATACAGCGGGAAGCAGTTCGACATGAGGTGGGAGGAACAGGTCTTCCGGGGGTGCCAAATCGTTGAGGAGTATACGGACAGCGCAGTCATCGAGTACGTGTCGGTCGAGGAGGTCGACGAGTAGCCGCACAACCGCGCCGACGCCCTTCGACTGGCCCCCCCAGTGGACCCCAAAGTGGCGCTGGCCAGCGTAGTTCCCGGTTCGGGCAACTGGGCTCCGCTACCATACGCCTCGGGCCTCCGAGGCCGGCGAAGCGGCTCACGGCCTAGCTGCCAGCGCCCGCCATGTACTTGCGCCTCCACGAACGGCCGGCCTTGTAGGCGGCCCACCTCAAGGCCGCCACTACTGGGCGCTCAGTTGGAGACCACCGTCGCCCGTCCGACCGGGGGCCAGGCGCGCTGAGCCGTCTCCCGGCCAGCGCGACATTGTGCTTGCCGGCCCAGCGCCGGCCAGCGCCGTAGGACAGCGACTTCTCCTCGCTGAGGGCCTTGCGCTTCTCAGCGTTCCACGTCCGCGTGTTGTTGAGGGGCATTTACTCCAGTATCCAATTGCCCCCCCTCTCACCAAGTGCCCGCCCCAAGCGGGCCTCTGTTCTGCGACCACGTGGTGCTTCCGGTGCTGCTCACCGCCGCCGTTGCGCCATGAAGGCGGCCAAGTCGGCGGGGTGGAAGCGGACCGCGTTCGAGACCCGGACGTTGGGAAGCTCGCCGCGCTCGACCATCGCGTAGACCGTCGCCCGGCACACGCGGAGCCGCTCGGCGACCTCGCGCACGGTTAAGAGCTTCTCCGGGAGCACGACCCGGACAGCGTCGAGGACGGGGCCCTCGGAGCCGTTTCCGCCGGTCGGTAGGGTTTCTGTAGGGCGCGTCTCGGGAACCCCGAAAGTCGAAGGCCGCGGCCCCTCGGATTTCTCCTTGGAGACCGCGGCCTTCGTTGAGTCGGGGCGACTGGATTTGAACCAGCGACCACTTGCACCCCAACGACGAATCCGGACCACTCAGCGGATGCCACTGGCCGCACCGAGTCGCAAGGGCTCGGAATCACGGTCCTGCCGGATCCCGCCATCGCCACAAAGGGCGCACCCGCCGCACCGGCTCTCACGCAGAATGGGGCGCATATGGGGCGCGGAATTGTGCCGGTCAGTGAAGTGGCCGGGGCGGCCATCCAGGACCTCGCCCGGCAGGTCGCGGAGGCCATCGTCGCAGGGGACTTCGAGACGGCGCGGACGCTCACGGAGGACGCCATCAGGGCGACGGCCGCGCGGCGGCATCAGCGTGGCACCGCCCGATGACTCGGCGGAGGCCCCTCGGGGGATGCGGACCGGTTTGCACGTAACTAAGCCAGGGGTTCAAGTATGTGCGTGCCCCGCGCAACGGCCACGAAGACGACCAAGCGTTCCGACCCAAGCTGGGACGCGCTGTTCGATGTGGCCGCCAGCCAGGAGGGACTGTTCACGACCGTCCAGGCCGCCGGAGCCGGGTACTCGCCACAGCTCCTGCAGAAGCACCCTGCGCGCGGGCCGGGTCCGCCGCATCCGGCGGGGGGTGTACCGGCTGGTGCACTTCCCGCCCGGCGACCACGAGGATCTCGCGTCGGTCTGGCTCAGGTCGGATCGCGCGGGCGTCTTCTCGCACGAGACGGCGCTCTCCCTTCACGAGCTATCGGACGTGCTCCCGTCCCGCCTGCACTTGACCGTGCCGGCCGGCTGGCGGGCGCTCGGCGGGTAGACGGAGCGGTTGCGCACCTCGATGAACCGGTCGCCGAGGGTCAGCCGGTACTCTCGGCTCACGCGATCGAACCCGGGCTCCCCCTTGCTGCTGCCCTCCCAGCGCCCGAGGAACGGGCGGAGGGGTGCCCCACCGATCTGGCGCCTTGGCGTCACCATGCCGAGTCATCCTGAAGCGTGGGGAAACCCAGCCAGCTTCAGGGCCGGTGGCCACGACCCGCAGAACCCGGCCCAGGATGGTCAGTTGGGCGGCAGTCCCTGTCCGAGCACACCCTCGAGGCGCGCCATCGCTCGGGAGAGCGCCTCGAGCGCGTCGATCCGCTCTCGCCGGGCGTCGATGGCGTCCCGCCGGATCAGCTGATACCTCAGGAAGTCGATCTGGCCCGCGTCGTAGGCCCGGGTGGCCAAAGCAAGGTCTTCCGCGAGGGCCGAGGCCATCGCCGGATCGAAGGCCGCGACCATCCGTCGCGCCGCGCGCACACGCTCCGCCGCGAGCCGCACCTCCTGGGAGACCCGCCGCTCGAGTGCGGAGAGCGTCTCCCGGGCCTGCTCGAGGCGCGCCACGGTGGCGCCCCGGGCGCCCAGGTTCCTGGCGAAGAACGGAAGCTCCAGAGACAGCGTCCCCAGGACGACGGTTGCCCGCTCCTCGCGTGCGGCCGAGAAGCTGAAGGTCGGAGAGGGGACGGCCATGCGGCCGGCGAGGCTGGCCTCGGCCGCCGCCGCGATCACCTCGAGGCGAGCCGCCGCGAGATCGTGGCGCGCCGCCAGGGCCTCCTGCACGAGCGCCTCCTCGCTCGCCACGGGTCCCGGCACCCAGTCATCCAGGGGGGCGGAGACGTCCTGCAAGGAGCTGGGCTCTGCACCGAGCGCCAGCTCGAGCTCCGAGACCAGGCCGTGGTGCTCCAGCTCGGCCTCCTGCCTGGCGCGCGCCGCCCGGCCTCGCTCCAGCCGGGCACTGTTCACGTCGATGCGCGCCACGTCTCCTGCCTGGAAACGCCTTTCGGCCGCCTCGGCCGCTTGCTCGGAGAACCGATGGGCGTCGATGGCGACCTCGGCCCGCAGGCGCGCCGCGGAGGCCCTGCCGAGTAGCTCGCGGACTTCGGCGGTGAGGCGCGCCTTCGCCGCCGACAGGCGGGACTCCGCAGCGCCGAGCGCGGCGCGCGCCGAGGCCATTCGGGCGCCTCGCTGCCCACCCGCTTCGACTCGCTGCGAGAGAGCCACCTCGTAGTCGAGGGTCCTCGACGGCCCGGTGTTCCGTGGGCCGGCCCCGACCAGGAGCTCTGGATTTGAGGCGAGCGGCTGGGAGGCTTCCTCGAGCCGCGCCCGTGCGGCTCGCACGTCCGACTCGGCCGAGCGCACCTCGGGGCTCCGTGCGAGCGCCCGCTCGGTCGCCGACGCGAGCGTGAGCGGCTCGCTCGCCAGCGCCACGCCCACCATCGAGACGGCCGCCAGCACCACGGCCGCGACCTCACGGAGCGACATGGACCTGCTCCTCTTCGTTTGAACTGGTGGGCCGCGCCACGGCGGTGAGCCCCTGCTGGCCGCTGCCGAACGCGGCATACAGCACCGGGAGCACGAGCAGCGTCAGCAGGGTTGACGAGATGATGCCGCCGATGACCACCGTGGCCAGCGGGCGCTGTACCTCCGCGCCCACTCCGGTGTTGAGCGCCATGGGCAGGAAGCCCAGCGCGGCCACGGCCGCCGTCATCAGCACCGGCCGGAGGCGGGTGAGCGCGGCCTCGCGGATGGCCTCGCCCAGTGGCAGGCCGCGGCCGAGGAGCTGTCGGACTCGCGAGACCAGGACCATGTCCCCAAGTACCGACACGCCGGAGAGGGCGATGAATCCCACCGCCGCGGAGATGGAGAAGGGGAGGCCTCGCGCCAGGAGGGCGACGACGCCCCCGACCACGGCAAACGGCACGCCGGCGAAGATGCGGAGGCTGTCCTGGACCCGGCGGTAGGTCAGGTAGAGGAGCCCGAAGATGAGCGCCAGGGCGAGCGGGACCACGACCATCAGCCGTCGCTGGGCCCGCTCGAGGTTCTCGAACTGTCCGCCGAACCGGACGAAGTAGCCGGTGGGGAGCTCGACCTCACGGCCGATCCGGTCGCGGACCTCGTCGACGAAGCCGCCCAGGTCCCGCCCGCGGACGTTGGCCTGGACGACGAGGCGACGCTTGGCCCATTCCCGCTGGATGGTGGTCGGGCCGGACAGCTCGCGGATGGTGGTGAGCTGCCCTAGGGGCACCCGTTCCCCGCCGGGGGTGCGCACCGGGATCGACGCGAGCCGGGCCGGGTCCTCCCGGTACTCGTCCCGGAGCCGCACCGCCAGGTCGAACCTGCGCTCGCCCTCGCGGACCTGGCCGGTGACGCGCGTCCCGGCCGCCTCCACGACGTCGAGGACGTCGCGGGCGGCGATGCCGTACCGGCCGATGGCGGCGCGGTCCACGGTGATCTGCAGCACCGGCTGCCCGGTGACCTGCTCCACGGTCACGTCGGCGGCGCCCGGGACCGTCCGGATCACCGCCTCGACCTCCCGGGCCGTGGCCTTGAGGACGTCGAGGTCGTCGCCGAAGACCTTGACGCCGAGGTCGCTCCGGACCCCGGCGATCATCTCGTTGACGCGCATCTCGATGGGCTGCAGGAAGGACATCCGCATGCCGGGCAGGTCGGCCAGCTCGGCCTTCATCTCGGCCGCCAGCTCGTCCTGGGTGGCCGCCCGCTTCCACCGATCGCGCGGCTGGAGCGAGACGAAGACGTCGGTGAGCTCGAGCCCCATGGCGTCGGTCGCGACCTCGGCGGTGCCGGTCCTGGACCAGACCCGCTTCACCTCGGCCGGGAACTTCGCGAGGAGCACCTGCTCGATACGGTCGCCGTAGCGGAGCGACTCCGAGAGGGAGACCTCGGCCAGCCGCACGGTGTTGATGACGATGGTCCCCTCGTTGAGGCGGGGGATGAACTCGCTCCCCAGGCGGGTGGCCAGGGCCGCGCCGGCCAGGACCACCAGGGCGGCCACCCCGACGACCAGCCTCACGTGGCCGAGGGCCCACTCCAGGAGGGGGCGGTAGCCGGCCTTGAGCCAGAGCACGAACCGGGGCTCGCGGTGCGGGCGGCCCGCCTGGGGGCGCCGCAGCACCATGGACGCGAGCACCGGCATGACCGTCATCGAGACGATCATCGACCCGACGAGGGCGAAGATGACCGTGAGCGCCATGGGGCGGAACATCTTCCCCTCGACCCCCTCCAGCGCCAGGATCGGGAGGTAGACGATCATGATGATGAGCTCGCCGAAGAGCGTGGGCTTGCGCACCTCCACCGCGGCGTCGCGGACGATCTCGACCACCGAGCGGTCGCCCGTGGCCTCGGCGAGGCGCCGCTCCGCGTTCTCCACCATGATCACCGAGCTGTCGACCACCAGGCCGAAGTCGATGGCGCCGAGCGACATCAAGGTGCCGGCGATCCCGAAGCGGATCATGGCGTCGAAGGCGAAGAGCATCGAGAGCGGGATGGCCGCCGCGACGATGAGGCCGGCGCGGACGTTGCCGAGGAACAGGAACAGGATGGCGACCACCATCAGGGCGCCCTCCAGCAGGTTGGTCTTGACGGTCCGGAGGACGAGGTCGACCAGCTCGGTCCGCTCGTAGACCGCCTCGACCTGCACGTCGCCCGGGAGGCGGGCTTTCACCTGCTCGAGCCGCTGGGCCAGGGCGGCGGTCACCACGTGGCTGTTCTCGCCGACCAGCATGAAGCCGAGCCCCAGGAGCGCCTCGCCTTCGCCGTCGGCCGTGGTGGCGCCGCGCCGGATTTCGTGGCCCACCTCCACCCGCCCGAGGTCGCGCACTCGGACGGGCACGCCGTGCCGCGCCGCCACCACCACCTCCTCGATGGACCGCCCGCCGTCGAGGGCCCCCACGCCGAGCACCAGGTTGGCGGTTCCGGCGCGCTCCATCACCCCGCCGCCCACGTTGGCGTTGTTGGCCTCCAGGGCGCGATAGAGGTCGCCGAGCGAGAGGTCGTACTGCTGCAGGCGGCGCGGGTCGACCACCACGTGCCACTGCTTCTCCTTCCCGCCCCAGGTGTTCACCTCGGCGACTCCCGGGACGCTGCGGAGCTGGGGCGCGATGACCCAGTCGTGCAGCGTCCGGACCTCCTCCAGGCTGCGGGTCTTGCTCTTCACGAGGTAGTGGAAGACCTCGCCGAGCCCGGTCGCGACGGGCCCGAGCGAAGGGCGCTCCAGGCCCGGCGGCAGCTCGACGCGCCCGACCCGCTCGGCCACCTGCTGGCGCGCGAACCACAGGTCGGTCCCGTCGGCGAAGCGGAGGGTGATCTGGGCCAGGCCGAACTTCGAGATGGAGCGCAGCTCCTCGACCCGGGGGAGACCAGATAGCGCCTGCTCGATGGGGATGGTGAGCTGCCGCTCCACCTCCTCGGGGGTCAACGCGGGCGCGACGGAGTTGACCTGCACCTGCGTCGGGGTCGTGTCCGGGAAGGCGTCGATGGGCAGGTCGCGAAAGGCGAGCAGGCCGGCCAGGACGACGGCGGCGGCGCCGCCGAGCACGATCCAGCGGTTCCGGAGCGACCACTCGATGGTCTGGGTCAGCATGTCACTTCTTCTCCTCGAGGTCGCAGCAGCCGGCGCCGATCGAGGCCTTCATGATCTCGGTCTTGAGGAGGAAGGCGCCGGTGGTGGCCACCTCGAGGCCCGGCTCGAGGCCGGTCACCACCTCGACGAGGGCGCCCGCGCGCTCGCCCGTCGCCACCGCGACGGGCTCGAACAGGGTGTCGGCGCGCTTCACGAAGACGAGGGTCCGGCCCTCGGCGTGCTGGACGGCCTCCCGGGGCACGAGCAGCGCGTCGTGGTCGGCCGACACCTGGACCTGGGCGCGCAGGAACGCGCCCGCCTTCAGCGTCCGGTCGCGGTTGGGCAGCTCCACCCGGACGCGGACGGTGCGGGACGCCGGATCGACCGAGGCGGAGACCCGCGTGACCTTGGCCTCGCGGAAGGGGCCGCGCATCCCCTCGAACGTGATCCGCACGGCCTGGCCCGGACGGACCAGCCCGGCCTCGGCCTCGGGCACCTCGAGCAGGGCCCACATCGTCGCGAGGTCCGCCACCTGCAGCAGGATCTGCCCGGCCGCGACGGACCGGCCCGCCACGGCGTCTCGCGCCACCACCGTCCCGGCGAAGGGCGCGCGCAGCAGCGAGCGCCCGCCGCCCGCCTCGGGGGCGGCGCCGGCCACGCCCAGCGCGGAGCGGGCGGCATCGCTCTCGGCCTGCGCCGCCGCAAGCTCGCGCTGCGCCTCCTCGAGGCTCTTACGGGGGCTGAGGCCCGCCTCGCCGAGCTGCCGCTCCCGTGCCACGGCCGCGCGCGCCACCTCGAGGCGCGCCTGCGACCCGGCGAGCCGCGCCTGGTCGGCGCCGACCGCCGCCGAGGCCAGGACGGCCAGCACCTGGCCTTCCTTCACGTCGTCGCCGACGTCGACCTTGACCTCCAAGACC
Organism: Myxococcales bacterium; assembly: GCA_021806645.1. Classification (GTDB taxonomy): domain Bacteria; phylum Myxococcota; class Myxococcia; order Myxococcales; family Anaeromyxobacteraceae; genus JADKCZ01. Next base: position 309,956 of record JAJZQX010000004.1, on the reverse strand, counting down.
AGGGCGTCGCCCCGCGAGGAGAGCTGCGCCAGCCGGTTCTGGTCGAAGGCGAGCTGCCCCACCACCTCCAGGGTCTTCGCGATCCTCCCGCCCTCGACGGCCTGCGTCTGGATGCCGGCGTGCGACACGGTCTGGAGGGACGCGAGCCGGACCTTGGTGCCGGGCTCGGGGAAGCTCGGGGGCTTCTCTCCGGCGGCCTCGACGAGCTCGGGGTGGCAGAGGGGGCAGACGGAGGCCGGGTACCCGTGGTCGCGGCAGTAGTCGCCCGCCTCGACGAACCTGGCGACCAGCCGCGGCTTGCACTTGGTGCACATCGACTCGGCGACCGAGTGCTCCTTGCACCAGTCCTTGGGGGCGGCCTGGGCCGTGAAGGTGAGCTTGGGGTTGCACTTCAGGCACTGCGACTCCGGGACGCCGTGCTTGGCGCACCAGTCGCCCTGCTCCCTGAAGACGGCGGCGAGCTCCGGGTTGCACTGCGTGCAGAGCTCGGCCGGGACGCCGTGCTCGCAGAGCTTCACGGCCACGGGGACCGCCGCCGCAGGGGCGGCCGCCTTGGCCGGGGCCTTGGTCGGCTCGGCGGGGAGGGGCGCCTTCGAGCAGGCCGAGAAGGCCCCTGCCAGCGCGACCGCCGCGAGGAGTCGCGGAACCGTCACTTGATCCCCTTCTTCGCGAGCTCCGGGTGGCAGAGCACGCACTGCGACTCCGGGCGCTGGTGGTCGCTGCACCAGTCGCCCTTGGCCTTGTAGACAGCCGCGAGCTTGGGGTTGCAGCGGGCGCAGATGCTCTTCTGCAGGCCGTGCTCGCACTTCTCCTGCTTGGTGGCCTGCGGAGGCGTGGTCGGGGCCGCCGTTCCGGCCGGGTGGCCCTCGGCGGCGAGGGTGGGGAGGGAGGCGAGCGCGACGGCGGCGGCGACGGTGAGGCGGACGTAGTTCGTCATGGAGACTCCGCGCGCCGGACATGCCGGCGCGAAGGTATGAGTGACAGGGAAGAATGAAGCCGGGCGGTGCGTCCGCACGGCGCGGACGCACCTCGAGCGCGAAGGCGGCGCTCAGGCTCTCGGCGGACGGAAGATGTCGGTCACCGACGTCCGCGGGGGCGGCTCCGCGGAAGCGGTGACGACGGTCGCGGACGGCGAGGCAGCCGGTGCGAGCTCGGGAGCGTCAACCCGGACGGCGGCCCGGAACGGGCAGCTCGTGCAGGCGGTCCCGAGCGGGCAGTCCGCACAGGGCGCTTCCCGCTCTTCGGCACAGCAGGCATCCTCGCCGGCGGCGGCGGCGACCTGAAGCACGCCGCTCGAGAAGAGCGCCGCGGCGACGAGGAGTGTGCGGACGAGGGTCGGCATCCGGGGGAGGGTTTACTGTGCTCCGCGGACGGCGTCAACGGCAGGCCGGCTTGGCCGGGTGGGTGGATCGCCTCCACCTGCCAGCCTGGCGAGCAGGCGCCTCATCCCGGGCGAAGCCCAGTCCTGGGGGCCGTCGAAGCGCGCCACGAGGCGCCCGTCCCTCACGAGGATGGCGGCCGGCAGCACGTCGACGCCGAAGGCCGTGGCGTACCGTCGGTCGAGGTCGCGGCGGTAGCCGAGCTCGGGGGGAGGGGGCCCCTGGAAGAACGCGCGGACGGCCTGCTCCGGCTCGTCCTCGCCGAGGGTCAGGACGGTGACGCTTTGGGGTGGCTGCCTCGCGAGCGCGCGAAGCGCCGGCAGCTCCGCGCGGCACGGTGGGCACCAACTGGCCCAGAAGGCGACCAGCACCGCACCAGCCGGGAGGCGCTCGACGGCCGGCGCCGGACCCTCCAGGCGCGTGTACGGCGGAGGCGCCGGCTCGGAGCAGCCGGTGAAGGCCAGCAGCGCGATCGTGAGCGCGCTGGAGCGCAGGCGTGGAGGGCGCGGCGGCACGGCCCGAGTCTACACGCAACGCCGACTCCCCCTGCGCCCGGGAGCACCGGCAGGTTCCGTCTCATAGGTTTTGAGAAAGTAGTGAGTAGTCATTTTGAAATATCCACGTATTGGCCCGGCCTGTATCCTTGGCAGCTCCACCTGGCGACACCTGGGAGCCCCCGTGAACGTCGTGTTACGCACATTCGCGTCGCTCAAGCTGGCAGTGGGCCTGCTGGTCCTCCTCCTCGTCGTGCTCGCCGCCGGGACCATCCTCGAGTCCCGGACCAGCGCGGAGACCGCGCGCCAGGCGGTCTACTACTCCTGGTGGTTCATCGGCCTGCAGGTCGTCCTGGCCGTGAACGTCCTCGCGTCGATCGCGAGCCTGTTTCCGTGGGGACGGATCCGGATCGGGTTCCTCGTCACGCACGTCGGGTTGATCGCGATCCTGGCCGGCGCGACGGTCTCGTACTTCTTCAAGACCGAAGGCCGGCTCGGGCTCTGGGAGGGCGGCAGCGGCAGCGTCTTCGAGGACGTGGACATCGCGACCGGCGAGCACTCCAAGCACGAGCTGCCGTTCCAGGTCACGCTCGACGACTTCCAGATCGACCGGCACCCGGGGACGATGCGTCCCGCCATGTTCCGGAGCAAGGTGCGGATCACCGATCCGGCGACGCAGCAGGCGTTCGCGGCCGAGATCTGGATGAACAACCCGCTCCACCACCAAGGCTATACGCTCTTCCAGTCGAGCTACCAGCAGGAGCAGGGGCGGGAGGCCTCCATCTTCTCGGTGTCCAGGGACCCCGGGCAGGGCATCGCGTTCGTCGGCTACGGCCTGCTCGTCGTCGGCATGTGCCTGGTGCTGGGGACCCGCATGGTCGCGCACCGGCGTGCGCGCCAGGCGAAGGAGCTCGCCCGCGCGGCGGGGGCGGGGCTCGGGCGCGCCGTCGCCGTCCTCGTCCTCGTCGCGGCGTTCGGCGGGAGCGCCTCGGCGGCCGACACGGTGGAGTCGCTCCGGCGACTTCCCGTCCAGCACGACGGCCGGGTGATGCCGCTCGACACCCTTGCGCGCGAGGCGGTGAAGAACGTCACGGGAAGCAGCGCCCTGCACGGCGAGGACCAGGTCGCGACGATGGCCCAGTGGCTCACCTCGCCGGAGGCCGCGGCGAGGGTGCAGGTCATCCGCCTGCCGGGCCAGGAGTTCGCCGCCGCCATCGGGATGGCCGGCCAGGACTTCATGTCGCTCGAGCAACTCGTCGGGAACCAGGCGGCGCTGCGCCTGATCTCCCAGGCGCACGAGATGGCGCAGCAGGAGCAGCGGCGCACCGGGCTCCTGGCGGACGCGGAGGCGCTCGAGGGTCGCGCCCTGTGGATGCAGCGCGTCGTCAACGGGGAGGCGGTGCTGCCGGTCCCGTGCGACGAGGGCCACGCCGCCGGCGCGTGGCACGCTCCCACGCCGCCGGGCTCGGCCGCTCTGCTCACCCTCGCGACCGGCCCGCGCCTCGCGGGGTGGCCCTCCCCGGGCGACATCGAGCGGGAGATCACCTACAACCGGGCGCGCCCGGCGCGCCTGGCGTGGCTCGTCCTGGCGCTTTCGCTCGTTCTCTCGCTGGCCGCGTGGAGGCGCCGGAGCCGGGCCCTCGACGTCTCGGCGTTCGCGGCGCTGGCAGCGGGGTTCGGCCTCATGACCTGGGGGATCGCCACGCGGTGGGCCATCGGCGACCGCATCCCGGCCGCCAACATGTACGAGTCGATGCTGTTCCTGGCCTGGGGCGTCGGCCTGTTCGCGGTCGTCGCGTTCGCCGTCATCCGGAGCCGGCTGCTGGTCGTGAACGCGAGCGCGATGTCCGCGCTGGCGATGCTGCTGATCGACCTGCTGCCGATGGACGGCTTCATCCACCCGGTCCCGCCGGTGCTGGCCGGGACGCCCTGGCTCGCCATCCACGTCCCACTCACCATGGTCGGCTACTCGGTGCTCGCGCTGGCGCTCTTCATCGCGCACCTGCAGCTCGCCTACACCGCCTTCGCCCCGCGGCGCACCGAGATGATCGGCAAGATGTACGACCTGCTCTACTGGTACGTCCACGTCGGCAACATCCTGCTCCTGGCCGGCATCCTCACCGGGTCGATCTGGGCCGCCGAGTCGTGGGGGCGCTACTGGGGGTGGGACCCGAAGGAGGTCTGGTCGCTCGTCGCCTTCCTCGCCTACATGGCGATCCTGCACGGCAAGGTCGAGGGGCTCATCGGGCGCTTCGGCGTCGCCGCCACCAGCATCGTCGCCTTCCAGACGATCCTGATGACCTACCTGGGCGTGAACTACGTCCTCGGGACGGGGCTCCACTCCTACGGCTTCGGTGACTCGCCCATCGTGACGTGGATGATCGCCGCCGCCCTGGTCGAGGTGGCCTTCGTCGGCGGCTGCTGGCTCAAGTACCGGAGCGCGCACTCCGCCCCGGTCCCCGCCGCAGCCTGATGGGACCGGCGCCTGGGCGTGCGCGTGAGCGCCTCCGGCGCTCGGGCGGCGCGGGGTGGCGCCTCGCCGCCCCGCTGGTCCGTCCCCTGGGAGTCAGCACATGTCCTCCAGATCGGCGTTCATCGCGCGCGCCTGAGACGTGCGGGGCGCGCGGTCGCGCCGCGGTAGTGGCCTGCGTGCGACAGCCAGGCGAGCACGGAACCACCAGGAATGCCCAGAATCCCGGCTGGCGCGCGTGGCATGGTGCGCGACGGCAGGCCCGCCGAACCTTCGCGCCGGCACCAAGGCCGCGGTCGTACATCCGGCGGTCGAAACCGATGGCCACGGGAGGCGGACGCTTCCGAGCCCCGAGCGGTCGCCTCCCTACGCCAGCCTTGTCAATGCGGCTTCAATCAAGACGGCCGACGGTGCCCCGACTCGAGGCCTTTCTCAGTCGGTGGTGGGCGTACCCACCAAGGCTCGACTCCGCCGCAGGATCTCCTTCGCGCCCCCTTCGTCCTTCGCCGAAATGGAGATCATGGTGCCGCGCACCTCGACCGACGTCGTTGCCGAGGCGCCTGGGACACACAGCGGACAGGCCTGCTGACCTGGGCTCGTCCAGCCGTGCGCCGCGGCCCGCGCAAGGTGACATTCGAGCGACTCCTTCGCCGCCCCGAGATCCATCAGGTCTCCCGTCCTGACCAGGACCGATGCACCTCGGAGGGAACGATGCCAGTGGGTCACGCTCTGGTATTTGGGCACGACACTCACGACGCCCCCAGGTGGCAGGAAGGTCATGTGCCCCTCGTGCGGCTCGGTCGATGGAGCGCACGCCGTCGCCTCGAATCGACGAAGGTCTGATGCCAACCGAACATGGGCGGCATGGTGGCGCGCGGTCTTTGCGAGCCGCGCCTGCTCCTGGTGATCCTCGGCACTCAAAAGACCTCCCTGCAGCGGAATGGTGGTGCAGGAGGCTGCCAGGAGCCCGATGAAGGCGATCAGCCAGGGGTCCCTGATCATGGCCGTTCCTTTCCGACTAGGGCGATGGCGCCGTTCCCGTCTCTTCGCGTACCAGCATACAGCGGTTCGCGAAGTGGTGTGGCGATGCCCTGGGGCAGCGCCCGAACCGGCGCGCGAAGAGACGCGAGTTCCTCCCTGCGCGGTGGACACCAGGTGGACCAGAGCACCAGCAGTGTCGGCCCGACGGGGAGGCCATCGATGGCGGGCGCCACACCGCCCAGCCGGGTGTACGGGGGCGGCGCCGGCTCGGTGCATCCGAGCAGGCCGAACATGGCACCGACGATCAAGCGCCGGATGGACAGCGGCGGAGGGGTAGCCACGAAAGCAGTCCATCCGGGAGCGCGGCCGTGAGTCGTCACAACCCGACCTGCACACTCGGACATGGTCGGATCGCCACGCACATGACCACCCTGGAGAACTTAGATCGCACCCTCACCGCGTTCTCCAGTCCTGATTCTGAGGGCATCGTCCACGGTCGCGACGAACACCTTCCCATCCCCGAAGTTGCCGGTGTGCGCCTGGTCGCGGATGACGGACAGGACGCTGTCGACGACCTCGTCATGTACGACGAGGATCAGCAGGACCTTCTCGGTGTAGTTGACCGCGCCCTTGGCCGGCGTCTCCAAGCCGTACATCCCGCGCTGGTGCCCAAACCCTCGCGCATCCAGCGCCGTGATGCCGCCGACGCCCGGGATGGCCTGCAACGCGTCGGTCACCGCGGCGACCTTGAAGGGCTGCAGGACTGCCTTGATCTCCTTCACGGCGTTCCTCCTGGTGCCTGGTCGGCACCCACATGCGCAGCGTCGCCCGGTGGGGCGTCCGTGGCGGCGGGGCCGGGCGTCGACCCACCGTCGAACCAGCTGTAGATGGTCGGCAGGACCAGCAGCGTCAGCAGCGTGGAGGTGATGAGCCCGCCGATCACGACGGTGGCCAGCGGCTTCTGCACCTCCGCGCCGGCGCCCGTCGCGAGCGCCATGGGGAAGAACCCGAGGGACGCCACGAGCGCGGTGGAGAGCACCGGCCTGAGGCGGACGTGCGCGGCCTCCTCCGCCGCCCGGGCCGGGGGGACCCCGTCTTGGCGGAGCTTCCGGATGTGCGAGACCAGCACCAGCCCGTTCAACACCGCCACGCCGAACAGCGCGATGAAGCCGACCGCCGCCGAGATGGAGAGCGGCATCCCGCGGAGCAGGAGCGCGGCGACACCTCCCGTGATGGCGAACGGGACGTTGAGGTAGATGAGGACCGCCGGTCCGACCGCGTTGAACGTGGTGTAGAGCAACACGAAGATGAGGAACAGCGTGATGGGAACGACGATCGCGAGCCGGTCGGTCGCGGCCTCCAGGTTCTTGAACTGGCCACCCCAGTCGAGCCAGTAGCCCGGAGGCAGGTCCACCTCGCCGGCGACGACCCGCTTGGCGTCCTCCACGAAGCCCTTGAGGTCCCGGCCGCGAACGTTGGCCTCGATGGTGAGCCGCCGCTGGATGTTCTCGCGGCTGACCTGGGCAGGCCCCTGCTCGACGGTGAGGGTCGCGAGCTGGGAGAGGGGGATGAGCTGGCCCGTCGGGGAGGCCACCATGAGAGACTTCAGCTGCTCGACGTCGGCTCGCGCCGACGGCATGAACCGGACCTCGAGTGCGAAGCGACGTTGTCCCTCCAGCACCGTTCCGACCTCCCTCCCGCCGACCGTCTCGACCACGTCGAGGACCTGCCTGGCGTTTATCCCGTGGCGGGCGATGGCCTCGCGATCCACCTTCAGGCGGGCGACGGGGAGGCCGGCCACCTGCTCGGCCTTCACGTCGGCCGCCCCGGGGACCTTCGCAAGCGCGGCGGCGAGCCGGTCCCCCTGGGCCTTCAGCACGTCCATGTCGTCGCCGTAGAGCTTCAGCCCCACGTCCGAGCGGACGCCGGCGATGAGCTCCGCGAACCTGAGCTCGATGGGCTGGGTGAAGGAGAACATCACGCCGGGGACCTCCCTCTGCAGCGCCTCCGAGAACTTCGCCAGGAGGCCTTCCCGGTCCCGTGCCGTCTTCCACTCCTCAGGCGGCTTCAGCACGACGAACACGTCGCTGGTCTCCACCCCGTGCGGATCGGTGGCGATCTCGGCGCGGCCCGTCCGAGACACGACGGTCACGACCTCGGGGAACCGCTTGAGCACGGTCTCCATCAGCCCAGTCTGGCGGACGGACTCCTCGAGCGAGACGGAGGGCAGGCGCCACGCCTGCACGGAAACGATGCCTTCGTCGAGCCGCGGGATGAACTCGGCTCCCATGAACCTGCCGGCCACGAGGCTCGCCGCGAGGAGCCCAAGGGAGACCCCCACGACGGTGCGCCTGCGACCCATGCACCACGCCAGCGCAGGCCGGTACACGCGGCGAGCGCCGGAGACGATGAAGCTCTCCTTCTCCTGGAGGTTGCGCGGGAGGACGAGCGAGGCCAGGGCGGGGATGAGCGTGAGCGACATCACGAAGGCGCCGGCGAGCGCGAACAGCACCGTGATGGCCATGGGCCGGAACATCTTGCCCTCGGTGCCCCCGAGAGCCAGGATCGGCAGGTAGACGACGCCGATGATGATCTCGCCGAACGCCGCGGCGCCCCGGATCTCGACGGAGGAGCGGTAGACGACCTCGGTTCGCTCCTCCCTGGTGAGCGGGCGGCCGAGCGCATGGGTGCGCTCGGAGATGTGCCTGACCGCGTTCTCGACGATGATGAGCGCGCCGTCGACGATGAGGCCGAAGTCGATTGCGCCGAGGGACATGAGGTTCCCGGAGATGCCCGCCGCGCGCATCCCGAGGAAGGCGCAGAGCATGGAGACCGGGATGGCGATGGCCGCGACCAGGCCCGCGCGGACGTTCTTCAGCATCAGGAACAGGACCACGATGACGAAGATGCCGCCCTCGACCAGGTTCCTGGTGACGGTCTCGATGGTCTTCCTGACCAGGTCGGTCCGATCGTAGAAGGGGACGATGGTGACGCCCTTCGGCAGGGAAGGCCCGATCTGGTCCACGGCCGCCTTGACGGCGTTGACGACCTCCCGGGAGTTCTCCCCGATGAGCATCATGACGATGCCCGTGACGATCTCGCCCTGGCCGTCCCGAGTGGCCGCGCCCTGGCGGACCTCCGGGGCGAACACCACGTCCCCGAGGTCGCGGACCAGGGTGGGGACGCCCTGCGCGGACGTCGAGACCACGATCCGCCCGACGTCGTCGAGCGTCTCCACGAGCCCCTCTCCACGAATCAGGACCTGCTCGGACTCCCGCGCGATGTAGGCGCCACCGGCGTTGGCGTTGTTCTCCTCCAGGGCGCGGAAGACCTGGTCGAGGGAGATCCTGTGGGCCGTCAGGCGGGCCGGATCGAGGCGGACCTGGTAGGTCTTGAGCTCGCCGCCGAAGGTGTTCACCTCGACGACGCCGCGCACCGACCTGAGGCGAGGCGCGATCTGCCACTCCAGCGTGCTGCGGAGCTCCATGAGCGACTGGCCCTGGCCGCGGACCTCGAACTGGAAGATCTCCCCGAGCCCGGTCGAGATGGGCCCCATCTCGGGCGAGCCATAGCCAGGCGGGATCTGCTCCCGGGCCATCGCCAGCCGCTCCTGCACCAGCTGGCGGGCGAAGTAGACGCTCACGTGGTCGTCGAAGACGACGGTGACGACCGAGAGGCCGAAGCGGGACACCGACCTGATGTCGGCGATGTCCGGGAGGCCGCTCATGGCGGCCTCCACGGGGAAGGTGACGAACTTCTCGACCTCGACCGGGCCGAGGCCCGGTGACGAGGTCAGGACCTGGACCTGGACGTTGGTGATGTCGGGCGTGGCGTCGATGGGCAGGTCGCGCAGCGCCTGGAGGCCGAAGGCGACTAGGACCAGCGTCAAGACGAAGACGATGAAGCGGTTCTTGACCGAGAAGTGGATGAGCCTGTCGAACATGGTCGCCTCAGTGCCCGTGGCCCGCGTGGCCGCCGCTCATCGCTTCCTTGGAGAGCTCCGACTTGAGGACGAACGCCCCCGTCGTCACGACCTTCTGCCCTGCCTCGAGCCCCTCGACCACCTGGATGGCGCGCCCTGCGTCAGCGCCCACCTGGACCTCGATGGCCCGGAACGTACCGTCCCCGATCGGCGTGAAGACCACGTGCTCCTCACCAATCCGCTGCACGGCTTCCCGGGGGACGATCACGGCCCGCGGCGACGTGTCGCTGGGACCTGCGCCGGCCGCGAGGGTGGCCGTGGCGAACATCCCGGGCTTGAGCAGCCCATCGCCGTTCCGGACCACCACGCGGACGCCGACGGCGCGGGTCCGCTCGTCGACCACCTCTCCCACGTAGTCGATGCGCCCGCCGAACACGCGGTCCTTCACCGCGGCGGTGCCGATGGTGACCTCCTGGCCGACCTGGACCAGCGGCAGCTGTGACTCGAACACGTCGAGCAGGACCCACAGAGTCGTCAGGTCGCCGACCGTGAACAGGTGCGTCGTGCTCTCGACGGTCTGCCCGAGCGTGCCGTGGATCTCGACCACGGTGCCGTCGATGGGGCTCCGCGCCGCGAAGCGGGCGCTCGGGTGCTGGTCCAGGCCGAGCGCCTCGATCTCGGCGTCGGTGATGCCGAGCGCATGGAGGTGGGCCTCCGTCGCGGTCACCTCGCCGCGCGCGGAGGCCCAGGCGCTCTCGGCCTCTCGCATCTCGCGCTCCGAGGTGATCCCCTTCGCGAGCAGGTCCTTCTCTCGCTTGAGGTTGGCCTCGGCCACGCGCTCACGCGTCGCTGCGGCGAGGTAGTCGGCGCGGGCGCGGCCGAGTTCGGGGCTCTCCACGTAGCCGAGCACGGTACCCTTGCGAACGCGCTGGCCGAGGCGGACCTCGATGGTGTCCAGCCGTCCGGAGGCGCGCGGCGCGACCCTCGCGACCCCGGTCTGCGTGAACGTGACGCGGGCGGGGGCCGTCAAGCCGCTTCCCAGGCTTCCGGTGGTCGCGGCGACCACCTGGATGCCGGCGGCGCGCACGGCCTCGGGGCTGAGGACGACGCGCCGTGCGTGCGCCCCTTCTCCCTCCTCGCCGTGCTCGTCATGGAAGGGTGTTCCACCGTGGTCGTCGTGGCCAGCTTCCTTGGAGCCCTGGGGCTCCTTCCCGTGGTCGTGGCCATCGTGGTCCCCGGCGGCCGGCGTGTCGGCCTTTGGAGCTGGCTTTGGGTCGCAGGCGAGGAGGAGGGAGGAGGAGAGGGCGGCGAGCCAGAGTGCGTTGTTCATGGGATGCTCCCGATGGCGCGCGAGAGGCCGGCCTTGGCGGCCAGGAGCTCCTCGAGCGCGTCGACGTAACCGTTCCTGGCTTCGAGGGTCTCGCGGCGGATGACGAGGAGCTGGAAGAAGTCCACCTTGCCGGCGCGGTAGGCCTCGGTGACGAGCTGCATGTTCTCCTCGAGGCCGGCGAGGAGGCCGCCGGCGTAGGCCTGGGCGGCGGCCTGGGCGGAGGCGAGGCGGCTGGCGGCGAGGGCGACCTCGGCGCGGACCGAGCGGGTGAGGGCCTCGAGGGCGCGGGCCGCCTGCTGCTGGCGGGCGGCGGCGACGCCGCGGGCCGCCTGGTTGCGGTTGAAGAGGGGCAGGTCGAAGGCGAGGATGGCCTGGGTGATCCTGGCGGGGTTGGTCGGGTCGCCCTCCTCGGCGTAGGAGACGCCGAGGCGTGGGTTCGGCAGGGCCTCGCGCCCGGCGAGGCGGTGCTCGGCGGCGGCGGCGTCGACCTCCAGGCGGGCGGCCTGGAGGTCCGGACGCAGGGCGAGGGCCTGCTGGACCAGGGTGTCGGTGGCGACCACGGGACCGGGCGCTTCGAGGGCGAGGTCGCCCTCCGGCTCGGCCGGCTCGGCGGGGTCGAGGCCGAGGAGGAGGAGGAGGCCGGCCTTGGCGGAGGCGAGGCGGAGGGCGGCGGCGGAGCGCTCCCTGGCGGCGCGGCCGAGGACGGCGCGGGCGGCGTTGACCTCGATGCGGGAGGCGGCGCCGGCGGCCTGGCGGGTCTCGGCGGCGGCCAGGGCCTGCCGGGCGAGGTCGAGGGCCTCGGCGGCGATGCGGTCGCGCTGGCGGGCGCCGAGCCAGCGGCCGAAGCCCTCGCGGACCTCGGCGGCGACCTCGACGCGGCGGCCGGCGAGGCGGGCCTCGGCCGAGCCGAGGAGGGCGCGGGAGGCGTCCGACCTCGCGGCGCGCTGGCCGAAGAGCTCGAGGCGCTGGGAGAGGGTGACGGAGAAGTCGGTGCCGCGGGTGCCGGCCGTGGAGCGGGGCCCGGCGGCGCCCTCCAGCTCCGGGTTGGACTGCAGCAGCAGGGAGGCGCCCTCGAGGCGGGCGCGCGAGGCGGCCACCTCGGACTGCAGGGCCAGGAGGCCGGGGTTCTGGTCGAGCGCGAGCGACAGGGCGCGATCGAGCGTGAGGGTGGGCGCGGCACGGGCCCCGGCTGGGAGCACGAGCAGCGCCAGGAGGAAGAAGCGGGAAGGTGACATCGGCACTCCTCAATGGCGGCGGAGAACGGCGCGCGGCGCCGCGCCGGGCATCGAGCCAGGCGAAGCGCGGCACGCCGCGACGCGGACGGAGGCCCCGCCGGAACGGCGCGGCCTCGACGACGCTCGCTACGCGAGGATGGGAGGGCGGTACGGCGGCGTCGGCTCGTGGAGCGACGCCAGGATGCCGGTGGAGGTCGGCTGATCACCGCACAGGGACGTCACGCGGAGAACCACGGCCGGCGCCGCGGCGGCGACCACCTGCGAGGCGCAGCAGTCGCAGGTGTGCTGGGTGGTGCCGCACCCGTGCTCGTCCCCCTGGTCGCCCAGATGTATCCGCTGCACCGACCCCGGCTGGTGAGGGCCGCGGGCGTGCCGCAGATTGCGGAGCATGACCAGGCGTGACGAGTGGGCGAGGCGGGTGGCGGAGTGGCGGGCGAGCGGGCAGACCTCGACGGCGTTCTCGGAGGGGAAGCCGTTCACGGCGAGCGGGCTGCGGCACTGGGCGCACCGGCTGAGCAAGGAGCCGCGCCCGCCTCGGCGCCTGCGGGTGGTCCGGGTCGAACGCCGGCGGCGCGTCAACGAGCCGACCGCGCCGAGTGCTGACGCCAGCCTGGTGGTCGAGCTCGGCCTGGCGCGGGTGGTGGTCCGGCCAGGCTTCGACCGGGCGCTGCTGGCCGCGGTCCTCGAGGTGGCGCTGGCCGCCGCCGGCGGGAGGGCGGCGTGATCCCGCACGGTGTGGAGGTCTTCGTCGGGCTGGACCCCATCGACCTGCGGTGGAGCTTCGACCGGCTGGCCGGGGTGGTAGCCGAGCGGGTCGGGCGGGACGCCCGCTGCAGCGCGCTCTTCGTCTTCTTCGGGAAGCGGCGCGATGCGTTGAAGGTCCTCTTCTTCGACGGGTCAGGGATGTGCCTCTTCTACAAGAGGCTGGACCGCGGGACCTTCCGGCTGCCGGAGGCGCCGGCCGGCGCCACCAGCGTGGCCATCGACGAGCACGTCCTCGATGACTTGCTCGACGGGATCGAGGTGCAGGAGAAGAAAAAGAGAACGCTGGCGCCGCGGCCCCATTGACAGATCGATCGCAGCGGCTACAAGTGATCTCGCGATGAATGTGGCCGCCGAGACCGACAAAGTCACCGAGCTCGAGGCCGCCCTGGCTGCCACGACGGCCGCCCTGGCGGCGGAGCAGGCGGCCCTCTCCGCGGCGCGCGAGCTGGTCACCAAGCTCACCGCGGAGCGCGACCTGCTCAAGGCGTCTCACGAGCGGCTGCGCCTGGAGCTGGAGCTCCTGCGGCGGCGCATCTTCGTGGCCAAGGCCGAGCGGGTGGACACCGCCCAGCTCGAGCTGGAGTTCGCCGCCACGCTGGCCGCGCTCGACCAGCTCGGCGGCGGTCCTCCGGCCAGGCCCGCCGCCGAGGCGGCCGCCCGCAAGAAACCCAAGGGCCGCCGCGACCTGCGAGACCTGAAGCTCCCGGTGGAGCGCGTCGAGCTGTTCGACGTCGTCTTCGAGAGGCTGGTGGCCGAGGGCAAGGCCGAGCGGTTCGGCTTCGAGGAGAGCCGCAAGGTGGCCTGGCAGCGCGGCGGCGCCAGGATGCTCGTCCAGGCGCGCGCCAAGTACCGCACCGTGGACGCCGCCGGGGACTCGATGATCGAGACCACGCCCATGCCGCCCGAGCTCCTCCAGCGCTCGCTGGCGGCGCCGTCGCTGCTGGCCCACGTGGTGGCCGAGAAGTTCTGCGACGGCCTCCCGCTCAACCGCATCGAGGACCGGATGGCCCGGGAGGGCTTCCCGCTCGACCGCGGCACCATGAGCCGATGGGTCGAGGACGCGGGGGCGACGGTGGGCGCCACGGTGGTCAATGCCGCCCGCGAGGAGGCCTGGGCCACCGCCTTCTGCATCGCCACCGACGCCACCGGCATCGCGGTCCAGCCCGAGCCACACCCCGAGGGCAAGCGGCAGCCCTGCCACCGCAGCCACTACTTCGTCCAGATCGCCGACCGCGACCACGTCTTCTTCGAGTACGCCCCCAAGGAGAACAGCACCACCCTCCTGGAGATGTTCGCGGGCTACTCCGGCTACATCCAGGCCGACGCCAAGAGCGTCTACGACGTCCTCTTCCGGCCCCCCGAGCATCCGCCGGATGACGGAGAGGCCGACGTCCGGACCGAGGTCGGATGTTGGAGCCATTCGAGGAGGAAGTTCTGGGAAGCGACCTGTACCAAGAGTGAGGCGGCCCGCGAGGGGCTCGGCCGCATCGGTTACATCTTCGCCCTGGAGGACGCCTGGCGGGGCGATCCGCCCGAGGTCATCCTCCGGATGCGGCGCCAGCACCTGCGCCCGCACCTCGAGGACTTCTTCCGGTGGGCCGAGGTCGAGTACCAGGCGGTCCGCGACCAGCGCGGCCTGCTGCGCTCCGCCCTCGGCTACGCCCTGCGCCAGAAGGACGCGCTCATGCGCGTGCTCGACGACGGCCGCCTCGTCCTCGAGAACAACAGGTCGGAGCGCGAGCTGAGGAGGATCGCCGTCGGGCGCAAGGGCTGGCTCTTCGTCGGCAGCGACCAGCACGGCGAGGCCGCCGGCCACCTCTTCTCGCTGGTCGCCTCGGCCCGCCTCCACAAGCTCGACCCCGAGGCCTACCTGCGCGACCTCTTCCGCGTCCTGGCCCACTGGCCCGAGGACCGCTACCTCGAGCTCGCCCCCAAGTACTGGGCCCGGACCCGCGCCCGCCTCGACCCCAGGCAGCTCGCCGCCGAGCTCGGCGACCTCGACGTCCCGCCGCCCCTCACGCCGCCCGCGGCCGAGCAGGTGCCGGCGGACCTGCCGGCCTGATTTCGCCCCTCGCTCGCTCGTCGCAGTCACGCCACCAGTCTGGGGCGCTCACCCGCCGGCCGCCAGCCGGGGTCCGTGCAGCGGATACCCCAGATCGCCATGGTCGGCGTCCGAATGGGCGAGTTGGCCGGACGTGGCGAGCAGCGCCGCAGTCTCGGCGATCTCGCCGAGGCCGGGAGCCATCCCGATGGCCAGCCATACGATCAGGAGAACACGCACAGGCCGGCGAAGATAGCTTCAAGCGAAAGAGGACGCAAGGTCGAGCCAAGGCCGACGTGCGTCGCGCCGAGAGACGGCCCGACCCGGGAGGTCAAGGGAAGGACGAAGCCGGGCAGCGAGAGGCTGGGCCTCTCAGCGCCTCGCCGTGCTCAGCCGGGAGCGAAGCCAGCGCACGCCACGCCCAACCAGGGCGGACCCTGGGACTCCCACCAGGGTGCCGAACATCACGCCCCGGATCACCGCACCGATGGCGCCCTGCGGTGACCCGGTGAAGCCAGCATAGAGGCCGGCCGAGACCGCCACGAAGGCGATGCTGAGGAGTTCGCGGCGTCCGTCCAAGGGAGCGGCGATCCAGGCGAGACAGATGAGGATCGCGATGGCGGCGACATCGGCGAGCCAGGGAGGGATGACTCGGTCGTAGACTGTGACCCGCAGCGGCACTTTGAGCCCGCCGTGTCGGCGGAGGGCCAGCGTTCGAGCCTCCGCGGGCTCGCTCACCTCGAGCAGGACGGTCGCCCGATCCTCGTGGTAGTGCCCCCGTTCCTCGCCGACGCGCCACCGCTGCGTGCCGCGCAGGAGCGTGCCCTCGAGGACGCTCGGCCCGATGCCGATGGAGAAGTCGACCGAGCCCTCGTGCGGCAGATCCGCTGAGACCGCGACGCTCAGGTCGCCACGGAGCGCGCTCCCCAGTTCGAGCACCTCGCCCTCCCGCGAGAACTCGGCATGCGCGAGCACGGGCCCGGGGAGAATCGAGCCCACCATGGGGCCGGCCGTTGCGACGAAGAGCGCCGACCCGCACGCGATGGAGCGACGGAGCGAAGCCCCGCCCCGGCGCGCCAGGACGGCGAACAGTGCGGCCGCGATGGCGCCGAGGGAGACGGCGAGGAGAGCGCCGACCGGGGCTTGCGGCCATCCGTACTGCCGAGCGAGCCAGCCGAGGGCGACGACGCAGGTGGCGGCGATCCCAGCCACGAGGAGGGCATGACGATGCCGGAGTCCCCCGGCCGACTTCGAGCGAGCACCGGGCCCGGCGGGGATGGTCACTCGTGGAAGGCGGCGGGACAAGGAGCTACCTCGGTCCGTATCTTCAAGTGCGCGATGCGCAACTCCGCGACCAGCCGGGAACACGCCTCACCCAGGAACGTCCATGCGACTCCAAGCCAGTCGCCTCGCGCTGCGCCGCCATGGCAAGCCGTCCTCATTCGCCCGGGGAGGCTTGACCGATCAAGGCGCGGCTCCGACGCAGTACCTCCCGAGCGCCCGTCTCACCCTCGGTCTCGATCGTGATCCAGGTACCGAGCGTGTCGGCCGAGACGGTGGCGGCAGCGCTTGGGACACAGAGCGGGCAAAGCTCTTGCCCTGGGTCATCCCACCCATGCGTAGCGGCCCTGGACAAGTGGCACGCGATCGCCTTCTTCGCCGCCTCGAGATGCACCAGATCTCCACAGGTGACCAGGAGCGACGCCCCCCGGAGGACACGCCGCCAGTGGTTCACGCCCTGGTGCCTCGGCTCGACGCTCGCGACGGTTCCCTGAACCAGGAGGGGCATGTGCCCGCCGTGAGGCTCCGACGATGGCGTGCAGGTGGCCGCCTCCTTGCGTCGAATGTCCGAGGCCGCCCTCAGGTGCGCGGCGTGGTCGCGTGCGGTCGTCGCGTGGCGCGCCTGCTCTTCATGGTCGGCGGCGCTCCTCCGTGCCCCTGGCCCGGTGGAGGTGGCGCAGGCGGCCGTCAGGAGACCGGCGACAGCAACCAGCAGAGGGGTCTGGGTCATTGCCGAATCCCTTCGGCGGGGACCATGGTGTGGTGGCCGTTGGCGCCTCCCCGCATTGCAAGCGCCAGCCGGTTGCTCATGCCGGACTCCGTCGCCGATCGTAGGCGAGCAGCCTCAGCGCGTTCGCGACCACGAGCAATGTCGAGCCTTCATGGAGGGCAACGGCAGCGCCGATGCCGGCGAAGCCCAGAGCCGTCGCCGGCACTAGGAACGCGACCATGCCGAGGCTGGCCCATAGGTTCTGCCGGATGATTCGCCGTGCCGCTCGACTGAGTCCCACCGCGAACGGAAGAGCTCGCAGGTCGTCGCCCATGAGGGCGACGTCGGCGGTCTCGAGCGCGACATCGGAGCCACCCGCCCCCATCGCGATGCCCACCGTGGCGCTGGCCATCGCGGGAGCATCGTTCACTCCGTCGCCCACCATGGCCACACGGCCCGAGGAGCGCGCCAGTTCGACGATCGCGGCGACCTTCTCCTCTGGGAGCAGGTCCCCCCGTGCGACGCGGATCCCCACGCACCTGGCCACGGCGTCGGCCGCGAGCTGGTTGTCGCCGGTGAGCATGATCGTCTGCTCGATGCCGAGCCGGTGAAGCTCGGCAACGACCTCTGAAGCGCTCTCCCGGGGTGCGTCCATCACGCCGAGCACGCCGAGAAACCGATCAGCCGAGCGCACGACCATCACCGTGCGACCGCTCTCCTGAAGCTCGCTGACTGCGCTGGCGACTTCAGGAGGCAGCGCGCCGTCCCGCAAGAACAGCCCAGGCTTGCCGATGGTGACGGCTCGCCCGTCGACCGTGGCCCGCACGCCATGACCGATGATCGCCTCGACGCTGCTGGCATCCGGCACGAAAAGGTCCGGCCGCCGCTGTCGCGCACCTTCGACGATTGCGCCGGCGAGCGGATGGTCCGACTTCCTCTCCACCGCTGTCGAGACGGACAGCAGTTCGTCGACGGAGACGTCGTCGAACACCATGATGTCGGTGAGCTTCGGCCTGCCCTCGGTAAGCGTGCCGGTCTTGTCGAACGCGATGGCTCGGACGAACCCGAGCGACTCGAGATGGGCGCCCCCCTTCACGAGCACGCCACCCCGCGCTGCTCGCGCCACCCCGGAGAGAACCGCGCTTGGCGTCGCGATGGCGAGGGCGCACGGGCTGGCGGCCACGAGCACGGCCATCGCACGATAGAGGCTTCGAGCGAACGGCTCGTCGACGACGATCCAGGCGAAGAGCAGCCCCGCGACCAGGGCCAGGACAATCGGGACGAAGGTGAGCTCGAAGCGATCGGTGAGCTGCTGAGTGGGCGACTTCTGAGTCTCCGCTTCGGCGACCAACTTCACGACACGAGCGAGGGTGCTCTCGCTCGAGGTCTTGGTCACCACGATGCTCAATGCCCCAGCCCCGTTGATGGTGCCTGCGAAGACCCGATGCTCAGCGGCGAGGCTCTCCGGGGCCCCGAGCGCGTCTTCGGCGTCCGGCACTGGCAGCTTGTCGACGGGGACGCTCTCGCCCGTGATAGGCGCCTGATCCACGCTGCTCATCCCGGCGCGGACGAAGCCGTCGGCTGGGATGCGAGTATGCGGCTTCACGAGGATGCGGTCGCCCCGCGCGAGATCACCGATGGCGACCTCCGTCTCGCGCTCGGCGTCATCGACTCGCAGCGCCGTCTCGGGAACGAGCTTCGCGAGCGCCTCGATGGCGTTTCGAGCGCGGCGCATGGCGTAGCCTTCGAGGCCATGCCCCAGGGTGAAGAGGAATAGCAGCAGCGCGCCTTCGGACCACTCCCCGAGGACCGCTGCTCCCGCAGCCGCGAGCAGCATCAAGAAGTCGATCTGGAACCTGCGCGCCCGCAGCGCGACGGCGACTTCCCTGAGCGTGAACCAGGAGCCCAGTCCGTAGGCGACGACGAAGAGTGGAATCGTCGCAGAGCCGGCGGCCCCCGCCTTCTCCAGGGCCCACCCGATTCCCGCGAGCGCGCCACAGGTGAGGCTGAAGAGCAGCTCCGAGCGTTCACCGAAGGGCCCTCCCTGCTCGTGCTCCTTCGCCCTCTCGGCCCTGGCCGCCACAGCCGGTGAGGCCTCTTCGGCGTGGGAGGCGATCCCGGCCCTGGCCGCGATCGCATGCAGCGCCTCCGGACTGGTCATGGAGGGGTCGAACTCGACGTAGAGTCGTCTGGAGCCGAAGGCGACCGACGCGTACAGGACGCCAGGCTGCCTGGCGAACACGCCTTCGATCAGCCTTGCCTGGCGTTCGTGGCGCAGGCCCACCGCTGGCGCGGAGAAGTGCGCGTAGCGCGCCCTCAGCCCGGCGCCCGCGCGCTCCACGAGCCCCTCGATCTCCTCGAGCCGAACCGACGTCGGGTCGTAGTGGAGGCACAGCTTCGGACGCCCCGGATCATCACGATCCAGGTGCACGCGCCCGATGCCCGGCGTGGCCCCGACGGTGCCGACGAGTCGTGCTACGCAAGCGTCACAGGCACCACCGTCATCGGGCAGAGCAAGTTCGAGGTCGAGCTTGTGCTTCGTCATGCTGGTCCCATTCCAATCAGCACTCCTCCCCCACATCCCATGGGCGATTGGGCCCGGCACCCAAGGAAGGCAGCGGATGCTCTTTCGGATGCGCGGACGTATGCACGGCGGCGGCCAGCACCAGGACGAGCCGAAGGTCCTCTCGGAGAAGAGCGTTCGCCCGGCCCGAGCTCGATACCGTCCCTGTTGAGCATCGATCACTCGGGCAGCGCATCGTCACCGCGGCGCCCGGTGCTGATCCGGATGGCCTCCTCGACCTCGGCGATGAAGACAATCCCATCGCCGGCCCGGCCGGAGTTCGCCGCCCGGCGGATGAGCTCGGCGATCCGGGCGGTGTTCTCGTCGCGGCACACCACCTCGAACTTCAGCATGCGCTCGAAGGACTCGCCGAGCACGACCGAGTAGTCGTAGGTCCCGGCCGGTAAGCCGGGGGAGATCCCCTTCACCTCCAGCACGGAGAAGTGGAGCCCGGGCTCCGACGCCAGCGCATCGACCACGTGGTTCGCCATCGCGGAACGGACGTACGCCTTGATCTCCTTCACGACGACACCTCCTTCGTTGCGGCCTGGGGTTGCGCCTGCGGATGCGGCTGCGCGTCGACCCCAGCCATGGGCGACGCGGAGCCGTTCTTGAACAGCCAGCCATAGACGGCCGGCACCACGAGCAGCGTGAGCAGGGTCGACGTCACCAGCCCGCCGAGCACCACCGTCGCGAGCGGCTTCTGGACCTCGGCGCCGGCCCCCGACGCGAAGGCCATGGGGACGAACCCGAGCGACGCCACCAGCGCCGTCATGAGGACGGGCCGGAGCCGCACGCGGCCGGCCTCGAACGCCGCCTCGAGCGCGGTGGCCCCCTCGTCCCGCCGCTGCTTCACGTAGCTCACGAACACCAGCCCGTTGAGGACGGCGACCCCGAACAGCGCGATGAAGCCGACGCCGGCCGAGATGGAGAGGGGCATCCCGCGCAGGGCGAGGGCGACCACGCCGCCGGTGACGGCGAACGGGACGTTCAGGTAGATGAGGGCGGCCAGCCTGGCGGAGCCGAGCGCCAGGAAGAGCATCACGAAGATCAGCGCCAGCGAGACCGGCACCACCACCATGAGCCTCTGGCTCGCCTCCTGGAGGTTCTGGAACTGGCCTCCCCACTCGGTGAAGTACCCGGCGGGGATCACGTTGGAGCCCTGGAGCGCCTCCTCGGCGGCCGCCACGAAGCCAGCCAGGTCCCGGCCCCGGACGTTGGCCTCCACCGAGATGCGGCGCCTGCCCGACTCGTGGCTGACCTGGGCCGGACCGTCCTCGATCCGCAGCTCGGCGAGCTGCGAGAGTGGGATGAGCTGCCCGGCCGGCGACCGCACCTTGAGCCGCTGGAGGTCCTCGAGGCTGGCCCGGGTGGCTGGAGCGTACCGGACCTGGAGCGGGAAGCGCCGTTGGCCCTCCACGATGACGCCGGCGCTTCGCCCACCCACCGCGTTGACCACGTCGAGGACGTCGGCGGCGTTGATGCCGAGCCGGGCGATAGCGCGCCGGTCGATGGCGATGCGGAGGACCGGCAGGCCGGCGGTCTGCTCGGCCTTCACGTCCGCGGCGCCCTGCACCTTGGAGAGGACCGACACGGCGCCGTCCGCCACGCGCTTCAGCCCGTCGAGATCGTCGCCGTAGATCTTGAGCGCGACGTCGGAACGCACGCCGGCGATCAGCTCCTGCACCCGGAGCTCGATGGGCTGGGAGTAGCTGAAGATGGTGCCGGGAAGGCTCTGCCTGAGCGCCTGGTCGATGGCCTGGATGAGCTTCTCCCTGGTCGGCGCAGTCGACCAGTCGTCCTTGGGCTTGAGCATCACGAAGACGTCCGAGATCTCGACCCCCATCGGGTCGGTTGCGATCTCGGCGCGCCCTGTCTTGGAGACCACCGTGGTGACCTCGGGGAACCGCTTGAGGACCCTCTCGAGCTCGGTGCTCTGGCGGATCGACTCCTCGAGCGACACGCTCGGCAGGCGCCAGGCCTGGATGGCGATGGATCCCTCGTCGAGCCGCGGAACGAACTCGGCGCCGAGGAAGGGGGCGATGGCCAGGCTGCCCGCGAGGGCCACGACCGCGACGCCCACGGTGACCCTGTGGCGATGGATGGCGTGGCCCAGCAGCGGCTCGTAGACGCGCCGCGCCGCCGCGACGATGAAGCTCTCCTTCTCCGAGATGCGCGCGGGGAGCAGCGCCGAGGCGAGCGCCGGGATGAAGGTGAGGGCCAGGACCAGCGCCCCCGCCAGCGCGAAGAGCACGGTCAGCGCCATCGGTCGGAACATCTTTCCCTCCACGCCGACGAGGGAGAGGATGGGGAGGTAGACGATCGCGATGATCGCAACGCCGAAAGTCGCCGAGCGGAGCACCTCGCGACTGGCTCGGAGCACGAGCCCGTTCCGCTCGTCGGTCGTCACCGGCCGACCGAGTTGGTGGGAGCGCTCGGCGACCATGCGCACAGCGTTTTCGACGACGATGACGCTGCCGTCGACGATGAGTCCGAAGTCGATGGCGCCGAGTGACATCAGGTTGCCCGATACCCCGAACCATCGCATGCCGATGAAGGCCGCCAGCATCGAGAGGGGGATGACCGACGAGACGATGAGGCCGGCCCGCAGGTTGCGGAGCATGAGGAAGAGGATGACGATGACGAGAATCCCGCCCTCGACCAGGTTCCGCGCGACGGTGCTGATGGTCTTCTGGACGAGTTCGGTCCGGTCGTAGAAGGGGTCTGCCTCGACGCCCAGCTTCGCGAGCGCCGGCTTCATCGACTTCATGGCCTCCTTGACGTCGCCGACCACCTGGCGGGCGTTCGCGCCCATGAGCATCATGACGATGCCCGCCACGGCCTCCCCTCGCCCGTCTCGGGTCACGGCGCCCTGCCGGACGACCGGCGCGAAGGCGACGTCGGCGACCTGCCGGACGTAGATGGGTGTTCCCGACCGGTCGGCCGACAGTACGATGTCCCGGATGTCGTCGAGGGACTGGATGAGCCCCTCGCCCCTGACCACGTACTGCTCGCCGTTCTTCTCGAGGTAGGCGCCCCCCGCGTTCGCGTTGTTGCGTTCGAGCGCCTGGAAGACGTCGGTGATCGCGAGGCCATGCCGGGCAAGGTCATCGGGCCGGACCTGGACCTGGTACGTCCTCAGCTCGCCGCCGAAGGAGTTGACCTCGATGACGCCCGGGATGCGCCGAAGGCGTGGCGCGATCTCCCACTCCAGGATCGTGCGGAGCTCCATCGGGCTCTTGCCCTCGCCGCGCACCTCGAACTGGAAGATCTCGCCGAGCCCGGTGGTGATGGGCCCGAGTTCTGGCTCACCGTATCCGGGTGGAATGGACTCTCGCGCCGCCTGAAGGCGCTCGTTCACGAGTTGGCGGGCAAAGTAGATGTCCGTCCCCTCCTTGAACACCAGGGTCACCGACGAGAGCCCGAACTTGGAGACCGACCGCACGTCCTCGAGCCCCGGCAGGCCGCTCATGGCGAGCTCCACGGGCGTGGTGACGAAACGCTCGACCTCCTCGGGGCCGAGCGCCGGCGACGAGGTCAGGACCTGCACCTGGACGTTGGTGACGTCGGGCGAGGCGTCGATCGGCAGGGATCGCATCGCGGCGAGCCCGCCCACCACCAGGAGCCCGGTCATGAGGAAGACGAGGAAGCGGTTCTTGAGCGACCACTCCAGGATCCGTTCGATCATGGGGCTACTCCTCCCCGCCCAGCTCGTCCTTCTTGAGCTCGGACTTGAGGGAGAAGGAGCCGTTGGTCACGATCCGCTCCCCGGCCACCAGGCCGCGGACGACCTCGATCCACTCGCCCCCGCTCGGGGCCACTTCGACCGGGCGCGGCTCGAAGGCGTTCTCGGCGCGCGCCACGAACACCGCGTGGCCGCCGCCCAGCCGCTGCACCGCGGCGGACGGGACGAACAGGCCGCGGCGGCGGTCCCCGGACGTGCCCTGGATGGAGACGGTCGCGAACATGCCCGGCTTGAGCACGCCGCGCGCGTTGTCGAGCACGATGCGCACCCTGGCGGTGCGCGACTTCGTGTCGACGAGGGCGCCGACGCTCTCCACGGCCCCGGAGAACTCCTCGCCGGGCGCCGCCTTGAGGTGCACGACGGCGCGCCGGCCGACGCGGACCTGGGCCAGGTCCTGCTCGTAGATCTCGACCTGGAGCCAGACGCTCCGGAGGTCCATCACGGTGAAGATGGTGTCCTTCGGCTCGACGATCTGGCCGAGGGTCCCGCTGGCCTCGACCACCACCCCAGCGATGGGCGAGGAGATGGCCATCGACGAGCCCAGGTGCTGGTCGACCTTCATTTCGGGGAGCTCGGCGTCGGTCACGCCGAGGGCGTGCAGCCGGTTCTCCGCCGCCTCCTTGTCGGCCCGCGCCTTGATCGCCTGCGCCTCCGCCTCCCGCCACTCCCGCTCGGCGCTGATGTTCCGCTCGAAGAGCGACTTCTCCCGATCGGCCGTCTCCCTGGTCAAGTTCGCCATGGCGAGGGCGGCCAGGAAGTCGGCGCGCGCCCGTCCGAGCTCCGGCGAGTCGATGAAAGCCAGGGCCTGGCCGGCCCTCACCTGATCGCCGACCTTTGCCCGCAACGATGAGATGCGGCCCGAGACCCGTGCCCCGACGCGAGCCTGGCGATCGGCGGCTGGCTCGATGGTCGCGGTGGCCTGGATGGGGGCGCTCTCGGTGCGTGTCTCCACCAACGCGGTGGCGATCCCGGCCGTGCGCACCTGTTCCGGGGTGAGCTGAATCGTCCTCGTACCCTCTGCGGCGGCCGCGCCCTCGGCGGCCGGCGCGGGGGCGGTTGCGTCCGGGGCCGCCGGTGCGACGGCCTTGGGTGCGGGCTTTGGGTCGCAGGCGAGGAGGAGGGAGGAGGAGAGGGCGGCGAGCCAGAGTGCGTTGTTCATGGGATGCTCCCGATGGCGCGCGAGAGGCCGGCCTTGGCGGCCAGGAGCTCCTCGAGCGCGTCGACGTAACCGTTCCTGGCTTCGAGGGTCTCGCGGCGGATGACGAGGAGCTGGAAGAAGTCCACCTTGCCGGCGCGGTAGGCCTCGGTGACGAGCTGCATGTTCTCCTCGAGGCCGGCGAGGAGGCCGCCGGCGTAGGCCTGGGCGGCGGCCTGGGCGGAGGCGAGGCGGCTGGCGGCGAGGGCGACCTCGGCGCGGACCGAGCGGGTGAGGGCCTCGAGGGCGCGGGCCGCCTGCTGCTGGCGGGCGGCGGCGACGCCGCGGGCCGCCTGGTTGCGGTTGAAGAGGGGCAGGTCGAAGGCGAGGATGGCCTGGGTGATCCTGGCGGGGTTGGTCGGGTCGCCCTCCTCGGCGTAGGAGACGCCGAGGCGTGGGTTCGGCAGGGCCTCGCGCCCGGCGAGGCGGTGCTCGGCGGCGGCGGCGTCGACCTCCAGGCGGGCGGCCTGGAGGTCCGGACGCAGGGCGAGGGCCTGCTGGACCAGGGTGTCGGTGGCGACCACGGGACCGGGCGCTTCGAGGGCGAGGTCGCCCTCCGGCTCGGCCGGCTCGGCGGGGTCGAGGCCGAGGAGGAGGAGGAGGCCGGCCTTGGCGGAGGCGAGGCGGAGGGCGGCGGCGGAGCGCTCCCTGGCGGCGCGGCCGAGGACGGCGCGGGCGGCGTTGACCTCGATGCGGGAGGCGGCGCCGGCGGCCTGGCGGGTCTCGGCGGCGGCCAGGGCCTGCCGGGCGAGGTCGAGGGCCTCGGCGGCGATGCGGTCGCGCTGGCGGGCGCCGAGCCAGCGGCCGAAGCCCTCGCGGACCTCGGCGGCGACCTCGACGCGGCGGCCGGCGAGGCGGGCCTCGGCCGAGCCGAGGAGGGCGCGGGAGGCGTCCGACCTCGCGGCGCGCTGGCCGAAGAGCTCGAGGCGCTGGGAGAGGGTGACGGAGAAGTCGGTGCCGCGGGTGCCGGCCGTGGAGCGGGGCCCGGCGGCGCCCTCCAGCTCCGGGTTGGACTGCAGCAGCAGGGAGGCGCCCTCGAGGCGGGCGCGCGAGGCGGCCACCTCGGACTGCAGGGCCAGGAGGCCGGGGTTCTGGTCGAGCGCGAGCGACAGGGCGCGATCGAGCGTGAGGGTGGGCGCGGCACGGGCCCCGGCTGGGAGCACGAGCAGCGCCAGGAGGAAGAAGCGGGAAGGTGACATCGGCACTCCTCAATGGCGGCGGAGAACGGCGCGCGGCGCCGCGCCGGGCATCGAGCCAGGCGAAGCGCGGCACGCCGCGACGCAAACGGAGACCGCGCCAGGACGGCGCGGCCTCGACGACGTTCGCTACGCGAGGATGGGAGGGCGGTACGGCGGCGTCGGCTCGTGGAGCGACGCCAGGGTGCCGGCGGAGGTGGGCTGGTCGCCGCACCGGGAGGTCACGCCGAGCACCTCGGCCGGCGCCGCCGCGGCCACCACTTGCGAGGCGCAGCAGCGGCAGTGATGCTGGGTGGTACCGCACCCGTGCTCGTCCCCTTGATCGCCCAGATCGCCATGGTCGGCGTCCGAGTGGGCAAGGTGCTGGGAGGTGGTCAGGTGCACCATCGTCTCGGCGACTTCGCCGAGACCGGGCGCCAACCCCACCGCCAGCCACGTGATCAAGAGGAGCCGCATTCGCGCTGGGACCATAACGTCGGGGCGCTGTGAGCGCAAGCCGGCCTACGGCAGCATCGAGGTGGCCGGCATGAACCTGCGGTCCATCAGGTCGCGGCGCCCCGATCCGGCGCCCCCTGCCGTGGACCCTCATCGCTCGCGTGGTTGCACGCCGGCATCATCGGTTGGCTGCGAGCGATTCGTCCGCTGGGCCGGCAAGTCTGAATGCATGCTCGAAGCTCAAGTAGAAGAAGACCGCCCGCTCACCGCGGCTCGGACCCAAGCCGATTGGCAGGCTCACGCCAGGTACCATCTGGAGCCCGTTCGGGAAGTTCACCGCCGCGCGCAGGCCCGGGTTGACCGTCAGGCTCGTCACCCGGCCCGTACCGGCTGAACCAGGGGGCTCCGTGGAGGCGTAGACCACCTCAGCGAGGAAGTTGAGGTTCTGGTGCGCGAGCCATATGACGCTCTGGCCCAAGGAGATGGTCGCCGTCCGACCATGCCCACCACCGGCGGCAGGCGCCGATGGAACATAGGTGCCGCCGACGTTGGTGTGGGAGACGATCCGCTCGGAGAGGGTGGCGCTCATGGGGACGTTCAGCTGAAGCCCGGATCCGCCGCTGCCGAGCCCCGGGGTCGAAGTCGAGCCGGGCAGGAGCAGGGTCACCCGGGGGGAGATGGCCAGTGTGGCATTGCCGTCCCCGACGGCCTGCCATCGGTAGTTGAGTGCAACGTCGCCAAGGCCCGAGCGGCTCGGCGAGCGCAGCCCGGCGGCGTTGATCGTGATGCTGGCCTGGTGCGTCTGCCCGAGGACCGGCCATTCCTCGGTGAACGAGTAAGCCCACTCTCCGGTCCGCGGCGCTCGGTTGAACGCGCTGATGTGCTGGATGACGCCGGGTTCCTGGTTGTAGGCCTCCTCGACGAGGAAACTGTTGTCTTGGATAGGCCCGTTGGCGGCGAAGGCGGGCGACGGAGAGGCGGCCAAGAGCAGGGCGGGGAAGAGGGCGAGGGCGAGAGGCGGGCGGTGCAAGGTTGGCTCCTTGGGGTCGAGTTGGGGTGCCTTGCTGGGGCCACGTGAGACGAAGTATCAAGCAGCCGACTCCGCGTCATTGATGCACGTCAAGATACCGCCGGGCTCGACCAGGGAGCCCCCGACCAATCGAAGAACGTGATGCTCCGGAATGCCACCCAGCGCGAGGGCCCATCGGCGGGCTCGAGCGGTGCGAAACAATGGATGTTGCGACCACGGCCGGATCGACGAGTGTCTAATCCTGGGTGCGCATGGACCCGTTAGGCGCCATGCGCTGATTCTGGTAGGTCAATGGTCGGCTGGTCTTGCTCAAGCGAGACGCAGACTCGATGGCCGCATTGATCTGTGCTGGTCGCCCAGGGGGAGCGAGGCCCACGCGGCGGCGCCGAAGGCGGTGAGGTTGTTGGTCCCGGGCGTGTCCATCACCTGCCGGGCCCACCCTCCATGCTCGCGGTCCTGCGGGCCACCTCGACGGTCGTCCCCGGGTAGGTGGAGACCGTGACGGTACTTGCCGGTCAACACGCCGAACGACGCTCTTCCCGACGTTGGGGATCCCCATAGGGCTCACCGATGGGGAGACGCACAACAGGTTCTTGCCGTCGAGGGTTTGGCGGCACGATCTCCTGGAACACGCCGGAGACCTGGGTGGCGCGCGTCTCCTCGCTGGTTGGTGCCGCCGCTGTTCCGACTCACCCTCGACGCGCCCGCCCGCGGACGTCGTGAGCGCCGCGTACATGGCCTACGGCGCTCCGCGTCGCCCCAGTCCTCCGGGCAGGCTTGCTCAACCCTGCGAGGATGCCGCAGTGAGCGGCGTCCTGCGCCTGCCGGCACATCCTGCGAAGCGACCGGAGCTGCCGCTCGAGCTTTCGCAGGTCGCCGATCCGAGCCGCCACGTGCCCGATGTGGGCGTCGAGGACGGCGTTCACCTCCTCGCAGTTCTCGGACGGCACGTCCTTGAACCGCAGCAGGACGCGGATCTCATCGAGGGCGATGTCCAGGCTGCGGCAGTGCCGGATGAACGACAGCCGCTCCACGTGAGCATCGCCGTACACCCGGTAGTTGCCCGCCGAACGGGAGGGCGCGGGAAGGAGCCCTTCGCGTTCGTAGAAGCGGATGGTCTCGACCTGCGTGCCGGTGCTCCTGGCCAGTTCTCCGATCTGCATCGTGCCCCGCCTCCATGCGCGGCTCGCGCTTCCCTCCCATCCTAGCGCCGGCGCCGTCTCAGTTCATCGCGTGGCTATGCGCGACCAGGGGTGTTGACCCTGTAGCCGCTACAGGGTGGATGGTATCTCGAGAGCCGAGGGCTTCCGGGGAGAGACAACCGAATGCGAGTCGAGCGCGAGGAACGGAGCTGTGGTTGCGGCCGGGAGGGTGGATGCACGGCCGAGGTGGCGGCCGACCGACCGCCCGTGGTGGGCCGCCGCACCACGTTTCGCGTGTTCGGACTGGACTGCGCCGAGGAGGTCGCCGCCCTCAGGGCGTCCGTGGGCCCTGTCGTGGGGGGGGCCGAGAACCTCGCCTTCGACGTGCTCAACGGGCGGATGGTTGTGGCCAGCGCGGAGGTCCCCGCCGAGGTGGTCATCGATGCGGTGGACAGGGCCGGCATGCGCGCCGAGGTGTGGATCGGCGGAACGCCCGCCGCTGCCCCAGAGGACACGCGCCGCGTTCGCCTCACCGCGTTCGCGAGCTCGAGCGGCGCGCTGACCGCGCTGGGGTTCGGCCTGGAGGCGTGGGCAGGTCAGCGGACCCTGGCGCACGCCTCGGAGGCCATGGCCGTGCTGCTCGGCCTGTGGGTCGTGCTCCCCAAGGCAGTGCTCGCGGTCCGGCGCTTGCGCCCGGACATGAACCTCCTCATGACGATCGCGGTGGTGGGGGCCGTCGGTCTGGGGGACTGGCTGGAAGCGGCGACCGTCTCGTTCCTGTTCGCCACGTCGCTGGCGCTGGAGAGCTGGAGCGCCGCCCGGGCGCGCCGCGCGATCGCCTCACTGCTCGACCTCTCCCCCGTCACGGCCCGGGTGAAGGCTGCGGACGGGAGCGAGTCCGAGGTCCCACCCGAGCGCGTGCCGGTGGGCGCGGTGTTCGTCGTCCATCCTGGCGAGCGGATTCCATTGGACGGCCGGGTCCTCGCGGGAGAGACCGCGGTGAACGAGGCGGCCATCACCGGGGAGAGCGCGCCCGCCACGAAGGTCCGCGGCGCGCTGGTGTTCGCAGGGACCGTCAACGGCGATGGCGCGCTGGAGGCCGAGAACCTGAAGCCTGCCCAGGAGACCACGCTCGCCCACGTCGTGCGAATGGTCGACGAGGCGCAGAGTCGACGGGCCTCGGTCGAGCGGTGGGTGGATCGATTCGCCGCGTACTACACGCCGGCCGTGATGGCCGCCGCCGCCGCGGTGCTCCTGGGGCCACCGCTGCTCCTCGGCGCGGACTGGTCCAGCTGGATCTACCGCGCTCTCGTGCTCCTGGTCATCGCCTGCCCGTGCGCGCTGGTCATCTCCACGCCGGTCACGGTCGTCTCCGCCCTCGCGGCGGCGGCACGCGGCGGCGTCCTGGTGAAGGGAGGGGAGCACCTGGAGGTGCCCGCACGGCTGGGCGCGATCGCCTTCGACAAGACGGGGACCCTCACCCTGGGGCGGCCGCGCGTGGAGAAGGTCGTTGCGATGAACGGCCACTCCGACGACGAGCTGCTGGCCCGGGCGGCGGCGCTCGAGGCGCGCAGCACGCATCCCATCGCGCAGGCGATCCTCGACCATTCGAGGACCCGGGGGGTGGCAGTCTCACCCGCCGACGGGGTGCGGGCCCTCCCTGGGAGAGGTGTCACCGGAAGCGTCGGAGGCCGGCCGTACTGGCTCGGATCGCACCGGGTCCTCGACGAGAGCGGCGCCGAATCTCCGGAGGTCCACGCGCTGGCCGAAGAGCTCGCGGACGGCGGCCGAACGGTGGTGGCGATCGGGAGCGAGGACCACGTTTGCGGTCTCATCGCCCTCGCCGACGCGATCCGGCCAGAGGCGAAGGAGGCGCTCCATCAGCTGAGGCGCGCTGGCGTGGGGACCCTGGTGATGCTCACCGGCGACAACGAGGAGACCGCGCGCAGGATCGCCGCCGGACTCGGCATCGACGAGGTGATGGCGGAACTCCTCCCGGAGGACAAGGTCGCCGCCGTGGACGCCCTCGTCGCGCGCCACGGCACCGTCGCCATGGTGGGCGATGGCGTGAACGACGCTCCCGCAATGGCCCGGGCCACCATCGGCATCGCGATGGGCGCCGCCGGCTCGGACACGGCCATCGAGACCGCAGACATCGCCCTCATGGCCGACGACCTCACGAAGCTCCCGTGGCTGGTCGCGCACTCGCGGCGGATGCTCTCCGTCGTGCGCCAGAACGTCGCGTTCTCGCTCGGCGTGAAGGCGCTCTTCGCCGCGCTCGCCTTCGCCGGCGTCGCGACGCTCTGGGGCGCCATCGCGGCCGACATGGGCGCCTCGCTCCTGGTCGTGTTCAATGGGCTCCGGATGCTGCGAGCCGAGCCCCAGCGCCGGTCGGCCCTGTCGAGGGCGTCGCAGAGGTGACCGGACCCTCTGGCGCCACACTGAATCCATCACCTACCGGCCGTACGGTGCGAACGAGAGGAGAGCTTCACCAGGACCCGCGGAGCATCGCCGAGGACCTGGCGCATCTCCTGAGGCGAGCGCATTCACCGCTCAGATAGAAGGGACACCTGACGGTGCGGCCCCAGCCTGGCCTTGCTCTCGGGCGTTGACTTCTCGTCCGATCGTGGCGTCGACAGCATCAACTCGAACGACCTCGTCCGGGACAAGACCTTCCAGACGAACTGAGGAGTCTCGCCGTTGCGGGGGACAGGCGAGAAGACTCGCCGCGGCCGGGCGTTGTACGCCACGAGCGCTGAGACGACGTCACCATCGTAGTGGCGGAGGAGGACGGCGAGTAAACGCACGCCGCCGAGGATGTTCTGCGCCGGATCGAAGATGTGCTGCCCGTCGATGCCAGTCCGCCGCGCCGCGCTCGGCATGAGCTGCATGAGCCCCTTCGCGCCAGCGGGAGAAGCTGCTCTTGGGCGAAAGCCGCTCTCAACGGAGATCACGGCGACGACGAGCGCCTTCGGAGCCGGGTAGATAGCGGCGGTCTCGGCCAGGGCCGCATCGACCTCGGTCTCATAGGGGATGGAGGCACTTGCGGTGGAGACGATCGCCGCGAACCGCGGGAGGCCGATCGTGGCGAGCGCGGGGGGGCGCGGGTTCCGGCCGTGGCTGGAAACTGGCGACCCCTGCTGGGCGGCCTGACGCTCGGTGGGCTGGTGGAATGAGACGGGCGACCCGGTGGCAGCCGGATCGCCCCGCGGGTGGAGCCGCTTCGTCTCGGTCGAGATGATGATCCGGCTCAGGTCGCCTGTCGAGACTTCTTCCGCCCGCGAGGTCGGGTGGAGGAGCTTCGGGACCGGTGCTGCCGGCGCTGCGGCGCTGAATTCCAGATCTGCAGGTCGTGTGATCGGGGCCACCGGTACTGCTCGGTGACGTGCAAGGAGGGCGCCCGCCGCGAGCAGGTCCGGGAGGCCGGCCGGCGCCACCAGGCGAGCGCCGAGGGCAAGGCCGACCACGCCGACAGGGCTCGGGCCTATCGGGCTCGGTGCCGTTTCCGCGTGACGCATCAGGGTTCCGGGCGAGGGTCTTGCCCGGTACAGGTCGCCTCCGCGCCGATGTCACGGCGCGTGGAGGTGGTCCTTCATGTCGTCCCTCTGGCTCTCCATCGAGCCGCGCCGCGACTCGACGCGGCTCATGCTGTCGGAGTTCCGCTGCGGCGCGGCCTTGAAGGCCCGGCTCCCGGCCCTGCCCAACGAGCCGCGGGCGCTGGGGCTGCTCCTGGAGGCGCTGGTGGCCTGGTACGGCCTCCCGCTCTGCGCTGTGCTCGATGCGGACGCCGAGGACGTCCAGCGCCATCCCGAGCGGTGGTCGCTCATCCTGGGTGACCTGGGGAGCCCCCTCATCGACGTCGAGTGGGTCTCGCCCGCGTCGGCCCCGCTCGCCGATCGGACCCTCGACGGCGTCGAGGACTTCCGCCGGGCCCGCCGACTCATCACCCTGGCCGCCACGGGGCTCAAGTGATCACCCCCGAGATGCGCGCCCAGATGCGCCGACTCGTCCTCGTCGATCGCTGGTGCATCGAGACGGTCGCCCGGCGCTTCGGAGTCCACCACTCCACGGTCCGGCGCACACTTGGAGACGCACCCCCGGCCCCCGCCGGCCCACCACCGAGCGCGCTCGACCCCTTCAAGCCCTACATCATCGAGCGGATCACCGACTACCCCGAGCTCACCGGCACCCGACTCCTCGCCGAGTTGCGCGAGCGCGGCTACGACAAGAGCATCGCGGTCCTGCGCCGGTACGTCGCCAAGGTCCGGCAGCCCAGGCCGCGCAAGGTCTACCTGCGCGTCGAGGTCGAGCCGGGCGAGCAGGCCCAGGTCGACTGGGGCTCCTTCGGCCACCTCCGCGTCGGCGGCGCCCAGCGGCCCCTCTCGGCCTTCGTGATGGTCCTCTCCTGGTCGCGGGCGATGTTCGTCGACTTCAGCCTCGACCAGCGCATGGAGACCTTCCTCGCCATGCACCGCCGCGCCCTCGAGTTCTTTGGTGGCGTCCCCAAGCGCTGCCTCTACGACAACCTGAAGTCCGTCGTCCTTCACCACGTCGGCTCGACCGTACAGTTCAACCCGCGCTTCCTGGCGTTCGCCGGCCACTACCTCTTCGAGCCTACCGCCGCGCCAGTGCGCTACCCGGAGGCCAAGGGGCGCGTCGAGTCGAACATCCGGTACCTCCGCCAGTCCTTCTTCTACGGCCGCACCTTCTCGTCGCTCGTCGACCTGCGCGAGCAGGCGGCCAGGTGGCGCGACGACACCGCAAACCAGCGCCTCCACGCCACCACCCGCGAGCGCCCGGCCGATCGACTCCTCGTCGAGCGGGCCCGCCTCCGGGCGCTGCCCGAGCGGCCCTTCGACGCCGACCTGCTCATCCCGGCCATCGTCTCTAAGGAGGCCCGCGTCCGGCTCGACGCCAACACCTATTCCGTCCCGCCCGAGGTGGTCGGCAAGTCCGTCGTGGTCCGCGCCACCGACGACATGGTGCGGGTCCTGCTCGACGGCGGCGAGGTCGCCGCGCACGCCCGCAGCTGGGACCGCCACCGCCACGTCGAGGACCCGGCCCACGTCGCCAAGCTCCTCGAGCGGCGCAAGGGCGCCGTCGGCCCCCGCCGCAAGGACCGCATCGCCGCCCTCTCCGGCGAGGCCCGCGTCTACCTCCAGGAGGTGGCCCGCCGCCGCATCGACCTCGAGAACGAGGTGAAGAAGCTCACGCGGCTGCTCGCCCTGTACGGCCCCGCCGATCTCGCCGAGGGCATCGCCCGGGCGCTCGCCGCTCGCACCTTCGGCGCCCGCTACGTCCGCACCTGTATCGACCAGGCGCGCTTCGCCCGCGGCCTCGCTGAGCCCCCGGAGCCCATCGTCACCGGCAACGCCACCGCCGACGCCTTCGACGTCCAACCTCACGAACTGGAGACCTACGATGCCCTCTTCGATGCTCCCGCCGCGCCCGCCGAGCCAGATCTCGAGTGACCTCGGCGCGCTCTCCCTCGAGGAGACCCTGCGCGCCCTCGGCCTCGACCACGCCGCCGATCTCCTCGGCCCGACGTCCCAGAAGGTCATCGCCAGGAGCGAGCCGCCCACCACGCTCCTCGACCACCTCATGCGCGAGGAGCTCCGCGTCCAGGTCGAGCTGCGCGCTCGCACCGCCCTGAAGCGGTCCGGCATCTTCCCGCTCACCACCCTCGACGCCTACGACTTCAAGTACCCCAAGCAGATCGACCGCGATGTCGTCATGCGCGCCGCCAGCCTCGACTTCGTCCGCGAGCGGACCAACTGCGTCTTCGTCGGCCCCTCCGGCGTCGGCAAGACCCACCTCGCCAACGCCATCGGCCAGCTCGCCTGCCTCCGCGGCTACCGCGTCCGCTTCGTCCTCGCCGCCGACCTGGTCAACGACCTCGTCGCTAGGCAGGCCCGCAACACCCTCCACCGCCGCCTGCTCGCCTGGACCTCGCCCGACCTCCTCCTCATCGACGAGCTCGGCTACCTCAGCTTCGACGCCCGCGGCGCCGACCTGCTCTACCAGGTCTTCAACCGCCGCTATCAGCGCGGCTCCACCATCGTCACCACGAACCTACCGTTCAAGGACTGGGGCAAGCTCTTCCACAACTCCGCCGCCGCGGTCGCCATCGCAGACCGCCTCGTCCACAAGAGCCTGCTCGTCCGCATCACCGGCAAATCCAAGCGCTCCGATCAGGACACCGAGTAGCCCTCAAACGACGGCGCCGGCCTTCCGGCCGGCGTCCTCTCGTCACCCCGCGATCGCGCTGGCCGCGATCGGATCGCCGCGGTTCCTGACGATCGTCTCCACGTCGGAGGTCCGACGGACAGCAAAGGGCTGGCGACCGTCAAGCTGCTGCCCTACTCCGGGCCGATCCAGATCGTGGTCTCGGGCGCTGGCGCGTCGTACCTGGATCCAACCCTGACCGTGGCGCCCGGTGCGGTGCCCACGTCCTCGCCATGGCCTGTGGACGCGGTCCTCACCTCCTACCTCTCAACGTCGCCGGGGGGCGCGACCGGGCCGGTACCCGTGACCATGCTGACGACCCTGGCGGACCACGCGGCGCTGGCGACCGCCCGAGGGCTCCATCCGGGCCACCCGAGGGCGACGACCATCCGGGAGGCGCTGGGCCAACGCGATCCGTTGCTGGCTTCGCACATCGCGCCATCCACGGTGTGGGCGAGCACCGCGTTCCGCGCCGTGGAACCCAGCTCGCTCTCGACGGCGAGCAGGTCGCTCGACCCGGCCGCGCTGGCCGGAATCTTCGACGTGGCGCTGCACCAGCTGGCTCGCGACCTCAGCGCCCAGGCCGGGTACTCACCCGGGGCGCCAGGGCAGACCGCGGGCTCGCTGCTCAAGCTGTTCGGCGCCGACCTTGACGCCGACGCCATCCTCGACGGACGCGGCGCGGGCGGAGTCCAGCTCATCGTGGAGGGCGCACAGCCCGTGCCCCTCGACGCCCAGAGCCTTCGCCTCCCGCTCGCCAAGGCGCTCGACACCTGGATCCGGGGGTCCAGGAACCTGAGCGGGATCACCGAGACCGACCTCCTCGCCGCGAAGGTCTACGCCTCCATGGTTCAGGACGCCTCCGACCTCTTCGCGGAGCCACCGAGCGGAGACCTCAGCTCCGTCGTCGATCACACCCCGCCGCTCGTGGCCTGGGTGACCCTGCCGCCCGAGGCCGTCGCGCACTCGAGCGTCCACCTGGTGGTGGCGGCGACCGATGGACAGAGCGGCGTCGGTCGGGTGCTGGCCACCGTCGGCAGCGGGCTACCGGTCCAGGCCTCGCAGCAGGTTGATGGGACCTGGTCGCTCGATCTGCCGCTGGCGCCGGGCCCCAACGTCATCACGGCCTGGTCCGAGGACCAGACCAGGGCGGTTCCGAATTCGGGTCGCTACGTCGGAGCGCCGTACGAGCTCACAGCCGTCGTGATCTCCGACGTTGTGGGCCCTGCCATCGGCTACGCCGCCGATGGGAGTGGGTACTGGGACGAGCGCGGCATGACCCTGGCGGCGGATCCCTCGGGCCTGGCCGTGACGCCGGCACGTTACCGCCTCGCTGGCACGGGGCCGATCAGGATCCCGGCGGCTGGGGGCGCCGTATACAAGACACCCGCCCGACTCGGGTGGACCGCGCCGCCGACACAGGCGGAGCTCGAGGACCTTGGCGGAGGAAACGTCGGCAACATCCCGGTGCTCCAGTTCTGGAACGCTTACGTCGAAGGCGTGGACGCGCCAATCGCGCAAGCCACCTACTCCATCGCCTTTGACTGCCCGACGTGCAGCGGTGCGCCTGCGTCGGGAGCGCTCTGGGCGAGCCCGCGCATCGATCCTGGCCGCCAGTACTGGGATCTGCCCCTGAGTGCAGCCCTGGTGCCCGGGCTTGCGGCGCTGGCAGGTCCAGCAAAGGTCTCCGTGACCGTCACCATCTCCGACGTGGCTGGCAACTCCACGAGCGCGGTGCTCGTGTCGTTCGACTTCCACCTCATCGGCGACCCCGTTGCGGCCGTGGAGGACGGGAGCTACCAGTTCAAGAACGACCCCAAGAGCACGTACCCGTACACGATCGCGAGCGGACTGTACGCCAGCCTGTTCAACGTCAACCTCGTGTCCTTCCTTCCCGAGGAGCGGGTCCGGCTCGTGCGGTTCCTCGTCTCGAACCCGGCGCCGGTACCCGTGGCGCTGACCCTGCCGACCGTTCCCGACGGATGGACGGCCCGGGAGTCCTGGGTCGGGACCTCCGGAGCTTCGCTGGGCACTCGGAGCTACACGCCGAGCCGGACTGTCTGCACGAGCGCGCCGACGTGCGGCGGAGCGACCCCAGTGCTGTTCCTTGGCGGTTCGGCCGGCGCCGGATGCGGGACATCGCCGCCGCACGCCCAGACGCCGGTGACGGACGTGCCCATCGTCGGCCAGGGAGGCCTCACGAGCTTCGCCTACAACCAGGCACAGGGTTGGGACAGCTCCCCCGCGCAGCAGGTCGGCCCGACCCAGGTGGTGGTGCCACCGGCGGCAGCGGGTGCGCCCGGCCTGGTGGCCATCTACTTCGGGCGACCGGCGAGCATGCCGGCGCGCACCTACCTGTTGCCTTGGAATGGGTCGAGCTTCGAGTACCTGGTCGAGGACGCCTGGACCAAGACGTCGGAGGGTGCGTCGATCTGATGCCAGTACGATGCGGAGCTGCGCCGCTGCATGCAGACCGATGCGCCGACGACCTGGGCTGGGACCAGATTCCAGCGGTTCCTGGCCGCCGGAGACGACGTCCTCACGGGCACGTTCCAGCTGACGACGCAGCCAATCTCCGGCACGACACCCATCGGAGAGCCGAACATCGTCCCAGGGAGCCTGAACCTGGCCAGGACCATTCACCACTGAGGAGGCACCGGATGACCACCATCAAGCTCGCAACTTGGGCACTCCTCGTGGCGCTCATCGCGTCATGCCAGGGCAGTGCCGGGCCGCAAGGTCCTCCCGGTCCCAAGGGCGACCCTGGCACGCAGGGACTCCAGGGATCGCAGGGCCCCAAGGGTGACCCGGGCGATCCCGGGCAGCAGGGTCTCCAGGGCCAGCAGGGGATCCAGGGGCCGCCCGGCCCGGCCAACGGTGGTCTCTACGCCTCCCGCGGTGACATCTACTACCGCTCCAGCGCAGTCGGGACGACCACAGGGTTCGTCGAGGTGAGCTGCGACACCAACGGCGATCTCCCGCTGGCCGGCTCGTGCACGGAGGCCGAGGTGACGGCCCTCCACCAGTGCCTGGAGCCCGGCCTGGCCTTCTGGCCCAACTCGAGCCCCACGACGCCGGCGATCTACCGGTGCGGGTGGTGCGCGGGCGGGGTCGTCGTCTCAGCCGTGCCTACGGGGCAGGCGCACATCGTGTGCGTCAGGAGGCCTTGACGTGGAACCGCTTGCAGTCGGCGCGGACCGGGGGGCGCGAATCCGGACGTGAGTCGGGCCGGTTGAATGCGCCTCGGCGCCGTGCCGAAATTTCCTCGCCGCCTACTCCCTGCCGATGGCCGACAACCTCTCCTTGAGCGCGAGGTTGTCGAGCTTCTCCAGCGGGAGGTTGAGGAACAGCTCGATGCGCCGGGTCAGGGTCCGGAGCGCGGTCGTGAAGGCGGCCTGACGGACTTCGTCGCTGCCCACCACGGCGGCGGGGTCCTCGACTCCCCAGTGCGCGGTGATCGGCTGCCCGGGCCAGACGGGGCAGACCTCGCCAGCCGCCTTGTCGCAGACGGTGAAGACGAAGTGGAGCGGCGGTGCCCCGGCGCCAGCGAACTCGTCCCAGTTCTTGCTGCGGAATCCGGTGGTCGGGAGTTTCATCCGCTCCAGCGCCTGGAGCGCGAGGGGGTGCACCACGCCGGTCGCGTGGCTGCCGGCCGAGAAGGCCGCGAAGCGGCCATGGCTGAGCCGCTTGAGCACCGCCTCCGCCATGATGCTCCGGGCGGAGTTGCCGGTGCAGAGGAACAGCACGTTGTAGAGGGGTTCGCTCATCGCATGGTTCCTCTCCAGAGGTGGGGTGTCTCAGGCCGCCCGGGTGACGGCTTCCAGCCCAGCGGCGCCGTGCGGCACCTCGGTCAACCAAGGCACGACCGCGAACCTCGAGGTGGTGCCCTTAACCTCGTCGAGGTACGGCCGCTCCCCTTCGCGGCGAGCGGACAGCACGGGATCCCGCGTGGCGACGGGGGACAGGCTCTGGTTCACAACCCAGCCGAACGGCGCGATACCAGCCCGGGCCAGGTCAGCCTGAAGCGCCCGCGCCTCGTGGACCGGGGTGGCCTCCGCCAGCGTCACCAGGAGGATGCGGGTGAAGGCGGGATCGCGGAGGCGCGGCAGGAGCTGGCGCACCGACTCGGGCATCCGGCTCCCCTGGCGCAGCACCTCGCGGTGGTAGGACTCGGCGGCATCGAGCAGCAGGATGGTGTGGCCGGTGGGGGCCGTGTCGAGGACCACCAGGGCGTCGGTCCCCTCGGCCACGGTGCGGGCGAAGGCCCGGAAGACGGCCACCTCCTCGGTGCAAGGAGAGCGGAGGTCCTCCTCGAGGAGGGCGCGCCCTTTGGCATCGAGGTCGGGGCCGACCGAGCCGAGCACCTCGGCGGTGTAGGCGGCCGTCTCGGCGGCCGGATCGATGCGGCTCACGGTGAGGCCCGGCGGAGGAAGACCGACGGCGTCAGCCACATGGGCGGCCGGATCGGTCGTGCTGAGGTGGACCTTGAGCCCCCGGCGCGCCAGCTCGACGGCGATGGCGGCGGCCACCGTGGTCTTGCCGACCCCGCCCTTGCCCATGGTGAGGATGACCCCGCGCGGGTTGGCTGCCAGGGCGTCCACCAGGGAGGCCAGGAGCGGGAGCTCGGGGAGGGGGTTCGTCCCCTGCTCGACCGGGTCGATGGGCGCGTCGATCTGTCGGAGGGCCGGGATCCCGACCAGCGCCATGGGCCGGAGCGGCACGGTGGAGCGCGGCAGCGGCCTGAGGATCTCCGGCAGGGCCTCCAGCGCGGCTCGGCCACGCG
Source organism: Myxococcales bacterium (assembly GCA_021806645.1). Lineage (GTDB taxonomy): Bacteria > Myxococcota > Myxococcia > Myxococcales > Anaeromyxobacteraceae > JADKCZ01. Next base: position 271,035 of record JAJZQX010000004.1, on the reverse strand, counting down.
CCGCCATGGCCAGCGCCACCGGGTCGGCGCCGCGGGCCACGAAGAGCCCATTCACGACGAGCCGGAGGTTGGTGATGCCCAGCGCGCCGAGCTCTCCGCTGGTCCGCGCGGCCTCCGCGAGCGCGGCGGTCTCGGGGCGGGAGACCAGCACCATGGTGGTGCTCCCTGGGTCGGAGAGCGCCTTCACCGTGGCCTCGTAGAGGGCGCGCTGCTTCTCCAGGCCGGCCAAGGGGCCGAGGCAGCTCGTCCCGAAGGCGCTCTGGTCCACGAAGCCGGTCCAGGCAGAGGGGAGGGTGAGGAGCCGGAGCGTGTGGCCCGTCGGCGCCGTGTCGAAGAGGACGTGGTCGAAGGCGGCCGTCGCCGCCGGGTCGCCGAGGAGCCGGGCGAACTCGTCGAAGGCCGCGATCTCGACCGTGCAGGCGCCGGAGAGCTGCTCCTCCATGCTGCGGACCGCCGCCGGCGGGAGCAGGTCGCGGTAGGGGCCAACCACCCGATCCCGGTAGGCCCGCGCCGCCGCCTCGGGGTCGAGGTTGAGGCCCGAGAGGCCGGCCACCCCGGCCACGGGAGTCGGCGTGGAGCCAAGGGCCGTGCCGAGCACTTCGTCCAGATTGGAGGCCGGATCGGTCGAAACGAGCAGGACCCGGCGCCCCTGGTCGGCCAGGCGCACCGCGGTGGCGCAGGCCACCGACGTCTTCCCTACGCCGCCCTTGCCGGTGAAGAAGAGGTGGCGGGTCGCGCCGCTAGCGAGGTCCATCGGCCCCTCAGCAGCACTTCTTGGCGGGGGCGCCGGGCTTGCCGAGGCTGACCGGCGCGGTCTCTGACGGCGGGCAGCAGGCCGACGCCGTGGCGTCCGCCGCAGGCTGGCAGGCGTCCGGGCCCTCCTTGGTGGCGATCTTCGTGCCCAGGTACTTCTCCGCCAGGGCGACGACGGCGCGGGCCGGGGACTCCTTCACCATCTTGGCGGTGGTGACGGCGAGGGCCATGTCCTCCTTGGAGACGCCGAGCTTGCGGGCCTTGTCGTAGTGGAACCTGAAGCACGGCTCGCAGTTGGAGGCGATGGCCGCTCCGATGGCCACGAGCTCCGCGACGGCCTCCGTGTAGAGGCTCTTCGGCGCCGAGACGCCGACGAGGCCAGCCAGGGCCGCCCGCTCCGGGTAGGAGCCCTGCGCCACGATCTTCCCGTCGAGGAGCAGGAGCGGGAGGGCGTCGTCCCGTCCGCGCATGGCCGCGACCACCTCCGGGTTGCCGACGAAGGCCGCCGGCTCCTGGGAGAGGTTGAAGCGCTCCACGGCCACGCCGTTCTCCTTCAGCCACTCGAGGTCGGCCGCGAAGCGAACCAAGGCCGGGTCAACCTCCGGGCCGCAGACGCCGGTGGAGCAGCACATGGCGGGGTCGAAGACCTGGATCTTGGGCATGGCGTTCTCCGTGGTTCAGCGGCCGAAGACGGCCGAGAGGCGCCGCACGAGCTCGTCGCGGACGTCCCGGAAGGACTGGAGCTTCTGCGCGTCGGTCAGGCCCGCGCCGCCCGGATCCGGCAGGCCCCAGTGGATGCGCTTCGCCTTGCCCAGGAAGAGCGGGCACTCCTCCTCGGCGCAGAGCGTGATGACCACGTCCACGTCGCCGGGCGGGATGGTCTCCACGGCCTTGGAGAAGTGGCCGGTGATGTCGATGCCCTTCTCGGCCAGCGCCTGGATGGCGAGCGGGTTGACCTTGGAGGGTTTAGAGCCGGCCGAGGAGATCTTCACGCCGGCGGGCGCCAGGGAGCGCGCGATGCCCTCGGCCATCTGGCTGCGCGCCGAGTTGGCGACGCAGAGGAAGAGGAAGTGCTTGGGGGCGAGCCGCTTCAGCTCGGCGGCCTCGGACTGCCAGGACTTCTCGTTCACGGCTTCACCCCGTTGGCGGCCGGGAAGCTCCCGGCGCAGTTCTTGAGCGCTTCCAGCCGGGCGGTCTCGCCGGGGAACCAGCGGTCGCGCAGGCGCAGCGCGACGTTGACGAGGCCGATGAGGACAGGCACCTCGACGAGCGGACCGATGACCGCGGCGAAGGCGGCGCCGTGGTGCATGCCGAAGGTGGCCACCGCCACCGCGATGGCGAGCTCGAAGTTGTTGGACGACGCGGTGAACGAGAGCGTGGCGGTCTGGCCGTAGCTCGCGCCGAGCCGCCGGCTCATGAAGAAGGACACGAAGAACATCACCACGAAGTAGACGAGCAGCGGGATGGCGATGCGCACCACGTCGAAGGGCAGCTGCACGATGGTCTCGCCCTTGAGCGAGAACATGACGACGATGGTGAAGAGCAGCGCGATGAGGGTGATGGGAGAGATCCGGGGGATGAAGACCTTGCGGTACCACTCCTCGCCCTTCCAGGCGGCCAGGCCGAAGCGGCTGGTGATGCCGGCGATGAACGGAATGCCGAGGTAGATGAAGACGCTCTGGGCGATCTCCCCGATGGTGATGTGGACCTCGGCCCCCTGGAGTCCGAGCCAGCCCGGCAGCACGGTGATGAAGACCCAGGCGTAGACCGAGAAGAAGAGCACCTGGAAGATCGAGTTGAAGGCCACCAGGCCGGCGCAGTACTCGGTGTCGCCATCGGCGAGGTCGTTCCAGACGATGACCATGGCGATGCAGCGGGCCAGGCCGATCATGATGAGCCCGACCATGTACTCGGGCTTGTCCCGCAGGAAGACCACCGCCAGCACGAACATCAGGATCGGCCCGATGATCCAGTTCTGGACCAGCGACAGCGAGAGGATGCGCACGTCCTTCAGGACCCGCGGCAGCTCCTCGTAGCGGACCTTGGCGAGGGGCGGGTACATCATCAGCACCAGCCCGACGGCGATGGGGAGCGAGGTGGTCCCCACCGACATCCGGTCGAGGAGCGGCACCACGCCGGGCCAGGCGAAGCCGAGCGCCACGCCGGCCCCCATGGCGGCGAAGATCCAGAGGGTCAGGTAGCGGTCGAGGAAGGAGAGGCGTCCGGCGACGCCGGCGGGCTGGGTCACGGTGGGGCTCCTAGAGGCTGCCGATGAGCGCCTTCAGGCGGCGCAGGGTGCGGGGCTCGATGCAGTAGCAGACGCGCGGCCCGTCGATCTCGCCGCGGATGAGCCCGGCCTCCTTCAGCACCTTGAGGTGCTGGGAGACGGTGGACTGGGCCAGGGGCAACTCGTCCACGATGTCTCCGCAGATGCAGGACTCGCGGCGGACCAGGAGCCGGAGGATCTGGACCCGGGCCGGGTGGCCCACGGCCTTGGCGAGCGCGGCCAGCTCCTCATCGGCCTCTGGCCCCTCGATGGGGCGCAAGTCCGGTGTCTCATCCAGCGGAGGCGTGGGTACGCAGGCCGACTTCTTGAGCGGGGTCGCCATGAATCGTGGTCTTACGATGGCAGTCGGACCGCCGCAACCCCGTTCACGCCGCTCGTCACCAACATGTCACCCGGGCGACCACGCGCCGCGGAACCGCCCCCGCTAGGCACCTGCCATGACCGACCTGGCTTCCCAGAGGGAGATGTGGGGTCTGGCAATCGTCGTCTGGACCTCGCTCATCGCGCTCCTGGCCGTGTTCATCCGGTTGGTGACCCGCGGCCACCGCCAGTAGGCGCCTGCGACCAGCCCGACGGAACCGGGCCTGCGACATCACGGCCGCCCTGCCAGGCTGGGCGCGGACGATCATCGATGCTAAGCGATGAACCGTTCGCCCGTCGGCGCGCTCTAGTCCAGGAGCGCGGCGGGACGACCCCGCTTCCAGGAGGCGCACATGGAGAAGCCGTTCTTTGCCGGGGTGCTAGCCCTGGGCTTGATGACGCTGGTGGCCCTGCCGGCCTGCCAGCGCTCGAGCAGCGTCGCCCGGGCGGACGCGCCGGTCGACGCCAGCGGCACACCCCGCCTCCTCGACCTCGGCTCGGTTGGCTGCATCCCGTGCAAGGCGATGGCCCCCATCCTGGAGGGGCTGAAGGTCGAGTACTCGGGCCGCATGCAGGTGGAGTTCATCGACGTCTGGAAGAACCGCGACGCCGCCGACGCCTACGGCGTGCGGATGATCCCCACCCAGATCTTCTTCGGCGCCGACGGCAAGGAGTTGGCCCGCCACCAGGGATTCATGGGCAAGGACGACATCCTGGCCCAGTGGAAGGCCGTCGGCGTGAGCTTCTAGGGAGGCCCCGGTGGTCGAGCTCCTCACCGCCTTTGGCCGGGCCTTCGAGGCTTCGGCCGCGCTGGCCCTCCCGGCCGCGTTCCTGTGGGGGCTGCTCTCGGTGGTCCTCTCGCCCTGCCACCTCTCCAGCATCCCGCTGGTCGTGGCGTACATGGGCGGCGGCGAAGAGCTGCCCACGGGGCGGCGCGCCGTGGTCCTCTCCGGGAGCTTCGCCCTCGGGATCCTCGGCAGCATCGCGGTCATCGGGGCCGCCACGGTGGCGGCCGGCCGGATGGCGGGCGACGTGGGGCCCTGGGGCACCTACGCGCTGGCCGCGGTCTTCTTCGCGGTGGGGCTCAACCTCCTCGGCCTCCTGCCGCTGCCGTCCTGGTCTGCCCTGCCGGCCAGCGCGACCAGGAAGGGGCCGGGGGGAGCCCTCGTCCTGGGGCTGGTCTTCGGTGCCGCCCTCGGTCCCTGCACCTTCGCCTTCATGGCGCCGCTCCTCGGGCTCGCCTTCCGCGCCGGCGCCGGCCAGGCCGCCTACGGCGTGCTCCTCGTGCTGCTCTACGGCCTGGGGCACTCGGCCGCCATCGTGGTCGCCGGCGCCTCGGCCCAGAACGTCCAGCGCTGGCTCTCATGGAAGGCGGGGGCCCGTGCCGCCGTGCTCGTGAAGGGCGGCGCCGGCCTGGCCGTCATCGCGGGTGGCCTCTACTTCCTCTACACGGCGACCTGATCCCCGACTCGCCCGAACCGGACCCGAAAGCAGACCGATGAGCCTCCCTCTCTCCGAGACCGACGTGAAGCCCGCTGCGTGCTGCACCAACCCGTGGGAGGGGCTGAAGCCCGGCGAGCCTCCCCGCTCCCGGACCCTGGCGACCGCCGCCTCCCTGGTCCTCGGCCTGGCCGTCTGGACCGCCGCCTACTGGACCATCCAGCCGCTCGCGGCGTGGCTGAGCTTCACCGCCTTCGGCCTGGCGCGCGGCTCGCATCTCGGCGAGGCGGTGGCCTTCTTCCTTTACGACACGCCCAAGGTGCTGCTGCTCCTCACGCTCATCGTCTTTGCGGTGGGCATCGTCCGGTCGTTCTTCACGGCCGAGCGGACCCGCGCCATCTTGGCGGGGAAGCGGGAGTCGGTGGGGAACGTGCTGGCCGCGCTGCTCGGCATCGTCACCCCCTTCTGCTCCTGCTCCGCGGTGCCACTCTTCATCGGCTTCGTCGAGGTGGGGATCCCGCTCGGGGTGACGCTCTCCTTCCTCATCTCGGCCCCCATGGTGAACGAGATCGCGCTCGTCATGCTCTTCGGGATGTTCGGCTGGAAGGTGGCGGCGCTCTACCTGATCACCGGCCTCGCCATCTCCATCGTCTCCGGCTTCGTCCTCGGTCGCATGAAGCTGGAGCGCTTCGTGGAGCCCTGGGTCTACGAATCGATGCAGGCCGAGGCGACCTTCGAGAAGGAGCGGCTCGGCTTCACCGGCCGCGTCGAGAAGGGGCTGGAGGCGGTCCGTGAGATCGTCGGGAAGGTCTGGCCGTGGGTGGTGGCCGGCATCGCGGTCGGCGCCGGCATCCACGGCTACGTGCCCGAGGGGCTCCTGGCGAGCTTCATGGGCAGGTCGGCCTGGTGGTCGGTGCCGCTGGCGGTGCTCATCGGCATCCCCATGTACTCCAACGCGGCCGGCATCATCCCGGTGGTGGAGGCGCTCCTCGGCAAGGGCGCGGCGCTCGGGACCGTGCTCGCCTTCATGATGGCGGTCATCGCCCTCTCGCTGCCGGAGATGATCATCCTGCGCAAGGTGCTGAAGCCCCGCCTCATCGCAACCTTCGCGGGTGTGGTCGGCGCCGGGATCATGCTGACCGGCTGGCTGTTCAACTCCATCCTCTGACAGGGAGCAGGACCATGAAGATCCAGGTGCTCGGGACCGGCTGCGCCAAGTGCAAGCAGCTCACGGTGTCGGCGGAGAAGGCCGTGGCGGAGCTCGGCCTCGGCGTGGCGGTCGAGAAGGTGGAGGACCTCCGCGAGATCATGAAGTTCAAGGTGATGTCGACGCCGGCGCTGGTGGTTGACGGGGCGGTGCGCTCCACCGGCAAGGTGCTGTCATCGGAGGACGTGAAGGCGCTGCTGCGGGGATGACGTGACCCGCGGGCCTCCTTCCTCCGCATCCGGGCTAGAATCGCCAGGTGTCCACCCCCGCCATGAGGCTCCTGCTCGTCGAGGATGATCGGCTCGTCCGCATCCCCGTACGGGACGCCCTCCGCGCCGCTGGCTGCGAGGTCACCGAGTCGGGCGACGGCCTGGCCGCGCTGCGCGCCGCCGAGGCCGACGCCTTCGACGTGGTCCTGAGCGACGTCCGCCTCCCCGGCCTCGACGGCCTCTCCCTGCTGCGCAGGCTCCGCGCCCTCCAGCCGGACCTGGCGGTCCTCCTCATGACGGCCCACGCCGACGCCGGCGACGCGGTGGCGGCCATCCGCGAGGGCGCCCGCGACTACATCGTCAAGCCGTTCGAGATCGAGGAGCTGGTCCTCCGCATCGGCCGGATCCGCGACGAGCTGGAGTTCCGGCGGCGCATGGAGGCCGGCGGCACGCCTGCGGAGGGGGCGCGCAGGGCCTTCCGCGGGGTCTCGACCGCCGTACGCCGCCTCATGGAGGGGATCGAGGCGGCCGCGGCGACCGACGCCAGCGTGCTCCTCTCGGGCGAGACCGGCACCGGCAAGGACCTGTGCGCTCGGGTGATCCACGAGCTGAGCGGCCGTTCCCGTCGGCCGTTCGTGGCGGTCAACTGCGCCGCCATCCCGGAGGCCCTCTTCGAGGCCGAACTCTTCGGTCACGAGAAGGGCGCGTTCACCGGGGCGGAGCGCCGCCGAGTGGGGCGCTTCGAGCTCGCAGACGGCGGGACCCTCTTCCTCGACGAGGTCGGGGAGCTGCCCCTGGCGGCCCAGGTCAAGCTGCTGCGGGTGCTCGAGGCCAGGGCCTTCGAGTCGGTCGGCTCCAGCCAGACGGTCCAGGTGGACGTGCGGATTATCGCCGCGACCAACCGCGACCTCCAGGCCGAGGTGACGCGCGGCGCCTTCCGCAAGGACCTCTACTTCCGGCTCAACGTCATCGATCTCACGACGCCCCCGCTGCGCCAGCGCCGCTCGGACATCCCGCTCCTGGTCCGCGACTTCCTCGGCGACATCGCGGCCCGGCAAGGGCGCCCCGTCCCGGCGCTCGACCCGGCGGCGGTGGCGGCCCTGGCGACCTACGACTTCCCCGGCAACGTGCGCGAGCTGCTCCATGCCCTGGAGCGGGCGGTGGCGATGTCGCGCGGCGACGTCATCCGCCTGGCCCACCTCCCGGCGGCGCTCGGGGGTGGCCAGCGCGCCGAGGACGAGGCCGGGGCGGGGGCGCTCCAGCCACTGGCCCGGGCCGTCGAGGAGTTCGAGCAGCAGTACATCCGCCACGTCCTCGCCAAGGTGGGCGGCCACCGCGGAAAGGCCGCCGAGGTGCTCGGCATCTCGCGCAAGGCGCTCTGGCTCCGACTGCGCGACGAGCGCGATCCGGAGGAGCCCGTCGCCGAGTAGCGCTACGAGCCCGTGGCGGCGGCCGGTGCCGCCACCGGGGTCGCCGGCGGCGCCGCCGGGATCCAGAGCGTCACCCGGGTGCCGCGTGCAGGGAACTCGAACCCGAGCTCCCCGCCGTGCGCCTCGGCGATGGTGCGGCAGACGGCCAGGCCCAGGCCGGTCCCCTCACCCTCGGGCTTGGTGGTGAAGAACGGGTCGGTGACGCGGGCGCGCAGCTCGGTTGGGATGCCCGGGCCATCGTCCTCGATGGCGATCCCCAGGTGGCCCGGCCGCTCCACGAGCCGGATCCGGAGCTCCCCCCCGTCCGGCGTGACGTAGGCGGCGTTCAGCAGGAGATTGAGCAGCGCCTGCCCGAGCTCCTTCCGGTCCGCCAGCACCCGTGCCCCACCGAGCTCCCCGAGCTCCTGGCGCAGCGTGACGCGCCGCTTGTGGAGCATCGGCGCCATGAGCGCGGCGCCTTCCTTGGCCAGGTCCTGGAACGCCACCTCGCCGAGGCGCGGGGGTTGGGGACGGGCGAAGTCGAGGAGGCGGCGCATGACGTGCTCGACGCGCTCGACGCCCTCCTCCATGAGCTCATGGTACTCGTCGACCGTCTCGGGCGGGAGCCGCTCGGTCCGGAGCCGGCGCAGGCAGGTCTTCACCCCGGCCAGCGGGTTGTTCACCTCGTGGGCCACGCCGGCGACGAGGGAGCCGAGGGCCACCATGTGCTCGGTCGCCGCCGCCTTGCGAGTGGCCTGCTCCTGGTCGAGCCGCGCAGCCCGCAGGCGCGCCATCATCTGGTTGAAGCGATGGGCGAGCCGCTCGATCTCTTGGCCGCCACGGGGCCGGACGGGGCTGGGGTCGCGGGAGGGGTCGAACCGGTCCGCCGCGGTGAGCAGCTCGCCGAGGGGCCGGGCGATCCCCCGTCCGACCACGAGCGCCGCAGCGAGGCCGGCCAGGATCACGGCCACCGCGAGGAGCCCCAGGAGGAGCGCGAGTTCCCGCCGGGTCGCCCCGAGGATGGCCATGTCGAGGCCGAGCCGGACCTCGCCGGCGCTCCCTCCGAGGATGGGCTCTCGAAGGTCGAGGTACCTCTTGCCGTCGGCCGCCACCACCACCGGCTGGTCGCCCGCTGGCGCCAGGGCCACCAGCGCCGGGGGCGTCGGCCCCTGGAAGGAGCTGGCCAGGACTCGTCCATCGCGCACGATGAAGCAGTAGGCGACCCCCTCACCGGCGGCAGCGCCGGTGGCCAGCGCGTGGAGCGTCAGGGGATCGTCCACCAGCACCGCCTCGGCGGCCTGCTGGGCCACCTGGCGGGCGATGTTGCGCCCGAGCGCGGCCTGCTCCCTGGCCAGGCTGCGGCTCGTGATCCGGTTTGCGATCACGAGGTGGGCCGCGTGGGTCAGGACCACGCCGACCGCCGCGAAGGCGGCCAGGCGGGCCCAGAGCGTGAGCGCTGGCCGGCGCAGGCGGACCGGGCTCATCGTGCCAGCTCCGTCACCCGGGCCGCGTCGCTGTAGTGCCCGGGCGGCGGCGCCACGAAGCGCTCGATACCCACGGCCTGGAGCGCCTTCGCGGCCTCGGGGTCCAGGTGCAGCTCGAGCAGCACGGCCCCCAGCTTCCGGCGCGTCTCCACCGGGAGGGTCACGGGGGCCACCACCGGCATGACGCCGAAGGGCGGCGAGCGGTGGATCACCCGCACCCTGGCGGCGAGCCCTGGGTCGCGCGCCAGCAGCGACTCGAGCACCAGGCTGTCCACGGAAGCCCCGTCCACCAGCCCCTTGGCGACCGCCTCGATGGAGCGGTCGTGGCTGCGAGTGAAGATGGCGGAGGCGAAGAAGCGCCCGTGGTCGAGGCCGCGTTCGCGGAGCTGGCTGGCGACGTAGAGGTAGCCGGAGAGGGAGAGGTCGTCGGTGAAGGCGAACCGGCGTCCCGCCAGGTCCGCGAGCGACCTGGCCTGGCTCGCCGCCGGGACGATCAGGTCCGAGTGGTAGGTGGTCTTGCCGCCGATGACGGGTACGGCCAGCACCTCCACGGCGCCCGGTCGGCGGCTCTCCAGCTCGAGGAAGCCGCCGGTGCAGACCAGGGCCGCGTCGAGCTGCCCGCTGAGGAGGAGGTCGTTCACCTCGCCGTAGGTCCGGCGCTGGACGAACTGGACCTGGTCGCCGAGGAGGGCCCCCATGCGGCCGAGAAAGCGCGAATAGGAGGCGTAGGTGTCGGCGGGCGACTGCATGGCCGCCACCGAGACCCGGAGCACGGGGCCGGAGGGCGCCACCGCCGGCGGCGCGGGCGGCTGGCCGCGCAGGTCGACCTTCACCTCGGGGTAGGGCGTGTCGACGCACCCGAGGGCCGCGAGGATCGCGAGAACGAGTCCTGCCAGGCGAGCCGGCGTGTTCAGGGCCATCCCGAGCATGGTAGCCCGATCTCGGGAGGCCCGGTCGAGCCCACGGGAGAGCCACTGCGCGCCGATGTTCCCTGAACGAAACATCGGCGGCCCCGAAGCCTTCCCCGGTGTTTCCCCGGGGGAGCAGTCCCGGGGTGCCCTGTCGGCCTGGCCGGGCCGGCGGCGGGGGCCGTCGCCGTAAACCCCCGTGCTGCAAGGGATGTCGCCGGCGTAGAGGCAGGCTGCCACGCCTGGGCCGAGTCTTGCTTTGCCTGGAGGCTCCTCATCGCCTCGCCTTCGAAGGAAAGGGAGCCCCAGCATGCGGAACTACCTCCTCCTCGCCTCGCTCCTCGTCGCCGGGCCCGCCATGGCCGTCGTGGGAGGTGGGGACATCACCTTCCCGGTCCAGGACCCCGGCAAGGCGGTCTTCAGCCACCAGGCCCACGTGGTGAAGGCCAAGGTCGGCTGCCAGGAGTGCCACCCCAAGCTCTACCTCGACGTGGCGCAGAGCAAGCGCTTCACGATGAAGCAGATGGAGAAGGGGAAGTCCTGCGGCGCCTGCCACCAGGGGAAGCGCGCCTTCGAGCTCAAGGCCTGTGAGAAGTGCCACTCGTGATCCCGGGCCAGCCGTCGCCCTCCAGAGGAGAGTCATGAACCAGGACAAGTTGATCACCATGCAGGAAGACCTGCGGCGGGCGCTGGCCAAGCCCGCCGAGCAGCGCCGCTGGGCCATGCTCATCGACGTCCGCAAGTGCGTCGGCTGCCACGCCTGCACGGTGGGCTGCGCCTCCGAGAACAAGCTGCCGCCGAAGCTCTGGTACCGGCCGGTCTTCGAGTACGAGCAGGGCAAGTTCCCGGCGGTGACGCGGACCTTCCTGCCCAGGCCCTGCATGCAGTGCGACAAGCCGCCGTGCGTCGCCGCCTGCCCGGTGAAGGGGAAGGACGGCGCCACCTGGAAGGAGACCAAGGGGGCCGCCAACGGCCTGGTGGTCATCAACTACGCCAAGTGCATCGGGTGCGCGCAGTGCGTCCCGGCCTGCCCCTACCAGGCGCGGACCATCGACCCCGGCACCAACCACTCCGACGGGACGCCGGCGCCCCAGGCGTACGAGGCGGCCGCCGCCTTCGAGTACGGGACCAAGCGCCAGCGCCTCGGCGGGAGCCAGCCCATCGGCAACGCTCGCAAGTGCCACTTCTGCGTCCACCGGCTGCAGGAGGGGCAGCTGCCGATGTGCATCTCCACCTGCGTCGGGCGGGCGGGCTACTTCGGCGACGAGAGCGATCCGCAGAGCCTGATCGCCAAGGTGAAGAAGGCCAACAAGATCCAGATCCTCAAGGCGCCCAAGGGCACGGGGCCGCGCGTCTACTACGTGGCGAACGAGAAGCTGGAGGTGATCTATGGCTAAGCGCGGGACCACGAGGCGGGACTTCCTCAAGACCGGCGCCGCCGGCTGCGGCGCGCTGGCGCTCTCCCAGCTCGACTTCGCGCGGGGCCTGGTGGCCCGCGCCGAGGCGGGCGAGCTGACGGCCCAGGAGCTCTACGAGCTCGGGAAGGTCGAGAACACGCTCAACACCGTCTGCCTCAACTGCAACACCGGCTGCGGCATCAAGGTGAAGATCCTGGACGGGGTCGCCGCCAAGATCGACGGCAACCCGTACAGCCCCTGGACGATGAACCCCCACCTGCCCATGGCGACCGAGCTCGGCGCCACGGCCAAGGTGGACGGCGCCATCTGCCCCAAGGGGCAGGCGGGCCACCAGGGGGCCTACGACCCCTACCGGATCACCCGCGTCCTCAAGCGCATCGGCAAGCGCGGGGAGGGGAAGTGGAAGTCGGTCCCCTTCGACCAGGCCATCGACGAGATCGTGAAGGGCGGCAAGCTCTTCGCCGACGTCCCGGGCGAGGAGCAGCGCGAGGTGGCGGGCCTGGCCTCCATGTACGCGCTGCGTGATCCCAAGGTGTTCGAGGAGATGGCGGCCGACATCGCCAAGCTCCGCAAGAAGAAGCTCACGGTGGCGGAGTTCAAGGCGAAGCACGCCGCCAACCTCGACAAGCTCATCGACCCCGACCACCCCGACTTCGGCCCGAGAAACAACCAGTTCGTCTACATGTGGGGGCGAAAGAAGGGCGGGCGCTCCGACTTCTCCAAGCGGTTCTACGAGGCCTTCGGCACGGCCAACGCGCACGGCCACACCACCGTCTGCCAGGGGTCGCTCTACTTCGCCTGTAAGGCGATGAGCGAGCAGTACGCCGGCGACGGCTTCAAGGACGGCCAGAAGTTCTACTGGCAGGCCGACCTGGAGAACTCCGAGTACGTGGTCTTCGTGGGCGCCAACCTCTTCGACGCCAACTACGGTCCGCCCAACCGCACGCCGCGGATCACCCAGCGGCTGGTGGACGGCGCGCTCAAGATCGCCGTGCTCGATCCGCGCTTCTCCAAGCTCGCGTCCAAGGGTGGCCCGAGCGCCTGGATCCCGGTGAAGCCCGGCACCGACGCCGCCTTCGCCATGGGCATGACCCGCTGGATCCTGGAGAACCAGCGCTTCGACTCGAAGTTCCTGGCAAACGCCAACAAGGCCGCCGCCGCCGCCGACAAGGAGGCGACCTGGTCGAACGGCCCGTGGCTCGTCAAGCTCGGCAAGGACGGCGAGCCGGGCGGCTTCCTCAGGGCCTCCGAGATCGGCCTCAAGGCCAAGGAGGTCCGCAAGGACAAGGACGGCAAGGAGTCCGACTTCGAGTGGCTGGTCGTCCTGAAGGACGGCAAGCCGGTCGCCTTCGACCCGAACGACGAGAAGGAGGCGGTGGAGGGCGACCTGTTCGTCGACGCCGAGCTGCCGGCCGAGCAGGCGGGCACCGTCCGGGTGAAGAGCAGCCTCCAGATCATGCGTGAGGCGGCCCAGCAGAAGACCCTGGCCGAGTACGCCGCCATCTGCGGCATCGAGCCCAAGGTCATCGAGGCGGTGGCGCGCGAGTTCACCTCGCACGGCAAGAAGGCCGCCATCGACATGCACCGCGGCCCGGCGCAGCACACCAACGGCTTCTACAACATCTCCTCGCTCATGAACCTGAACCTGCTGGTCGGCAACTTCGACTGGGCAGGCGGGATGATCGCGGCCTCGACCTGGAACGCCGACGGGACCAAGACCGACAAGCAGCCCTTCAGCTTCAAGAAGCTGACGCCCAAGACGGGGAAGCCGTTCGGCCTCTCCATCATCCGGCACGACGCCAAGTACGAGGAGTCCACCATCTTCGAGGGGGCCAAGTACCCGGCCAAGCGCAACTGGTGGCCGCTCTCGTCGGACGTCTACGAGGAGATCCTCCCCTCCATCGCCGACGCCTACCCGTACGGCGCCAAGGCGGTCTTCTCCTACATGGCGGCGCCCACCTACGCGCTGCCGGCCGGCCAGACCAACGTCGAGGCGCTCACCGACCTCGAGAAGCTCCCGCTCTACTTCGCGAGCGACATCGTGGTCGGGCCGACGTCGATGTACGCCGACTACGTCTTCCCCGACCTGCACTACCTCGAGCGGTGGGAGCTGCACGGCTCGCACCCGAACATGCCGGTCAAGGTGCAGCCGGTCCGGCAGCCGGTCATCGCCTCACCCAACGAGGTGGTGAAGGTCTTCGGCGAGGAGCAGCCCATCTCCTACGAGGCGGTCTGGCTGGCGCTCGCCGACCGGCTCGGCCTGCCCGGCTTCGGGAAGGACGGCTTCGGGCCGGGCCAGGACCTGCGCCGGCCCGAGGACCTCTACCTGCGGATGGTCGCCAACGTGGCCTTCGACGGGAAGGAGCCGGTGGCGGACGCGTCGGCCGAGGACCTGCGGGTCTTCGCCGAGAGCCGGCGCCACCTGCCGAAGAGCGTCTTCGACCAGGCGAGGTGGGAGGCCGTCTGCGGCGCGGCGTGGCCCAAGGTGGTGACCGTGCTGACCCGCGGCGGCCGCTTCGACACGCAGGAGGCCTCATACAAGGGCGACCACGTCGCCAACAAGTACGGGAAGCTCATCAACCTGTACCAGGAGAAGACCGCCAAGGTGAAGGACGCCTTCACCGGGAAGCACTACCTCGGCCTGGCCCGCTACGTGCCGCAGGTGGACACGCTCGGCCGGGAGCCGACCGGGCTGATCGAGGGGTTCGACCTGCACCTCATCACCCAGCGCGATGTCCGCATGACCAAGTCGCGCACCATCACGCAGAGCTACCTGACCTCCAGCCTCCCCGAGAACCCCATCCTGGTGAGCTCGGTGGACGCCAAGCGGCTCGGGCTGAAGACCGGCTCCAAGGTGAAGGTGGTGTCGGCGACCAACCCGGACGGCCTCTGGGACCTCAAGAACGGGACCAAGAAGCCCATGGTGGGCACCGTGCAGGTGACCGAGACCATCCGGCCGGGCATCGTCACCTTCACGCTCGGCCACGGCCACTGGGCCACCGGCGCCTCCGACGCACAGATCGACGGCATGCTGGTGAAGGGCGACCCGCGGCGCGCCGCGGGCGTCCACGCCAACGCCGCGATGTGGATCGACCCGCACCTCAAGAACACCTGCTTTATCGACAAGGTCGGCGGCAGCGTGTCGTTCTACGACACGCGGGTGCGGCTGGTGCGGGTCTAGCCTCCGGCTCCGCTGGGGCGCCCGCGTGCGCCCCGGCGGAAGGAGGCGGGGCTCGCGTCGAGGCCCCCCAAGGCCTGGAGCACATCGCGAACCTGGCCCGGGCCTGACCTGGATCATGGAGTGGCCTGCTCGAGCTGCGGCCCCCTCTTTGCAGTGATCCCCGGACGAGACGTCCACCCCCGGGGGATCACACATGACCACACGCAACCTGTCTGCGGCTGTCCTGGCCGCGCTGCTCCTCGCACCCGCGGCAGCCAAGGCTGCCGACGAGGTCCGCTACTGCGGCTCGTCCACCATTGGCCAGTCCATCCTCCAGATGGCCGGGGCTCGCCGGGCCTTCGAGGCGAAGTCCGGAATCAAGTTCGGCGCGCTCGACGTGCCCGGCTCCGGCAAGGGCATCGAGGCGCTGCTGGCGGACAAGGCCAACGTGGCCGGCGCCTCCCGGCCCCTCAAGGCCGACGAGAAGGCCAAGGGCGTGGTCGCCACGGTGATCGGCTACGACGCCGTCGCGGTGTTCGTGAACGTCGACAACCCGGTCGAGAAGCTGACCAAGGCGCAGCTCAAGGGGATCTTCACCGGGGCCATCAAGAACTGGAAGGAGGTCGGGGGCAAGGACGCGCCCATCGCCGTGAACACCGAGATCCTCACCGCCAAGAGGGCCACGGTGGAGATGTTCAACGAGCTCGTCATGGACAAGGCGCCGTACGGCACCGGGTTCAAGGAGATCGACCTCCCGAAGGACCAGATCGTCGACGTGGCCAAGAACCCGAACGCCATCGGCACGCCGAGTCTCGGGCTGCTCTCGGCCGTCGCGAAGGACCTACGCGCGAAGGTGAAGGCCGTGGCGGTCGACGGCGTGGCCCCGACGCACGACGCGGTCCGGGCGGGCACCTACCCGATCAGCCGCCCCCTCAACCTCGCGACCATGGGCGCTCCGTCCGGTACCGCGAAGGCCTTCATCGACTTCATGCTCACCCCCGAGGGGCAGGCGTTCGTCGAGAAAGACTTCGTCGGCGTCGCAAAGCGCTAGGCCGGGTCGGCAAGCACAGGGTCTGGCCGGCCCAGGGGCCGTCCAGACCCGCCCCATCCAGCAGCTCCTCGTCTCGAGGGCATCATGCAGCTCAAGCTCACCACCGCCAGGAAGCTCCTGGGCGCCCAGATCGCGGCGACCGCGATCCTCCTCGCCGTCGGTTTCATCGCCTGGTACAGCGCGCGAGCCATCGCGGGGCACCTGGCGACCCAGACCAACAAGACCGTCCCCAGCCTGGTCGCGCTGGCCCAGGTGGACCGGGCCCAGGGGCAGATCTCCGAGGCCATCAAGACGGCGCTGCTCCCGGACAACTCGACCGAGGAGCACGCCAAGGCGTTGGCGACCATCGCCGAGCAGCTCTCCAGGGTGGACGAGGGCGTGAAGACCTTCGAGTCCTTGCCTCATGGCGAGGAGACCCTGCGCCTCTGGACCACCTGGAAGGAGCCGTTCGCGGCATGGCGGGCCGGGGTCGACCGGACCGTCTCCACCCTGCAGGAGCGCGACCTCCTGGCCGAGAGTCGCGAGCCGAAGGACCCGGAGGTGGCCGAGACGGCCAAGCAGGCCTGGACCGCCTACCAGGCCGGCGAGCGGCACCAGCAGAAGGCAGCCGAGGCCATGGAGGCCACCCGGGCCAGGACGGTCGCCGAGTCCAGCCAGGCGGGCGAGGCCGGGATGGCGGCAGCGACCCGGTCCACCGCGACCATTGGCTTGGCCGTTGCCCTCGCGGCGGCCTTCCTGCTCGGCCTGGCCTGGTTCCTGGCGAGGCGGATCGGGAAGACGGTCGGCGCCCTGGTGGCCGAGGCGGAGCGCCTCCGGGAGGCGGTGGCCGCCGGACAGCTCGATGTCCGGGGAGAGACCGACCACCTGGACGAGGAGTTCCGGCCGGTGGTGGACGGAATCAACGAGACGATGGAGGCGCTCGTGCGCCCGCTGCGGGCGACCGCGGCCTGTGTGGAGCAGATTTCCAAGGGGGACATCCCGCCGCGCCTGACCGAGGAGGCGCGGGGAGAGTTCGCCGCCATCCAGGAGAGCCTCAACCGGGCCATCGCGGCGGTCAACGCGCTGGTCGAGGACGCATCGATGCTGGCCACTGCCGGCGTGGCCGGCCAGCTGGCGACCCGCGCCGACGCCGGGCGTCACCAGGGCGACTTCCGGAAGGTGGTCCAGGGGGTCAACGACACCCTCGACGCCGTCATCAACCCGCTCAACGTGGCGGCCCGCTACGTGGACCAGATCTCCAAGGGCCAGATCCCGCAGAAGATCACCGAGCAGTACGCCGGCGACTTCGACGCCATCAAGCAGAGCCTCAACCGGTGCATCGACGCCGTGACCCTGCTGGTCGAGGACGCTGGCGCGCTGGCGAAGGCTGGCGTCGAGGGCCGGCTGGCCACCCGCGCCGACGCGGGCCGCCACGCCGGAGACTTCCGCAAGGTGGTCGAGGGCGTCAACCAGACCCTCGACGCCGTCATCGGGCCGCTCAACGTGACGGCGCGCTACCTGGACCAGCTCTCGAAAGGGCAGGTCCCCCAGCCGATCACCGAGAGCTACGCCGGCGACTTCGACGCCATCAAGCAGAGCCTCAACCGGTGCATCGACGCCATCAACCGCCTGGTGGCCGACGCCGGTGGCCTGGTGGACGCGGCGGTGGGCGGCCGCCTCCAGTCTCGGGCCGACGCCGCCAAGCACGACGGGGACTTCCGGAAGATCGTCGATGGCGTCAACCGCACGCTCGACGCCATCCTCCAGCCCATCGCCGAGGCGACGAGCGTCCTCGAGAAGCTGGCCCACCGGGATCTCCGAGCCCGGATGGCGGGCACCTACCAGGGCGATCACGCCAAGATCAAGGAGGCGCTCAACGCCACCGCGACCGCGCTGCACGACGCCCTGGCGCAGGTGGCCGGCGCGGTCGATCAGGTCTCGAGCGCGGCCACGCAGATCGCCTCCTCCTCGCAGGCCGTGGCGTCTGGTGCCTCCGAGCAGGCGGCCTCGCTCCAGGCGACCACCGACAGCCTCGGCTCGGTGGAGGCCATGACCAGGCAGGCCGCCGACCACGCGACCCATGCCAACAGTCTCGCCCGCGCAGCCCGCACGGCGGCCTCGGAGGGCGCGACTGTGGTCGAGCAGATGCAGGGCGCCATGGTGAAGATCCGCGCCTCAGCCGAGGGGACGTCACAGATCATCAAGGACATCAACGACATCGCCTTCCAGACCAACCTGCTGGCCCTCAACGCCGCCGTGGAGGCGGCCCGGGCCGGCGAGGCGGGGCGTGGCTTCGCCGTGGTCGCCGAGGAGGTCCGGTCGCTGGCGCTCCGGTCCAAGGAGGCCGCGACCAAGACCGAGGCGCTCATCCGGGAGTCGGTCAAGCAGGCCGGGGAGGGCGAGGTGACCTCGCGCCAGGTGGCCGGAAAGCTCGGGGAGATCGTCACGGGCATCGGCAAGGTCAGCGCCATCGTCTCGGAGATCACCGAGGCGGCCAAGGCGCAGTCCAGCGGCATCGACGAGGTCTCGACGGCCGTCGGTGAGATGGACAAGGTCACCCAGCAGAACGCTGCCTCCGCGGAGGAGTCCTCCTCGGCCGCCAGCGAGCTCAACGGGCAGGCCGAGGAGCTGGCCGCCATGGTGGGCGCCTTCCAGCTGGACCGGGGCGCCGTGGGGGGCGCGCGCGCGCGGAGGCTCGGCAAGAGACCATAGGGCAGGAGCGAGTTGGAGGACGCCCAGGGCCCCGGTCACGCCGGGACCCGGGTCCTTGGCGGCGGAGCGAGTGGCGCGACGGTATGCCGCCGGGAGGTCGGCCCGCCTCACTCTCCTGGCAGAGTGAAACCGTACCTCTTCAGGATCGTGCGTCCGTCGGGGCCGGCCAGGAACTCGGCGAAGTGCCTCGCCGCTTCGGGGTTGGTCGACGCCTTGATGCGGACCCCCACCTGCTCCAGTTTCGGATGGGCCTCCAGCGGGATGAGCCAGTACCGGCCATCCGTCGCGAGGGCCGGCGCGGAGGCCAACGACAGCGGAAGGATTGCTGCCTCGACGGTTCGCGTCTGGGCGAACTGCGCTGCCTGGGCTGCGTTCTCGCCGAGCACGAGCTTGTCCTTCATCTGAGCGTAAAGGCCGTACTTCTTGAGCGCCTCCTCGGCGGCCTTACCGTATGGCGCGTGCTGGGGATTGGCGATGGCGAGGCGCTGGACGGCTCCCGACAGCAGCACCTTCATCCCGTCCCTCTCGACGGCGAGGAGCGACTCCTTCGGCACCCAGAGCACGATGCGCCCCATGGCATAGGAAAACTCCGAGCCCGGCACGGCGATCCCCTCCTGGACGAGCCGCCGTGGATAGGCCCCGTCCGCCGAGAGGTAGAGGTCGAACGGCGCTCCGTTGGTGAGCTGCGCGTAGAACCTGCCGGAGGACCCGAAGACGAGGGCGATCTCGACGCCGGGGCGCACCAACCGGTACTTCAGCACGACCTCGTCGAGCGCAAACTTGAGGTCGGCCGCGGCTGCAACGCGCAGTGGCTGCGCTGGCTCCGCTGCCCGGGTGCTGGCAGGCGCCTGCAAGGCAGCCAGGTACAACATGACCTTCAACATGCGTTTCATCGGGCTCACTCTAGTCCTCGGGTCGCAAGACGGGACCTGGAAACTCCCGGAGGCGCCGGGGGCCTGATGGCTGGTGCCCCACGGGTATCCGGGGTCACGCCACCCAGAGCAGGTAGAACCCGAGGGCGAGGAGCGCCGCGCCGGCGGCCCGGTCGACCCAGGTCCGCCAGCCCAGCGCATCGAGGCGGCGCGCCAGCGAGCCGGCGGCGGTGCCCAGGACCAGGATCGGCAGGCCGACGCCGAGCCCGTAGGCGAACAGGAGCACGCCGCCGTAGGCGACCCGCTGCTGGTAGGCGGCGAAGGAGAGGACCGCCGCGAGCACGGGCGTGCCGCAGGGCGCGAGGACGAGCGACAGGAGCAGGCCGCTGGCGAACGCCCCCAGCGCGCCCCCGGCCTTCGCCGAGGCGCTGGCGCGTGGCATCGGCAGCGTCAGCCAGCCGAGGAGGTGGAGCCCCATGGCGATGGGGACGAGCGCGATGAGGTAGGAGGCCCATCCGCCCAGCCCCGTGAGTGCCCGGCCCGCCAGCGCGGCCAGCATGCCCAGCGCCGCCGTCGCGGCGGCCACCCCCGCGACGAAGGCGGCCGAGCTCCTCAGCGCGCCACCGGGCGCGTCTCGCGGGCCGGCGCAGCAGGTGGCTGCGGCGGCGGGGTAGAGCGGGATGCAGCACGGGTTCAGGCCGGAGAGCACGCCGCCGGCGAAGGCGAGCGGTACCGCCACCAGTCCGCCGGCCGCGGCGGCGGCGCGGAGCGACTCCAGCAGCGCGGTCACCGGCGGGACTCCTCCAGCCTGGCCAGGTCGGTCTCCACGGCAGCCATCGTCTCGCTCGACTCGCCCTCTCGGCGGGCGATCACCAGCCCCTTCGAATCGAGGAAGACGACGGAGGGGACCACGGTCACGCCGTAGCGGCGGCCGGCCTCCGGGTCGTCAGGGGCCACCTCCGTCACGACGACCCCGCGCGCCTTGGCCGCGCGGACACGCCGGATGATCTGGCCGCAGCCGCACTCGGTGTCGGCCTCGCGCATGTCAGCGACCAGGACGACGGAGGGCCGGGGGGCCGATGCCTCGACCGGGACGCTCGTGGACGCCGGCGGCGCGGGAGGGGCCCCGGTGCGTGAGCCGACCTTCACCGCGATGATGCCAGCGACGGCCAGCACGACGACCGCGAGGGCGATGCGCTTTGCGACCATGTGGTGCTCCCTCTTCGTGTGACGCCGACCGGCGTCAGGCGGTGCTTCAGGTCTTCCCGGTGCAACCGCAGTCCTGGGGCTGCGCCGGTTCGGGCTCTGGTGGTGGTCCTGGGGCGCGATCCTGGACGTAGGGCGTGCCGAGCCGCAGGCTCTCCTCGGCGCGCGCCAGCTCCCGGCCGAGGTAGACGGCGTGGTCGAGCCGCGACAGCAGCCCCCGCTCGACGGCGGCGGCGCCGACGGCGCCCGGGGTCGCTCCCTCGATGACGCAGTCGAGCACGCCCTCGTTCCGGTAGTGTTCGAGGACGAGCCCTCGCCGGGGGTCGGGATAGACGACGAGGAAGCCCGACGGGTCGAGCACGAGCCGGGCCGGCTCGTGGGCCGCCACCACCGGGATCGCGTCGTCGCTGGGGGCCCCGGCGAAGGGCCCTGGGTCCCTCGCGGCACAGGAGGCCACGGCCTCCAGGATGCGACCCGGGTCCTGCTCGCCGACGAGCGGCACGAGCTCGACCTGCTCACGGAACGCCTCGACCTGGCTCCTGGAGACGTTCCTCAGGACCGGGCGCTTCCCCGCCGCGCCGCGGATCCTCCCCGCCTCGTCGAGGCCGCCCTCGCAGAGCGCCACGAGCGACTGGCCCGGGAGATGGCCGATGGCCTGGCGGGTGTCCTCGCCACAGACCACGAGGAAGCGGACGTGGGGGTTGGCGAGCACGTTTCGCACGATGCGCTCGATCCCGAGGTTCTCGGTGTGCAGCGTCCCGGCGAGCGCGAGCCCGGCCGGCGCGCGAGCGGCCAGCGTCCCGGCCAGCTCCGCGGAGTTGAGCGTGCAGACCGCCACCGGGGCGCCGTAGCGGACCACCCGGTAGTCACCGGGGAGCGGCGGCCAGCCCGGCCGCTCCGCCGGGGCGTCGGTGGGGCAGAGGGGCGCGATGGCCTCGCCGGGGAAGGCGTCGGCGAAGGCGTTCTCCGCGACGGCCGGGTAGCAGACCTGGCAGCCGAGGCAGTCGTACTTCGTCGGGGTCAGCACGCCGCGGGCGCGCTCGAGGGCGCTCCTGAGCTCGTGGCGGCCCGGCGCGGTCCCCTCGAACGCGGCCACGGCGGCCTGGAAGCAGCCGCAGGCGTGGCACTTCTTCGCCGCGATGCCCTCCTCGAGCTGCTCGGCCACGATGGCCAGCGCCGCGGCTCGATCCGGGTGAGGTGTCGCGAGCATGGCGGTGTGCCTCTTCTACGCGGCGAGCTTGCGGAGCGCGTGGGTGGCGAGCTCGGCGGCGAAGCGATCCCGCAGCGAGTAGTAGGCCATCTTGCCGTCGTTCCTCAGGCCGAGGATGCCGAGCAGCCTGAGCTTGCGGAGGTGGTGTGACGTGGCGGCGACGCTCATCCCGAGCACGTGGGCCACGTCGCAGACGCACAGCTCGTCGGCGCCCAGGAGCGCGTGGAGGATGCGGAGGCGGGTCCGGTCCGCCAGGGCCGCGAAGAGGGCCCGGGCGGACTCCAGCGCGAGGTCGGGAGGCAGGCTGCGCCTGACCCGCTCGACGACCTCCTCCTTGAAGCAGGGCACCTTGCAGCGGTCGAGGCAGGCGGGGGCGGCCGGCGGGCGCTTCCGTGACTTCATCAAACGCATGTTTGAATGATAGTCGCTCTGCGGGAGATGCTCAAGCCTCCGAGGCCTCTCGGTCTACTTGCCCTCCAGCTCCCGGGCGTGCATCTCGTGGAACTTGGCGGCCCACTCCGCGTCTGCCGCGAGCTTCTCCGAGTCCTTCACGATGGCACGGCAGTGCTTCTCCATCTCGACGGTCCACGGGTTCCGTGCGCCGCTCTTGCGGTCCGGGTGCGCCTTCGCATACGCCTTGGCCATCTCCTTGTGGTAGGCGGCCTCCGCACGGTAGGTGGCGGCCTTCTCGGAGTAGCTCTTCGACATGGCCATGTGGTCGGCGGCGGTGACGGGGACCTTGGCCTCCTCGGCGCGCGCGGAGGTGCCAACGAGGGACAGCGCGAGCGCGAGCGCGGCGAAGAAACGGCCTGGATTGCGGGTCATGGTCTGACTCTCCTTCTGCAGGTCAACGAACGTGAACCAGGATGCGATTCCTGCCCTGCTCGGTAACGCCAGCGTGGAGCAGCGGCTTGGCAGTACAGAGAGCATCGGACGTGCCAGCCCAGGGGCCTCGGGGCCCCAGCGATTTCAGGGCCCTCGCGGGCTCGAGGACCGGAGCGCCGGACCGGGGAGATCACGTCGTGACGTTCCAGGTCACGGTGCCGAGAGGTCGGTGGGCCGTCGGCGCCTCCGTGCATCGATGCCGAGCCATCCCGACCCGGAGGCGTGGCAGGATTGGGACACCCGACGATGACCTCCCCCACCAACGAACCGGCCGTCCCCCTCGAGACCCTGATACGCCGCTGGAGGGACGATCCGGACGGCACCTATCGGACCTGGTTCCTCTGGGAGGAGCGGCTCAAGAACTTCCGCTCCATTCGCCGGGGCCTCGGGGTCGTGGTGGACGAGATCGCCAAGGGCACCTTCGGGAACGTCTACCGCGGCTCGTCCCTGGAGGTGGTGGTCGGCTCCATCGCCGAGCAGCGCCAGATGTTCAAGGGTGCGGACCACGCCTTCCTCTGGAAGCCGAAGCTCCGCATCCCCGACATCTACGAGGACGCCGGGAACCAGCGCGCCTTCGGGCACCTCATCGACACCTGCCTGTGCTGCGACGCGGAGGCCGAGATCCTGGCGGGGATCCGGGCGCTGGCCGCCCGCTCGATCAAGGGGCTCGGGCCGGCCACGGCCAACCTCCTCTACTTCCTCCACCCGACCCGCGTGGTGCCGTTCAACACGGCCATCGTGAACGGCTACAACGCACTGACCGGCGCGAAGGTGAAGCTGGGAAGCTGGGACCAGTACCTGGCGATGCGAGATGGCGTCCTCCGGCTCAACGCCACCCATCGGGACCTCCTGTCGACCGACCTGGGGGCGATCGCGGGCCTGCTGTTCGACCTGGGGACCAGGCGGTACCGGGTCGAGTCACTGGCCGACGAAGCGGCCTGGGCCGCCGATCTCGTCCGCCTCCGGGCAGAGGGTGCCAAGGCCACACCGTCGAAGGACCGTGCCGGCGCCGACGACCTCGGTCACACCACGGTGCAGGGCTGGCTTCGGGATCTCGGGCGCGCGCTCGGCTTCGACGTGTGGGTGGCCTCCAACGACAAGGGGCGCCCGTACGCTGGCGGCTGGCTCGGTGACGGGTGCCTGCCCGAGCTCCCTGCCGGGCTGGCCGAGGCGCCGGGGGCCGAGGCCATCGGCCTCATCGACGTGCTCTGGCTCGACCGATCGACGGCGAGAGTCGAGGCGGCGTTCGAGGTGGAGCACAGCACGTCCATCCACTCTGGAATCGTGCGGATGCTCGACCTCGCGCTGACGCAGGTCGAGGGGCTGCGCGGGCTCTTCCTGGTGGCGCCGGACGCCCGCGAAGCGGACGTCCGCAAGCAGGTGTCCCGCCCGGCCTTCCGCAGCATCGCCGACCTGCGGGTCCGCTGGCTCTCCTACGGGGAGCTGGAACGGCACCGCGAGGCCATGGCCCGGTTCGGCCATGGCCTCAAGGCGATCGAGGCGATCGCGAAGGATCTCTGAGGCGCCCCTACTTGCCCTCCAGCTCCTTGGCGTGGGCCTCGTGGAACTTGGCGGCGAACTCCGCGTCGGAAGCCAGCTTCTCGGCGTCCTTCACGATGGCCTTGCAGTGCTTCTCCATTTCAACAGTCCAGGGGTTGCGGGCGCCGCTCTTCCGGTCCGGGTGCTCCTTGGCGTACGCCGCCGCCATCTGCTTGTGGTAGGCGGCCTCCGCCCGGTAGGTGGCGGCCTTCTCTGCGTAGCTCTTCGCCATCGCCGTGTGGTCGGCGGCCGTGACGGGGACCTTGGCCTCCTCGGCGAGCGCGACGCCGGTGCCGAGGGTGAACGTCAGGGCCAGCACTGCGAGAATGTTCCGGATGTGCATGTGGTCGTTCTCCATGGGTGACGCTGCCAGGCCCTGAATCTACCGCAAGGGCGAGGGGCGGCCCCGGGCGGCCGGTGGTCCCAAACAGGTCGGCCCCGTGGTCCCCCCGGGCCTCAGAGCTTCCGCCGCAGGAAGTTGACCAGGTCGATGCGAGTGAGCAGGCCGACGAACTCGCCCTCGTCGACGACAACCGGCACGAGGCCCTGGTCGAACATGGGCAGGAGCCTCGAGATGGGCGTTCTCACCGGGACGGTCTCGAGCCTCCTGGACATGACGTCGCGGACGGGTCGCCGGAGGCGAGACGGATCCTCGGTGGCCGCCAGCAGGAGGTCGGACTCGTCCACGATGGCGACGACCTTGCCGTCCTCCATCACCGGCAGCTGCGATACGCCATGGAGCCTCATGCGGCCGTAGGCCACGAGGAGCGGGTCGTCCAGGTCCACGGTGACGACCGCGCCCTCGGAGTGCCGGCGCGAGACGACGTCCCTCAGGTCGCCCGTCTGTGCGCGATCGACGAGCCCCTGGTCGGACATCCAGTGGTCATCGAACATCTTCGAGAGGTACTTGTTGCCGCTGTCGCAGACGAGCGTGCAGACCCGCTTCGGGCGGTCCTGCTCGCAGCAATACCGGAGCGCTGCCGAGAGGAGGGTTCCGGAGGAGGAGCCTGCCAGCACGCCCTCGGCGCGCAACAGCGCGCGTGCGGTGTCCAGGCTCTCCCGGTCGGGGATGGAGTAGGCCAGGCGGACGCGTGACAGGTCGCAGATGGGCGGGAGGAAGTCCTCGCCGATGCCCTCGACGAGCCAGGAGCCGGCCTTGCCCAGGGTGCCGGTCTTCACATAGCCCGCCAGGACCGAGCCCACCGGATCGGCCAGCACCATCTCGCACGCCGGCGCTGCGCGGGCGAAGAACCGAGAGAGCCCCGTGATGGTGCCGCCCGACCCGACGCCGCAGACCATCGCGTCGATGCGCCCGCCGAGCTGGGCGAAGATCTCCGGGCCGGTGGTGGTCTCGTGGGCGAGCGGGTTGGCAGGGTTCCCGAACTGGTTGACGTAGAAGGCGCCCTCCTCGAGCGCCAGCCGCTCCGCCATGTCCTGGTAGTAGGCCGGATGCCCCTTCTCGACGTCCGAGCGGGTCATCACCACCGTGGTGCCCAGGGCCTTCAGGTGGAAGATCTTCTCCTGGCTCATCTTGTCGGGGATGACGAGCGTGAGCCGGTACCCCTTCTGAGCCGCGACCAGCGCCAGGCCGAGGCCGGTATTGCCGGCCGTGGCCTCGACGAGGTGCCGCCGCGCCCCGCCGAGCAGGCCATCCCGCTCGGCGGCGTCGATCATGGACCGGCCGATGCGGTCCTTGATGGACCCCCCGGGGTTCTGGCTCTCGAGCTTCAGGTAGAGCTCGCACGGTCCCGTGTCGAGGTGCCTGACGCGCAGCAGCGGTGTGCCGCCGATGAGCTCGAGGGTGTCCTGTGAGGGCACGGTGCGCCGCCTCAGGCCGTCACGGGGTCGGCGGACGGCGTGGGCTTCGTGAACTCCTTCCGCTTCCAGAGGAAGTAGACGGCCGGGTAGACCAGCAGCTCCATGAGGAAGCTGGTGACGAGGCCGCCGACCATGGGGGCGGCGATCCGCTTCATGAGGTCGGCGCCGGTGCCGGTAGACCACATGATGGGCAAGAGGCCGATCATGGCCGCGAAGACGGTCATGGCCTTGGGGCGGACGCGCTTCACAGCACCGTGGATGATGGCCTCGATGAGCTCCTTCTCGTCGCGGAGCTTGCCGGCCGCCTTGGCCTCGTCGTGGGAGAGGTCCAGGAACAGCAGCATGAACACTCCGGTCTCGGCGTCGAGCCCCATGAGGGCGATCATGCCGACCCAGACGGCGATGGAGACGTTGTAGCCGAGCGCCCAGATGAGCCAGACGGCGCCGATGGCCGAGAAGGGGACCGCCAGCATGACGATGGAGGCCTTCACCGCGCTCTTGGTGTTCATGTAGAGGAGGGCGAAGATGAGCACCAGCGTGATCGGGAGGATGAGCTTGAGCCGCTCCTTCACGCGCAGCATGTTCTCGTACTGGCCGCTCCAGGCCAGGTTGTAGCCGGTGGGGAGCTTGATGCCGGTGGCGACCGCCTTCTTGGCCTCCTCGACGTAGCTGCCGACGTCGATCTTGGAGGTGTCGAAGTCAACGTAGACGTAGCCGGCCAGCAGGCCGTTCTCGTCGCGGATCATCGACGGCCCCTGCACGAGCTCGACGGTGGCGATCTCCTCCATGGGGATCTGACCCTGGCCGCTCGGCAGGGGAAGCAGGACCCGCTTGAGGGCCGAGAGGTCCTCGCGGTAGTCGCGGGCGTAGCGGACCGACACGCCGTAGCGCTCGCGCCCCATGACCGTGGTGGTCTGGTTGTCGCCGCCGACCGCGGTCATGACCATCATGTTGGCGTCGTCGACCGAGAGGCCGTAGCGCGCAAGCTGGTCGCGCTTGAGGACGAAGTCGAGGAAGTAGCCTCCAGCCACCCGCTCGGCGTAGACGCTGCGGGTCCCCGGGACCTTCTGCACCACCGCTTCGATCTCCTGGGCGGTCTGCTCGATGACCTTGAGATCCGCCCCGCTCACCTTGATGCCGACCGGGGTGCGGATGCCGGTGGAGAGCATGTCGAGCCGGCCGCGGATGGGCATGGTCCAGGCGTTGGAGATGCCAGGCAGCTGCAATGCGGCGTCCATCTCGTTCTTGAGATCGTCCTCGGTGATCCGGTCGCGCCAGAACGACCGGAGCACGGACTTGCTCCAGCCCGGGGCCCACGAGGAGTACCAGCGCGGCTTCTCGCGCCACTCCTGCTCCGGCTTCAGGATGACGGTGGTCTCCATCATGGTGAATGGGGCCGGATCGGTCGAGGTGGCCGCGCGGCCGGCCTTGCCGAAGACCCGCTCCACCTCCGGGAAGGTCATCAGGATCTTGTCCTGGACCTGGAGCGCCTTCTGCGCCTCGGCGACCGACATGCCGGGCTGCACAGCAGAGGGCATGTAGAGGATGGTCCCCTCCCGCAGCGGCGGCATGAACTCGGAGCCGAGCTTCATGTAGGCGGGGACGGTGGTGGCCACCAGCAGCAGGGCCAGGCCAATGGTGGCCTTGGGGTGGCGCAGCACGAGGCGGCAGGGCGGCTCGTAGATCTTGTGGAGGAAGGCGCTGATGGGGTGCTTCTCCTCCGAGTGGTACTTGCCGACGAAGACGGCGTCCGCGACCTTGGCCACCCAGCGCGGCTTGAACGTGAAAGGGTCGATGCGGGCGAACATCATCCGCATGGCCGGGTCGAGGGTGATGGCCAGGAACGCGGCGATGGCCATGGCCAGGTTCTTCGAGTAGGCGAGCGGCCGGAAGAGCCGCCCCTCCTGGTCCACCAGGGTGAAGACCGGCATGAAGGCCACGGCGATGACCAGCAGCGAGAAGAATACCCCCGGCCCCACCTCCAGCAGGGCCTCCAGTCGCACGTGGTGGAAGTCCTCTTTTCGACCCCCGGCGTCCCAGTGGTGGATCTTGTTGTAGGCGTTCTCCACCTCCACGATGGCCCCGTCCACCAGCACGCCGATGGAGATGGCGATGCCGGCCAGCGACATGAGGTTGGCGTTGAGCCCCATGAAGTACATGGGGATGAAGGCCAGGGCCACGCTCACCGGGATGGTGACGATGGGGATGATGGCGCTCGGGATGTGCCAGAGGAAGATAAGGATGATGATGGAGACCACGATGATCTCCTCGATGAGCTTCCCCTTCACCGTCTCGATGGCCTGGTCGATGAGCTCGGAGCGGTCGTAGGTGGTGACCACCTCGACGCCCTTGGGCAGGGAGGGCTTGATGTCCTCGAGCTTCTGCTTGACCCGGTTGATGACGTTGAGGGCATTCTCGCCGGAACGCATCACCACGATGCCGCCCACCACGTCGCCCTGGCCGTCGAAGTCGGCGATGCCGCGGCGCATCTCCGGGCCGAGCGCCACGGTGGCCACGTCCTTCACGGTGACCGGGGTGCCACCCTCCGACTTGAGGACCAGGCTTTCGAGGTCGGCCAGGGTCTTCACGTAGCCGCGGCCGCGGACCATGTACTCGCGGCCGGAGAGCTCGACGAGCCGACCCCCGACGTCGTTGTTGCCGCGCCGGACGGCGTTGATGACGCTCTCGAGCGGGAGCTTGTAGGAGGCGAGGGCGTTGGGGTTGACCGTGATCTGGTACTGGCGGACCTGCCCGCCCACCGTGGCCACCTCGGAGACGCCCGGCACGCTCTGGACGGCGTAGCGCAGGTTCCAGTCCTGATAGGAGCGGAGCTCGTCGGACGAGTGGGTGCCAGTCTTGTCCACCAGCGCGTACTGGAAGACCCACCCGACGCTGGTGGCATCCGGTCCAAGCTCCGTCGTCACGCCCGCCGGGAGCTGCGGCTGGATCTTGGACAGGTACTCGAGGACGCGGGTCCGCGCCCAGTACATGTCCGTGCCATCCTCGAAGATGACGTAGACGTAGCTGAAGCCGAAGTCCGAGAAGCCGCGGATGGCCTTGACCCGCGGCGCGCCGAGCAGGGCGGTGGTGATCGGGTAGGTGACCTGATCCTCGATGATGTCCGGGCTCCGGTCCCACTTGGAGTAGACGATCACCTGCGTGTCGGAGAGGTCCGGCAGGGCGTCGAGCGGGATGTTCTTCATCGACCACCAAGCGCCCGCCAGGGCAACCATGGTGGCGGCGACGACCAGGTACTTGTTGGTCGCGCTGAAGCGGATGATGGCTTTGATCATGGCTTACTTCCCCCCGCCGAGCGCCTGCAGGGAGGCCTTGAGGCGCGACTCGGAGTCGACCAGGAAGTTGGCCCGCGTGACGATCTGGTCGCCGGCGGCCAGGCCGTCCTGCACCTCGATCTGGTCGCCGTCGGTGGCGCCGAGCCGGACCACTCGCGGCTGGAACTTGCCGTCTCCCAGCGCGACGAAGACGACGCTGCGGGTCCCGGAGTCGATGACCGCGTCGGTCGGGATGCGCAGCGCCTTCCGTGACGGCGTGCCCAGGACCACCTCGCCGAACATCTCGGGCTTGAGGAGCCCCCCTGGGTTGGCCACGGCGATGCGGACCTTGGCGGTGCGGGTCTTGGGATCGAGGACGGGATCGACGAAGGCGACCCGGCCCTGGAACTCCTTGCCCTGGAAGGCCTTCAGGGTGAGGGTGACTGGGCTGCCCACCTTCACCTGCTGCAGCTCGGTCTCGTAGACGTCCGCCAGGACCCAGATCGAGGAGAGGTCCCAGATCTCGTACGGCATGCCGCCGGCCTCGATCCGCATGCCGGGGACGATCTCCTTCTTGACCACCACGCCGCCCGTCGGGGACGTGACGGTCACGGTGCGCTCCGCCTGCCTGGTCTGCTCGATGCGGGCGACGGTGGCGGCCGGGACGTCCCACAACTGGAGCTTGCGCCGCGCCGAGGCCACCAGGTCGTCGCCGTTGCCGACGAGGCCCTTGGCCGATGACAGGTCCTGCTGGGTCTTGAGGGCGAGCACGAGCTCCTCCTGGGCCGCCAGGAGCTCGGGGCTGTAGATGGAGAAGAGCGGCTCACCGCGCTGCACGGTCCGGCCGACGAAGTCGGCCTGGACCGTCTCGACGAACCCGCCGAACTTCACGTTGACCTTGTGGACACGCGTCTCGTCGACGGCCACGCGCCCCGTGGTCCGGAGCGCGCCGCTGATCGAGCCTTCGGTGGCCTTGGTGGTCACCAGGCCGATGAGCTGCTGCCGGGCCGGGTCGATCTTCACGGTGACCAGGCCGGAGACCGAGCCAGTCGCCTGGAGCTCGTCGAGGTAGACCGGGACGAAGTCCATGCCCATCTCGTCCTTGCGGGGCGTGTGCGAGGTTTGCTTGGGGTCCATGGGCGAGCGGTAGAAGGCGATCTTGCGCTCTCCCGGCGGCACGTCGAAGGCACCGCTCTCGTTGAGCTTCTCGAGCTTCATGCCGCAGAGCGGGCAGTCGCCAGGCTTGTCCTGGTGGACGTTGGGGTGCATGGGGCACTGGTACTGGACCTGGCCCGAGGCGGCCGGCGAGGACGGCTCCTTCGCCGCCGCGGCCATCTTGACGAGCTTCATGCCGCAGATCGGGCAGTCGGACGGGTGGTCCGATACGACCGTCGGGTGCATGGGGCACTGGTACTGGGGCTTGGCCTCGGCCGCGGCCGGCTTGGCGGCCTCGCCTGGCGCGGCGCCCGCCATCTTGACGAGCTTCATGCCGCAGATCGGGCAGTCGCCGGGGTGGTCCTGGACGATGGTCGGGTGCATCGGGCACTGGTACTGGTCCTTGGCGGCCGCCGTGCCGTGATCGTGCCCGTCGCCGCCGGAGCGGGAGAGCAGGGAGGTGCCCACGCTGCCGAGCGCCAGGCTGGCGAGCGCCACCAGGGCGTAGCCGAGGAGGCGGCGGGGGCGGCGCGGCGAGGCGGTCACTTCGGTCGTGTTGTCGGTCGTCATGGATGCTCCAGGGCTACATCTTGTTCATGGAAGAGGAGGAGGAACCGGCGTCGCCGGCGGCCGAGGGCGTGGCGCCAGCCGAGGCCGGGCCGCCCGAACCGGTCGCCCCGGCGCCGGGCATCGCCGCTCCGGAGAGGCCCGCGGCGCCGCCGCCGGCCGCGTCCAGGCTGACCTCGTCGGCCGCGATGGCGATCCGCTGGGAGGCCGCGACGGTCTGCAGGTAGCCGTCCTCGTCGGAGATGACCCCGCTGACGGCCTCCAGCACGGAGGCGAAGGTGACGCGGCCGACGCGGTACTGGCTCATGGTGCTGTCGACCGTGGCCTGCGACTGGACGAGGAGGCCGTCCCGGTAGATGGCGGCCGACTCCACCAGGTTGGTGAGCTGGGCGATCCGCTCCTGGACCCGGAGGCGCAGCACCTGCTGGACCGCCTCGACGCCGCCGTCGCTGGCCGCGGCGCGGGCTTCCCCTTCGGCCACCGCCCTCGACTGCTTGGAGCCCGAGAAGATCGGCAGCGTGATCGAGACGCCGGCCGCCCACATGGGCTCCAGGCTCCCGCGCGGCATGAGGGCGGCGGTCACGGCCAGGTCTGGCCAGCGATCCCGCTTCGCCAGGGCCACCTGGGAGGCGGCGCGCTGCGCCTGGAGCCGCGCCTGCAGGAGCTCCGGGCTGCGCTGCTCGGCGTCGGCCAGGGCCGCCTCGACCTCGGGCACCGCGGGGAGGCCCAGCTGGCGGACCGACGCCGTGGTCTGGAGCGGCTCGTCGAGCGGGTGCGCCCGCAGCCGGTTGATGGCCTGGAGGCTGGTCCGCTCCTCGGCCTCGAGCGCCCAGCGGCGCTGGCGCAGGCGGTTGCGCTCCAGCTGGGCGCGCAGGATGTCGGACTGCGCGCCCTCGCTCGCCTCGTAGCGAGTGCGGGCCAGCCCCTCCGACTTGACCCAGAGCGCCTCCAGCTTGACCAGGAGCGCCAGCCGGTCCCGGACCAGCAGGAGATCGAGGTAGGCGCGCCGGACATCCGCCTCGGCGGTCAGGCGGGCCCTCGAGACGGAGGCTTCGGCGAGCCGCGCGCCGGTGGAGGCCACCTCGGTGCGCAGGCCGGTCTTGCCGGGCCAGGGGATCGGCTGGGTGACCATGACCTGGTAGTAGCTGGTCTCCATCTTCCCGATCTGCAGGCCGTTGAAGCCGTCGTTCTGGAGCCCGAGCGTCAGCACCGGGTCCTGCCAGACGCCGGCCTGCGGAACCCGCTCCCGCTCGGCCTGGACGAGCGCGGCGGCCTGCCGGAGCTCCGGCCGGTGGGCCAGGCTGTCGCGGATGAGCTCCGCGAGGACCGGATCGGTGGCGGTTCCCGGGGTGGCGGTGGAGGTTGGGTCAGCCAGGGCCGAGGCTGCGAGGAGGAGCGCTGGCAAGGCGCTGAGGATTCTGGTCATCGTGGCCTTCTGGGCGGTCATGAGGAAAGAGCTTCAGGACGACGAGGCACGCTCCCACCAAAGCACCGGGCGTGCCATCAGAACCGAGCAGCCCCTCCGGGGTTCTGCCGCACGCAACGTCAATGGTATCAGGCGCTTGGAGCGGCGCACGGGACGGCCGTCCCTGGCCATGGCGGTGACTTCGTGACCCGGAAGGTCACGCCTGTCGGGGCCGATCTCATGCTCCATGGCACTGGCGATGAGTCCACTCAGCGTGATCTAGTGGGTGCTGGGGCGACCTGTCCGACTACCGTCACCATGTGACCAGTCGGGTTACGCTTCCAGCCGCCGGGCCAAGGCCAATGCCTTGAATTCCGGCCCGCCCCCAGGTGGCGCGAAGGTTGCTCTACCCACGAGGACCTGCCATGCGGATCCCCTCCGGAACGGCCCGTCGCCTCATCCTCGCCTTCGCGGGGCTCCTCTCGATCTTCGCCATCTCCTCGTGGTTCGCCCTCGCCAGCCTGAGGGACATCCAGGGCGGGCTCGCCGAGATCAAGGAGCGCGAGGAGGGGGTGCGGCTGGCCCTGACCCTGGCCAGCGCGGTCCGCGACCAGTACGCCCACCAGGCCCACACCATCATCCTCGGCAACGAGACGCACCTCCCGTTCTACACGGAGGCGGAGAAGCGGGTCGTCGAGCTCACCGAGGCCGTGAAGGCGCGGGTCCGACGGCCCGACGAGCGCGCCTGGGTGGTGGAGATCGAGCGCGCCACGCTGGAGCTCGACCGGATCTTCCGCCAGCGCATCGTCCCGGCGGTGCTCCGCAAGCAGGCCGAGGACGTCATGGAGGAGCACGGGCGCGCCCAGCTCGTGGTCACCCAGATCCAGGAGCGGACCGACCGGCTCGTCGATCGCTTCGAGACCAGCATCGGGGACATCCAGGGGCAGGTCCGCGACGTCCAGCGGGCGGCCTTCCGCTGGACGCTCTTCTTCCTGGCCGGGGCACCGCTCCTGGCGGTCGGGGTCGGCCTCTCCATCTACCGCTCGGTGGCGCGGCCCGTGGCGCGGCTGGGCGAGGGCGCCGCCAGGGTCGCCGCCGGTGACCTCGACGCCAGGATCCAGGTCGACAGCCCGGACGAGTTCGGCGCCCTGGCGCGGCAGTTCAACGCGATGACCAGTTCCCTCAAGGACCAACAGGAGCGCCTCGTGCAGAGCGAGAAGCTGGCAGGGATCGGACGGCTCGCCGCCGGGGTGGCTCACGAGATCAACAACCCGCTCGCGGTCATCCTCGGCTACGCCAAGCTGCTGCAGCGCAAGGCCGAGGGCGACCTGGCCGGGGATCTCGGGATCATCCAGGACGAGGCGCTGCGGGCCCAGGAGATCGTGGAGGGGCTCCTCGATCTCTCTCGACCGCTGGCCTCGGCGCCGGAGCCGGTGGACCTGAAGGAGCTGTGCGAGGAGGCCGTCTCACGGCTCCGGAGCACCGACCGGCTCGCTGGCGCGGCGGTCGAGGTCCAGGGGACGGCCAGCGTCGACGGCCACCCGCAGAAGCTGCGCCAGGTCGTCCTCAACCTCATCAAGAACGGCGCCGAGGCCGCGGGCGCCGATGGCCGGGTCGAGGTGGCCGTCTCGCAGTCGGCCGATGGCGGGGCGGAGGTCGTCGTCTCCGACTCCGGCGCAGGGCTCCCCGCCGAGGCCAGCGACAAGCTCTTCGAGCCGTTCTTCACCACCAAGCCGACCGGCACCGGCCTCGGCCTGGCCGTCTCGCTGGGCATCGTCCAGGCCCACGGCGGGACGCTGCTGGCCGACTCGCCCGCGGGCCGCGGCGCCCGCTTCACCGTCCGTCTGCCGGCCACGCCGCCGGGGAAGGTCTAGGAATGGAACGCGCACGGATCCTGGTCGTCGACGACAAGGAAAACATCCTCAAGCTCTTCGCCCGCATCCTGGGCGACGGCTACGAGCTCTCCACCGCCTCCGACGGCGGCCGCGCCATCTCGCTGCTGGCCGCCCAGCCGTTCGACGTGGTGGTGACCGACCTCCGCATGCCCGGCGCCGACGGCTTCGAGGTGCTGCGGGCCGTGAAGGCCCGGGCCCCCGAGACCGAGGTGGTGATGATGACCGCCTACGCCACCGTGACCGATGCGGTCGAGGCGATGAAGCAGGGGGCCTACGACTACCTGCAGAAGCCCTTCGATCCGGACGACGCCAGCCTGGTGGTGGCCCGGGCCCTCGAGCGCAAGCGCCTGAAGGAGCAGGCCGCCTCGCTGCGGCGGGAGGTGGAGGGCGTGTACGCCTTCCACAACCTGGTCGGCAAGAGCACCAAGATGCGGGAGGTCTACACGCTCCTGGAGCAGGCGAGCCAGCTCGACATCACCGTGCTGCTCAACGGCGAGACCGGCACCGGCAAGGAGCTGGCCGCGCGCGCCGTCCACTACCACAGCGCCCGCAAGGAGCGGCGCTTCGTGCCGGTGAACTGCGGCGCCCTGCCCGGGGAGCTGGTGGAGAGCGAGCTCTTCGGCCACGCCAAGGGGTCGTTCACCGGCGCCACCGGGATGAAGCGGGGCCTCTTCGAGGAGGCCGAGGGCGGGACCATCTTCCTCGACGAGATCGGCGAGCTGCCGCTGCCGGTCCAGGTGAAGCTGAACCGGGTGCTCCAGGAGAAGGAGCTCCGGCGGGTCGGCGACACGGTCGGGATCAAGACCAACGTACGGGTCATCGCCGCCACCCACCGGGACCTCAAGGCCGAGGTGGCGGCCGGGCGATTCCGCGAGGACCTCTACTACCGGCTGAACGTCTTCCCGGTGGTCCTGCCGGCGCTGCGCGACCGGCGCGAGGACATCCCGTTGCTGGCCAGCCACTTCCTGGAGAAGCACGCGCTGGTGCTCGGCCGGCAGATCAATGCCATCGAGCCCGACGCGGTGCGGGCGCTCACGGGCTACCCGTGGCCGGGCAACGTCCGGGAGCTCGAGAACGCCGTCGAGCGCGCGGTGGCGGTGTCGCGGGGCGAGAAGATCCAGCTCCGCGACCTGCCGCCGGACGTGAAGGGGACCCAGGAGGGCGCCATCCCGGCCGAGCAGCTCGCCAAGATGCCGTACCGCGAGGCGGTGGACCTGGCGCGAGACCGCGTCACGAGGGACTACCTGGTCGCCCTGCTCCGCGACATGGATGGAAACGTGACCCAGGCGGCCAAGCGCGCGGGCATGGCGCGCGAGAGCCTGCACCGGCTGCTCAAGCGCTTCGGCGTCCGGGCGGACGACTTCAAGGAGCACTAGGCGAGCGCCGTGGCGGTGTGCGTGGGCGGCGCACCGCAGGAGCTGGAGACCCCGAATGGGGCAGCGAGGGGGCCGGGGAGAGGAGGCGAGCATGCCCGCCGAGTCCGTCGTCACTGTCCGGGAGCGGGGGCCCGGGGCATGGCCCTGGATCGCGCTGGCCTTCCTGGCGATCGGCGCCGTCCACCTTCTGGTGGGTCGCGCCACGCACGGCCAGCACCTCCTCCACCTGGTCTTCGGCGCCGCCTACCTTCTGCCCATCGTCGCGGCCGCGGCCTGGCTGGGCGTCCGCCAGGCCGTCCTCCTGGCTGCGGCCTCGGGCGCCGTGTACCTGCTCCACACCGGGACGGCCTGGGTGGACCAGCCCATGGAGAACGCCAACCGGGTGGTGCTCGTCGCGATCTACCTGTTCGTCGGCGTGGTCGCCGGCGTGCTCGTCGAGGCGGCGGAGCGCGAGCGGCGCGCCCGGAGGGAGGCCGAGCGGTCGGCGCAGCGGGACGCGATGGTGCAGGCGATCGCCAGCCTCTCCGGCGCGCTCCGCGAGCGGGACGACGGGACTGCGTCGCACTGCGAACGGGTCGCCCGGGTCGCGGTGAGCCTGGGCGAGGCCCTCTCCATCCCACCGGAGCGGCTCCACGTCCTCCGGCTCGCGGCGGTCGTGCACGACGTCGGCAAGATCGGCGTGCGGGACGACGTGCTCTTCAAGCCAGGCGACCTGACGTCCGAGGAGCGAGGTCGCGTCGAGCGCCATGCCGTCATCGCCGCGCAGCTCCTGCGGCCCGTCCGTGGCGCCGAGGAGATCGCCGAGATCGTCCTGTGCCACCACGAGTGCCCGGACGGAAGCGGGTACCCGAGGGGGCTCGGGGGCGATCGGATCCCGCCCCTGGCCCGGGTGCTCCGCGTCGCGGATGTCTTCGCAGCGCTCCTCGAGGCTCGGCCCTACAAGGGCCGCATGTCCGTGGCCGAGGTGCTCGACCGGATGCGCGCGCTGAGCGGCAAGCTCGACGCGCCGAGCCTCGCCGCGCTCGAGCGGCTGGCCGCCTCCGAGGCGCTCCCCGACCTCGGGTGATCGAGCGGACCGTGGCGCCGCCGGTGCCTCAGGAGAGAGGCGGCGCGGCAGCCCTTCGTGGCGCCGGCCGGCGCAGCCAGGCCACGCCGAGCCGCAGCCCCGAGACGCCGAGTCCGACCCAGGCGACGACGACCAGCGCCATCACCACCCTCTTGGCCCAGTCGGGGAGGAAGTCCAGCGCGTGGAGCTGGAAGGCCCCATCGTAGAGACGCCAGAGGGAGGTGCGGCGCGCCCGGATCTCTCCGTCCAGGCCGTCGACGTAGAGGTGCATCCCGGGCCAGCCCCGCAGGTGGATGGCGTAGGCCGGAAAGGGCCCGCCGTACTCCTCGGGCCGCTCCATCCCGTCTGGACCGGCTCCGCCGACCCGATGCCCTTGTCCCTGGCGAGGGAACAGGTACACGGACTCCGGCTCGAAGGTGCCTGCGAAGTCCTGGCGAGCCGCGTCGAGCGCCCAGGAGACCGGGATGGCCGCACCGAGCGGGAGCCCGTCCGGCTGGTTCAGGACCTCCGGCGCTTGATCGGCGCCGCGGTCGAGGATCAGGACCTGGTGCCCTTCGACGATTCGGATTGCGAGGCTCCGAACGTTCTTGAGCGACTCCGCGGTCGGAAGGCGCGGAACTCCCAGCGTCGCTGGCTCCGGCTTCCGGCCGGTGCTCCACGTGCGACCGCGGATCTCCTCGATGGGACGCAGCGCGAAGACGAGCGCGGTGCCCGTCCACCAGACGAGCGGCAACAGGATCGTGAGGCCCAGCCAGCGGTGCCATGTCCAGAAGCGGCGTGAGGGCGGGCGGTGCCACATGGCGCGCGAGGCTATCACGGGTGAGGAGACGACTTGGACTCAGGGCAGGCCGCATCGGGGCGACCAGCCGCGCCGGACTGGCTGAAGTACGGCGGACCCCGATAGGGCCTCTCGGCGAGGCCCTCCTCGGGACCGGCGCAACGGCCAATGGACCCTAGCCGGGGAGGTAGCCCCTGAAGTTCGGGTCGTCGAGCAGGGACCGCTCGGCGGCAGCTTTGGGAGCGCCCGTAGCGCAGTGGCACGCCTTGCTTTCGGTGGGCTGCGCATCACCAGAGGCCCGATGGCGCTCGGTGACGCTTGCCTTGGCGTTCGCGGCGGCCTGAGCACGATCGGAGGTGACGTCACCCGCATACGCGGCCGCGGCGAGGAGCAGGGAGGTGGCGACGAGAGCGGTCTTCAGGACGTTGCTGATCTTGGACATGTGATTTCCTTCCGGGGCAGCGCGCCCCTGCGATTCACTGATCCATGGTTGAGCATCGGACGTGCCAAGACTCGCAGCACGGACCTCGAAGGAATCCGCGGGGATGGGCCAGGGCCGGGTGGCGCCAATCGGACGCCTCAGCTACGACGTGGCCGGATCCGTCACGCCCGACCAACGGAGGCGCGCCTGTCCGGCGCTCTGGAGGACCCGCTACGCCGCGCACTCCCCGCCCTGGACTGACGGGCGGAAGTCCTCGGACGCGCCGGGCTCCACGAAGTCCGCCGGCTCCGCATCCTCGGGTCCGAGCGCCTCGAACGGGGCGAGCACGGCCGCGGCGCGATCGAAGACCCGAGCGAAGAACGGGCCGGCGAGCTCGCCGTCTCGCCGCTCCGCGAGGTAGAGCGCCACCAGCCGCGCGACCGCCTCGCCCGAGCGTCGCGCCGGGATCTTGGCGGCGAGGCGCCCGAACGCCGCGCCGGCCGCGTCGACGTGCCCGCCGAGCAGCACGGAGTAGTGGGGGGCCATGCGGGTGCCGAGCCGCCGTGCACCGCCTTGCAGCCCGATGGCCGCCAGGTGATGCTGGCTGCAGCCGTTCGGGCACCCGGACACCCGGACCGGCAGGTCCGCCGACAGAGAGGCGGGGGGGAGGAGGCGCCGGACCTCGGCCTCGACGAACCTCGCGAACGTCCGGGTGCGGGTCACCGCGAGGCGGCACACCTCCGCGCCAGGGCAGGCGACCACGTCGGCGGCGCTCCCGGCGCCGCCGCGGCCGAGCCCGGCCGCTGCCAGCCGCGCGTAGAGCTCCGGCACGGCGTCCGTGCCCACCCAGCGAAGCAGCGCGTGGCCGCCGCTCGTGAAGCGAGCGGCGCCGTCGCCGTAGGCCTCGGCGAGCTCGGCGAGGATCTCGAGCTGCGCGGATGTCACGTCTCCCTGGGGGAGGGAGACGGTGACCACCGAGTGGCCAGGCTGCCGCTGAGCCCAAACGTTGGTGTCCCGAAACGCGGACAGGGAACCGGGTGCAGGCTCGGTCACGATCTCGAGCGGCGGCGGCTCGCCAGGGCCGGACAGGCGGGCCGAGCGGACCCGGGCCGCCAGGACCTCCGGCGGGGGGGGAGGGCGTCGAGCGAGGCGAGCGGCGTCCGGCGGGGGCGACTCCGGATCGAAGGGCAGGGCCGGCGCACCCTCGGCCCGGACCCGAGCGAGCTCCGCCTCCACGAGGCCACGGAAGGCCTCGTAGCCGAGAGACCGCACCAGGAACTTGAGGCGATTGCGCTGCTTGTTGACCCTGTCGCCATGGGCGTGAAACACGCGGACGACCGCCTCGCCGAGCGCCAGGATGTCGCCGGCCGCCAGGAAGTCGAACAGCACCGCGCCGCTGGTGCAGAGGGAGGAGGTGCCGCCGGCGGCCGTCACCTGGAAGCCCCTCGTGGTCCCGGAGGCGCCCGTGCGGTGGCGTGCGCGGAAGCCGAGGTCCTGGATGGCGGTCGCCACGTGGTCGTCCGCACAGCCCTCGAAGGCCACCTTGAACTTGCGCGGCAGGGCGCTGCCGAGGGGGTGGCGGAGGAAGTGGCGCGTGAAGGCCTCGGCATACGGCGTCACGTCGAACACCTCGCCTGGAGCGACCCCGGCGTGGGGGCAGGCGACGACGTTGCGGACGGCGTTGCCTCCGGAGCCCGAGGTGGTGATGCCGGCCAGGGCCAGGTGCCGCATGGCAGGCTCGAGGTGCTCCGGTCGTACGAAGTTCAGCTGGAAGTTCTGGCGCGTGGTCACGTGGCCGAAGCCCCGCGAATAGCGGGCGGCCACCTCCGCCAGGGCCCGAAGCTGGTCGCCGGAGACGGCGCCCTGCGGCAGCTTGACCCGGAGCATGTGGCACCCGTCCTGCCGCTGGCCGTAGGCGCCGCGAGCCACCCGGTAGGCTCGCCAGCTCTCGGCGTCGATCTCCCCTCGCTCGAAGCGGGCCAGGGTCTCGGCGAAGGCGGTGATCTCGGCGTCGTCGGCGAAGCTGGCGCGGTGCGGTCCGGCGTGGGGCGGAGGAGTGGTCATGGCGGTTCCGTCAGGCGTCTTGGGCGGCGGGGGAGCGCTGCGCGTGGGCCTGGTCCGGGGTGGCCGGGGCCAGGAGCGACAGCGAGGCGGTGGGTCCGACGACGATGGTGCCCGGGAGGTGGGCGCTGGCCGGCGGGATCGGCCACGACTGGAGGTCGGCCAGGGTGCCGCGCCAGGTGGCGGCCTCCTCACCCGAGGCGCCGAGGATGACGGCCACCGGCGTGGCGTCCGACCACCCATGACCGCGGAGCCGTGCGGCGATCCGGGCACGCTCCCCGAGACCCATGAGGATGACGATCGACATGGCGCCAGGGAGGAGCCGGTCGAGGATCGCGCCGTACGCCGACTCGGCGTGGCCCGAGACGACGGTGAGGGCCGTCGAGAGCCCGCGGTGGGTCAGGGGGATGCCCGCCAGCGCGGGTCCGGCCAGGGCCGACGACACGCCCGGGACGATCTCGAAGGGTACGCCGGCCCCGGCCAGCGCCAGCGCCTCCTCGCCGCCACGGCCCAGCACGAACGGGTCGCCGCACTTGAGCCGGACCACGCGCCTCCCTCGCCGGGCCGTCCGGATGAGCAGGCGCTCGATGGTTCGCTGCGAGACGCTCGGCCTGCCGGCGCGCTTGCCGACGAAGAAGCGATGCGCCCGCGGGGCGAAGGCGAGGACCTCCGGCCGCACCAGCGCGTCGTAGAAGACGACGTCGGCCTCTCGGAGGCGCTCGGCCGCGCGCAGCGTGAGGAGGGCGGAGGCGCCCGGGCCAGCGCCCACCAGCGAGACGAAGCCCCCAGCCGGGCGCGGCGCGCCCGCCGCGGCGGGCCCGGTCGCGTACAGCTCGTTCAGCCTCCGGAGCAGGAGTGGCCGCCGGTCCTCCATCGGCACGCGGCCACGCCTCCACGCCGGCCGCTCGGCCGCGGCGATCCGCGCCCAGGACCCGAGATCCTCCGGAAGGACCGCCTCCAGCCCCTCCCGGAGGAGGCCGGACAGCGCCGGGGCGAGCCCACCCGAGGAGATGGCCAACGTCACCGAGCCTCGCCGGACGGTCGCCGCGGCGTAGGTGGTGGCCTGTGAGGGGTCGTCCACGGCGTTCAGGAGGATGCGTCGCGCCTCGGCGGCGGCCGCCACCTCCCGGTTCACCTCGGCCGTCGCGGCGGCCACCGCGTACCAGGCGCCGTCCAG
This sequence comes from Myxococcales bacterium, assembly GCA_021806645.1. Classification (GTDB taxonomy): domain Bacteria; phylum Myxococcota; class Myxococcia; order Myxococcales; family Anaeromyxobacteraceae; genus JADKCZ01. The sequence continues at coordinate 229,955 of JAJZQX010000004.1, read as the reverse complement.
GTCCTCCGGGCGGAACGGGCGTCGCAGGACCGCCGCAGCGCCCGGTTCGATCTCGGATCGGACCTCGGGGGCCACGACCGTCACCAGGGCGCCCGCCTCGACGAGCTGGCGGACCCGCACGGCGGCCATCGCGCCGCCGCCCACCACCACCACCCGGCGGCCGGCCAGCTTGACGAAGAGGGGGAGGAGCGGCGGGGTCACAGGAAGCCCCACTGCCTGGAGAACTCCACGTGCACCCGGTACTCCCGATCCAGGAAGCCGAGCGACCGGAGCCAGGCCTTCGCCTCCCGGGCCTCGACCACCGTCGACTCGGCCAGGAGGCGGCCGGCCGAGCGGCGCAGGGAGAAGCCACGCGCGGCGAGGGCCTCCGCCAGGGCCGCCTCTCGGGCGTCCCGGGCGTCCACGGTGACCTGCAGGACGTGGTCGACCATGTCCCGCCTCACCGCACCGCGAGCCAGAAGCTCTCGAACACGCTCGTCGAGAGCCAGTAGCCGAGCGGCACGTTGATGAGGACGCCGACCGCGAAGGCCGCGAAGGGCCTCCAGCCGAAGCGGGTCAGCTCACGGAAGCGGGTGGTGAACCCGATGGAGAGGAAGGTCCAGGTGAAGGCCCAGCCGCGCAGCGTCTTGAGCGGCCCGATGGCCTCCTTCGAGTACTGGGTTCCGCTCGCCGAGTCGATCGACGCCAGGACGACGGTGACGAGGAGCGAGGCGACCAGGAAGCCGATGATGAACTTGGGGAAGCGGCGCCAGATCTCCCCGGCACCGACGCGCTCCGAGGCGCCCGCGGCGCCGCGATCCCACCTGGTCACGGAGAGGAACGCCACCGCCACGGCCCAGACGCCGACGAACATGTCGCGGCCGACCACCTTCATGAGCGTGAAGGTCTTGACGGCCCGATCGTCCCCGATGGCCCCGGCCGCGGCGAAGCCGGCCGCGTCGGCGAACTCGGAGGTGCCGATCCAGGCGCCGGCCACGCCGGGCGCGAGGCCGAGCTGCCGGCAGGCGACCGGGAGGGCGAAGATCATCGCGACGGCCCACAGGATCACCATGGAGATGGCGACCGAGACGTGGCTCTTCTCGGCGCGGCAGGCGCCGCCGATGGCGATGGCGGCCGAGACGCCGCAGATCGACCCACCCGCCCCGAGGGTCGCGCCGAAGCGGCGATCCAGGCCGAAGAGGCGGGTCGCCGCCATGTAGATGGCGACGAAGGTCGTGACCGCGACGATGGTGGCCTGCGCGATGGCGAGCGGACCCGCCTGCAGGATGATGGTGAAGGGCAGGGTGGCGCCCATCAGCACGATGCCGACCTTGACGTAGAACTCGGTGCGGAGCGCCGACTGGAACCAGCCGGGCAGGCGCACCAGGTTGCCGAGGGCGATGCCGATGGCCAGGGCGAGGAGCGGCGTCTCCAGCTGCCACTGCTTCAGGGCCGCATTGGACCCGAGCGCGGTGACGATCACCGAGAACACGAAGAGCAGCGCGAAGCCGGCCGCGTACCTGGCGACGTCCCAGCCGAGGACGAACGAGGCGCCGGAGAAGGCGGCCAGGAACAGGCCGAACAGCGTGAGAGGCGCCAGGGGGTTCGCCGCCAGGGCGCCGAGGAGCTTGTCTCCGTCGGACCAGGTCGGGATCGAGAGCGCCGCCGTGGACACGGCGCGAGCGCCACCGAGGAAGAAGGCCAGGGTCACCGCGAGGACGAGCCCGAGCGCGATGAGGATGGCCCAGGTGTCCTCTCGCCTGTGCCAGGGGGGGAGCGCGAAGGTGGCGGACGAGGTCATGGGCGCCTCAGGCGACTTCGAGGACGGCGGCCGGGGCGACGTGCTTCACGGCCCCCGTGACCGCGATGGGCCGCTTGAGGATGTCGAGCACCGGGCAGTGCTGCTCGACCACCCGGGCCAGGGCCTCGATCTTCTCGGCCGGCTCGCTGGAGACCACCCGGGTCGTGAAGGTGACGCGCTCGAAGCCGGCCGGGACGGTGGCGTCGCCCAGGAAGCCGCGGATGTCGAGGTGGCCGCGCGTCTCCACCTCCACCCGGTCCAGGCTCAGGCCCAGCGCGTTGGCGTAGGCCCGGTAGACGATGGCCTGGCAGCTCCCGAGCGCGGCCAGGACCGCCTCCACCGGGTTGGGCCCGGTGTCGCTGCCGCCGAGGTCGGCCGGCTCGTCGTTGCGGATCTGGAAGGAGCGGATGGTCGAGTCGGTCGAGAAGTCGTCGCCGGCGGACACCGTCGACGCGCGGAATACCGCCTTGGCGGCGGAGGGGCTGTCGGCGACGGCGCGGTTCAGCGACTGGATGGCGTTCAGGATCTGCTGGCTCATGGCGGCTCCAAGGGCGTGCAAGGGGAGGACGACGCCCGGCAGCCCGCCAGGCGTCGCTCAGCTGGAGTTCGGAGAGGGTTCGACGAGCCGGCGGCTCAGCCGCGCGGTCGCGCGGGCGCCGCCGGCCCTCGACAGGGACAGGTGGCGCGCCGATCCGCGCGGGGCGCGGCGTTGGCGAGGCGGGTCGTCGAGGAGGACCACGGCATGTCCGACATCCTGCATAACAGAGGCGTGTCCTGTCAAGCGGAGAACGGAATAGTGTCCGCCGAAACGGAAATCGCCTCCTCGCAGGCCAGGTTCGTCAGCCCGGTTCCTCGAATTCCGGCTGGGTCTCGCCCCAAGGCCCTATCAGGTAGTGAAGGATCCGCAGGTCGTGCCGGGAGAGGCCGAGAAGCGCTACCTTGCCTCCCTGGGCGAGGATCGTCTCGGTGAGATGGGCCAGGGCGGTGGGATCGACCTCACGGCAGTGAGCGAAGTCGAGGTTGACGAGGGCGCCGTGGATGGTGCCCTCCAGCAGGCCAGAGGTGCGCAGGGCGTCGCCGGGACCGAACGAGCCGTCGAAGGAGAGCCGCAGCTTGAGGGCCTCCGCGTGCACCTCAGCGCTCCGGGATCCCGAGCCACCGGAGCCGCTCGCGGATCTGCTGGAGACAGCGCCGCTCGCACGCGTCGATCGGGCTCGCATAGGCCTCCCGGTGGGTCAGCCGAATGGTGAGGGCCACCTCGTCGGAGCCCGGAACCTCGCTCGAGTCATAGAGCGCCGCGCCCGGTCGCTCGATCTCGATCCGCGTAGGGCGATCCTCGGCCGGTACGGCCCACTGGACGATCCGGTCGAGCTCTGCCAGCAACTCCCGGCACTTCCCGCAGCCGGGCATCGCGTGTGCCCCCTTGTCGTGGACGGTCCAGACGCGCACCTGGTACCCGACCTGAGTCAGGACGTCGCGCACGGGGGTCAGCTCCGGCTGGACCTCGAAGTGGACGTGGTGGCGCCTGGCGCTGTCCCGGAGGCGTTCGAAATCCTCCATTTCGTCCATATCGACCTCAGGGGTGCGCTACCTGTGCCTTCAGGCGCAGCCCCGTGGGACTGGCGTCGGAGGCCTTGGCGGGATCCGAAGGCCAGCCGGCGCGGATGGCGGCTCCAGCGAGGGCGCGAGCCTCGTCGGTCGTTCGAGGAGCCATGTGGAAGGCGAGCGCCGGAGCGTCCGGGCTCGGCAAGGACCTGCCAGCGGCGGCGCGGGCCTCGTCCGTCGTGAAGACCGGTCCTGCTACAGCGGGCGTGGGACGAGGCTCATCTGCCGGCAATGCGGCGTGGGTCAGCGCCCTCGCCTCGTCGGTGGTCAGAGGCGTCGGTTGGGCCCTTGCCAGGGGGGCAGCAGCGAGGACGAGAAGGGCGACAAACAGGCGGGGGTTGGGGTTCATGATCGGCTCCCTGGATTCGTGAGTGCTGCGCCCTCAGGTGGAGCACCCCGCGTGCCAAGGGCCTCGGCGCGCAACCGACGGATCTCTCACGGGAACCGGATCGCGGATGGCACCTCGAATCGGACGGCACGCTTTCAGCGTGACGGGACCGGTCACGCCTTCGCCCTCGGCTCCGGCCTCGAGGCCGGTCACGGGCGGCTGTTGGCGGCGACCCGGATGACGGCGCTCTCCCCACCGCCGAGGCAGCCGAAGCGGAACACGCCTGGCTCGTTCACGTCGATGGTGACCTTGACCTCCTGGTCCCTGGGCACCGCGACCTGGAGGCCGCGCCCGACGAAGTTGATCTCCTTGGCGCAGGTCTTCTCGGTGACCCTTCGGAAGAGGAGGGTCACCGAGTCGCCAGCCTCCGCCCGAATCTCGCCGGGCTCGATGCCGGCCTCGGAGATGGTGACCTGGACCTGCCGCGGGCCCGGAGAGGGAATCAGGGGCGCTGGGCCCCTGGTCGGGTCCTGGCGCGGTGCCGGGCCACCCGGGGGCGCGCCGGTGGAGCCCCCGTGGCCGGCGTGCTGGGCCCTAGCGGGGAGAACCAGGAGCGCGAAGGAGACTGCTGCGAGGACGCGGAGCGGCCCGTTCATGGAGGAACCTCTAGGATCTGAGCGCTGCGTGGACCAGGAGGAAGGCGACACCGCCGGCCAGCGTCAGGGCCAGGACCATGGTCCGCCGCGGGCGCGCCCCGGCCGCCTCCAGGTCGAGCCGGAGCGCCTCGGAGACTCCGCCGGCGGCGTGGGCGAGGCGCCAGCCGAGCGCAAAGAGCCCACCGCTCACGGCCCAGACGGCGGTGCACAGCAGGCAGGTGACGGGGACGGACAGGTGGCTTGCGACCGCGAGGGCCACCGAGGCCAGCGCGGCGCTCGCGCCGCCGATGAACAGGAGGCCGGCGGGCCAGTGGTCGTGCGGGCGGTCCCGGGCGAGCCCGGAGGCCGCCAGGGCCGCCAGGCCACCGAAGGCGAGGAGCCCCCAGATCGGCAGAGGCACGCCGAACAGCAGGGTCAGCCCGCTGGTGGCCACGACGTCGCAGCCCACCGGATCCGTCGTGGTGCAGAGCAGGCGGCTCACGGCGGTCGCGCGGACGGCGGCGAGCTGCGCGGCGAGCGCGAACCCCGCCAGCGCCAGCACCAGTGACAGGGCCAGCGGCCTGCGGGAGCGGCGAGGAGGCGATTGCATGGGCATGGCAGGAGGGGGTGGCGCGGGGGCGGCCAGGGGGTGGGCCGCCCCCGCGCGTCGAGCCCCTGCTACTCGACGACGATGACGCCGGAGATCATGTCCATGCCGCAGGCGTAGCGGAGCTGGCCGCTCTTCTTGGGCGTGAACTCGACGGTGACCGGCTGGTTGAGCGGGAGCTTCTGGTTGATGCCGGCGTCCTTGATGACGATCTCGGTGGCGCAGGTCCGGTCGGTCTTCCGGGTCACCACCAGCTTCACCGGCTGCCCCTGCTTGACCTTGATGCTGGCCGGGACGAAGCCGTCGCCCGTCACGGCGATGTCGATGGCCTGGCCGGCCTTCGCGGCGGCCGGCGCGGCGTGGTCGCCGCTCATCTGGTGGCCCATGCCCGCGTGGTCGTGCTGGGCGAGCGCCGCCGAGGGCAGGGCGGCGAGGGCGGCGAACGAGGCGGCGGCGGCGAGGCTCTTCATGGTCATGTCCATCATCTCCAGGCGTGGGCGCCCCGGCATCGAGGCGGTGATTACAGCACCCTCAAAGCATGGGGCGTGCCGGCCGGGGGGAGCGCCGGGGCCCTGGAAAACGATGGAAATTCGCGGGCCCAGGCGGCGGACGCTGCAACAGTGTGAGCGGAACGGTCACGCTGGGCCACGGACTCGTGCGAGCGGGGGCGCTGGCCCCGAGTTACCCTTCGTGCGGCTCGACGGACCTGGAGGCCTCGATGGGGCGCTGGTGGTGCATCGGACTCTCCCTGGTGCTGGTGGCGGTGGCGGTCATCCCGCTCGCCGTGCTGGTGGGCGGGGGCGTGTCGGCGCGCCCGGAGCCTGGCGCCGCCGAGGTCGCGCTGGCCAGGCGCCTGCGCAGCGCCCTCGTCCCCGCGGCAGCCCAGGAGGCGCGCAACCCACTCGCCCTCGACCAGCGCGTCCTCGCCGAAGGGCGCGCCCACTTCGCCGACCACTGCGCGAGCTGCCACGCCAACGATGGGAGCGGCGACACCGCGCTCGGCCGGAGCCTGTATCCGCGCGCGCCCGACATGCGCGGTCCGGCCACCCAGGCGCTCAGCGACGGCGAGATCTTCTACATCATCGAGAACGGCGTCCGGCTGACCGGCATGCCGGCGTGGGGCGGGGCCGGGAAGCCCGAGGAGAGCTGGAAGCTGGTCCACTTCATCCGTCACCTGCCGGCGCTGACGCCCGACGAGCGGGCCGGGATGGAGCTCCTCAACCCGCGCAGCCCGGACGAGTGGCGCGAGCTCCAGGAGGAGACGGAGTTCCTGAAGGGAAAGGGCAGCGCCCCTTCACCGCGCGGCCATTCCGGCCACTGACCAGAATCGACTGGAGGCTCCCATGAAGAAGCTCATCGCCGCCGTCCTATTCACCCTCGCCGTCACGCTCCCCGCACTCGCCCATGAGGGAGGCCACAGCGCCTACGGCGTCGTGAAGGAGGTGACGGCGGCGCGCCTCGTCGTCACCGACGAGCACGGCAAGGACACCAGCTTCGCGCTGACGGCGGGGACCCAGTACTTGCGAGATCACAAGGCCATCCCGCGAGAGGCGATCGGGGTGGGCGCGCGCGTGGTCGTGAAGGGCAAGGACGCCGGTGGCAAGATGGAGGCGACCAGCGTGAGCGTAGGGGCGGAGATGAAGCACGAGCACTGAGTGACTGGTCCAGTCGGCCCTTCGAACCACCAGGACCAGCCGCGACCTACCGCCGAGATGCCGAGCTCGCGCCGGGTGCCGAGGGCTCCGCGCCGCCTCCGGCCAGGAGCGCCACCAGCACCGCAAGTCCCATCACGACCGCGATGACGACGTACCTCGCGCGGCGAGGCGCGGTCTTGCAGCAGTCCTGCATGCACCAGACCTAAGGCTGGACCTCGAGGGGCGCAGCAGCCTCGCTGGTGCAGGATCGCCAGGGCCAGCCAGGAGCGCCCCGCGAGACCTGGAGACCGTGACCACTTCGGTCACTCCGTGTCCGCTCCGGCCGGCGTGGGCCCGGCGCTCGCGAGGTGCATCTCGAGTGAATTCGCGGAGATCCGAGGTAGGGCCATCGGCCGGGCGGAGGCACGGCGGTTGCTAACAGGTCCGTCGGCCCGTGCCGCTCGCTCCGAAGGCGAAAGCCACCCTCGGTGGGAAGCGTGGCGAGCGGCCCGGGCCACCATTCGTGAAGGAGTCGAGGAATGTGGATGATCCTGCTCGGCGGACTCCGCCGCCGCTGGCCTGAGCACCTGCTCGCGGGGGTGGTGATCGCGGCGGTGGTCGCGGGGCTGGGCGCACTTCGCGCCACCTCCAGCGCGGCCGAGGCCGAGGTCCACGACATCGCACACCGGCTCGGCCGGAACATGCTGCTCCTCCCGGCCGACGTGGCCCCCGCAGACTTCTACGCCCAGCGGTACCGGGGTGGCCTGTCCGACTCGGCGCCCGAGCGGATCAAGGCGTCACCGGCAGGGCAGCACATCAAGTCGATGGAGGCCCGGCTCTACGGCAACCTCGAGGTCCAGGGAAGGCCGGTGATCCTGGTGGGGCAGGATCTCGGCTGGCCCGCGCTTCCGGACGGGCGGGTGCCCGCCGTCGCCGGCGCCGAGGCGGCTCGCATGCTCGGGCTCAAGGCGGGTGGCACGCTGCCGCTCGGTGCCGATCGGCTCGCCATCCTGGAGGTCTCGGACCAGCCCCCCGACGGCCTCGACTCCGCGCTCTTCCTGCCGGTCGAGGCGGCGCAGCGGCTGCTCGGACGCCCCGGGGAGCTCTCGGCCATCCGGCTCGCCGGCTGCTGGTGCCGGGTGGACGTGAAGACGCTGGGGGCCCAGATCGAGGCGGCGCTCCCGGGCAGCCGCGCCATCACCGTGGCGAGCGTGCTCCAGGCGCAGCAGGGGACGGTCGACGTGGTCCGACGCTACGGCACCGCCCTCCACCTCCTGGCCGCGGCGCTGGTGGTGGCGCTGGTGGCCGGCCTGGCCATCGCCGGGGCCCGACGGAGGGCCCGCGAGCTCGGGCTCCTCTCGGCGATCGGCGTGCCGCCGGGTCGCCTGGCCAGCCTCCTCGTGCTGGAGTCCGCGCTGGTCGGCCTGGCCGGCGGGCTGGCCGGCTGGCTCTGGGCGGACCCGATCTCACGATACCTCGTGGGCGCCGCGGCGGCCGCCGCCCCGGCCCCCTCCTTCGCCCTGGTCCTCGGGGCGGCCGCGCTGAGCGCCGCGGCCGCCGCCTTCCCCGCGCTGCGGGCCGCCGCGCTCGACCCAGCCGTCGCGCTCCGGGAGACCGCTGCATGATCGAGATCCACGAGGTGAGCAGGACCTTCGCCGCGCCGGGAGGTGGTGAGGTGAAGGCGCTCGACGGCGTGAGCCTGCGGATCGGGCAAGGGGAACTCGTGGCGATCGTGGGGGCGAGCGGCAGCGGGAAGTCGACGCTCCTCTTCACGATGGGCGGGCTCTCGGCGCCCACCGGGGGCCGCGTCGTCCTCGACGGGCAGGCGGTCTACGACCTCGACCAGGGCGGCCGAGCCGCGCTCCGGCGCGACGCCATCGGGTTCGTCTTCCAGACCTTCAACCTGGTCCCGTACCTGACGACGCTCGAGAACGTCATGCTCCCCGCCATCCTGGCGAAGCGCGGCCGGAGGGAGGCGGAGGCCGGGGCGATGCGCCTCCTGGAGCGGCTCGGCCTCGGCGACCGGCGCCACCACCGGCCAGCCCAGCTCTCGGTGGGCGAGCGGCAGCGCGCGGGCATCGCCCGCAGCCTGGTGAACGATCCCGGCGTCATCTTGGCGGACGAACCGACCGGCAACCTCGATCCCGAGTCGGCAGGCCACGTCGTCGCGCTGCTCCGGCAGCTCAACGAGGAGGGCCAGACCATCGTCCTCGTCACCCACGACGCCGATCTGGCGGAGCAGGCGAGTCGTGTCGTCCGGCTGCGGGCGGGGAGGATCATCGAAGACCGACCCAGCATGCGGAAGCTCGCCTCGTGAGGACCGGGACGTGGCTGGCATTCCGCGAGCTCAGGGCTCGCGGAGGACGAGCCCTCCTCGCCGCAGCCCTGGTGGCGGCGGCCGCGGCCCTCGGATGCGGCCTGGAGCTGGTGGCGCTCGGGCGGGAGGAGGCGGCCAACGCCCGCATCGACGGGGTCGGGCCCGCCCTGAGGGTGATTCCGACCGGCGTCAGCGGGACCGGGCTGGCGCGCCTCGACCTCGGCCCGGAGCTCCTGCCTGCCGAGGCGGTGGGCCAGGTCGAGGCGATCCTGGGGGCCGATCTCCGGGAGCTCCGGGCCAGGCTGGTGCTCCAGCGCGTCGTCTCCGGGAGGACCGTGCCCGTGATCGGCGCCCCGGGTGTGCCCCCGGGCGTCGCCCTGCTCGGGGCGGCGCTGGCCGAGGCGCTGGGACACCCACGGCGCGTCGACCTCGGCGGGCGGGCCTGGCCGGTCCAGTCCGTCCAGGAGGCCACCGGCACCGCGGAGGATGGCGCGGTCGTCGTGGCGCTGGCGGAGGCCCAGGCGCTGGTGGGCCGAGGTGGCGTCAACGAGGTCCAGGTCTTCCTGCGTGCCGGGGCCCCGCCGCGCGCCGCGGTCTCCAGGCTCCAGGCGGCCACCCTCCAGGCCAGGGTCGTCCCGGGCGCGCGCGGTGCGCCGGCCGACGAGGAGGTCCAGGGCGCGCTCTCGAAGGGGCGCTACCTCGCCCAGGGCGTCCTGGCGGTGCTCATCGCCCTCGGCCTCTCGGTCATGGCACACCTCGACGCCGCCGAGCGGCGCGCCGAGGTCGCAACCCTCCGCGCCATCGGCGCCGGGGCGGACACGGTCTGGTGGACGATGGTGGCGAGATCGCTGGCCGTTGGACTCGCCGGTGGGACGGCGGGAGCCGTGAGCGGCTTGGCGCTCTCGGCCCTGATGGACCAGGGCTCGGCGCCGGTGAGCGCGGCCACCTGGACGACGATGCTCCTGGTCGCCGCCGGATGTGCGCTGCTCGGGGCACTTGCTGCTGGCCCGGTGGCACTCGCCATGGCGCGGCGCGACTCCGTGCCATGGCTCCAGGAGGGGTGACGAGCGAGGCCGTGACCCCCCTCCCGCGGCGTCGTCACCGCGGGACCCCGGACCCCGTCGAAGCCGTGTGCGAGGTCGATCCGCCTCCGTCACCCGCCGCCTGCGGGGGCGACGGGCAAGGCGAGCGCAGCCGGACCGGACAGGCCAGAAGTGTGGACCGGGCTCGCGGCCGTGCCGCGGTGGTTCATGTAGTACACGCCGGCTCCGACCATCATCACGGCCATCATCCCACCCATGACGATCCACATCGTCGTCATGTGATCGGAGTGAGAGTGGTCCCCGTCGCCGGAGCCGGGGAGCCGAGGCAGCAGCGGCGCACGCGCTGGCGCCGTCTGGTCGAGGTGCTGCGCAGGAGCGGCGGCCCGGAGGTCGGGTGCGACCGGTGCGGCAGCGGGCGCCGGAGCGCTCTCCGTGACCGCGAGCCGAAGCTCCGGGGCCGGCTCGGCGAGAGGCGTAGCCTGAAGAGGTTGGGCGGCGCAGAGCGCGCACGTCAGGGCAAGCAGCATGTGGACCTCGGGGCGTCGGGGCAAGAAGAAGGCCGATCCGAATGGACCGGCATTCGATGAGACCCTGGTCCTCCGGCCAGGATTCGCCCTCCGAGAGGTGTCATGAGGGTCGTAACCAGGAGCCTCACAGGAAGGCGCAGCGTGCCCGCCCCGGCGTTCGCCTGTCGGAGCCGGAGCGCCGTCGACCTCCGAGCCGAGGGGAGGCGTGCCCCGCTACCGACCCCAAGCGCTCCGGCGGCCGAGACGTGATGGAAGCGATCACACGGTCACTCGATCGGGCCACCTGGGCTGGCCTGAGGCGCCGGAAGCCCTTGGTATCAGGGGCTCCGGCGTCGCCGGCCGCGGGCACGCCACGTGCTCTACCGATGGCTGCAGGAAGACCACTCGGGAGGACGACATGACCTGGAAGACCACGGCGCTGTTCACGATCACGGCTGCCCTCGCAGCGAGCATGCTCAGCGGGTGCGCAGCGTTCAACAAGACCCGGCCTCATGACCTCACAGTCCGAGGCCATGAGGCGGCAGCAGCAGCGGAGGAGGGCAAGGCGGCAAAGGCCGCCGAGGACGCGAAGAAGGTTGGCCGTGGCGCGCAGTACGCCCACTACATGGCGCCGCGCCACCGGGAACTCGCCGACGCTCACCGCGCTGCTGCGCGCGCGCTGACCGATGAGGAGGTCAAGGCGTGTGAAGGGGTTCCGGCCGCCGCGGCCGGCGCTGCCATCGCCGGCGCCCGGATCGCTTCGGTGGACGAAATCCGGCAAGGCACGGTACCGACGGTCGTTCACTCGGGCAAGGGCTACTACCCGCAGTATCTGCAGGGGGCCAAGTTGACGCTGGCTGGCGCGACCAACTCGGCCGACGTGGAGCGCCTGCTAGGTTGCAGGATCGCCCGCGCCGCAGCGGAAGGCGACGACGGTGTCGACCCCCTCGCCGTCAAGGGCACCAGCGTGAAGGTGACTGCACCCGGCGATGCGATGGTCCTCGTCGAGATCCGGGCAGAGGATCAGCCGGCAGCTGCCGAGGTGGTGCGTCGAGCGAGGGTGCTGGCGGCACGGTAACCCAGCCGCCGGTGACTGGCCGCCCGTCGCCATCAGCGGGATGGCGACGGGCGTTGCCGTACCATGAAATCAGGTCCTGCACCTTCTGAGGGCCGCCTGGCTCGTACCGTTCGGTACAGGTCAGTGGACCCATCGGTACGCTGGCAGGCCTTGAACTACTCCAAGTGCCCGTGAAGACGTGAGGCACAGACCTTGCTCACTGGACTGCCGAGCCGCACGACGCGGCCACCAAGGAGCGGAGCATGACGAAGAGCTGGAAGTACGCAGTCGCCGCGGCAGGTCTCATCGCGGCGGGTCGGGGCAGCGCCCAGGAGGCCGGTGCGGCGGCGCACCAGGCCATGCACGACGCGATGCACGCCCAGGCGACCACGCCGGAAGGTGCGCCGGCGATGCCGGATCACGCGACCCCGGGCGCCATGATGGGGAACCACCAGGGCATGCCTGGGATGGCGGGTACCCCCGCCAATGGGGCGGCTCCGGCGCAGCACGGGGCCGGACAGGCAGCGATGCCCAAGGGCATGCCGCATCACGGCGCCCAGGGCGCCGGGATGCACGCTGCAGGTGCAAACCACGTGGATGCGGCCAACAAGGCGGCCATGGGCGCCGCCATGGGCGGCGGGCCGAACGGCGGCGGGGCGCGCGGCCCCGCCATGATGGGCGGCGCGTCCAGCGGCACGATGATGGGTAGCGGCGCCGGAATGGACACCCCCGCGATGCAGCAGAACATGCAGCAGATGCACCCGGGTGGCATGCCCGGGGGCTCTGGTGGCGGGATGATGGGCGGCGGCTCCGGGACGCCTGGCACGACGACTCCGGGCTCCATGCCGGGGACCACGATGCCGGGCACGATGACGCCGGGCACGACCACCCCCGGAACCTCCGCGCCGGGCACCATGACGCCGGGAACTCCCTCCCCCGGCACCACGCCGCCGGGCACGACCATGCCCGGGACGCCGCCGCCCGCCACTCCGCTGCCCGGTACGCCTGCGCCGATCGGCCCCACCGCTCCTGCGCCGATGCCTGGCCCGCACCACTGACGGAGCGAACGTGAACCCGTCCGGCATCCTCCTGGTCGCATCACTCATCCTGACTGCCGGCGGGCCTGGCGCTGACGAGCATCTGCTCGCCGGCGCCCACGCCTTCCGCGAAGCCCGCTACGCGGAGGCGCTGGTGGAGTTTCGCGTCGCCCAGGAGCTCGGCGCGCCGGAGTCCGGCGACTACGCCGGCGCCACGCTCGTGAAGCTGGAGCGGCCGCTCGAGGCCATCGAGGCGTTCGGTGGGCTGGGCGGTCCTGGTCGGGACGCGCTGACGGACTACTACCGGGCCGTGGCGGCCTACGACGCCCGCCTCTATCTCGCAGCGGATCGGCTGCTCGCCATGGTGGGGGACCGTTCGGGTCCCAAGATCGCGGACCAGGCGGCACGCCTTCGTAGCCGCATCGGGTCGGTGCTCGCCGTACCGCCGGTCCCTGCAGCCATTGATTGGTACCTGGCCCAGTGCGCGGAGCAGCGTGGCTTGAAGCGGCCGATCCTTTCGCGGGCCTACTGTCAGGAGGCCGCTGAACAGGCGCTGCGACGCCCGGATCACTACCGCCTATCGGAGGCCCAGGCCGGTGCAGTGGGGACGCTGCCGTGATCACCCAGCTCCTGCTGCTGGCGCTGGCGGCCCAGGATCCCTGCGCCCCGGTCGACACCGCGGCAAGCCCCGATCGCGAGGCTGCGACGCTCTACCGGCGCGCCGGCGACGCCGAGCGCATCGCAGGGTTCCGCGGCACGGCGACCGTCGCCTATCGCAAGGCCGCCGCACTCGACCCCGCGGACGCCGCATCCCGCCAGGCGCTCCGGGCGCTCTGCGCCGAGGGGGCGTCGGCCGACGCCCAGGATGCTTTCACGGAGGGCCAGCGGCGCATGTCGGCCGGTGACCTGAAGGGCGCCGCCGAGTCATTCGCCAAGGCACGGCGCAGCGGAGACCGCTCCGCCGCGCTCCTCGAGGGCGTCTGCCGCTACAGGCTCGGGGAGGACGCCGCCGCCGAGGCCGCCCTCGAGGAGGCGGAGGGCGCTCCCGAACATCAGGAGCTCTCCCGGTTCTACCTGGGCCTCCTGGCCCTCCGCGCGGGACGCTCGGCGCAGGCGGCCTCGCTGTTCGACGCCAGCGCCACCAACCAGGGGCTCGCCGCCATGGCGGCGACCCTCTCCCGCATGGCCCAGCGGGACGGGCCGCTGGTGATCGGCTTCGAGGCTCGCGTCGGAGCGGACTCGAACGTCTCGCTGGCGAGTCAAGCCGGCGGGACGGGCTCCGCGAGCGGAGGCATGATGGGGGGCGGCTCGATGGGCGGCTCGGGGGCCTTCATGAACGGCGACGGGCTCTACGACCTGGCACTCTCGGCCCTGTGGCGACCGCTCGGACCGAGCGGTCCATACCTGCGGGGCATCGGCTCGGTGCGGCGGTACCTCCAGCAGAACGGGTATGACCTCGCCGTGGGCGAGGCCGCCGCGGGGTGGCAGTGGGCTCGGGCGGGCCACGGCGTGCTCGGCGAGTACGCGTTCGGAGACCAGCGCTTCGGTAGCTCACCCTATCTCCTGGCGCACCGGCTGCTGGGCTCAGGGTGGGTCACCACCGGAGACTGGACCTGGAGCACCCTCTACTTCGCGAGGCTGGAGGACTACGCCACGGCCTACCAGCCCTTCTCCGGCACATTGCAGCGGGCGGAGGTCAAGGCTGCCTGGACCTTCCTTCCCCAGGCATGGGCCGCCCTGCGGTACGGGTTCACCCATGATGCCGCCCACGCAGGCGTCGCGTCCTATGACGAGCACGGCCCCCGCGCCGAGCTCCACGCCGTCTTCACGCCCACCTTCCGCGCTGGCCTGGAAGCCGGGCTGGCCTGGCGGCAGTACGCAGCGTACGATAGCACGCTGGCGCTGAAGCGCGCGGACACGACGCTGGACGGAACCCTCCTGCTCGAGTGGGACGTCGGCACGGCGTGGACGATCCGCGCGGCCCTCGAGGGCCGGGAGGTCCGGTCCAACGCCCCTTCCGCGAGCTACTCGAAGCTGGTGCCGACCGTCGGCATCGCCTGGACGAAGGGGCTCTGATGCGTCGTGCCGCGCTGCCCCTGGTGGCGGGCCTCCTAGGCCTGGCAGGCGCGCTCGGCGCCACGCTCTACCTCCACGCGGCCGCCGACGCCGCCCTGGAGCGGGTCCTCGAGGAGCGCCTGCTTGGAGCCGGCGAGACCGCGGCGACCCTGCTCACGCCAGTGAGCGCCTCCCCTGAGGTGCTGCGGGCGCTCATGCGGTCGAGCAAGCTGGAGGGGGCCTACCTCCTGGGCCCAGGCAGGACCGTCCTGGCCGACGCGACCGGTCCGGCCGGCGGGAGGGCTGACCTGCTTCGGACCGACATGGGTCGTGCGGCAAGGGCGCAGGCTGGGGAGCCCACGGTCGCGGTCGCCTTCACCGTGGGGGACCAGCCCATCGCCACCGGCTACTTTCCGGTCCGCGACCCGGCCGGCCGGGTGATCGCGGTGCTCGCGCTGGAGGCCGGGCAGGAGTTCGCCGCGTCACGACAGGCCCTTCGCCGGGCACTGCTCGGCGGCGTTATCCTCTCCGGCCTCGTGGCCTTGGCCCTCGCGGCGGCGGCCTGGCAATGGGCTCGCACCGAGGCGCTGCGCCGCGCCGAGGCCGAGCGGGGCGCCCGCGGTGGCGCGCTGGCTCGGATGGCCGCGATGGTGGCCCACGAGGTGCGCAATCCGCTTGGCATCATCCGGGGCGCGGCGGAGCTGGTCCGGGCGCGTGCCGGAGAGCGGCTCGAAGCCATCGACCAGGGGGCACTACAGGACGTCCTCGACGAGGTACAGCGGCTCAATCGACTCACCGAGGACTTCCTCGACCTGGCCAGGGAGCCGCGGCTGGAGCCGCAGCCGGTCGACCTCGGCGCACTGGTGGAGGAGGCGGCACGCGGGCTGGGGCACGCCTGGGCAGCCGTCGAGGTGAAGGTCGACGTGCCCCCGCTCCAGGTCGTTGCCGATCCGGGCCGGCTGCGGCAGGTGCTGGGAAACCTCCTCACCAACGCCTGCCAGGCTGGCGCAACCCGCGTGGAGGTGCGAGGCCACGCCGACGGACGCCAGGCCAGGCTGGAGTTGCGCGACGATGGCCCCGGCATCCCCGAGGAGCTCCAGGTCAAGCTGTTCGACCCGTTCGCCTCGGGGCGCGTCGACGGCACCGGCCTCGGGCTTGCCATCTCCCGCCGGATCGTGGAGCGCCTCGGCGGATCGCTGGAGCTGGCGGATGCAGGGCCACCCGGCGCCGTCTTCACGCTGGCGGTGCCGCTCGCGCCCGGAGGGAAACGGACGTGAACCGAGTCCTGGTGGTGGACGACGAACCGAAGCTCGGCAGGCTCATCGCCGAGATGCTGGCCCTCGACGGCCACGAGGTCCTCAAGGCCGGCGGCGGCCGCGAGGCGCTGGTCGCCCTGGCCACCCGCGACATCGATGTCGTGGTCACCGACCTGCGGATGCCGGAGGTGGACGGGTTGGCCGTGCTGGCCGCGGCCCGAGCGCGTCCCCGCCCGCCTGAGGTCGTGCTCATGACCGCCTACGGCACCGCGGAGAACGCGGTCGCCGCGATGAAGGCCGGCGCGGCAGACTACGTCCTCAAGCCCTTCTCGATGGAGGAACTGCGGATGCGGGTCCGCCGGCTGGCGGCCCAGCGGGAGGCCGAGGCATCCAGCGTCCGCCTCCTCGAACGGTTGACGCCGGAGCTGGTTGCCGAGAGCGCTGCCATGAAGGCCGCCCTCGCAGCTGCGCGCCAGGTGGCGGCCACCGACGCGACGGTGCTCCTCCTCGGCGAGAGCGGGACCGGCAAGAGCCAGCTGGCCCGGTACATCCACTTCCAGGGCAAGCGCGCCGCGGCGCCGCTCGTGGAGGTCCACTGCGCCGCCCTCCCCGAGACCCTGCTCGAGGGCGAGCTCTTCGGGTACGAGCGCGGCGCCTTCACGGGGGCCACCCACCGGAAGGTCGGGCACCTCGCGGCGGCGGGTGGTGGGACGCTGTTCCTCGACGAGATCGGCGAGATCACCCAGGCCACCCAGGTGAAGCTGCTCCGGTTCCTCCAGGAGCGGACCTTCGTCCCGCTGGGTGCCACCGACGCGAGCAAGGTGGACGTGCGCGTCATCTCCGCCACGAACCGGGACCTCGAGGGGGCCGTCCGGGCAGGTCAATTCCGGGAGGATTTCTTCTACCGGCTGAACGTATTCGCAATCCGGGTCCCTCCGCTCCGGGAACGTCCTGAGGACGTGCTGCCCCTGGCCGAGCGGTTCCTGGCCGGGAAGGGGCTGCCGGCCTCCAAGCTCGGGGCGGCCGCCCGGGAGCGGCTGATCTCCCAGGCGTGGCCGGGCAACGTTCGCGAGCTCGAGAACGCGCTGGAGCGCGCACTGATCCTGTCCGGCGAGGCGGAGGTCGGTCCCCAGCACCTCGTCGCTGGCGGCCCAGCGACCTCCCGGGGGCGCCGGGTGGCAGAGCTCATCGGGGAGGGCTTCAGTCTGGACGGCTTCGAGGCGGAGCTCATCCAGGCGGCCCTCGAGCGAGCCGGCGGCAACAAGACCAACGCCGCGAAGCTCCTCGGCGTGACCCGCCGCCGCCTCTACTCGCTCCTGGCCAGCATCGGCCGCGCGGGGGCGGAAGATGCTGACGAAGGCGAGTAAGCAGCGCAAGGAGTGCCAAGGGCCATGGAAATGGCCATTGGATGCACTCCCTCGTCTGCTCACCCGCCCAGATTCGCCCCCCGCAGCCGGAGCGCATTGGCGATGACCGAGACGGAGCTCAGGCTCATGGCGGCGCTGGCGAGCATCGGGCTGAGGAGCAGGCCGAGGAACGGGTAGAGCAGGCCGGCCGCGACCGGGACGCCGAGCGAGTTGTAGGCGAAGGCGAAGAAGAGGTTCTGCCGGATGTTGCGCAGCGTGGCCCGGCTCAGGCGACGCGCGCGGACGATCCCGCGCAGGTCGCCCTTCACCAGCACGATGCCGGCGCTCTCCATGGCCACGTCGGTGCCGGAGCCCATGGCGATGCCGACGTGGGCCGCCGCCAGGGCCGGGGCGTCGTTGATGCCGTCGCCGGCCATGGCCACCACCCGGCCGGCGGCGCGCAGCCGCTCGACCACCGCGTGCTTCTCGGCCGGCTGGACCTCGGCCTCGACCTCGTCGATGCCGAGCTCCCTGGCGACGGCCTCCGCGGTGGCGCGGCTGTCGCCGGTGACCATGACGATGCGCAGGCCGTCGGCCCGCAGCGCCCGGAGCGCCTCCGGGGTGGACGGCTTGATCGGATCGGCCACCCCGACCAGCCCCGCCAGGCGGCCATCGACGGCCAGGAACATGACCGTCTGGCCGGCACGCCGCAGCGCCACGGCGCGCCCGAGGAGCGGGCCCGCCTCGAGGCCGAGCTCGGTGAGCAGCGCCTCGTTGCCCAGGCCGACGGCCCGCCCCTCGACGGTCGCGACGATCCCCCGCCCGGACAGCGCCCGGAACCCGGACGACGCCGGGACGCCGATGCCCCGGGCGGCTGCGCCCTCCAGGAGGGCCCGCGCCAGCGGGTGCTCGCTGCCCTTCTCCGCGCCGGCGGCCAGCCGCAGGACGGTGGCCTCGTCGAAGGTCGCCGCCCCCTCGACCGTGGCCAGCGCCGGCCGACCCTCGGTGAGCGTGCCGGTCTTGTCGACGAGGAGGGTGTCCACCTTCTCCATCACCTCGAGCGCCTCCGCATCCCGGACCAGCACGCCGACCGACGCGCCTCGCCCGGTGCCGACCATCACGCTCATGGGGGTCGCCAGGCCAAGGGCGCACGGGCAGGCGATGATGAGCACGGCGACCGCGTTCACGAGGGCGTGAGTCAGGGCAGGCGCCGGGCCCACCAGCAGCCAGGCGATGAAGGTCACGGCGGCGACCGCCAGCACGGCCAGGACGAACCACCCCGAGATGGCGTCGGCCAGCCGCTGGATGGGGGCGCGGCTGCGCTGCGCCTGGCCCACGAGCTGGACGATCTGGCCGAGGAGGGCGTCCTTGCCGATGCGCTC
This sequence comes from Myxococcales bacterium, assembly GCA_021806645.1. Taxonomy (GTDB): domain Bacteria; phylum Myxococcota; class Myxococcia; order Myxococcales; family Anaeromyxobacteraceae; genus JADKCZ01. The sequence continues at coordinate 211,367 of JAJZQX010000004.1, read as the reverse complement.
GGTCTGCATCACGAAGGTGCCGGTGCCGTTGACGGTGGCGCCGGTCACCCGGGCGCCGGGGGCCTTCTCCACGGGCAGCGGCTCCCCGGTGATCATCGACTCGTCCACGCTGCTCTCGCCCTCGATCACCACCCCGTCCACCGGGACCTTCTCGCCCGGGCGGACGCGCAGCCGGTCGCCCTTGCGCACCTCGGCGAGCGGGACGTCGCGCTCGGCGCCGAGGGGATCCACCAGCCGCGCCGTCTTCGGTGCGAGGCCGAGCAGCGCCTTCAGGGCGCCCCGGGTGCTGGCCCGGGCCCGGAGCTCCAGGACCTGGCCGAGGAGCACCAGCGCCGTGATGACGGCGGCGGCCTCGTAGTAGAGGGGGAGGGCGCCGCCGTGGCCCCGCTGCTCGGCGGGGATGAGCCATGGCGCCACGGTGACGACGACGCTGAAGAGGTAGGCCGCGCCGGTGCCCGTGGCGATGAGCGTGAACATGTTGGGGCTGCGGTTCACCACCGAGGCCCACCCGCGCTGGAAGAACGGCCACCCCGCCCAGAGGACCACCGGGGTCCCGAGCGCCAGCTCGAGCCAGGCGAGCACCACGGGCGAGACCAGGTGCTGCAGCGGCTGACCGGGGATCAGGTCGGACATCCCGGCCAGGAACAGCGGCAGCGCCAGCGCGGCGGCGGCCCAGAACCGCCGCGTCATGTCGTCGAGCTCGGGGTTGGCCTCCTCGACGGCCACCGTCCGGGGCTCGAGCGCCATGCCGCAGATCGGGCAGTGGCCCGGCGCGGTGGACACCACTTCCGGGTGCATCGGGCAGGTGTACTCGACCCGGCTCGGAGCCTCGACCTCGGCCGGTTCGAGCGCCATGCCGCACTTCGGGCAGGGGCCCGGATGGTCGGACTCGACCTCGGGGTCCATCGGGCAGATGAACCGGGCGGCGGCCGGCGAGGGAGGCGCGGGCTGCGCCACCTCCGGCGTGAGGTACCTCTGCGGGTCGGCGGCGAACTTCTCCCGGCAGCGTGCGCTGCAGAAGCCGTAGGTGTGCCCCTCGTGGCGGAGCTGGCCGCCCTTCGGGCTGGTCGGGTCCACGGTCATCCCGCAGACGGGATCGCGGACCGCGTCGTGCTTGGCCGCCATCGGGGCGGCCGCCTGGTCGTGCTGGTGCATGGTCACATCCTCCATGCCCAGGGAGACGCGCGAGGCGCCTGGCTCTTACGTGGGCCGGGGTGGCGTGCAGCGACAGTCGAGGCAGCCGTGGCGCGAGCAGGCGCCGCAGACCCGCCGAAGGCGGTCTCGGAGCGCGGCGCGGGCCCGGTGCAGGCGTACGCCGGCGTTGTTGGGGGTGATCCCCTCCTCCGCCGCCACCGCCGGGACGGAGGCACCCTCCAGGTCCACCCGGCGGAGCAACCGGGCGTGGGCGGGGCTCAGGGTGTCGACCACCGCCTCCAGGCAGCGGCACGCCGCCTCCCGGAGCTGCTCGGGCGCCACTCCGAGCGCGGCGTCGTCGAGCTCGTCGAGGGGTGGCCCGTCGTGTCCGCGGGCGCGAGCCCGGTGGAGGTCGACGACGGCGTTGCGGAGCAACTGGTAGAACCAGGCCACACTGCTCTGGTCCTGCTGGATGGCCCCGCCCTTCTCCAGGGCCCGCAGGTAGGCTGCCTGCAGGACGTCCTCGGCGAGGCGCTCGTCACCGAGGCGCGCCCGGAGGAAGCCCAGGAACTGGGGCTTCTTCGAGGCGAGCGCCTCCATGGTCCGCAGAGCCTTCAGAGGCATGTAGTCCATCTCCAGGGTAGGTGACGCCACTTCCACGCGGATCGACCTGGGTCGAGTGAGAAGCACGTGGCGTGCCGCGCTGAGCGTGCCGGGACCCCCATGATTCCTCATGTCTCGGATGGTGGTGATGTTGTCGAAGGATGCAGCGGTGTGACCACTCTGGTCACGGTCTCTCCTAGGGAACTTGCATGCTACCGGCGCGCACCTCTCCCGGCTCACCCGAGAAGAAGACCGAGCCGCGCTGTTGCCCACCAGGATGGGCTCTGCGGGAAGGGGACGGTCAAGGAGGTCATGCTGGGAGCCGCTCCGGGCTCGCACTGAGCCTGGCCTCGAGCGGCATGTTGGAGGGCGTCGCCTGCCGCTCACCGCCGTACGTTCTGCCTCGTCAATGCCCGCATCGTGACGTGACACGTCACAGGGTCACCGAGACGTGCGAGCGGTAAGGCATGCAGCACGCGATTTCACGGGCGAAATGGCGTGCGCCGTTGGATCGCCTCGTGCAGTCAACCAGAGAAGTCGTCCTCATCAACCGGAGGAACCACGATGAACCTGCCCCGCCTCGTCCTGACCCTCGCCGCCCTCGTCGCCGCGGTGCCCACCCTGGCCGCAGAGCTGCCGCCCACCGTCATCACCACCGGCGTCTGGACCGCCTCGAAGCCGGGAGCCCGCATCTCCGTGCCGACGAGCACGCCGGGCGTGCCGATCATGACCGGCGCCTGGACCCCATCCAAGCCTGGCGCCCGCCCAGTCGTCGCGGACATCGCCCGGGTGCCCGTCACGACCGGCCCGTGGGTGTCGTCCAAGCCCTGGGCCCGCCCCATGTCCCGCTGATGCCCACGCCCACCACGACCGGAAGAGCGGAGCGGTGAATCGCGCGGCCGCGGAGATGGAGAAGCACTGCATGAACATCGCCAAGGACGTGGAGAACGCGGCCGCCGAGGCCGACGAGCTCGCCAGGTTCCACCACCTGCGGGCCAAGGAGCTGGAGGGGAAGTAGGGGTCGGGCTCCGGGGCGTGAGGGGCGAACACCCTACGCCCCGGGCCGCAGCGCCCCCGGCCCCCGACGCGAGCAGCCGCCGGATGGGTCTGCCGCCTCTGGAATGAACCCTTTCGCACCGAGTTGGGTCGGATCGAAGGGACCAGCGCAGCCACGCCGCCGGCTCCCGGAGACGTTCGTGGCGAGTGCTACCGAAAGGCACCGATGAAGCCGTCATTCCTCGCAGCAGCGTCGCTCCTCGCCTCGTCGCTCCTCCTCTTCGCGTGCGGCGGGAGCAGCACAATGCCGCCGAGCAACCCGACACCCGCCACCGGCACCATCAGCGGCTCGGTGGTGCTCGGCCCGGTGAGCGGCGCGACCGTCCGCGCCTACGCCATCACGGGCGGGACGATGGGCGCCCAGGTCGGAGGCGGCACCACCGACGCCGCCGGCAACTTCGCCATCTCCATCGGCCACTACGCCGGCCCGCTCATGCTGCAGACGGCCGGCGGCAGCTACCTCGACGAAGCCACCGGGACCACGATGACGGTGGTCGCCGGGGACGCGTTGGCCTGCGCCGTCCCCGCGGTGATGGCGGACGCCACCACTACCGGCATCCAGGTCACGCCCCTCACCTCGATGGCCCACGCCCGGGTCCACCACATGGCGGGTGGCATCACCGACGCCAACATCTCGGCCGCCAACGCGGCGGTCGGCAGCTACTTCTCCGTGAGCGACATCCTCCACGTGGCCCCGATGAACCCGACGATGGCCGGAGCGGGCGCCGGGGCCAGCCAGGACGCCCGGAACTACGGCATGGCCATCGCCGCCATGTCCCAGTACGCCCACGGCCTCGGCATGACCGCGTCCTCCGGCATCGTCACCGCCATGATGGGCGACGCCGCCGACGGCGTGATGGACGGGATGATGAGCGGCGCACCCGTCGCCATGGGCGGCGGGATGATGGGCGGGACGATGATGGCTTCGACCGCCGGCACGACCGGCATGTCGGACGCCATGGCGGCCTTCATCGGCTCCGCGATGAACAAGTCCGGTCTCGCCATGTCGGACATGCAGGCCCTCATGACCAAGCTGGCCGGCTCGAGCGGTCAGCTCTCCGGGGCGGGCGGTGGCACCTCCGCCGGGATGATCTCCGGGGCGGCCACCAAGGGCCCAGTCGCCGGCGCGACCGTCACGGCCCACGCCATCGCCGGCGGGATGATGGGTGCGCAGCTCGGCACGGCCACCACCGACGACACCGGTCACTATGCCGTCTCGGTGGGCACCTACACCGGGCCGGTCGCCCTGGAGATGACCGGCGGGACCTACGTCGATGAGGCCTCCGGCACCACCATGTCCGTGGCGTCCGGCGACCACCTGGCCGCCGGCATCGACGCGTTCGCAGCCGGCGCCCAGGTGACGGACGTGCAGATCACGCCGCTCACCTCGATGGCCCTGGCCCGGGCGGCCGCCATGAGCGGCGGCATGACGCCCGCCAACGTCGCCGCCGCCAATGCGGCGGTCGGAAGCTACTTCATGGTGGGGGACATCCTCCGGACCATGCCCATGGACCCGACCGTCGCGGGCGCCGGCACGGGCGCCACCCAGGACCAGAAGAACTACGGCATGGCCCTGGCGGCCATGTCCCAGGAGGCCATGGGGCTCGGGATGACGTCGTCGTCGGGGATGGTGACGGCGATGATGGACGACGCCTCGGACGGCGTGATGGACGGGATGATGGGCTCGACGGCCGTCTCCATGATGGGCATGGGCGGCATGATGGGCGGCACCATGCTGCCGGCCTCGGGGACCACGGCCATGTCGGACGCCATGGCAGCCTTCATCGGCTCCGCCATGAACCGGTCTGGAGTGGCCCTGGCCGACATGCAGGCGCTCATGACGCACCTGGCAGGATCGAACGGCCAGCTCCCCGGTGCCGGCGGCGTCGCCACGCCCCACGGCATGGTGAGCGGGACCGCGTTCATGGGCAGTACCACTGGAGGCACCATGACCGCCTACGCCGTGAGCGGCGGGACCATGGGGCCGATGATCGGCTCGGCCGCGGTCGGCGCGTCGGGCGGGTTCAGCATCCCCCTCGGCGCCTACGCCGGCACCGTCATGCTCGAGCTGGCCGGCGGGACGTTCATGGACGAGGCTACCGGGACGACGATGGCGATGCAGTCCGGCGACGTGCTGACGGCCTGCATCCCCGCGGTGGCGTCGGGCGCGACCACCGCCGGCGTCCAGGTCACGCCGCTCACCTCGATGGCGCAGAGCATGGCGCAGTCCATGGCCGGCGGCATGACCTCGGCCAACGCCGCGTCGGCCAACGCCGGGGTCGGGAGTTACTTCATGGTCGGCGACATCCTCATGACCCGGCCGATGGACCCGTCGGTGGCCGGCTCGGGGATAGGCGCGACCCAGGACATGAAGGACTACGGCATGGTGATCGCCGCGATGTCCCAGTACGCCAAGACGATGGGGATGACCGGCTCCTCGTCGGGCATGGTCACGGCGATGGTCAAGGACGCCTCGGACGGCGTCATGAACGGGAAGATGGGCTCCACCGCCATCACCATGACCGGCATGCCCGGCGGGATGATGGGCGGGGGCGGGACCATGATGTCGTCGAGCGCCGGCACCGCCGGGCTCGCCGCCGCCATGACCTCGTTCGTCGGCTCCGGCATGAACGTCTCGGGCGTCCCGCTCGCCGGGATGCAGCCCCTCGTCGACAAGCTCTCGACCTCGACGGGGATGATCCCCGCGGGGCCGTGACGGTCGTCCCCTTCGAAGCGTCGTCCATCACCCTGCCAGCGGAGGCTCGAGATGCTGCTCGCCCTGACGTACGTGCTCTATGCGGCCCTTCCCATCCAGGCGCCAGTGCCGCAAGACGGCGGCGCTGACCCGAGCACGGCCCTCGTGGAATCGGCCCAGGCGGCTCCCGCCGCGTCACGCACCCCTGACCTGGGCGTCTCGGCTCCGAGGACGCGCCAGCTGCCGGCCACCGACCTCCTCCCGCAGCTTCCACCGCTGCCGGGGTCCGGCGATGGCGATCACTCGGGCCACTCCGACCACATGACCTCGATGTGGATCGTGATGGGGGTGATGATGGCCGTGATGGTCGTCGGGATGGGCGTCTACGCGTCGAACCACCGAGCCACGCCCGCGGTCCCGCTGCAGGCGATCGCGCCGAACTCGCCGGCCGCGTTCGCCGTCCCGGTGGCGGCAGGTGGTGGCGGGTGAAGGCGCGCCGTCCCGGCAAGTAGGTTCGGCGCGCTCAGTTGATCTGCACGCAGCCCGTGCGTTCGATGAATCGGCGTGATCCCGGTCGCCTTGCGCCACCCCAGCCGAGTCGGCATCTTCCCCGGATCATGCGGTTCCTCCTGGTCATGTGGTTGGCCGTCGGGTGGGCCCCGGGCCTCGGCGAAGTCGCCGAGACCGTGGTCCTCCTCGCGACCTCCGGCCACCTGGCCCACTCGGACGCCGACCGCGGCGACCGGGGTATCTATCAGGGTCGATATTCGCAGCACCCATGCGAACGGGCCCAGGAGGGCCAGGCGGGCGCCGCTGCACACTTCCTCCCGGCGGCGCGCTTGCGGGTGTCGCAAGTCCGTTGGCGCGGACAGCTCGGGCCACTCGGCGAGGGCGCCCTGCGAGGCGATGAGCATCGAGCACTCTCGTACGGCTCGGCAACCATCCCGCAAAGGCCTGGCGTCAGCGCGCGCCGTGGCTTCGGGCCGAAGGCATCGAGGACGAGCAGTCGTGGCCGGCTGGCCGACATGCAACCGCTCGTCGACAAGCTCAGTGCGTCGAGCGGAGCCATCCAGTAGGCGTCGGGCTCGCGCCCAGGCGCGGGAGCAGCTGACTCAGAGGATCGACCGGATCCGGCCGGATCGCTTGTCGACGATGACGCGGTCCACCAGGCGCCCATCCTTGTGCTTGATGCTGGCCTCGAAGTAGAGCGGGCGCTCGCTGACCTTGCCGACGACGAGGTCGTCGCCGTCGTAGAAGGCCTCCAGGCGCTTCCGGGCCTCCTCGGCGGACTTCACCGGGTCCTTCGCGCCGTAGCGCGCGGCGTCTCCGGGCGCCGTGCTGCCGTAGGGGCGGCGCTCGCACCAGCCGCAGCCGCACCCCGGGTCGGCGCGGGCCGCCACCGGGACGGCGAGCGCGCCGAGCAGTGCGGCGGTCATCCCTGCGACGCGTACGGCTGTCCGACTCATCGCGTGGCTCCCTGGAGCCGGGGCCAGCGACCGGCCCCGAGCTCCACCGTGGTCCTCACTACCAGCATCCGCAACGGCCGCTGCCGCCGGTCATCATGCCATGGCCTCGCCCAGGGCCCCACGGCCGGAGGCCGCTCTTGTCTGCCGCGGCCTGCAGCTTCGCCTCGAGGTCCACGATCTCCTTCCGGAGAGCGGCGATGCGGGCGGGGTCGGCGGGCTCCTTGTCGTACGCCTCGGCCAGGTCGATCTGACGCGCCGCCAGGTCCTCACGCAGGCCCACCGTCTCCTTGTGGAACGCCCTCATGGCGGCTGGGCTGCCGGCGCCCGGTCCACCGCCGTGGCCGTAGCACCAGTCGCAGGCCGTAGCGACCCCTGCGGTGAGCAGCACGGCGGCGACGACGAGTCCTCCCAGGATCCTCTTCATGTTCGTCCCTCCTTCGCGTTCGGGTAGGCAGCAGTCATCCACGCGGCCAACCTAGCGCCCGGTCGTGAAGGAGCCGGGAGGGGATCGTGAGCAATTGTGAGGGCTCATTCCGGCAGCCAGATCGTGAACTTGGCGCCCTCGCCCGGCGGGATCTCCGCGGAGATCCGGCCTCCGTGCGCCTCCACGAGCTCCCTGGCGATGGCGAGCCCGATGCCGAGCCCCGCTTCCGAGCGGCGGTAGAAGCGCTCGAAGATGAGGGGCAGGTCGGTCTCGGCGATGCCGGGCCCGTCGTCCTCGACCGCGATCGCGACCTGGCCTTCCCGCCGAGAGGCGCGGACCGTCACCGAACCACCGACGCCGACCGCCCGGGTGGCGTTGACCAGGAGGTTCATGACCACCTGGCCGAGCCGATCGGGGTCGGCCAGCACGGATAGGCCCGCGGCGCAGTCGAGGCGCGTCGTCACCTGCTTCGCGGCCACGCCCCGCTCCGCCCGCTCCAGGAGGTGGCTCAGCAGCGGCCGCAGGGCGACCCGCTCCTTGGCGAGCGTCAGGGCGCTCGCCTGCGCCTGGGCCAGCGCCTCGATGCCCTCCAGCATGCGCTGCAGCCGGCCCGTCTCCTCGTGCAACGACTGCAGCCCCTCCCGGGTGGTCGGGAGCAGCCCGTCCTGCATGGCCTCGAGCTCCCCACGGATGGCGCCGAGGGGTGTCCGCAGGTCGTGCGCCAGGTCCGTGAGGAGCTTCTTGCGCTGCTGCTCGAGTCCGTCGAGCTGGAGGGCCATCCGGTTGAACGTCTCGGCGAGCGCGCCCACCTCGTCCTCGCCCCCGCCCGGTGCCCGGACCTTGAGGTCGCCGCGGCCGATGGCCGCCGCCGCCTCCGCGAGGCGGGACAGCCGGGCCGTGAGGCGCCGCGAGGTAAAGGCGCTGAGCCCGAGCGCGAGGCCTCCGAGCACGAGCACCGACGCCAGCAGGTACAGGTTCGAGCGCTCGACGAGCGGGGCGTCGCCCGGCGGGCCCAGGCGGCGGACCTCCAGCGTCCCGATCTGCTCGCCACCGAGGAAGAGCGGGTACGGCACCCACTCCTCCGGGGCCCCCGGCCCGGGCGGGGGTACCAGGCCGCGACCGGCCATGGCCGGCGTGAGGGCGCCGAGGGCCGCCTCGGTGTCGGAGACCACATGCCCACCCGCATCGAGCACCCGGACCTGGAACCCGAGCATGAGCGCCCAGAGCGCGTCCTCGTCCACCCACTCCCGGCTCCAGCGGCCGTGCCTGGCGTAGGTCCGCTCGGCGTCGGCCGTGATCCAGTAGACCCGGTCCTCGGCCTGGCCCTCCAGGTAGGCCCGGAAGTCGCGCACCATGAGGCCGCGCAGCACGAGCGCCGCGGAGAGGGCCACCGCCACCACGGCCAGGAGGAGCGCCAGGAGCTTGGTCCGGAGGCGGCTACGCATCGCGCTTCCCGACGAACTTGTAGCCGAGGCCGTAGACGGTGAGGATGAAGGTGGGCTTCCTGGGATCGTCCCCCAGCTTCTGGCGGATGTTCTTGACGTGGGCGTCGACGCTCCGCTCGTAGCCCTCGAACTGGTAGCCGAGGGCCTTGTCGACGAGCTCGCCGCGGGTCATCACCCGGTCCGGGCTGGAGGCCAGCGCGAAGAGCACCTTGAACTCGGCGGGTGTGAGGCTCACCCGCTCGCCGCGGCACCGGGCCTCGTAGCGGTGCCCGTCGAGGACCAGGAGCCCCCGCTCGAAGCTGACCTGGCCCGCGTCCGAGAGATCGTCGCGTCGCGATCGCTTGAGCACCGCCTTCACGCGGCTGACCAGCTCCCGGGGGCTGAAGGGCTTCACCACGTAGTCGTCGGCGCCGAGGGCGAAGCCCACCACCCGATCCTCCTCCGAGGAGCGGGAGGTGAGGATGATGACCGGGACGTCGCCGAGAGCCTGGAGCTCCTGGATGACCTGCTCGCCGCCGATGTCGGGGAGCATGAGGTCGAGGACCACGAGGAGCGGCAGCTCCCGGGCGGCCTCCTCGAGCGCCGCCCGGCCGGTGGCGGCCTGCACCACCCGGTAGCCCGCCTCCTCGAGGTAGAGGGCCACCACCCGGGCGATCTTCCGGTCGTCCTCGACGACGAGCACGGGGTGGAGCACCCAAACCCTCCATGGCGCGACTCGGGCTTGCGCGCGGTCCCTTCATACTATACTTGCACAGTCATGCAAGCGACCGCACGCCGCCGGCCCCGGCTTCCCGCCACCCCGGCCTGCAAGGTGCTCTACGTCGACGAGGCCCGCGTCGCCTCGGCCAGGGCGAGCGTGCCCGGCCCGGAGGCGCTGCGCGCCACCGCCGACCTGTTCGGCCTGCTGTCCGACGAGACCAGGCTGCGCATCCTCTACGCCCTGGCGCGCGAGGAGCTGTGCGTCTGCGACCTCGCGCGGGTGGCCGGCCGCTCCATCCCGGCGGTGTCCCACCAGCTCGCGGCCCTGCGGCGGCTGCAGGTCGTCAGCTACCGGTCGGAGGGCAAGCTCGCCTACTACCGGCTGGCCAGCCAGGTGGTGCGGCGGCTCCTCCGAGACGCCGCCCGCCGCAGGGATCCCGTCGAGCCCGTCGTCTTCCGCTGAAGTCCCGTCATCCAGGAGCGCACGTCATGGCACGAGTCGAGATTCGGGTCCGGAACGTCGACTGCGAGAACGAGGCCGCGGCCATCCGGCGCGGCCTCTCGACCTTCGAGGGACTCTCGGACCTGAAGGTCTACCCCAAGGCCGGCAAGGTCTCCGCGCTGCTGGAGGGCGCCGCCCGCGAGCGCCTGGAGGCGCGGCTCGCGGAGCTCGGCTTCCCACCCGAGCGCGAGGAGCGGGGCCCCCCGTCGGTCTGGCGCAACCCCAAGGTCCTGGCGTCGTTGGCGTCCGGGGCCATCCTGGCGGTCGGCTGGGGACTCGCGCGCGCCGGCGTGGCGCCTCCGGCCGTGCTCGCCGCCTACGTGGCCTCGCTGCTCGTCGGCGGCTACTACTTCGGCCGGGAGGCCCTCGAGGACCTGGTCCACGAGCGCCGCGTCGGCATCGAGCTCCTCATGAGCGTCGCGGCGGTCGCCGCCGCCTTCCTGGGCGCTCCCGGCGAGGGCGCCATGCTCGCCTTCCTCTACTCCATCAGCGAGGCCGCGGAGGGCTACACGGAGGAGAAGACCCGCGCCGCCGTCCGGGCGCTCATGAAGCTCGCGCCCAGGACCGCGCTGCGCCTGCGCGACGGCCGCGAGGAGGAGATCCCGGTCGAGGAGCTGGCCGTCGGCGACACCTTCGTCGTGAAGCCCGGCCAGTCGGTCCCGACCGACGGCGTCGTCCTCTCGGGCGCCTCCAGCCTCGACCAGGCGCCCGTCACGGGGGAGAGCATCCCCGTGGAGAAGGCGCCAGGCGGCACGGTCTTCGCGGCGTCCATCAACGGCAACGGCGCGCTGGAGGTCCGGGCGACGAAGACCTTCGCCGACAACACCCTGTCCCGGATCATCCACCTCGTCGAGGAGGCGCAAGAGCAGAAGGGCCGGAGCCAGCGGTTCATCGAGCGGTTCGGCGCCATCTACAGCCCGGCCGTGCTCGGGGTCGGCGTGCTCCTCGCGCTCGCCCCGCTCGTCGCCGGCGGGGACGTGCGGGAGTGGCTGGCGCGGGCCACGGTCTTCATCGTCGCGGCGGCCCCGTGCGCGCTCGTCATCTCCGTGCCGATCACCATGGTCGCCACCCTCGGGACCGGAGCCCGCAAGGGCGTCCTGGTGAAGGGCGGCCGCCACGTGGAGGAGCTGGCGCGCATCCGCGTCGTCGCCTTCGACAAGACGGGAACGCTCACCATGGGAAAGCCGGTGGTCACCGACGTCCTTCCAGTCGAAGGTACCGGGCTGTCCACCGACGAATGCCTCGCGATCGCAGCGGCCGTCGAGCGGCGTTCCACCCACCCGCTCGCGTTGGCCGTCGTCGCGCACGCCGACGGACGCGGGCTCCCGCGGATCGACGTGGCGGAGGCGCAGGCGATCCCTGGCTCCGGCGCGTCGGCGAGATGGCGGGACCGCCTGGTCTACGCGGGTCACATGGCGCTGTTCGATCGCATCGGCGCCGTCTCCCAGGCCGTGCGGGACCTCGCCGAGCGACTCGAGCTGGAGGGCAAGACGGTCGTCACCGTCGGCGAGGCCGGTCGGCCCTGGCTCGTCATCGGGGTCCGCGACCAGCTCCGGCCGGGCGCGGCGGACGCCGTCCGCGCCCTCCGCAGCGCAGGCATCGAGCGGATCGTGATGCTGAGCGGCGACCATCTCCACGCCGCCAAGGCCATCGCCGGCGCCGCCGGGATCGACGAGGTGTTCGCGGAGCTCGACCCCCAGGCCAAGCTCGACGCGGTGCGGGCGCTCGTGAAGGAGCACCGGCACGTCGCCATGGTCGGCGACGGCATCAACGACGCGCCGGCCCTGGCACAGGCCACCGTCGGCATCGCCATGGGGGCCGCCGGCACGGACGTCGCGCTGGAGACCGCGGACGTGGCGCTCATGGCGGACGACCTGTCCCGGCTGGAGTACGCCGTCCGCCTGGCGCGCCGCCACGCCAGCGTCGTGAGGCAGAACCTGGGGCTGTCGGTGCTGGTCATCGGGACCCTGGTCGTTCTCGCCGTGACCGGCTCGCTCTCGCTGCCGGTGGCCGTGGTCGCGCACGAGCTGAGCGAGTTCGTGGTCATCGGGAGCGGGCTGAGGATGCTGCGCGCCTGACGCACACGCCCGGGTTTCCACGCCATGCGCAACGCATTCCTGCTCCGCCTGCTCGCTCCCGTCTCCGCCGTGATAGCGCGCCAGCTTGCGCAGCCGCGCGGGTGGTTCGGCCGCACCGTGATGACGCGGGTCCTGAACCGCGGGAACCGCGACCTCATCGAGGCGACGCTGGAGGGCGTGGCCCTGGGGCATGACTCGCAGCTTCTCGACGTCGGCTTCGGCGGTGGCCTTCTGCTCGAGCTCGCTCACGGCCGCGGCGCACGCGAGCTCGCGGGAGTCGATCCTTCCGAGGACGCGGTGACTCGACTTCGTCGCAGGCCGGAGTGGCTGCCCGGATCACGGCTTCGGCTGGAGATCGGAGCGGTCGAGTCGCTCCCACTCCCCGACACGAGCTTCGACGTGGTGGCCTCGACGAACACGGTCTACTTCTGGCCGGACCTGGGGCGTGCCTTCCGCGAGCTGCACCGCGTCCTTCGGCCGGGCGGCCTGCTCACCATCGGCTTCTCCGGCGCCGAGAAGTTGCGGAGCTTCGGGGCGATCACCCGGCACGGCTTCCGGTTCCACGAGAACGGCGCGATCGTCGAGGCTGCCTCCAGCGCTGGCTTCGCGGGCGTCCGCGTCATCGGGCTGCACGGACGGGTGACGGAAGGAGACTACGTGCTCCGAGCCTCGAGGTAGCGCGAGGCTCCACGGGCCTCACTGCTCCTCGCCGCCATCCTGGGCAGGAGAGCCCGCTGGCCGGAACCCCGCTCCGCCTGCCTGGGCCGCTACCGCAGGTGCTCCCGCACCTCGCCGGTGACCGCTCTCGCCGAGAGGAGGCGTTCTCCCTCTGCGGTCCTCGTGTCCTTCGAGACCTTGCCGTGGCTGAGCGCCACGATCCGCTCTCCGGCGCAGCCGATCTCCGGATCGTGGGTGACGACCACCAGGGTCTTGCCCTCCGCGTGAAGCGACCGGAATACGTCGAGCACGCGCGCCTCGTTCTCCTCGTCCAGGTTCCCGGTCGGCTCGTCCGCGAGCACGACCTTGGGGTCGTTGATCAGCGCCCGAGCGATGCAGACCCGCTGTTGCTCTCCGCCGGAGAGCTGGGACGGGAGGTGGTGCGCGCGACCGGCGAGCTGCACCCTCTCCAGCGCGGCCAGCGCCTGCTCGCGCACCGGCATGGAGTGGTAGTACTGGGCGAGCATCACGTTCTCGACCGCCGTCAGGTACGGGATGAGGTGGAACTGCTGGAACACGAGCCCGATGTTCTCCCGGCGGAAGACGGCCCAGTCGTCGGGGCCGAACCCGTGCGTGTCGGTACCGAGCACGTGGATCTGCCCGCTGGTCGGCTTGTCGAGCCCGTTCAGGATGCTGAGGAGCGTCGTCTTTCCTGAGCCTGACGGGCCCATGATGGCGATCCACTCTCCTTGCCGGACCTCGAGGCTCACGTCGGCGAGCGCGTGGACCCCCCCGGGGTAGATCTTGCTGACGGCCTGCACCGAGATCGCTTGAGTCGTCACCATCACTCTCCCTTGAGGAGGACTGCGGTTCCCATGCGAAGTGCCCGCCTGGCGCCGATGCCGGCGGCGAGGGTCGCGATCACCACGCTCACCACCGTTGCCGCGAGGAACGGCGCAACGTGGGGCGTCACGGAGACGCCGAACACCTGGCGCACGATGACTTGCGACAACCCGGTCCCGACGGCGTAGCCGACCAGCGCCGCCGCGATCCCGACGGACGCGCCTTCGGACAGCAGGAACGCCACGACCGAACGGCGCCTGGCCCCAATGGCCTGGAGCAGCGCAAGCTCCTTCCGCCGCTCGATCACGCGGGACAGCACGGCGGCGGTGACGCCGACCGAGCTCAGCAGGAGGACGGCGAGGAGCGTGATGCCGGTCAGGAGGTTGATCTTCCCGACGACCGCCTGCTCTCCGTGAAGGACCTGGCGGAGCGGCGTGAGCTCGACCCCGGCCGCGCCGGCAGCGAGCGAGGCATTGAGGGCGTCGATGTCCGGCTCGCCACCCGGCACCGAGACCAGCGCGTAGCTGAAGCGGGCGTCCCCGGGGCGCACCGCTCGGGTGACGAAGATGCGACCTTCGTCCTCGTCGCCCGAATCGAAGATGCCAGTGACCCGATAGCGCTCGCTCCGAGCCGCGCCCTCGAAGTGGACCTCGACGCTCTTTCCGATCGAAGCCCCCGTCGCCTGCGCGAGCTTGCGCCCCATGGCGCACTCGTCCTCCGCGACGGCGCGCACACCGTTCATCGCCCAGTATGGCGTCATGCGGGCGAGCCCGGCCGAATCCGCGGTCACGATGGCCGTCGGGGCGCCCTGCAACATCGCGACCCGGAGCTGGAGCTCGACGAGATCGGCTCGCCTGGCCTTCGCGAGCTCGCGGACCCGTTCCCAGTCAGCGGTGGTGGTGGTGGCCGGGGCTCCGGGGCCGTCGTGCCGCTGTCCGGCGTGGGCGACCGCATTCGCGCCGAGGCTTCTCAGGCTCCGGGTCATCGTCTCGCCGACGTCGATCGACACGGCGAAGAAGATCGTCGCGAGCGCGGCCGAGGCCGTCAGCGTCGCGAGCGACCACGCCGTCACCCTGGCGCTCTTCACCAGCGAATGGCGGATCATGTGGGCGAGCATCGGCCCTCCATCTCGTGCGAACTCGAGGGGCGCTCCGTCGAGAGCTCAGTTGCCATGCAGCACCTGCGCGGCGTCCTGGTTCACCGCCTGCCACACTGGCCAGAGCCCACCGGCCCAGGCCAGCCCCAGTCCCAGGAAGGGCGCGACCAGGACCACCGCGAGGTGCAGCTCCGCCGTGCTCCCGAACACGAGCGACACGAGCCAGCGCCCGAGCAGCGGTCCGGTGAGGGCGGCGAGGACGCCGCCGGCGATGCCGAGGATGGCCATCTCGGCCAGGAACAGCACCAGGACGTCCGCCCGGCGCGCGCCGATGGCCTGCAGCAGGGCCATCTCCGGGCGGCGCTCGAGGACCGCGGCCGTGAGGATCCCTGTCACGCTGAGGCTGCACACGACGAACGTCAGCGCCGCGAGGAGCACGATCAGCCCCTTGGTGCGAGAGAAGACCATCCCTTGCGTCTCGGAGACCCTGCGGACCACCCGAGCCGCCGAGCCTGGGATCAGCTCCTGCACCTGCTTCGCCACCGCACCCGGGTAGGGCGTGCAGTACCAGCGATCGTACTCGTCGGGCGTCAGCGCCTTCGGGTCCTGGCGGTACTTCTCCGCGAGCTTGTTGTCGGGCGTCGTGAGCGCGCTCACGTCCGCGCTCGACACCTTTCCCGGCGCGTGGACGAGGCCCTGAACCGCCGAGAGTGGCGCGATGATGGAGCCGTCGTCCTTGTCGCCGGAGGTCAGGATCCCGGTCACCTTGAGCGTGAGTTGTTCGCGTCCGACCGCGAGCGCCAGGGTGTCGCCCGGCGCGAGCGCGAGCCTGCGCGCCGCTGCGCTTCCCACCAGGCACTCCTCGGCCCGGGTCGGCCACGCCCCCTGGACCGCCCAGTGCGTGTAGACCTGGCGGGCGCCCGTGACGAGCGGCTCGCTCCCGGTCGCGACCGGCTGGTCGAACCAGACGCCGACGAGATCGACGTCCTGGCCCTTGGCCTGCCCGGCCGCGCGGATCCGGGGCGCGACGCCAAGGATGTTGTTCCGCCAGAAGAACGTGATCGCCTTCAGCTTCAGGAGCTCGGCCTCGTCGAGGTAGGACGGCACCGCCTCGGCCGCGAGCCGGTGGCCGCCCACGTCGACGGGGATCGCGGACGCGAGCGGCTCCACCGTGATATTGGCGCCGAAGGAGCGGAGCTCGAGGTTCATCTTGTCGCCCACGTCCACGCTCAGCGAGAGAAGCGCGAGGACGAGCGTGAGGCCGATCCAGACGGCGACGACCGAGAGCGCCTTTCGAGAGAGGCGCCGGGTCAGGGAGTCGAGGAGGATTCGCGACAACATCGGTAGCTCCTACCTCGCGAACTTCGCCGGGTCCTGCTTGAACATGGCGTGGCACTTGCTGCCGGGCATGTTGCAAAAGTAGTAGGTCTTCGCCTGATACGTCTCGAAGGCCCCGGCGTCGGCGATGGGCACCCGCATCCCGCACACGGGGTCGACGGCGACCAGCTCCTGCTTGCTCGCCGAGAACCGGTGGGCCTCTTTCTGGAGCCCGCCGATGGCGACCCTCACGGCCGACCCCTGGACCGACGAGGGCAGCGGGATCGGGTTGCAGCCGCCCTTGTGGCCCATCGTCAGCGGATTGATCTCTGCGCCGCAGTTCAGGCAGACGAGGTGGCCGGTCTTCTCGTCCTGGACGTACCCGAACGCGCCGCACATCTCGCAGGCGTCCACCGCCGTCCGGTACTTCCCGTCCTCGGTCTTCATCGCGAGGAACCGCACCGTGTGGCCGTCAAGGACGACGCCGAACCGCTTGAGCTTGCCGGCCTCGAGGTCTTGCAGGGGGACCACGAGATCGTCACCCTCCCGTGCGACCGGCTCGGGCGCGGGGACCTCCTTCGGCATGGCCTCGAGCGCGTACACGACCGCGACCGGGACGAGCACCAGCAGCGAGCTCACCACGGCGCCATACCTGTAGAGGCGCTCCCGCTTGGCGCGCGCGTTCGCGAGCCGCTCGTCCGCGAGGGACCCCTCCATCACCGGCCGCTCCGCCGCCGGCCTCCTGGTGAACCAGGTGAAGATGGGAATCGCCACGAGCGCGATGACGAAGAGCGTGTTGTTCCGGACGATCGGCCCCACGAGCGCCATGGACCGCTGCGTCGCCGGCAGGATGCCCGCCTCGGAGAACTCGTGGTAGCCGTTCACGATCAGCTGCAGGACGAAGATGGCGAGCACGGCCTCGGTGACCGCGAAGAACCTGCGCAGGTCGACCTTGAGGCTGCCCTTCACGAACATGACGCCGAACGCGACGGCGCCGGCGAGACCCAGCAGGGTCCCGATGAACGCGAGCATGGCCTCCGTCGTCAGGTTCACCGCGCCCAGGAACATGGCTGCCTCGGCGCCTTCGCGGAACAGCATGAGGAACGCAAATGCACCCAGCCCCCACGCCTCCCTGCGGCTTCCGCCGCTCGCAGTGGCGGTCGCGGCGTCCGAGATCCTCTTCTCTATCGTGCTCTTGAGGCCCCTCGCGTGGCGGTGAACCCACCAGAGCATCGAGATCACGAAGGCGGCCGAGACCCAGTACAGCACGCCTTCGTAGAGCTCCTCCCGGATCGGCATCAGGGTGAGCGCGACGGCCGCCGCCACGCTGGCCAGGACGGCCAGGCCGAGGCCGAGCCACACCGGACGCTTCAGGTCCTTGCGGCCGGTCCGCTCGAGCGCGACCAGGATGATCCCGATGACGAGGGCGGCTTCCACGCCCTCTCTCAACATGATGACGAACGACTGGAACATTGCTTGTCCTCCTGGATCCCTGTTTGCGTCTGCGACCGATCCGGCTCTCCGGTGTCCCTCGCGGCGGCCTGCGCGCACGGACAACGCCTTCGACGGGCCGACGCGGCGAGGGTCTAGGACGCGCGACTGAGGCCTGGAACCGTTGCCCTCTGGCTCAGCGTCGAGCCAGGGGAGGTGGGGTGGCGGGCGCCACGGGCTCGGCACTGAGAGGAGGCAGGATGGGACCGGCGACGAGGGCGGTCACCGGCGCGACCACCCGGGCGACCGGGCCTACCTGCGAGACCCGCGCGGGGGTCCTGCAAGGTCCGCCCGAGCACTCCTGGGCCGGAGCGGCCGGAGGCGTCTCGTCCCGATGGCTGCCGATCGCAGCGCCTTCCTCGCGCGCTCGATCCGGGCACGTCGCCACGTCGTCCGCGATGGCCGCGAACGCGAGGAGCGCCGCCGAGAGCGCGGCAACGAACCGAAGCGAGATGGCAATGGACCGGAAGCGCATGGCGAATATGATAATGGGTCTCATTATCACAAGAGACGAAGTCTCGCCATCCGAACGGAGCGTTCCGGACGTTGCCAATCTTGGCGAAGTTTCGATCGCCCGTAAAGGTGCTGGGTTAGTCCGGTCGGCTTGACGAATATCAAAATGGCGACGCCGCTCGATGAAGGCCATGTCCAGAGACATGCCTTGCCGAGGTCGAAGAGCTGTCAGCCGCCCCTGCGTTTCTAGGAGAGCCTCCCCAGCACCCTCGCGAGCTTCTCTCGAACCTCTCGCGCGAAGGGAGCGAGCTTCTCGTTCGCCGCCGCCACGGTCTGCATGGGATCGATGGCGACGACCACGGCCTTGAGGTCGTCGCCCTCGTACACGATCACGTTGCAGGGAAGCATCACGCCGATCTCCAACTCCACGGCGAGCGCGCCGTGGGCGAGGTTCGGGTTGCAGGCACCGAGGATCTTGTAGCGACGGAACTCCACGCCGAGCTTCTGCTTCAGCGTGTCCTTCACGTCGATCTGCGTGAGGACGCCGAAGCCCTCGGCCTTGAGCAGTTCCGGGAGCTCTTGCAGTACGGCGTCATAGCTCGATGTCGTCGGCTTTCGCAGTCCGAAGCTGGCCACCTGATGCCCCCTTGCTCCGTGCATGAGGGGACCCTGCGGCACGTTGACGCGCTCGCATCCCCAGCGGCGACTGTAGTCGCGGCTTCAGCCGGCACGCCACGGCCAACTTGAGACAACCCCATCTTTCACCGCCCCCGGTGTGCCCGATCGCTCACTTCGTGGGGACCATGGCATTCAACCCTGGCGCGGCTTACGGAGCGCACGGCACCATTGCGCGCCAGCACCTCCAAGAAGTGGTTTGACGCGGCATCACCACTTGACAGGACCACCTTCACGTTCGGATCGGCGGGCGCCTGCTCGACGTGGCCGATGGGCGCTGCATCCCTGGCCACCACGGCGGCGACCGCCTCCTCTGTGGTCTTCTCCTCGGGTGGCGTCTCGCGGTGGCTCCAGTGGCCTGACCGCCCTCCCGTCCGCCCCCTTGGCTTCTTCTTCAGGAACATTCCGGAGACGGTCTCCCTGGAGCGCGCCGTCACCGGGGGCGAGGCGCCCTCAAGTCGCCAAGCCTCCTCCGGCCTCGCGTTGCACTCGAGTTCGCCCCTCGGCTATGGTGCACGGCCAATGCGGTTCCTCCTCGTCATGTGGCTGGCCATCGGGATGGCACCCGGCCTCGGTGAAGTCACCGAGACCGTCGTCCACCTCGCGACCTCCGGCCACCTCGCCCACTCCGACGCCGACCAGGGCGACCTGGGGAGCCAGGGCGACGAGCACGGCTGCGGAACGACCCAGCATCACTGCGGCTGCTGTGCCTCGCAGGTCGTCGCCGCCGCGCCTCGGACCGAGGTCGCCGTGACCCTGGTGCTGGCCTGCGGCCAGGTCTCGATGCCAGGGACGCTTGCCTCCCTGCACGAGCCGACGCTGCCGTTCCGCCCTCCCATCGCCTCGTAGCGTGACGCGTCGTTGCCGCGCCCTTCGGGCGTGGTTCCCGTTCACGGTGCGCCCAGAGCGCTCCGGCCGGCCCCGAGCCGCGCTGGAGCGCGGGACCGCACGATCGCCACGAGGTTTCAGTGCATCGCTCTGCTTGGGGCAGGCTCGTCCTGCTCGCCATCGCCTCTCTTCGTCCGTCGCTCTCCATCGCGGCCGAACCCCATCCGACCTCTGGCGCAGTCGTCCGCTGGCCCGACGTGGCCGCTGCAGCCGATCGCCACCCCCTCCTCCTCGAGGCCGCCGCTCGGGCGCGCGGTGCGGCCGGCACGGTCACTTCGGCCCGGGAGTTGCCGAACCCCACCTTCGGCCTCTCGGCCGGAGACGGGCGTCCCCGCGACGGCGGTGCGACCCGGCGCGAGTGGGGCTACTCGGTCGAGCTGCCGCTCGAGTTCCTCGCCACGCGCGGCTCACGTGTGGCAGCGGCGGCGGCCTCGGAGGAGGGAAGCCGCCAGGAAGTCAGGACGGTTCGCCTCCAGGTCCTCCGCGACCTGCGCCGCTCCTTCGTCGAGCTGGTGCACGCCCAAGCCGTGGTCGAGGCCGGCGCAGAGCTGGAGGTGCAGGTCGCCCAGCTGGCCGCGCTGGTCCGGAAGCGGGCGGAGCGGGGCGAAGGCCGGCCGACGGAGGTCCCTCGCGTCGAGATCGAGCTCGAACGGCTGCGTGGTGCGCTGGAGCGCTCGCGGGCCGTCGAGGAGGCGCAGCGGCAGCGCCTCTCCACCTGGCTCGGTGCGCCGTTGACCCGCGCCGAGGCGGACCTCTCGGCGCCGCTCCCGCTCCCTCCGCTCGACGAGCTCCGCGAGCGGCTGGTCTCCTCCAACCCGGCGATCCAGGCCTCCCGCGCTCGGCTCGAGGCCGCTGGCAAGGAGGCCAGCGCCGAGCGCTGGGAGCGCTTCCCGAAGTTCTCCGTAGGCGCGGCCCACGCGGAGGAGCTCGACCGCGTGGCCACCACCTTCTCCGCCACCGTCGCCATCCCTCTCTGGAACTGGAACCAGGGCAAGATCCGCCAGGCCGACGCCGCGGTGGAGGGCGAGCGCGCCAGGCTGGACGCCCTGTCCCGCGAGCTGTCGGCGCAGGTCGCCGGCGCTTGGCAGGGCTGCGCGGTCGGCCAGGCCGCCGTCCGGCGCTTCCAGGTCGAGATCGTGCCCCGCGCCGAGGGGTCGGCCCGCACGCTGGGGCGCGCCTTCGAACTCGGCGAGGCCGGGCTCCTGGACGTCATCGACGCCCGCCGCGTGCTCCTCGACGCCCGCCGTGAGTACCTCGACCTCCTCCTCGACATGCAGAACGCCTGCGGCGACCTCGCCGCGCTGGCCGGACTGGAGCTGCCATGACCCGCACGATCCTCGCGCTGTTCGCCGTCCTCTCCCTCGCCGTGGGCTGCAGCAAGGGCTCGCAGCCGGCCACGCCGCCGGCCCCTCCGGCGGAGGCCGGGAAGGCCCAGGCCGACGACCACGCCGGTCACGAACACGCCAAGGAAGCCCCCGCGGGCCACGCCGAGGACGACGATGGACACGGCCACGGTGAAGGCGGCGCCAAGGTCTCCGACCTCGACCAGCCCGTCGATTCCCTCATGGCGCAGTCCTGCGAGCACGGGAAGAAGAGCTTCGAGTGCGACGAGTGCCGCTACGGCGTCGGCGTGGCCCGCGTCCCCAAGGCCATGCTCGACGACGGCCTGGTGAAGACCGCGGTGGCCGCCCGGCGCAAGCTGGAGGCGCCGCTCCCCTTGACCGGCGAGATCAAGTTCGACGAGCGGCGCGTGACGCACATCGCGCCGAGCACCGAGTCGCTGGTGCGCGCCGTGCGGATCAGCCTCGGCCAGAAGGTCCGCGCCGGCGAGACGCTCGTCGAGCTGGAGAGCGTGGCCCTCGGCGAGGCCCAGAGCCAGTACCTGGAGGCGCGGGGCGCCCTCGAGCTGGCCCGGCGGGCCGCCGAGCGGGCCGACTCCCTGAGGAAGGAGCAGATCGCCTCGGAGAAGGAGTGGCTGCAGGCCCGCCAGGAGCACGAGGCCTCCGAGATCCGGGCGCGAGCGGCGCGCGAGAAGCTGGTTCGCCTGGGGCTCTCGAATGGCGAGGTCGAGGCGCTCCCGGAGCGGGGCGGCGCTGCCGGCCGCGGTGCGCTGGCGCTGCGCGCGCCCGCCCCCGGGATCGTCCTCGAGATGCACGCCGTCCCAGGGGAGCTGGTGCGCCCCGACCAGGCCATCATCACCGTTGGCGATCTCTCCGACCTGTGGCTCTGGGCCGACCTCTACGAGGATCAGCTCGGCCGCGTGGTCACCGGCGCCAAGGGCGGCCTCCGGGCCGGTGTCTCCGTGAAGGCCTACCCCGGTGAGGTCTTCCCGGGGACGGTCGACTTCGTCGGCCCGACCATGGACGAGAAGACGCGCACCGTGAAGGTGCGCATCGGCGTGAAGAACGCGGAGGGGAAGCTCCGGTCCGGCATGTTCGCGGCCGTCCAGCTCTACCTCCCCGGCGAGGAGGAGGCGCTCGCGGTGCCTCGCGCGGCGGTCCTCTCCGACGAGGGGCGGAGCTTCGTCTTCGTCCACCACCACGGCGAGTTCTTCATCCGGCGCCCCATCGAGACGGGCCGGTCCAGCGTGGACTGGGTCGAGGTGAAGAAGGGCCTGTCCGGAGGCGAGACCCTGGCCACGGCCGGCGCCTTCCTCCTCAAGTCGGACGTGCTGCGCTCCAAGATGGGCGCCGGCTGCGCGGATTAGCCAAGGACCCCATGCGCGCCATCACCTGGATTCTCGCCAACCGCCTCCTCGTCCTCCTGGTCACCGCCGCGCTCGCCATCGGCGGCGGGGTGGCCTGGACACACCTGCCCATCGACGCCTTCCCCGACGTCACCAACACGCAGGTCATGGTGCTCGCCAAGGCGCCGGGCCTGGCCGCCGTGGACGTGGAGTCCCGCGTCTCCTTCCCCATCGAGCAGCACCTGCGCGGCCTGCCCAAGGTCACCTCGGTCCGCTCCCTCTCCAAGGCCGAGCTGTCCCAGGTGGTGGTGGTCTTCGAGGACGGCGTCGACACCTACTGGACGCGCCAGATCGTCTTCGAGCGGCTCGCCGCCGTGCGGGAGACCCTTCCGCCCGGAGTCGACCCGGAGCTCGGCCCCATCTCCACCGGCCTGGGCGAAATCTTCCAGTACACGCTGGAGGGTGACGACCTCTCCCCGATGGAACTGCGCACCATCCAGGACTGGATCGTGGCTCCGCTCCTCAAGCCCGTGCGCGGCGTCAACGAGGTCAACAGCTTCGGCGGGTTCGTGAAGCAGTACCAGGTGCTGATCCGGCCCGAGCGGCTCGTGAAGTACGGCCTCACCGTTGGCGAGGTGGCCACGGCCCTGGAGCGCTCCAACGGCAACGCCGGCGGCGGCGTGCTGGTGGAGGGCTGGGAGCAGGCCTACCTGCGCGGCGTGGGGCTCCTGAAGGACATCCCGGACATCGAGCGGGTGGTCCTCAAGGCCCACGACGGCACGCCGGTCTACCTGCGCGACGTGGCCGACGTGGTCATCGGCGCCGAGCCTCGCCAGGGCGCGGTCACCCGCGGCGCCAAGGGCGAGGCGGTGGCCGGCATGGTCATCATGCTGAAGGGCGAGAACGCCAAGGACGTGGTGGCCAGCGTCAAGGCGGCCATCCAGAAGGCCGCCACCACGCTGCCGCCGGGGGCTCGCATCAACGTCTTCTACGACCGGACCTCGCTCATCGAGGCGTGCATCCGCACGGTCGTGGATGCCCTGCTCGAGGGCGGCATCTTCGTCATCATCATCCTGTTCCTCTTCGTGGCCGAGCTGCGGACTGCCCTGGTCGTGCTGGTCTCCCTGCCGCTCACCTTCCTCATCACCTTCATCATCATGGGGCGGGCGGGGCTCACCTCCAACCTCATGTCGCTCGGAGGCCTGGCCTTCTCGGTGGGCATGGTGGTGGACGCCTCCATCGTGGTGGTGGAGAACGTCCGGCGCCACCTGGCTCACCGGATCGACGCGCCCAAGCGGCGCATCGTGGCCGAGGCGGTCCAGGAGGTGGCCCGGCCGGTGGCCTTCTCGGTGCTGGTCATCGCGGTGATCCTGGTGCCGCTCTACGCGCTCCAGGGGATCGAGGGGAAGATGTTCGCCCCGCTCGCCTCGACCATGCTCATCGCGCTCCTGGTCTCGCTGGCGGTGGCGCTGCTGGTGATCCCGGTCCTCTCCGAGCTGGTGCTGAAGCAGGCGCCGGAGAAGGAGTTCCGCTTCGTGAAGCGGATCCACGCCGGGTACCTCTCGCTGCTGGATCGGGCGGTTGCCAGCCCGAGGCGCACCATCGGCATCTCGGTGGCGGTGCTGCTGGCCGCCGGCGCGCTGGTCCCCTTCGTGGGCACGGAGTTCATGCCGGCGCTCGACGAGGGGGCCATCGCCGTCAACGTGGTCCGCCTCCCCAACGCCTCGCTGCAGGGCTCGGTGGAGGTGGCCCGGTACCTCGAGAAGCGGCTCGCGGCCTTCCCGGAGGTCGAGGCGGTGGTCTCCAAGACGGGCCGCGCCGAGATCTCCGAGGATCCCATGGGCCCGGAGCAGACCGACGTCTTCATCATGCTGAAGCCCCGCAAGGCCTTCGGCGGGGGACGTCCCCGGGCCGAGCTGGCCGTGGCCATGCAGCAGGATCTCTCGTCCATCCCGGGCCTCCGCTTCTCCTTCTCGCAGCCCATCGCGCTCCGCGTGAACGAGCTCATCTCGGGGGTGAAGAGCGACCTGGCGGTCAAGGTGTTCGGCGCCGACCTCGCCATGCTGAAGGGGGTCGCCGACCGGATCGCCGTGGCCGTGGGGAGCGTCCATGGCGCCAGCGACGTCAAGGTGGAGCAGGTCTCCGGCCTCTCCCAGTACGACGTGGTCATCGACCGGGAGGCGGCGGCGCGCCACGGCATCGCCGTGGGCGACATCAACGACACCATCGAGTCGGCCATCGCCGGCAAGAAGGCCACCACCCTCATCGAGGACCAGCGCCGCTTCGCGGTGGTGGTCCGGTTCCCGTCCGAGTCCCGCGCCGACATCGAGCAGGTGGGCCGGCTCCTGGTGGCGGCGCCGGGCGGGGAGCGGGTGCCGCTGGCCCAGCTCGCCCACATCCAGCTCGTCGAGGCGCCGGCGCAGGTCTCCCGCGAGAACGGGATCCGGCGGGTGGTGGTGGAGGCCAACATTCGCGGCCGCGACCTGGGCGGCTTCGTGGCCGAGGTGAAGGAGAAGCTGGCCCCCTTCGAGAAGGAACTGCCCCCGGGGAGCTTCATCGAGCTGGGCGGCCAGTTCGAGAACCAGCAGCGCGCCATGCGCACCCTGGCGGTGGTCGTCCCCATCGCGCTCGGGCTCATCCTGCTCCTGCTCTTCCTCGCGCTCGGCTCCTTCGGCGACGCGCTCCTGGTGCTCCTCAACCTGCCCTTCGCGCTGGTGGGCGGCGTGGTGGCGGTGGTGGCCTTCCGGATGCCGGTCTCGGTGTCGGCGGCCGTCGCCTTCATCGTCCTGCTCGGCATCGCCGTCCAGAACGGCGTGGTCCTGGTGGCCTTCCTGCGCCAGCTCCGCGACCAGGGCCGGACGGCGGCCGAGGCGGTCCGGGAGGGCTGTGACCTGCGGTTCAGGCCGCTCATCATGACCGCCCTCACCAGCTTCATCGGCCACCTGCCCATGCTCTACGCGCAAGGCTCCGGTGCCGACATCCAGAAGCCGCTCGCCGTCGTGGTCATGGGCGGCCTCGTCACCTCGACGGCGCTCACCCTGCT
This sequence comes from Myxococcales bacterium, assembly GCA_021806645.1. GTDB lineage: Bacteria > Myxococcota > Myxococcia > Myxococcales > Anaeromyxobacteraceae > JADKCZ01. Next base: position 186,116 of record JAJZQX010000004.1, on the reverse strand, counting down.
GGTGCTGCCGGTCATCTACCTGGCGCTGGCCAGGAGGCGGGGTGCGAACGGCAACGGGGCTCCGGAGGCACGGACCGCCGCGGAGGTGGCGACGTGAGGTCCCCGCTCGGGCCGAGGGGTGGGCGGCGCTCGCGGGTGCTGACGCTCCTCGCGTTGTCGGCGGCTGCCGGGTGCGCCGGCGCCCGCCGGGACCCGCCGCTCCCGACCATGACGGCGGTCGCACACGAGCAGGCAGCGGAGGCTGAGGAGCAGCGGGCGGTCCAGGCTCGCCAGGTCTCGGCACCGGAGGGCGGCGCCCTGGCTGCGGAGGCGGCCCGCCACCGGCAGGCGGCCGAGGCGCAGCGCCGGGTGGCAGTGGAGGCTTGCCCCGCTCCGGCGCTGGAGTCCGAAGGCATCTTCTCGCTCGTCACCGCGGTCATCCTCGACGTGCAGCCCCTGGAGGAACCGACGACTGCTGGCCCTCCCCGACCCAATCGATCGGGGCCGCCGCCCCACGTGGCTGGCGCCGTCATCCGCGTCTCGACCAGGCTCTCCCTGGAGGACGTCGCGGCAGGGCTCGAGTGCCAAGTCGCGAGGGCCAGGGTCCACGGCGGAGGCGCGGCGGACCCCGTGGCGGTGCCCGGCGTGCTGCGTCGCGTCGGCCCGTCGACCCCAGGAGTCATCCGGATCGAGCTGCACTCGGACGACGAGGCGCTGGCGCGGGAGGTGCTGCGCCGAGCCATGGCGCTCGCGGCTCACTGAGCTCCCGGCGACCGCGGAATGGCGCTGAGCCACGAACAGCGGAGGTTGCAGCGTCGCGCCGCAGCCATCGGCGCGGCCTGCCTCCTCGCCACGGCGGTGGCCGCCAGGCGGGCCGGTCTCACCGACCCGCTCTGCGGCGCCTTCTTGGCCGTCTCGGTCGCCGCAGTGCTCTCATGGCTCGCCGCAGCCACCGTCCGCAGCGCGAGGCTCACTGCTCGGGAGGCGGCCGCCTGGGCCCTCGGCCTGGCGGTCGCGGCGGCCGGGCCCGTCCTCACCGCGGCCTGGCCTGGAGAGGAGGTCGCCACGGGACCGGTCGCTGCACCCGGTGACGTCCTCCGGCTCGGGAGGAACCACCCCGGGCGCCACCTCCTGCTCGTTTCAGCGGCTGTTCCCGAGCCTGGCCAGGTCTCCTTCGAGCTGGAAGTTGGAGGGGAGAGGGTCACCGGCGAGCTCCTCCGTGGGGCGCGCAAGTGGAGTGTTGGCGACGAGCGCGGGCACACGCACCTGGACCGGGAATCCCTCGTCATGGGGTCCGACCTGCCGGCAGGCGAGGTTCAGGTCACGCTCGAGCGAACGAGCGTGCCCGGCCTCGCGCTCAACCTGATCGTGTACCGGGAGCGGTTCCCTGGCTGGCTCCCAGCGCTGGCCGCGCTCTGCGCCCTCCTCGCCTGCGCCTGGAGGGTCGCCCCGCTGGGAGCTGGCCGCGAGGCCGTCACGGCTGCGTCGGCCGCGATCCTGATTGGCCTGGCGACGGGGGCGGCGGCGACACCGGTCCACTCGATGGGCGCGGCAGTCCGGGGGCTCTTCCTGGGAGGCCTCGGTGGGCTTCTGGTCGGAGATGTCCTGTTCCGGGTCTTCCGTTGGATTGGACGCGGCCACCTGAATTGGCGAGGTCATGTCGGAACTGCCTCTCGACACGGTGGGCGTCGGACTGGCGCTCCCTCAAGGCCAAGATCCTGAGTGCCCGGCGCCTGCCTCGCGTCGACAGGACGGTCCCGGAGCGCCGGAAGCAAGCCTGTCTTGCTCCATTCGGATTCAGATGATACTGAGACTCACTATCAATGTTTGCGTGTCTCCTTTGCTCCCTTCGGGTCATTCGCCTCACCGCCGCGCTGGGCGTGGCCTTGGCCGCCTTCGCCGCCGCGGCCGACAGCGAGGCAGCTTGCCCGGGCGTGGCCGAGTGCTACCAACCTCGCTCCGAGGACGACCGCTCCGAGCAGCGAGCGCCAGTACAGGACTGCGCGGGCAGGCCATGCCGGACGCCTCTTCGCCTCGCCAGCCCTGACTGGACGCCCCTGGCGCTGGGAGGCGCCGTCTCGGCCCACCGCCCGGTCCCGGTCCGGCCCCTCTTCAGCGCCGAGCCCGCCGCGCCGCCCACGCCCCCGCCCATCGCTCGCCCCACCTTCGCGTGATCGGGACGACGGCGGCCCAGGGCCGTCGGCAAGCGGGACCTTCAAGCGGTGGAGCGAGTTCATGAGCGACTGCGGCTGTGGTGCGGCGGAGACCTTCGACGGCAAGGACCTGGTGAAGGTCTCCAAGTCGGTGATCCTGGTCGGGAACCCCAATGTCGGGAAGAGCGTCGTGTTCGGCGCCCTCACCGGCAAGTACGTGACCGTCTCCAACTACCCGGGGACGACCGTCGAGGTGACGCGCGGCACGGCGCGCATCGCCGGCGAGCCCTGGCTCGTGATGGACACGCCCGGGACCAACAACCTGACGCCCATGTCGGAGGACGAGCAGGTCACGCGCGACATCCTGCTCGACGAGGACGGCTACACCTGCATCCAGGTCTGTGACGCCAAGAACCTGCGCCGTGGGCTCCTCCTGTCGACGCAGCTCGCGGAGGCGCAGGTTCCCTTCGTGCTGGCCCTCAACATGGCCGACGAGGCCCGCTCGCGAGGGTTCAACATCGACGACGCCCGCCTCTCGAAGGCCCTGGGCGTGCCCGTGGTCCAGACGGTGGCCGTGGAGCGGACCGGCATCCCCGCGCTCACCGCCAACCTGAAGGTGGCGCGGCCGTCGACCTTCCGGCCGACCTACGACGCGGGCATCGAGGCCGCCATCGCCGAGCTCGAGCCGGTCCTCCCGAAGGACCTCGGCATCGCCACCCGGGCCGTCGCGCTCATGGTCCTCGCCGGGGATGAGTCCCTGCAGGCGCGCCTCCGGGGCCGGCTCTCCGTGGCCGAGCTGGAGCGGGTGGACGCCATCCGCCGCCAGGCCGCCTCGCGCCACCCCGAGTCGCTCCGGTTCGTCATCTCACGCCAGCGCCTACAGGCCGCGGACGGGCTCCACGACCAGGTGGTGACGCGCTCCGGGAAGAGCGTCGGGAGCGGCATCGCCCGCAAGCTCGGCCTCTGGGCGGTCCACCCCATCTACGGGATCCCGCTCCTCGCGGCCGTCCTCTTCTCGGCCTACGAGTTCGTCGGGGTCTTCGGCGCAGGGTTCCTGGTGAACTGGCTGGAGAACGACGTCTTCTACGGCCGGGTGGTGCCCTGGACGGAGCAGGCCATCCGGTTCCTCGCCCCGGTCGGGGCCGTCACCGAGTTCCTCGTGGGACCGGCGGGGGTGCCCTTCCGCGAGCATGGTGGCTTCATCGTCGGGAAGTACGGCCTCATCTCGATGGGGCTCTCCTACGGCGTTGCCATCGTGCTCCCCATCGTCACCACCTTCTTCATCGCCTTCAGCGTGCTGGAGGACTCGGGCTACCTCCCGCGCCTGGCGGTGATGCTCAACAAGGCGTTCAAGGCCATGGGGCTGAACGGCAAGGCCGTGATCCCGATGGTGCTCGGCCTCGGCTGCGACACCATGGCCACCATGACTGCGCGGATCATGGAGACCCGCAAGGAGCGCGTCATCGTCACGCTGCTCCTGGCCCTGGCGGTACCCTGCAGCGCGCAGATGGGCGTCATCCTGGCGATGTCGACCGGCCTGAGCCGTGCCTCCATGCTCTGGTTCGTCGGCAGCATCGTCTTCACGCTGCTCCTGGTGGGGTTCCTGGCGGCGCGAGTGATCCCCGGGCGCGGCTCGGACTTCGTCCTCGAGCTGCCGCCGATGCGGGTGCCGCAGGCCGGGAACGTGGCGGTCAAGACCATGGCGCGCATCGAGTGGTACCTGCGCGAGGCGCTGCCGCTCTTCCTGGTCGGCACCCTCATCCTCTACGTGCTCGACCGCGTCCACGGCATCGAGGTGCTGGAGCGCATTGCGTCGCCGGTGATCGTGGGCGTCCTCCACCTGCCGAAGGAGTCCGCCCTGGCCTTCATCCTGGGCTTCCTGCGGCGGGACTACGCGGCTGCCGGCCTCTTCAAGCAGTTCGAGCCGTTCATGCGCGCCGGGACGATGACCGCCGAGATGGAGATCCAGGCCACGGTGGCGCTCGTGACCATGACGCTCTTCGTCCCGTGCATCGCCAACTTCTTCATGCTGCTGAAGGAGCGCGGCTGGAAGACCGGGGTCGCCATCGCGGCCTTCATCCTGCCCTTCGCGGTAGCGGTCGGCGGGACGGTGAACCTGCTCATGAGGGCGACGCTCTGAGTCGCGCACCCGGTGGGCTCGAGATGGGCGCATCGCGGTGCAAGACCAGGTGGTGCGCAGCATCGATCATCAAGGCACCCTGACGGGCTGACATCCGATTTTCCGTGCGGCCGTCTCCTCGTCCGAGCAATGGGGTCTGCGTGAGCCGCGCAGCCGCCCTCCTGGTCATCGTTGCACTGGTCGCCCTTCCCCGGGCACCCCAGGCAGGCCAGTTCTGCACCCACGCGCGCGTGGTGATGAGGCATTCCTGCTGCCCGCCGCCCACCATGCCCGGGTCTCCGCGGCTCCTGTGCTGCACGTCGTTGGGCCATGATGACGTCGTCGCGGCCGCCACGGTCACCGAGGAAGGTGCTCGGTCGGCGATGGTCACGGAGCCCCCGGCCTCCATTCTGAGTCGAGCCTGGGCAGCCACCCCCGTGGCAGCACGCCGAGGCGCACCGCCACCGCTCGTGGCCCAGAGCCAACCCGCTCCGCTCCGCATCTAGACCTCGCGCTTCGGCTCCTCTTGGGCCGTGGTGGGCGAGGTGCGCCCGCTTCGGCCCCCGTCCGAAGTGCGCGGGCATGCCTGGCCCGCGCCAAGCGCGGAGCATCCAGATGCACCCCCCCCTCGCAGTACTCCTCGCGGCCGCGCTCGCCGCAGGGAGCGACCTCGACGATCCCCTCACCCTCGCCGCCGCGACGCGGCTGGCCATGCAGGGCAACCCGGAGCTCGTGGCAGCCGCCTCAGGCGTTCGGGCGGCAGCTCACGAAGCACGCGCCGCCAGGGCGCTGCCCGAGCCGATGCTCTCATACCAGGCTTGGCAGCAGCCGCTCTCCCGACCCGTCGACCCGGGAGCGACCAGCATGCACATGCTCGGTATCCGCTGGTCGGTACCCTTTCCCGGCCAGCTCGCCCTCGCTGGCCGCGCGGCCGAGGAGGCCGCGTCTGCACGCGTGGAGGACGCCCGCGCCCTGCGTCTGGCGACCCAGGCACAGGTCGCGCACGCCTTCGTGGCCTGGTGGCGATCCTCGAGAGAGGTCGAGGTCCACCTCGGCCAGATGGGGCTCGCCGAGAAGGTCGTCGAGGCGGCCAGGACCCGCTACTCGGCCGGCGGCGCCGTGCAGGCCGACATCCTGCGGGCCGAGACCGAACTCCACCGGCTCCACGCCGACGTCGCCGGGCTGCGGGAGGCGTCGGCGACGGCGCGGGCCCTCCTCAACGCGGCCATGGGGAGGCCGGTGGAGGAGGCGCTCCCCACCGCGGGGCCCATCGAGTCGACCATCCCAGATGGTCCCTCCCGTGACCGACCCGAGCTCGTAGCCGCGCAGGAGCGCGCCAGCCGGGCCGAGGCGCTGCTGGAGCTGGGCGAGCGCGCCCGTCGCGCTCCCGACCTGATGGTCGGCTTCGACTACATGCTCACGCCCCACATGCCTGACGCCTATTCGCTGATGATCCAGGTGGGAGTGCCCTGGTTCTCGAGGCGGCGGTCGGCCGAGGCGGCCCGGGCCGGGGAGGAAGCCGCGTCTGCTCGCCACCTCGTCGAGGCCACCCGGAGTGCCGCCAGCTTCGAGGCGACCGAGGCGCGCGCGAGGGCCCGCTCGGCGAAGGCGCAGGCGGACATGCTCGCAGCGGAGGTGGTTCCCCGGGCCGAGCAGACCGTGGCCTCGCTGCGGAACGCCTACCTGGCAGGCCAGGCTGATCTCACCTCACTGCTCGAAGCCGAGCACGCCCTCCTCGACGCCAGCCTCTCCGCCGTCAGGCAACGCGCCGCGCTCGCGGAGGCCATCGCCGACCTCCGCCGCGCCCAGGGAGTCGATCTGCTCGAAGGAGCCGCACCATGACGGATCACGCTCAGCCCCCCATGCCCGAAGGCGAGGAGGCGCCGCCCCGCGGCGTGCGCGCCATGGCCCTCGTCCGCTGGGTGATCCTGGCCGCGGTGGTCACCGCCGCCACCTTCACGGGCGGCAGCTGGCTCCTGGCCCGCAAAGGCCGCTCCGGGCCCGCCGCCGCAGCCGCCAACTCGGAGGAGCCTCACACCAGGTACCACTGCCCGATGCACCCGCAGATCGTCTCGGACCAGCCCGGGCAGTGCCCCATCTGCCAGATGAGCCTCGTGCCGCTGGTGGCGCCGGCGGCCCTGGCGCCCGCGTCCTCGACCACGACGGGACTGGCCGCCGTGGAGGCCCCGGTCGACCGGCTCCAGTCGATGGGCGTGAGGGTCGAGGCGGTGGCGCGGGGCCGCCTGGGTGACACCTTGAGCACCGTGGGCCGCATCGTCGCGGACGAGGGAAGGCTGGCCCGGGTCCAGGTGCGCTTCTCCGGGTACGTCGAGCGGCTCCTGGTCACACAGCCGGGAACCAGGGTCTCCCAGGGAGCTCCCCTCGCAATGGTGCAGAGTGACGAGATCGTGCGTCTGGAGGGCGACCTGGTGCAGGCCCTCGGCTGGAGCGGCGATCTGGCGGAGCGGGCGCGGCAGCGGCTCCGCCTGCTCGGGGTCGCCTCGGAGGAGGTCGCTCGCATCGAGGCCCGCGGGAAGGCCGACGGCATCGTCACCCTCCGGAGTCCGGTGTCGGGGGACGTGGTCGGGCTCGACGCCATCGCCGGCGACCGTGTGGAGCCGGGCCAGGTGCTCTTCGAGGTGGCCGACCTCTCCCGGGTCTGGGTGGTGGCCGACGTCTACGAGCGCGAGCTCTCTCGCGTGAAGGTCGGGCTCACGGCCAGGCTCACCCTGGATGCCTATCCCGGGAAGAGCTTCACCGGCCGCATCGAGTACGTCTCGTCACGGCTCGACCCGCAGACGCGAACACTGCAGGCGCGCATCCGGCTCGAGAACTCGGAGCACCTGCTGAAGCCGGGCCTCTTCGGCGCAGTCGAGATCCAGCTCCCGCGGAGCGAGGGGCTCACCGTGTCGTCCGAGGCGGTCATCGACACCGGCGAGGCCCGCTACGTCTTCCTGGAGTCCTCGCCGGGCCGCTTCGAGCCGCGCCAGGTGGTGACCGGGGAGCGGTCCGGAGATCGCCTCCAGGTGCTCTCGGGGCTCGAGGAGGGCGACCGGGTCGCCACGGCCGGGAACTTCTTCATCGACTCCGAGAGCCGCTTGCGCGCCTCGCTGGCCGGACCGGCCTCCCCGCCGCTGGCACCGGGAGGGAAGCCATGAACAGCCTTCTCGGCGCGGTCATCGGCTGGTGCGCCCATCACCGCTACACCGTCGTCCTGGCGAGCCTGCTGGCCGCGCTCGGCGGCTACGCAGCGCTGCGCACGGTGCCGGTCGACGCCATCCCCGACCTCTCGGACCCGCAGGTCATCGTCTTCACCGAGTGGATGGGGCGCTCTCCCACGCTCGTCGAGGACCAGGTCACGTACCCCATCGCGGCGTCGCTCCTCGCCGCGCCCAACGTCGTCGACGTCCGCGGGCAGTCGATGTTCGGGATGAGCTTCATCTACGTGCTCTTCGAGGAGGGCACCGACGTCTACTGGGCGCGCTCCCGGGTCATCGAGCACCTCCAGACGATCCAGAAGCGCCTCCCACAGGGCGTCACCCCGGCGCTCGGCCCCGAGGCCACCGGCGTGGGCTGGGTCTACCAGTACGCCCTGGTCGACCGGAGCGGGAAGCGCGACCTCGCCGCGCTCCGGTCGTTCCAGGATTTCTCCCTCCGCTACGCGCTCGAGAGCGTCCCCGGCGTCGCCGAGGTGGCGAGCGTGGGCGGCTACGAGAAGCAGTACCAGGTGACGGTCGATCCGAACCGCCTGCGCGCGACCGGCGTGACCTTCCGGCAGGTCGCCTCCGCGGTGCGCGCCTCGAACGCCGACGTGGGCGGCCGGGTGATCGAGATGAGCGGCCGCGAGTACTACCTCCGCGCCCGGGGCTACGTTCAGGACCTCGGGGACCTGGCGGCCATCGCCGTCAAGGTCGGCGATGGCGGTGTGCCGGTGCGGCTCGGCGACGTCGCCACCATCCGGTTCGGCGGCGACATCCGGCGAGGGCTCTCCGAGCTCGACGGCGAAGGCGAGACGGTCGGTGGCACGGTGGTCGCCCGGTATGGCGAGAACGCCCAGGCGCTCATCGCCCGCGTGGAGCAGAAGATCGAGCAGGTGAAGCCCTCCTTCCCGGAGGGGGTCGAGCTCGTGCCGGTCTACGACCGCTCCCACCTCATCGGGCGGGCCCTGGGCACCCTGAAGCGGACGCTGCTCGAGGAGGGGCTGGTGGTCTCGCTCGTCATCATCCTGTTCCTGCTGCACGTCCGCTCGGCCCTGGTCGCCATCGTCGTCCTGCCCATCGCGGTGCTGCTGGCCTTCGTGCCCATGCGGGCGCTCGGCCTCTCCTCCAACATCATGTCGCTCGGCGGCATCGCCATCGCCATCGGCGCCATGGTCGACGCCGCCATCGTCCTCGTCGAGAACGCCCACAAGCACCTCGAGCACCCGCCGCCGGGCATGAGCCGGATCGAGGTCATCGTTCAAGCCTGCCGGGAGGTCGGTCCGCCCATCTTCTTCTCGCTCCTCATCATCACGGTGGCCTTCGTGCCGGTCTTCGCGCTCACGGGGCAGGCCGGGCGGCTCTTCAAACCGCTCGCCTACACCAAGAGCTTCGCCATGGCTTTCGCGGCGATGCTCTCGGTGACCCTGGCCCCCGCGCTCATGGCCTTCCTGGTCCGCGGCCGGATCTTCCCGGAGCACCGCCATCCGGTCTCCCGGTTCCTCATCGGCCTCTACAAGCCGTTCGTCTACGTGGCCCTCCGCAAGCCGAGGACCACCGTCGCCATCGGCGTCGCGGCCGTGCTCTCCGCCATCCCCCTCCTCCCCAGGCTCGGCAGCGAGTTCATGCCGGCCCTCGACGAGGGCGATCTGCTCTTCATGCCGATCACCTTCCCCAACATCTCGGTCGAGGAGGCGAAGCGGGCGCTCCAGTTCCAGGACCGGCTCCTGCGCCAGTACCCCGAGGTGCTCTCGGTCTTCGGCAAGATCGGCCGCAGCGAAACCGCAACCGACCCGGCGCCGCTCTCCATGGTCGAGACGGTCGTGCGGCTGAAGCCGCGCACGGAGTGGCGCACCATCCACGTGGACCGCTTCTACTCCCGCTGGCCCGGCTTGCTGCAGGCGGCCTTCCGTCCGCTCTTCCCGGACGAGCGGCCGCGCACGACGGAGGAGTTGTTCGCGGAGATGAACGAGCGGATGACCTTCCCGGGCTGGACCAACGCCTTCACCATGCCCATCAAGAACCGGCTCGACATGCTCACGACCGGAATCCGCACCCCGGTCGGCGTGAAGGTGTACGGGACCGACCTGCACCAGATCGAACGGGCCGGCGCCGAGCTGGAGCGGGCCCTCTCGGCCGTACCGGGCACCCGCAGCGCCTACTACGAGCGGTCGCTCGGCGGCGCCTACATCGACATCCTCCCGAAGCGGGAGGCCATGGCCCGGTACGGCGTGTCGGTCGCCGACCTCAACGAGATCGTCGAGCAGGCGGTGGGCGGCGAGCCCCTCACCATCACCGTCGAGGGGCGCAACCGCTACGGCGTGAACGTCCGGTACCCGCGGGACGTGCGGGACGACGTGGAGAAGCTCCGGCGCCTGCTGGTGCCGGTCAACCAGGCGAGCGCCGAGATGGGTGGCATGGGCCGGACCGGCTTCGACCTCCGCCGGATCTTGCAGGGCCGCTTTGCGCTGGCCCAGGCCGACATGGGCGGGATGCGGGAGGGAGCGATGTCGTCCCCCTCGGCAGGTGGCGGGCTCCGCCTCCCAGATCGGCCATGGGCACCCCAGGGGGAGATGTCCCGCATGTCAGGCGGCATGGCAGGGCTGCCCATGGGCCTCCAGATGGTCCCGGGCCGGATGGCGCCGGGGTCCGGTGCCTCGGCCGCCGCGCCCCTCTACCTGCCGCTCGGTGAGCTGGCCGAGGTCAGGGTCACGAACGGCCCCCCGATGGTCCGCGACGAGGCGGGGCTCCTCGTCGGGTACGTCTACGTCGACCTGGACGCGAGCAGCCGCGACGTCGGCGGCTACGTCACCGACGCGAAGCAGGCCGTCGACTCCGCCCTGCGCGCTGGGCGCCTGCACCTGCCTGCTGGCGGGTACCTCAAGTGGACAGGCCAGTACGAGTTCCTGGAGCAGATGGAGGCCCGCATGCGCTGGGTGGTGCCCTTGACCCTGCTGCTGGTCGTCCTGCTCCTGTTCCTCAACTTCCGGAACCTCACCGAGTCGCTCATCGTGCTCCTCTCGGTGCCGTTCGCGCTGGTGGGGAGCGTCTGGCTCATGTGGCTGCTCGGCTACCACCTCTCCACCGCGAGCTGGGTCGGCATCATCGCGCTGGTGGGGCTCGCGGCCGAGACCGGCATCGTGATGATCGTGTACCTCGACGCCGCCTTCGAGCGTCGGCTCCGCGCCGGCAAGATCCGCGACCTCAACGACATCGTCTGGGCCCACATGGAGGGGACCGTCCAGCGGGTGCGGCCGAAGCTGATGACCGTGTCGACGATGCTCTTCGGCCTGGTGCCGCTTCTCTGGAGCCAGGGAGCCGGCGCCGACGTCATGAAGCGGATCGCCGCGCCGATGGTCGGCGGGCTCATCACCTCCTCCTTCCTCACCCTCGAGATCATCCCGGTGGTGTACACCTACTGGCGCTTGTGGCAGCTGAGACGTGGCGACCTGGCCATCCCGGTGCCACCTGGCGGTCGTGAAACGGGCACCACGACGACCTCTTGAGGGCGATCCGCTGATCCCCGGCCCGGAGGGACTAGAATGATCGCTACGATGCCCACCGCCCAGGACGCCAACCGCGAAGCCTCGCTCGTCCACGCCCGCCGCCTGGAGTACCTGACGGTCGGCTGGAACGTCGTCGAGGGTATGGTCGCCGTGGGGGCCGCCGTGGCCGCCGGGAGCGTGGCGCTCCTAGGCTTCGGCATCGACTCCTTCGTGGAGTGCGCCTCCGGCCTGGTGCTCCTCTGGCGGCTCGGGGCCGAGCGGCGCGGGATGGAGGAGGCGGCCATTGAGCGGCTTGACGAGCGCGCCCACAAGCTCGTCGGGGCGTCCCTGTTCCTGCTGGCGGCCTATGTCGCGGTGGACGCGGCGCACGCCCTCTGGACCCAGGAGCGGCCCGAGCCGAGCGTGGTCGGGATGGTGCTCACCGCGGTGTCCATCGCCACGATGCTCTGGCTCGCCCGCGCCAAGCGGCGCGCCGCCGCCGTGTTGCAGAGCCGCGCCCTCGCGGCCGACGCCTTCCAGACCACCGCCTGCTTCTGGCTCTCCGTCATCACCCTCGGCGGCATCGGGCTCAACATGTTCCTCGGGTGGTGGTGGGCCGACCCCGCCGCCGCTCTGGGCATGACCTGGTTCATCGCCAAGGAGGGGCGCGAGGCGTGGCGCGGCGAGGACTGCGGGTGCGCCGGTGAGGCGTTCGAGGCCCCGGCCGCCCAGCCTGCGGCGTCGTGCGCGTGCTCCTCGGGGAAGTGCTCCAGCGGCGCCGAGCGGCCGGCGGTCTGAGGCCCGGGGGAGGGGGGTAGGCAGGTCATCCCATCGCCAAGCGCCACGCCTTTCCGGTAATATCCGCCGCCCTATGTTCGCCAGGTCCCTCGCTGCCGCCCTGCTGCTGCTCGCCTCCCCGCTGGCCCTCGCCGAGGCCAACTTGGTGGTCATCGTGAACGTGGCCAACCCGGTGACCAAGCTCGATCGGGAGGCCCTGTCGAAGCTCTACCTGCGGAAGGAGACCCGCTGGGCGGACGGCAAGGAGGCCATGATCATCCAGCCAGCGTCCCGGGCCGCACAGGAGGCGTTCGCGAAGCAGGTCCACCAGAAGAGCTGGAAGGAAGTGCAGCACCACTACCAGCAGCTCGTCTTCTCGAGCCGGGGGTCCGCTCCCAGCGAGAAGAAGGACGACGCCTCGGTGGCCGCGGCCGTCGCCAAGTTCCCGAACGCCATCGGCTACGTCACCAAGGCTCCGGCTGACCTTGGGGTGAAGGTCGTCGAAGTCACACCGTAGGCGCTCGACGGCCAGCGGAGTCCGCGGCGCCCCTATTTAGGCATTTGGCCGTCCAGGCACCCCGTCCGGTCGAGACTGCACCAAGAAGCCAGCAGCGGTGCAGAGGACCAGGATGGATAGGCCGTCGCCGTGGCTGCGAGCGAACTGGAGCGCGCCGCCGCACTAAGCGCCACCGATCTATCCGCCATGAGCGCCCTGCACAAGAGCAGCGTGCGCCCACGTCGGCTGCGTCACCGGCCGCCGCTTGCTACTCGCGCATGCGGCCTCCGACGGCCGGCCGTGAGTTCAGCGCGCGAGAACCCTTTCGAGCGCCTGAACGGGAATCCTGACGGAGTTGGAGATCCGGACAGCACGCAGGACGTCGGCGCGGACGAGTCGGTAGACTGTTGCACGGGAGACGCGGAGCCGGGCGGCGACTTCCAGAACGGTCAGAAGGTCGTCCGGCTCCGCTTGCACCACTAATGCACCAAACGGCGTCGCATCCGGTGGGACCGGTACTACGGGATGCGATCCGGCCTCACCCTCGATCCCAATCTTGTCGAGGGGATGCGACTCCAGATGACCCGAGGCCACGACGTGCGGTACGCTCGGCGGCGCTTCGGGACCAAGGGGTCGCAGGTTCAAATCCTGTCTCCCCGACTCAGAAGGCCGCGATTCCACTCGGGAAACCGACGGAACGCGGCCTTCTTCTTTTCCGGATGGTGCGCTGCGCACCACCGGCGCACCAAAATCGACGACGCCCGGTGCGGAGGCTGCGGCCAGTACTGTGCCGCCGGTCGCGGACTCCGTCGTGCGGCTCGTCGAGACCAGCGTGACGCTCGCCATCCAGACTGCTCGGACCGGCGACTTCGAGGGAGCTAAGCATCTGCTCGAGCAGGCGCTGGGGGTCATCGTCGCCCGAATCGGCAGTTGACCTCGCCGCCAGATACCCATGCCCAGCGATGGTGCGGACCCTGGGCGCCTCTCCGCGCCGCCGCCGAACGCCCCGGGCCCTTAGCCGGTCGGTCCAATCCAGCCGCGCCAGCATCGCCACGCCGCTGACCGAAGAGGCACACACCGCTACGAGATTTCGATGCCGCGAGGGGGTGGTCGGCTCCGGTCCGGTCATGCCACGAGCGTCCTAGCCAGCGACAAGTGCCCTTCCAACCAATCGTTGGTCCTTGACCGGCTTGGCAGTGAGGCAAAGGCACGCCCAAGGATGTCTGCCCGACTAAGGCGGTCAGTGGCACTCGGAACGCCTTGGACGCCATCGCTGGGAAGCTCGAGCGCCCAATCACCGATGGATGGTGGCCTCCCATTCGAGGCTAGCGGTCCATGCATGCGGACTTCGTGTTCGTCATTCGCGCCGCGACCGAACTGGGGCCTCAACTGGAACGGGTACGCTTCGATGAAGGAGATGGCGCTGGCGTTGCTGGCCAGCCAGTCAGCGGTCCGCTCGAAGTCATCACGACTCTCGCCTGGGAGGCCGGCGATGACGAAGAGACCGTTCAGAATGCCAGCATCGGCAGAGGCCTTGAGGACTCGCGCGCGGGAGTGAGGGTCGGTTAGGCCACCCTTGGTGCTAAGCGCCAGGACGCGTTCGCTTGCGCTCTCAAAACCCCAGCACAACGCCACGCAGCCGGCGACGGCGAGCCTCGAAAACAGTTGGGGATCTTCGAACGCTCGCTCGAAGCGTACCTGCGCAGCCCACCGAACCCCCGTAGGTCCACCCTCGGCGATGGCGCGCAACAGGCGAGGTGGCAAGGCGTAGTCCATGAACTGGAGGTGCTCGACGCCCACATCCGACAGCTGCCTCAGCGACTTCAAGAGGGCATCTGGTGCGAGGTGAGCGAACGGGTAGTCACGGCCAGTTGAGATGCTGCAGAAGCTGCACTTCGCCCAGTAACAACGCGATGTGACGGTGGCTCCTACCAAGGGCAGAGGGGACAAGTAGTCGCCGGGAAATACCACTGGGACGATTCCTGGCAATGAAGGCTGAGGCCGAAGCCGACTCGCGCTCAAAAAAGCTGGGTATGGTCTTCGTGTCAGCCCGTCTATCGTTACTACAAGCGGATGGCTTTCCCCAAATAGCCAGGAGGGCCCGCCGTACTCGAAACGGTGTGCGATGACCTCATCGACGAGCCCGGCAAGGTTCGGGAAACTCAGCGACATCACCAAGTCAACGTGGCTTCCAGTGATCGCAACGCGAAGGCCAAGCCGACTCTTCAACCAAGCAGCCAGCGCGAGACCAGGGACAAGCTGTGGCTCCTCCGAAATGACCAATACTACCCTCGCTTGCCCAAACTTGGAGGCGAGCGTGTCCAGACCGAGGTACCGATCAAATAGACGAAGGAGCGGGTTCGAAGGGTTACGGAGGAGCGAAAGTACCTCTGCCGAAGACGTGATGTCCTCGCCCATTTCGCAGCCGTGCAGACTTAACGTGAGCTCCCTGGCCACCATACGACCGTGAAAGTGAACTGCTGCATTCAGCAGTTCGACATCCTGCACGTACTGGGCATGTCCCTGCCACGCAGCGCGCCCAGCGACCCGGTGCAGCGCGGAGGCGACCGCTAAGCGCAGCGGTTCGCCATCATCGTCGCGCATGGCCGGGATGACCGCCTGCGGCACGTCGCCTGGCAGGCTACTCCTGCGATCAACCGCCAGTCGGAGCTGCTCCGGATCCACGAAGAAGGCTCGCGCAATCGCATCCGCCAAGAGCCCAGTACGCCCAACGTCGCGTCCACCGACAAGCGGTCTACTGCCGGCTTCGCTCAGTATCGCGAGGTACAGGGCGAGATTGATGTCCAGCACTCGGGACTCGATACCCGAGGCGCCGATCATGCGCGCGATCCGGTGGGCTTCAGGTCGGAGGAGTGAAGGCTCCAAGAACGGAGGTTCGACCACCACTACTTCGTTTTGGCCCGAGATCTTCGCCGGCATGCTCCCTCCGTACCTAGCCGACCCTTGGCTGGGCGCCCTACCCGAACACGAGAAAGCGATTGTCTACGTCGCCCTCGGCAACCTCGAGCACGCCGATGTCCGGCCTGTGAAATCGGATGGTGCCATCTGGAAGGCGCTCTACCGTCGAAGAACTCCAGACAGGATCATCCTCGGCTCCCCGCCCGACTTTCCACCCACGCATGTCCGCGCCTGCAAGTTGACAGGCGGTGCCTGCGTCGGCGGTGCGCCACCATCGGGCTGGGCGTACCAAAACCCCGCGCAGGACGAGTATTGGAGCACGCATCCCCGCTTCCGCCCGATCCGCGAACGCAGCAAGGCCATGGTCGACAAGCACCTTCCGCGTCGAAAGGGCGATGTCGACAGTCCTTGAGCAATTCAATGTGCACGGGTAGTAGTCGAAGCCCAGCGCATGTTCGCTGAACAGGTAGGCGAAGCGGTTCGCGCCGAACGGGTAGATGTGGGCACGAGGTGTCGCAACGAGTAGGTCTCGGACCCAGTCCGGCACGCCCGTTTGGCGCTCTTGTGCGGCAACACAGCAATGGGGATATCCGAGCAAGAGGCCGAGGGAAGGGGAAACCAGCCCGCTCTGTGTCGAGGCAGCTCTCTCGGCGGCGATCTGTTCCCGAGCGACCATAAGTTCGACCCGCGCATCCGGGTCGCCTTCTGGAGCGGGCTCGAGGTAGCCGTCGCCGAGAGCCGTACTGGCGTGAACTCGAAGGCGCTTGGGTGAGGCCGCGCAATACAAACCTCTGGCCTCCAAGGTGGAACGAACGAAGCCTTCATCTCTGGAGTCCAGGAGGAGGCGAACGCAAGGCTTTACTCCGTCGACGAGAGCGAGAATCTCGACGACGTTGGCCAACGAGACAGCGGGCACTCGGTCGTGGAGATTCAGCAGCAGGTCCGCCAGATGGCTGGTCATGGGTCATCGGAGAAGCGAAGGAGGCGCACCCGTCGGCCACTTACCGAACCGACGCGAGCATCACCGCGAAGCACCTCGAAGTTGTCGATATCGTGGGCGACAATCGTGTCCCCCATAGCGAGTAGCCGAGTAAGGCTAGAAGTAGTCGTGGCCAATATCCGATCTTGACGATAAGTGACGACACCGTCGGAGCGGGTACAAGCGCCTGATAGAAGAAACACGCCCCGGAACTCAGAGTAGAGAACGGGAGACCGCAGCAGTCCTCTCAATGCCTCCGCCTCTCTCGGAAGAAGCCTAGATAGGGCCGCGTAGGCTGCTGTGCCTATAGAGCGTGCGGCGGCGCAGTCGAACGAGCATGGGAAGAAGTTGACGAGCCCCGCGTGGAAGTACCATGCGCCGATGTTCAGGGAACAGGGCCAACCGCGTTTGCTAACGGTTTGGTCGACGACGAGGGGCGCAACGTCACCTTGCCCTCTCTTGAGCGCAAGTTGGAAGTTCCTTCGAAAGGCGCTTCGGCAGCAGGCGGGGTAGCCAAGGATCTCGCCGAACCGATCGTCGTCTCCAGCGTCCTCAAGCTCCATAGCCCGACGTGCCAGGTCCTTCGTGGGGGCGATGTACCCGAACCGCTGAGGGCGGAGGACAGAGGGGTCTTCCGAGGAGGAGTAAACACTCGAAAACCCGCCCTTCCCCTTGTCCCGCGCTGCCTGCACCATTCGGACACGCCAAGCATGCGCGAGACCCAGGCGGTTCAGTAGGCGCCGTAGATGTGGTAGCCGGGCATCGTCTGCTTGAGTACGCATGGCGGTCCGAAGCCCGCTCGCAACGAGCAAGAGCTCGACACGCTCGAACTCGCTCAGGAGGCCACTGCTCACTGCTTCCCGCCACATATCCCTCTGGGAGGAGGTTGTGGCCCTGGATCGAGGCGCCCGGGGCGCGTTCGCCGGTTGCGCGGAAGGAGATGAAGCAATTCGTCTCCGGCGCTTCATGATCAAGGAACTGACGATCCCGCGAGAAGGAACTCTTCGCGCGAAGCGCAGTCGATCCATCTGGGGCAACAGCGATAGGAACTCACCGAGCCGCTCGGAAGCACTGAGCCCCGGAAGCAGGGAGGAGTCCAACTCGTCGGCTCGCCGGAGGCTACGGCGAGATAGCTCGCCCTGGATCCTGAAGCCCAAGTCTCTATAGGCGTCGTATGGCCGGAAGCGGACGCCTCTCGCAACGTGGCCGGCCAACGTGTACCACGCGGCATGCTCGACAGCGATGGGCACACCTATCCATCGCTCACTGAACCGTGTGGGGACGAGCTGCCCTACGAACTCAGCGGAAATGTGGCCGGGAACATCTCCAGGGATCAACAGGGCCAATCCCGTCAGGCCAACGCCCTCGGCATTGGGGCTGAATCGCTCCACGAATTCTAGGAACGCCTCCCAGTGCCTCCTGAACAGCAGCCAATCGTTCACCGGTTGGCAACCCAGATCCAACCAGGCCACTCTTGAGCGTCGAAGGAGATCCAATAGGGAGGGAGGTTGGGGCTCAAGGCCTGAGACTGGAGCCTGCAGCAAGCCGCGCGCCGCGAAGCGAACGGAAGTGACGGCACTCCGGTCGGCGGCGCAGAAGTCAGGCCCGACATCTACTGTCAGGCGACCATGGCGCTCTAGTGGACGCCACGCCTCCACCAGGCACGGCGAAGATGAGGACTGGTGTGCCAAGGTCACGCCAGCGTCCCATCCCGGAGGTACTCGAGCAGCTCAAGTGCTGCGTCGATGCCGTCAGTTGCTTGGATCGAGATCGGTCGTGGGAAGGGCCGACTTCCGGGCACCGGATCTCGAGCGATGCGAACAATCGCGTCCGCGCCCAGGTGACGGGCGAGCATTACCTTCGGGGCCGTATTCGATGTTGGCACGAGCTTCCACGTGCCGTTGCGATCGGGCTGGATGGCCCCCCAGGCAACGACTCGGCCAGGCCACTGTCTCCGATCAGCCCAGCAAAGTGCGCCCAGAAGAAACGCGACACCCAGCGAGCCACCCTCGAACCTGGCTCCTTGCGCTCTCGCGAACTGAAGATCCTCCGAAAACATCCTAATCCCAGCCGGGCGAAGCCCAAGGACCTCCTCCACGATGTCGGCGGTGTCGTGGAAGGCCTCCTCAGGCTCGGTGTCACCTAGCAGGGCTCGAACTTCGGGATCGAATCCCCCGTCCACTCCCCAGCGCCACCGAAAGCAGCGGGCCGATGCTGTTACGCCACTACGCGCCCCCACGAACAGAGTCGGCGTATCCCCCGGCTCGATGAGGCTGCCGAAGAGACCTCCAGGCGCGTTGCTGTTCGGCCGGTCGGCGTTGCAGTTCACTCTGGCTCCGCGAGGTAGTCGAGGCGTCCCCCGCCCGGGAACTCCACGGTGCTGTAGGGGCTTGCGCAGCCCCCCATGCAGCGCTGGACCCATTGGCACGCGCGGCAGGGAGCGGGTAGGCGATCTAGGTTCACGAGGCCGGCCACCTCAGCCTCATCCTGCAACTCGACAAGTCCGGCACGCCGTGGGATGGGCTGGCGGCAGGAGTAACACGCCGCGAGGCTGCCGTTCGACGTCACGGTCAGGCTGTGGAAGGGGCCACAGTCATCGGCCCTCCCACTGAAGACGCGTGCGCCGAGCTCGATTGGGCGTACGGCGCAGAACGGGGTGGCCAAGTGAAGCCGCGGGACACGCCCTGGCCGAGCGAGCATGGCCCTCTCGATCTCCTCAGCCAGTTGCTGAAGCCAGCCCCGCTCTACCGGCCGAGGGCAATCCGGCGACGACTCCAGGCGAAGTGGGACCCATCGAGCTCCGACGAGGTCCTCCTGTACGTCAAGGAAGGCCTCAACGTGACCAACATTCTCTCTTACCATGGCGGTCAGCATCTCGACTTCCATGCCCAGCTCAAGCGCGTGCGCAATGGTCTCCATCTTGCGGCCCAGGCTGTTACTCACCCCCGTCAAGGTATCGCAAGCGGACGAATCGAGCGTGGGTAGGCTGATCTTGAGCGTATCCACCGTACTTGCTATCGCGTGAACCACCGAGTAGCCGTAAATGCCGTTGCTGTTGACGATGGTCTCCATGCCGAGCGACTTGGCATGTGCGCAGAGGTCCCGAAGAGCCGGGTGGAGCGTGGGCTCTCCACCCGTGAAGCGCACTGTCCCGATGCCTTGCGAGGATGCCCAGTCGATCCACTCGCGCGCGATGGCTTCGCCAAGGTGACCGCCGCGGGCCGAACGCTCGCCGCGCTGGTGGCAGAAGGAACAGTTGGCCTGACATGCGTCGGTGAGTTCAATCTTCAGTTCTTCGACACCGGGCAAAGCCTTGTTGTGCGGCGAATCGCCGCGAGAACCATCGGCGGGCGCTGTCACAGGGCAATCCTCTTGATAGTGTCGGCACTCCACGGGGGATCCGCGAGCACAGCCGTGGCTTCGATCACGTGGGAGCAGCGAGATGTCCCGAATACCGTGCAACTCACGCCGGGGAGGGAGCGCACGAACTGAATCAGCCACTGGGCAGGGGTATAGGTGCGCCCAGTCTCCTCGATCGTGCCAGCGGGAAGGCTGCGAACCAGCCGCCCGCGCCCTAGCGGGGCAGCGGCGATGAGATCCAACTCCGCTTCGCGTATGGCGTCCAGTAGCGAGACTGGGCGGCCAGCCCATTCTTGCCTCGGCTCGACCGCGGCCGCTACCGTCTCGAGGTTCAAGGGAACGGCCGCGGCGCGCAAGCCGTGGGAACTACCTGCGACCTCGCGTGCTGCCTGAACAAATTCCTCGATCTCAACGTGAAGTCGATGGTTGCGAGTGGAAAGGAGTCCGATGTGGCTTGAGATGCCGTACGCTCCAACGCGCCCGCGGGAGCGCTCTTCCTCCATCGTGGAGATCAGTCGGCGCAGTTCTCGACCCCGGGCTGGCCCAGACTTCATCAGGAGCCACTCGGGGGCTTGCAGGAGCATCAGGTCGATTCGAGCGACGCGCAGGTCAGCAAGGCTGCGTCTGATCGATTCCTGAACCCATCGAGATCCAAAGCACCTCTGGCCCGGCAGAACTTCATCGGGCGAGCAGAGTTCCGGCCAGGCAAACGAATCAGAAAGGTATGACCCGCGACCAGCAGGCGGTGGTAGGCGTCCGACTCGGCCAACTAGAAACAAATCATCTGGGTGGGCAAGCCCACGGCTCAATGCGTCGGCAAGGGCCGCGCCGAGTGCTGCCTGTGTGGTGCCGTCTCCGAACTCAGGTGAGGTGTCGAACAGGGTAAGGCCGGAGCACAAGGCCATCTCCACGAGGCAGGCCGCATCGTTCGCCGTTCCCTCCTCCATCGCAGTTGCCGCACCGGTGAGGCCACCTTGGCCCCAACCTGCACGCGTGCCAATTCCTAGTGACGGAAGGGACCCACGACTGTGTCTATGGGCTGTAGGCCCGCGCAGGCCAGTGATGTGGAGGCCGAGACCGTCGCCCTGGGTCTTGGCCGCCCGCTCGTTGATTGCAACTGTCCCTTCGTTTCCAGCAAGCCAGCCTTCGATCCATCCCTCACAGGTGGCGCAGGCTGTGCCGTCAAGGTTCATGTGCCGGTGGCGGGCAAGGAACTCTTGGTACTCGACGCTGTTGATGGCGGCCTGCAGGCCAACTCCGGCATGGAGGTCGGGGAACCGCACGCGGCTCGTGGTACAACATGGGCATAGGCGGCCGTCGGACAGCACCGCCAAGAACGCGAACGGCTGATGGCAGCGCCGGCGCCTGGCGAGGTGGCGATGAAGCCCTGCGCTCGGCGGAACTCGGATGCCTTCCGCGCAGCGCAGCTCTTCAAACAAATGGGCTTCGTCGACGAGTGGAAGCCACCGCTCAAGAAACGCGTATGAGTTGGGGCCAACATGATGGGCTCCCTCCGTAACCATGGTCACGCTGAGCCTGGGCCGAGCCGGGCGAGCTGCGCTAAGCTCGATGAGCCGCTCAAGTGAGGCCGTGACCTGCGAGTACGCCTTGCCGCGCTGGCGGAGGAAGTCACCTTCAAGGCCGTCCAGTGAAACTGAGATGGTTCCTGAGTGCTCGGCCATTGCGGCCAGCGCCGTCTCGTCTACTCCCACGAGCGAGGTGGAGATCCAGGGACGAAAGCCATGCTCGGCGGCAAAGGCGAGCATGGCGGAGAAGTCTGGGTGTAGTGCCGACTCACCTTCAAAGGACAGCGTCAAGGCGGGACGGGGCCAAGCCGCGGAGAGCTCCTCGACCAGGGCGTGGTAGAGGTCAACATCTAGAAAGGGACGGCGGCGCTCTATCCCAAGCCGGGTCCAGTTCCTTCGATCACAGTATCTGCACGCCAGGCGACACGCCGAGGATAGCTCGAGCGCCACTGTCTGAGGCAAGGTCGGGAACGGGTTGACGGTTCTCAAATCGGCGACCTCCATCAGCGCACCTCCGCTCGAGCCGAGACCCCCAACCTGCAAAAAGCACGTGGTGCAATAGGCACCTAACGTCCCAGTCACTCATGCAGGACGCGCTAAGCGGAACCCCAGAAGGCTTGCAGGCAAGTGCCGGTGGATGACGTGAGTCGATCAGGGGCGATGCCCGTACCGCTGCTACTAGCTTCGGTGGTGTGCGGCCCGGGCGGCCATCCGGAGCCTAAAGAGGATCCGAGACCTCCGGCCCGGACCGCAGCACCTTGACAGGCCTAATGCGTGATCGAGTTGTGCTTAGACCCGGAGGCATGGGAGGCGTGGGCGGAAACCGCCGACCCCTCCGACTTCCCGTTAGCGCCGATCTTCGCTGCGATCTTCGCCAGGATCTCATCCTTGGCGAGCTCGACCTCAGCAAGGTCCTTGGCGACGTCCTGCTTCTTCTTCTGGTCGGACATCTTCCCTCCTTGGTTGCCTGCGTTACGGAGGATGGGCCCTTCCCATCCTCACACCTCAAGGACTCGAACCACCACAGGCCGACTCTACCTCATTCGGACCAATTTCTATCAGAAGGCAGATTCAGCCATCGCTGCGAAATGTCTTCGTGCGTCAGCATCATGTGCAAATAGCTCGAGGACGTGCCGGGTCATGCCTGCTTGGATGGCGCAGCGCCGTTGCGCAAGCACGTTGTGTACTAGCGCCCCCGCCTCGGCGTGGTTGACCACGGGGCACACGCCGCAGAACGGCTCGAAGGCGCAGTGGTCACACCAAGATGCTTCGGCCATCGATGCGGCAGCGGTCCGCGTGGCAGCTGGCGAGCTCAGCAGAGTCATCAAAGGCATCGCCAGCGGGCCCATGCGGAAGCGATCGCCTCCAACCATCCTCGCTTCATCGCACGTGTACACGTCCCCGTTGACGTCGTACGCGACTTGACCGAACGCAGCGCCACACGGCGAGCGCAGATCCATGAAGTGAGCATCCCGGCCAAAGAGCTTCCGGAGGATGAGGTCGAGGGCGCCCTCTCGTACGTCCCTCCCGCTATTCCTGAGCTCGAAGACGTACGCCAAGATGTCCTTCCAGAAGTCCAGGAACTCGGAAACCTCGTAGTCGAGTTGCGGCGCTATCCCAGGCGCGCGCCCGAACGGCGAGAGTGGGCGGATGGTGACGGAACCGAATCCGAGGTCGAGGTACGTATCGACGATGTCGCGCGCTAGTGTGAGTGACGCGCGGGTGGTGGTCAGCAGGGCGCCTATTTCAGGTGGGCCCGGATGTTCCTCGGCCCAGACGCGCCGGAATGCTTGGATGTTGGCTTCCACAGCGGAGAAGCAGCCGTGCCGTCCGACACCGCGGTTCGTGTCATGAACCGAAGCCGGGCCATCGACAGATACGGAAAAGCTGAAGCCGAGGCGGATCAGGGCTCTTAGCCGCTCTTCTTGGGCGGGCTCGGTGAAGTTCGATACAATACAGAGTCGGAGGTGCCTCGAGGTCTTTGAGGCGAGGGCCACTGCGTGTTTTGCGGCGGCCTCGACGACGGGAAACGCCAGCAGCGGCTCGCCGCCTTGGAACTCCAAGGTGAGAGAACGTGCTGGAGTCTCGAAGGCTCGATCCACCGCGGTGAGCGCCGTCGCGACGCTCATGTGCTCGTTACGGTCCGGACCGCTCGCGGCTTGGCAATACACGCACCGCAGGTTGCACTGTCGCGTGACCACGATGATGTGCAGCGTGGGCCCCCACGACAGAAACGAATAGTGCCTAGAAAGCCGATCCGAAAAGGCGGTGAGATTCTCGGAGGTCAGGCGAATAAAGGATCGGTCAAGCTTGTCCGCTAGCGGAAGGGGCAACTCGTTCGGCCGAGAGTGCTTGAGTAGTGCCAGTTCGGCATCCGTCAGGAGGGTCCAACTGCCCGTGTCGACCGATGTGAAATGTATGCCGGCGCTGAGCTCGGTGGTGCGGTAGTGGTTGAAGGCGGGCAGTTGGATGCCGCTCAATGGGATGCCGACGGAGTGCGGCTCTGATTCGCCGGTTCGGAGGCCATCTGGGTCGGGCGTGAGATCCATCGAGCAGTCGGCGGCCTCAGCGAGCCAGCGCGTGAGTGCGTCGAGCACGGTTGCTTCAAGGTGCTCGGGTACGTTCCAGTTGTCGCCTTCTGTGTGGATGGAACCCACCCCCAGGTGACGCTCCAGCATGGAGCGGGGATAGATAGTGCGATCAAGGAGCATTGATCAGTGCTCTTGGTCTGGCGCGGCTCGCGCCGCACTGGCCGACTTGAGCGCGTGGGCGAGCATCGCATGCCTCAGTGGCAGAGTTTCGCGGGCGCGTTGCTCGAGGAAGGCGGCCTCCACCAGCGCGTTCGAGTACTGCTCGTTGGTGGGCGCGGTGATGCCTGGTTGCTTCGGGCGGATCGTCACGGTCCATCCCGTGCTGGACGCCGCGATGGTGACCCAACAAGCCGCAAGATACCGTTGGACTGACAGCAGTACGGCCGCACGATTGTATACATCGCAGGAAACTGAGAACTCCACAGTGGCCTATCCTTTCCCGTCCCGAACGACGGGGCGAAGAGCGCGTGCAGCGGGCAGAGCCAGGGCCAGGAACCGCCCACCGTCTTCGACGGCAATCCCGAGCTCGCACCAGTGGCGCAGGTGTTCTTCGGCCGCCTGGGGGTCAATGGCGACCCCGGCGGCCGAGCCCCTCGCAGCAAGTCGGCGAGGAGATCCAAAGTCCTCAGCGCAGACAGAGTAGAAGGCAGCCTCCTTGCCCTCCAGCACGTACTCTCGTGGCGAACTGGGGCGGCGGCCGTCGACAATTTGGGTCCAGCCCGGCCCGCGCTTGGTTTCAAGCCAAGGCTGTGCTGGACCCTGCCACAGGCGCTGCCACTCACCGACCCGCTGGTGCAGCATCGAAAGGTCCGGATCGGGAACGGCGCCCTCAAGTTCGAAATCCCAAAAGTAGGCGATCTGCTCCAGGTCTACGGAGTGCTCTGGGTAGATGAAGCGGTATGCCGCCCGTGGGCGCCGATTCTGGAATGAAGACCCAGTGGTCTTCGCCCCGTAGGGGCTGAACCGCTCGAGCCAGAGTCGCCCGCACGCTGTCGGAGGCTGAAGGTGGTGGAGGAGCGGAACCAGGCTGGCCTGGTCGCTATAGTCGGTGGCCGCTTCACCTGGGAAGCCGCTGAGCAAGTTCCAGCCGACCTGGATTCCGAGGTGTCTGGCCCACCCGAGGCACCGGAGGTTCTCCAGCAAGCATGTCCCCTTGTGCATGAGGCGGAGCAGTCGCGTAGACAGGCTCTCAATGCCAGGCTGCACCTCGGTAACGCCGGCCGCCGATAGCCTAATCAGATCTGAGGGGGTGATGCTGGCCTTGACCTGATGGAAGAAGGAGAAGTCGGCCTGCTCGCGCGATAACGGCTCGAAGACTGTCTCGATGGCGTCTAGGTCGAGGATTCGATCGACCGCTTCGAAGTCCAGCATGCGATGTCGCTGGGCGAGGCGGATGATCTCTGCTCTTAGACGTTCAGGGGGCTTGCGCCTAAACGAGACAGAAGTTCCATTCAGGCCGCAGAAGCGGCAGGTCTGGCGCTCACCCCACCAGCACCCACGGGACCCCTCGAACGGGATCTGAGTTCGCCTTTCGCCGAGTACCCGCGCCGCACCGAGGCGCTTCAGGGTATCGAAGTATGCGCCATACTCAGGGTCGGCTATGTCGGCGAGAGGGACAGGGCGTGAGGGCGGGCCGACCTCAACCTTGCCGTTCAGGCGGCAGGCCATTCCCGGTAGCGGCCACACGCTCGAGCCGCTCCCGGAGCCTTTCGGCGAATTGGTCTCGAGTGTGTCGATCATCGAGAGAAAGACCTCCTCGCCTTCTCCAAGGACCACGGCGTCTACCCACGGGAATGCCCGTAGATACTCGGGGCCCATATCTCCCGCGACGCTCGCGCCGCCGAAAACGATTAGGCTTTCGGCCAGGCCTTCTCGTATCGCCCGGGCCATCGCGAGGGATGCGACCTGCTGCTCGAACGTCGTTGTGAACCCGACGACGTCGTAGTCCCCCCAGTCGACTGACTTGGCGAGAGACTGCACGAACGCAGGCATGACCGAGTCGCGCAGGGAGCAGAGATCAGCAAATGCGAGTCCGAGGCCAGAGCAGGAGGTGTCGATGTCTGGGCACGCGATGCGATACGCCTCCGGATCTGAAGACACTCCGAATGCGGCGCGAGAGAAAAGCCAGTCTCCGATGTGGCCTTGCGATCGCTGGGCAGCAATCTCGTTGTAGACGCGAGGTCCGAGTTGCGCTGCAAGCTCCAAGTCGAACTGGTAAACATCGACCGCATGGCCGTGTCGCATTAACGCGCCCGCCAGCACGCCGCACTGAATCGACGGCCTATCAACGGGCCCGAACGGCATGGAGACCAAGGCGACCCGCCGAGCGCGAGTGCAGGATCGCTGGGGTGATGACAGCTGACTTGGGGGCGGGGTCGAACTACCTGTCATGATGAGGACGGGGCGCCTGGGTCTCGTGATTGCTGGAGGCGACGCGCCCAATGCACCAGCACGCTGGTTCGGCAGCGTGAACTCTTGTTCACCTGGTGACGGAGCGAATCCCCCGCGCGAATTCGGTCTTGCTTGAGGCCAACGTCTGCTCTGCGCGTGCGAACTGTATCATGTCGCACGCACGGACAATGCGTTGTGCCCGCGTAAGCGCCGGTTTTCGCCGCGACTGCTCAGGTTCCTTGCGCAGGATCAGGGTCGCTGTCCCTCGGCCACCAGACAGCACTCGGCTGCGAGGCAGGGCAACCTAAGTCCTTGATTCCGCGTTCGTGCTATCAACGCGCACTTCCTTGCTGCACTCGGTGAACACCATGCCCGCCCCGACTACCGCTGGTTGCCCTTCCTGCGGAGGCACTTCCAGTGTTGCATGCAGGACGTGCGACGGCACTGGCTGGGAGACTTGCTCGCAGTGCGGTGGTGGCGGACAGCGCGACAACGAGTCCGATTGGATCTGCCCGAGCTGCGGCGGTCCAGGAGGGCGTGATTGCCCGGACTGTGGATGCTCTGGAAGGGTCTCGTGCCCAGTGTGCGGTTCCGCGCGCTCTGCCAAGGCGTGACTCCGCTGCGCTGAACGCACGCGCTCGAGCGAGGACCCGCCAGACGCAAGTCGGTGTCTCGCCATTCTGGGGGAGCGGTGCGAGGAGGCGTCGAGGCCGTGCGTTGTACGCCACGAGCGCCGAAACGACGTCCCCGTCGTAGTGGCGAAGGAGAACTGCGAGCAGCCTAGTTCCGCCGAGGACGTTCTTTGCCGGATTCCAGAGGTCTCGCTCGGCGATGCCTAGGCGTCTCGCCGTGTACGGCATCAGTTGCATGAGCCCCTTGGCTCCTGCGGGCGACACCACACGGGGCCGGAATCCGCTCTCTACCGAGATCACCGCGATGACCAGCGTCCGAGGGACCGGATAGATGGCCGCGGTCTCGGCCAGTGCCGAACCGATCTCCGCCTCGTAGGGCACGGTTGGGCTCGCCGCGAGCACCGCCGCGATGGACACCGCTGGAAGGATCATGGCGAGCGCGCCGGGCCCCTGTTCGAGTTGGCCGCGGAGGAGGCCACAGGCGTCGGCGTGCGGCCCGACATCCGAGGTGTCGAGAGAAGGCTCGAGACGACGAAGACCAGCAGCAGCAGGGCCGACGCCACCAATAGGCGTCGCAGGCCGAGCAGGAGCAGCAGCGCGAGCCCGACGAACGCCAGTGGTAGGCGTCCGGCCAGGGCGAGCAGAGCGCCGCCCAGAAGCCCGGTGACGATGAATGCGGTCTTCAGGTGGGAGGTGAGGCCGGCCCACCAACCAGGAACGGCCGCCCGCGCAAAGGCTCGCTGGAGTTCTTCGGCATAGACGATCGCGTCGGCCGAAACGGTGCCCTGGGCCTCGGCGACGGCGAGCGTGTAGTCGTGGCGCAGCCTGGAGTAGCTGCGCCGCCTCCACGCGACGACGGTCGCGTGAGCGCCGAGGCCGGTGACGAGGCTCGTTCCAATCCAGATGGCGAAGCCGTTCAGGTCGGGCATGAGGCCTCCTGGCTCCGGATCGTGCCCGTCGGCTCTGACAGTCAGCAAGAAGCAACCCATCAGGTAGTCGGATCAGTATGAGAAGACAAATAACAGCCATTCAGCAAGAGGCAAGCCGGTCCTCCGGTCACCGGCGGGGAGCACGAACATGGCGGCACGAAGACTGGTGGTGGCGATGCCGAAGGGCGGCTCGGGGAAGACGGCGACATCCGTCGCCGTCGCCTGGGGGTTGCAGCGAGCGGGGCGGCGCGTCCTGCTCGTGGACCTGGACCCACAGGGGAACGCGACCGCGGCGCTGGGGGTCGAAGCGGCGCCGGGCGCCTACGGCGTGCTCGAGCTGTTGCTCCGGCCGGAGCTGCCGTTCGAACCGCGGCGAGTGGCGGACACGCTGGACGTGGTCCCGGCCTGCCCGTGGGCGGTGGGCGTCGATATGGAGGTCCAGCGGGCGAACCAGCTCACCGGGCCGGTCGCCGTGCGCGAGGCGCTGGCTCGGGTCGAGGGCGCCTACGACTTCATCATCTGCGACTGTGCCCCGAGCCTCGGGCCGGTCACCTACAACGCCCTCGCCGCGGGGCCAATCCTTGCGCCGGTCGAGACGACCCGCCTCGCGGTCTCCGTCATCCCGGAGCTCGGCCGCGTCGTACAGCAGCTCCGCCGCGGGGTGGCGCCCGACGCGACCGTCCTCGCCTACCTCCCGACCAGGTTCGTGGAGGAGCAGACGGAGTCCCGCGAGGCGTTGCGAACGCTGGAGGGGCTCGCGGGCGACCGCGTCCTTCGCACCCGCATCCCACTCGCGACCGCCATCGCCAGGTCCCTCGCCGAGGGAGTCCCGCTCTACGACCCCCGCTACCGCCCGTCGAAGGGACCGCCGGCATACCTGGCCGCGCTCGATGAGCTCCTGCCGCTCCTGGAGGCTCGCCATGGCTGAGACACGGCAAACCTCCATCGTGGAGCGGCTGGCCTCCCGCGTGACGCGGGCGGAACAGGCGAGGACGGCGGCCCCGGGCGAGGCGGACGATGTCGCAGCCTACGCCGCCGATGCGACGGAGGACGCGGTGCTCGCCAGCATCCTGCCCGGACAGCAGCTTCGAACAATCCGGGTCGAGCACATCTCTCCCGCTCCGGAAGGGCAAGTGAGGCAACGCTTCGATGAAGACCGGCTCAGGACCCTGGCCGACAGCCTCAAGCGCTCCGGCGTGAGGGAGCCCATCATCGTGACTCCGCACGGTGCCGAGCCAGGGCGCTTCCAGATCGTGGCCGGTGAGCGCCGCTGGCGTGCCGCCCAGCTGGCCGGTCTCGCCGAGATCCCGTGCATCGTCGATCCCACGCTCGAGGACCGCCGCGCGAAGCTCCTCGCCCAGGCCGAGGAGAACTTGCACCGGGAGGACCTGAATCCCGTCGAGGAGGCAGCCGTGCTTGCCCAGCTCATGGAGACCCGCGGCATCGACGTGCGCGAGGCCGGCGAGCTGATGGGCCGGAGCTACATCCAGGCGCGGCGGCTCTTCCGGCTTCACCACGCGGTGGATCCCATCAAGAAGGCCGTGGCCAGCGGGGACCTCGATGCCCGTGCCGCGGTCGAGGTCGTTCGCATCTACAACACGCTCGCGCAGGCGGACCTGTCCGTGGAGTTGAGGGACACCGTTGCCAAAATCTCGAAGCTGCTCGAGCGCATCATCCACGAGAAGTGGAGCGCCCGCCGCATCGAGCAGTACGCGACGAAGCTGGGTGCCGGTGTGAGTGAGGACCAAGGCGACGAAGCGGGTCATGAGTCGCCTGCGCCAGCAGGGAGCAAGCCGAGGTCGAAGCCGGCGCGGCCTTCGAGCGAGCACGCCACCGCGGAGGCACCACCGCTTGCGGCCGCGCTGGGCGACGGGCCAACGGTGGCTCTCATCGTGCGTGGCGACGGGCGGGTCAGCATCGCGGAGCACCGCATCCAGAAGGGCGGCCTCTCGCCGGAGGAGCGCGAGGAACTCATCGCGTTGCTGGAAGACCTGCTGATGCGGGTCCGCCGCGCCTGACATGCGAGGGAACGGGCAGTTCGGGGCCGCTGCGTGTCGACCGCAGCGGCCCTCGTCTATCCGCCAACGGCCTTGGCTAGGCCTCGTGGCGAAGCCGCCCTTGGACCACGTGGTCCAAAATGCTCACAAGGGGTGTTCCCGACCCCTGTGCCCTGGAGTCAGCAGGATTGGGGTCAGGATTGGGATCGGGAATGGGATCAGGATTGGCGCGCGTAAGCACGCGAATCTTCGGAGCCCCTGCCCCGCCGCCCTCGGGTGGCGTTCAGCGTGGCGCACGGGGCGCCAGCAGACCGACCCCCCGCTCCCAACCACGGGATCGGGGGGTCGGTCTGATGGCACCCTGAGTTTCTGATGTTGAAGGGGCGGCGGGGCCGGTCTTGGACCACGTGGTCCAAAATGACCAAAAGGGTACTGGGTAGAAGGAAGATTGGAGAAACTGAAACAGAAAGAGAGTCGAAGGCGAGCGGAATCGAGGCTGGACCGTGCAAGCGCGCTGACGAGAGGCCGTCAGCGCAGCGCACGGTCCGCCTGAGGACCGGGGAGGACCTGCGGACAAGTCGAAGGCGAGCGGCAACGAGGCTGGACCGTGCAAGCGCGCCGACGAAAGGCCGTCGGCGCAGCGCACGGTCCGCCTGAGGGTCGGTCCCGAGCGCCCCCGTCCGGCAGCACCCAGCCGCTCACCTCGGTGAGAGCGGCCGGTTGCCGCCGCCGAGGAGCCCGCCATGTCCGATTCCAGCCTTGCAGGTTGCGAACTACTCGCCCCTGAGCAGCAGGTCACCCCCAGGCCTCGCGCGCGCTCGGCGAGGCACTGCCGCCTCTGCGACGATGAACTCGCCGGAGACGTCGTGAATGCCCGCGGGGACATTGGCCGGGTTCACCGTGCTTGCTTCATCCGGTGGGACCGGGAGCAGGAGGCGCTGGAGATGTCCGTCACCATGTCGCTCGCCCTCCCGGACCCTCTCGAGGACTGGGCGCAGGAGGGGGAGGTCCCCGCTGCCTCGGTCGCGGCGTGACGGCTGGGGCCGGCACCGCGCCGCCCTCCGGGCGAGGCGGCGCGGTGCCGCCCAGCACAGGAGGTCACCCGTGAAGGCAACCGCCACAGCGAAGAAGCCCAAGGTCGTGCGCGGACCGCGCCCGGCCACGTCAGACCCGCTTCCGGTCCGGCTCGTGCCGATCGACCAGATCGACCCGTCGCCCCGGAACCGGACGGCGCGGAACGTCGAGGACCTGGTCGAGTCCGTGCGCGAGCACGGCATCCAGCAGCCAGTGAAGCTCAGGCCGAAGGGGGAGCGGTTCGAGATCGTCTACGGCGAGCGCAGGTGCCGGGCCGCGAAGGCGGTCGGCCTGAAGGAGGTTCCTGCCACGGTCGAGGTTCTCTCCGACGAGGAGGCGCACGAGCTGCGCATCGTGGAGAACGCGTGCCGGGAGGATCCGCACCCACTCGAGGAGGCCGAGGCCTATGAGGCCCTGCTCGCGATGAAGGACGGTCGAGGGCGCCGGCTGCACACTGCCGACACGCTGGCCAAGCTCGTGGGGCGGTCACCCACCTACGTCTACACGCGCCTCAAGCTCACGGCGCTCGGGCCCGGGATGCGGGAGGCGTTCTGGAGGGGCCAGCTCACGGCCACCACCGCCCTCCTGGTCGCGCGCGCGGTCCCTCCCGCGCTGCAGGACGAGGCCCTCGCGGTGCTGCGGGACGAGCTCGACGACCCGGGTGAGGGCGAGCCGTTCCCTGCGGAGGACGTCGCCGACCTCGTCGAGCAGCGCTACCTGACCCGGCTGGACCGCGCCCCGTTCTCGACGGGCGACGCGAAGCTCGTCCCCGAGGCCGGAGCGTGCACCAAGTGCCCGAAGCGCAGCGGCAACCAGCCCCGGCTGTTCGCGGACGAGACCGCGGTGGACACCTGCACCGACCTCCTCTGCTTCCGGAAGAAGCTCGCCGCCCACCAGGAGCGGCTCGCGAGCGAAGTCCGGGCGAGCGGCGGTGCGGTGCTCACCGAGCACCAGTCGAGCACCGTGTTCCAGGGCGGCCGCCAGCTCCCGTGGAACAGCAGCTATGTGGACCTCGACGCGACCTGCTTCGAGGATCCGGAGCGTCGGACCTGGCGCCGCCTCCTCGGCGATCTGTGCCCCGCCCAGACGCTCGCGTCGGACGCAGGAGGTCGGCCTCACGCGCTCGTCGGCAAGGTCGCGGCCGCGATGGCCCTCGCCGAGGCGGGCGTGGACTTCGTGCGCCGGCAGGAGCCGACCGCGAAAGGCGAGGAGGTGAGCGCCTCGCCGGCCACGCCCGGCGCCCGGGCCAAACCGAGCCAGGCGCCCGCGGACCCGGCGGCGGCCAAGGCCGCCGCGGAGCTCCGGCGAGCGACGACCACGAGCCTGCTCTCCGCCGTCGTGGCGGCTGCGCAGGCCCGGCCGCTCGAGGACTCCACGTTCGCGCGCCAGGTGCTGGACGGGATGACCCACGGCGGCTACCACGACGCCGTCGTCGACGCCGTGAGGCGCCGCGGACTGGAGCGCGACAAGGGTCTCGCGCCCGAGGCCGTGCTGAAGGCCCACGCAGCCGAGCTGGACGGCCCCGGTATCCGGGCCCTGGTGCTCGAGCTCGCGGTCGGGCGTGGCGCCTACTTCGCCTGGGCTTCGAGGTACTCCGACCGCCTAACCGCCGCGGCGGTCGCATTCGGGATCGACGTCTCGGCCGTGGAGAAGGCGACCGAAGAGGAGCTGGAGCGGCGGCGCGCCGAGCGCATTGCGCGCAAGCCGAGGAAGGCAGCGTCCGCGACCTGAGGACGGTCCGCCCACCGGGCCGGTCCGGAAGGAAGCCCGTTGCCTCTCGCTGTGGCAGCGGGTGCACCGCCCCCCGGGGCTCCGGCCCCGGGGGTTTCACCCTGCTCGGGTTCCGCCGCTCGCGAGCCGCCACCGCGCCGCCCGCCAGTGCGGGGCGGCGCGGTGCCGCCTCGTCACTCCGAACAGGGAGGTCAGCATGTCCGTAGAGCTCATCCGTTCCTACACGCACACCGACGGCGAGCACGTCGGGGATCTCGTTTGGTGGACCCTTGCGGACGCGAGGGTCACGCGCAGCACCCTGGAGAGGGTCTGGGCGAACGCCGGGCTCGCCGAGGGGCTCTTGCCCGAGCCGCCGACGCCCGAGCGGTCTCTGCGGACGGCCATCCGCGAGGCGCAGGTCGGCCAGCACGACCACCTCCTCCGCCTCGGCAAGGAGGACGACGGCGAGATTGTCTTCGCCGTGGTCGCCGAGACCCGCGACGGCTCCGGGAACGTGTCCCTGGCGCAGGCCGCCCGGATCCGGCTCGACCGGTCGCAGCCGGCCAAGCTCGACTCCGACCGGCCCAGCCACGACCTGGTCATGGCCGTGTCGGCCGCCTACGACCGGCTCCTCAACACCCACACGCCGGACGACGTCCGACGGGCGCTCGTGAAGACGCTGGCCTCCTGCGCCGCGGTCACGCTGCGGGACCACGGCGGGGTCTACTGGGTCCCGGCGCCCTATGCAGAGACGCTCCGGCGCCTGCGGGACGCGGTGTCGAACATCGGCGCCTCCCGCCTCGACGTCGTCCCCATTCACGCCACGCCCGAGGCGACCACCGCCCTGGGCGACGCCGCGCGCGCCTCCATCGAGGAGGAGGTCACGGCGCTCCGCGCCGAGATGGAGGGGTTCCTCGCGGACCCGCCGGAGCGCACGTCCACCCTGGCGCGCCGGCTGGAGACCTTCGAGGGGCTCCGCGCGAAGGCCCGGCTCTACCACACGGTCCTGCAGGTCCAGGTGCAGGACCTCGAGACGGCGCTCAACAAGCTCACCCTCCAGGTGGAGGCCCTGCTCCAGACGAGGGCCGCGTGAGCGGGAGGACGACCATGACCACCACCACGACCGTCCACGGGAAGCTCCAGCAGCTCCGCTCGGACCTCCAGGCGCGGTTCCCCGAGCGCCGGGAGGTCATCGACGGCGCCGTCGCCGCCGTGCTCGCAGGCGAGCACGTGCTCCTGCTCGGGCCGCCGGGCACGGCGAAGAGCGCGCTCGTGCGCGCCATCGCGCAAGCGTTCGGAGGGAGCTACTTCGAGCGGCTGCTCACCAAGTTCTCCACGCCGGAGGAGCTCTTCGGCCCCATCAGCCTGAAGGCGCTCGAGCAGGACCGGTACCAGCGGGTCACCGCGGGCAAGCTGCCGGAGGCGGAGTTCGCGTTCGTCGACGAGGTCTTCAAGGCGAACTCGGCCATCCTCAACTCGCTCCTCGCCGCGATGAACGAGCGGCTCTTCCACAACGACGGGACGCCAACGCAGATGCCGCTCGTCGCGCTCTTCGGCGCGTCGAACGAGCTGCCCGAGGGGAAGGAGCTGGAGGCGCTCTTCGACCGGTTCCTCCTCCGGTTCGACGTCCAGTACCTCCTGCGGCCGAGCAGCTTCCGGTCCGTGCTCGTCGCGCCGGAGCCGGCAATCTCCAGCACGCTGGCGATGGACGAGTTGCGCCAGGCGCAAGGGGACGTGGCGGGCGTGAAGGTGACGGAGAAGACCATCGAGGCGCTCATCGCCATCCGGGACGGCTGCCGGGCCGAGGGCATCGTCGCCTCCGACCGGCGCTGGAAGAAGACGCTCAAGGTCGTGCAGGCGACCGCGTATCTCTCGGGCGAGACCTCGACGACGCCCGAGGACCTCCTCGTCCTCACGCACGCACTCTGGCGAGAGCCGAAGGAGCGGGCCAAGGTCGCGCAGGTCGTCGGC
Organism: Myxococcales bacterium; assembly: GCA_021806645.1. Taxonomy (GTDB): domain Bacteria; phylum Myxococcota; class Myxococcia; order Myxococcales; family Anaeromyxobacteraceae; genus JADKCZ01. The sequence goes on along the minus strand of JAJZQX010000004.1, from coordinate 151,831 downwards.
CAGCTCGCCGATCCGGTGAGCGCCAAGGCCGCGGAGGTGCTGGACGCGGCCCGGGAGACCGCGGCGCGGGTCGCAGCCCTCCGGCTCTCCGACCGGAAGGGCTACCTCACCCAGGCGGCGCAGGCGCTCGAGGAGTTCAAGGCGCAGCAACAGAAGCTCAAGGACCTCGCGAGCGGGGCTGGACCGCGCGCCAAGCAGACCCTCGGAGACGCCGACCAGGAGATCGCGCAGCTCCACTACGAGCTGGCGCGGTCGGTGAGCGCTGGGCTTGGGCTCGGGGGCGCCCGCTGACTCGGCGCGGCCCGCCGCGGCCGCCGCCCTCTCGGGCGGCCGCGGACGGGCCGCACGGACCCGGAGGCACACATGAAGCGACTCTTGTTCGACGTCTCACGGTGGCACCTGATGCTGCACCGTGAGAACCGCCAGTTGCCACGTGCGAGCGACGGCGACACCGCGCAGGCACGGCTCGAGGACGAGCTCTTCGAGCGGCTCTACACCTGCGAGGGCGAGTGGGTGCAGCCCGGCCTGGAGAGCACGGCGCCGCTTCGCGTCTGGGCGGAGCGCGTGCACGCCGCCTGTGACGAGCTCCCATCCTTCGCGCGGCTCGTCTCCGCATGCCGCGGTGACGCCGCGGCGTCGGCGGCCGCGGTCGAGGCGCTCGTCCAGGACCTGAAGCTTCCGGCGCCGGAGGAGCCGTCGCCGGTGGCGCCCGGCGGCTTCGGAAGGGACCCGCTCCGGCGGCCGCTGGCGGTCGCCTGCGCGGCCGCGGCCCGGGCCGTGGAAGGGCTGCATGAGGCGCTGGACGGGCTCGAGCACGTCACCCTTGTGGGTAGGCAGCTCCCCGGGACCGGGACAGCCGACGGGGTCGCACTCGAGCACCTGGCCGTCCGGCCACTCGCCGTCCGGCTCAAGCTCGACCAGCGCCTTCGGCGCATTGCGGCCCTCGCCGGGCGTCTCAAGCGGATCGCGGCCGCGAAGCGCCGCCAGCGCGTCCGGCACGGCGCGGACGAGGTGACGGACATCGAGCAGGGCGGGGACCTGGGCCGCGCCCTGCCGGTGGAGCTCGGGAAGCTCACCCACCGGCTGCTGCGCCTCGACTTCCTGCGTGCGCTCTTCGAGCGGCGGGCCCTCCAGTACCGGCTGGAGGGGGCGGCCCCCCTGGGGAAGGGGCCGCTCGTGGTGCTGCTCGACAAGAGCGGGTCGATGGACGGGCCGCGCGACGTCTGGGCCACAGCGGTCGGGCTGGCCCTGCTCGACCAGGCGCAGGCGGAGCGCCGGGCGTTCGCGCTCCTCGGGTTCGACGCCCGGGTGAAGTTCGAGGCCGTCGTGCAGCCCCGGGACGCCCTTCCGGAGGAGGGGCTGTTCGTCTCGTGCTGCGGAGGGACGGACATCGCCGCGGCGGTCGCGCGCGGAATCGAGATCATCCGGACGCACCCCGGCGCATTGTGCAAGGCCGACATCGTGCTCGTGACCGATGGCGGCTCGGATGCGAGCGCGGCGGGCGTGCTCCGCGAGGGCGCCGCGGCGCTCGGCATCACGATCTTCGGGCTGGGGATCGGGGTCGAGCGGGAGTGGCTCGCCCCCTGGTGCGATGAGGTCCACGTGGTCACGAACCTCTCGACGATCGACGACGCGAGCGCCACCGCCCTGTTCGCGGCGTAGCGACGGGCCGGCGCCGGCTGGCCAGCGCGTCTCCGGGGCGCGCGCGGGGGGCCGCCTTACGGCCGCCGTCGCTCCGCCGGGCACGGCCCGCGCCAGCTCCCATACAGCCTCGCCGTCACGGGCCGGCAGGGCGGAGCGCCGGCCACGGCGGCCCCCCGCGCGCTCGTGGGCAGCACCGCGCCGCCCGTCCCGGGCGAGGCGGCGCGGTGCCGCCCACCACAGGGAGACGCGAACACATGGCCAGCCTCATCCCGACCGACCCGGCGCTGCACCTCGAGATCCAGGAGGAGTTCACCGACCTCCAGCTCGAGATCGTCCACTGCGAGCTCTGCGGCGACTACCACCCGCCGGAGCTGCACCTCACCCGCACGGCCTTCTTCGACGACGAGGAGCCGGCGGAGGCGTGACCGGGAAGGGAGCCGCCCGGTGACGGGCGGCTCCACCCGTCCTCGACGCCGGCACCGCGCCGCCGCCCACGGTGAGCGGCGCGGTGCCGCGTCCAGCACAAGGAGCCGACAGATGAACCGGATCGCGACGAACCTCCTGCAGGAGCAGCTCACGCTCGCGAGGCGCATCCTCACCCCGCAACCCGGCGGTCGCGAGGTCCAGGTCGACGAGGTGGTTCGCCTGGCGAGGGTGACCATCGAGCTGCACAGGCGCCTGTCTACCGGGACCCCGTTCCCCTCCGTCTGGCTGGGCGGGACGCTGCGGGCGCCGGGCGAGGTCGCCCGGGAATCGTGAGTGCGCGGCAGTGCCCTCGGGTGGCGTGCCGGGCCGCCGGGCTTCACCGCGGCAGCTCCCCGGGAGCGGCGGCGGACGGCGGCTAGAGACGCCTCGCGCGTCGGGAGCGCCGGTCGCGCCAGCGCGCGCAAACGGCGCGCGCGCCGTCACGCCCGGCGACACGCCCGACGCCTCGGCAACGCCGCCGTCCGCCGCCGCGGGGCCGGCACCGCCCCGCCCGTGTCGGGCGAGGCGGCGCGGTGCCGCCCCCACTCAAAGGAGCTGCCACGATGAAGCCCTTCACGGTCCTCGGTTACAGCGCCAACGACGAGGTCTTCTGCCCCGCGTGCCTGCGGTCCACCACCGGCCTCGGTCCCTGGGACACCGACTACAACGGCCGGCCGATCATCCCCCTCTACGCGGCCGACTCGACGGTGCAGGAGGAGTGCTGCACCTACTGCGGGGCGTCGCTGCTCGAGCTCAGGACCACTGCGGAGCTCGAGCGGTCGAAGTCCGAGCCATCCTTCCAGGTCGAGAGGACCCGCCACAACGGCAGGCAGCCGGCTCTCCGGTTTGACCGGAAACCGCCGGAGGAGATCCGGGAGGAGCTCAAGCGGTCGGGGTGGCGGTGGGATCCGGCCGCCCAGCTCTGGTGGTGGCCGAAGGGCGCCCCGGTGCCGGTGCCCGCCGCCCTGGGGCTCCCGCCGCCGCCGGCGAAGGTCACGGCGCGGCCTCCAACCCTCCGCCGCCCCGCGGCGCAGGCCCGGGCGTGAGGGAGGCGACCATGGCGAGGGACCTCGTTCGCGAGCGGCTCCTCATGGAGGGGCCGCGGGCGCTGTCGGACGCCGACCTGCTGTCGATGCTGGGCGCCGGCGATGCCGCCTCGCGGCCAGTGGGCGAACTGGCGTGGCTCACGGTTGCCGAGCTGAGGCGGATCGGCGTGGGCGAGGCCCGGGCGGCCGCGATCGTGGCGGCGTTCGAGCTGGGCCGCCGCGGCGCCTGGGCACCGCCCAGGCGTGGCGAGCGCTGCCTCGATCCAGGCCGCGTCTACGAGCTCATGCGGCCCCTCGCGCACGCCCAGGTCGAAGAGTTCCACGTCGTCCTGCTCGACGTGCGCGGCAAGCTCATGCGGACCGAGAGGGTCGCCCAGGGGTCCGTCTCGCAGTGCCCGGTGAGCCCGCGTGAAGCGCTGCGGGCGGCGGTGCGGGAGGGCGCCCACGGACTGGTGTTCGTGCACAATCATCCGTCCGGTTCGCAGGACCCTTCGCCGGAGGACGCAGATTTGACCGAGCGACTGCGGGCGGCGTCCGAGCTGGTCGGGGTGGTGGCCCGCGACCACGTGATCGTGGCCTCCGGCGGCTACTACTCGTTCGTCGAGGCAGGCCGCTGGCGTAGGTGAGCCTGACCGGCCATGCCGCGGACGACGCCGACCAGACGGTGCAACTCGCCGTCCCGGCAGGCGTTGCAGGCGTAGCCGGGCGCGTTCGGCGGGCCGAGCCGGTCGAGTTCGGCAATGCGGCGCTCGATGAGCGAGGCGACCTTGAGGAGTGTCTCGGGGTTCTGGCCAGGAGGGGAGGAGGCTGGGGCGCTCATGACGGTGGCTGAACATAAGTACAGTATCCGGCGGTGGTCAAGAGCCCCGGCGGCCGCCCGAGGCCCGCCCGGGACTCTCAGCCCTCGTGGCACGCGATGTGCGCGTCTGGCATAGTGCAGTCGGACGGCATCGAAACATCTGTCGGCCCTTTGGGCCGGCCCACCTAGCGCGCAAGTCGAGGCGAACGATGGCCAGGGAGAAGGTCTCTCGCGAGGAGTCCGCTTTCCAAAGCACCGAGAAGATCATGCAGACGTTCCGCATGACCCGGGAGCTCATCACGTTCTTGAAGGGCGAGGCCGCCTCGAAGGGGCTCGACCTCACGGCCTACGTGAACCGAATGCTGGACGGGCTGCGCACCTGGTTCGGCCTCCCGGACGCCGCCTCGCACCTCCTCGAGGCGGATCGACTGGCCTTGAAGATGGGGCGCTACGAGTACCTCCTGCACGTGCTCTTCCAGCGCAGCATGGAGCTGCGTGAGAAGGGCGCGGGGTTCGACGCCCCCGGCTCGGAGCCCGAGAAGAAGCGCAAGTAGCGCTCCCGCCTCCGGATCGCCTGGGCGGGCCCGCAGGCAGGCGCCCGAGGCGGTTCACCACTGGCAGTGGCATGACCGGAGGGCGGCGTCTGCGGCGCCGCCCCTGCAGGCGGCCGTGCGTGCGTGGCCGTGTGCTCTGAACGACTGCCCTCTCGCGGTCGCGCCCCTGGACCCTGTACCACCCGACGCCCCCGTTGGAGGTGCTGTACCAGGACATCGCTGACACTTTTCGACCCAGGACATCGCTGACAGGTTCACCTGTGGCGTGCCCTGGAGAGAGCAGCGAGTCATGAGCCAGAAGCTGCAGTTCATCGAGAAGGCGAGCGCGCCGGGCGCCAACGTGTCGGCGCTCTGCCTGGAGTACGGCATCTCCCGCCAGACCGGCCACAAGTGGCTGCGGCGGTTCCGTGAGGCCGGCTACACCGGCCTGAGCGAGCAGAGCCGGCGGCCGCAGTCGAGCCCGCTCACGACCGGCGAGGAGGTGGTCGTCCGCATCCTGGAGTGGCGCGAGCAGCACTCGACCTGGGGCGTCGACAAGATCTCCAAGGCGCTCCGGCGCGAGCTCGGGGACGAGGCGCCCAGCAAGAACACGGTGGCGCGGGTGCTGGCTCGGCTGGGGAGGATGAGGCGGCGCCGGCCGAAGGTGCGGATCTGGAGCATCGACGGGAAGCCCCGCGTCGAGGTGCACGGGCCCAACGACCTCTGGACCATCGACTTCAAGGGGTGGTGGAGGGCCCAGAACGGGGAGCGCTGCGAGCCGCTGACGGTCCGCGACGCCTACAGCCGGAAGGTCCTGGCCGTGACGCTCGTCGAGTCGACGAGGGGCGAGGAGGTCCGAGAGGTGCTCACGCTGCTCTTCCAGCGCTACGGCCTTCCCGCGGCCATCCAGAGCGACAACGGCGCGCCCTTGGTGTGCACCCGCGGGCGCGGCGGGCTGGGCCGCCTGTCGGCCTGGCTGCTCTCACTGGGCATCCGGGTGGTGCGCTCCCGTCCGGGCTGCCCGCAGGACAACGGCGGCCACGAGCGGATGCACCGCGACCTGGCAGAGCTGCAACTCTCGCCGGCCAAGACCCGCCGCGCCCAGCAGCGCCTGCGACCGCTGGATGGTCGACTTCAACGAGGTCCGGCCGCACGACGCGCTCGGCGACAAAACGCCCGCGGAGGTCTACCGGCCGTCGGAGCGGCGCTCGCTCGTGCCGCTGACACCGAGCTACCCGCCAGACTGGATGACCCGGCGCGTGGCCAAGGGCGGCAGCATCTCGGTCGACGACGACGTGGTGTTCGTGAGCGCCGCGCTGAGCGGCCAGGTCATCGGGCTCAAGAAGGAAGGGGTGCTGCGCTGGCGGGCCCGCTACTTCGACCTGGATCTCGGCACGCTCGAGATCGCCCCGCTGGCCGTCGCCCTCGAACCGGAGCGCATCGCGATGCCCACGGTTCACACTGTCAACCCGGGTGTCACCCTGGAGATTGACCTGAACGCGCGAGCCGGAACCGGGTAGCCGCACTCACCGCACTACACAGTCAACTGTCAGCGATGTGTTGACTGGAACCCACCGCGACCTCGAGCAACATCCCCGCATGGGCCCTCTCTTGAGTCCAGCAAGCGAACGACAGTTAAGAGGGATACAATAAACAGATACAGCGCGGACGTCAGGTGAGGGAGCGCTCCGCGACTCAGGGCGGTGGCCCATGCACGAAGAACTCTCGGCCGAGCGCCGCATCTCGGTTCCCCATCTGCCCCAGCGCAGGCAGAAGCCGCGCCCAGCGTTGACGGACGACCGGAGCTGGAGCGTGCAGGACGTCGCGTACTTCCTGAACGTGAGCGAGTCCACGGTCCGCAACCTCGAGCGCGACGGCGAGCTTCCCGCGCTCCCGCGCATCGGGACGAGGATCATCTTCGACCCGAAGGTGGTCCGGGCCTTCCGCGACGGGTGGCGGCCGGCGGAGGGTGAGCGCGGTCGAGCGTCTCTCGCTAGGTTCCCTCCTCACCCCGGGTCGAACCGGACGGGGAGGTGAGCCGTGGCCTACGCCAAGTGGAAGCAGGACCGCAGGAACGGTCGCAACGAAGTCCTGGTGGCTCGCTGGCGCGACCCGGCGGCGCCGCGCGGGTGGCGTGAGGAGCGGCGGCCCAGCGATAGGACCAAGGCCCAGGCCGAGGACTACGCTCGGGAGATGGAGCGGCGCGCCGACCGCATCGCGCAAGGACTCGAGACCAAGCAGGAGAGCGTCCTCTTCGGGACCATCTGGGACCAGTGGTGGGATCGAGAGGGCAGCCGGCGCCGCGGCTCCTCGAACGACGACTACCGCGCCTTCCTGGAGAAGCACCTCGCCCCGCTGCGGCCGTTCACGCTCCTGCCGGCGAACGGCGGCGCCTTCGCGGAGCTGCTCGACCGCCTCCTCGACGCCAAGGAAGACGAGCACGAGCTCGGGGCCCAGAGCCTCAACCATCTCCGGGCCGGGGTCTTCAGGATGTTCGAGTGGGCCAGGGACCCGAAGCACCGGCTCTGGGCGGCCGAAAACCCGGTCCAGTGGGTGAAGCGGCGCAAGGTTCCGAGGCGACGCTACGAGGTGCTCCGCAGGGAGCAAGTGTGGCCGCTCCTGGCAGCCTTGCCGGCGCCATCGCTCGCCTCGCCCTGGCGATGGGCGGCAGCGGTCATCCTGTACGCAGGCACCAGGCCCGGCGAGGTCTTCGGACTCGCGAGGGAGGACGTGGACCTGGAGGAGGGCGTGCTCACCGTCCGCCGGTCCTGGTCGCAGCCGGTCCCGAAGGACGACGAGCCCCGGCGGCTGGTCATCGTATCGGAGCTGCGCCCCTTCCTCGAGGATGCGCTCCGAGCGTCGAAGGGCTCCCTGGTCTTCCCGCGGCCTGACGGGAAGCCCTACGCCCCGACGACCCGGTTCCAGCTGGTGGACCACCTCCGGCGGGCACTCTGCGCCATCGGCGACGTGGTCGGCTACGACCACACCTGCCGTCGATGCAAGTCCAGGGCGACGAAGGGAGGGCCCGAGGCGCCCAAGGAGTTCACATGGCGCCACCCGGACGGCGAGCAGCGGGAGTGCCCCACCTGCGAGATGAAGCTGTGGGCCAGCCCCGTGCCCAGGCCGGTCCGGTTCTACGACCTGCGCCACACCCACGCGACGCTGCTCAGGAAGGCGCGAGTTGACCTGGGGACCGTCCAGAAGGCCCTCGGCCACTCGAGCCCGGAGATCACCGCCGGCACCTACGACCACAGTGAGCTGGAGGACGAGCGCGAGACGCTGGAACGCGTCCTGACCTTCGAGCCGCCCAAGCACCGAGCTCCGAAGCGCGCCCATGGGGCGCATATGGGGCGCGGAACGGACGCCAGAAAGTCGAAGCCCCCGTCGCCTCCGGTTTCCCGGGGAACGACGGGGGCTTCGGTTGTCGGGGCGACTGGATTTGAACCAGCGACCACTTGCACCCCAAGCAAGTGCGCTACCAGGCTGCGCTACGCCCCGGGTGCTGCAGGGACGGCGTACGTAGCACCGGGTGAAAATCGGGTCAACCAGATCCCGGTGCGCCGGCCGGCCCGCCGCCTACTTCGGCGCCTCGGCCGCGGGGGCGATGGTGTCGGCCGCGGTGAGGGCGATCTCGATCCGCCGGTTGAGGCTCCGGTTGGCCACCGAGTCGTTGGGCGCGACCGGCCGGTACTGCGAGAAGCCGGCGGCGCCCAGCATGGTCGGACCGACCCCCTTCCGCGCCAGGTAGCGGACCACGGCGACGGCGCGCGCGGTGGAGAGCTCCCAGTTGTCCTTGAAGGCGCCCGTCTTGGCCACCGGCATGGTGTCGGTGTAGCCGGACACGATCACGTTCCGGTCGCGCAGGTCCTTGAAGGCATCGGCCACGGCGTCGAGCGCCTTGCGGCCGTCCCGGCCCAGCGCCGCCGAGCCGGAGGCGAAGAGGATCTTGTCCTTCAGCTTCACGGTCATCTTGCCGCGCAGCTCGGTGATCTCCACCTGCCCGGCCTTGATCTGCCGCTCCAGCGCCTGGGCCAGCCGCTCGCGCTGGGCGTTGCTGACCGCCAGCGACGAGGCCCGCTCCTCGGCCTGGGCCTTCTCGTCCTCCACCGCCTTCAGCTTGGCCTGCGCAGCGGTCAGCTGGACGTCGAGCTCGCTCACCTTGGTCTGCAGCCCCTCGGTCCGGCTCGACTCGTCGCTGTACATCTTCTGGTACTTGACCAGCTCGGCCTCCTTGGCGGCGTACTGCTCGCGGCTGATGCCGCAGGCTGACAGCGTCAGGGCCAGCACGGCCATCATGGTGGTGCGCATTCGTACCCCTTCCGGCCCGAGGACGGGCCTCACGTTGAAATGTCGCCCGCCCGGAACCGGAGCCGGCCCCACGGGCAGCGGGATGTTTTCACAAGTCGGGGGGAGAGACTAGACGGCGTACCCGGCTGCGCCACTCGAGGCTGCCGCCTCCGGGTCAATGGCCACGTCGACGCAGTAGACCTTCCCGCTCGCGAAGGCCCTGGTGAGCGCGGGGACCAGCTGCGCCGGATCGTCCACGTGCTCCCCGTCGCCGCCGAGCGCCTTCACCACCTGGTCGTAGCGGGTCGGCGCCAGCGTCGTGGCCGGCGACTTCTCCTCGCCGTACATGGCCCGCTGCGGCACCTGGATCTGTCCCCAGGCCGCGTCGTTGCCGACCACCACCACCATCGGCAGCTTGAAGCGGACCGCGGTCTCGAAGTCCATGCCGTTCAGGCCGAAGGCGCCGTCCCCCTGGATCACGCAGACGTGCCGCTCGGGGTGGAGCAGCTTGGCGGCGATGGCGAAGGGCGCGCCCACGCCGAGGCAGCCGAGCGGGCCCGGGTCGAGCCAGCGCCCCGGACCGCCGACGCGCAGCACCTTGGCCGCCACCGCCACCACGTTGCCGCCGTCGCCCACGAAGGTGACGTCGCCGGCGCGCGCGGCCACCTCGTCGAGCGCCCGGGCCAGCCGGAAGTGGTGGATGGGGCGCTGGTCGCTCGCCTCGAAGACGGCCTGCTGCTCGCGCCGCTTCGCCTCGGCGGCGCGCAGCTCGCCGAGCCAGCCCGCACCGCCCCAGTGCACCGCTCCCGCGCGCAGCTGGTCGAGCACCGAGCGCGAGTCGCCGATGATGCCCACCTCGACCGGCCGGTTGCGGCCGATGTCCGCGGCGTCGATGTCCACCTGGATGACGCGGGCCTCCTCGGCGATGGTGGGCGGCGCGCCGTAGCCGACGCGGAAGTCGAGCGGCGTCCCGACCACCAGCACCACGTCGGCGCGGGAGAGCGCCTCCTTGCGCGAGAGCTGCAGGAAGCCCGGGTGGTCGCTCGGCAGGCAGCCGCGCCCCATGCCGTTCAGGTAGACCGGCACGCCGGTCAGGTCGGCCAGCGCCCGCAGCGCGTCCCAGGCGCCGTCCCACCAGATCGAGGAGCCGGCCAGCACCACCGGCCGCTCGGCGCGAGCCAGCAGGGCCAGGGCCGCCTCCACCATGGCCGGGTCGCCTGGGCAGCGCGCTGGCGTCCGGTAGCGGGTCTGCGCGTCGGCCAGCGCCTCGTCGGCGCCGTTGGAGAGGACGTCCCAGGGCAGCTCGAGGAAGACCGGACCGGTCCGCCCGGCGCGGGCCACGCGGAAGGCCTTGGCCAGGTAGGTGGGGATCAGCTCGGGCGACGGCACCCGATCCGACCACTTGGTGATGCCGGCGAAGAGCTGCGTCTGCGGCATCTCCTGCAGCGCGCCGCGCCCCTGGTTGAAGGTGGGGGCGGCGCCGCCCAGCAGCACCAGCGGCACCGCGGCGCTGAAGGCGTTGGCCACGCCGGTGACCGCGTCGGTGACGCCCGGACCGGCGGTGACGATGGCCACCCCGACGCCGCGGGTCAGCCGCGCCCAGGCGTCGGCGGCGTGCGCCGCGGCCTGCTCGTGGCGGGTGTCGATGAGCCGGATCCCCTCCTCGACGCAGCCGGCGTAGATGGGGGCGATGTGCAGCCCGGAGAGGGTGAAGGCGGTGGTGACGCCTTCCTTCTTCAACATGCGGGCGACCAGGCGGCCGCCGCTCAGGGTGTCGGACAAGGGTGCCCCTCCAGCCCAGGTACTTAAGACACCAACGCCCCGCGCGCCGCATGGCACGCGAGGCGTCGAGGCCCCGAAGGATGGGGAGGGGGTCTACGCCTTGCGGAAGCGGGAGAGGTTGGCCGGCAGCGTGGCCAGCGCCGGGAACTCCTTGCCGGCGTGCACGGTGGCGAGGCGGGCGTAGAGGGTGGCCTCGGTCTCGACGTTGTTCGGGTCCTGCACGCAGCAGTCCACCGGGCAGACGGCCGCGCAGGCCTCCTCGTCGTGGAAGCCGACGCACTCGGTGCAGAGCTTCGGGTCGATCACGTAGATGTCGTCGCCCTGGGTGATGGCGCCGTTGGGGCACTCGGGCTCGCAAGCCCCGCAGTTGATGCACTCCTCGGTGATGATTGTGGCCATGCCGATTTCCTCTTTCTGCTGCCCTGCGGGCGCCCGTCGAGTGAGCGAGTGAGAGAGACCTGCGGTTTATCCGATGGGGACTTGGCTTGAGTCAAGATGCGAACCGTGCGACTTGTCTCCGGCACACCCATGTCAAAACCTTACGATCCGAAGGACTTCTATTTCCGGCAGGCCAAGAAGGCCGGCTACCGGGCCCGCTCGGCCTTCAAGATCGACGAGATCCTGAAGCGCCACCCGGTGCTCAAGAAGGGGCAGGCGGTGCTCGACCTCGGCGCCGCGCCGGGGGGCTTCCTCCAGATCCTGGCCGACGTGGTGGGCGAGAAGGGGATCGCGGTGGGCGTGGACATCGAGGAGATCCGGCGCATCGGGAAGCCGTGGGTGAAGACCGCGGTGGTCGATCTGCTCCAGCCGGCCGCCCTCGAGCAGATCAAGCTGCTCTACCCGGGCCCCTACGATCTCGTCACCAGCGACATGGCGCCCAAGACCATCGGCGTCAAGGTGACCGACGAGGCCCGCTCGCTGGAGCTCTGCCGCATGGCGCTGGGCGTGGCCGAGAAGACGCTCAGGCACGGCGGCGCCTTCGTCACCAAGGTCTTCGTGGGCGGCGACTTCCCCGTCTTCAAGAAGGAGCTGCAGGTCCACTTCGCCAAGGTCCACATCGTGCGGCCGGCGGCCACGCGCGAGCACAGCTACGAGTGCTTCCTGGTCGGCCTCGGCTACAAGCACGGGCCGGTGGTGGCGGCCGCGGGGCGATAGGCCCATCCGCCGGACTTGACGCGGACGCGGGCGCGCCGCCGGTTCCCCCCGGGGTGGCCGGTCGTCTACACTGCCGCCCGCCATGCCCACGCTGATCGACGAACTGACCCCACGCGGCCTCATCGCCGAGCTCACCCCCGGCCTCGGGGAGCGGCTCGCGCAGGGGCCCATCACCGGCTACGTCGGCTTCGACCCGACCGCCGACTCGCTCCACGTCGGCCACCTGCTGCCGGTCATGGCGCTCTCCTGGCTGCAGCGGACCGGCGGGACGCCCATCATGCTGGTGGGGGGCGGCACCGGCATGGTCGGCGACCCCTCCGGCAAGCGGAGCGAGCGGCCGGTCCTCTCCGTCGAGGAGATCGACCACAACGTGGCCTGCGTCCGCGCCCAGCTCGAGAAGTTCCTGCGCTTCGACGGCGCCAACGCCGCGCTGGTGCGCAACAACGCCGACTGGCTGCGGCCGCTCGGCCTGATGGAGTTCCTGCGCGACGTCGGCAAGCACTTCACCGTCAACTACATGCTGGGCAAGGACTCGGTGAAGAACCGGATGGAGGCGGGCATCTCCTTCACCGAGTTCAGCTACATGCTGGTCCAGTCCTACGACTTCTGGCACCTCTGGCGCACCGACCGCTGCGAGCTGCAGATGGGCGGCAGCGACCAGTGGGGCAACATCACCGCCGGCACCGAGCTCATCTCGCGCAAGGAGGGCAAGGGCGTGCACGGCCTCGTGGTGCCGCTGCTCACCACCGCCTCGGGGGCCAAGTTCGGCAAGACCGAGGAGGGGGCGGTCTGGCTCGACCCGCAGAAGACCACCCCGTACAAGTTCTTCCAGTTCTGGCTCAACACCGACGACCGCGACGTGGAGCGGGTCTTGAAGTTCTTCTCCTTCCAGCCGGTGGCCGGGCTCGACGCCCTGCTGGCGCGCCACGCCGCCGACCCGGGCCAGCGGGCGGCGCAGCGGGCGCTGGCCGAGGAGATGACGGCGCGCGTCCACGGCGAGGCCACCATGAAGGGCGTGGTGGCGGCCAGCCGGCTGCTCTTCGGCGGCACCGACCTGAAGGGCGCCGGCGCCGAGGTCTTCGAGGTGCTGCGGAGCGAGATCCCGGCCGCCACGCTGGCGCGCGCCGAGCTGGCGGCGCTCTCCGCCACCGACGCGCTGGTCAAGGCGGGGCTGGCCTCCTCCCGCGGCGACGCCAAGCGCGGCGTCCAGGGCAAGGGCTTCTCGCTCAACGGCGAGCCGATCGCCGACGCCGAGCGGAAGCTCTCCGGCGCCGACCTGCTGGCCGGCCGGTACCTGCTGCTGCAGAAGGGGAAGCGGAACTACGCGCTGCTGGTGCTCGAGGGCTGAGCGCTGGACTGGACTATCCGGGCAACTGCTCCAGCACCAGCCCCGGCACACGGCCGAAGTGCTCGACGTTTCGCGTGAGCAGCGGCAGGCCGTTGGCGAGGCAGACACCCGCGATGAGCAGGTCGGGCGGCGCGAGGTTGAGGCCGCGCCGGCCGAGGTGCCGGCTCACGGCGGCGGCGAGCTCCGCGGCCCCCTGGGTCACCGGCAGGACGGTCACCTGTCCGAGTGCCGCGTGGAGCTGCTCCAGCTTGCTGGGGGTGGTGCTCTGGCCCGCGGTCAGCTCGAAGACGTTGATGACGGTGGTGGCCAGCTCCCCGCGCCGCAGGAGCGCGAAGAGCCGGGCCCGCTCCGGCTCGCGCCGCCTGTCGAAGCCGGTGATGAGGACGTCGGTGTCAGCGACGACCACGCGACCACCCCTTGCGGACCTCGGCCACGCTGGCCCGCAACTCGTCCACCTCGGCGGCGGTGAAGGCGTCGAAGGCCTTGAGCGCCTTCCTGACCCGCTCTGCCTCCGTGCCGGCCCGCGGGCGCGCGGTCACGGCGAGGCGCCGCAAGTAGGTGGAGAGCGGGACACCCTCCGAGCGGGCATGGGCCTCGGCCGTCTCCAGTTCGTCGCTGGAGAGGCGCACCTTCACCACATGGTCCCTGGTCTTCACGGAGCCAGTGTGGCCCTGTGAGGGCCACAGCGTCAAGCGGCCCGGCTACCCCTCCTCCAGCCGCTCCTGCACCCGCACGATCGACCTTGCCTTGCCGGTGGCGTCGTCGATCTCGACGATGGCCCCCTGCAAGTGGACCTCGCGCCTGGCCGGCTCGAAGGCCATGGGACGCTGGGTTGTGAACCGCTCCAGCACCAGCTCCTTGCGGACGCCGATGATCGAGTCCCACGGCCCGCACATGCCCACGTCGGTGATGAAGGCGGTGCCGCCCGGCAGCACCCGCTCGTCGGCGGTCTGCACGTGGGTGTGGGTGCCGAGCACCGCCGAGACCTTTCCGTCGAGGAACCAGCCCATGGCGTTCTTCTCGCTGGTGGCCTCGCAGTGCATGTCCACGAGGATGCAGGTGCAGCCCTCCTTCCGGAGGGCGGCCAGCTCGTCGAGCACGACGCGGAAGGGGTCGTCGAGCGTCTTCATGAAGACGCGCCCCTCGATGTTTATGACGCCCAGCTTGCGGCCGTCGGGCGTGACGGCGATCCCACGGCCGCGCCCCGGGGCGCCGGGCGGGTAGTTGGCCGGGCGGAGCAGGCGGCAGCCGGGCTTGTCGAGGTAGGGGACGATCTCCCGCTTCGACCAGATGTGGTTGCCGCTGGTGAGCAGGTCCACCTCGGCCGCCAGCAGCTCGTCGGCCAGCTCCGGCGTGACGCCGGCGCCGGAGGCGGCGTTCTCGGCGTTGGCCACCACCAGGTCGAGGCCGTGGCGGGAGATGAGGCGCGGCACCAGCCGCTGCACGGCCTGCCGGCCGGGCTTGCCGAAGACGTCACCGAGGAAGAGCAGCTTCACGAGTGCCTCGACCCAGGCCTGGAGGGAACGTTCACGTGGTCACCGGTCTCTGGAAGCGGAGCGTGTCGCGCTCGGTCACGATGGCGTCGAGCGGCACGTCGTGCGGCTCGCGGGGGAGCTCGGGACGGAGCTGGAGGTCGAAGGCCACGCCGATGCGGACGGCGCCGGTGGCCTGCTTGAGGGTCACGTCGTAGTAGCCGCCGCCGCGCCCCAGCCGCAGGCCGTCGCGGGAGAAGCCGACGCCCGGGATGACGAAGCACTGGATCTCCGAGAGCGGCACCTGGCGGGCACCGGGCGGCGGCTCGCCGGCGCCCAGCGGGCCGCGCACCAGCTCGCCCACGTTGCAGGCGCAGAACTCCAGCCGGCGCGCGCCGGCGACGCTGCGCGGGAAGGCGACACGGCCACCGCGGGCCAGCACGGCGATGGCGATCGCGCTGACGTCCACCTCGGTGCCGAGCGGCGCATAGAGCCCGACCGTCTCGGCGGAGCGGAAGGGCTCGAGCGCGGCCAGCCGGGCGGCGATGGCGGCGGAGGCGGCCTGGCGCTCCGCCGAGCCGAGGCGGGCGCGGGCGGCGATCAGCTCGGAGCGGAGTTCCCGCTTGCGGGCCTTGATGTCGGGGGTCATCGGGCGGCGCATCCTACGCCAGAAGAACAAAAAGAGCCCCCCGCCTGGGCCGTGTGCATCGGTTGCTTGGACCTATGTCTCCATAGGTGGGGTGCCCGTGAACAGGACCGGCGCCGTAGGCTTCTCCCTCTGCAGCGGTGGGAGCTTGCACATGGAACCGGCCGGGAACCACTCTTCATTGCAAGTCGGCCCAAACGACACGAGGCCAATCACGAACCCGGCAGGGGGCAAGACGATACGAATGTTGAAAGAGCGTAAACCCTCGTTTTCACGCGGGTTTTCCTATATGTTCGATACTAGGCTCCCGCTCCGAACCTGTCAAGCACTCCAGCGCCGGGCAAGGGTAGAATCGCGAAATGAGGAGCATTCTTCGACTCGCCCTGGTGCCGCTGCTCGTGGGCGGCGCGGCCCGGGCGGCCCCGCCCGTCAACGGTGAATACGACTCCCCGCTGGGACGGGTCCGTGTCGCCGGCGACGGGACCACCTTCCGCGCCACGCTGCTGGTCCCCTCGGGCCCCTGCCGGTTCACGAAGGGTGAAAAGGTGCTGCGGGCCACGCTGCTCGACGACTCGCTGGCCGGCGAGGTGCGGGTCTGCCAGACCGGCTGTGCCGCGACCGAGGCCTGGGCCAGGGGGGTGCTGCTGGTGGGGACGAAGGGGCTCTCCGGCGCCGTCCACGTGGCGGCCGGCTGCCGGGCGCCCATCGGCCGCAACGGCGGCATCGCCTTCACCCGCGCGCCTCCGCCGATCCGCCCCGCCGCCGGCAAGCCGCCGCCCAGGGTGAGGCCCGCGCCGGCCACCACGCCTGCCAGGAGCGCCACGGAGCGCGCCCGGGCGGCCCTGCGCGACGGCGCGGCCTGGCTCGGGGAGGGGAACTTCGAGCGGGCCCGCGCCCGGTTCGAGGAGGCGGTGGCGCTCGACCCCGGGCTGCCGGAGGCCTACAACGGCGTGGGCGTGACCTGGCGGATGCGCGACGATCTCAGGTCGGCGCTCGAGTGGTACAAGAAGGCGCTGGGTGTCGATCCCGACTTCGGTGACGCCTACTACAACATGGCCTGCGTCTACGCCCTCTCCGGCCAGCCCGCGCTGGCGCTCCGCTACCTGCAGATCGCGGCGGTGAACGGCTACGCCACCGCCGAGGGGATGGGCGAGGATCCCGACCTGGCCAGCCTGCGTGACCTGCCCGCCTACCAGGCGCTGGTCCGCGCCAGGATGTGAGCATGGGGTACTGAGTGGGGCTCCTCTTCGCCGGCTACGAGCTGACCGCCCTCATCGGCAAGGGGGGCATGGCCGACGTCTACCGGGCGGTCGCGCTCACCGGCCCGCGCGCCGGGCAGGAGGTGGCGGTCAAGCAGTTGAAGCCCGAGCTGTCGAGGGATCCCCAGTACGTCGAGCTCTTCCGCCAGGAGGCGCTGGTCACCCGGCGGCTCCACCACCCGGCGGTCATCGACGTCTTCGACGCCGGCGTCGAGGAGGGGCGGCCCTACCTGGTGATGGACCTGATCGACGGCCAGAACCTGCGGCAGATCCTCTCCCAGTGCGCGCTGCGCGGCATCCTGCTGCCCATCGACTTCGCCGCCTACCTCGGCCACCAGCTGGCGCTGGCGCTCGACCACGCCCACGCCGGGACCGACCGCGAGGGACGGCCGCTCGGCATCGTCCACTGCGACGTCTCGCCCTCCAACGTCTTCATCTCCCGCCTCGGCGAGGTGAAGCTGGGCGACTTCGGCGTGGCCCTCACGCCGGGGGCGACCAAGGGAGCGCGGCAGGGGGCCTTCGGCAAGATCCACTACCTGGCGCCGGAGCAGCTGCGCGGCGGGCCGCTCACTCCGCGCACCGACCTCTTCGCGCTCGGCGCCGTCCTCTTCGAGCTGCTCACCAACCAGCGCGCCTTCCCGGGCACCACGGTCGAGGAGGTGGGCGAGCGCATCCTCTCCGGCCAGCTGCGGGCCCCCTCGGACGTGCGGCCGGAGGTGCCCTTCGAGCTCGACGCGCTGACGCTGCACTGCGTGGCCGCGGCGCCGGAGGATCGCTGGGAGAGCGCCGCCGACTTCGCCACCGACATCGCGGCGCGCTACGATCCCTCCGTCGGGACGCCGCTGGCCATCGCCTCGGTGGTGCGCGGCCTGTTCGGAGCGACGCGGCCCAAGGTGGGGAGCGGCGACTGAGGGCGGCGGCCGCCGCCGTCACCTGATCGGCCGCGCCGCTACTCCGCCACCGGCCGCGGGGTCCGCTTCGGCGGCGAGCCGGCGATCCGCCTGGCGCCGCGCCCCCTCTCGCCGAAGGCGTGGAGGAAGTCGTGCACCACCGCCGCGACCAGCTTCCGCAGCGCCGCCCCCTTCAGGCCGGTCGCCGGGAGCCGGGCGCCGGCCATGGTCCCATGGCCGCCCGCCGAGCCGCCGCGCGGCTCGATCACGTCGCGGATCAGCTTGCCGGCGTTGGCGCGCCGGTCGGTGGTGCGGACCGAGAAGTAGAGGTCGCCCTCGAAGGTGCCGAAGGCGAGCGACCAGCGCATCCCCTCCAGGTAGAGGAATCGCTCCGCCACCTCGGCCACCATGTCCGGCGCGTAGAGCTCGCCGAGCGGCAGCACCACCGCGTGGCCGTGGATCTCGGCCAGTTCGATGGCGGTGCGCGAGAGGGCAAAGTACTCGAGCGAGAGGGGCGGGTGCTCGATCCGGCCCATGGCGTCCTTGTCGGCGCGCGGGAAGAGCCAGAGGTAGGCCTCGACGTCCTGGGGGGTGGTGTGGCGCCCGAGGTCGCGGGTGTCGGCCTTGATGCCGTAGAAGAGGGCGGTGGCGATGGACGGCGGGACCTCGAGCTTGCTGGCGCGAAGGTACTCGACCACCACCGTGGAGGTGGCGCCGATGGGGCCGCCCACGTCGGCGATGGGCGCCAGGTTGGAGTCGGGCCGGATCGGGTGGTGGTCGATCACCACGTCGGGGAAGTGGCGCCTGGGGAGCGAGTGGTTGCCCTGCTCGGGCTGCGTGTCCACCATGCAGATCATGTCGTAGTCGTCGAAGACCACGCGCGACACCGGCACCACCGGCAGCTTCAGCTCGTGGATGAGGGCGCGGTTCTCGGCGCGCCCCACGATGCCGCCGTAGGCCACCTTGGCCTCCACGCCGGCCAGCTCGCCGAGCAGCCAGGCCAGGGCCACGCCGGAGGCGAGCGAGTCGGGGTCCGGGTTGTCGTGGGTGAGGACCAGCGCCCGGCGGTGCCCCCTGG
The DNA here is from genome assembly GCA_021806645.1 of Myxococcales bacterium. Lineage (GTDB taxonomy): Bacteria > Myxococcota > Myxococcia > Myxococcales > Anaeromyxobacteraceae > JADKCZ01. Next base: position 133,427 of record JAJZQX010000004.1, on the reverse strand, counting down.
CGAAGGCGACGAGCTTGTCGAGCTTGTCGGCCGGCGACCCACCGGAGCGGGGGTGGAGGGACATCCGGTGAGCGCGGACGGTGGCTCCGGCGCGTGGCGGGGGCGGCGCGTCGAGGCGCACGGTCTTGGCGGCGGGCGACCTCATGCGATGAGCGAGCGCAGGACCGAGAGGTTCTCGCGGAAGCGCAGGTCGGTCTCCAGGAACCCGGGCGTCCGGGCGAAGCGCTGGTCGTTCACCAGCCGCCGGAACGGCGAGAGACCGAGGGTGCCCTCGCCGATGTGCTCGTGCCGATCGACGCGGGAGCCGAGCGCCTTCTTGGAGTCGTTGAGGTGGAAGGCATGGACCAGGCCGAGCCCGAGCGTCCGGTCGAGCCTGGCGATGGTGGCTTCGTACCCCTCGTCGGTGGTCAGGTCGTAGCCGGCGGAGAAGAGGTGGCAGGTGTCGACGCAGACGCCGGTGCGGCGGCGCAGGCCGGCCGGGATGGCGTCGCGGATGGCGGCCAGCTGCTCGAAGGTGTGGCCCAGGCTGGCGCCCTGTCCGGCGGTGGTCTCGATGAGCAGCTTCACCTGGCCGGGGGCCGCCTCGAGCGCGTGGGCCATGCCCTCGGCGGCCAGCTTCAGCCCCTCGGCCTCGTCCGGGTTGGAGCCGGGGTGGAAGACGAGGGCGAACAGGCCGAGCTGCTCGCACCGCGCCAGCTCGTCGGCGAGGCCGGCCCAGCTCTTGCGCCGGATCTCCGGGTCGCCGGCGGCGGCGTTGACGAGGTAGCTGGCGTGGGCGGCGGCGGGCAGGCCGGTCCGCCGGGCCTCGGCCCGGAAGCGGGCGATCTCGCCGGCCTCGAGCGGCTTGGCGGCCCAGCCCCTGGCGTTGCGCGTGAAGATCTGCAGGCACTCGGCGCCGTCCTCCTCGGCGCGGGCGAACGCCGTGGAGACCCCACCTGCGATCCCTTCATGTGCGCCGAGGAGCATCGGGGGCGGACCTATACAACAAGGCGGGCCGCCGCCGCCATGACAGCCGCCAGCCTTCCCGGAGTAGTTGGATTCGGCCGTCAAATCATCGTGTTGAACGACCGATGGCCCCGATAGGCCCCCCTGAAGGAGGACCTGCCGGGGCCGCAACGGCGAGAAGACCGGTCTACCGGACCTGGGACTGCCCCGCGGCCGCCGCCTCGGCGAAGTACTTCTCCGCGTGCTCGAGCCCGTTCCCGATGGCGTCCATGGTCAGCTCGCGCAGCGCCGCCTCGGGCTGCCGAAGCGACTCGTAGTACCGCTGCCGGTCGGTGGCGTGGACGATGATCGGCAGGTAGCCGGCCTGGAACAGGATCATGTTGGCGAAGAGCCTCCCGATCCGGCCGGAGTTGTCGGTGTACGGGAAGACCTGCATCAAGCCGTGGTGAAGCCGCGCCGCGCGCTGGATGGCGTGGGCGTTGCGGAACTCGGCCGTCTCGGTGTTCTCGAAGACCTTCTGGAGGCCGGGAAGGATCTTGGCCGGCTGCGCGATCTCGTGGAAGTAGCTCCGGTGCAGCGGCATGTCCTTGCGCCACTCCGCGGCGCTGCGCCCCTCCATGCCGGCGGTGAGCAGTTCGTAGAGCTTCTTCAGCGTGGTCAGGCTCAGCTTGAGCTTCTTGTTCCGGGCCTCGGCGCGGCAGAAGTCGAGCGCGGTCTTGTGGTTCTTGATGTCGCGCAATGCGCCCACGAACGTGGCGTCGGCGATGGGCTGTTTCTCCAGCCCCAGCTCCAGCTCCTGGCTGGTGTAGACGACCCCCTCCAGGGCGTTCTCGTGGAACAGCCATGAGACCTCCCACTTGCGCAGGAAGTCCTCGGCGATCCGCGGCGCGGCGCGCATCCGCTCGGCCAGGTCTTCGTGTCGATCATCGAAATCGACGTAGCGAGTCCGCATTCTGTCATCACCTCAGGCCTGAGCGCCGTCGGAAGAGATCCCCTGTCTCGGCCACACAACGCAAGCTATCGAAATGGTTGCAGTTTTTCTAGTCATGCCGCAAGGGGTCGGGAATCTAACCGAAGGGCCATGATAGGTCAATCGGTTTGACTGACGGTGCCCCCACAGGTGCTCAACCCTCGTCCAGAAGGGTCTAATCCTGCCGCGATGGCAGATCGAAGGCACCCGCTTGGGGCTGGTCACGGGGTCGAATGGCGCACCCCGTCACGTGAGCGCCGGAAACGGCCGGCAGATTCGCGCCACCAGCGGCATGTCGGGGAGCAGCTCGGCGCGCCCGGCCTGCACGGCCTTCCGCAGCGACGCCTCGCCCGGGACCACCTCGAGCGGCGAGAGCACGCGCTGGTAGCTGCGCAGCAAGTTGACGAACGGCCGGCTCCGGGCCGCGGTCTGCGCCGCGACCTGTTCCAGCCCGTACCAGAGCGGCTGGGAGAGCTTGGGGCCGAACCCGTCCAGCCCCAGGAGGAAGGTGTTGCGCGTGCCGATGGCGCCGGCCTGCGCCAGCCCCCAGACCGGCCGCGCCGGCAGGTTGTCCACCAGCCCACCGTCCACCAGCCGGAAGAGGTCGCGCCGCCGGAAGAGGTCGTCGAGCAGCGCGTGCATGCGCGGGTCGTCGCGCAGCACGTCGTAGTGGACGACGCCGGGGAGCGCGGAGGAGAAGCCGACCGCGTCGATGGCGTCGAAGTCGGCCGTCCCCTCGTCGGCGCCGAGGTAGAGCCTGGCGAACCGGTCGCGCTGCGCCATCAGCTCGCCCACCACCTTGAGCAGGTCGGCCGGCAGCCGCGTGGAGAGCGGCCCGAGCGGCTCGCCGTCGTGCGGATCGAGCAGGTGCTCGTAGTACTCCGGTTCGCGCGGCAGCGCGCCGGTGCGCAAGCCCGCGCAGGCGACCACCATGGGGATGGCCAGCTCGCCGAGCGTCGGCGGCTCACCGCCCGGCCCCCGCAGGTGGTCGATGACGGCCGGGCGCAGGTGGAGCCGCATCGCCGCCGGCAGGCCGTAGCGCGAGTCGGTCCGGAGGAAGCGGAAGAGCGTCCGGAAGCTGAGCCCCTTCACCACCGCCGCCACCTCCTCGGGGTGCCAGCGGAGCGAGTGGGCCCGGAAGAGGGCCAGCGCGGCGCCCATGCTGGTGCCGCCGATGAGGCGCGGCGCCAGGCCAAACTGCTCCAGCAGGTCGAAGGCGCCGAGGTAGGACCAGGCCACGCCGCCGCCGCCGCCGCAGGCCAGCAACAGCGCCTTCTCGCAGCACTCGCGATCCAGCGTGCCGGCGGCGAGCCGTCCCTCGAACGCGGCCAGCAGCTTGCCGCGCCACTCCCGCGCGCGCGACACCAGGTGCGGCACCAGCCCGGTCACCGCCGCCGGGTCGATCTCGGCCGGCTCGACGAGGAGCGAGGTCGCCACCGGCTTCACCTCGTCGCGGTACGGGGCGAGGAAGCCGGCCACGTCGAGATCGCCGCCGTCGGGCTGCCGGATGAGCGTGAGGCGCGCCAGGTTGAGGGCGTAGCGGAGCCCGTGCTCGGCCGGTTCGGCGAGCCAGGCCGGCCGGTGCACGACCGCCCGCACCAGCGCCAGCTCGGCCTCCTCAAGTGGCCTGGAGCGGGCCTTCCAGCCGTCCACCACGTCGTCGGGCGGGAGGGCGATCACTGGACCACCCGGTCGAACGCCTCGCGCACGCCGCGAGTCATCCGCGTGTACTCGGCGATGAACCGCTCGCCCGGCGCCTCCCCGAAGTAGCCGAGCCGGCGCGCCAGCTGGTGGAGCGCCGCGCCGCTCTCGGGCAGGTGATCGACGCCGTAGTCGTGGACGATCCGGAGCCGCAGCTCCACGCGCCGGAGGAACTCGTACCCGGCGGCCAGCGGCTCGTAGTCGGCCGGCCGCAGGAAACCGGCGGCCAGCAGCCGGCGCAGCGCCACCGGCGTGCTGCTGGTGCGGACCGAGGCGTTCCCGTGGCCGTGCGCCAGCTGGAGGAACTGGGCGGCGAACTCGACGTCCACCAGGCCGCCGTGGCCGGTCTTGGGGTTCTTGCCGCGCGTGGACTCGCGCCCCAGCTCGCTCTCCATCCGCTCGCGCATGGCGCGGATGTCGCCCGCCAGCGCGGCGCGGTCGGCGCGGACGCCGTAGGCGACCGGGATGATCACCTCGGCCTCGACCTTCTTCCAGAGGGGCTCGTCGCCACCGACGAAGCGGGCGCGCAGGAGGGCTTGCCGCTCCCAGAGCTGGGAGCGGACCAGGCCGGGCGCCGCCTCGCCCGCGCCGCCCAGCGGCAGCGCCTCGCCGACGTGGTAGCGGGCGAAGGCCTCGGCGCTGATCACCAGCGCCCCCTGGTTGCCGCTGGGGCGCAGTCGCGTGTCGATCTGGTAGAGCCGCCCCTCGCGCAGCGGCATCTGCAGGAAGGCCATGAACCGCTGCGCCAGCCGCGGGTAGCGCTCGTAGCCGGGCCCGGCGCCGCCGGGGTAGAGGAAGATGAGGTCGAGGTCGGAGTGGTAGCCGAGCTCGCGCCCGCCCAGCTTCCCCATGCCGATGACGCAGAGCCGGCCCGGCGGCTGGTAGCCCTTGGCGGCGGCATCCTCCTCGGCCAGCGCCAGGCAGCGGACCAGCAGGGCCTCGGCCAGGTCGGAGAGCTGGCTCGCCACGCTGGCGAGATCGATCGACCCGGCGATGTCGTGGAGGGCGATGCGGAGGATCTCCTCGTTCTTGTAGCGCCGCAGCTCGCCCAGCCGCCGCTCCAGCCGGTCGTCGAGCCCGTCGCCGCCGGCGTGGTCGAGCCGCTCCTCCAGCTCCCGCCCGAAGGCCTCGGCCGGCTTCTCCAGCTCCACCTGGTCGGCGCGCAGCAGGGTGTCGATCAGCTCGGGGTGGCGCAGGAAGCGCTTGGAGAGGAAGTCGGAGGTGCCGAAGAGCGAGAGCAGGAGCCGGGCGGCCCGGCGCCGCTCGCCCAGCAGCTTGAAGTACGGGGCCGGGGCGTGGAGCGCGGCGGCGAAGTCGGAGAGGTGGCTCAGCGCCTGGTCGGGGTCGGGCGTCTCCAGCGCGTCGGAGAGCAGCCCGACCGCCACCGCCGGATCGCCCATGCGCGAGAAGGGGGTGGCGCGCCTCGCCATGGCGTCGATGGCGGCGATGGCGCGATCCGGATCCTGCAGGCCGCGCTTGGCGGCCAGCTCGCGCCGCCGTCCGGGCTCCACCTCCTGGTCGGCCAGCAACGCCAGTTCCGGGTCGAGCGGCGCCGCCTCCTCGCCCGCGGTGCCCAGCAGGCCGGCGAAGAGCAGCGCCACCCTCTCGCGGTGGGCCGAGAGCGTCGCCTCGAACTCCGCGACCGTGGCGGCGCCCATGGCGCGGGCCAGCGGGCGCCGCTCGCCGGGCGGGGGGAGCCGGTGGGTCTGCGCCCCCTCCACCATCTGGACGCGGTGCTCGCAGCGGCGCAGGTAGAGGTAGGCGTCGGAGAGAGCGTCGCGGTCCCGTGAAGGGACCACGCCGGCGTAGAGGAGCCGATCCAGCGCCGCCAGCACGCCCCGCTCGCGAAGGGCCTTGCCCCCCGGCTTGCCGCCGTGGAGCAGCTGCAGGGCCGAGACGAAGAACTCGGCCTCGCGGATGCCGCCCTTGCCGAGCTTGAGATCCGACGCTCCCTCGCCCCCGGCGCGGGCGTCGATGCGCGCCTTCATGGCCTGGATCTCGCCCACCACCTGGAGGTCGAGGCTCTTGCGCCAGATGAAGGACTCGAGCGCCGCGAGCAGCTCGTCGCCCACCGGCTCGTCGCCCGCGCCGGGGCGGGCCTTGAGCATGGCGTTGCGCTCCCAGCTGCGGCCGAAGGCCTGGTAGTAGAGTTCGGCGGCGCGGAGGCTGTTGACGATCGGCCCGGAGCGCCCCTCCGGCCGGAGGTCGAGGTCGACGCGGAAGACGAAGCCGTCCTCGGTGGAGCGCGAGATGGCCTCGGTCACCAGCTCGGCCAGCCGGGTGAAGTAGGCGAAGTGGGTGGTCGGCTTCTCGCCGGTGGTCTGGCCGTCGGGGCCGTAGACGAAGATGAGGTCGACGTCGGAGCTGAAGTTGAGCTCTCGGGCCCCGAGCTTCCCCATCGCCAGCGCGCAGAACCCGGCCCCCGGCTCGCGCTGCTCCAGCCCCGCGGGCGGACCGTGCTTCACCCGCAGGCGGGCGTCGTGGAAGCGGATGGCGGCGTCCACGCAGGCCATGGCCAGCGCCGAGAGCTCGCCGGCCACCTCCATCATCCTGGCGCGTCGCAGGTCGCGCAGCATGATGCGGAGCACCTCGCGGGCCCGCACCCGGCGCAGCAACGCGTGGAAGGCGTCCACGTCGTCGGGGCCGAGCCGGCGGGCGGCCCGGGCCAGCAGCCTGCGCAGGGAGGCCTCGGTGCGCGGGCGGAGCAGCCAGGGCGAGCGGGCGGTGCGCCGGAGCAGGTGTGGCCAGCGGGTCAGCAGGCCGGCGCCGAACGAGGAGGCGCCGCAGAGGAGCGAGAGCGCCTCGAGCAGGTCGCGCTCGGCCGGGAGCGACCCGGCGCCGTCGAGGTAGCGCTCCAGGCCGACCAGCGCGAGGTCGGGGTCGGGGGCGAGCCGGCAGCAGGCCAGCGCCTCCTCGGCCAGCGGGCCACAGCGCTTGCGGAGGCGGGCCACCCGCTCGGCGCTCTCCGGCGCGACCGGATCGGCGGGGGGGAGGCCGGGGATGGCGTGGGAGGGGAACACGGACGCGCATGCTACCCCGGGCCGGGCGGTCAGGCGCGGCGGCGGCCGGCGGCCATGAGCGAGACGGAGAGGGTGGCGGCGGCGACGGCCAGGCCGGCCAGTCCGTACAGCTCGAAGGCGATCAGGAGGGCGAAGGCCGAGACCACGGCGACCGCCAGGGCGCCCAGCGCCGGGCGCCAGGGCGGCACGGGGGGAGCGACGCGGGCCGCGGCGTGGCCGGCGGGGGGAGCGTCGCCGGCCTGGGCGTGATCCGCCTCGAGGTGCGCCCAGAGGGTCTGGGCCTCGCGATCGGTGAGGACGCCGCGCTTCACCGCGTCACGGAGCGTGTCGAGATCGATCTGCATCGGCGCCACCTCCGGCGGCCCCCCGTCCTCGGGAGACTCCGCGAGCCGGCGAGCGGCCACCGGCGACGGAGGGTTCGGAGGGGGAGCCGGGCCGTGGGCGCCCTACCGACCGCAGGATGCCGGGGGGAGGGGCTTCAGCGTGACGTCGCCGAGGTCGAGGGTCTCGCCGGGGCGGACCTCGACCCTTCGTTCCACGTGCTCGAAGCAGCGCGCCCCGATCTCCAGCTCGACCGATCCTGGGGGCACCTCGGTGGCCATCAGGGCGCCGTTCCGGACCAAGGCCGGGTCGTAGTCCAGTCCATCAGGAGAGGCATCGACCATCCGGCCTCCCACCATGAGATAGGCCACCGGCTCGGGCCGTCCGTCTTGGTCGAGGATGCGGACGCGGATCCGGCCCGATGAAGCCACCGGGAGCTTCACCTCGGTCGGCTCGCCGGAGCGGAGGGTCACCGTGGCGCGACCGGAGCGGCCATCGTCGGTCGAGGCGATGAGGGTGGCCTCGCCGGCTGGGACGTCGGGCAGCAGGAAGCGGTCGCCGGTGAAGCGACGCTGCTCCGAGTCTGCGTACTTGAGTGGTGGCAACGGCGCATACTCCAGGCGCAACGTGAAGCCGGTGAACGGCGCGCCGGTGGCCTCGAGCCGTCCGCTCAGCTGGGCACCGGGCTGCAGCTGGATGGTCGCCTCCTTCACGCCGGGCGCCACTGGCACATGGACCGCGCGCCGGCCGCCGTTCCGGGCCGTGACCAGCAGCGGGCTGGTGTCGCGCGTGGAGGTGCCGATGCCGACCTCGGCGATCCCCTGCACGTTGGTGTAGGTCGAGATGGCGGCGCCCGGGGGCGCCATCACCTCGAGGGTTGCCCCGCTCGACGGGGCGCCGCCCGGTTCGAGGACCAGGACGCGAAGGAAGATCGGGTCCTTGGTGATGGACTCGAGCTTCAGCGCCAGGTGCGTCGTCGCGCCCGGCTCGACCGTGAAGCGCGTCCGCCTCCGGGTCTTCGCGGTGAGGCCAGAGCTCCATGAGCTGGCTTGCCAGCGGCCGGCTGGGAGGAGGAGCTGGAAGGTACCTGCCGCGGTGATCGCAGCCCGGTACATCTCGCGGTACGACCACCCGCCCTGGTCGGGCCCGACCTGGACCGAGATCTCTTCCGGCAATGGGGTTCCGTCAGCCATGGTGACCGTCCCCTCGACCGCGCCCGGCGAGGGGAGCACGAAGTCGGCCGCGGCCGCGTCGTCGGCCCTCACCTCGACGTTCCGGTTGGCGCCGAGGGCCTCTTCGCCGCGACGGGCCGTGACCGCCACCACGCCAGGCGTGAGCCGGTCGAGCCTGTAGCGGCCGTCGCCGTCGGTCACCGCCTCGCCATCCACCTGGCCAAAGCTGGAGCCCCGGCGCAGCCCGCCGCGGATCCGGACCCCGGCGAGCGGACCGCCGGTGGTCCCGCGCACCGTGCCGGCGATCGCTCCGGTGCCGGTGAGCTTCAACGTCAGCTCGAAACGCTGGCCGGCGAGCAGGACCAGGCCGCGCTCGGTACGTGGTGCCTTGCCGTCGGCCGACGCGTCGAGGTCGTACTCGCCTGGCGGCATGGCCGGAGAGAGGAAGCGGCCGTCGGCCCCGCTCTCCAGCCGGGTGAACTCACCCGTCGCTCCGAACGGCGTGATCAGCACCTGCGCCCCGCCAACCGGTGCGTCCTTCGAATCGACCACCCGACCCAGAAACCGCGCTCCGGTCCCGAGCCGGATCACCAGCCCCTTCACGGCAGCCCGGTCGCCGGCCGACACGGTCCGATCGACCCACCCCGCCTCCTCCCCGCGCACCGCCGAGACCCGGTAGCTCCCCGGTGCCAGCTCGGCGGCGAAGCCGCCGGACGGCCCGCTCTCCACCTGCACCAGCTCCGTCCCGCCGGCGAAGCGAACCTCCGCCCCCGGCGCCGGCTTGCCGTCGGCGGTGACCACCAGCCCTTCGATGACGCCGGCCGAGCCGAGCTGCACGTCGAGCGGCGAGGAGTGGGGCAGGGTGAGCCGGTCGACGGTGGTCCGGGCGTGCCCGGGCGCCTCGGCGGTGAGCTGCCAGCGCCCCGGAGCCAGCCCATCGATCCCGAAGGCGCCGCGCGCGTCGCTGGCCGCGTAGAACCGCTCCTCGGCCGGCAGGTCGACGCGCGGCGCGCCCGGCTCGCCGAGGCGCATCAGCGAGAGCGAGGCGAGTGGCACCGGCTGGCCGGCCCGGTCGATGGTCCGGCCGGCAAGAGCGACCGCAGCCTCCAGCGCGACGTCGACGCGCGTGACCGGCTCGCCAAACGGGCGGACCACCGTCAGCTGACCCGGCGCGAAGGCCGTAGCGCGGGCGACCACGAGGTAGGCCCCCGGCGAGGCGGGGACGCGGGTGAGACCGGCGACGTCGGCCGTCGCCGACGCCAGCAGCCGCCAGGCCGGGCGTGACGTTCCGGCGTCGGTCGGGACGTAGGTGTAGATGCGGACCACGGCGCCGGGGGTCGGCCGGCCGGCGGCGGTGACGCGTACCTCCAGTGCCCCGTCGCCCACGGCCGGCGACTCGATCCGCGGCGTCTCTCGCGCCGGCTCGCCCGGAGCCCGCTCCCCCGCCGGCCGGGCGATGGTCACGGTCGGTGGCCCACCGCCGCCTGGGCGGAGCGGCCCACCGAGGAAGAGGAAACCGAGCGCCGCCAGCACCGCCGCCGCAGCGGCGATGGCCGCCTTCGGCACCTGCAGCGCCGCCAGCAAGCCGCCCGCCGCCTGGGCGCTGGCCGCCACCGCGGTCCGCGGGGCGAGCAGCGCCACCACGGCCACGGTGAAGGCGGCCGCCGGGCCGGTCCGCTCCAGCGCTTCGCCGAGCCGCTGCAGCACCTCCTCGCGCACCCGTGACCGCGCCCGCGAGAGCCGCTGCTGCACCGCCGCGTCGCTCAGGCCGAGCAGCCGGGCCACCTGCGCCGTCGAGTGCCCCTCGCGGTAGTAGAGGATGAGCGTCTCGCGCGCCTCGTCGGGGAGCGACTCGAGCGCGGTCCGGACCAGCGCCGCCCGCTCGCCGTCGAGCAGCCGCTCGCGGGGGCCCGGGCCGGCGTCGGGCGCCTCGGCCAGCGCGGCGTCGGCCTCCCGGCCGCGGGCGCGCCGGGCCCGCTGCACGGAGAGCCGCCGCGCCTGCCGCCGCGCCGCCTGCCGCAGCCAGGGGAGGAAGCTGCCCGGGTCGCGCAGCTGGCCGAGGCCGCCCCAGACCCGGAGGTAGACGTCCTGCGCCGCGTCGTGCGCCAGCTCCACGTCCCGCGTCTCGGAGAGGGTGATGGCGGTGACCAGCGAGCTGGTGGCGGCGACCAGCCGGGCGAAGGCGTCACGGTCGCCGCGGGTGGCGGCGACCACCTCGGCTTCCAGCGCGGCGTCGGTGAGGATGGGCATGTGGTGGCTCCGGGGCGGCGCGGAGGTGGCCGCTCATCCAGGGAGCAGCGGGGCCGGGAAACCTGACGCCCTACGGCTCCGTTTCCTGCCCCTCGTCCTCCGCCCCGCCGCGCCGGCCCCGCGCCAGCCCGTGCTGCTTGATCTTCTTGTGCAGGTTGGTCCGCTCGATGCCGAGCGCCTGGGCCGCCTGGGTGACGTTCCAGTCGTGCTCCTCGAGCTTCTTGAGGATGTAGTCGCGCTCGACCAGGTCGCGCAGGTCCTTCAGGGCAACCTCGCCGTGGCCCGCCGCCCCGGCCGCCACGCCCATGGCGGCGCCGTTCCCGGCCGTGGTACCGCCGGCTCGGGGTCCGATGTCCGCCGGCACGTCGGCGACCCGGATCCGATCGCCGCTCATGATGAGCAGCCGCTCGCAGACGTTGCGCAGCTCGCGCACGTTGCCGGGCCAGCGGTAGCCGGCGAGCCGCTCCAGCACCGCCGGCTCCAGCGGCTTGGAGCGGAGGTCGTTGCGCCGCGCCGCCAGGGTGACGAACCGGTCGACCAGCGCCGGCAGGTCGGAGAGCCGCTCGCGCAGCGGCGGGGCGTGGAGCGGCACCACCTTGAGCCGGTGGAGCAGGTCCTCGCGGAAGGTGCCGGCGCGGACCATGCCGTCGAGGTCCTGGTTGGTGGCGGCGATGACGCGGACGTCCACGGTGAAGGCCTTCTCGCCGCCGACGCGGGTGATCTCGGCGTTCTCCAGCGCCCGCAGCACCTTGGCCTGCGCCGCCAGGCTCATGTCGCCGATCTCGTCGAGGAAGAGCGTGCCGCCGTCGGCCAGCTCGAAGCGGCCGACCCGCCGCGCGCCGGCGCCCGAGAAGCTCCCCTTCTCGTGGCCGAACAGCTCCGACTCGATCAGCTCGCCGGGGATGGCGGCGCAGTTGACCTTCTCGAAGCGGCCGGCGGCCCGCTTCGACCGGCGGTGGAGCTCCTCGGCGATCAGCTCCTTGCCGGTGCCCGACTCGCCGAGGATGAGGACCGGGGCCCGGGTCGGCGCCACCTTGGCGATCTCCTCGCGCAGCCGGCGCATGGCCGGGCTCTGGCCCACCATGTCGTCGAAGCGCGGCTCGCGCGCCGCCTGGGTCCGCTCCCCGTCCTTGAGCTGCCGCCACTCCAGCGCCGAGCGGACGGTGACGATGACGCGCTCGCGCTCGAGCGGCTTCTGCAGGAAGCCGTAGGCGCCGCGCTTCATGGCGTCGCCGATCTCCGGCGCGTCGGCGTGGCCGGAGATGACGATCACCGGCAGGTCGCGCCAGAGCTCGCGGGCCCGGGAGAGGAGGGTGAGGCCGTCGGTGCCGGGCAGCTTGATGTCGAAGATGGCGACGTTGACCGGCTCGGCCTGCAGGAGCGCCTCCGCCTCCTCGGCGGTGCCGGCGTCGAGCACCGCCCAGCCCTCCGACTCGAGGACCATGCGGAGCGTCTTGCGGATGTTCGGCTCGTCGTCCACGACGAGGATGGTGGCGGCGCCTGGGGGCATGGCCGCGATGATACACTCACCGCGCGACGTCGAACCGGTCGAGGCGCAAGGTGAAGAGGGCCCGCCCCTGGGTCATGGAGCGGAGCTCGGTGGCGAAGCCGAAGAGCCCCCGCAAGGGCGCCTCCCCGGTGATCACCTTCAGGGCGCCGTCCCGGTCGATCACCTCGAGGATGGTCCCGCGTCGCCGGTCGATGGCCCCGAGCGCCTCGCCCAGCTGCGCGTCGGGGACCACCACCTCCAGCCGCGCCACCGGCTCGAGCAGGACCGGATGTCCCCGTCCGGCCGCCTCCCGCACCGCGGCCGCCGCCGCCACCTTGAAGGCGAAGGGCCTGGAGGCGCCGTCGCGCCAGGTCGCCCTGGTGAGCGTGACCTCGACGTCCTGGAGCGGGTGGCCCTCCAGCGCCCCGGCCTCGGCCGCCTCGCGCGCCCCCTGCCCGGCGAAGTCGAGCGCCTCGCCGTGCGGCGCCAGCACGGCCGCGGCGGCCGGAGCCACCTCGAAGCGGAGCCCCTCGCCCCGGGGCAGGGGGCGGACCCGGGCGCTCACCTCGGCGAAGACCGGCGCGCCGTCCAGCGCCCGCTCGAAGGTCCCCGTGCCCGCCGCCTCCTCGGTGAGGGTCTCGCGGAGCAGCACCTGCGGCGGGCCGGTCCGGACCGCCAGGTCGAACTCGCGCTTGAGCCGCTCCACCACGATCTCGAGGTGCAGCTCCCCCATGCCGGAGATGACCAGCTGCCCGGTGCCGGGATCCTCGCCGGCCCGGAAGGTCGGGTCCTCGTCGGCGATGCGGGCCAGCGCCTCCAGCAGCGGCTCGCGCTCACGCTGCACGGCCGGCTCGACGGCCTGCGTGATCACCGGAGGCTGGCCGCCGATCCGCTCCAGCAGCACCGGCCGGGCCCGGTCGGAGAAGGTGTCGCCGGTGCGCGCCTCCTTGAGCCCCAGCACCACCACGATCTGGCCCGCGGTGGCCGAGGCGAGGCGGGTCTTGTGGGCGGCGTGGAGCCGGATCACCCGCGCCACCCGCTCCACCTTGTCGAGGCTGGCGTTCCAGACCTCGTCCCCCTCCGACAGCGTGCCCGAGTAGATGCGGAGGAAGACGAAGCGGCGCCGCTCGTCGAGCAGGGAGACCTTGAAGGCCAGGGCCAGCAGCGGGCCGCCCTCCTCGGCGGCGGAGAGCACCACCGGCACGCCGCCCGGGGTGGTGGCCGGCGGCGGCGCCACGTCGAGCGGGGAGGGGAGCCAGTCGCAGCAGGCGTCGAGCAGCTGCGGGATCCCCTGGTTGTGGAGCGCCGAGCCGCAGAGGAGCGGGACCAGCTTCCCCGTCAGCGTGGCGCGCCGGATGGCGGCCGAGAGTTCGGGGGGAGGCAGGTCGCGATCGCCGAGCAGCGCGTCGGCGGCCGCCTCGTCGTGGTCGGCCAGCAGGGCGAGCAGCGCCCGCCGCGCCGCCAGGCCCTCCGGCGTGAGTCCTTCCTCCACGGTGAAGGCCCGCGGGTCGTCACGATCCGTGAAAGTGACGCGGCGGCCGGCGACCAGATCCTCGAAGCCCACGAAGCTCCCGGCGACCCCGAGCGGCCGCTGCACCGGCGCGATGGCGTGCCCCGGGAAGCGGGTCCGGAGCGAGTGGAGCGTGGCCTCGAAGTCGGCGCCGACGCGGTCCATCTTGTTGGCGAAGGCGAGCCGCGGCACCCGCCAGCGATCGGCCTGCCGCCAGACCGTCTCGCTCTGCGGCTCCACGCCATGCGCCGCGTCGAAGACCGCCACCGCGCCGTCGAGCACTCGCAGGCTCCGCTCCACCTCGATGGTGAAGTCGACGTGGCCCGGCGTGTCCACGAGGTGCAGGTCGTGGCCGTGCCAGGCCAGGGTGGTGACGGCGGCGGTGATGGTGATCCCCCGCTCCCGCTCCAGCTCCATCCAGTCGAGCTCGGTGTCCCCCTGGTGGACCTCGCCCAGGTGGTGGGTGCGCCCGGCGACGAAGAGGAGCCGCTCGCCGACCGTGGTCTTGCCGGCGTCGATGTGGGCCATGAGCCCGAGGTTCCGGATGGCCCGCAGCCTCCGCACCGCCGCCCGCTCCGTCCCGTCCGGCTGGCCGCCCATGGCGCCCCCTCGCGCCGATGATACGCCGGGTCGGCCCGGCGCCGGAGCCATCGTGACCGCCCGCCAAGGCCCCGGGGAGACCTTCAGGCCCGGTCGCGGTGGATCGCGAAGGCGCCGAAGGCCTGCTGGACCGGCATCAGCTCGATGGTGTTGACGTTGACGTGGGCCGGGCGGCTCACGCACCAGGCGACCACGTCGGCCACGTCGGCGGCGCCGAGCGGGGTCATGCCCTCGTAGACCTTGTCGGCCTTGCTCTTGTCGCCGGAGAAGCGGACCGTGGAGAACTCGGTGTCGCACATGCCCGGCTCGACGTTGGTGACCCGCACCGGCGTGCCGAGCAGGTCCGAACGGATGGCCAGCGAGAACTGCCGGACGAAGGCCTTGGTGGCGCCGTAGACGTTGCCGCCCGGGTAGGGGTAGGTGCCGGCCACCGAGCCGATGTTGACGATGTGTCCGCGGCCCCGGGCCACCATGCCCGGCAGCACCAGCCGGGTGGCGAAGACCAGCGCCCGGCAGTTGGTCTCGATCATCCGGTCCCAGTCGTCGATCGAGGCCCGGTGGACCGGCTCCAGGCCGAGGGCCATCCCCGCCGCGTTGACCAGGATGTCGAGCGGCGGCATCGCCCCGGAACTCCCGTCGAGGGCGCGGGTCACCGCCTCGCGGTCGGTGACGTCGAGCGGGAAGGGGAGGAGCCTGGGGCCGAGCCGCCTGGCCAGGGCGGTGAGCCGGTCGGCGCGGCGGGCCACGGCCGCCACGGTGGCGCCGTCCTTGATGAAGCGCTCCGCGCAGGCGAGGCCGATGCCGGAGGAGGCGCCGGTGACCAGCGCGGTGAAGCCTTCGAGGGGAGCGGTCATGGCGCGGATGGTACCGCCGGCGCGGCCCCGCGTCAGCCCGAGAACGCGCGCCCCCGCGCCCCCGCCGGGCTCTACGGGCCGCCGGCCAGCGGGAGCGAGATGGTGAAGCAGGCGCCGCCGCCCGGCCGCGCGCCCAGCTCCACCTCGCCGCCGTGCTGCAGCACGATCTTCTTCACGATGGCCAGCCCGAGGCCGGTCCCGTCGCCCTTGGTGGTGAAGTAGGGGTCGAAGACGCGTGGGCGCAGCGCCGGCTCCACGCCCGGCCCCTCGTCGGAGACGGTGAGGACGGCCCGCTCACGGGCCCGCGCCACGCCGAGGTGGAGGTGGGCCCGGGCCGGACCGGCCGCCTGGACGGCGTTCTCGGTGAGGTTGACCAGCACCCGCCGCATCAGCGCCGCGTCGAGCGCCACCGGGATCCGGTCGGCCGCCAGCGTGACCGTGACCTCGGCCCGATCGCCGAGCTGCGGGCTGGTGCGGACGAACTCGGTCACGAAGTCACCGAGGTCGGCGGGCGCCGGGGCCACGTCGGGGAGCCGCGCGAAGGCGGAGAACTCCTCCACCAGCCGCTGCAGGGTCGCCACCTCCTGCCGCACGATCTCGCCGGCCTCGCCGAGGAGCCGGCCGAAGGTCTGGTCGCCGCCCGGCGTGGCCCGCCAGCGGGCCTCCAGCTGCTGGAAGGCCAGCTGGATGGGCGTGAGCGGGTTCTTGATCTCGTGGGCCAGCCGGCGCGCCACGTCCTGCCAGCCCGAGATCTTCTCCAGGTAGACGATCCGGTCGCGCCCCTGGCGCACCTCCTCGACCATCACGTTGAAGCCCTCCGAGAGCGCCGCCACCTCGTCGCCGCCGCCGGCCGGCTCCACCCGCGCCGAGAGATCGCCCGCGGCGACGCGCCGGTGGGCCTCGGCCAGCCTGGTCAGCCGGGCCACGGTGCGCCGGGCCATGAGGTGGCCGATGAGCACCGCCAGCAACGCGGCGACCGACACCATGGCGGCGAAGACCAGGAGGATGCTGCGGCGCAGCTCACCGCGCGCGCGATCCATGTCCCGCGCCGTCTCGGCCAGCTCGCGGGTCTCGTCCAGCTCGGCGAAGAGGGCCGCCTCGATGCTGAAGGTGGCGCGGAGCGTGCCGCCGCCCGGCAGCGAGACCTCGGCCGGCACCGGACGCCATCCGCCTTCCTCGTCGCGCCCGCGCGGGCGCTCGGCCTCGGCGAGCAGCCGGCCGTCGGCGGCCAGCAGCTCGGCGTGCTGGAGCCGCGGCACCGTGGCGACGGCGCGCTCGAGGTAGGCCGCCTGCGCCGCGGCCCGGTGCGGCAGGCCACGGGCCAGGCTCAGCGCCCGCTCGGCGTAGAGCGCCTTCCGGGCGCGGAAGAGCTCCTGGTAGGTGCCGGGCACCTCGGAGAGCCGCTCGGCCACCCGCGGCGCCAGCCAGACGCCGGCGTTGGAGTCGGCCAGCCAGTTGGCCAGCAGGAGGGCCGGGACGAGCGGGAGCGTGGCGGCCAGCAGCAGCGCGCCGACCAGCTTCATGGAGAAGCGGGAACGCCAGGGCGGGGGGCCGGGCGGGGCGGGCGCCGGGGGCGTGGCGGCAGGCGTGGCCAGCGGCGTGATCATCTGGCCCGGGACGCGGCGCCCCCGGCGAAGTCGGAGCGGGTTAGCAAGGTGGAGCGATACCGCTCGGCATCGGGCGGCGGGGCGCGGAGCAGGAAGGCGGCCAGCGAGCCGAGCAGCGAGCGGCCGCCGGCCGGATGGGCCAGCCGCTCGCGGGTCCTCCCCAGCTGGAGGCCGGTCACCGGGTCGAGCTCGAGCCGGGCCTCGACGGTGAACCGCTCCGGCAGCGCGGCGAGCGGCCCGAGGTCGAAGGGGGCGGGGGTGGCCAGCAGCCGGCGCACCGTCGCCCAGTCGGACACCGTCCGGGAGGAGGCGGCGGCGCCCGGTTCACGAATTGTGACGGTGAAGGTTTCGGTCCAGACGTCGAAGCGGACGTCGAAGTCGCGCTCCACGCCGCCGGCGCCCGCGCCCGATGGGTCCAGCGCGGCGACGGTGAGCCGGACCGTGCTGGCGAGGCCATTGCCCAGCTTCCGCTCCAGCCCGGCGTCGACGGCCGGCCCGAGGTCGACGGTGGCGAGGAGCCGCCCGGCCTCGCCCCGGCAATCGACGCGAAGCGGCGCGGGATCGACGGAGGCGAGGGCCGGGGCCGAGATCGGATTGGCGACCAGCGTCGCGGCGACGAGGCACGCGGCGGCAGCGTGGGTCAGGGCGGCAGGGTTGGCGGCGGCGCGGCGCACGGGGTGGGTGCCCCACTCGGGTCAGCTGGCCTGGCGGCGGTAGGCCACGTAGGCCTCCAGCGTCGCCAGGTCGAGCGGGTCCGCGGCCAGCGCCGCCTCGTAGGCCGCGATGGCGGCGGCGGGGTTCTTCATCTTGCGCGCCACCTGCGCCCGCGCCAGGTGGCCTTGCGCCGCCCGATCCCGGTCGGCGTGACGGGCGAGGTACTCGCGGCGGCGCCCCACGATCACGGCCTGCGGGACGCCCGCCGCCATGCAGCGGGCCACGCCGAGGTAGTTGCCTCGCCCCGAGTCGTAGACCAGCCGTTCGGCCGGGACCGAGAGGGCGTGCTGCGCCACGTCGAGCCTGGCGAGGAGCGCGGTGGCGCGGGCGTGCTGGTCGAGGGCCTCGGGTCGGGCGCGGATGGCCTCGAGCCGGGCGCGCAGCTCGCGGGCCGACTTCCGGATCTCGGCGAACTCGGCGTCGAGCGGGAGGCCGAGGAAGCCGTAGTGGGTGGCGGCCGGCCGCTCCTCAAGCTCCCGCAGCTGCGCCTCGGAGGTCCTGGGCGGGGCCGGGGCCAGCGCCGCCGGCGGCGGGGCGCCGCGGGTCGCCTCGGCCAGGTCGGTGATGGCCGCCCGCCGCTCGGGCGTCAGCTCCACCAGCTGTACGGCGAAGCCCGGCACCATGTGCCAGCGCCCCGCCTCGGCGGCGGACACGTGGCGCACCACCTCGCCGTTCAGCTCCAGCCTGGTCCGGAGCGACGGGTGCGAGAGCGTGAGCGCCACGCGGGAGAAGAGCGGGGGGAGGTCGGACTCGGCGCCGAGGAAGAGTCCGCCCCGGGTCACCTCGACCGCCACCAGGCGGCGGGTGGTGTCGCCGCCGCGAAGCTCCACGCTGACCGGGTCCGGCGGCGGGACGGCCGGGGCCGGCGCGGAGGCCGGCGTGGGTGCGGCCACCGAGGCCGGGGTGGCCGGGGCTGGCGCCAGGACGGCCGCCGAAGCGGCCGGCGAGGGCTCGCCGCTGGTCCCGAGCCGCGCGCGGATGGGCCGGAGCGCCTCGGCGAAGTGGGCCATGTCGGCATGGCGATCGGCCGGCGCCTTGGCCAGCGCCTTCAAGATGGTCCGCTCCAGCTCGGGGTCGATGCCCGGAACCAGCTGCGAGAGCGGCGGCGGCGGCTGCTGCAGGTGGGCCAGCAACAGCTGCGTCACCGTCTTGCCCTGGAAGGGGAGGCGGCCGGCGAGCAGCTCGTAGGCCATGACGCCGAGCGCGTAGACGTCGGTGCGCGCGTCGATGGCGCCGTCGTCGCACTGCTCCGGCGCCATGTACTCGGGGGTCCCGACGATCAGCCCGGCCGAGGTCCGCCCGCCGCTGGTGACGGCGTCGCCGCGCAGCTTGGCGATGCCGAAGTCCACCAGCTTGACGAAGTGGTGCTTGCCGCCGCGGGTCACCAGGAAGACGTTGTCCGGCTTCAGGTCGCGGTGGACGACGCCGCGCTCGTGGGCGCACTGGAGCGCGTCGCAGAGCTGGAGCAGCACGTCGATGGCCGCGGAGGGTTCCAGGCGCTTGGCGCGGACGGCGGCGTGAAGCGTCTCGCCGTCCAGGTACTCCATCACGAAGTAGTACCGGTTGGGCGGGAGCAGGTTGAGGTCGTAGATGGCGACGATGTTCTCGTGGCCGATCAGGTTGACGGCGCGCGCCTCGTCGTAGAAGCGCGCCACCACCTGTGGGTTCTCGGCCAGCGCCTCGTGGAGGAACTTGACCGCCACCTTGCTGCCGATGGCCGGGTGCTCGGCCAGGTAGACGGTGCCCATGCCGCCGCGGCCGAGCAGCCGCACCACCCGGAAGGAGCCGACCTGGGTGCCGATCAGCGGGTCGGTGGCGGGCGCGACCACCGGCGGAGGGGTCGGCGGTGGTCCAAGGCTGTCGCCACCGAAGAGCAGGGTCTCGCTCCGGGGCTCGGTGGCGAGCTGGACGGTGGCCTGGCCGCAGCGCTCCCCCGGAGGATGGGCCTCTCCGCAGTCGGGGCAGCTCGGGGTGGCGTTTCCTGCGCGGTCCAAGTGAACACTCCGTGCCGAAAATGGGAGCCTAGCAGAGAAGCCGCCGGGTGGCCGGCCGGGTCGCGGCGACGTCGAAGTTCTTGGTGTAGGCTTTGGACATCATGCCAGGCCCAGATCGGAAGAAGTCCGCCGCGAGCAAGACGACGAGAAAGCCGGCTGCGAAGCGGACGGCCGTCAAGAAGCCGGCGGCCGTCAAGAAGCTGGTGGCCGTCAAGAAGCCGGTGGCCGTCAAGAAGCCGGCGGCCGTCAAGAAGCCGGCGGCCGTCAAGAAGCCGGCGGCCGTCAAGAAGCCGGCGGCCGTCAAGAAGCCGGTGGCCGTCAAGAAGCCGGCCCGGACCGCGGCCGTGAAGAGGCCCAAGGTCGCCGCGCACCTCGAGGAGGCCGGCCGCCGCGACGGCCCGGACCCCGAGGGGTTCTTCGTGGCCCGGGTGCGCGGCGAGGATGCGGTCCGCGACGCGCCGCACCAGCTGCAGGAGCCGGGCGGCTGGGAGGAGGAGCCGCCGGCGCCACTGCTCGACGACGAGGGGCTGGGCGAGCTGCCGTGGACCTACGGCGACGACCTGCTGGTCGCCCTGCCGCGCGATCCTCGGACCCTCTTCGTCTACTGGGACCAGGCGCGCGCCACCGTGGACGGCGCCTTCGCCGGAGTCCCCGACCCCAAGGTGCAGCTCTGGATCTTCGCCGGAGGAGACCGGTGGGATCGCGTCCGCGTGGTCGACGTCGCGCTCGAGGCGCGTGGCTGGTACGTCCACGACCTCGAGCCCGGCCGGCCCTACCGGGCCGAGCTCCACGTGGTCGGTTCGGGCGGCCAGGACCGCCTGCTGCCCGGCCCTTCACTCGGCACGGCGCTGCCCCCGGTGGGGCCGTCGCCGATCGTCGACGACCGCTTCGCCACGCTGCCGTGGGACGTGCCGCTGCCGAAGCTGATGGGCCCGGGCGTGCCCGGCGGTCCATTCAGCGAGGAGGCGCGGGCCTTGCTGGCCCGGCTCTCGGGCTGGGACCGCTTCGGCCACAGCCGTGCCGGCTCCGGCCCGAGCTCGCCGGCCGGCGGTCCTTCCTCGCCGTCGCGCCCCTCCGGCGGGGAGGGTCGGTAGATGGCCGCGCCCAGGGGCTACGTCGCCCTCCACCTCCACGCGCACCTGCCGTTCGTCCGGCACCCGGAGTACGAGGACTTCCTCGAGGAGGACTGGCTCTACGAGGCCATCACCGAGACCTACCTCCCGCTCCTGCGCGTCTTCGACCGCGCCACCGACGAGGGCATACCCTTCCGCATCTCGCTCACCATGTCGCCGCCGCTGGTGGCGATGCTGCGCGACGACCTGCTGATGGGGCGCTACGCCCGCCGGCTCGACCAGCTCTGCGAGCTGGCCGAGAAGGAGATTCACCGCACCCGCCACGACCCGGCCTTCCACGGCCTGGCGCACCACTACAGGGACGAGTTCTTCGACCTGCGGCGGCTCTTCCACGACCGCTACCACCGTGACCTGGTGGGCGCGTTCCGGCGGCTCGAGGAGGCGGGGCGGCTCGAGCTGCTCACCTGCGGCGCCACCCACGGCTTCCTGCCGCTCATGCAGCAGCACCCCGAGGCGGTGCGGGCGCAGGTGGCGGTGGCGGCCACGCACCACCGGCGCCACTTCGGCAAGGATCCGGCCGGCATCTGGCTCCCGGAGTGCGGTTACTTCCCCGGCGTCGAGGAGGTCCTGGCGGAGCAGAACATCCGCTACTTCTTCGTCGACACCCACGGCGTCACCGACGCCACGCCCAGGCCGCGCCATGGCGTCTACGCCCCGCTCTACACGCCCAGCGGGCCGGCGGCCTTCGCCCGCGACCCCGAGTCGTCGCTGCAGGTCTGGAGCGCCGAGTCGGGCTATCCCGGCGACGCCGAGTACCGGGAGTTCTACCGGGACATCGGCTGGGACCTCGACCTCGACTACGTGAAGCCCTACGTGCAGCCCACCGGGGCCCGCAAGAACGTCGGCATCAAGTACTTCCGCATCACCGGGAAGACGCCGGACAAGGAGCCCTACTCGCCGCGGCGGGCCTCCGAGCGAGCCGCCTCCCACGCCGGCAACTTCATGTACAACCGGGAGCGGCAGATCGAGCACCTGGCCGGGAGCATGGGCGGCACACGGCCGATCGTGGTCTCGCCCTACGATGCCGAGCTCTACGGCCACTGGTGGTACGAGGGGCCGCAGTTCATCGACTTCCTGATCCGCAAGGTGGCCTTCGACCAGGAGGTCTTCAAGCTGGCCACGCCCGGCGACTACCTGCGCGAGAACCCCGAGCAGCAGCTGGCCACCCCCCCGCTCAGCTCGTGGGGCGCCGGCGGGTACGCGGCGGTCTGGCTCGACGGGACCAACGACTGGATCTACCGCCACCTCCACAAGGCCGCCGAGCGGATGATCGCGCTGGCCAACGACATCCGCCAGCCGACGCCGCTGGAGCGGCGCGCCCTCGACCAGGCGGCGCGCGAGCTGCTGCTGGCGCAGTCCTCCGACTGGGCCTTCATCATGAAGACCGGCACCATGGTGGAGTACGCCATCCGGCGCACCAAGGAGCACGTGCTCCGCTTCACGCGGCTCCACGACCAGCTCCGGGCGCGCCAGCTCGACGAGGGCTGGCTCCACTCGGTCGAGGCGAAGGACAACATCTTCCCCGAGATCGACCACACCGTGTACCGCTCGCGGTGAGCGGGAGGCGCCATTTCCGCCTCGAGGCCGCGCCCCCGCGGGCCGGCGCGTCACGCCACCAGGCGCCGCCGCGTCCGGTGGCGCGGCGGGAACAACCGCCCCGCCCGGGTGTTGCCTCCGTTGACGCAGGGCGCCTCGCCGAATAGCC
Source organism: Myxococcales bacterium (assembly GCA_021806645.1). GTDB lineage: Bacteria > Myxococcota > Myxococcia > Myxococcales > Anaeromyxobacteraceae > JADKCZ01. The sequence goes on along the minus strand of JAJZQX010000004.1, from coordinate 111,442 downwards.
TGCGCCAACCCGTTTTCCCCGTCGAAACCGAGAGATGGACGACAAGACCCCTGCCAGCGACGACCTCGGCGCGACCGAGCGCGAGATCATCACGACCCGGCTAGAGAAGGCCGAGGCGCTGCGCGCCCTCGGCGTCAACCCGTTCGGCAACGGGGTGACGCCGCGCCACCTGGCCGCCGACCTCCACGCCCGCTATGGCGACGCCCCGGTCGAGGAGATCGGCCGGGCGCCCGGTGCCTGGTCGGTGGCCGGCCGGGTGCTCGCCCTCCGCAGCTTCGGCAAGGCCGCCTTCCTCAAGGTGCGCGACCGGAGCGGTGAGCTGCAGGTCTGGGTCAAGAAGGACAAGGTCGGCGAGAAGGGCTTCGAGATCTTCAAGCTGCTCGACGTGGGCGACCTCGTCGCCGCCGAGGGGCCGGCCACCCGGACCAGGACCGGCGAGCTGACGCTGGAGGCGGCCCACTTCACCATCCTCACCAAGGCCACCCGCCCGCTCCCGGAGAAGTGGCACGGGCTCACCGACGTGGAGCAGCGCTACCGGCAGCGGTACGTGGATCTGGTCGTGACCCCGGGCGTGCGCGAGGTCTTCGTGAAGCGCGCCAGGATGGTCTCGGGTATCCGCCGCTTCCTCGACGCACGCGGTTACCTGGAGGTGGAGACGCCGACGCTGCACAAGGCCGAGGAGGCCGGCGGCGCCACCGCCAGGCCGTTCGAGACCCACCACAACGCGCTCGGCCTGGATCTCAAGCTCCGCATCGCCACCGAGCTCCACCTCAAGCGGCTCATCGTCGGGGGGTTCGACCGCGTCTACGAGATCGGGCGCATCTGGCGGAACGAGGGGATCGACCGGCGCCACAACCCGGAGTTCACCTCCATAGAGTTCTACCAGGCGTACGCGACGCACGACGACCTGATGCAACTCACCGAGGAGCTCTGCCGCGGGCTGGCGGTGGAGGTGACCGGCGGCCAGGTCATCACCTTCCAGGGGCAGGACATCGACTTCACGCCGCCCTTCCCGCGCGTCTCCATGCTGGGCGAGGCGGCCCGGGCGCTCGGGCTCACCGCCGACCAGGCGCTCTCGGGGCGCGGCCTGGCCGAGGCGCTGGCTCGAGCCGCCGGGGGACTCTCCGACAAGGCGGAGGCCTGGAAGCTGGCGCAGGCCGGCGGGAAGACCCCCGGCGAGGCCGTCGCCGTGGCCTTCGAGGTCCTCTGCGAGCCGAAGCTCCCGGTGGACCGGCCCGTCTTCGTGGTCGACTTCCCGCTCGAGACCTCGCCGCTCTCGCGCCGCCGGGACGCCGACCCGCGCCTGGTGGACCGCTTCGAGCTCTTCGCCGCCGGCATGGAGCTGGCCAACGCCTTCAGCGAGCTGAACGACCCGGCCGACCAGCGCGCCCGCTTCGAGGCGCAGGTGAAGGCCAAGGTGGCCGGCGACGAGGAGGCCATGCCCTTCGACGAGGACTACGTGCGCGCCCTCGAGCACGGCATGCCGCCCACGGCCGGCGAGGGGATCGGCATCGATCGCCTGGCCATGCTCCTCACCGACTCGCCGTCGATCCGCGACGTCATCCTCTTTCCGCTGCTCAAGCCGCGCGAGTGACCGGTGCCGCGCCGCCCCCCGGGATGACCGAGTCCACCCCGACCATCGCGCCGCCGGCCCCGGCCGGCCCGCCCGCCGCGCGCACCGCCCCGGCTACCGGCGGCGGGGCCGCCCACCCGGTGGCGCCGGTCTTCTCCACCACCGCCTTCCTGCTGGTGCTGGTGGGGCTGGTGGGGGCCGCCACCGGCGCGCCGCTGCTGCAGGCGGTCCTGGCCGGGCGCGGCGGACTCCCGCCGGCCCTGGCCATGGCGGGGGCGGTGCTGGTGGCGTCGCTGTTCGCGGCCGGCTTCGGCGCCGCGGCGGCCCTCGCCGCCAGGCGGATCGGGTTCTACGAGGTGACGGCGGCGATGCTGGCCTGGGTCGGCTCGGTCGCGCTCCGCGTCGCGGTGCTCGGCTCGCAGCGCGGCGCGGCGGCGGGCCTCGAAGGCCTGGAGCAGCAGGGGCTGCTGGTGGTGGTGCTCGGCCTGCTCGGCGCCGGCGCGCTGGCGGCCACCGCCGTCTTCGTGGGCGCCACGCTGGCCTATCTCGTCGGCGGCACGGGGCGGCTCGACCTCTCGGTGTCGTTCGAGTTCTACGTGGCGAGGAGCCACCTCAAGCTGACCCGCCGGACCCTGCTCTCGCTCTTCGCGCTGGTGGTGACCGGGATCCTCCCCGGCCTGCTCTTCCTCTTCGTCCGCTCGCTGGTGGCCGACGCCCGCGAGCGCCGGGCCGAGCGGCGCGGCCTGCTGCTGGGCCGCCGGCGCATGGCCGAGACGTTGCTGATGACCCTCATCTCCATCGGCGGCGTGGCCATCGGCGTCTGGGCGCTCACCGTGGTGCTCTCGGTGATGAACGGCTTCGAGGGCGACCTGAAGTCGCGCATCCTCGGCCAGAACGCCCACGGCATCCTCATGAAGGCCGGGCAGAACGAGTTCACCGGGTGGCGTCAGGTCCGCGACCAGGTGCTCTCGGTCCCCGGCGTGGTCGGGGCCACCCCCTTCCTCTACAACGAGGTGATGCTCTCCTCGGGGCAGCGGCTCACCGGCGCGCTCCTCAAGGGGATCGACCCCGCCACCATCGGCACGGTCACCGACCTGCCGGCCTCGGTCGAGCGGGGGGGCAACCTGGAGTGGCTCTCCTCGCCGGAGCTGATCCCGCAGAGCCCGCTGCGCGACCTCGACGAGCCGCCCTCGGGGCGCCGGCTGGCCGGCATCGTGGTGGGGCGCGAGATGGCCCGGTCGCTGCGCGTCGACGTCGGCGACCAGGTCAACGTCATCTCCCCCTTCGGCGATCTCGGGCCGGCCGGGCCGCAGCCGAAGAGCCGCGCCTTCCGCGTGGCGGCCATCTTCTTCAGCGGCATGTACGAGTACGACGCCAAGTTCGCCTACCTCGATCTCGACGAGGCGCGGCGCTTCTTCGGGACCGGCGACGGGATCACCGGGCTGGAGCTGAAGGTCTCCGACGTGGACCGGGCCCGGGCCATCCTCTCCCGCGTCTCCGCGACGCTGGGCGGCTGGCCCTACCGGACCAAGGACTGGGGCGAGCTCAACCGCAACCTCTTCTCGGCGCTGCGCATGGAGAAGCTGGTGATGGCGGTGATCCTCGGCTTCATCGTGCTGGTGGCCAGCTTCATCATCGTGGCCACCCTGATCATGCTGGTGCTGGAGAAGACCCGGGAGATCGCGGTCCTCAAGTCGATGGGAGCCGGGATCCCCTCGGTGATGAAGATCTTCGTCATCGAGGGGATCGTCATCGGCGCGGTGGGCACCTTCTTCGGGCTGGTGCTCGGCTACCTCACCTGCCTGCTGGTCGGCGACGTGGGCATCCCGCTCGACCCGGAGGTCTACTACATCGACAACCTCCCGGTCCGCATCGACCCGTCACAGTGGGTGATGGTGGCGCTGATGTCGCTGGCGCTGGCCTTCCTCGCCACCATCTACCCGGCCACCAAGGCCGCCCGGCTGCGGCCGGTCGACGGCCTGAGGAGCGAGTGATGGCCGCGCCGTTCATCCGGGTCGAGGGGCTCGGCAAGACCTACGTCATGGGCGAGAAGCGGCTCGAGGTGCTCCGCGACCTCTCGCTGGAGATCGCGTCCGGTGAGCTGGTGGCGTTGACCGGGCCGTCCGGCTCGGGCAAGAGCACCTTCCTCAACGTGCTCGGCACGCTCGACTCGCCCAGCGCCGGCCGGGTCTACTACGATGGCGCCGACGCCTTCGCCGCGGGGGAGGAGGCCCTGGCCACCTTCCGCAACCGGAACATCGGCTTCGTCTTCCAGAGCCACCACCTGCTCCCGGAGTTCACCGCGCTCGACAACGCCGCCATGCCCGGGCTGATCAGGCGGCTGGCCCGCGCCGACGCCTACGCGCGCGCCGAGGAGATGCTGGCGCAGGTGGGGCTGGGCGACCGGCTCCACCACCGGCCCGGGGAGCTCTCCGGCGGGGAGCAGCAGCGGGTGGCGCTGGCCCGGGCGCTCTGCCTGAAGCCCCGGCTGCTGCTGGCCGACGAGCCGACCGGAAACCTCGACCCCAGGACCGCCGAGGGGATCCACGCCCTCATCGCCGACCTCAACTCGCGGCTCGGCATCACCGCGGTGGTGGTCACCCACAACGAGCAGCTGGCGCGGACCCTGCCACGCCGCCTCCACCTTTCGGGCGGACGGCTGGAGAGAGAAAGCCTTTGAGCCACGCCTCCCCATGCATTAGATTCCGCGGCTCCGTGAAGCACCGCCCCCTCACCGGCTGGTTGCTGGCCGCCGCGCTCGCGCTGGCGCCGCTGGCCACGTCCGTCCGCGCCGCGGAGCCGGTCGTGGTGGCCGGCGTCAAGGTGGAGGGGAACCGGCGCGTCGAGGTGGACACAATCAAGGCCACCGTCACCAAGAAGGGGGCCCTCTACGACCCCCGCCGGGTCGAGGCCGACGTCCGGGCGCTGATGAAGCTCGGCTTCTTCTCCGACGTGGTGGTCGAGGTCGAGGGAAAGGCCGATCGCCCGGTGCTGGTCTTCAAGGTCACCGAGCGCCCGACCGTCCGCGAGGCCACCATCGTCGGCAACGACGAGCTCTCCAAGGAGGATCTCAAGGACACCGTGGAGGTGAAGCCCTTCACCATCCTCGACCTGGTGGCGGTGAAGAAGGACGTCAAGAGGATCCAGGAGAAGTACGTCGAGAAGGGCTTCTACCTCGCCGAGGTCAACTACAAGCTCGAGCAGCTCCCCGACAACCAGGTCGCCGTCCGCTACGTGGTGGACGAGAAGGCCAAGGTGCTGGTGAAGGAGATCCGGTTCCACGGCAACCAGCGGCTCTCCAGCCAGGAGCTGCGCGGCGTGATGCTGACCCAGGAGGGCGGGCTGCTCTCGGTCTTCGGGTCGCAGGGCACCTTCCGCGAGGACATGTTCCAGCGGGACCTGGCCGCCATCGGCATGGCCTACATGGACCAGGGCTTCGTCAACGTGAAGGTGGGCCGCCCGTCCATCGCCCTCTCGCCGGACCGCCGCTTCCTCTTCGTCGCCATCCCCGTCGAGGAGGGCGAGCAGTACTCGATCGGCAAGGTGAACTTCACCGGCGAGCTGCTCGGCGAGGAGCCGCTGCTGCGGCGCATCCTCCTGACCAGGTCCTCCGCGCTCTTCTCCCGGTCCAAGGTGGGCCAGGATCTCTTCGCCATCGGCGACATCTTCAAGGACCGCGGCTTCGCCTACGCCAACGTCACGCCCCAGACTCACGTGGACGACAAGACCCGGATCATCGACCTCACCTTCGACGTCCAGCCCGGCATCAAGTGCCGCTGGGAGAAGATCGAGGTGGTCGGGAACGAGAAGACCCGCGACAAGGTGGTGCGGCGCGAGCTGCGCTTCTACGAGGGCGAGACCTTCAGCGGCGCGGCCATGCGCACCTCCAAGGGGCGGGTCATGGCGCTCGGCTTCTTCGAGACCGTGGAGATCACCACCAAGAAGGGGAGCGCCGAGGACCTGGTGGTCGCCACCGTCGAGGTGAAGGAGAAGGCCACCGGCTCCTTCCAGCTCGGCGCCGGCTTCTCCAGCTACGAGAACTTCATCCTCACCGGCCAGATCTCGCAGCAGAACTTCTTCGGCTGGGGCCAGACGTTGAGCCTCCAGATCCAGTGGTCGTCGATCCGGCAGCTCGGCCAGGTCCAGTTCGTGGAGCCCTACTTCCTCGACACCCGCTGGACCTTCGCCTTCGACCTCTACGCCACCGAGAGCTACTACACCAGCTTCAACCGGCGGGCGGTGGGCGGCAACATGACCTGGGGCTACGAGCTCTCCGGCCTGGCCCCCTTCTGGTCGTTCGCCCGCCGCCTCGAGGACATGCGGGTCTTCGGGACCTACACCAACGAGTACGTCTCGGTGTCCGGCGACGCCCAGTACGTCCTTTACAACCAGTACCGGTCGGGGTCCACCAGCTCGGTCCGCCTCTCCTGGCAGTGGGACAAGCGCGACAACCGCATCTTCCCGACCTCGGGCTTCTTCCTCACGGCCAGCGCCGAGTACGCGCCGCCGTTGCTGGCCCCCAGCGCGGTCTTCGGGCAGAAGGTCAACCTCTTCTCCCGGTACACCGTGGATGCCCGCGTCTACCGGCCGCTCCTCTTCGGGGTGGTGGCGCGCGCCAAGCTGACCCTCGGCGTGCTTCGCAACTGGGACGCCGACCACGCGGTGCCCATGTCGGAGAACTACTACGCCGGCGGCATCAACTCGGTGCGAGGGTACCGGATGCTCTCCATCTCGCCGACCGAGCAGGTGCCGCGCAACCCTTACGACCCGTTGGCCGCGCTCGCCACCATCGCCACGGGCGGGAACAAGCAGGCCATCCTCAACCTCGAGCTCGAGTTCCCGCTGGTCCAGAGCGCCGGCATCAAGGGCGTGCTCTTCGCCGACGCCGGCAACGTCTTCGCGGCCGGGGTCTGGAAGGACGCCTCCGTCCCGTACTCGCTCTACAAGTCGGTCGGCTTCGGCTTCCGCTGGTTCAGCCCCATGGGTCCCCTGCGCTTCGAGTGGGGCATCCCCCTCAACCGCCGCAAGGATCCGGGGGGGTCCGGCATCTACATCGACCAACCCATTGACTTCCAGTTCACCATCGGCAACTTCTTCTAGCTCCAGGTTCGGGAGGAACCCATGTCCATGACCCTTCGCACCGCCGTCGCCACCGTGGCGCTGGCCCTTGTCCCACTGACGGCCCTCGCCGCCGACCTCAAGCTCGGGTACGTAGACCTGCAGCGCGCCCTCGAGGAGATCGACGAGGGCAAGGCCGCCAAGGCCCAGCTCAAGAGGGAATTCGACGAGAAGCAGAAGCAGCTGGACCAGCGCACCGACGAGGTGAAGAGGCTGGACGCCGACTTCCAGAAGCAGGCCCTGGTCATGGCGCCGGACGCCAAGGCGGCCAAGGCGGCCGAGATCGACCGCAAGAAGGTCGAGGTGCAGCAGTTCTTCGTCGGGCTGCAGAAGGACCTGGCCGGCCGGGAGCGCGAGGTGACTCGCGGCCTCTTCGACAAGATGATCGCGATGGTCCGCGAGCTGGCCGACGCCGAGGGCTTCACCATGGTCCTCGACCGCAACACCGTCCTCTACGCGCCGCCGTCCCTCGACGTCACCAACGAGCTGGTCCGCAAGTACAACGCCCGCTACGGGGCCGGCAGGGGGGCCGCCGCCCCGGCCAAGAAGGGCGCGGCGCCGGCTCCAGCCACGGCCCCGGCCAAGAAGTAGGGTGGAGGCGTGACCGCCCAAACCCTCGCCGAGCTCGCCGCGCTGGTCGGCGGCGAGGTGTCCGGGGACGGGTCGCTCCTTGTCACCGGGGTGGCCCCGCTGGAGGAGGCTGGGCCCGGCCAGGTCTCCTTCTTCGCCAACAAGAAGTACCGCGCCGCCTTCGAGGCTTCGAAGGCCGGCGCGGTCGTCGTGGCGCGCGACCAGGCGGCGGGCGGCGGAAGGAGCTTGCTGCGCTCCTCCAATCCGTACCTGGCCTTCGCCAGGATCTCCACGCTCTTCAACCCCGCGGCGGTGGCGGTGCCGGGGATCTCGGCGCGGGCCGAGGTGGATCCCACGGCCCGGGTAGACGCCTCGGCGCAGGTCGGGCCGCTGGTCTCGGTGGGGCCCGGGGCGGTGATCGGACCGCGCACCGTGCTCCACCCCGGGGTGCAGGTGGGCGCGGGCGCCAGGATCGGCGCCGACTGCCTGCTCTACCAGAACGTGGTGGTCCGGGAGCGGTGCGTGCTGGGCGACCGGGTGGCGCTGCAGCCCGGCTGCGTCATCGGCTCGGACGGCTTCGGCTACGCGCTCGACATGGAGGGAGAGGGCCAGGGACCGCGCCACTTCAAGATCCCGCAGGCCGGCATCGTGGTCGTCGAGGACGACGTCGAGGTCGGCGCCAACACCTGCGTGGACCGGGCCACCCTCGGCGTCACCCGGATCGGGCGCGGCGCCAAGATCGACAACCTGGTCCAGATCGCCCACAACGTGGAGGTGGGTCCGCTCTGCATCGTGGCCGGGCAGGCGGGCGTGGCCGGATCCACCCGCATGGGCATGGGCGTGGCGGTATGGGGGCAGGTGGCCATCAACGGCCACATCGAGATCGGCGACCGGGTGAACATCGCGGCGCAGTCAGGCGTGGCGCACGACGTCCCGGCCGGGCAGCGGGTGGCGGGCCTCCCGGCCATCGACGAGCGGCGCTGGGCCCGCAACGCCGTGGCCTTCGGCCGGCTCCACGAGCTGCGCCGGGACCTGCGCGACCTGATGCGCAGGGTGGCGAAACTGGAAGAAGAGGAGAAGCCATGAGCGGAGATCTGGTTCCCGGGCAGGTGCTCGACGTGGAGGTCATCCAGCGGCTGCTGCCGCATCGCCCGCCGTTCCTGCTGGTGGACCGGGTCACCTCCTGGAGCCCGGACGACCGGCTCACCGCGATCAAGGCGGTGACCATGAACGAGCCGTTCTTCGTGGGGCACTTCCCCGGTCACCCGGTCATGCCGGGCGTGCTCATCCTGGAAGCGCTGGCCCAGGCCTGCGCGCTGCTGGCCATCCTGTCGCTGCCTCCCGAGGAGCTGCGGCGCAAGGTGACCTACCTGATGGGCATCGACGGGGCGCGCTTCCGCAAGCCGGTGGTCCCCGGCGACCGGCTCGAGCTGCTGGTCCAGGTCACCAGGCACAAGGGCGCGGTCTGGAAGCAGGCCGGCCAGGCCCTGGTGGACGGGCAGGTGGTGGCCGAGGCCGAGTACATGGCCATGCTCGCGGACCGGGAAACGCCGGCGTAGGCTGGACCGACCATGGCCATTCACCCCACCGCGATCGTCGAGGCGGGCGCCCGGGTCGACCCGAGCTGCGAGGTCGGCCCCTTCGCCTGGATCGGGCCGCAGGTCCGGATGGGCCCCGGCTGCACCGTGGCTCCGCACGGCATGGTCACCGGGCACACCACGCTGGGCGCACGAAACCGGGTCTTCTCCGGCGCCGTGATCGGAGGCATCCCCCAGGACCTCAAGTACCGTGGGGAGCCGACCGAGACCGTCATCGGCGACGACAACACCTTCCGCGAGTACGTCACCGTCAACGCCGGGACGGTGCAGGACCAGGGCGTCACCCGCATCGGCAACGGCTGCCTCTTCATGGCCAACAGCCACGTCGGCCACGACTGCGTCGTCGGCGACGGCGCCATCATCGCCAACTCGGTGGCGCTGGCCGGTCACGTCGTCCTCGAGGACCACGTCCACTTCGGCGGGCTCTCGGCGGCCCACCAGTTCTCGCGCGTCGGCAGGCTCGCCTTCATCGGCGGCATGACCGGCGTGGCCATGGACGTGGCCCCCTACTGCATGACCAACGGCGCGCGCGGCGAGCTGACCGGCCTCAACACCATCGGCATGCAGCGCTCGGGGATGACCGAGGACCAGGTCGGCCGCGTCAAGCAGGCCTTCAAGATCTACTTCCGCTCCGGCCTCCAGGCGGCCGAGGCGCTGGCGCAGCTCAAGTCCGAGCTGGGGCCGTACCCCGAGGTGGCCCACCTGATCACCTTCATCGAGGGGTCGAAGCGCGGCATCACGCGCTGACCGGTGGCCCGGCCCGAGCCCATGACCACCATCGGCCTCATCGCGGGCGGCGGCGGCTTTCCGGCCCTCTTCGCGGCGGCGGCCCGGCGCTCCGGCCACCGCGTGGTGGCGGTGGCCCACGTCAACCAGACCGACCCGGCGCTGGAGCGCCACGCCGACGCCATCACCTGGGTGAAGCTGGGGCAGTTCGGGAAGATCGTCGAGGCGCTCCGGGCCGGCGGGGCCACCCGGTCGGTGCTGCTCGGCGCCATCACCAAGAAGCGGTTCTTCGTGGACGCCCTCCCCGACGCGGTGGGGCTCGAGCTGATGGCCAAGGTGGCCATCCGCTCGGACGACAACCTGCTGCGGATGATCGCCACCATGCTGGAGGAGCGCGGCATGCCGGTGATTGACCCGACCCCCTTCCTCGCCGAGGCGCTGGCGCGAGAGGGCGTGCTGGGGCGGCACCAGCCGACCGAGGCCGAGTGGGCCGACGCCCGCTACGGGCTGGAGCTGGCCCGCGCCGTCGGCCGGCTCGACCTGGGCCAGACCGTGGTGGTGAAGGAGCGGGTGGGCGTGGCGGTGGAGGCGCTGGAGGGGACCGACGCCTGTATCCGGCGCGGCGGCGAGCTGGCCAGGGGCGGCGCGGTGGTGGTGAAGGCGGTCAAGCCGCAGCAGGACCGGCGCTTCGACCTGCCGGCGGTCGGGCCATCGACCATCGACTCGATGAAGAAGGCCGGCTGTCGCGTGCTGGCCATCGAGGCGGGCGCCACGCTGGTGATGGACGTCGAGGAACTGGTCCGCCGGGCCGACAAGGCGGGGATCGCCGTGGTCGGGCTCCGCTGATGCCGGCGGCGGGCGTCGAGCCGGCCTGGCTGCGCGAGGAGCAGGGCGGGGCGCTCATCCTGGAGCTGCTGGTCCAGCCGCGCGCCTCCCGGACCCGCGTGGTCGGAGAGCACGACGGCCGGCTCAAGGTGCAGCTGGCCGCGCCGCCGGTGGACGGCGAGGCCAATGCCGCGCTGGTGGAGTTCCTGGCCCGAGCCATACGGGTCAAGAAGGCGGACGTCGAGGTGCTGCGCGGCGAGACCGGCCGGCGCAAGACGGTGCGGGTGACGGGCGTGACGGCGGCAGCGGTGGTGGCGGCGCTGCTGCCATTCGCGCCGCCTTCGGGCGGAGCAAGCCTCTAGCCAGCAACTCGAGCCCTGCCTCAGGCGGATCGCCTCACGCAACGCCCAGGGTGCTCGCGGGATCCCGGCCGTGATCTCGGCAAGCACACGTTTCCGCACCCTGAGACGTAGTCCGGATCTTGCGTCGTGGCCGCTAGAGACTGGCCCCGACGCGATTGGGCGCCGACGCGGCAAATCGACTAAGATGCGCCCCCTCCATGCCCACGACCCACCGCTTCCTCGAGGCCTGCCGCCGCCGCCCCGTTGACCGCCTCCCCGTCTGGATGATGCGCCAGGCCGGCCGCTACCAGCCCAGCTACCGGGCCGTGCGCCAGCAGGTCGGCTTCCTCGAGCTCTGCCGCTCGCCGGAGCTGATCGCCCAGGTCACCTGCGCGCCCATCGACGAGTTCGGCTTCGACGCCGCCATCCTCTTCTCCGACATCCTCGTCCACCTGCCGGCCATTGGGCTCGATCTCACCTTCGAGAAGGGCGAGAAGGGGAAGGGGGACGGCGGCCCGAGGATCTCCAACCCGGTCCGGACCCGGGCCGACGTCGACGCGCTCAAGGTGCCGGTCCCCAGCCGCGACCTGAAGTACGTGCTGGACGGCATCCGGGCCATCAAGGCCGGGCTGGCTGGACGGGTGCCGCTCATCGGCTTCGTGGGCGGTCCCTTCACGGTGGCCAGCTACGTGGTGGAAGGCGGCAGCCAGGGCTTCAACCGGCTCAAGACCATGCTCTACGCCGCGCCGGAGGCGGCCCACGCGCTCTTCGAGAAGCTCACCCAGGCCGCCATCGTCCAGATCGAGGAGCAGATCGCCGCCGGCGCCCACGCCGCCCAGGTCTTCGAGAGCTGGCTCGGCGAGCTGGATCGGGAGGACCTGGAGCGGTTCTCCTTCCCCTACCTCACCCGCATCGCCGAGGCGGTGAAGAAGACCGGCGTGCCCTCGATCTTCTTCGCCACCGGCATGAGCGGCCACCTGGAGCGGCTGGCCGGCCTCGGCTTCGACGTGGTCTCGGTCGACTGGCGCATCCCCATCGACGAGGCCCGCCGCCGCGCCCCGGGCGTGGCCATCCAGGGCAACCTCGACTCCACGGTGCTGCTCGGCCCCACCCAGGCCGGCGTGGACAAGGCGCTCGGCGTCTGCCGGGCGGCCGGGCCGGCCCCCGGTTACATCTTCAACCTGGGCCACGGCATCCAGGTGGGGACGCCGCCCGAGAACGTCAAGGCGGTGGTCGACGCGGTCCACGCCTTCCGCTGGAAGTGAGGCTCCCGTGCTGCGGATTCCCTCCTGGGACCTGATCAAGAAGTACGACCGGCCGGGGCCGCGCTACACCAGCTACCCGACCGCACCCGAGTGGAAGGACGACTTCAAGGCGCCGCAGTACCTCGGCCACCTGGCGCGCGCCGAGGCGGCCGGCGGCCCGCTCTCCATCTACGTTCACCTGCCGTTCTGCCGCGAGATGTGCCGCTTCTGTGGCTGCAACGTCATCGCCACCCACGACCGCAGCCGCGCCGACGCCTACCTGGACGTGCTGGAGAAGGAGGTGGCGCTGGTGGCCGCCCACCTGCCCACGCGCCGCACCGTCTCCCAGCTCCACTGGGGCGGCGGCACGCCCACCTTCCTCGACGAGAAGCAGCTGGCCCGCTGCCACGCCATCCTGGCCCGCCACTTCCAGTTCCTGCCCGACGCCGAGCTGGCCATCGAGATCGACCCGGCCATCACCACCAGGTCGCAGATCGACCTGATGGGCCGGCTCGGCTTCAACCGCATCTCCATGGGCGTGCAGGACTTCGACCAGAAGGTGCAGGAGACGGTGGGGCGCATCCAGGGGGAGAAGGAGACCGCCGACCTGGTGGCCGCGGCGCGCGCCGCCGGCTTCCGCGGCGTCAACCTCGACCTCATCTACGGCCTGCCCTACCAGACCGGGGCCACCTGGAAGGACACGCTGGAGCGGATCATCCGCATCCACCCCGACCGGATGGCGGTCTTCGGCTTCGCCTACACCCCCTGGTTCAAGCCACACCAGAGGCTGCTGCCGCAGGAGGCGCTCCCCAGGGCCGAGCAGCGGGTCGAGCTCTTCCTGCAGACCGTGGAGGCCTTCACCGCGGCCGGTTACCGGCTAATCGGGCTCGACCACTTCGCGCTGGAGAGCGACGAGCTGGCGCGCGCCCAGTCGGCCGGCACCATGTTCCGCAACTTCCAGGGTTATACCGTCCGTCCGGCCACCGACACGGTGGCCTTCGGCATGAGCTCCATCTCGGACATCGGCGGCGCCTACGCCCAGAACTCGCACAAGCTGAAGGACTGGAGCGACCGGGTCGAGGCCGGCGTCATCCCGGTGGAGCGCGGCGCCGCCATGAGCGACGACGACGTGCTCCGCCGCTTCGTCATCAACCGGGTCATGTGCCAGCTGCGGCTCGACCTCGACGAGGTGAAGGCCCGGTTCGGCGAGCCGGCGCGCGCCGCCATCGCCGCCTCGCTCCAGGCCGGGGTCGGTGAGCTCGAGGCCGACGGGCTGGTGACCTTCGACGGCCGGCTGCTGGCGGTGACGCCGCTCGGCCAGCTCCTGGTCCGCAACGTCGCCATGCTCTTCGACGCCTACCTGCAGAAGCCCGACGGCGCCAAGAAGTTCTCGCGAACCGTCTGAGCCCGGAGCCCCGTCACCATGGCGCACACCGCCGTCTTCCTGATGAACCTGGGTGGTCCCCGGAACCTCGAGGAGGTGGAGCCGTACCTCTACGAGCTCTTCTCCGACCCGCTCGTCGTCACCGCCCCCCTGGGCCCGTTCCGTCCGCTGCTGGCGCGGCTCGTCTCCCGACTGCGAGCCCCCTCGTCGGCCGAGAAGTACGCCCTAATCGGCTGCGGGAGCCCGCTGGTCGCGGGGACCGAGGCGCAGGCCCGGGCGCTGGAGGCGGCGCTCGGTCCCGGGTACTCCTGCCACCTCGCCATGCGCTGCGGCCACCCCTCCACCGAGGAGGGGGTGCGCGCGGCGCTGGAGCGCGGCGCCGACCGGGCCGTGGCGCTACCGCTCTACCCGCAGTGGGCCAATGCCACCACCCTCAGCTCGCTGGTCGAGCTGCGCCGGGTCTGGCCAAGAGAGCTGCCGCTGGTCGAGATCTCCTCCTGGCACGACCACGACGGGTACCTCGACGCCTCGGCGGCGGCGCTTCGCGAGGTGCTGGCCGAGGTGCCGCCGACGCTCCGCGCCGAGGCGCTGGTGGTCTTCAGCGCCCACGGGCTGCCCATGAGCCAGGTGAGGAGGGGAGATCCCTATCCGCGCCAGGTCGAGATCACCTCGCGCGAGACGGCCCGCCGGGCCGGGGTGACCAACTGGCAGATCACCTACCAGTCGAAGGTCGGGCCGGCCCGGTGGCTCGGTCCCGACACCGTGCGGTTCCTGGAGCGGAACGCCGGCGGCCGGGCGGTGGTGACCGTCCCCATCGCCTTCGTCTCCGAGCACCTCGAGACGCTCTACGACCTGGACATCCTGGCGAAGGACGCGGCGACCAGGGCCGGCGCCTCGCTCTACCTGCGCGTGCCGGCCCTGGGGACGCGCCCCGACTTCATCGCCGCGCTGGCCGACGTGGTCCAGAATGGCCTCACCGGGCACTCGCCAGGCTGACCGCCGGATCACGGTCGAAGCGAGGCCAGCACCCGCCTGGCCAGCTCGCTGCCCGGGTGGGCCTCGATGGCGCGCAGCGCCGCCGCGTGGGCCGCCTCGGGCCGCCCCGCCGCCTCCTCGGCCAGCGCCAGCACCACCAGCGCCCGATGGTGGCCGGGGTCGAGTTCCAGGGCCCGCCCCGCGCTGACGATGGCCGCGCCGGACCGCGCCCCGACCGGCCGGCCGGTCGCCTGCAGCTCGGCGAAGCCGAGCATGGCCAGGTACTCCGGCTCGCGCGGGTTGAGGTCGGCCGCCAGGCGCAAGGCCGCCACCGCGTCGTCGCCGCGACGCGCCCGCAGTGCTCGCTCGCCCCGCTTCAGGGCCACCTCGGCGTCGAGGACGATGCCCGGGCGGCGCACGCCGGCCAGCTCGAACTTGAGCAACAGGAAGGAGAGGTATTGCCGGCGCTTCTCCTCGGTGGAGAGGACGCGGTGGGCCGCCGACACCTTCTCCTGCACCGAGAGCAGGAGATCGTTGAGGTCGCCCACCTCCCAGTCGGCGAAGGCGTCGGGGTGGAAGCGCTCCGACACCTCGTGGTAGGCGCGCTCGATCTCCTCCGAGTCGGCGGCGATGTCGACCCCGAGCGCGTGGAAGTAGGTGCCCGGGAGGATGCGCATGGCCGCCTGCCGGACCGCCTCGGCGCGGTCGGACGGCAGCGGGGGGCGGGCGCGTGCGGTGTCGGCGGCGGCGGTCATGCCGGGGCCCGGCTCCGGGGCGCTCTCGTGGAAGACCACGGCGCCGATGAGCGAGAGGAACCAGAGGAGCGAGAGCGCCTCCTTCAGGTCCGCCTTGCGGGCCTCGAGGAAGGCCCTGGTGGTGGGGCGCGCGTCGAGCGCCTGCAGCAGCCGCTGGTCGGCCATGCCGAGGCCCACCAGCGCGACGAGCTTCTGGCACTCGACGGTGCGGGTGGGGATGGCGACCAGCACGGCCTTCAACGCGTCGGCGAAGTGCTTCACCGTCAGGTGGGCCCGCGCCCCCTCCAGCAGCGGCGCCAGCGGCAGCACCTCCACGGTCTGGAGCTGGGCGGTGAACTCGTCGCCGAGGTGGAAGCGCCACTGGCCGCCCCGGGCGCCGACGCTGGTGATGAGCAGCGACCGGACGTGCGCCCGCAGCGCGGCCAGCAG
Source organism: Myxococcales bacterium (assembly GCA_021806645.1). Lineage (GTDB taxonomy): Bacteria > Myxococcota > Myxococcia > Myxococcales > Anaeromyxobacteraceae > JADKCZ01. Next base: position 95,904 of record JAJZQX010000004.1, on the reverse strand, counting down.
CCCTTCGCCCGGCTCCACCACGCCGGCGGCGATGAGGGCGGCGCCGGCCGAGAGCCCGCCAGCCATGGCGTCCCGCACGGCGTCGCGGGCCGTCTCGTCGAGGCGACCGGTGGTGTTGAACCAGCCGGCCAGCGCCTCGCCCGGCTCCGACGACTCGACCGCCACCGGCGAGCCGCGCAGGAAGAAGAGGCGCCGCACCGGCCCCTCCCCCTCCAGGACCAGCACGCCGTCGCTGGTGGAGCGCCAGAGCTGGTGGATGAGCCGAGCCACCACGCCCGGCTGGATCTCGCCGGTCGCCGCGGGCGGCCGGGAGAGGAGCAGCGCCACTCCCGAGAGACGGGCGCGACTGGCGGTGGCCTGTCCGATGAGGAGAGAGAGCCGATCGGCCAGCTCGCGTCCGAGCGGGGACGCCACGTAGGCGCCGGCCTGGAGCGGGGCCACCGCGCCGGCCCCCAGCGGCTCCTCGAGGTGGCCGTGATCGAGCGCCACCAGCACCAGCCGCTGGTCGAGCTCGTGGAGGCGGCGCGCCGCCTCCACGGCCCCCTCCGAGTTGACGGCCAGCACCACGGCGTCCGGGCGCTGGGCAGCGTAGATCCCGGGCGCCGCGTCGCAGGTCTCGGAGACCAGCACGTCGAATCCGGAATCCACCAGCCTCTTCTGGACGATCTCGCGGGTCGCTGCGAGCGCCTCGACGAGAAGGATACGGGGCACGGCGCCATTCTACGCATGCGCGGCCGGAACACACGCGATCCCTGCTCAGGCAGGGTGGTATCATCGGGACCCTGATCCGACATGCGGGACATCCTCCACCCCTCCCATCGCGCCATCCTCGAGCGCTTCGCCGGCGTCGAGGCGCCCAACCCGGTCCTGCTGGCGTTCGACTACGACGGCGTGCTGGCCCCGGTGGTCCGCGACCCCGAGGGCGCCGGGATGCGCCGCACCACCCGCGACCTGCTGGTCCGCCTGGCGCGCCGCTACCCGGTGGCGGCGGTCTCGGGGCGGAGCTGGACCCACACCCGCCGGCTGACGGAGGGGGTGGCGCCGTACGTGGTGGGGAACCACGGCTTCGAGTTCCTGCGCGCCAGGCCGGTCCCGGAGGCGGTGCTGCGCCAGGTGCGAGGCTGGCGGCGGCAGCTGGAGGCGGCGCTGGCCGGCGTCGCCGGCATCTACTTCGAGGACAAGCGATCGACGCTGGCGGTCCACTACGGGCTGGACCGGGCCTGGCGGCGGGCCGAGCAGGCCGCGTACGCCGCCGCCAACCAGCTCACCGGGACGCGGCTGGTGGCCGGCAAGAAGGTGCTCAACATCCTGCCGCGCCAGTTTCCCAACAAGGGAGACGCGCTCCGGGCCCTGCTGGCCAGGCTGACGCTGGGCGCGGCGCTCTACCTCGGCGACGACGTGACCGACGAGGACGCCTTCGCGGTGGGGATGCCGCTGGTGCTGGGCGTGCACGTCGGGCCGGGACGCTCGCTGGCTCCGTGGCGGCTGGAGTCCCAGGTCCGGGTAGACGAGCTGCTGGCGCGGCTGCTTTCACTGCGCCAGCACGCGAGAGGGAGGGGCCGGTGAACCGTCCGCCGCGCCGGCCGCCGGCGACGGAGACCGGCGACCTGTTCGCGCCACGGACCCCGGCCGGACCGGCCCAGCCGCTCACCGTGCTGCAGCTCACGCAGTCGCTCAAGGCCGCCGTCGAGCCCCGCTTCGACGACGTCCACGTCCGCGGTGAGGTGGCCAACCTGCGGGTGCAGTCGAGCGGCCACGTCTACTTCACGCTCAAGGACGAGGGGGCCACGCTCCCCTGCGTGCTCTGGGCCGCGCAGGCCCGGAGGCTCCGCTTCGAGCTGGAGGAGGGGCTGGAGCTGGTGGCGCACGGCCGCGTCGAGATCTACCCACCCCACGGCAAGTACCAGCTGGTGGCGACCGGGGTGGAGCCGCACGGCGCGGGCGCGCTGGCGCTGCAGCTCGAGCAGCTGAAGGCGCGGCTGGCCGCGGAGGGGTTGCTCTCCGAGGCGCGCAAGCGGCCGCTGCCGTTCCTGCCGCGCCGGGTCGGGGTGGCCACCAGCACCACCACCGCGGCCCTGCGCGACTTCCTGAGAGTGCTCCACACCCGCTTCCCCGGGCTGCCGGTGCTGGTGGCGCCCTGCCGCGTGCAGGGCGAGGGGGCGGCGGCGACGGTGGCGGCGGCGGTGATGGCGCTGGCGCGCCACGGCGCCGACGTGATCGTGGTGACGCGCGGCGGCGGCTCGCGCGAGGACCTCTGGGCCTTCAACGACGAGCTCCTGGCCCGCGCCATCGCGGCCTCGCCGGTGCCGGTGGTCTCGGCGGTCGGGCACGAGACCGACGTGACCGTGGCGGACCTGGTGGCCGACGCCCGGGCCGCCACGCCGACGCACGCGGCGCAGCTGGTGGCGCCGGTCCGGGACGACCTGCTGGCGGAGCTGGCTGGGCTGCGCGGGCGGCTCCACCGGGCCATGACCGGGGCCGTCGACGGGCGGCGGCGCGACCTGCGGGCGCTGCAGGCGGAGCTGGGCGACCCCACCCACCTGCTCTCGACGCAGCGTCACCGGCTGGAGGACCTGGCGCGGCGGGCCGAGGCGGGAGCGCTGCGGCCCGTCGAGGCGGGGCGGGCCAGGCTGGAGCCCTTGCGGGTGCGCCTGGCCCGGGCCGAGCCGAGGGCGCGGCTCAAGGCGCTGCGAGGCCGGGTCGAGGCGGCGCGGCGGCGGCTCGAGGGGTGGCAGGCGGCCACCTTCCGGCGCGAGGCGCTTCGGCTGGCCGGGCTCTCGGCACGGCTGGAGCCGGCCAACGTGGCCCGGCTGCTGAAGCGCGGCTTCGCCTTGGCGCTCAGCGACGGGAAGCTGGTGACGCGGAGCGTGGCCATGGCCCCGGGCCAGCCGCTGCGGGTGGCGCTGGGGGAGGGCTGGCTCGACGCCGAGGTGACGGCGCTGGACGCCGGTGACGATCCGGTGCCGGGACGGGGCCGCGGCGGCGCCGGCGGGGGTTCCGGTTGACCCTCCGGGATGGCGGGGCTAAGTGAATGGAGATGGTGGCGAAGACGAGCGACAAGCCGGAGAGGGCGGCCGAGGCGTCCTACGACGCGCTGGTGGGGCGCCTCGAGAAGGTGGTCGAGGCGCTGGAGGCCGGCGACCTCTCGCTGGAGCAGTCGGTGGAGCGGTTCGCCGAGGGCGTCAAGCTGGCCCGCGACGCGGGCCTGAAGCTGGACGAGGCCGAGCGCCGGGTCGAGCAGCTGGTGAAGGACGCGGCCGGCGTCGAGACCGTCGCGCCGCTGGACCGGGTCGAGCCGTGACCGCCGCCGCCAGCCCCGTCGCGGCCCGCCCGCGCGTCATCATCGTCGACGACGACCGCGACACCCGCGAGATGCTGACGCTGGCGCTGGAGCTGGAGGGGTTCGAGGTCGGCCAGGCCGCCAACGGGCTGCGGCTCATCTCCGCCATGCACGTCGATCGCCCCGACGTGATCCTGCTGGACGTGATGATGAGCTGGATCGACGGCTTCGAGCTCTGCCGGGCCATCAAGCGCAACCCGACCTTCGCCGACATCCCGGTCATCTTCATCTCGGCGCGCAAGGGACCGGAGGACGAGCGGACCGGGATCGAGGTCGGGGCGGTCGCCTATTTCTCGAAGCCGATCGACATGGGCGGGCTGACCGGCCGGATCCGCGAGATCCTGGCTGGCCCCGGCGTGGGGCACTAAAGGTCGAAGAGAGGCGCCTCGGCCAGCGACAGCCCCCGGGCGTCCTTGGCCGAGACCAGCGGCGGACCGCCGGTGGCCGGCCAGGCGATGGCGATGCTCGGGTCGTCCCAGCGGATGCAGCGCTCGTGCTCGGGGGCGTAGTAGTCGGTGGTCTTGTAGAGGAACTCGGCCTCGCCGGAGAGCACCAGGAAGCCGTGGGCGAACCCCTCGGGGATCCAGAGCTGCCGCCTGTTCCCGGCGGAGAGCACCTCGCCCAGCCAGCGCCCCCGGGTGGGCGAGTCGCGCCGCAGGTCCACGGCCACGTCGAAGACCTCGCCGAGGACCACCCGCACCAGCTTCCCCTGCGGCCTCGGCAGCTGGTAGTGGAGGCCGCGCAGGACGCCGCGCGCCGACCGGCTGTGGTTGTCCTGCACGAAGCGGAGCTCGCGGCCGAGCGCCGCCTCCAGCTCCCGCTGGTTGAAGCTCTCGTAGAAGAACCCCCGGGCGTCGCCGAAGACGGCCGGCTCCACCAGGAAGACCCCGGGCAGGCTGGTGGGATGCGCCTTCATGGCGTCAGAACACCCTGGTGCCGAGCAGGCCGTGGACGTACTGGCCATAGCTCGACTTGCCCAGCGCGATGGCGCAGCGCTCCAGCGCGGCGTCGTCGATCCAGCCCTGGCGCCAGGCCACCTCCTCTGGGCAGGAGATCTTGAGCCCCTGCCGCTTCTCGATGGTGGCCACGAACTGCCCGGCCTCCATGAGCGACTCGTGCGTGCCGGTGTCGAGCCAGGCGTAGCCGCGCCCCATGATCTCGACGGTGAGCTTCTTCCGCTCCAGGTAGAGCCGGTTGAGGTCGGTGATCTCCAGCTCGCCGCGCGCCGAGGGACGCACCTGCCGGGCCAGCTCCACCACCGTCTCGTCGTAGAAGTAGAGGCCGGTGACGGCGTAGCGCGACCTGGGCCTGGCCGGCTTCTCCTCGATGCTGAGCACGTTCCGGGTGGCGTCGAACTCCACCACCCCGTACCGCTCCGGGTCGTGGACCGCGTAGGCGAAGACCGTGGCGCCGTCGCGGCGGGCGTCGGCGGCCTTGAGGATCTGCTGGAACTCGTGGCCGTAGAAGATGTTGTCGCCCAGCACCAGCGCCGAAGGCCCCCCCTTCACGAACCCGGCGCCGAGGATGAAGGCCTGCGCCAGCCCGTCGGGGCTCGGCTGCACGGTGTACTCGAAGCGCATCCCCCAGGCCGTGCCGTCGCCCAGCAGCGCCTCGAAGCGGGGCGTGTCCTGCGGCGTGGAGATGATCAGCACCTCGCGGATCCCGGCCAGCATCAGGGCCGTGAGCGGGTAGTAGATCATCGGCTTGTCGAAGACCGGCAGGAGCTGCTTGGAGACCGCCAGGGTGGCCGGGTAGAGCCGGGTGCCGGCGCCGCCGGCGAGGATGATGCCCTTGCGCGAGGAGGTCATGGCCGCGTGTTGTACCAGATGGCCGCGACGCCCGTTGGCGATATCCTCCGACATTGGGTAGGTTGCCGGGGGACATGCCCGGGCTCCCCGCCAGTCAACTCTCCGTCGTGGTGCCGGTCTACCGGCCCTTTCTCGACGCCAACGAGGCCATCTCGCTGGAGAGCGTGTTCCGGGTGCTGGGGGCGCACCACCTGGTGATGGTGAAGCCGGCCGGGCTCGACACCGGGGAGCTCGAGACCCGCTTTCCCTTCAAGGCGGTGGAGACCTTCGACCCCGGGTTCTTCGAGTCGATCCAGGGCTACAACCGGCTCCTGCTCTCCACCGGGTTCTACGAGCGGTTCATGGGGAGCGCCTACCTGCTCATCTGCCAGCTCGACGTCTTCGTCTTCCGCGACGAGCTGGCCGGCTGGGTGGCCCGGGGTTACGACTACGTCGGCGCGCCGTGGGTCTCCAAGACCGAGGTGAGCGTCCGCATCCACCAGGCCAAGATGGCGCTCAGCAAGCTCTTCCTGGGCGTGCAGGACAAGGTCTACCGGTACGAGACGCGCAACCGGGTCGGCAACGGCGGCTTCTCGCTGCGCAAGGTCGAGACCCACCACCGGCTCAGCCTGGTGATGAAGGACGTCATCGACCACTACCTGCGCAACCAGGGGACCCACCACTTCCACGAGGACATCTTCTGGAGCGTCGAGCCGTCGAAGCGGGGCCACCCGCACCGAACCCCGTTGGTGGACGAGGCCCTCGCCTTCTCCTGGGACATCAACCCGGACCGGCTCTTCCGCATGGCCGGCGGTCACCTGCCAATGGCGGCGCACGGCTGGTACAAGGGACGGCACCTCAAGTTCTGGGCGCCGCACGTGGCGGCGGCGTGCGCGGCCGCGGCTCTTGCGCCCAGCGCGCCCTGAAACGGCGCCAGGCGGCGCGAAGCCGGTGACGCACCAGCCGGAGATCGTAGCCGGGCCGGGCGTGGACCCGGTAGTCGGCCCAGGCCTGCTCGAGCCGCCCGTGGCTGATCCCCGGCTTCTTGAGCAGCTCGCGCAGCGCGCGGTAGGCGCTGTAGGCCTCGCAGCGCTCCAGCTGGTCCGGCGTGAGCGGCACGCAGGAGATCGGCAGCTTCGCGCTCCACTTGAGGTGGTAGTCGTCGGTCGCCACGCCCCACGCTTCGTTGCAGGAGCCGGGCGAGAAGTGCTCGGCCAGCACGGTGTGACAGACGAAGTTGGACCGGTCCAACGCCACCTGGGTGCTGAAGTCGAGGTCGTAGAGGTGGAAGCCCGGGAAGGTCACCTCGTCGAAGCGGTGGGTCTCCCAGACCGCCTTCGGCACGAAGTGGCAGAGGCCGTCGAGCACGGTGACCCGCGAGAACGGCTCGCGCGCGGGGTTGAGCCGGATGGTCCGCGCGCCTCCCGAGCCGCCGTGCTGCACCAGGTTCTGCCGGTTGTAGGGCCGCAGGTTGCCCCAGCCTGAATCGGCGCGAGTCTTGACCTGGGACCCGGCGAAGCCGACCACGCCCGCCTCCGGGTGGGCCGAGTAGAAGGCCGTGATCTCCCGTCCCCATCCCGGCGGGGAGAGGAAACGGACGTCTTCGTGGACGAAGCAGAGGAGGGGATGCCGCGCCCGTCCGGCGAGCCGGTTGTAGACGCGCGCCAGGCCCCATCGCGTCTCACGGTTGTCATGGGCCAGCAGCTCGAACTCGACGCCGGCGGTGGCGGCCAGGTTCTCGGCGAGGCCGGACAGGTGATCTTCCCGGATGGAGCAGACTATGAAGGTGATCATGGCGAAGTGACGAGGGCGGACGATAATCCACTTTGGGCTGGCCGAGGAGAGCCGAAGTTGCGCAAGTTCCTGGTGGTGATGAGCGAGATGCCCGGCCACGGGCGCGGCGTCAACGGCCGCACGCTGGTCCAGTTCCTCCGCACCTTCGCCGGCTTCGGCGCGGTCGGCTGCTGCTCGGCGGCCGACCTGCTGCGGGGTGGCCCGGTGAGCGCCGAGACGGTCTTCCTCGGCCTCCCCAGCCCGGTGACAGAACGCCACCTCGCGGCGCTGCGCGGTCGCCGGGTGGTCCTCTACGACCTCTTCGACCACCGCCATCCGCTCTGGACCGAGGCCAACCGTCCACTGCTGCTCGGAATCTCCGGCCTCTACCTGAAGGCGTGGACCGACGCGCGCTGGGACTTCGGCGTGAGGATGGGGGTCGCGCCCATCCGGCGCTATGGCAAGCTGCGGCTGGCGCTGGAGGCTGGCCGCCTTCGCCGGGCGCTCGGCCTCGCCGCCCCGCCGCTCCGGTACGACGTCCTGTTTCTCGGCGCCGCCACCGGGGGCGACCCGGCGCTCGCCTCCAACCAGCGGGTGGACTGGCTCCTGGAGCTGAAGGCGCGAGGCGGCCACCTCGATCTCTGGGGCGGCCTGCTGGCCCGGACCATGGCGCCGTGGTTGAAGGAGCGGTACGGCGACCTGTCGCACTTCACGATACGTGACAAGGTGCCGTTCCGGCGGTACTTCCGTGCGTTGCAGCAGAGCCGGGTGGCGCTGACGCCGGAGGGGAACGCCCCGTGGTCCTACCGGCACTACGAGGCCATCTACGCGCGATCGCTGATCGTGACCAGCGACTTCCGGCCCATCCGGACGCTCATCCCCCTCCCCATCGAGGGGATGGTCCACGTCGAGGCCGGTGAGCTGGTCGTGCCGGCCATCGAGCGGGCGCTGGCCCTGCGGCGCGATCGGCCGGAGTTGCTCGAGGAGAACGTCCAGTTCCTCGAGCGCTTCCTCGAGCGCGGGATGTACTCCCGCCGGCGACCCGAGCTCTGGGAGCGGTTCGTCGCCCAGCTGCCGCGGTGAAACCGGCCCGCCGGCGGGCCGGGGGAACTCGGTTCGGCTCCTGATCGGTGACGGACGGCCCATCCCGCCCGGCCTCTTCGCGGCCCGGGTGGTCGGCCGCGGCCGGGTACGGGTCATCGCCACGGTCGCCTTCGGCCGGTTGGGCATGGCCTTCCTTGAGCCCTGGATCCATGGCGGTTTCACCGCTCGGCCGGGCCATGCTAGAAGGCCCCATCCGTGAGCGATCCGTTCGCCATCGAGCCCTACCTGCGGTCGACCTCCGCGCGCGTGGAGGCCGGCCTCACCGCGGTCGTCGAGTCCCGCCGCGGCGTGGCCCCGGCCCGGCTGGTGGACGCCATGAAGTACGCGCTGCTCGGCGGCGGCAAGCGGCTCCGGCCCGCGCTGGTCCTGGCGTCCTGCGAGGCCCACGGGGGTGACGTCTCCGACCCGTCGCTGGCGATGCGCTTCGCGCTGGCAATGGAGTGCATCCACACCTATTCGCTGGTGCACGACGACCTGCCGGCCATGGACGACGACGACCTCCGCCGCGGACGGCCCACGGTCCACGTCGCCTTCGACCAGGCGACCGCGGTGCTGGTCGGGGACGGGCTCCAGTCGCTGGCCTTCGCCCACCTGCTGGCGGCGCCCGAGCCAGGGCCCGGCGAGCTGGCGCGGCTGCTGGCCGACAACGCGCTCCTCATGGTCGAGGGGCAGCAGCGGGACATCGAGGCGGAGCACCGGCCGCTCGGCGAGGCCGAGGTGCTAACGCTAATGCGCACCAAGACCGGCGCGCTGCTGGCCGCCTCGATCGCCGGCGGGGCGCGCTGCGCCGGCGCCGCCGCCGCGGCCGTCTACCCGGTCGGCCTGAAGCTCGGCCTGGCCTTCCAGATCGCCGACGACCTGCTGGATCTGACCGCCGACACCGCCACGCTGGGGAAGCGGGCCGGCAAGGACGCCGCCGCCGGCAAGGCCACGCTCCCCTCGCTCCTCGGCGAGCAGGCCGCCCGGGCCCGCGCCGAGGCGCTGCTGGCCGAGGCGCTCACCGCCCTTTCACCCCTGGGTCCGCGCGCAGCGGCGTTGCGCGCGCTGGCCCGTCACCTCATCGACCGGAAGAAGTGAAGGAGGAGACGATCATGGGCCGCCTGCTCGACGCGATCGACTCGCCCGCCGACCTGAAGAAGCTCGCCGTGGCCGACCTGCCGGCGCTCTGCGCGGAGATCCGCGAGGAGATCATCGAGACCTGCGCCGCCAACGGCGGCCACCTCGGCTCCTCGCTGGGCGCGGTGGAGCTGAACGTGGCGCTCCATTACGTCTTCTCGTCGCCGACCGACAAGCTGGTCTGGGACGTGGGCCACCAGGCCTACGCCCACAAGCTGCTGACCGGCCGGCGCGAGCGGTTCCGCACCATCCGGACCGAGGGCGGCCTGGCCGGCTTCCCGGAGCGGCACGAGTCGGAGCACGACGCCTTCGGCGTGGGCCATGCCTCCACCGCCATCTCGGCCGCCCTCGGCATGATCGAGGCCAAGCACCTCTCCGGCCAGCCCGGCAAGGTGGTGGCGGTGCTCGGAGACGGCGCCATGACCGGCGGCGAGGCCTTCGAGGGGCTCAACCAGGCCGGCTACCTGAAGCGCGACCTGGTCGTGGTGCTCAACGACAACGCGATGTCGATCTCGCCCAACGTCGGCGCCATGGGCGAGTGGCTCTCGAAGAAGTTCACCTCGCGCACCTACAACCGCTGGCGCAAGGGCGTGAAGGAGTTCCTCGAGAAGCTGCCCAAGGGGCACGAGGCCATCGACGCCATCCGCCACGGCATCGTCGCCGCCAAGGCGCTGGTGACCCCGGGCGTGATGTTCGAGGGGCTCGGCTTCCACTACGTCGGCCCGGCCGACGGCCACGACGTGGCGGCGCTGGTGGACACGTTCCAGAAGCTGGCCCTCTTCGGCGACCCGGTCATGTTCCACGTAATCACGCACAAGGGGAAGGGGTACCACCCGGCCGAGTCGGATCCCGCCACGCGCGGCCACGGGCTCTCGTTCTTCGACGTGGCCACCGGCAAGTCGGTGAAGAAGCCGGCGCCCAAGGCCTACACCGACCTCTTCGCCGAGGCCCTCATCGAGGAGATGAAGGCCAACGACAAGGTGGTGGCCATCACCGCCGCCATGCTCGAGGGGACCGGCCTCATCAAGTGCAAGAAGGCCTTCCCGGAGCGGACCTACGACGTCGGCATCGCCGAGCAGCACGCCGTCACCTTCGCGGCCGGCCTGGCCTGCGGGGGGATGCGGCCGGTGGTGGCCATCTACTCGACCTTCCTGCAGCGCGCCTACGACCAGATCATCCACGACGTGGCGCTCCAGGAGCTGCCGGTCACCTTCGCGCTCGACCGCGGCGGGCTGGTGGGGGCCGACGGCAAGACGCACCAGGGCGCGTTCGACCTCTCCTACCTGCGCTGCATCCCCAACCTGGTGGTGATGGCGCCCTCCGACGAGGCCGAGCTGCGGGACATGCTCCACACCTCGCTGCGGCAGCCGGGCCCCTGCGCCTTCCGCTTCCCGCGTGGCGCCGGGCTGGGCGTGTCCGTCGATGGCCCGGCGGCGGTGCTCCACATCGGCAAGGGGCGGGTGGTCCGCCGCGGCGGCGCCAAGCCCGACCTGCTGCTGGTGGCGGCCGGCTCGACGCTGGCCCCGGCGCTGGCCGCGGCCGAGGAGCTGGCGCGTGGCGGCCTCGACGCCCGCGTCATCGACCCGCGCTTCGTGAAGCCGCTCGACGAGGCGCTCATCTGCGGCGAGGCGGCGGCCATCCGCCGGGTCGTTACCGTGGAGGAGAACGCGCTGGCCGGTGGCTTCGGGTCCGCCTGCCTGGAGGCCTTCGAGGCGCACGGCCTGGTCGCCGGCGGCCTGCGGGTGAAGCGGCTCGGCATCCCCGACCGCTTCATCACCCACGCCGAGCAGCCGCGCCAGCGCATCGACGCCGGCATCGACGCGGCGGCCATCGTGGCCGCCTGCCGGGCGCTGGTCGGCGAGAAGAAGGCGCGCGGGGTCGCCTAGGGCGCCGGGTGCCGAGGCGGCGGATCGACCTGCTCCTGGTGGAGAGCGGCCTCGCCGAGTCGCGGGCCAAGGCGCAGGCGCTGGTCATGGCCGGCGCGGTGGTGGCCGGCGAGGCGCGCGTAGACAAGCCCGGGCAACTGGTGGACGAGGCGCTGCCGCTCCGGCTCAAGGAGGGCGCGGCGCCGCAGAAGTACGTCTCGCGCGGCGCGCTCAAGCTGGAGAAGGCGCTGGAGGTCTTCCCTGTCTCGCCCGCCGGCCTCACCTGCGCCGACCTGGGCGCCTCGACCGGCGGCTTCACCGATCTCCTGCTCCAGCGCGGCGCGGCGCGCGTCCACGCCGTGGACGTCGGCTACGGCCAGCTCCACGACAAGGTTCGCGGCGACCCTAGGGTGGTGGTGCGCGAGCGGGAGAACGCCCGGGCCCTCACCGCCGAGGCGCTCGGCGAGCAAGTCGATCTCGTGGTTGGCGACCTCTCCTTCATCTCGCTCAAGCTCATCCTCCCGGCGGTTCGGGCCATCCTGAAGCCGGGAGGCTGGGCCCTGCTGCTGGTGAAGCCGCAGTTCGAGGTGGGCAAGGGCGAGGTGGGGAAGGGCGGGGTGGTGAGGGAGGACTCGAAGCGGCTGGCCGCGCTCGAGGGCGTGGCCGCCGCGGCGCGGGAGCTCGGCTTCGAGGTGATGGGCCACGCCGAGAGCCCGATCCAGGGGCCGGCGGGGAACCGCGAGTGGCTGCTGGGGCTGAGGCTGACGCCGGGGCGAGCGGAGCCCTGAACCCGGGGAGCTTCGCCTCGGTGGGGCGCCCCGCGAGGCCACTCCACCGGTCACTGGCTCCCCGGACGACTCTTGCGACTGAACGCAGAGCCGTGCGAGGGTCCAGCCCGCTTCCCGGCAGGCCCGGCAGGCGGATCCCTGGCCTCCCGGAGTGGACCGCGGATTGGCCGGTCCGGCCGCAACAGGAGGACCATGGAGACCGTAGTCGTCGGCGCTGGGTTCGCGGGGAGCGTGGTGGCCGAGCGGCTCGCCAGCGCCGGCCGCCAGGTGCTGGTCATCGACCGCCGGCCGCACGTGGGCGGCAACGCGTACGACGAGACCGACGCCGCCGGCGTGCTGGTCCACCGGTACGGCCCGCACATCTTCCACACCCAGTCCGACGAGGTGTTCGACTACCTGTCGCGCTTCACCGACTGGCGGCCGTACCATCACCGCGTCCTGGCCTCGGTGAAGGGCCGCCTCTACCCCATCCCCATCAACCTCGACACCGTGAACCGGCTCTACGGCCTGGAGCTGGACGAGGCCGGGGTGGCGGCCCACTACGAGCGCGTGCGCGAGCACCGCGACCCCATCCGCACGGCCGAGGACGTGGTCCTCAACGCGGTCGGGCGCGACCTCTACGAGACCTTCTTCCGCAGCTACACCCGCAAGCAGTGGGGGCGGGATCCCTCCGAGCTCGCCTCCCGGGTGACGTCACGGATCCCGGTGCGGACCAGCCGCGACGATCGCTACTTCGCCGATCGCCACCAGGCCATGCCGCTCCACGGTTTCACGGCCATGTTCGAGCGCATGCTCCACCACCGCAACATCCGCCTCGAGCTCGGGGTGGAGTGGGAGGAGGTGCGGGCCCGTCCCTGGCGCGGGCCGGTGGTCTACTCCGGTCCCCTCGACGCCTACTTCGGCTGCCCACTGGGGCGCCTCCCCTACCGCTCGCTCCGCTTCGAGCATGAGCACCTCCCCGGCGTCGAGCGCTTCCAGCCGGTGGGGGTGGTGAACTACCCGAGCGAGAACGACTTCACCCGCATCACCGAGTTCAAGCACTTGACCGGCCAGGTGCACCCCGGGACCTCCATCGTCCGCGAGTACTCGCAGGCGGAGGGGGATCCCTACTACCCGGTCCACGACCCCGAGAGCGACCGGCTGGCGGCGGCCTACGGGGAGCTGGCGGCCAGGGAGCGCGACACCATGTTCATCGGGCGGCTCGGGCGCTTCACCTACCTCAACATGGACCAGGTCGTGGCCGCGGCCCTGCAGGCGGCCGGCCGATTGCTCTAGGGACGGACATGGCACGCATCGCCTTCGTGGTCCCGACGTTTCATCCAACCCGGTTCAGCGGCGGCATCGCCTGCATCATGCAGTACGCCGCCGGGCTGGCCGAGCGCGGCCACCAGGTCATGGTGGTGCCCATGCTGCCGTCGCTGGAGCCGCGCTGGTGCCGCGGCGGCTACCGTGTCCTGGCCCAGGACCCCGCCACCTTCCGCTGGCGTCACCGGCGCGCCGCCCTGAAGGCCGCCCTCCTGGCCGCCGCCTCTCCGCTATCGCGGGGGCTGCGCACCCGGCGCGGCGAGGCCCGCACCGCCGCGGACATCCTGGCCCTGCGGGCCAGCGCCGGCCGCCTGCCCTATGCCATCCGGCGCGCCGTGTCGCTGGAGCACCTCCGCGAAGCGCTGCCCGAGGCCGACGTCACCGTGGCCACCTTCTACGAGACGGCGCTGGCGGTGGCCCTCTTCGGCACCGGGCGGCGCTGCTACTTCATGCAGCACTTCGAGCCCTACTTCCGCGAGGAGTCGACCGACCCCCACCTGGCGGAGCTGGACGCCCGGGCCAGCTACCGGCTCGGGCTGCGCATGATCGCCAACTCCCCCTGGCTGCAGGCCCGCGTACGGGAGGCGGCGCCCGGCGGCGAGACGCACCTGTGCTCCAACGCGGTGGACCTCAAGGTCTTCAACGGGGAGCCGAAGGTGGCGCGCCGCGCCGACGAGGTGGTGGTGCTGAGCTTCGGCGGGCGCGGCATCGCCTGGAAGGGCTTCAAGGAGATGGCCGAGGCGGTCCGCCTGGTGCGGCAGCGGCTGCCCGCCACCAGGGTGCGCTGGCAGGTCTACGGTGGCGCGGCCCTGCCGGCCGACAACCCCATCGCCGCCTACGAGGACCTCGGCTTCCTCCAGCCCGGCCTGCTGGCCGAGGCCTACCGCCGCGCCGACCTGCTGCTGAGCGCCTCCTGGTACGAGAGCTTCCCGCTCTTCCCCATCGAGGCCATGGCCTGCGGGCTGGCGGCCATCACCACCGCGCCCGGGACCGAGGCCTACGCCATCGCCGGGGAGACGGCCGAGGTGGTGCTGCCGCGAGATCCGGAGAGCGTGGCGGCGGGGCTGCAGCGGCTCATCGTCGACCTGGACTACCGCACCGCGCTGGCGGCGCGCGGCCACGCCATGAGCCAGCGCTTCACCTGGGCGCGCTCGGTGGAGACGCTGGAGGGGATCCTGCTGGCCCCCGGGCCGGTCGCCTGACGCCGCCCGGGGCCCGGGCCAGCAGGCAGAGGTGCAGGTGCCCGGCCGGCTCAACCACCTCCACCTCCAGCCCCACCGCTTGCAGGAGCCCGCGGGCGTTGGCCTCGTCGAAGACGTGGTGGTGCAGGCAGCGGTTGGTGGCGTTGCCTTGCGAGCGGGCCCGGAACTGCTCCGGGGTTCCGGCGCCCGGGTCCCGAGAGAGGTCGTGCAGCTCCAGGATCTCCGAGAGGTGGGCCAGGTCGTCCTCGCCCACCCCACGCGCCGCGTCCTCGAGCATGTGCGCCACCGGGGTTGGCCGGCGCAGGTGGTCGAAGGTGTGGCGGCGGTCGGGCAGCACCAGCACCAGCGGCCCCCCGGGCCGCAGCACCCGCAGCCACTCGCGCAGGGCCTTGACCGGGTTGGCCAGGTGCTCCAGGGCGTGGGCCGACATGACGAAGTCGTAGCCGCCGTCGGGCAGCCCGGTGAGCGCGCTGGCGTCGAGGATGTGGCAGCGCCCGGCCGGGCGGCGCGGGCTGAAGGCGTAACCGTGCGACTGCTCGGCCCAGACCGTCGAGGAGGCGAAGACGCAGTTGTCGAGCGCGCCCACCCGGTCGTAGAGCGGCAACCGATCGGTGCGCGTGAAGACCGGGCTGGGCCCGCCGATCTCCAGGCCGGACCGGCCCTGGACCGCCCTGGCGAAGCGGGCGAAGCCCCGCACTCGCCCCAGGCCGAGGGCGGCGCGCAGCTCCTGGCGAGCGCGGACGAGGATGGAGGGGCGGGCCGGAATACGTCGCATGGTAGTGGCAGCGCCACGGCCGGACAAGGTGGGGCGCGGCGTGGCCGGCCTGCCCCCACTTGAGCCAACCCGCCCGGCGGTTCGCTGTGACGCACAGCGCAGGGTTACGACTCCAAGATGGACGTCGTGCCAACCACGCGTGGTCACTGGCGCGCCTTCTTCATCAACCTGAGCCTGGTGATCCTGCTTGCGGTGTCGGGCCTCTGCACCGGCCTGGCGCTGAGCACGGGGCGGACCATCGAGGCGGAGATCGCGACCCGGGCCAGGACCATCTTCGGCGCGCTGGTGCTGGCCCGGCTCGATCGCGGCGAGCCCGAGGTCTCCGGCCGCGAGCGGCGCGGGGAGAGCGTGCTGTTCCGCTACCTCGGGCTGCTCCGCGTGGAGCAGAGCTGCCTGGAGTGCCACACCGCCCAGGGCTACCAGATCGGACAGGTCCGCGGCGAAATCAGCGTGACCTTCGACGTCACCGACACGGAGAAGGGGGTCGTCCAGGCGCGCTGGATCGCCATCAGCCTCTTCGGCTTCACAACGGTGGCGCTGCTGATGGTGCTGGGCGGGCTGGTCTCCAGCCTGCATCGCCGCTCAACGCCGCCGAGGCGCGCATCGTCGAGCTGGCCATCACCGTCGAGCTGACCGGCCTCCACAACCGGCGCTTCACCGAGCTGCGGCTCAAGGAGGAGCTGTCCCGGTCGCAGCGCCACGACCGCCGCTGCGCCTGCATCCTGCTCGACATCGACCTCTTCAAGCAGACCAACGACACCCACGGCCACGCCGGTGGCGACGCCGTGCTGCGGGGCCTGGCCAAGGCCGCCGGCGCCGCGCTGCGCGAGTCCGACCTGCTGGGGCGGTGGGGCGGCGAGGAGTTCCTGGCCGTGCTCCCGGAGACCGACCTGGCGGGCGCCCGGGCCATGGCCGAGCGGCTGGTGGCACGGGCCGACGAGGCGCTCTACCGGGTCGAGGTGGCGTGAGCGGCCCGCCTACAGCAGCTTCAGCTGACCCTCCCCCTTCACCGGCTCGAGGCACTCCGGGTCGTCGTGGGCGATCGAGTTGACGCGCGGCGAGAGCGGGCGCGCGGCCAGCAGGCCGGGCACGGGCGCGGGGAGCAGCGGCGGGGGGCCGGCGGCGAGCCAGGAGGCGACCAGCTCGGGCGGCAGGATCACCGGCATCCGGTCGTGGAGCCGCGCCACCGGCTCGACGGCCCCGGTGGTCAGGATGGAGAAGCCGAGCCGCCCGTCCGGCGCCGGCGCCGCCACCGCCGCCAGCAGCAGCGGCGCGCCGTCGGCTCGGTGGAACCAGCTCGGTCGCCGGGCCGAGGCCGGCCCCTCCCACTCGTAGAAGCCGTCGATGGGTACGGCGCAGCGGGCCTCGCGCAGCGGCCGGGCGAAGCTGCGCCGCTCGGCCGCCGTCTCCGACCGGGCGTTGGGCAGCAGCGAGCCGCGCGGGCCGGCCAGGCCGAAGGTGGCCTCCTCCATGCGCCGCCGCCCCGCCACCTCGCGCAGGAGCGGGTGTGGCTGGCCGGGGGCCACGTTGAAGCGCGGCCGCCAGCGCTCCGCCAGCAGGACGTCGAGATCGGCGGCCCAAACCTTGGCCAGCGCGGCGAGGTCGGCGAGCGTGAGCGAGAAGCGGCCGCACATGCCCGGACACCATAACGCCGCCGGCCGGGCGCGCGCGGCCCGCGCCGCTGGCCGCGCGGGAGGTCAGAGCGGGAAGGCGAACCGCAGCCCGACCATGGAGGTCGGGTCGAGGTAGCCGACCTCCAGCCCGACGCGCACGTGGTTGGTCACCAGGCCGAAGCCGATCCCGCCGTGGAAGTGGAGCGCGTCGTTGTCGCGGGGGAGGAACCACGGCCCCACCAGCCCCTCGACGTAGATCCGGCCAAAGTGGCCGCGCAGCCGGAAGTCGATGGGCACGCCGAACCGGCTCGGATCGGTGAGGACCAGCAGCCCGATCCGGCCACCCCAGGAGAGGTGCTGGCCGACCCAATTGTCGCCGGCCAGCGTCAGCTGGAAGGCTCCCTCCCTTGGCGAGGCCAGCCAGTCGGCGCCGAGGCCGAGCTCGACCTGGGAGCTGGCGGCGGCGGGCCGTGCCCAGCCGATCGCGCCGGCCAGGGCGAATGCGAGGATCAGGGTTCGGTGGGAGCGCATGGCGTCAGGAGACCACGAATCGGGGGGCCCGGCGACCGTGATTCACGGTCCCACCTCCCCGTGTCGGCGAACGGGTGGACGCGCTCCCCGTTCCGCTATACTTCCTGTCCCGGTCCAATCCCCCCCGGTGGTCCGGGGCCGCATCCGCCGCACGGCTGACAGAGAGAGGGAACCATGCCCCACCTGCTCCTCCAGAAGGACTCGCCAGGCAAGGCCAGGGGCCAACTGGCTGCCGGCACCGCCCGGCGCGTTCAACCTGATGCCGCGGCTCCACTGGCCGCGGGAGAAGCCCCCCTCCATCCTCGACGGGCCGTGGAGGCCGCCGGCCGTCACGCCGGCCAGGTGACATGACCTCCCAGCCCGCCAGCGAGGTCGCCCCCGGGGTCTTCCTCGTCGACACCGGCTACCTCCGGCCGCGCCTCGCCGCCTGCTACGTCGTCCGCGGCCGCGACTCCGCGGCCATCGTCGAGACCGGCCACTTCAAGACGGTGCCGCGCCTGCTCGCCGCGCTCCGGCAGCTCGGCATCGCCCGCGAGGCGGTGAGCCACGTCATCGTCACCCACGTCCACCTCGATCACGCCGGCGGCGCCGGTGCGCTCATGCGGGAGCTCCCCCGGGCCACGCTGGTGGCCCATCCGCGCGGCGCCCGGCACATGGTCGATCCCGCCAAGCTCTGGGCCGGCACCGTCGCGGTCTACGGCGAGGCGGCCACCAGCTCTCTCTACGGCGAGCCCGTCCCGGTCCCGGCGGAGCGGGTGGTGGAGGCGCCGGACGGCTTCTCGCTCGATCTCGGCGCGCGCCCGTTGCGCTTCCTCGACGCCCCCGGCCACGCCAAGCACCACTTCGTGGTCTTCGACGAGGCCACGCGCGGCTTCTTCACCGGCGACTCCTTCGGCCTGAGCTACCGCGAGACCGACGGTGGCCCGAACGGCCCCTTCTTCTGCATCTCCACCACACCGGTGCAGTTCGATCCGCCGGCGCTCCACGCCACGCTCGACCGGATGCTCGCCGAGCGGCCGCTCCGGGTCTTCCTGACGCACTACGGCTGCGTGGAGGGGAACATCGACGCCCACGGCGCCGCGCTCCACCGCAGCATCGACGCACACGTCCGCGTGGCCCGCGCCGCTCCCCCAGGGCCCGGCCGCCATGAGGCCATCAAGGCCGGCTTGACGGCGCAGTTGCGGGCCGACCTGGCCGCCCACGGCGTGCCGCTCCCCCAGGCCGAGTCGCTGGAGGTCTTCGGGAACGACCTCGAGCTCAACGCGCAGGGGCTCGGCGTCTGGCTCGACACGCCGGCCAGGTAGCCGGATCCCGGCGGTCCTGGAGGCGGTTCGGGTGGCGGACGGCGAGTCCCCCGGGCGGGTCATCGAGCACCCCGCTCGCCTTGACCGGCGTCCCTCGTTCTGCTACCTAACCCCCCACATTTTCGAGTATCCCGGGTGACCGGGCGCGAAAGTGGGCCGCAGCAGCGCCCACTTTTTTCTTTTCTGGATTCGAGGACATGACTGGCATCGCACATCAACCGATCGCGGAGCAGGCGCGGCGGCTGCTCGAGCCGATCCTCGTCCGTGACGGCTACGAACTGGTCGAGGTGGAGTGGGCCCGCGCCGGCGGTCGCTGGACGTTGCGGCTCTACGTCGACAAGGCCGGCGGCTTCGGGATCGACGACTGCCAGGCGGTCAGCCGGATCGTCGAGCCCATCCTCGACGTCGAGGAGTTCATCGAACCGGCCTACGACCTCGAGGTCTCCTCGCCCGGCCTGGAGCGCCCGCTCCGCAAGCCCTCGGATTTCGAACGTTTCGCCGGGCAGCGTGCCCGCATCAAGTCCTACGGACCGGTGCTCGGCACCGCCCCCGCCTCGCCCGGCCGCAAGCACTGGTCCGGCACTCTCAAGGGATTCAAGGACGGCACCGTCGAGATCGACGTCGACGGGGTGCTGCACCGCGTCCCGCACGACCAGATCGCCAAGGCCAACCTCGAGTACGACTTCGAGGCCGAGCTCCGCAGGAAGGACTGAGCCATGCAGCAGAGCGTGAACCTGAACCTGATCCTCGACCAGGTCGCCAAGGACAAGGGCATCGACCGTCCCAAGCTGATCGAGATCCTCGAGGAGGCCATCCAGAGCGCCGCCAAGCGGCACTTCGGGATGGAGCGCAACCTCAAGGCCAAGTACGACGAGGATCGCGGCCAGATCGACCTCTTCCAGGTCCTCACCATCGTGGTGGACCCGACCGAGGAGGCGCCCATCGCGGATCCGGCCAACATGATCCCGGTCTCCTTCGCCCAGGAGAAGGGGATCGAGGCCGAGGTCGGCGACGAGCTCGACTTCCCCATCTTCTACCGGCCCGAGGACGAGATCGAGGCCCGCGCCCAGGACGAGCAGTGGGGCGACCTCCTCAAGCTCAAGACCTTCCGCCGCGGCTTCGGCCGCATCGCCGCCCAGACCGCCAAGCAGGTGATGATCCAGGGCACCCGCAACGCCGAGCGCGAGAACGTCTTCAACGAGTACAAGGACCGCAAGGGCGAGGTCATCACCGGCATCGTCCGACGCTTCGAGCGCGGCAACGTCATCGTGGACCTGGGCCGCGCCGAGGCGGTGCTGCCGGTCCGCGAGCAGGTGCCGCGCGAGAGCTACCGCGCCGGCGACCGGATCCAGGCCTTCGTCATCGACGTGCTCCGCGAGTCGAAGGGGCCGCAGATCATCCTCTCCAGGGCCACGGTCGAGCTGCTCCGCAAGCTCTTCGAGATGGAGGTCCCGGAGATCGCCGAGGGCGTGGTGGTCATCGAGGCCGCCGCCCGCGAGCCGGGCGGCCGCGCCAAGATCGCCGTCTCCTCCCGTGACTCCGACGTCGACCCGGTCGGCGCCTGCGTCGGCATGAAGGGCAGCCGCGTGCAGGCCGTGGTCCAGGAGCTGCGCGGCGAGAAGATCGACATCGTGCCCTGGCACGAGGATCCGGCCCGCTTCGTCTGCAACGCGCTGGCCCCCGCCGAGGTCAGCCGGGTGCTGCTCGACGACCAGAACAACGCCATGGAGATCATCGTCCCCGACGACCAGCTCTCGCTGGCCATCGGGCGGCGCGGCCAGAACGTGCGGCTGGCGTCGCAGCTCACCGGGTGGAAGCTCGACATCAACAGCGAGACCCGCGTCCGCGAGATGCACGAGTTCGCCAAGGAGAGCTTCGAGGCCATCGACGTCCCCGAGGCCACCCAGGAGATGCTCTACGCCCACGGCTTCCGCAAGGCGCAGGACCTGGCCAACGCCGCGGTGGAGATGCTCACCCAGTTCCCGGGCTTCACCATCGACATGATCCCGGACCTGCAGAAGCGGGCCCGCGAGCAGTCCTTCCTCGACGCCGAGAAGGAGATGAAGCTCGAGGCGGAGCGCGAGGCGGCTCGCATCGCCGAGGCGCGGCGCCACCCCGACACGCTGACCCAGGAGGAGCGCCTGGCGCGCGTCCGCGGGGTCGGCGAGAAGACCATCGAGGCCCTCAAGGCGGCCGGGTACCCGACCGTCGAGTCGATCCACGCCGAGACCGACGTCAACCGGCTCGGCGACGGCTCGGGGCTGGGCGTCAAGAAGGCGCGGCAGGTCAAGCACGCCGCCGGGGTCTACCTCGAGGAGGAGGCCCGGCTGCGCGCCGAGCTGGACACCGCCAAGGTTCGCAACGAGGTCCTGGGGTGACCGCTCCGGTCCGGACCTGCGTGGGCTGCGGCGAGGCCGCGGCGCAAGCGAAGCTGGCCCGGGTCCGGGTCGGAGACGGAGCGCGTGTGGTGGTGGACGTGAAGCGGAGCGGTGGGCGGGGTGCGTGGCTGCACCGCGGGGCGGGTTGCCTGGAGCGGGCCCTCAAGCGGCGCAGCTTCGCCCGGGCGTTCCGGCGCGGGGATGTGACGTGGGACGCGGACGCCCTCCGCGGTGAGTTGACGGTCGTCGTTGGCAGGGATGTCGTTGGCAGGGATTAGGAGTCGGCACATATGTCCAAGAAGCGGGTTCACGAGCTGGCGAAGCAGCTCAAGGAGCACGGGATCGAGCTCTCCAATCAGGAGCTCGTCGACCGGCTTCATCAGCTCGGCTTCGAGGTGAAGAGCCATTCGTCGTCGCTCGACGACGATCAGGCCCAGGCTGCCTTCGAGAAGATCGTCGGCGAGAAGAAGCCCAAGGCGCCCGCGCCACGCGCGGCGGGACCCGGCTTCGTGGTCCGCAAGAAGTCGACCATCCCGGTGCCGCCGGTCGTCGCGGCGCCGGCCCCGGTGGCCGCGCACCCGGAGCCGGTCGAGGAGCAGGCGCCCGCCGAGGAGGAGGCACCGGCCGGTGAGCCGGCCTTCGAGCCGGCCGGCGAGCCCGAGTCCACCTCGCCGGTGATCGCCGAGGCCGCGCTGCCTGGCGCCGAGCCGGCCGCCGCGACCGCCTCGGCCCAGTCGGAGGCGCCCGCCGCCATCGCCGCGCCCGCACCGTCCCCGGCGGTAGCGCCGGCCGCCACCGCCACGCCGCCGGCCGTTTCGGCCGCGCCGCCCAGGCCACAGATCGATCCGCGCACGCAGCGCCCCACCTCCACGCAGGCGGTGGTCCTCTCGCGGCCGCTCATCCCGGTCCGGCGCGTCACGCCGCCGACCGGCTCCGGCGGCCGCTTCCCGGCCGCGCCCGGTCCGCGCGCCCTCGGCGAGGTCCGCGAGCTCAAGGTGGTCCCGGGCTCGCTGGGCCGCGAGCGCGAGTTCATCGACGTCAGCCGCGACAAGAACAAGAACAAGCGCGGCGCCGGGCGGCCCACCGAGGAGGCCGCCAAGACGCTCAACCCCAAGGAGCTGCTGACCGCCGCCATGCAGGACCGCACCTACGTGCCGGTCCGCGGCAAGAAGAAGAGGCCGACCAAGAAGGGGGCCAAGACCCAGGTGACCGAGCGCGCCGAGCACAAGAAGGTCATCCGCATGGAGGAGTCGATCTCGGTCTCCACGCTCTCCCAGGCCATGGGCGTGAAGGCGTCCGACCTGATCCGCAAGCTCATGCAGGGTGGCACCATGGCCACCATCAACCAGCTCATCGACGCCGACACGGCGGCGCTGCTGGCCACCGACTTCGGCTTCACCGTGGAGAAGCAGGGCTTCGAGGTCGAGGAGTACATCCCCGAGATCGCCGTCGACGAGTCGAAGCTGGTCAACCGCCCGCCGGTGGTCACGGTCATGGGCCACGTCGACCACGGCAAGACCTCGCTCCTCGACGCCATCCGCAAGGCCGACGTGGCCGGTGGCGAGGCCGGCGGCATCACCCAGCACATCGGCGCCTACGTCGTGCAGACGGCGCACGGCCCCATCACCTTCCTCGACACGCCGGGCCACGAGGCCTTCACGGCCATGCGCGAGCGCGGCGCCAAGGTCACCGACCTGGTGGTGCTGGTGGTGGCCGCCGACGACGGCGTGATGCCGCAGACCATCGAGGCCATCAAGCACGCCAAGGCCGCCGGGGTGACCGTCCTGGTCGCCATCAACAAGATCGACAAGCCGGGCGCCCAGCCCGAGCGCGTCATGCAGCAGCTCACCGAGTACGAGCTGGTGGGCGAGCAGTGGGGCGGCACCACCATCATGATGCCGGTGTCGGCGCGCACCAAGCAGGGGCTGCCGGAGCTGCTCGAGTACATCGCGCTGCAGGCCGAGGTGCTCGACCTCAAGTCCAACCCCGAGATGCTCGCCACCGGCGTGGTCATCGAGGCCAAGCTGGAGAAGGGGCGAGGCCCGGTGGCCACCGTGCTGGTGCAGGAGGGGACGCTCCGCATCGGCGACGCGCTGGTGACCGGCTCCGAGTACGGCAAGGTCCGCGCCATGATGAACGAGCGCGGCGAGCCGGTGAAGGAGGTCGGTCCCGGCTTCCCCGTCGAGGTGCTCGGCCTCTCCGGCGTGCCGACCGCCGGCGACGAGTTCGACGTGGTGGAGGACGAGAAGGCGGCCAAGGAGGTGGCCGTCCACCGCGCCGAGAAGTCGCGCAACAAGGCGATGGCCTCGGTCAAGCGGGCCACGCTGGAGGACCTCTTCGCCAAGGGGAAGGCCACCACCCAGCGGGCCCTCAACGTGGTCGTCAAGGCCGACGTGCAGGGCTCCTCCGAGGCGGTCCGCCAGGCCCTGGAGAAGTGCGCCACCAAGAAGGTCGGCGTGAAGGTCCTCGACTCCGGCGTCGGAAACATCACCGAGTCGGACGTGCTCACCGCGGCGGCCGGCAAGGGCGTCATCGTCGGGTTCCACACCAAGCCGGAGACCAAGGTCGAGCAGATCGCCAGCCAGCAGGGGGTCCGCATCCTGCTCTTCGAGATCATCTACGAGGCGGTCGACAAGATCCGCGAGGAGATGGCGACGCTGCTGCCGCCCATCATCAAGGAGAAGCCGCTGGGCAAGGCCGAGGTCCGCCAGGTCTTCAACATCACCCGGGTCGGCACCATCGCCGGCTCGGCGGTCACCGAGGGCGTCATCAAGCGCAACACGCACGGCCGCGTCATGCGCGACCGCAAGCCGGTCCAGACCGGCAAGATCGTGTCGCTGAAGCGGCTCAAGGACGACGTCCGCGAGGTGGCCGCGCCGCTGGAGTGCGGCATCGGCATCGACGGCTTCTCCGACTTCAAGACCGGCGACGTGCTCGAGTGCTTCGAGCTGGAGGAGATCCGCCAGTCGATCGACTAGGCGACGTGGCGCCGGCCGGTGAGGCGGCGCCGCAGGCCTGGTCGATCGGCGCGCGGGAGACGCCATGGGGATGGGACACGACAGGCCGGCGCGGGTGGCGAGCGAGTTCGCGCGCGAGCTCGGGCTGGTGCTGGCACGCGGCGGCCTCAAGGACCCGCGCATCACCGGCCTGGTCACGGTCACCGGCGCCAAGATGGCGCCGGACCTGAAGGACATCACCGTCTACCTCTCCATCCTCGGCGACGAGCCGGTGAAGAAGTCGACGCTGGAGGGGCTGCGCGCCGCCGCGACGTACCTGCAGCGGGAGGTGGCCGGCAACCTCAGGCTCCGCCACACCCCCCACCTGCGCATCGTCTTCGACGAGTCGGTGGAGCGCGGCGACCGGATCGACCGGCTGCTGCGCGAGGCCCGCGCCCGTGGCGCCGCCCCGGGCGGCGAGGGCGAGAAGTAGGGCCTTCTCCGGATGCACGGCGTCCTCCTCGTCGACAAGCCGGCCGGCCCGACCTCGCACGACGTGGTCCGCCGGATTCGCCGCGCCCTCGGTACGCGCGACGCCGGCCACACCGGCACGCTCGACCCGGCCGCCACCGGCCTCCTGGCCGTCTGCCTCGGCGACGCCCTCAAGCTGCAGCGCTGGCTGGTTGAGGGCGACAAGGCCTACCTCGCCACCGTCGCCTTCGGCGCCTCCACCACCACCGAGGACGCCGAGGGGACCGTCGTCGAGCGCGGCGATCCGTCGGCGCTCACCGAGGCCGGGATCCGGGCGGCGCTGGCGCCGCTCACGGGAGAGATCGACCAGGTGCCGCCCATGTACTCGGCGGTGCGGGTGGACGGGCGGCGGCTCCACGAGGCGGCCCGGGCCGGCGAGACGGTGGAGCGGACGGCGCGCCGGGTGACGGTCCACTCGCTGGAGCTGGGCAGCCTGGGGCCGGTCGGCCCCGACGGGCTGCGGCGGGCCGAGCTGGCGGTCCGATGCGGCAAGGGGACCTTCGTGCGGACGCTGGCGGCCGATCTCGGCCGCGCGCTGGGCGTGCCGGCCCACCTCGGCGCGCTGCGCCGCACCGTGGCCGGCCCCTTCGCGCTCGAGGAGGCGCTCCCGCTGGAGGTTCTGGAGCAGCTGGCGGCGAGCGACCGGCCGGGGCTGCTCAGCCGCATCATCCCGCCGGCCGAGGCGGTGAGCTTCTTCCCGCTGGCCACCGTGGACGCCAACGGGGCCATCGCACTCTCTCGCGGCCGGCAGCTCAGCCGCCCCGGCGAGCCGGACGGCCTCTGCCGGGTGGTCGGCCCCGACGGCGCGCTGGTGGCGGTGGGCGAGGTGAAGGCGGAGCGGCTCCGGCCGGTCCGGGTCATCACCGCGCCGGTGGTGGCGCCCGCGCCGGGCGCCCCTCGAAGAAGCTGAAGGCGGCGGGCGTCGTCGAGATCACGCCGATCCGCCGAAGTCCATGGGGCGGCACGACCCCGGGACGGCGGTCGCCTGCGACGCCCGCCCGGAGGGTTACGCCGAAAGGCTCCTGCGCTCACGCGAGCAGGGCTTCGGGATGCTTCTTGGCGACAGCCAGGAGCTTCAGCGCTGCGTCCGAAGGGCGCCGGGCGCTCGTCTCCCAGGCCTGGACGGTCCTCGGGCTTACGTTGAGGATGCGGGCAAACGCGGCCTGGGACACGCGGAGGCGGACACGGACGGCGAGCACGTCCTTGGCACCCATGGGCGGCGGCGGTATCAGCTCGACATCGCGAACGGTCAACTGTCGGGCGCCCTGGTGGTACGCGATGGCGTCTTCGAGACCCGCCTTCAGCTTCGAGAACGCCGAGCTCTTCGCAGCCTTGCGCTTCATGACTTCTCCTCCTTCAACTGTTTCACCAGTTCTACAACTTCCAAGCTCGCGCAAGTCCAGCGGAAGTTCCGTGGACGTACTGAGGGTGCGGTTCTGACGTCAGAACTAATTCGAAAGTCGAAGGAATTGGTGGCCACCGCCGGCTTGTGCGGTCGCCGACCATCCGCTCCGGCGTGGCCTTGCCGCACCGCTTCGCATAGTGGACCAGGCTTCAGTCCCTGGGGCCTGGTGGGGCCCAGGCCCCCCCCCGGAGCCGGGGCAGGGAGGTTCCCAGATAGGGAAAGCTGGTCAACGGGGTGGGCGTCGGCGAAGTCCTCCCGCGCCACGAGCTTCCGGACGATCAGCGCGGACAACAGTGGGCCGTGCACCGCGACGACGTCACTGGTCGAGCGGGAATTGCACTCCAAGCGCCACCGCACCCGACACCTGCGCCTGTGCAGGGTGTGAGAGGTAAGTGAAGGCGACCTCGAACTGGCGGCGCGCTCCCAGGGCAAGACCCAGTGCGTAGGGCACGTGGTAGGCGAGGCCATCGGTGTGCCTGGCGACGACCTGGCCGCTCCGCGTGGAGAAGTGCCCCAGCGAGCCCCCGAGTCCGAGCTCGATGAACGGGGCGACCCAGGGGATGGGGATCATCACCCTGGCCTTGGCGCCAGCGAACACGTACTGGGCCGACACGTCGCACGGCTGCACTTGGAGGCCGCAGTCCGATCGCGGGAAGGCGAGGATCAGCCCGGTGTAGAGCCGGGGTGAGAACCATGACTCGGGCCGCAAGACGTACTCGACGCCTCCGTAGAATCCCTTCCCGCTCCCCTCGACCGTCCGGTCATTCTGGTTGCTCGCAAAGTCCAGGCCGAGACCCGCGTCTACCTTCAGTGCGCGGTAGCCCGGGAGGTGGGGCGACTCGTAAGGCGGCACCTCGGCGCCTCCCGTGACGGGCGTTGCCAGGAGCACCATGAGCCAGACCAGCAGGAGCCGCGGTCGAGCGGGCCGAGGAGAGAAGCGCATCTTCCCATTTCTACCGAGGGTCCGTCCTGCGTCAAGCACTGAATGGGACGGGCAACGTGCAGCCGCCCAGAAGGCTGGCCAGGAGAAGTGCCGGGCCAGCACGGCCCGCAGCGCGGGAAGCTCTGGTTGCTCTAGTCGCCTCGTGCCTTCGCCGGCGCAACAGAGAAGGTGGCGGCGCGGTTCGAGCACACGACTCCCCCAAAAGCCACTTTGGGCGCCCAAAGTTGCGTTGGAGGGACCACATCCGGGATCAGGGGTGCCGGCACAGCCCTCTGGACCGCGGCGCCTGGCAACTGAACCAGTAGCCCACCTCCCAGTCCCGGCCCGGGCGTTGACACCCCCCACCCGATGACGTAAACACCCGCCTTCACGGCCGTTCACGGCCGCCCGCGGCGCACGCCTTCGCCCCCGCGGCGGTGACCGGCACACTCGAGAGGAAGCACATATGGCGATGCTGCAGGAGAAGAAGACCGAGCTGGTGCAGAAGTACCGCCAGCACGAGAAGGACACCGGGTCCCCCGAGGTGCAGGTGGCGCTCCTGAGCGAGCGGATCAACTACCTGACCGAGCACTTCAAGACCCACAAGAAGGACCACCACAGCCGGCGCGGGCTGCTCAAGCTGGTCGGCCAGCGGCGGCGGCTCCTCGACTACCTGCGGAGGATCGATCCGTCCCGCTACAAGGCCCTGATCGACGGCCTCGGCATCCGCAAGTGACGTAGCCGTGAAGCGCCCCGGGCCGGTCTGGACGGGGCGCTCGCGCTTGCCGGCCACGTGGTCCGGCGGCGCAAACCGACAGCCCAGACCCACGGGCCTCGGGGACCTGCAGGAGCCTCCGTTTCCGACTGGACCGCCTCTCTCGTGACGCGAGAGGCGGTGAAGTGAGGAACAGAGGCCCCTCTTCAAAGGCCCCCCCGGGCGCCGGGCGGCGCGGGCCAACCGGACCAGCCGGGCGCTTGGCGCCCGCCACGGTCCACTGAAGAAAGGTGAACATGACTCCGTTCCAGGTCACCGCCCGCGTGGGCGACAAGGACATCATCCTCGAGACCGGCAAGGTCGCGAAGCAGGCGCACGGCTCGATCTGGGCTCGCATGGGCGAGTCGATCGTGCTGATCACGGTGGTCTCGGCGGCCGAGAAGAAGGAGGGGATCGACTTCTTCCCCCTCACCGTGGACTACCAGGAGAAGCTCTACGCCGCCGGCCGCATCCCCGGCAGCTACTTCAAGCGCGAGGGGCGCCTCACCGAGCGCGAGACGCTCACCTCCCGCATCATCGACCGCTCCTGCCGTCCGCTCTTCCCCGACGGCTACGCCAACGAGACCCAGATCATCGCCACCGTGGTCTCCTTCGACCAGGAGAACGATCCCGACGTGCTGGCGCTGACCGGCGCCTCGGCGGCCCTGCAGTGCTCCGACGTGCCGTTCGCCGGCCCCTTCGCCGGCGTCCGCGTCGGCCGGCTCAACGGCCAGTTCGTCGCCAACCCCACCCTGGCCCAGCGGGCCGAGTGCGACCTCGACGTGATCATGGCCGCCTCGCGCGACGCCATCACCATGGTCGAGGGCGGAGCCCGGGAGGTGAACGAGGCGGACATGATCGACGCGCTCCTCTTCGGCCACGCCGCGGCGCAGGTGCTGCTCGACGCCCAGCTCGAGCTGCACAAGAAGTCGGGCAACAAGCAGAAGAAGGCCTTCGAAGCGCCCAAGTCCGACGAGGCGCTCAAGGGCAAGGTCAAGAGCCTGACCTGGGAGAAGACCAAGGAGGCCTACGGCCGCCACGAGAAGCACGACCGCTACGGCCGGCTCTCGGAGATCAAGAAGGAGCTCCTGGCGACGCTCAAGACCGAGGCCGGCGGCGACGCGGCCAAGCTCGCGACGCTCATGCTGCGCGAGAAGGAGATCAAGGGCTACTACGAGGACGTGAAGTACGAGTACATGCGCAAGATGATCACCGACGAGGGCAAGCGCATCGGTGGCCGCGGCATGGCCGACATCCGCAAGATCACCTGCGAGGTGGGGCTGCTGCCCCGCGTCCACGGCTCGGCGCTCTTCACCCGCGGCGAGACCCAGGCGCTGGTGGGCGCCACCCTCGGCACCGCCACCGACGATCAGCGCATCGAGGGGCTGACCGGCATGACCTACAAGCGGTTCATGCTCCACTACAACTTCCCGCCCTTCTCGGTGGGCGAGGCCAAGTTCCTGCGCGGCCCGGGCCGCCGCGAGATCGGCCACGGCGTCCTCGCCGAGCGCGCCCTCAAGGCCGTCCTCCCGGACGACGCCAACTGGCCCTACGTGATCCGGCTGGTCTCCGACATCATGGAGTCGAACGGCTCGTCCTCGATGGCCTCGGTCTGCGGCGGCTGCCTGGCGCTGATGGACGCCGGCGTGCCCATCAAGGCGCCGGTGGCCGGCATCGCCATGGGGCTCATCAAGGAGGGCGAGAAGATCGCCATCCTCTCCGACATCCTCGGTGACGAGGACCACCTCGGCGACATGGACTTCAAGGTCTGCGGCACCGACGCCGGCATCACCTCGATCCAGATGGACATCAAGATCGGGGGCGTCACCCGCGACATCCTGGAGAAGGCGCTCAACCAGGCCGCCGCGGGCCGCAAGCACATCCTGGCCGAGATGAAGAAGACCATCGCCGCCCCGCGCGATGACGTCAGCAAGTACGCGCCGCGCATCACCAACATCAAGATCCGGCCGGAGTTCATCAAGAACGTCATCGGGCCGGGCGGCAAGGTGATCAAGGACATCACCGCCCGCACCGGCTGTTCCATCAACGTGGCGGACGACGGCACCATCGCCATCGCCAGCTCCGACCCGCTCAAGGTCGAGGCCGCCATCAAGATGATCAAGAGCCTCACCGCCGAGGCCGAGGTCGGCAAGATCTACACCGGCACGGTCCGGAAGATCGTCGAGTTCGGCGCCTTCGTGGAGATCTTCCCGGGCACCGACGGCCTGGTCCACATCTCGGAGCTCTCCGACAAGCGCGTCAAGGCGGTCTCCGACGTGCTCTCCGAGGGCGACGAGGTGATGGTCAAGGTCATCTCGGTCGATCGCGCCGGCAAGATCCGGCTCTCCCGCAAGGAGGCGCTGGCCGAGGTGGCCGGCAAGGCTCCCGCGGCGGTGCCGGCCGGCGAGGCGCCCAAGGCCTGAGCCTGAGGCGGGCGCGCCCCTGACGGGCGCGTCGCGACGCCGGAAGGATCTCACGGGCGGCCGCCGAGCCAGGCGCGCCGCCCGCTCCGTTTCGAGCGAGGTGAGCCATGGTGGGGACGGTCGTGCTGAAGGTGACGAGGGTGGGGGATCGCGGCCCGGCCATGCTGCTGCCGCGCTACGAGACGGCCGGCGCGGCCGGCCTGGACCTGCGGGCCGACGAGGTGGTGGCCCTGGCCCCCGGCGAGCGGGCCCTGGTCCCCACCGGGCTGGCGCTGGAGATCCCGCCCGGCCACGAGGGGCAGGTGCGGCCGCGCTCCGGGCTGGCGGCCCGCCACGGGGTGACGCTGCTCAACACCCCCGGGACCATCGACTCGGACTATCGTGGCGAGGTGAAGGTGATCCTGGTGAACCTGGGGCAGGAGCCGGTCCGGTTCGAGCGGGGCGAGCGGATCGCCCAGCTCGTCATCGCGCCGGTGACCCGGGTCACCGTGCAGGTGGCGGAGGCGCTCGGCGAGTCCGGGCGCGGCGCCGGCGGCTTCGGCTCCACCGGGCGCTGAGCGAGAGAGGGCAGGCACATGATCCCGCGTTACACCCGCGCCGAGATGGGGCGCATCTGGACCGGCGAGCGCCGCTACCGCATCTGGCTCGACGTGGAGCTGCTTGCCTGCGAGGCGATGGTGAAGCTTGGCGAGGTGCCGGCCGAGGACCTGGCCGCGCTCCGCAGGGTCTTCGACGGCTACCAGCTGACCGCGGCCGACGTGGCCCGCATCGAGGAGATCGAGAAGACGGTCAAGCACGACGTCATCGCCTTCCTCACCTGGGCGGAGGAGAAGGGTGGGCCGCAGGCTCGCCACCTCCACAAGGGCATGACCTCCTCCGACGTGCTCGACACCACGCTGGCGGTGCAGCTCAAGGAGGCCAACGCGCTCCTGCTGGCCGGCGTGGACCGGGTCATGGCGGCGGTGAAGAAGCGGGCCCTGGAGCACCGGCGCACCCCCATGGTGGGGCGCAGCCACGGCATCCACGCCGAGCCGGTCACCTTCGGGCTCAAGCTGGCCGGCTGGTACGACGCCTGGGCGCGGCGCCGGGCCACCCTGGTGGCGGCCGGGAAGACCGTGGCGGTCGGCAAGATCTCAGGCGCGGTGGGGACCTTCGCCAACGTCGATCCGCGCGTCGAGGCGCACGTCATGGAGCGGCTCGGCCTGGCCGGCGCCGAGGCGGCCGCCACCCAGGTGGTCAACCGCGATCGGCACGCCGAGTACTTCACGGCCCTGGCGCTCTGCGGCGCCACGCTGGAGCAGCACGCCACCGAGGTGCGCCACCTGCAGCGGACCGAGGTGCGCGAGGCCGAGGAGCCGTTCACCGCCGGGCAGAAGGGCTCGTCGGCGATGCCGCACAAGCGCAACCCCATCCTCTCCGAGAACCTCACCGGCATGGCCCGGCTGCTGCGCGGCTGGGCGGTGGCGGCGCTGGAGGACGTGGCGCTCTGGCACGAGCGCGACATCAGCCACTCCTCGGTGGAGCGGGTCATCGCGCCGGACGCCACCATCGTGCTCGACTTCTCGCTCAACCGCTTCGCCGGGATGATCGAGAACCTGCGGGTCTACCCGGATCGGATGCGGGAGAACCTCGACCTGACCGGCGGCCTCTACGAGGCGCAGCGCGTGCTGCTGGCGCTGGTCGGGAAGGGCGTGGCCCGGCAGCAGGCGTACGTCTACGTGCAGCGCAACGCCATGAAGGTCTGGGAGGAGAAGGTGGACTTCCGGACCGCGCTCAAGGCCGACCCGGAGATCGCGAAGCTCCTCACCGAGGCCGAGATCGACGCCTGCTTCGCGCTCGAGTACCACCTGAAGCACGTCGACACCATCTTCGCGCGGGTGTTCGGGGCGTAGTCGGCGAGGCCTTCGCCCTCAGGCCAGCCATCCCCGCCTGCGGAAGAACACGTACATCCCAACCGGCACCGCCACCATGGCCGCCACCACCAGCGGTACCGCCACCGCCGCCGGCAGGATCTCCAGGTTCATGCCGAAGAAGCCGGCCACGAAGTTGAGCGGCAGGAAGATGGTGGCGATGAGCGTGAGGCGGGTGGTCACCATGGTGAGCCGGTTGTTGGCCTGCGAGAGCAGCGTCTCCATGGTGGTGGCCAGCAGCTCGCGCCCGGTGTCGATCTCCTCGGAGAGGCGCACCGAATGGTCCACCACGTCACGGAAGTAGACGGCGGTCTGGTCGCGCACCAGCCCCTGGCCGGGCCGGGCCAGCGCCGCGAAGAGCTCGCGCTGCGGTGCCACTCGCCGGCGCAGCAGGGTGTGCTGCCGCCGGGCCAGCATGATCCGCTCGGCCAGGTTGGGGCCGGGCGCGCCCGAGGTCACCTCCTCGGCCAGCTCCTCGGCCTCGTCGCTGAGGGCGTCCACCAGGGCGAAGTGCAGGTCGGAGATGGCGTCGTGGATCAGGTAGAGGGCGAAGTCCGGCCCCCGCGAGAGCAGCACCGGTTCGGCCGCGCAGCGGGCGAAGACGGCGTCCAGCTCCTGGATGGGCGCGGAGTGGACCGTGACCAGCGCCTCGGCGGTGAGGAAGGTGCTCAGCTCGGCGGCCTCGAGCCCCGAGTCGTCGGGGGTAGGAGAGAGCCGGTGGATCACCGAGAAGAGGACGTCCGGGTAGACCTCCAGCTTGGCGCGCTGGTCCTCGTGGAGGCAGTCCTCCAGCGCCAGCGGGTGGAAGTGGAACCGGTCGGCGAGGAAGGCCATCTCGTCGGGCGTGGGCGCGAGGTCGATCCAGCGCGGCGCGCCCGGCCCGGCCAGCTCGGGCCCGCCCTTCCGGATCTCGCTCCCCTCCAGCCGCAGCACCCGCATGCAGGACCCCCGGGCGTGGGCCGCCCCGCCGCCGGGGCAGAGCCTACCCCAGCGGCACCAGGAACTGCCGACGCGTCATGTCTCCGGAGTGGGTCACCTTGAGCGGACCCCAGACCGGGTTGTGGCGGTGCATGTCCACCAGCAGGGTCACGAGCCGCTGCTGGAGCCTGGCGGGATCGCCCCCACCGACCGCCGCCGTGACCGCCGCCGCCACGGCGTGGGCGGCATAGTCGCCCCGCTGGATGGTGTCGGTCAGGCTGGCCGTGCCGAAGAGGGCCCCGCGGAGCCGCCTCACCACCGCCTCGTCGGCGTCGCGCCAGCTCTGGATCTCGCCCAGCGCGCGCCCCTCCAGGCTCCTCATCTTCGTCCCCGCCACCGCCCGGGCCGCGGCCGTCGCCGAGCCGCGGGCCTCGGCCGGCGTCACCTCGCGCCGGCCCAGCCGGATCACCTGCGCGTCGAGGCTGGTCTCGCGGTCGATGGCGTCGCCCCAGGCCGAGGCGCCGGCGAAGGGGAGGGTGCGGACGAGGGCGGCGGCGAGGAAGCCGCGCACCACGTCGGCCGGGTGCTCGTCGTCCGAGGCCCCTTCGCTCTGGAGCCGGGCGTCACCGCCCCAGGCCAGGCGCAGGCCGCGAAGAGTGGCCAGCAGGCCGATCCCGGCCGCCGGCCCCATGTTGAGGATCCCCATCACGTCGGAGGCGGTCTCGTCGATCCGCTCGGCCCAGTAGCCGGCCAGCGACACCTGCCCGGCCTCGCGCAGCGCCGTCCGCACCGCGTCGGCCAGCTCGACCCGGAGGCCGCGGTCGGCGCCGAGGATGTCGTGCCCGGCCGTCTCGTGGCCGAGCGCCGCCCAGATGCAGAGCCCGTGGCGGGAGTTGCCGGACGGAAGGCTCACCACGCCGGTGGTGGCGCCGACCGAGGCGGTGGCGTTGACCGGCCAGGTGTAGGGGCCGTCGTCGGGGCGTCCCCACTTGACCAGCGGCGGCAGGACGAAGCGGTCGGGCGGCTTCATCCCGTGGCGGTCCTCGGCCGAGAGGAAGCCGTCGTACAGGTCGCTCACCACCTCCTGGAAGGCGTCGGTGGCGCCGCCGTCGTTGGCCTGGAGCACCGCCTGCGCGGTGTCGAGCAGCAGGCGGGCCGATCCCTGGCGCTCGGGATCGGAGGCGAGCAGCCGCTTGAAGCCGGCCGGGCCGAGCCGGTCGAGGGTCGTGAGGAGCGGGGCGGCCACCGCCTCCTGGTAGGCCGGCGGGAGGCGTGGCAGGGCCCTGGCGATCGCCTTGCGGAGCGGGGCGAAGGCGGTCGCGTCGCGCGGCCCGGGGTCGGGATCGCTGGCCGCGCGAGCCACGTCCTGCACGCAGGCCTCGATGTTGGAGAGATCACCGGCGCTGGCCGTGCCGGCCGAGGCGGGGGTGCGCTTCGTCGCCATGGAGTCCTCCCGGGTCGAACTCCAGAAGGCTATACGGAACGTGCGCGGCCTGCCAGTCGGGCGGTCGGTCAGGATCCGGCGCGAAGCCCGAGCACCAGCACCAGCAGCGTGGCCGTGGTGGAGGCGACCAGCCCCCAGCCGAGCGTCCGGAGCTGCCGGGCGCTGAAGGGGAGGAGGCAGACCAGCAGCGACAGCAGCGCCGTGGGGGCCAGCGCCACGCCCACGGTCCAGCCGAGCCCGGCCGCCGCCGTCGCCGCGGCGCCGCACCCCGCCACCAGCACCACGGCCAGGCCGTTGCGCCGGCCCAGCTCCGTCTCACCCCTGGAGAGGGTCCGGGCCAGCACCACCTGGACCGCGAAGACGGAGGTCGCGAAGGCGAGCACCCAGGTGGCGGTGGCCGCGGCCGCCACCCGGAGCGGCGCACCGGCCGCCAGCGCCACCGCGAGGCCGGAGGAGGCCAGCGCCGTCACCACCGTCAGCTCGCCCGGCACCGTCCGCTCCCGCCTCGCCAGCACCAGCCCGACCACGCCGCAGGCCAGGGCCGCCGGCACCAGCAGCGCCCAGCGGGCCGCCGAGGGCGCCAGCCAGGCGCCGGCCCCGCCGGTCACCGCCGCACCGGCGAGCAGCGCCCACATCACCCGGCGCGCTCGCGGTCCATCGTCCCGCGTGGCCCGCAGGCCGCGGTGGCCCAGCGCCACCAGCCACGGCTCGTGGGCCAGGAAGCCGAGCACCGTCGCCGCCGCGAGCAGCAGCGCGGCCGGCGTGGCGCCGGCGATGAGCAGGGCGGAGAGCAGGGGCATGGCCAGCTGGCCCCAGGCGCCGTGTTCCTGGGGGAGGAGCGAGCGCTCCCGGGCGGCCGGCGGGGAGGCGGTGGGCATGGGCGGACCTGATACCAGACCTTCCGCCCGGGAGGGAGCGGCCGCGGCCCCGGTCCGGCTCATGTGGAGCGGGCCACGCCGTGGCGGGCGACCAGCTCGGCCCCGAGCGCCTCGAGGCGCGCCAGCGTGCCGGAGGCCGACTGCCGGGCGTCGTGCGCGGCGGCCCCCACGTCCACCCGCTCCGCCAGCGGCGCGGGGAGCCGGGCCTCGGCCATGGGGTAGAGGATGGTGTCCTCCTTCTGGATGTGGGACCGCAGCAGGTTGGCGTAGCCGAGGGCCGCGGCGTGGAGCCGTTCCCGGTCGGCGGCGCTCCACGGCGCCGTGGCGCCGGCCAGCCCGGCCAGCACGCGGATGTGGCCGCGCCCCTCGTCGTGCTCGTGGAGCATCACGCCGACCGGGCCGCCCTCGCGCGGGAAGCCGGCCTCCACCATGGCGGCGAAGAGCAGGTCCTCCTCCTTGGCGTGGTGGTGGGCGTCGGCGAACTCGCGGATGAAGGTGACGAACCTGCCGAGCTCCGCGGCGTCACCTCCTCCGCGCCGGACCTCGCCGGCATAGGCCTCCAGGGCGCCGATGGCGCCGAGGATCTGCTGGTGCTCCGCCATGAGGGTCTCGATCGCGTCCATCTGGTCAGGCTCCTTCCGGCATCGCGCCGGCCGATGGGAGGGAAGCATGAGCCGGGCCAACGCCCACGCCGCCGGAAAGACGCGGCTATCCACGATCCATGGAAGTCGGTGACACCGTGGCCCGGTTGCGCGTGCACCCAAGGGTCGGTGCGACTATGGTTCCCCACCATGGCTCTCCACGTCGTGAACGGCGACCCCCACGACAAGATCGTCGAGGAGGCAACCCAGGCGGTCCTCTCGACGATCGACCTGGCGGTGGTGCTGGAGCGGACCGGCGCGCTGCTCGAGCGCCACTTCGGCGCCACCCGCGTGGTCATCCACCGGCTCGACGGCCAGCCGCCTGGCCAGGCGCTGATCGCCCTGGTGTCCGACCCCCGCCACGCCGACACCGAGACCGGCCGCGTCTACCCCCTGGCCGGCACGGCCGCGGGGCGCGCCGTGGAGCGGCGGGCGCCGGCGGTGGTCGACCCCATCGATCCGGCACGACCCCGGTTCACCGACGAGCCGCGCCTGGCCGCGCTCGGCTACGGCTCGCTGGTGGCCTTCCCGCTGGTCTTCGAGGACCAGGTGCTCGGCGTGCTGGAGATCGCGCACCCGCCGAGCGAAGGACTGCTCGACTGCTGCTTCCAGGTGGCCCGGCGCGTCTCCTCGCTGGTGGCCATCGCACTCCACAACAGCCTGCTGGTCGAGGAGGTGAAGCGGCTCAACGGGCTCCTCGGCAACGAGAACGCGCTGCTGCGCGAGGAGCTGCGCCAGATCCGCAAGGACGACCGCTACCTCGCCGAGAGCGGCGCCATGAAGGCGGTGGTCGCGCAGGTGCAGAAGGTGGCCGCCTCCGACACCACCGTGCTGATCCGCGGCGAGACCGGCGCCGGGAAGGAGGGGCTGGCGCGGATGGTCCACGACCTCTCGCCCCGCTTCGATGCCCCCTTCGTGGCCGTCAACCTGGCCGCCATCCCCGAGGGGCTGGTCGAGTCGGAGCTCTTCGGCCACGAGAAGGGCGCCTTCACCGGCGCGGTGCGCCGCCGCGCCGGCCGCTTCGAGGAGGCCGAGGGCGGGACCATCTTCCTCGACGAGGTGGGAGACGCCCCGGCGGCGGTGCAGGTGCGGCTCCTGCGGGTGCTGCAGGAGCGGGAGCTGACGCGGGTGGGCGGCACCGGCACCGTCAAGGTGAACGTCCGGGTGGTGGCGGCCACCAACCAGGAGCTGGAGCGGCTGGTGGCCGGCGGCCGCTTCCGCGAGGACCTCTACTACCGGCTGGCGGTCTTCCCGGTGCGGCTGCCGCCGCTGCGCGAGCGCCGCGGCGACCTGAGGCCGCTGGCCGAGTACTTCCTGTCGCGCCACGCGGCCGAGATGGGCCGCCGACCGCCGGAGATCCCGGACGGCTTCTGGCGCGCCGTCGAGGCCCACGACTGGCCGGGCAACGTGCGCGAGCTGGAGAACTACGTGCAGCGCGCGCTGATCCTCTCGCCGGGCGCGGTGCTGGAGCTGCCCGGTCCACCGGGCGGGGGTGGGCTCGGTGCGCGGCGGGAGGAGGTGCCGGTGACGGGCTCGTTCGACGAGGAGGTGCGTGGGCTGATCGAGCGGGTGCTCCAGGCCTCCGGCGGCAAGGTGTACGGCCCCGACGGCGCCGCGGCGCGGCTCGGCCTCAAGCCCACGACCCTGCAGGGGAAGATGAAGCGGTACGGCGTCGAAGTTCCCCGCTGACGCCCGGCGCCGGGGCCACCCATGCTTGGGTGGCTCACGCAACTCCCGGTCGGTACCGGGCGGCTCCGCCACTGGGGGACCCCACGGGACTACGGGCGGTTCCGCGTGGCGTGTGGCTTGCTCTGTCGCCTGGCCTCACCACGCGAAAGGCCGCGCCGTGTCCTTGAAGCTCACCCGCCGGCAGCTCCTCGAAGCAGGCTTCACCACCGCGGTCATCGGCGTGGCGGGCGTGCCGTTGAAGGTGCTCCCCGCCGAGGCGAAGAAGTGGACCTGGGACACCAGCGTCTGCCGGTTCTGCGGCACCGGCTGCGGCATCCAGATCGCCACCCGGGCCGGTCGCGTGGTCGCGGTCAAGGGCGATCCGGCCAGCCCGGTCAACCGCGGCCTGCTCTGCGCCAAGGGGTATGCCTGCGCCCAGATCCTCTACGGCGCCGATCGGCTGACGAAGCCGCTGCTCCGCAAGAAGGGGGGCCGTTTCGACAAGCAGGGGGACTTCGAGGAGGTCTCCTGGAAGGAGGCCTTCGACGTGATGAAGGCGGAGTGGACTCGCGCCCACCGGGCGCTCGGGCCCACGGGCGTCGCGGTGATGGGCTCGGGCCAGTACACCATCATGGAGGGGTACGCGGCGTCGAAGCTGGTGAAGGGCGGCTGGCGCTCCAACAACCTCGACCCCAACGCCCGCCACTGCATGGCCTCGGCGGTGGTGGCCTTCATGCAGACCTTCGGCATCGACGAGCCGGCCGGCTGCTTCGACGACATCGAGCTGACCGACACGGTGGTGACCTGGGGGGCCAACATGGCGGAGATGCACCCAATGCTCTACGCCCGCATCGTCGGCGAGAAGCTGCGGCGCCCCGGCTACAAGCTCGTCAACCTCACCACCTACTCCAACGCCACCTCCGAGGCCGCCGACCTGGAGATCGTCTTCAAGCCCAACACCGACCTGGCCATCTGGAACTACCTGGCGCGCGAGGTGGTGAAGCGCGGCGCCGTGGATCAGGCCTACGTCGACGCCCACTGCGTCTTCGCCGCCGGCCCGGCCGACATCGGCTTCGGCCTGCGCGACGACGACGCCAGGGCCTTCCCGGCCGAGCGGGAGATCCTGGCCAAGCAGAAGAGCATCGTCCTCACCCGCGACGAGGCCATCGCCCGCGGGCTCGATCCCGCGGCGCGCCACGTCCAGCGCCAGTCGGACGCCGGCACCGCCGGCAGGCACTGGCTCATCTCCTTCGACGACTTCAAGAAGGGGCTGGAGCCCTACACGCTCGACTTCGTGGCCACCCTGGCCAGGGGCGACGCCGACGAGCCGCTCGACGCCTTCAAGGCCAAGCTGAAGCTGCTGGCCGACGAGTACTGCGACGCCGGCCGCAAGCTGGTCTCGTACTGGACCATGGGCTTCAACCAGCACACCCGCGGCGTCTGGGTGAACGAGCAGGCCTACATGCTCCACCTGCTGACCGGCAAGCAGGCCACGCCGGGCAGCGGGGCCTTCTCGCTCACCGGCCAGCCCTCGGCGTGCGGCACCGCCCGCGAGGTCGGCACCTTCGCCCACCGGCTCCCCGCCGACATGACCGTGGAGGATCCGGCCCACCGCACCCACACCGAGGAACTCTGGAAGCTGCCTCACCAGACCATCAACCCCAAGGTCGGCAGCCACATCACCCAGATGATGCGCGACCTGGAGGACGGGAAGCTCCGCTGGCTCTGGGTGCAGGTGACCAACCCGTTCCAGTCCACCGCCAACGCCAACCACTGGATCGAGGCGGCGCGGAAGCTCGACAACTTCATCGTGGTCTCGGACGTCTACCCGACGCTCTCGTGCAAGGTGGCCGACCTGATCCTGCCCTCGGCCATGATGTACGAGAAGTGGGGTGGCTACGGGAACTCGGAGCGGCGCACGCAGCTCTGGCGGCAGGTGGTGCTCCCGCCGGGAGAGGCGCGCACCGACCTCTGGCAGATCATGGAGTTCGCGAAGCGCTTCCGGATCGACGAGGTCTGGGGCGAGCAGCCGGTGCCTGGGCTCGCGGCCGAGGGGTTCGAGAAGGGGAAGCTGCCCTCGCTGCTCGGTGCGGCCGCCGCGCTCGGCTACTCGCCCGCCACCACGCTCCATGAGGTGCTCTTCGCCACCAGGGCCAACAGGGCCGTGAAGTGGCCCGACCCGGTGGCGGCCGGCAAGCCCAACTCCACCGTGGTCCACGGCCAGCTCGACTGGTTCCCGGAGAAGGCGCTCTTCGAGGAGTACGCCGGCTTCGGGCGCGGCCACGGTCATGACCTCGCCCCCTTCGACGCCTACCACCGCCCCGATGTCCGGGGCCTGCGCTGGCCCGTGGTCGATGGCAAGGAGACGCCCTGGCGCTTCAACGACCGGTTCGACCGGTACGCCAGGAAGGGCTCGGGCATCGACTTCTACGGTGCCGCCATGAAGAAGCTGCCGCGGGGCGACCTGGCCGGCCCGAAGCCGGGTGAACCGGTCGCCTTCCCCGGCAAGGCCAAGATCTTCTTCCGCCCCTGGCAGGAGCCGCCCGAGTCGCCCGATGCCCGCTACGATCTCTGGCTCTGCACCGGGCGGGTGCTGGAGCAGTGGCACTCGGGGACCATGACGCAGCGGGTGCCGCAGCTGCACGCGGCGGTCCCCGAGGCGCTCCTCTACATGCACCCCAAGGACGCCGAGACGCGCGGGCTCTCCGCCGGCGAGCTGGCCTGGGTCGAGTCGCGCCGAGGGAAGATCCAGGCGCGCGTCGCCGTGGGCGGGAGGAACCACGTGCCGCGCGGCCTGGTCTACGTGCCCTGGTTCGACGAGGGGGTGTTCATCAACAAGGTGACGCTCGACGCCACCGACCCGATGTCGAAGCAGACCGACTTCAAGAAGTGCGCGGTGACGATCTCGAAGGTCGCCTGACCGGAGCCGACATGCGCCACCTCATCCAGGTCCTCTCGTTCGTCGCGCTCCTCGCCGTCGCCTCCACCTCACGGGCCGCGCCGACCGCCAGGGCCGCCGCCCCGGTCGCCAGGCCGATCGCCAGGCCGATCGCCGACCGGGAGCTGGGGCTCTCCAGGACCAGCGTCTTCGAGATCCCGTCGCCGCCGGCCTACCACGCCGAGGAGAGCGCCCCGGGCGACAGGCCGCTGCCCAAGCGCGTCAACGCGGAGGCGCCGCCGGTGGTGCCGCACGCGGTGGCCGACTTCCTGCCCATCACCACCACCCAGAACATGTGCGTGGACTGCCACGTGGTGGCCGGCCCGAAGCAGAAGGGGGAGCCGACGCCGGTGCCGGCCAGCCACTTCGTCGATCAGCGCCACGCCCCCGGCAAGGCGGGCGCCAAGGTGGCCGGGGCGCGCTGGGTCTGCATCTCCTGCCACGTGACGCGCACCGACGCGCCGCCGGCGGTGGGGAGCACCTTCAGGCCGTAGGTTCCCGGCCAGACCTGGGCCCGGCGGCGGCGCCCTACTTCAGCAGGCCGGCCTTCCTCAGGTTCTGCTCGATGCGGGCCTGGACGTCGCCGCCCGCCGACTGGAACACCTCGCCGGTGAGCTGCTCGAAGACCTCGATGTACTTGTGCGCCAGCATGACGCGCACGTCGTCGGTCAGCGCCGGGGGCGTTCCGTGCCCGGAGAAGCCGTGCTCCTTGATGAGCCACTGCCGGATGTTCTCCTTGTCGAGCATCTGCTGGTCCTGCCCGGCCATGAACCGCTGCACGTACGCCTTGGCCATCCAGTAACGCGAGCTGTCCGGCGTGTGGATCTCGTCGATCACCACCAGCTTGCCGTCGGCGATCCCCATCTCGTACTTGGTGTCCACGAGGATGAGGCCGCGCGACGAGGCCCACTCCTGCCCGCGGGCGAAGAGCCGCTGGGCCAGGGCGCAGGCCTCCTTCCAGGTCTCCGGCGAGGCCAGCCCCTGCCGCAGCAGCTCGGCCTCGCTGATGGGCTCGTCGTGCTTGCCGTAGGCGGCCTTGGTGGACGGCGTGATGACGGGCCGGTCGAGCTTCTGGTCCTTCTTGAGGCCGAGGGGCCAGTCGATGCCGTAGGCCCCGGCCTTGCCGGCCAGGTAGTCGCGCCAGAGCGAGCCGGTGATGTAGCCGCGGATGACGATCTCGACGGGCAGCGGCGTGGCCCGCTTCACCACCATGACGCTCGGATCGGGCACCGAGACGAGGTGCGTGGGCGCGAGGTCCTTCACCTTGTCGAACCAGAAGGTGGTGAGGCGGGACAGCACCTCGCCCTTGAACGGGATGGTCCCGAGCACGTGGTCGAAGGCGCTGATCCGGTCGCTGGTGACCATGACGATCTGATCGCCGCGCGAGTAGTTGTCGCGGACCTTGCCCCGGTAGAGGCTGCCGAGGGCCGGCAGGTCGAGCTGGCGGAGGGTGTGTGGGAGCTGGGCGCGGAGCTGGGCGTCGGAGAGCATGCCGGGATGTTATACGTCGCGGCGTCCATGTCCCTTGGAAAAGTGCGCATCGTGCTCCACCGCCCCTCCAGCGCCGACAACCTCGGCGCCGCGGCCCGCGCCATGAAGAACTTCGGCCTCTCGCGGCTGGTGGTCGTGACGCCCCCCGCCTGGGCCGGGGCCCCCCGGGGAGGGGGCGACGGGACCGCACAGGCCGACGTCATGGCCAGGGCCGCCCGGCTGGCCCGCCACGCCACCGACCTGCTCGAGACGGCCGAGTTCCATGCCGACCTTCGCGGCGCCCTCGGCCCGGTCACGTGGGTCTGCGGCACCAGCTCGCGGGCCGTGGAAGGGCGCCCACGGCTTTCGCCGCGCCAGCTGGGCGAGGAGCTGGCCCGGCGGGCGGCGGCCGGGGAGGTGGCGCTGGTCTTCGGCGAGGAACGGCGGGGGCTCTCCGACGCGGAGCTGGAGCTCTGCCACGCCGTCTGCACCATCCCCACGTCGCCCGACTACGACTCGATGAACCTGGCCCAGGCCGTGGCGGT
This sequence comes from Myxococcales bacterium, assembly GCA_021806645.1. GTDB lineage: Bacteria > Myxococcota > Myxococcia > Myxococcales > Anaeromyxobacteraceae > JADKCZ01. Next base: position 53,640 of record JAJZQX010000004.1, on the reverse strand, counting down.
CCTCTGCTACGAGCTGGCCTGCGGGGCGGGGGCGGGGGGGCGGCTGGGCGGGTCCGCGGGGGCGGGCGCGGGGGGCGACGCGGCGGCGGCCGAGCCGGCCCGCCACGCCACCCTGGAGGCGCTCTGGGCGCGGCTCACCGTCCTGCTGGCCGCCAGCGGCTACCTGAACCCGCAGAACCCGGAGCAGATCCTGGCCGAGTGGCGGCGGCTGCTGACGCGCGCCGAGCCGACGCAGCGGGAGGTGGAGCTGCTGCTCGCCGCAATCCGTTCGCTGGAGCGGCGGCTGGCGCTGGGGCGGTAGCAGGCACTGAAACGCGAAGCGCCCGCTCCGGGTGTCCGGACGGGCGCGTCGATGCGGCGGGCGCGGTGCGGCTAGCCCGCGGCGGGCGCCGGGGCGGCCTCGGTCATGCCCAGGTTCTTCTTGCGGCTCTTGGTCCAGGCGTCGAAGTGGTCCTGGCACAGGCCGTGGCCGGCCACCTTCTTCTTGCAGTCGGGCTTCGAGCAGGTCTTGTAGCGGGCCGGCTTCGACTCCATCTCGCCGTCGCGCCACTTCTTGTAGTGGAAGAAGCAGAGCCCCTTGGCGCGGTAGCCGCGCTTGCAGCCCGCGACCTTGCAGGTCTTCTTGCCGTTGCTCTTCGCCGCGGGCGCCTTCTTGGTGTTCTTCTTCTCGGTTTCGGCCATGTCGTCGTCCTTCTGAAGTTGAGGAACGGAAAGTCGCTGGCGCGGCGGACGAGCGCTGCGCGAAGGGGCACTCCTTACCGCGAGCCCGGCTCCGATGGCAACCCCGAACGGGCCAGAAGGGCCATTCGGATTCAGCGCTTGGGCTTCTCGGAGAGGTGCTGGTCGAGCAGCTGGTCGAGCGACTTGCGGTCGGCGTCGGTGGTCGTGTCGAGCGGCCGGTCGGGGGCGGGCCGCGCCCCGGGGGGGCCGGCGGGCTTGACGGCCTTCCCCTTCCTCGGCGCGGCCAGCGGGCCCGGCGAGGCCGGCGGCTCGCTCCCCCGCAGCTCGGCCCAGCTCCGCGCCACGAAGTCGCTCGGGCTCCGGGCGGCCCGCCAGCGCTCGAAGAGGGTCCGGTCGCCGATCGGCAGCAGGAAGAGGACGCCGGCGACGAAGCCGAGCAGCACGGCCAGCCTGAGCAGCTTCAACATGGGTGAACCGTATTTCGCCCCCGGACGACGGGCCAGTTTCCGTCCGGTCCAGCCGCGCCTCAAGGCGCACCCCGCGTGGGCGGCGCCGTCAAGCGAGCCATGGGGCCAGCCCCGCGACCGAGTCCACCACGGTGACCGCCCCCGCCGACCGGAGCTCCGCCTCGGGCCGGAAGCCCCACGTCACCCCCACCATGCGCACCCCGGCCGCCCGCGCCGTCCGCACGTCGGTCGGGCTGTCGCCGATGAAGACGGTGTCGGCGGGCCGGGCCCCGAGCCGCCGCATGATCGCCAGCGTGCCGGCCGGGTCGGGCTTGCGAGGGGCCTCGTCGCCGCCGGTGACGATGGCGAAGCGATCCAGCAGGCCAAGGCCGGCGAGGATGCGCCGCGCCAGCTCGCCGGGCTTGTTGGTGTGGACGGCCAGCCGGCGCCCGGCGCGGGTCAGCAGGCCGGGGATGCCTTGGAACGGGCGGGTGTGATCGAGGCCGTGGGCCCGGTAGTGGGTCCACCACGCGGCCAGGGCCGGCTCCAGCAGGTCGAGGCGCGGTGCCACCGCGCGCGCCAGCAGGTTTCGCGACCCTTCGCCCACGAACCGCTCGATCTCCGGCCTTGCACGTGACGGCAGCCCGACGGCGGCCAGCGCGGCGTTGACCGAGGCGGCCAGGTCGTCGAGCGTGTCGAGCAGCGTCCCGTCGAGGTCGAGGACGGCGAGCCGGGTCACGCCACCACCCCGGTCTGGTTCCACTGGCGCATGAGGACGCGCCGGGCGGCGTCGTGGACGTTCGGGTCGAGCTGGGCGCCACGGAGCTGGGCCATGATCGAGAACACCTCCGTCGCCGAGCGGGCCCGATGGTAGGGGCGCTCCGAGGTGCAGGCGTCCCAGGTGTCGGCGGCGTTGACGATCCGGGCTATGAGCGGGATGGCCTCGCCGGCGAGGCCGTCGGGGTAGCCCTTCCCGTCCCACCGCTCGTGGTGGTGCCGGATGGCCGGCCTCGCGCTCTGCAGGAACTCGACCCCTTCGACGATCTCGGCGCCGATGGCCGCGTGGCTCCGGACCACGGAGAACTCCTCGGGCGTGAGCAGCGCCGGCTTCTGGAGCACCTGCTCCGGGATGCCGATCTTGCCGATGTCGTGCAGGATGCCGCTGACCTCCAGGACCCGGAGCTCGGCGGCGTCGAGCCCGAGCTCACGGCCGATCTCCACCGCCAGCTTGGCCACCCGCTCGGAGTGGCCGCGGGTGTAGGGATCCTTGGCGTCGATGGCCGAGGCCAGCGCCCGGATGGTCTCGAGGTAGGCGCGCTCCAGGGCCGCGAACAGGCGGGTGTTGTCGCCGTCGTAGCGCTCCAGCTGGCGCGACATGAAGTTGAAGGTGTAGGCGAGGTCGCTGAGCTCGGTCCGGCCGGCGTGGACCACCTGCCGGCCGAACCGGCCGCGGGCGATGTCGAGGGCGCCGCGCACCAGCTCGTCCAGCGGCGTGGTCACGCGCCGGGCCATGACCAGCGAGATGACCAGCGCCAGTAGCACGGCCGAGAGGCCGGCCGTCAGCGTCGGGGCGGAAACCTCGACTCCGCTGGCGCGTAGCACCAGCGCCAGCAGCGCCAGCGGTGCCAGCGCGGCCAGGAGGACGAGCAGGAACAGGACCCGGAACAGCGTCATCGCCGGCCGACGGCCTTGGCGATGGCCGCCTCGACGCTCTTGCGCGTGAAGGGCTTCTCCAGCAACCCCTGCACCTGGTCCACGCCGTCCACGCCCCGCAGGCTTCCCTCGTTGATGGCGGTGATCAGGATCGCGGGGATGCCGTGGCGTTTCCGGATGTCGCGCAGGGCGTCGAGGCCGGAGAGCCGCGGCATGAGGAAGTCGAGGATGAGCAGGTCGGGTGGCTCGCGATCGCAGCACGTCACCGCCTCGGCTCCGTCCTTGGCCGCCACCACGGCGTGGCCCAGCTCGGCCAGCACGTCACCCAGCATGGTCCTGACCAGCCGATCGTCGTCGGCGATGAGCACCTTCACCTGGGACCCCCCACTCCCCTCGTCACCCCGAGAGGATACCGCGGGCCGCCCGTCGCGGCGAGTCCGGCCGTCACGGCCCCATCCCGACCCATTGCTCACCATCGGTGAAGACCTCCCGTTTCCAGATCGGGACTTCCCGCTTGAGCCGCTCCAGCACTTCCTCGCAGGCGCGGAAGGCCGGTGCCCGGTGCGGCGCCGCGCAGGCGATCACCACCGCGGCCTCGCCCGGCGTGAGCACCCCAACCCGATGGACAACCGCCACCCGGCAGTTGTGACGGATCCCGACCTCCTCGGCGATCTTTGCCAGGGCGCGCTCCGCCATGCCGATGTAGGCCTCGTACTCCAGCCGCTGGACCGGCCGGCCGTGGGAGGCGTCGCGCACCAGGCCGGTGAAGGTGACCAGGCCGCCAAGCCCGGTGGACGAGACCGCCTCGACCACCTCGTCGAGCCGCAGCGGCCGGTCCACCACCGCGCACCGGGGCCCCCCCCCGGCCACGGGCGGGATGACGGCCACCTCGGCGCCGTCGCGCAGCGGCGCCGCGTCCTCGGCGAATTCGCCGTCCACGGCGATCCGGCTTCGCGCCAGCACGGGTCCGAGCGCCGGGCATGAGGCCAGGAGCCGGCGGCGCAGGTCGCCCACCGTGGGCGGGACGGGTTCGAGCGCCTCGCGGGCGGCGCCGGCCGCGTCACGGGCGGCGGCGAAGTAGAGGACGGTCACCGGCACGCGCCGATTGTACCGGTCGCTCCCGGCGGAGCCCAGCGCGCCGCCAACGCCAGGCCGACTATTTCCCGAGCATGCGGGCGATGTCGCCGAAGATGGTGACACCCACGAGCATGAGGATGAGCGCGGCGAAGCCGATCCCGTGGACGATCCCCTCGATCCGCTCGCTGACCCGGTGGCGCGTCACCACCTCGATGCCGATGAAGACCAGCCGGCCGCCGTCGAGCGCCGGCAGCGGCAACAGGTTCAGGAGCGCCAGGGCGATGGAGACGTTCCAGACTATGGTGAGGAACCGGTCGAGCCCCAACCTGGCGCCGCGGACCAGCTCCTGCCCGATGCCGAGCGGTCCGGCCAGCTCGGCCTTCTGCTCCCGCTTCACGACCTGCGCCAGCCCGACCAGGTTGTCCCAGGCGCGAGCGTTGGTGGCCGAGAACCCCTCCACCACCGCGGCGGCCGGGCCGAGCCGGCGGCTCACGGTGAACGGCCGGAAGCCGACCCTTCCAGTGCCGCCATCGTCCTTGGGGGTGAGCTTGAGGAGCTGGCGCCGGGCCGGCTCGCCGCGCTCGATGGCCAGCTCGATCTCCTGGCCGGGGTGGTGCTGCAGCTCGGCGACCAGGGCGTACCAGTCGGCCACCGGCTTGCCGTCCACCGAGACGATCCGGTCGCCCACCTGGAGCCCGGCCAGCGCGCCCGGCATGCCCGGCGTCAGCTCCCCGACGCGCGACGAGCCGTCGGGCGCCGGCAAGCCCACGGAGGCGAGCAGCCCCACCGCCAGCAGCACCGCGACGACGTAGTTGGCGCCCGGCCCGGCGGCCAGCACCAGCACGCGGCGCCAGGCCGGCTTGTTGCAGTAGGCGGTCTGGTCGTCGGCCGAGATCTCCTCGCTCGCCGTCATGCCGGCGATCTTGACGTAACCGCCGAGCGGCAAGGCCGAGACCGCGTACTCGGTCCCGCCGCGAACGGTGGACCAGATGACCGGCCCGAAGCCGACGCTGAACCGCTCGACGCGCATGCCGAGCAGCCGGGCGGCCCACATGTGGCCGGCCTCGTGGAGGACGATGAGGCCGGAGACCGCGAGGATCGCGGCGATGATGGACAGTGCGGTGATCACTCGCCGAACTCCTCGACCTCGAAGACCTCGACCCGGGCATCGGGCTCGAGGTGCGCGCGGGCCGGCAAGCCGGCCGCGAGGCACGCGTGCTTGAGGAACAACTCCCCGCTCCAGTCCTTCCCGGCGGCCGCGGAGGGCAGCAGCAGGCCACGGTGCCAGCCCCGTGTCACCGCGGCGCCGTCCAGGCCCGGGCGGGGCGCGCCGGCGGAGAGCGGACGCAGGGGGCCGAGCACCGCCAGGCGGACGGAGAGGGTGGGGAGGTCGCCAATGGTGATGGGCGGCTGGCGCGGGTCGTCGAGCGCGGCGCGGGCGGCCAGGGCGGCCACCACGGTGGCCAGCGGCCCGCCGGGCGAGAGGGAGCCGAGCGCGGCGCGGACCTCTCCGCCGACCGCGAGTGTCACGAAGGCGGCGCGCGGCATGGCGAGCGGGCCGTCCACGGGGAGGCGCGGCGCGGGCCCGGCGCCGAGCCGGTGCGCCACCCCCTCGCGGGCGACGGCGACGAGCGCGGCGCGCTCCCCGCTGGTGAGCGGCTGGGTCATGGGCGGCGCCGCGTCCCGGTGAGGAGCAGGCGGCGGGCGTCTCCCAGGATCTCGGCGTGATCGAAGCAGAGCGGGGCCGGCAGCTCGCTCCAGGCGAAGGCCCGGGCCTCGGCGGCGTCGTCGCCGCCGCGCGGTTCGCCTTCGGCGAGCCCGAGGAAGACGGTGCTCGAGGTGTGGCGGCGAGCGTCACGGCGCGGGTCCGAGTAGACCCAGAGCAGGTCGGTGAGCGTCACCGCCAGCCCGGTCTCCTCGCGCGCCTCGCGCACCGCGGCCGCCTCCACCGTCTCGCCCTCGTCTACGAAGCCGCCCGGGAGCGCCCAGCCGCGCGGCTCGAAGCGTCGCGCCACCAGCACCACCCGGTCGCCGGGCAGCGAGATGACGACGTCCACGGTGGGCGCCGGGTTGCGGTGTTCGGCCATGAGGTGGGACTCGTAACGCTCTCCCGCCGCGGCGTCAAACCAGGTGACCCGACCCAGGCAAGGTGCCTACTGCGAGCGCCGATCCCCTCGCTGCGGCAGGCGGCCTCGTCGGTCCGCTGCTCAGCGTAGATCCACCACGCTTCCGCTGCTCCCTCCTCGGGCGCCAGCCTCGCTTCGGTCTCGACGCTCTCGTCACGTCACCCTGCCTGGGTCGGGTCACTGCCGGTGTCAACCCGGAACGCCTTCTCGACCAGGCGCGAGGCGAACGGGACCTGGCCGGGCGGCGTGCCGGCGAGGAGGGCCCGCGCCGCCGCGGCCGCCTGCGCCGAATGGTCGGCATCGCCGGTGCGCGCGAACCAGGCCGCCACCTCCACCAGCCGGCTGGCGAGCCGGGCGCGCCGCTCGGGCGTGTAGTAACGGTCCACCGCCTCCTGCACCACGGCGCGCTGCCGTTCCCGCCGCCGGGTGGCGTCGAGCTCGAGCGGGGGCTTCTCCAGCTCGTCGAGCCTGGCCGCCACCTCGCGCAGGAAGGGCTCCTCGCCAAGCCAGCCGCGCAGGAGTGGGAGGTCGTGCAGCGCGGCGGAGGCCGCCAGCGCGGCCCGCTCCGTCTCGGCGTCGAGCGGCGGCAGCGCCAAGGCTGGATCGGCGAGCGGTGGAGGCGGGCCCAGCTGGCCGAGCCATTGGTCGGCGCCGTCGGGGACCCGCTGCCCGGACCGCCCGTTGAGCCCCCGGGCGCTCGTGATCCGCCCGAGGGCCTCGCCCCACGCGATCTCGACGACGCCCATGGCGGCGCCGCGCTCCAGGAGCCCCTTCACGAAGGCGCGCCACTCCTTGCGCCCCACCAGGCCGAGGTGCAGCTCGACGAGGCCGCGCTGGTCGGAGCAGACCGCCTGCGCCACCTCGAGTCCGCGCCCGGGCACGTTGCGCGGGAGCCAGACGGCCCGCTCGCCGCGGCCGTCGGCGATGGAGCCATAGGCGGCGGGCGGTGGTTCGGCCGGCGGCGCGAGGGCCGGCGCCGGTGGCGGCGCCTCGGGGATGGTCACGCCCCGGAGCTTGAGCCGGTGGAGCTGCCGCTTGGCCTCCTTGGCCAGTTCCTTCTCTTCCCGGGCCGCCACTGCGGCCACCAGGTCTATGCGGCCCGCCTCCGCCGCGGCGTGGAGGACCGCGGCGGCCAGGGCCGGTGGGAGGGTGGCGATCTCCTCGGTCTTGGCGCGGGCGAGCGTCATGAGCAGCCGCACGGCGCGCCCGGCCTCCTCCCGTGGGACGCCAGCCGCTCCGGCGATCTGGGCGCTCTCCACGTCGGGATCGCGCAGCATGGCGAGCAACTTGGCGGGATCGAGTGGGCTCATCGGCCGCGCACTCTAACCGCTGGATTCGCAACGCACAATCGGCCCAGGACCCGCGGGGCGAGGCGGATCCCAGGCCGGGGTCGCCACATTGACACCGTTCAATCGAGCCACGTAACATCGCATCTTCAAGCGCAATCAGGGCTGCAACCCGCGGCCGAACCCACGGAGAACCCCAATGCTGAAGTACCTGCTCGGCGCCGCTGCTGCCGTCGCATTCCTCGTCGCCCCCGCGTCGGCGTGCGACGGTTGCAAGAACTGCCCGAACAAGAAGGAGACCACCGCCCAGGTCGAGAAGAAGGACGACAAGGCCTGCCACTGCAAGGGCACCGGCGCCGACGGGAAGTGCAAGTGCGGCGACAAGTGCGCGTGCGATCACTGCAAGGCGAAGGGCGCGCAGAAGGAAGAGACCAAGAAGACGTAGCGCTCCGGCCCGGGCCGGCACACCGGGAACTAGCGGCGCTCCTCTCGCGGGAGGCCGCCCGTCACCACCCTCGCCGCCCCACCCCTCACCCTGCACGGAGCCGTCCATGCGCCTGCTCGCCGCCGCCCTCCTCGCCGCGCTGCTCTCCTCCCCCGGGCTCGCCCGCGCCGACGACTCCTGGGGGCTCAGCCTCCAGGCGCTGGGCGGCGTCTCCCGCTACGACGTCGGCGGGCTCAAGGCCGGCATCGACAACCAGGGTGCGGCCATGTTGAAGGACAGCGCCTCGATGTTCGGCGGGATGGCGCTGCTGCGGCTCGGTGCGCTCGACCTCGGCGTCATCTACGAGGGCGGCAAGATCACCAGCACCGCCGACAGCGCGGTGCTCACGCCGGTGGTCGGCTTCGCCCTGCCGCTCGGCGAGTCGCTCCGGATCGACCTGCTCGGCGAGCTGGGCGGCCACAAGATCTCCAACATCTCCACCAGCAACGGCGGCGTCGACTACTCGCAGGCCAAGGCGGTCTGGCTCCCCTATGTCGGCGCCCGGCCCATGCTGACGCTCCGGCTGCCGCTCGGCCCGGTGGACGTGATCGGCTCGATCGCGGGCTTCGCGCGCTGGGACCTGGTGAAGCGGGACGCGACGCTGGCGCCGACCGCCGGCGGCTCGACCACGCTGCCGTACCGGCTGGGCGGCACCACCTTCGGCCTGACGGCCGGGGCCGGCGTCGAGTTCTAGCCGGGGGCCGGGAGCGAATGGCCGACCGCGAGCGCGGGCTCGCCAGCCGCGGGGCGCTGGTGCCGACCGGCGCGCGCCCCGCCACTCCGGTCGCCGACGCGCAGGCCCGTGTCGCCGCGCTGCTGGCCGAGGTCGGGGCGCTCGACGCCGAGGTCGAGGCGCTCTCGGCCGAGCTGGCCCGCTTCGCCATCGAGGTGGAGCGGCGCCTCGGCCCGCCCGACGCCGAGCTGGCGCGCGGCGCCGGGCTGGTGCGCCGCCTGAGGACGCTCACCGAGGCGCTGGAGCGGGAACGCGAGACGATCGCCGGGCGGCGGGGAGGGGCGCGGCCGGCCGCGGGCCGGCGCTCGAAACCTGGGGGAGGCGCCGCGGGGAAGAGGGCCCGCGGCGCGGCGCCGGGGGTCGGGGGCTGGGGGAGCGCCGAGGAACCGGCCGGGGCCGATCAGGACGCCTGGGCCGGCGAGGCGGCGGCCCGCGGCGCCCAGGAGCAGCCGGTCGAGGTGCCGACGGCCGAGAAGCTGGCGGCCGAGCTGAAGCAGCTCTACCGGCGCCTGGCGCGGCTGCTCCACCCCGACCTGGCGCGGACCGACGAGGAGCGCCACCGGCTCGGCGACCTGATGGCGCGCGTCAACGCCGCATGGGCGGCGCAGGACCGGACCGCGCTGGAGCTGATGGCCGAGAAGGTGGGGGCCGGCGAGCCGCCGGGCGACCTGAGCGACGAGGAGCGGCGGGCGCACCTCGGCCGCCGCGTCGAGCAGCTGGAGCGGGTGGCGGCGTCGCTGAAGCGGGAGCGTGATCGGCTGGCGCGGACCGAGACCTCCCGCCTCTGGCGCGAGTCGCAGGCGCGGCAGGCGGCGGGGCGCGACTTCCTCGAGGAGGAGGCGGCCTCGCTCCTGGCCGAGGCGGCGGCGGCCGGCGCCGACGCCCTGGCCCGGCTCGACGCCGTGGCCCGGGCGGGGAGGGCGCTGGGAAAGGAGCGGCGAAGCGCGATGAGCGAATCGACCCGGAAGCAGGGCGGCGCGGTGGTGAGGCGGCCCTTCGACCCGCTGGCGGAGAGCGCGCTGGTGCGCCGGAGCGCGGCCCGGCTCGATCTCGAGCGGGCCGGGGCCCCGGCCAGGGCGCTGGCTCGCTGGCTGGAGGAGGCGGCCACGCGCTCGCCGTGGGAGGCGGGGCTGACGGTGCTGGCCTTCCTGCTGGAGGCGGCCGGCGACCGGCCACCGCCGGCGGTGGCCGGGGCGGCGGGGCTGGCGGCTCGCTGGGAGGCCATGCGCGCGGCCTGGCCGGGAGCGCCGGCCTTCGCGGAGGCGCTGGCGCGAGCGCCGCGCCACGTGGTGGTGGGCGCGCGGCTCGGCCGGGAGGAGGTGGTGGCCGGGCCGCAGCTGGCCGAGGCGGGGCTGGCGGCCGGCGTGCGGCTGGCGCTGGAGCACGGCGCGGTGGCGGCGGTGGCGCGCGTGGTCCTGGGCACGCTCGGGCCGGAGGAGCGATGCGGGCGGTGCCGCAAGCCGGTGCTCGGCCTCCACCTGCTCCGGACCCGCGGCCTGGACGAGCGGCACGGCGTGGTCTGCCCGCGCTGCGGCGGAGTGCTGCGGAGCTACTGGCGCTACGGCGAGGCGGAGGGGCTGGAGGCGCTGGCGCCGCTCTCGCTGGCCCTGGGGCTGGTGGTGGAGCAACCGGTGACGCTGGGCGGGGCGACGCTCGGGTTCCAGCTCCTGCCGGCGGAGCTGGGGGCGTTGACCGCGCGCGACCTGCTGGCCCGCTTCGCCGACCTCTACCTCGAGCCCTACCAGGCGCCGCTGGCGCGCGACACGCTGCGGCTGGCGCCGGGCGGGCGCGCCGGAGGCCGTTCGAAGCCACTCTCGCCGGATGACGCCGTGGCGGGGCTTCGCGGGCTCGCGCTCCAGCTCGCGCCGGAAGCCGGGATGGCGGAGGAGGGGCTGCTGGAGCTGCTGCGGACGCGGGTCGAGCGGCGCTTCCGTCCCGGCGGGTGACCGCGCCCCGCCGGGATCGGGCGCGGCGCCCGCGGAACCGATGGTAGAGTCGCGGCGTGGCGGAAGCGGGGGCGATTCTCGTCATCGAGGACGATCCGGGGATCCGGGAGACGCTGTCGGACTTCCTCCGGTCCGAGGGGTTCAGCGTCGATCTGGCGCGCGACGGCGCGGAGGGGCTGGAGCGGGTCGCGGCGCGCCGGCCCGACCTGATCCTGGTCGACCTGCTCATGCCGGGGATGAACGGGCAGCAGTTCCTGGCGCGGCTACGCGCCGAGGCGGCGACCCGATCCCTACCGGTGGTGCTCATGACCGGGGGCCGTCCCGTCGGCGAGACGGCCGCGGCGGCCGACGTGGTGCTGGAGAAGCCGTTCGAGCTGGACGAGCTGCTGGCGACCGTCCGGCGCTTTAGTCCGCGGGGCCACGTGTAGGAGACTGCTCGACATGAACGTCCTGGTCACCGGCGCCACCGGTCTCGTCGGAGGAGCCGTGGTCGCCGAGCTGCTGGCGCGCGGCCACCGGGTCCGGGCGCTGGTCCGGACCACCTCGGACCTCTCCAACCTCGACCAGGCCCGGGTGGAGCTGGCGCGCGGTGACGTGCTCGACCGGCCCAGCGTGGAGCAGGCGCTGCGCGGCTGCCAGGCGGTGATCCAGACCGCCGGCATGGCCGACCTGGGCGGCGACAAGAAGGAGCTCTTCGCGGTCAACGCCGGCGGCGTGGAGGTGGTACTCGGCGCGGCGCTGGCGGCCGGGGTCGAGCGCGCCGTGCTCACCTCGTCGACGGCGGTGCTGGGCGGCTCGCGCGTGCCGAAGGTGATGGACGAGGAGACCACCTCGAGCGCCGAGACCCTCGGGCTCAACTACTTCGTCTCCAAGAAGCGCGGCGAGGAGACGGCCTTCGATCTCGCGGCCCGCGGCCTGCCGCTGGTGGTGGTGCGCCCTTCCTTCGTTCTCGGTCCGGGCGACATCTACCGCTCCTCGGCGTCGATCGTGATGGCGCTGGCGAAGGGGAAGATGCCGGTCTACGTGCAGGGCGGCGCCAGCTTCTGCGACGTGCGCGACGTGGCGCGCGGCCACGTGGCGGCCCTGGAGCGGGGCCGGGCGGGCGAGGCCTACATCCTCGGTGGCCACAATCTGACCATGGACGAGATGGTGAAACGGGTCTGCCGCATGGCGGGAGTGCCGACCCCGCGGCGCATCCCGTATGCGCTGGCGTCGGTGGCGACCACCGCCATGGGACTGCTGAGCGCCCTCGGCGGACCGCCGCCCGCCTTCAACTCCGACCTCCTGCGCGCCAGCGCGCTCTACACCTTCGTCACCAGCGCCAAGGCGCAGCGCGAGCTGGGGTACGCCATCCGGCCCTTCGACGAGTCGGCGCGCGACACCCTGCGCTGGTTCGTGCGGTCGGGGATGCTGCGGCCCACCACGCCGGAGCTGGAGGCGATGCAAGGGCGGTAGGGGGAGTCGCGCCGCCTTCAGGCGGAGCAAGCTTCTGGCCAGGCCGAGATGGCGGGAGCCGAACGCCCAGGTCCGCGCCGGCCGACGGAGGGCCGGCGCCGAGCCCGTTCGCCTCGAACCAGGCGCGCGGCGTCTCCGTGTCCGGGCTGGATGGAGGAGAAGCGAGGGCGTGACTCCGACGAAGGGTGAATGCCCATCCGGTGCGCGCTTGGTGTCGAACCGTTCAACGAGGATCACGCGCAGTTCATGCCCGAGCCCCACCCCCTATCCCGCACCGTCCCCGATCCGGTCGGGCGCGTACCGCCCCATGCACGGCTCTCCGAACGCCAACCGCGCCGCCAAGAGGTTGTGGAAGTGACAGAGCAAGCGCAGCCCATCCACCGTGGGTGTACCGCCGCGCGCCCACGGAAGCAGGTGGTCCAGTTCGAGTCGGTGGATCGAGCCGCAGCAGCCGCCCCCGTCGAGCGGCCAGGTGCAGCGACCGGCATCCCGCTCCCAGACGGCGCGGCGGACGGCGGCGGGGATGGCTTCCCGCGGCCCCTCTCGCCGAGGCGGACGCGGCTCCGTGGTGGGCGGGTCGGTCGGGAGGAGCGCGAGCGGTGGAGGGGACTCCTGCGGCTTGGCCACGGGCTCCCCTGGGGCCTCCGCGTGATGTCCCGCGTGAGGTGGCGGCGCAGCAGTCGAGGTCGCGGTCCGGGCCGGGGCCGCGTCAGGCAGGAAGGTCCGCGGCTTCTTCACCTGCCCGCGCGCCCGGGCCTGCTTCTCCAGCAAGAGCCGGAGCGCCGCCTGGAGCACCTGCTCGGTCGTGGCGTTCGGGATGGCGTGCGAGAGACCGTCCCTGGCCTTCTCCAGCTCCCGCAGGAACTCCCGGCTGACCGTGACGTGGAGCCGGCGCAGGTCGGCGGTGAGCGGCTCGACGTCGTCGCGGGCAGGAGGAGCCGAGGTCCGAGCGGGTTGGGCTGGCATGAGTCCAAACGTTTGGACTGGCTCACCAGCCGGGCTCGCCGCCGCAGGCGGGGGCGCCATCGGCAACCGCCCGGGCGCCGGCCTGGCTGGCTCCACCAGTTGAAGCCCTCGGTCCCTCTCCACCCTGGTCACGAGGTCCCGCGCCGGCAGCTCCTGCCTGGGCGCCAGCTCGGCGGTGACCTCCTGGGCCTCTCGCGCCGAGAGGCCGAAGTAGCGGGGCAGCACCAGGTCCCGGTTCTCCTCGGTGAGGACCTTGGCGAGCTCGGCGGTGGTCGACATGCAGAGCTGGCCATCGCGCAGGGGTGCGATGACCTCGGGGAAGCGCTGGACCAACCGCGCCGCGCTGAGGCGCCAGTAAGCCCCGCTCCTCGAGAGACCGAGCTCGACTCGCACGAAGGAGAAGAGGTTGGAATGGCCCAGCGTCTCCCATCCACGCCGCCGGTCGAAGTCGGCCAGGGCGACGAGGAAGTCGGCCATGGCGGCCTGCTCCTTGCGAAGGAGCGCGGCCAGCGCGTCGCGGAGCTTCCGTGCTTCCAGGAGTGCGAGAGAGGGGGTGGCGGCTCCGTGGGTCGAAGCCGCGGCCGAGGACAGGGTCGGTTGCGCGTGGGTGATCATTCACGCAACGTCTCATGATGGTCTGACATTTCCGGGGTCGGTGAAGTGCATGGAACCCAACAGGGACGCCACTTCTGCGCTCGCCGGCTGCTCGGAATGCTGGTGCCAGCCCGGCCACCGTCCAGGTACGCCAGCGCCTGGCGGAGCTGCCCGCCTCTCGAGCCAGGGATGGCGTCCGCTACTCGAGCGCGTACAACTCGACCCGCCCCTCGGCGGTCTGCTTGAGCGGGTAGGCGCAGCGGCCGAACCGGCCCCTCCAGAGCACGTCGACCGGGCAGCCGAGGATGGGCGCCGGCGGCAGCACGCCGAAGGTGGCGGTGAAGGACCAGACCGAGGTGCGCGCTGCGCCGGGAACCGGTCCCTGGTGGCCTTCTTCGAGCGCACGGCGCGTCGCCGAGATCGCCAGGCGATCCACGGCGCGGCTACCGGACGAATGGCCGATCGTTCCATACTGTCCGGTACTGGATCGGATCAGCTCCAGCCAGGAGGGCAGGTGACGGGTTCTCAGCAGACGCCTCGACCGCCCATGTCCACTCCACCAGCATCGGGTGCCTTCATCGACCCGCCGCCGCGCGCGCCGCTCCTGCTCCGGCTCGCCACCTGGCTGGCCGAGCGGATCGCCGGCAAGCCGCTCCTGCCGGCCCGCATCCTCGCCTGGTACCCGCGCGCGGCGCTCGGCGCCGGCCTCCTCGAGGCGACCATCGCCAACTGCGAAGGGCGGATCGACCGGCGGATGCTGAAGCTGGTCCGGCTGGCCGCCTCCTTCGCGACCGCCTGCCCGTTCTGCGCCGACATGAACGCCCACCAGCACCGCGAGGCGGGCGTGACCGACGAGGAACTGGAGGGGCTGCGTACGCTGCTCGAGCCAGAGGCCATCGCCAGCCTGTCGGCGCTGGAGCGGGTCGCCGTCCGGTACGCACGGCTGACGTCGCAGACCCCGCTCCGCTTCCCCGCCGACTTCGTCGCCGAGCTCCAGGGCCACTTCGGCGAGCGCGAGATCGTGGTGCTGGCCACCACGGCGGCGCAGGTGAACTACTGGGCCCGGCTGATCCAGTCGCTCGGGGTCCCACCTCACCTCGGCCAGAGCCACCCGAAGGTGCCGGCCATCAACAGCCCGTAGAGCAGCGCGTCGACCGTGTTGTAGGCCAGCGACTTCCACGGCCTCCAGTACCAGATGGCCTCGTAGACCGTGCCGACGCCATAGGCGAGGAAGCCGATGGTGCCGACGAGCCGGAAGACGGTCCTGTAGTTGGGCGCCACGCCGAGCACGTGCGCGGCGAGGTAGGCGGCGAAGGCGGAGACGAAGAGGTTCACGAGGAACGAGAGGCCGAGGTTGCGCCCCATGTTGACCGGCCCGACCGGCACCAGGGAGAGCCAGCCCGACGGCCCCTGGGCCCAGCGCTGCATCGCCTCCGCCTGGCCGCGCTCGAACCCCTCGGCCGGCATGGGGAAGCCGTAGAGCCCCGGCCTGGCGCCGCGCAGCGCCTCCTGCAGGGCGCCCTCCTTCTCGAGGTGCGCCCACTCGGTCTTGCGAAAGGGGACCAGCATGTGGGTGGCGGCGGAGACCACGAAGACCAGCACCGCCGAGACCACGATCGGCAACCAGAGCTGCGCGAGGAACGCCATGTGAACCTCCGGGAGAAGGATCCGACGGGGGTATGCGCCACGACCCGGCGGCCGGCAACGCGAAATGGAGGCCTACCCCCTCTTCGCCACCAGCCGGCGCAGCGCCGTCACCTCCTGCGACCTGGCCTGGTGGAGCGGGTCATCCCGGTCGCGGCTGCGCGGGTGACGGGGCGCCGCCTCGAGCCCGCCGGCCACCTCCAGGCCGGCCGCCTCGAGCTGCCCATCCAGCTCCCCCTCGGCGCGCAGCCCGAGCCGCTCCGCGAGATCCGAGAGGATGAGCCACCCCTCGCCGCCCGGCTCGAGGTGCGCCGCCAGCCCGCCCAGGAATCGGGCCAGGAACCGGCCGCCCGGGTCGTACACCGCCCGGTCTAGCGGCGTCACCGCCTCGTGCGGCAGCCACGGCGGGTTGCAGACCACCACGTCGAAGCGCCCCTCGGGGAAGAGGTCGGCCTCCACCACCTCGATCCGGTCGGCGAGGCCGAGCCGGGTGGCGTTCTCCCGCGCGCAGGACGCCGCCTCGGTGGAGAGGTCGGTGGCGGTGACGTGGGCGCCACCCCGGGCCAGCAGCAGCGCCAGCACGCCGGTCCCGGTGCCGACATCGAGCGCCCGCTTCCCCGCCACCGGCCAGCGCTTGACCGCCTCGGCCGTCAGCTCGACGTGCTCGCCTCGCACCGGCGCGAAGACCCCCCAGCGCGTCCTCAGGTGGGCCCCGAGCGACGGGACCTCGATCCCCTTGCTGCGCCACTCGTGCGCGCCGATCATGCCGAGCAGGTCGCGCAGCGGCAGGACGCCCGGCAGGGGCAGCGACTCGCCCAGCGCCTCGGTGAGCGCCGCCGCCACGTCGGGGGCGTTCTTGAGGGCCACCCGCGGCCCGGCCGGGCCGGCCTCGACGGGGACCGCCAGGCGCGAGAGCGTCTCGTGCTCCAGCCGGTGCTGGCGCCGCTCCTCCAGGAAGACGTCGCGCAGGCTCCTGCCTCCCGCGGGGGACACGGTCCGTCCACCCAGCCTGCGGCCCATGGCCGCCAGCAATTGACGGGCATTGCGGTAATCCCCGCGATAGATCAGCGCGGCGCCGCCGCGAACCTGGGCGAGCGCGGCGGCCGCGGTGGTCCGGTCGTCGATATCGACATACCGAGCCGGGGCCCACGCTCCGGGCGAGAGCCAGGCGAGCCGACTGCCACTATCGTTCCCCACAGATGTCACCGCGTCCTCCCCAGCCCGAGCCGCTCAGCCCCGCCAACCTCGCCTTCGTCGAGGAGCTTTACTACGGGTGGCTCGCGGATCCCAACGCCACGCCCGAGGCGTGGCGGAACTGGTTCGCCGCGCTCCCCGCCGCCCCGGGTTCGGCGCCCGCGCCCGGCCCGTTCCAGCCGCGACGGGGCGCGACGGCCGGGGCGCCGGACGAGGCCGCCTTCCGGCTCCGCGTCGAGGCCCTGACCCGCCACTACCGCGAGCAGGGCCACCTTCGCGCCCGGCTCGATCCGCTCGAGCTGCTCCACCCGGCCGAGCCGATCGGGCTCGATCAGTTCGGCCTGGGCCCGTCGGATCTCGAACGCCCGTTCCGAGGCGGCGACGGCGTCACCCGACCGCTCCGCGACCACCTGGCGAGGCTGGAGGCGACCTACTGCCGCTCGCTCGGCGTCGAGCTCCAGCACCTCCAGGATCCGGTGCGCGGCTGGCTCGAGGAGAAGATGGAGCGGACCGCCAACCGGCTGACCCTGACACCGGAGGTGAAGCGAGGGCTGCTGCACGACGTGATGCGGGCCGAGGCGCTGGAGCAGTTCCTCGGCGCCCGCTTCCTGGGGGCCAAGCGGTTCTCGCTGGAAGGGGCGGAGGGGCTGCTGCCGCTGCTGCAGTTGCTGGTGGACCGTGCCATCGGCCACGGCGTGCGCAACCTGCTCTTCGGGATGGCCCACCGCGGCCGGCTCAACGTGCTGGCCAACGTGCTCGGCAAGCCGGTGGCCGAGATCTTCGCCGAGTTCCGCGACACCGCCATCGTCAACGCCTCGGGCGGCGACGTGAAGTACCACCTCGGCTACTCGGCCGACCGCGAGACGCCCGACGGCGTGCTGGTCCACCTCTCGCTCTCCTTCAACCCCAGCCACCTCGAGTGGATCGACGCCGTGGTGCAGGGGCGGGTGCGGGCCAAGCAGGACCGGTTCCTCGACGGCGAGCGAGGCCGCACCGTGCCGGTGCTGATCCACGGCGACGCCGCCTTCGCCGGGCAGGGGATCGTGGCCGAGGCCTTCCAGATGTCGGAGCTGGAGGCCTACCAGGTCGGCGGCACCATCCACGTCATCGTCAACAACCAGGTCGGCTTCACCACCGCGCCGCGCGACGCCCGCTCCACCACCTACGCCACCGGCGTGGCCCGCATGCTCCAGGTTCCCATCCTCCACGTCAACGGCGAGGACCTGGAGGCGGTGGCGCAGGCGGTGCTGCTGGCGGTCGACTTCCGGCAGCGCTTCCACAAGGACGTGGTGATCGACCTGTGGGCCTACCGGCGCCACGGCCACAACGAGGGGGACGAGCCGGCCTTCACGCAGCCGGTGATGTCCCAGGCCATCGCCCGCCGCCCCACGCTCCGGGTGCTGCTGGCCGAGCGGCTGGTGGCCGAGGGAGTCATCAGCCGCGAGCAGGTCGAGGCGATGACGCGCGGCTACCGGGCCACCCTCGACGAGGCCTACCTGGAGTCGGCCAGGCTGGCCGTGCAGGTCGGGGCCCAGCCGACCAGTGGCTTCTGGAAGGGCTTCCAGGGCGGGCCGATCCCGCTCGAGCAGCCGGTCACCGCCGTGGCCGCCGACCGGCTGGAGCAGGTCGGGGCGGCGCTCACCGAGGTGCCGCCCAGGTTCGCCATCCACCCCAAGGTGAAGAAGCTGCTGGCGCTGCGGGCCGAGATGGCGCGCGGCGCCCGGCCGCTCGACTGGGGAATGGGCGAGGCGCTCGCCTTCGGGACGCTCTGCTGGGAGGGGCGGCGAGTCCGCCTGGCCGGGCAGGACGTGCGCCGCGGCACCTTCAGCCACCGGCACGCCGTGCTCTCCGACCGCGAGACCGGCGCGTCCTTCTCGCCGCTGCAGCACCTGCGCGAGGGGCAAGGCGTCTTCGAGGTGCGAGACAGCCTCCTCTCCGAGGCGGCCGCGCTCGGCTTCGAGTACGGGTACAGCCTGGAGATGCCCGACGCGCTCTGCATCTGGGAGGCGCAGTTCGGCGACTTCGTGAACTGCGCCCAGGTGATCCTCGACCAGTTCCTCGCCCCCGGCGAGGAGAAGTGGAACCGGCTCTCCGGGCTGGTGCTGCTGCTCCCTCACGGCATGGAGGGGCAGGGGCCGGACCACTCCTCGGCGCGGCTGGAGCGCTTCCTGCGACTCTCCGTGAATGACAACTGGCGCGTGGTCAACCTGACCACCCCGGCCCAGATCTTCCACGCGCTGCGGCGCCAGCTGGCCTCGCCGGTCCGCAAGCCGCTGGTGGTGATGTCGCCGAAGAGCCTGCTGCGCCACCCGGCGGCGGTCTCGTCCCTCGCGGAGCTGAGCGGCGGCCGGTTCGAGCCGCTGCTGCCCGACCCGGCGGCGCCGGATCCGGCCGGCGTGGAACGGCTGATCTTCTGCACCGGCAAGCTCTTCTACGACCTGGCCGCCGCCAGGGCGGAGCGGAAGCTGGGCCACGTGGCGCTGATCCGGATCGAGGAGCTCTACCCGCTGCCGGAGGCCCGGCTCGAGGCGGAGCTGGCCCGCTACCCGGAGGCCGGCGCCGTGGTCTGGGCGCAGGAGGAGCCGGGCAACATGGGGGCCATCGACTACATGGCGCGGCGGCTCGGCCCGCTGCTGCCGCGGGGCCGCCGGCTCGAGCTGGTGGCGCGGCCGGCGTCGGCCAGCCCGGCGGTCGGCTCGCACACCCGCCACCAGCTCGAACAGGAACAGCTCATCCGCGAGGCGCTGGGCGAGCCCACCGGGCAGGCCCGCGCCGTGCGCCCATCGGGAGGGAAGCCATGACCATCCAGCTCAAGGTGCCGTCGCTCGGCGAGTCGGTCACGCAGGCCACCATCGGTCCGTGGCTCAAGGGCGAGGGGGACGCGGTGAGCGCCGACGAGCTGGTCGTGGAGGTGGAGAGCGAGAAGGCGACGCTGGCGGTGCCGGCGCCCGTCGCGGGCGTGCTGCGCCGGATCCTGCGGGCCAGCGGCGAGACGGTGGCGGTGGGTGAGGTGATCGGCGAGATCGAGGAGGGGGCGATCGCCGCCGCGACCATTCCGCCCGTGCGGGCGCCGGCCGCCGGGCCGGCCGCGTCCACGACGAAGGCTCCCGCCGCGCCGGCGCCGGCCGTGGCGCCGCGCCCCACCAGCGCCGCTCCAGCTCCGGTCCGCGCGCCGCCCTCGGTCCGCCGGCTAATCGCCGAGCACGGGCTCGACGCCGGTGCCGTGGCCGCCGGCGCTCCCATCCGGAGGGAGGACGTGGAGCGGGCGCTGGCCGCCTCTTCCGCGCCGGGGCCGGCCGTTCCCGCCGCGCCGGCGGGCGATCGCGAGCGGCTGGTGCCGATGTCCCCCTTGCGCCGCACCGTGGCCCGCCGGCTGCTCGAGGCGCAGAACAGCGCCGCCATCCTCACCACCTTCAACGAGCTCGACCTCTCGCGGGTGCTGGCGGTGCGCGAGCGGCTCGGCCCCGCCTTCCTCGAGAAGCACGGCGTGAAGCTCGGCTTCATGTCCTTCTTCGTGAAGGCGGCCATCGACGGGCTGCGCGCCTTCCCGGCGGTCAACGCCGAGGTGCGCGGCGACGCCATCCTCTACAAGGACCACTACGACATCGGCGTGGCGGTGGGCGGTGGCAAGGGGCTGGTGGTGCCGGTGGTGCGCGACGCCGACCGGCTCACCTTCGCCGAGGTGGAGAAGACCGTCGCCGAGCTGGCCAGGAAGGCGCGCGACAACCGCATCACCATGGACGACCTGGCCGGCGGCACCTTCACCATCTCCAACGGCGGCGTCTACGGCTCGCTGCTCTCCACGCCCATCCTCAACACGCCGCAGTCGGGCGTGCTCGGGCTCCACAAGATCCAGAAGCGCCCCATCGCCACCGAGGACGGCCAGGTGGTGGTGCGGCCCATGATGTACCTGGCGCTCTCCTACGACCACCGGCTCGTCGACGGCCGGGAGGCGGTCGGGTTCCTGGTGCGCGTGAAGGAGTGCCTCGAGGATCCGGAGCGGCTGCTGCTGGAGGTGTAGCGGCGCCAGCCCGGCGCTCCCCGCGGCTGGGGCGGGGCACTAGGCCAGCAGGTCGCGGACGCCGATGGCGACGAGGTAGACGGTCAGCATGATCATCACCGCCGTGGTTATCCAGGCCACGCCGTTGAACCATCGGCCGTTGCGCCACTGGCCCATCAGCTTCTCCTTGTTGATGAGCAGGAGCATGAAGACCAGGACGAACGGCAGCAGCATGCCGTTGAGCACCTGCGACACCAGCATTATGGGCACCAGCGGCAGCCTGGGCCAGAGCACCACCGCGGCGCCGATCACCAGGATCGAGGTGTAGAGCCAGTAGAACTGGCGCGCCTCGCCGTACTTCCGATCCACGCCCGACTCCCAGCCGAAGGCCTCGCAGACGAAGTAGGCGGTGGAGAGCGGCAGGATGGCGGCCGCGAAGAAGCTGGCGTTGAAGAGGCCGAAGGCGAAGAGCCACGAGGCGTGCCGGCCGGCCAGCGGCTCCAGCGCCATGGCGGCCTGCCCGGCCGTCTCCACCCGCACGCCGGCGACGTGGAGCGTGGCGGCGCAGGCCACCACGATGGCGAAGGCCACCACGTCGGTGACGACGCAGCCGGCGATCACGTCGAGCCGCGACATGCCGTACTGCTCCGGCTTGATGCCCTTCTCGACCACCGCCGCCTGCAGGTAGAACTGCATCCACGGCGCGATGGTGGTGCCGACCATGCCGATGAGCATGGCGACGTAGGCGCCGTCGGAGTGGAGGTGCGGCACCACCAGCGCGGTGCCGATCTCGCCCCAGTCCGGCTTGGCGAAGAAGAGGGTGACGGGGTAGGCGACGTAGAAGACCGAGGCCACCAGGAAGAACTTCTCGACCGAGCGGTAGGTCCCCTTCAGCACCAGCAGCCAGACCGCCACCGCCGCGGCCGGGACCGACAGCCAGACCGGCACGCCGAAGATCTGGAGGCTGGCGGCCACGCCGGCGAACTCGGCGACGACGTTGCCGAGGTTGGCGACGATCAGGGCGATCGACATCCAGAAGGTGACCCGGACGCCGAAGTTCTCGCGGATCAGGTCGGAGAGCCCCTTGCCGGTGATCACCCCCATGCGGGCGCTCATCTCCTGCACCACGATGAGCGCCACGGTGATGGGGATGAGGGTCCAGAGCAGGTCGTAGCCCCAGGTCGCGCCGGCCACCGAGTAGGTGGTGATGCCGCCGGCGTCGTTGTCCACGCTGGCGGTGATCAGGCCGGGCCCCAGCACGGCGAGGAAGAGCATGATCCGCCGGTTGAACGGCACACGGCGCTGCGCGACGGCGGCCTCAGCGGCCATCCAGCACCTCGCCGAGGATGTCGTCCACGGTCACCATGCCCTGCAGCACGCCGGCCTCGTCGATGACCGGCACCGAGACCAGGTTGTACTTGGCGGCGGCCGCCGCCACCTCGCGGAGCCGGTCATGGACGCCCAGCGTCGCCGGGGCCTCGCGCATGATGGCGCCCAGCCGGGTGGCCGGCTCGTGGAGCACGAGGTCGCGCAGCGTGCAGATACCCAGCAGCCGGCCGCCGGCGTCGGCCACGAAGATCTCGTAGACCAGCGGCAGCTCCTCGTCGCGACGGCGCAGCTCGCCGATGGCGTCCGCGACCGTCCGCTCCGGCGCCAGCTGGATCCGGTCGGGCGTCATCAGGCCGCCGGCCGTGTCCTGCGGGTAGGCCAGCAGCGCCTCGACCTCGCGCGCCTCGGGCCGCTCCATGGCGGCCAGCACCTCGTCACGCGTGTCGCCCGGCAGGTCGGAGAGCACGTCGGCCGCCTCGTCGGGGGCCATCTCCTCGAGGATGTCGGCCGCCTTCTCCGGCGGCACCTCCTCGAGCAGCTGGGCCGCCAGCTCGGAGCTGGCCTCCTCCAGCGCCTCGGCGGCGGTCTCGACGTCGAGCCGCCCCAGCAGCACGGTGCGCTGGTCGCGGCCGAGGTCCTCCATGATCTCGGCGAGATCGGCCGGGTGGAGCGTCGCCAGCAGCCGCTGCGCCACCTCCAGCCGGACCTTGCCGGCCGACTGGTCGAGCGGCTGGACCAGCTTCCACGAGACCAGGTGGTCGGCCTTGAGGTAGGGCGCGCCCGGCCGGACCAGCCGCAGGGTCCGATCCACGAACGGCTCCCAGCCCATGCGCCGGATCAGGCCGCGCAGGCCGACGTCCACGTGGGCGACGCGAAGCTGCCCCTTCAGCTCGAGGAAGTGGAGGTCGTTGACGCGGACCAGCTTGGCGTCGTGGACGTCGACGATCTGCTTGTCGAGGATCTCCTCGACCAGCGGGATCCGATCGGCGAGCGGCTGCTCGGGCGGCGTCGAGGCCACCGCGCCGGCCTTGAGCGTGAGGCCGCGGTCGCCGAACCGCTCCACCGAGCTCCACTGGTACTGCCGCCGGCCGCCCCTGCCCGTCAACACCAGGCTCTCGACCGGCGGGTACTGCTCGCCGGTGGCCACCACCAGGTCGGTCAGGGTGCCGAGCCGGGCGCCGTCCGAGCCGCGCACCGGGCGCCCGACGATCGAGGAGAGGAAGCGGAAGCGGGGGTCGGCGGCGGTCTCTCCCTGGGGTGCCGTCTCGGCCATGCCAGACCTCGGTGTGGGGCCGCCGCTCGGCGCGCCGCGCTCGCGTCGCGCGAGCCTTGGCCTGTGTACGCGGCGGTCGAAACGGAGTCAACGAAGGCGAGCGGAAAAACGCGCGTCCCGCGCCCGCGGGGGTGGCGCCGAGGGACGCTCTCACCGGCGGTGGCGCGGCGGCAGCGGCGGGGGCGGCGGCGCGGTCCGTGGGTCGTCGGGCCAGGCGTGGCGAGGATAGCGGCGCGCCAGCTCGCGGCGCAGGGCCGGGTAGTGCCGGTCCCAGAAGCCGGAGAGGTCGCTGGTCACCTGCACCGCCCGCTGGTTGGGGGCGAGCAGGTGGAGGGTCAGCGGGAGGGCGCCGCCGGCGACCACGGGCCCCTTCAGCATGGAGAAGAAGTCCTGCAGCCGGCTCTCCACCCAGGGCGCCCGGTCCGCCTCGTAGTGGACGCGGACGGCGCGGCCGCCCGGCAGCGTGACCCGCTCGGGCGCCAGGCGGGCCAGCGCCGCCCGGACCGGTCCGGGCTGGAGGTCTAGCAGCGCGCCCGGCAGGTCGGCCTCGCGCAGCTCGGCGAAGCTGCGCCGGCCGACGCAGCTCCGCGCCAGGGCTTCGCGAAGCGCCGCCTCGTCCGGCGGCGTGGCGCCGAGGTCGGGAGCGAAGCGGGCCACCAGGGCCAGGCGGGCCATGAGCTGATCGAGCGCGCCTTCACCGGCGAAGGCGCGGGCGCCGCGGGAGAGCGCCTCCTCGGCCAGCCGCGCCGCGACCTGGGCGGCATCGGGGCTGGTGGCGCGCGTCTCCTCCAGCACCAGGTCCTCGTAGAGGAGCCGCTCGGTCGCCTCGACCCGCTCCGCCGGCGCGTTCCAGCCCACCGCGGTGTCGTACCGGAGGGCGCCGGGGAAGAGGTCGAGCAGCATCTCCTGGGTCACGGTCGAGGCGAGCCGGACCCGGGCCTCGGCGCGAGACCCCCCCGGCCTGGGCCGGTCGCCGCGCCGCTCCTCGGCGTCGACGGCCACCAGCAGCTCCGAGTCGCGGACCACCGAGACCGGCTCGAGCCGGGCGCTGCCGCCGCCGGTGAGGACCACCTCGTCGGAGCCGGGCGCGCGCCGCCGCGCCACGCGGTCGGGGTAGGCGGCCAGCGTGGCCATGAGGAGCGGCGCCTCGGCCGCCTCGCCGGTCACCGGCCGGACGCCGGAGGTGGACCTGAGCGCCCCGCGAAGCTGCCGCCGGCTCCGCTCGACCGCCTGCGCCGCGCCGGCGTGGACGCCGAGCCGCCGGCACCGGTCGAGGTCGAAGCGGCCGCGCGCCGCCTCCTCGAAGACGCTCATCAGCTCAAGCAGGTCGGAGGGGCCGGTGGGTGGGAGCGACGCGCCGTCGAGGCCGCGCCGGTCGCGCAGGTCACGCTCGCCCAGCAACGCCGCCAGCAGGGCGCCGCCGTCGGCCGCGCCGCGATCGGCCGCCTCCACCGCCAGGCGGGCCAGCCGCGGATGGGCCGGGAGGGCCAGCAGCCGGTGGCCGAGCGGCGTGATGGCGCCGTTCGCCTCGACGGCGCCGAGCCGCAGCAGCAGCAGCCGCGCCGCCTCGGCCGCGGGCGCCGGCGGCGGCTCGAACCACTCGAAGCCGGCCGGTTCGGCCAGCACCCCGAGGCCGGCCAGCGCCAGGAACGGCTCGGAGAGATCCTCGCGCTCCACCTCGGGCGTCTCGTAGGCGGGGCGGGCGTCGTGGTCGTGGCGGGTGTAGAGCCTCACCGCCCGGCCGGCCCGGGTCCGGCCGGCGCGGCCGGCACGCTGCGCGGCGCTGGCGCGCGAGACCTTGCGGACCTCCAGCGTCGGCAACCCCGACCAGGGCGAGTGGGAGGCGACGCGGGCCAGGCCGGTGTCGACCACCGCGACCACGCCGTCGATGGTGACCGAGGTCTCGGCCACGTTGGTGGAGAGGATCACCTTGCGGCGCGAGGAGGGGCGGACGGCGCGGTCCTGCTCCTCGGGCCTGAGATCGCCGTGGAGCGGCAGCACCTCCACGCCCGAGCCGGCCAGGCCGGCCAGCTTCTGGGCGCACCAGCGGATCTCGGCGCCGCCCGGCAGGAAGACCAGCAGGTGGCCGTCGGACTCCTCCCGCAACAGCCGCCGAACCGCGCGGGAGACGCGGTCCTCGAGCCGGTCGTCGCTGCGGGCCGCCTCCTCTGGGGTCAGGTACTCGATGGCCACCTCGAAGCGGCGCCCCTCGGAACGGAGGGTGGGGGCGCCGAGGAAGGCGGCCACCGGCGCGGCGTCGAGCGTGGCCGACATGGCCACCAGCTTCAGGTCGGGCCGCCGGGTCCGCTGCAACCGGCGCAGCAGCGCCAGGGCGAGATCGCCGTGCAGGTGGCGCTCGTGGAACTCGTCGAGCAGGACGGCGCCGACGCCGGGGAGGGTCGGCTCGGAGAGGAGGCGGCGCAGCAGCAGCCCCTCGGTGACGAAGCGGATGCGGGTGCGCGCCGACGAGACGTCCTCGAAGCGGACCTGGTAGCCGACCGTCTCGCCGGGCCGCTCGCCCAGCTCCTCGGCCACCCGCCGGGCCGCCAGCCGGGCGGCCAGCCGGCGCGGCTCGAGCACCACCACCTCGCCCTTCACCAGCCCGTCGGCGTGGATGGCCGCCGGGACGCGCGTGGTCTTGCCGGCGCCGGGGGGCGCCTCGATGACCAGCGAGCCGCCGGAGCGGAGCGCGGCCACGATTTCGGGCAGCAGCGGGTCGATGGGAAGCGCTTCCACCGGTGGAGTTGTAGCCGAAGCGGGGGGCGGGGGGCCAATGGCGCGGGACCCGCGGGGACGCTCCGATGACCAAGTGTCAACGATATGGCTATCATCCGGCGATGAACCTGGATGCCCGGGTGAAGGCCCTCCTGGATGGCGGGGCGGGGGACGAGGCGGCCACCGCCGCCATCGAGGCGCTCGGGCCCAACATCCTCGGCTTCCTCGGCGGCCTCCTCGACGAGGACGACGCGCGCGACGTCTTCTCCATGTTCGCCGAGGACCTGTGGCACGGCCTGCCGGGCTTCCGCTTCGAGTGCTCGCTGCGCGCCTGGGCTTACCGCGTGGCCCGGAACGCCGCGTCGCGCTTCCGCAAGGATGCCTACCGCCGCCGCGCCGAGCGCTTCCCCACCACCATGGCCTCGCGCCTGGCCGCCTCCATCGCCGACTCGGCCCAGCTCCCGGGCGGGCGGCGCGATTCGCTGCGGCAGCTGCGCGAGTCGCTCGAAGAGGACGACCAGACGCTCCTGTCCCTGCGGATCGACCGGGAGCTGGAGTGGGAGGAGCTGGCGGTGGTGCTCTCGGCGGAGGGGGCGCCGGTCAGTGCCGCGGCCCTGCGAAAGCGCTTCGAGCGGCTCAAGGACCGGCTGGAGCGCCTGGCCCGCGAGCAGGGGCTGCTGGGGTGAGCGGCCGGGGCAAGAGGCCGGCGCCCGGGGCCGTCTCCGCGCTCCTCGCCGAGCTGGCCCGCCTGCCGGAGCTCGACCTCTCCGCGCCGGCCTTCCCGCGGCCCGGCGAGGCGGTGGGGCGCTTCACCGTCCTCAGGGAGCTGGGGCGAGGCGGCTTCGGCCGCGTCTTCGAGGCACGCGATCCGGAGCTGCGGCGGAGCGTGGCCCTGAAGATCATCCGGGCCGCCGGGCGCGAGGGCTCGGAGGCCATCGAGGCCCGCGTGCGGCTCGAGGCCGAGGCCGCGGCGCATCTCTCCCACCCCAACATCGTCACCATCCACGACGTGGGACGCTGCCCGGCCGGTCCCTACCTGGTGCTCGAGCTGCTGCGCGGTGAGTCGCTGGCGACGCGGCTCGAGCGCGGTCCGCTGCCGGTGCGGGCCGCCGTGGGTGCGGCGGTCGAGGTGGTCCGGGCGCTGGTGCACGCCCATGCCGCCGGCGTGCTCCACCGGGACCTCAAGCCCGGCAACGTCTTCCTCGTCGAGGGCGGACCGGTCAAGGTGCTCGACTTCGGCCTCGCCGCCGTCTTCGGCCGGCGCGGGCCGGCCCGGAGCGGCACGCCCGGCTACATGGCGCCGGAGCAGGCGGCGGGCGCCGACGAGGACGAGCGAACCGACCTCTACGCCGTCGGGCGCCTGCTCCACGAGATGCTGGGGGGCGCGCCTCCCACCGGCCCGGACGCGGCCAGGCCGGAGCTCGACCGGCCCGGCGTCCCCGCGCCGCTCGCCGCGCTCATCGCCCGGGCCACCTCCGCGTCGCCGGGCCAGCGCCATCGCGACGGCGCCGAGCTGCTGGAAGCCCTCCTCGAGCTGGAGCGCGGCTGGACGGCCCCACCAGCTGCCGTCACGGCCACGGCGGGGGAGGCCGTCGAGGCCTGGCGCTGGTACTTCCTCGGCGAGCAGTGCGTCCGCCACCCGGCGCTGGGGCAGGACTGTGGCGCCCTCTTGCGCCGGGCCGTGGCCTGCGACCCTGGGCTGGCCGTGGCCCACTACGAGCTGGCCGTCTGGCTGCGCTGGTTCGGCGGCGACCACGCCGAGCAGGAGGCCGCCGTGCAGGCCGCGCTGCGGCACGCCGGCCGGGCCCCGGGGCGGGACCGGCTCCTCATCGAGGCCTTCGCCGCCCACGTGGCCGGGGACGACGAGGCCGCGCTGGCCACCTACCGCCGGCTGGTGGAGGCCTGGCCGGACGAGGTGCGGGCCTGGTACCAGGCGGGAGACATCCTGCGCCACCGCGACGAGCTGGAGGCGGCGCTCCCCTGGTTCGAGCAGGTGGTGGCGCTCGATCCCGAGTACGGCTGGGCCGCCGGCCACCTCGCCGACGCCCTCGGCGCGCTCGGCCGGCTCGAAGAGCTCCAGGCCTGGGCGCGGCGCTGGGACGAGACCGGTGGTCCGGCCGCGCTCCACGGCCTCTCGGTGGCGTCCGGATGGCTGGGCCACCTCGACGCGGCGCGCCGGGCCGGCGAGCGGGCCATGGCGGTGGGAGGCGGCGTGGCCGGGCGCGAGGACCAGCTGGCGGCCGTCTTCTTCTCCGGACAGTTCGCCGTCGCCGAGGCGGAGGTGGTGCAGCTGGCGGCGGCCGGGAGCCCGGTCAGGCGCATGGGCTTTTACGGGCTCGCGGCGCTGCAGGCCTTCCAGGGGCGGCGCCGCGCCGGGCTGGCCCAGCTGGACGAGCTGGCGCGCGAGGTGCCGGCCGTGACCCGCGACTGGAACTACCACGCCATCCGCGCCGACTACCTGGTGGGCGATGGTGACCTCGACGGCGTGCGGGCGGCGGTGGAGCGGGTCCGGGCCGCCGAGCCACGCGCGGCGGCCGAGCATGCCGTCTCGCTCGCCTGGCTGGGAGACCTCGAGGGCGCGGCCCGGCTGGCGAGAGGGCTCCAGCCCGGCTCGGTCCTGGACTGGACCCACGCGGCGCTGGCGGCCTGGCACCGCGGGGATCGGGACGGCGCGCTGGAGCGGCTGCGCGCCACCTGCGCCCGCGTGCCGGTGGTCGCCTGGCGGGTGGCGCCGCTGTACCTGCTCGGCGAGCTGGCCCACCGGGCCGGGCGGTTCGCCGAGGCCGTCGAGGTGCTCACCCGGTTCGAGCGGCTCTACGCCTGGCGGCAGATGTGGCGCAGCTGGGCCTGGCCGCGCAGCCAGCTCCTCCTCGCCGAGGCGCACGCCCGGCTCGGTGATGCGGCGGCGGCCCGGGTCCCGCTGGCGCGGCTGCTCGCCGCCTGGTCGAGCGCCGAGCCGGGAGCCCCGCTCCTCGAGGAGGCGAGGGCGCTCGCACTGGAGCTGGAGCGCATCCCGTGACCTCCGGCCTGCCGCGGCGAACGATGCCGGCATTCGCCGGTCAGGGCGCGTCCGGCGCCGGCGGGCCGAGCGTGACCAGCTCGCCCGCGAGGCGCGGATCCGGGCGCGGACCTCGGGCGGGCCTGCGGGAGCGGCCGGCACGGGCGCGGTGCCGGGCGTGGACCGCGAAGGCGAAGGCGTCGAGCGCCTCCGGATCGACCGGGTCGCCGTTCAGCGAGAGCGTGAGCGAGAGAAGCCCCTCACGCGCCGCCGCGTGGTGGAAGAGCGACTCGGCCAGCTTGTTGGGCATGCACTCGAGCGGTCCGACCGAGAGGACGCCGTCCACCTCGCGCCGCCGCCAGGCGCCGACGGCTGCCCCCAGCGTGAGGACCGTCTCCCCCTCCAGCGCGTCGCGCAGGTAGGGGGCGGCGGCGTGCAGGGTCTCGGCGGTGCCGGCCGGCTCGCGCCAGCCAAAGGCGCGGGCCGCGGCGGCGTGGCAGGCCGTCTCGATGCGGCGCCTCACCCAGCCGTCGAGCCGGTCGCCGAGGCCGAGCCGGCGCTGCTGCCGCCCGCAGTGATCCGAGTACTGGAGGAACTCGGTGACCGGGGCCACCCGGACGGCGATGCCCCGGCGCGCCAGCGCGTCGGCGACGAAGCCGCTGGAGAAGGGCTCGTTGCGGACGAAGATCTCGCCCACCACCAGGACGCGGGGTGCCTCGACCGGTCCGCGCAGCGCGGCGAAGGCGTCGCCGGCCCGCCGGAGCAGCGCCGGGACGCCGTAGAGGCGCCCCAGGGCCGCCTCGCGGAGGACACGGCCACCCCCGAGGTCCGCCGCCGCCTCCCGCTCGAGCAGCCCCGTCAGCTCCGCCAGGAACTGGTCGAAGAGCCGCTCCGAGGCGCCGGGGCGGGGCTCGCCGGGACCGACCTCGTAGCGGAGGTCCCGCAGCAGGTCGATGGCCGTGGCACCGGTGAGCACCAGCGCGCCGGCCCCGGCCGGGATCCCCTGGAAGTAGTCGCCGAAGGGCGGTGACCAGATCCGCACCCGGCCGCGAAGGCCGAGCCGGTCGAGCACCAGCTGGTGCAGCTCCTTGTAGGCGCCGAAGCGGCAAGGGCCGTCGGTGCCCGGCATGAAGAAGGTGAAGCGGGCCGCCGGGTCGTCCTCCCGGTCCAGCCGCTCCAGCAGCCCGCCCAGCGTCACCACCGCCGGCAGGCACTCCTTGCCCGAGGTGTGGCGGCGGCCGAGGCGCAGGGTCTGGCGCGTCGGCTCGGGCAGCACCTCGGTGTCTAGCCCCACGCCGCGCAGCACCGCGCCGATGGCCTGGGCCTGGGGCCCCATGGGTGGCACCAGCAGCCGCTCCCCCCCGCGCAGCAGCTCGGGCAGCGTCCGGCTCACCACCGTGAGCCGTTCGACGCCCGGCGAGGGCCGCGCCGCGGGGGCGCGCCGGTCTTCGCGGACACAGTGGAGGAAGGCCTCCACGCGCGTGCGGGTGCCGGCGTCGCCGGCGTGGCCGTCGGTCTCGATGACGGCGAAGGGCTTCCCCTCCATGAGGGCGCCGAAGAAGTGGAGCGTGAAGCTGTCCGGGCCACAGGAGTAGTTGGAGGCGTAGAGGGCGTGGACGCCCGGCGTCCGGCGCACCTGCCAGGCGGCGCGCAGGATCCGCTGGCCGTGGCCCCAGAACATGTTCTCGAAGCGCGGGGCCTCGTCGGAGACCGGGTAGCAGTCGAGCGGGATGGCGATGGCCCCCTGCTGCCGCAGGATGGCGGGGACGTTGGAGTTGAGCACGTCGTTGTGGATGGTGTAGGTGCGTCCCAGCACCACCACCGGGAGGAGCCCGTCCTCCCGGCAGCGCGCCAGCGCCCGCCGGCCGATCCCGAGCAGCGCCTCGTCGAAGGCGGCCTGGGCCTCGCGCCCCGCCGACCAGGCGGCCCACCAGGAGGGCTCGTCGGTGACGCCCACCGCGGCGGCGAGCCGCCGGCAGGCCTCCAGGAAGACCGGAGCGTCGAGCCGCCCGGGGCCGACGTCGACGATCGGTGAGAGGAGGCGACCGGCCAGCGCCTCGCCGAGGTCGGCGCGGAGGATGTCGGGCGCGGCCTGCACCAGGGGGCAGAGCTGCGAGGCGCGCTCCCCCGCCACGCGCGGGAGCTCCCGCAGCATGGGCTGGAAGACGAAGTCGGCTCCGCGAGCGGCCAGCGCCGCCACCGTCCCGTGGTGCTGCTGCATGGGCGCGCAGAAGGGGACGTTGGCCGTCTCCAGGCCGCGCTTCAGCTCGGTCCGCCCCGCGCCGCGCACCACCTCGAGGTCCAGTCCCAGGCCGTGGAGGAAGGTGGCGAAGAATGGGAAGAGCCCCTTGAGCTGGAACTCGTCGGTGAGGGCGACGCGGCGGCCGCCCCGGGGAGGGGCCAGCCTCGCCACCAGCGCGTCCACCAGGGCTTCCCGCTCGCGGAAGGGGTCGGGCGCCAGGTCGGGCAGCGTGTGGCGGCGGGTCCCGCCGTCGTGCAGGGCGCAGGCCCCACCCCAGCTGAAGCGGCGCCGCTCGCCGGACACCAGCGTGGTGAGCCGGTCGATCCGGCAGCGGGCCCCCTCGCCGCCGCAGCCGCTGCTGGCGCCACAGACGAAGGTGTCCTTCCTCTCCACCCTGGCCTCGAGGAACCGGTGGAGCGCCAGCGCCGGCGACGAGCCCGCCGGGAGGGCCTCGGCGGCCAGCAGCGCGATGCCCAGGGCCCCCACGGTGCCCGGGCTGGGTGGGACGATCACCTCGGCGCCGGTCTGGCGGGCCACCGCCGCCGCCAGGGCATCGGCGGTGAAGGGCATCCCCTGGCAGAAGACCACCTGGCCGACCGAGCGGCTCCCCTTCACCCGGTTCAGGTAGTTGGCGATGACCGACTCGTAGATCCCGGCCACGATGCGATCCCGCGGGGCTCCCTCCGCCACCGCCTCGTCGATCACCTCGGCCATGAAGATGGAGCAGTGCTGGCCGAGCGCCACGGCGCCGTCGGCCCCGCGCGCCAGCGCCGCCAGCGCGGTCACGTCCGCCACGCCGTCGAAGCTTCGGCCCTGCTCCTCGATGAAGGAGCCCGTGCCGGCGCTGCAGGCCTCGTTCATGGCCGCATCCACCACGCGGCCGTCCTCGAGCCGGATGTACTTCGCGTCCTGCCCGCCGATCTCGAAGATGGTGTCGACGCGGGGATCGACGTGCACGGCTCCGGCGGCGTGCGCGGCGATCTCGTTGAGCACGAAGACGCGCTCCGGCCCGAAGCAGGTCGCCAGCAGTGACCCGACGATCTCCCGCCCGCTCCCGGTGACGCCCACCGCCCCCACCGGCGCCGTGCCGGCCGGGCCGGCCAGGAACTCCCGCACCAGCGCCTGCGCCGCGCCCACCGGATCGCCGCCCGTCTTGAGGTAGCCCTCCCAGGCCGGCCCGGCGCGGTCGGCGTCGAGCGCCACGGCCTTGGAGCCGGTGGAGCCGACGTCGAGGCCGAGCACCACCCTGGCCGGCGCCACGCTCGAAGCCGCGGGCCGGGTGAGTCGCCGCACCCGCGACAGCGCGCTCGACAGCGGCGGCAGGGTCTCCAGCGGCGTGCCGGCGGCTTGCCGGAGCAGGGCCTGGAGCGGCGGGACCGGCGTGGGCGCGGCCGCGGCGTGGAGCGCGGCGCCGAGCGCCTCCAGGAAGAGGGCCTCGCCCGGATCGGTCTCGACCAGCCTCATGCCCTGGCGCTCGAGGCGACCGCGCAGGGCGGCGCGCACCCGGGCGGCGCGGGCCACGCCGCCGCTGAGGAAGACGCGGCGGGGGCAGGTCCCCGGCTTCACCAGCGCGGCGACGTTCTCGGCGACGGCGTCGAGCAGCCCGGCCAGGATTCGCTCGCGGCGCTCGCCCTTGTTGGCGAGGTGGGTCATGTCGGTCTTCAGGATCACCGGGCAGCGTCCGGAGAGCGGCGCCGGCTCGGCCTCGGCCTCGGCGAGCCGGCAGGCCTCCTCCACCCCGAGCCCCAGCCGCTCCACCAGCTGCCGAAGGAAGTTGCCGGTGCCCTGCGCGCAGCGCGAGTTCTCCCGCGCCGTGGTCCGGCCGCCGTCGTGCAGCTCGATCACCTGGAAGCCCCGGGCGCCGATGGTCACCAGGGTGGCGGCCTGATCGCCGTGGAGATGGCGATGCCCGGCCAGCAGGGCCTGCTGCGTGGGGATGCGCGGCAGGGCCACGCCGCGTCCCAGCCGCCCGGTCACCGCCGCGGCGGTGACGCCCGGCCAGTCGAGGCCGGCCAGGAGTCCCACCAGGCGCGCCCCGGGCTCCTTGTCGTGCGCCAGTTCCAGCCGCCGCGCCACGGCGAGCGAGCCCGCCACGCGAACCAGCTCCACCGCCTTGATGGTCTCGGCCCCGACGTCGACTCCCACGAAGCGCTCCATGGTCCCTCCCAGGCAGGTGTCGGGGAGGGGAGGCCCGGAGGTGGTGACCGTGTGACACGGCCGCGGCCGATCCTCAGCGCGCCGGGCCGCCGGCCGGCGCGGCTCGAGCAGCACCTCCTCGCCCTGGACCAGCCCGGTGGCGTGGAGGTCGTACGGGACGCGCGTGGACCTGGCGGCGGTTCTTCACCGGTACCTCAGCACCCCGTTCAAGGTGAGGGGATTGTTCACCGTCCCGTTCTCTCCAAGCACGGAGTCGACGAAGGTGACGGTCCCGAGCCCCAGATCAACCGTCACGTTGGCACAGGGAGGAGGTGCCCACGCGGCGGACGAGCAGTTCCAGACGATGCTGCGCGTCGGATCATGGAGGTTGAACGACATCGAGTCGACCTGGCCGGTCGCCGCGTAGAACCAGACGCCGAGGTGCTCGTAGTACGCGCCACTGCCGTAGGGGTAGGTCTCGGTCCAGGTGGCATACACGATGCCGCTGGCGTTGGGCGTCCCCGGCGCCACCGACGCCCTTGGGCAGAGCTTCCCCTCGACGGTGCTGGGTGCGCCGGCGATGGTCACCGAGCCGAGGCCCACGTCACATGGCGCCTGGACATCGATGTCGAAGTACCTGGTATCCGACTGCTGCGGGGTGGCGCTGTCCGAGACCTGGACGGTCAGGCCATAGGCGGCGGCGGCCGTTGGCGTGCCACTGATGAGGCCAGTCGGCGCGTCCAGGGCCAGGCCGGCCGGCATCGTCCCCCCCGAGACAGTCCACGTGAAGGGTGGGGTCCCGCCGGATGCCGCCAGTTGCACGCTGTAGGCCACGTTCACGGTGCCGGCCGGGAGCGGAGACGTGGTGGTGATGCTCACCGGCGTGTCGGCCGTCACCGTCAGCGTGGCGGCCGAGCTGGTGACGCTGTTGCCGGCGCCGGTGACGACCACGCGGTACTGCTTGCCGCTGTCGGCCGGAGTGGTCACCGCGGTGGTGTGGCTGGCGGCCGTGGCCCCGGGGACGCTGCTGAAGGTCGCCCCACCGTCGTCGCTGCGCTGCCACTGGTAGCCGGTGGCGCCGCTGGCCACCACCACGAAGGTCGCCGTGGTGCCCGCCGTCACGGTCTGATCGGCGGGGTGAGCGGTGATGATCGCAGGCGATGGCCCCGAGCCACCACCTCCACAGGCAGCGATCCCGAGCGCGATGGTGAAGAGGATGGCGATGGCAAGGAACTGCAGGGCGGCGGCAACGGGGCGGGCGCGCATGCGTGGGAGCTCCGGGTGGGGAAAAGGCAGCTTGGACTGTAAGGGGCCGGCCCCTCACCCGGCAGGTACGCTCTCGGAATAGTGGTTGGGCCACGCCCCCCCGCCCGGGGGTCGGAGCGCCAGGTCTTCTCGCGGCCCCGCCAGCGCAGCCGGCCGCCCATGGTAGATCCGGGTCATGTCCTTCGGCCCGCTCGTCTCCGCGGAAGCGCTGAAAGCCATGACCGATCCGGTCCGTATCCTGGACGCCCGCCCCGGCACCGAGTTCTACGCGGCCGGTCACTTCCCCGGCGCCCTCCATGCCGACCTGGACCTCCGGCTCAGCGCCGCGTCAGAGCCCGGCTTCGACCCGGCCAGGGGCGGGCGCCACCCGCTGCCGGCGCTGACGACATGGACCGCCCAGCTGGGCGCGTGGGGCATCGGCCCAGCCACCAGGGTGGTGGCCTACGACGCCGCCTCGGGCGGCAACGCCGCCGGCCGACTCTGGTGGATGCTGCGGGCGGTCGGCCACCAGCGCGTGGCCGTGCTGGATGGCGGTCTCCAGGCGGCGCAGGCCGCGGGCCTGGCGCTGACCACCGCCCCGCCGACACCGGTCGCAGCGCTGGCTCCCTATCCGTGCGACGCCTGGCGACGGCCCACCGTGTCGATCGAGGCGGTGGAGCAGCTGCTCCAGGACCCGGCCTGGAAGGTGCTGGACGTCCGGAGCCGCGAGCGCTGGCGCGGAGAGGTCGAGCCCCTCGACCCGGTGGCGGGCCGGATCCCGGGCACCGTGAACCTGCCGTACGCCGACAACCTCGACGCCACCGGCCGTTTCAAGACGCCGGCGGCGCTCCGCAAGCAGTATCTCGAGTTGCTCGGCGGGACCCGGCCGGAGCACCTGGCCGTGCACTGCGGCTCCGGGGTCACGGCTTGCCACTCCCTGCTGGCGCTGGAGCTGGCCGGGCTCCAGGGAGCGTCGCTCTACGTCGGCTCGTTCAGCGAGTGGTGCCGGGGCGGGAGACCCCTCGGCCAGGGGTGAGGTCGCGCCCTCCTTGCTGGCCCACCAGCCCGGCGCCGGCGGCCCTCGCGCCGTGGAGATCCGCGAGGCGCCGGAGCGCAAGGTGCCGGCGCGGCGCTGGGCCACCATCAGCGAAGAGGAGGAACGGCTGGCCCAGCACCGACCGGTACGACCGCCGCGGCTACTTCAGCTTCTTCTGCAGCTTCAGCTTCAGCGACTCCGCGAGCTCCGCCGCCTTCCGGCCGAGATCCTCAACCGCGGCGGTGGCGGCCGCGGCGTCGGAGGCGGCCTGCGCCTCCGCCTTCGCGACGCCCTTCTCGATGGCCGCCAGAGCCTCCCTGGCCTTCGAGACGGCGGCCTTGGTGACGCCCTTCGGCAGCCTCTTCGCCTTGGCGAGCTTGGCGACGTGCTTCTTCAGCCCATCGAGCTGCTTCGAGAGCGCCGAGGAGCGATCCTGGTACGCCTTCTTGGCCGATTCGGCCGCCTGGGCGGACTCCTTGGCGAGCTCCTCCCGCTTGGCCGCCGCCGCCGAGACCGCCTGCGTGACCTTGGTGGGGAGGGCCTCGGCGGTGGTGCGGGCGGTCTTGTAGTCCTGCTTCGCGAGCGCGGTCTTGGCGGAGGCGAGCCCGTCACGGAAGGCCTTGGCCTGCTCCGGAGCGTACGTCGCCACCTCCTCGGTGATGGCCGTCCCGGCACTTTCGGCCGCCGTGACGGCCGCCTCGGCGGGGGCCTTGTTGGCGTCGGTGCAGGCCATGGTGAGCAGCAGCGGGAGCACGGCGAGTTTGAGCTTCGAAGTGTTGGTCATTTCGGGTCTCCAAAAGAGAAGGCGGTAGTTTACCCAAGGCTCGGGCGGAAGGGACGACCGTTCGGGGTCCCCGTAACGAAGCGGGTATCTGGCCGGGGCCGCGGCGTGGGACCATGCCAAGGGGGTCGCCGGCGGGGTCAGGGCGTGGGCTGGCGCGGCGCCGGAGCCGGGCTACCGTCCCACGGCGCTGGTGACAGCTCGTCGGGGCGATAGGCGCGGGACCGGTACGGTCCAGCCCAGGGATCCAGGGTCTCCCGGTCCGGGTAGACGCCGTCGAGCAGCCGGAACCCCTCGAGGTCGCGCAACACGAAGGGCGAGGTGGCGCCCTCGTCGTGGACGATCTTGCCGAACAGCACCAGCGGGAGGTCGAAACGGCCGGCTGCCAGTTCGCCGTCGAAGCGGGCCAGGGCGAGCGGCAGGCCGGTGGCGTCGTCGATCCTTCCCTGGATGCGGTAGCGGCCGGGGCGCCGGACCTCGAGCCCGACGTCGAAGACCACCGAGCCGGACTCCAGGCGATCGCGAACCACTCCCGCGAAGGTGGCCGGGGGCGCTCCGGTGTACACGAAGGCGTAGATCAGGTCCCCACGCTCACCGCCCACCTCGGCCTCGACGCGCAGGAGCAGGTCGCCGGTGTAGCTGCCGAGCGTCTCGACCGGAGGCGCGAACGAGGCGGTCAACAGGGGTCCCGCCGGCGAGAAGCTGACGGCGAGCAACGGCTCCGAGGCGGCCGGAGGCTGACCCGCCCAGCGCACCAGCGCCGCCGAGACCACCCGCGCCGGGACCGGTTCGCCACCGATGGTCGCCTCGAGGCCGACGGTCGCGACCGAGCCCGGGCGGAGGAAGACGCGGTCCTGGGTCTGCCGCACCACCGCGGAGAGCTCACCTGGCCCGCCGGCGTCGGGCGGCGAGAGCGGGCGGACCGTGGGGGCGATCTGCTCGGGCGCGACCAGGTCGTCGTTCTCGCGGAGGGGGCGCGAGAACGGGGGATGCTGGGCGTAGTTCTCGCGGCCCCGGCGCGCCTGCGCCAGCCGGTGCTGGCGGCGCGCCTCGATCTCCCCGGGAGCGAGGTCGGTCGGGTCGGCGTAGTCGTCGAGGTCCGGCCGCTCCCGGTCGGCCGCCTCGGTGCGCGGAGCGCCTTCGCGGGGCCCGGACGGCCCGGCCGCCGCCTGTGAAGGCGGCGGTTCCCGCGCGCCGGGCGACCGGCCCGGCACGGGCGGAAGGTCCGGCGCCGCCACGGGGATCTCGGGCGCGCCGTCCCATCCAGCCTCGCCAGAAGCGGTCGCGAGCAGGAACAGGGTGGCGAGGGCCGCGGCGCCGGCCGCCGCGGCCCACCAGGCGCGTGCTCTCACGCGGGCTCAGCGCGCGTAGGCGGCCATATCCGACGCCACCACCCTCGGGATGCCGCTCGAGACGTAGTGGTCGTAGGCGGCGCCGTCGTCGCGGAAGTAGAGGTAGTGGTACCCGTACTTGCCCGTGGTGCCGCCTGGCAGCGTGGAGCAGAGCCAGGTGCCGGCCGTGCACCAGCGCCCGGTGCTGCTCATCCCGCCGGCGGAGTGGAAGGGCACGACCGCGTCGTCGTCGCCCGGCAGGATGAACGAGTAGGCCGCGCCCTTGGCGCCGGCGAACATGTAGGACCAGGAACCGCGCAGGTCGTTGTGATTGTAGAGGGCGCGCGCCGTCCCGGTGCGCAGATCGCTGCCGAGGGCGTCACAGGTGGCCCAGCCGAGGTAGTCGGACAGCTCGGTCCCGCCCTCGGCCGACCCGCCGGAGTCGATCCAGAGGATGTTCCAGCGCCCGCCGAACAGGTCGAGCGCGTAGCCCAGGTGCGCGCAGCCGGCGCTGTGGCAGGCGACGTAGCAGGAGTTGCCGCCGGTGCAGTAGGTGTCCAGGTAGCCCCGCACGGTGGGATTGGCGACGCTGATGTGCGCCGTTCCGTCGTAGTTCACCGGGACGGGGTTCACGCCCGGTTGCACCTGGCCGTTCCAGTAGCTCCAGCCGGTCGGGGTGGGCTGGCTCACGCCGCAGCCGGTCACTCCGCCGGTGCGGCCGTGGATGTAGAGCGAGTAGTTGGTGGCGGTGGCCGGGGCGGCCCAGGCGAGAAGAGCGGCGGCGGTGGCGAGCAGCGAGGTGCGATTCACGTCAGGCCTCTTGGTGTCAAGTGGGTAGGCAGACTCCTAGGGTGGCCCCATAGTGGGGGATGCGGCGCACCCGCCTAGGCCCCTTTGGGGTCATGACCGGACGAATCGTGAAACGACGATCGCCACCGGCCAGGGAGACCAACCGGCTACCGCCAGGGTCCCCCGCAGGGAGCGGCGCGCGCTATAGTCCCCGGGTCGGACCACGGGCGAGCGAGCATGAGGCGATCGGACTTGACCGGGCCACGCTTGGCCGCCGCGTTTCTGCTCGGCGGCGTCCTCTTGAATTACCCGATCCTGGCCATCTTCACGCGGCCGGAGGACGTGGCGGGGATCCCGCTGCTCTACGGCTACGTCTTCGGCGCCTGGCTCTTCCTCATCGGCCTCATGGCCTGGGTCATCGAGCAGCGGCGCGGCTAGAGGGGAGCGGCCACGATGCTGCAGGGCTGGGTGATCGTCGCGGTCTCGTTCGCGTACCTCGGCGCGCTCTTCGCCATCGCCTCGTACGGCGACCGCCGCGCCGAGGCGGGCCGCTCCATCATCGCCAACCCGTACATCTACGCGCTGTCGCTCGCGGTCTACTGCACCACCTGGACCTTCTACGGCAGCGTGGGGCGGGCGGCCTCGAGCGGGATCGGCTTCCTGCCGGTCTACCTCGGCCCCACGCTGATGGTGGCCCTCTGGTGGTACGTGATGCGGAAGATCATCCGCATCAGCAAGGCCCAGCGCATCACCTCCATCGCCGACTTCATCGCCACGCGCTACGGCAAGAGCCAGATGCTGGGTGGCCTGGTCACCGTCATCGCCGTGGTGGGCGTCATCCCCTACATCGCCCTCCAGCTCAAGGCCATCTCCGGCGGTTTCACCATCCTGCTGCACTACCCGGCCATCGTGATGCCGGACAAGGCGGCCGCGGTTCCGCTGGTGAGCGACAGCGCGCTCTACGTGGCCGCCGTGCTGGCCGCCTTCACCGTGCTCTTCGGCACGCGCCACCTCGACGCCACCGAGCGGCACGAGGGGTTGGTGGCGGCCATCGCCTTCGAGTCGCTGGTGAAGCTGGTGGCCTTCCTGGCGGTGGGGGCCTTCGTCACCTTCGGCGTCTACGGCGGCTTCGCCGACATCTTCACGCGAGCGGCGAAGGTGCCCAGCCTCGAGGCGCTCATGACCGTGCCCGGGGGCGGGGGCGGCTACGCCACCTGGGCCTTCCTCACCTTCCTCTCGATGCTCTCCATCCTCTTCCTGCCCCGCCAGTTCCAGATCTCGGTGGTGGAGAACGTCGACGAGGACCACATCGAGAAGGCCACCTGGCTCTTCCCCCTCTACCTCCTGCTCATCAACGTCTTCGTGCTGCCGGTGGCCCTGGGCGGGCTCATGCGCTTCACCGGTGGCGGCGTGGACGCCGACACCTTCGTGCTCACCGTGCCGATGGCCGAGCGGGCCGAGGGGCTGACGCTGCTCGCCTTCCTGGGCGGGCTCTCGGCCGGCAGCGGCATGGTCATCGTCGAGACCATCGCCCTCTCCACCATGGTCTGCAACGACCTGGTCATGCCGGTGCTGCTCCGGCTTTCCGCGCTGCGCATCAACCAGCGGCGCGACCTGTCCGGGCTCCTCATCGCCATCCGCCGGCTGGCCATCGCCGCCATCCTCCTGCTCGCCTACGTCTACTTCCGCGTCGCCGGCGAGGCCTACGCCCTGGTCTCCATCGGCCTCATCTCCTTCGCCGCGGTGGCGCAGTTCGCGCCGGCCATCCTGGGCGGCCTCTACTGGCGCAACGCCACCCGCTCCGGCGCGGTGGCGGGGCTGCTGGGCGGCTTCGCGGTATGGGCCTACACGCTGCTGCTCCCCTCCTTCGCCCGTTCGGGGTGGCTGCCGGCCAGCTTCCTCACCGAGGGCCCGCTCGGCCTGGGCCTGCTGCGACCGCACCAGCTCTTCGGGCTGGCCGGGCTCGACGACATCTCCCACGGCGTGCTCTGGAGCATGCTCGCCAACGCCGGCCTGTACGTGGGCGTGTCGCTCACCGGGCCACCCAGCCACGCCGTGTCGATGCAGGCCACCCTCTTCGTGGACGTCTTCCGCCACACCCAGGGGGCCGAGCGGACGCGCCTGCTGCGCGGCAGCGCCTCGGTCCACGAGCTGCTGCCGCTGGTCGGTCGCTTCCTCGGACCGGAGCGGGCTCGCGAGGCCTTCGCCGCCTACGCGCGGCGGCGCGGCGTGGCCTCGCCGGAGGCGCTGCCGGCCGACGCCGGGCTGGTGCAGTTCGCCGAGACGCAGCTGGCCGGCGCCATCGGCGGCGCCTCGGCGCGGGTGGTGGTGGCCTCGGTGGTCCAGGAGGAGCCGCCCGGCCTCGACGAGGTGATGGACATCCTCGACGAGGCCTCGCAGGCGCGCGCCTACAGCCGCGAGCTGGAGCAGAAGTCACGCGAGCTGGAAGCGGCCACCACCGGCCTGCGGGCCGCCAACGAGCGGCTGCAGGAGCTCGACCGCATGAAGGACGACTTCATGTCGACCGTGACCCACGAGCTGCGCACGCCCCTCACCTCCATCCGCGCCTTCTCCGAGATCCTGCTCGAGGACCCGCACATCGAGCTGGGCCAGCGCACGCTCTTCCGCTCCATCATCGTCAAGGAGACCGAGCGGCTGACCCGCCTCATCAACCAGATGCTCGACATGGCCAAGATCGAGTCGGGCAACGCGGAGTGGCGCGCCGCCGAGCTGGACCTGCGCGAGGTGGTCGCGGAGTCGGCCGAGGCCACCAGCCAGCTCTTCAGCGAGGCCCGGGTGGCGCTCACGCTCCTCCTCGGCGAATCGGCGCCGCGGGTGATGGCCGACCGCGACCGGCTCATGCAGGTGCTCATCAACCTGCTCTCCAACGCGGTCAAGTTCTGCCAGCCGGGGCGCGGCCTGGTCGAGATCCGGCTCACCACCATGGGCGGCCAGGCCCGCGTCGACGTCAAGGACAACGGCCCCGGCATCCCGCGCCACCAGCACGAGACCATCTTCGAGAAGTTCCGGCAGGGCGGGGACAGCGCCACCGGAAAGCCGCGCGGCACCGGCCTCGGCCTCCCCATCAGCCGGCGCATCGTCGAGCACTTCGGCGGGCGGCTCTGGGTCGAGAGCGAACCGGGCCACGGCGCCACCTTCACCTTCGTGCTCCCGGTGGAGCCGGTCGCCGCGGACGTGCCCGCCGGGGTCGAGATCGGCGCCACCTAGAAAGGAAGCCCATGTCCAGCCGCATCCTCATCATCGACGACGAGCCGAACATCGTCCTCTCGCTCGAGTTCCTCATGAAGCGGGAGGGATACGACGTGGCCGTGGCTGGAGACGGGGAG
The DNA here is from genome assembly GCA_021806645.1 of Myxococcales bacterium. Lineage (GTDB taxonomy): Bacteria > Myxococcota > Myxococcia > Myxococcales > Anaeromyxobacteraceae > JADKCZ01. Next base: position 12,133 of record JAJZQX010000004.1, on the reverse strand, counting down.
GTCGCCCTGCGCGCCATGGCCGAGCGGCGGCCCGATCTGGTCATCCTCGACGTCATGATGCCGAAGCTGAACGGCTTCGAGGTCTGCCAGCGCATCCGCGCCGAGCCGGCCTTTCGCGGCGTGCGAGTCCTCATGCTCACCGCCAAGGGGCGCGAGACCGAGATGAAGAAGGGGCTGGAGCTGGGGGCCGACGCCTACGTGACCAAGCCGTTCTCGACCAAGGAACTGGTGGCCGAGATCCGCAGGTTGCTCGAGCCGAGGGGATGACCACCATGGCGACCACCGACTGGACCGAAGGGCCCGCCGACTGGCGGCGCACCGCGCTCACCATGTACAGCCCGCTGTCGGCCATCCTGCGCCAGCCGCCCGCCACCGTGCCGCTCGAGGCCTCGTTGCGCGTGGTCCTGGAGGGCATGGAGCGCCAGAACGTGGACACCGTGGTGGTGGTCGATCCGGCCTCGCGGGTGCCGCTCGGCACCTTCACCACGCGCGACCTGGTGCGGCGGGTGGTGCTGCCGGGTGGCGATCTCGACCAGCCGGTGGCCTGCGTCATGACCGGCGGTCTGGTCACCCTGGGGCCGAGCGCCACGGCGCACCAGGCGGCCCTCACCATGGCCCGGCTGGGCGTGCGCCACCTGGTGGTGGTGGACGGGGAGGGGCGCCTGCTCGGCGCAGTCTCTCGCGACGACCTCTTCGGCCTGCAGCGGGCCGGCGTGGACCAGGTGAGCGAGCAGATCCAGGCGGCCCGCGACCTGCCCGCGCTGGTGGCGGCGGCGGCCGGAATCCGGCGGCTGGCTGACGGCCTCCTGGCCCAGGGCACCAGCGCCGAGACCCTCATCCACTTCATCACCACCCTCAACGACCTGCTCACCATCCGGGTCATCGAGACCACCGCCGACGAACGTGCCCTGCCGGGCGTGCCCTGGTGCTGGATCGCCATGGGCTCCGAGGGGCGGATGGAGCAGACCTTCAGCACCGACCAGGACAACGCGCTGATCCTCGACGCCGACGAGTCCGAAGGCGACGTGCTGCGCAAGGCCTTCTTGCCCTTCGCGAGGGCCGTCAACACCAAGCTCGAGGCCTGCGGCTTCCCGCTCTGCCCCGGCAACTACATGGCCGGCAACCCGCGCTGGTGCCTCACCCAGGCGGAGTGGCGGCGGTCCATGGCCAGCTGGATCGAGGTTCCGGAGCCCGAGTCCGTGATCCACGCCTGCACCTTCCTGGACTTCCGGCCCATCTACGGCCAGGCCGCGCTGGCGGAGCGGCTGCGCGAGCGGGCGCTGGCCATGGTGGCCGGCCGCGCCGTGTTCCTTCGCCAGCTGGCCATGGCGGCGATGGAGTCTCGTCCGCCGCTCGGCGCCTTCGGCGGGTTCGAGTACGACGACACGGCGACCCACCGGCGCTCCATCGACCTGAAGCGAGCCGGTTCGAGCCTCTTCTCCGACGCGGCCCGCGTGCTCGGCCTGGCGCGCGGCTCGCCCCACACCAGCACCGCCGAGCGGCTGCGCGCCGTGGCCGACGGCGGCTTCTTCGGCAACGAGAGCGTGGCCGGCATCATCGACGGCTTCCACTTCGTCCACCTGCTGCGGCTGCGCAACCAGATCTGGCCGAGGCGGCCGCGCGTCGGGCCCAACCGGGTCTTCCCGCGCGACCTCAACGAGCTGGATCGCCACGTCCTCAAGGAGGCCTTCCGGCAGGCCAGGAAGCTCCAGGACTGCCTGGTGATGGAGTACCAGCTGCGGGTGTGAGCGGCGTCAGCGCGGCAGCGGGACGAACGGGTGCCGCCCGGGCGACTTCACCCAGGCCGCGATGCGGGGGCGCTGCCCGATCCGCGCCGCGAAGGCGACCAGGGCCGGGTAGGCGGCCACCGCGTCGCCGAAGCCGTTGTCCTGGCAGGACTCGATGAGATACCAGAGGGCCAGGTCCGCGACCGTCAGCGACTGGCCGACCAGCACGTCGGCGCCGCCGCGGTTGGCCCGGAGCAGGCGGTCGAAGTAGCCGAACCAGCGTGGCAGGAACTGCGTCGCCAGCTGCTCCCGCTGGGCGGGCCGCCCCTCCGGCGCGACCACGGCCAGCTTGCGAAGCTCGGCGCGCACGTCGTCGAAGGCGCCGAGCATCTGGTCGCACTGGGCCGCCTCGCGGGGGGTCTTCCCCTGAAGGCCGTGGAGGAGGGCCAGGTGGCTGGCGATGGCGGCGCTCTGGGCGAGGACGAAGCCGTCCGGCTCCTCCCAGACCGGGACGGCGCCGAAGGGGAGCTGTGGCGTGGCCTTGAGCGCCTGGAAGTCGGTCAGACGCCCGTTCGACGGCGGCGTTCCATGGCCGACGGGATGCTCGTGGTAGTCGACGGCCGCCTCGGCGAGGACCAGGCGGATGAGCTCCGCGCGTCCGCGCGAGGCGAAGTAGACGAGGGTTGGCTTGGACATCCGGCGAGCTTAACAGCCACGGGGCGAGGCGCTCGTCCTCGCCGGGGGGGCCACGCGCACGGCACACCCGCTGGTGGCTGCCCATCCGGGGGGAGCTGCTCACCTTGCACGGCCTCGAAGAGGGGCGCACCGTTGGAGTGCGGGAGGCTGAGCCCGCTGAGGAGGTGCCTCGGATGGCGACCAGGGCTGAGTGGTTCCGATACAACACCGAGCGGTCCGGTCCCAAGAAGGCCAAGACGACGCCGCGGCTGCCGCGCGACGGCAAGCAGGTGGCGCACAACGAGTCGGACCGGGCCGGCAAGCACGCCGCCTACGCGCTCGAGGATGCGCCCGGCGCCCGCCCCTCGCGGCTCTCGACGCGCAAGTCGTCCAACCGGCTCAAGACCGACGCGCAGTCGAGGGTCAAGCAGCGGACCATGGAGTCGCGGCAGGGCGAGCGGCCGCGCGCCGGCGGGCGCTGATCCGCCGCTGGGAGAGGCCGTGGCGCGCCTCGACGAGGGACTGCGCAGGCTGGCGGCGACGCTGGTGCCGGGCTGCCCTCGTCGGGCAAGTCGACGCTGGCCGGGCGGGCCCGGGCACTAGGCCGGCACCGGCGCCGGCGCCGGGACCACCACCAGCTTCGGCTTGTCCAGCTCGAGATCCAGGTCGACGCGGACCGTTCCGCCGGCCCGCAGCTCGCCGAAGAGGATCTTCTCCGCCAGGGGCCTCTTGATCTCGTTCTGGATGAGCCGCGCCATGGGGCGGGCGCCCATCCTGGGATCGAAGCCGTGCTCGGCGAACCAGGCGCGGGCCGCCAGCGTCAGCTCCAGCTTCACCTTCTTCTCGAGCAGTTGCTCGACCAGCCCTGCCACGAACTTGTCGACGATGCGGACCACCACGTCGGCCGGCAGCGACTCGAACGAGACCCAGGCGTCCAGCCGGTTGCGGAACTCGGGGCTGAAGGCCCGCTCGATGGCGTTCCTGGCGTTGCCCGGCGCCTGCGCCTCGCCGCCGAACCCGACGCGGCGGGCCGACATCTCGTGGGCCCCGGCGTTGGTGGTCAGCACCAGCACCACGTTGCGGAAGTCGGCCTTGCGCCCGTTGTTGTCGGTTAGCGTGGCGTGGTCCATCACCTGGAGCAGCAGGTTGTAGACGTCCGGGTGGGCCTTCTCGATCTCGTCGAGCAGCAGCACGGCGTAGGGTGTCTTGCGGACCGCGTCGGTGAGCAGGCCACCCTGGTCGAAGCCGACGTAGCCAGGGGGCGCGCCGATGAGCCGGCTTACGGTGTGCTTCTCCTGGTACTCGGTCATGTCGAAGCGCAGGAACTCGACGCCGAGGATGCGGGCCAGCTGCTTGGCCAGCTCGGTCTTGCCGACGCCGGTGGGGCCGGAGAAGAGGAAGCAACCGGTCGGCTTCTCCGGGCTGCCCAGCCCGCTGCGCCCCAGCTTGATGGCCGAGGCGATGGCGTCGATGGCGGCGTCCTGGCCGTAGATCACCTTCTTCAGCTCGGGCTCCAGGTTCTGCAGCGCGGCCCGGTCGTCGCTGGAGACGGTCCGCTCCGGGATCTTGGCGATGCGGGCCACCACCCGCTCCACGTCGCGGGCGGTGATCCGGTGATGGCGCTTCTCCTCGGGGCGCATCCGGTCGCGCGCGCCGGCCTCGTCGAGCACGTCGATGGCCTTGTCCGGCAGCTTGCGGTCGTTGATGTGCTTGGCCGAGAGCTCGGCGGCGGCCCGCAGGGCGCGCGGCGAGTACTCGACGCCGTGGTGGTCCTCGTAGACCTTCTTCAGGCCGCGCAGGATCTTGACGGTGTCCTCGACCGTCGGCTCGCCCACCTCGATCTTCTGGAAGCGCCTGGCCAGCGCGTGGTCCCGCTCGAAGGTGGCCTTGTAGTCGGAGTAGGTGGTGGAGCCGATGCAGCGCAGCTCGCCCGAGGCCAGGGCCGGCTTGAGCAGGTTGGAGGCGTCCATCGAGGAGCCGGTGGTGGCGCCCGCGCCGACGATGGTGTGGATCTCGTCGATGAAGAGGATGGCGCCCGGCACCTTCTTGACGCCGGCGATGACCCCCTTGAGCCGCTGCTCGAACTCGCCCCGGAACTTGGTGCCGGCCAGCAGGGAGCCCATGTCGAGGGAGTAGATGGCGCAGCCGGCCAGGATCTGCGGGACCTTCTTGTCGTGGATCCGCAGGGCCAGCCCCTCGACGATGGCGGTCTTGCCCACGCCCGGATCGCCGACGAAGACCGGGTTGTTCTTGCGGCGGCGGCAGAGCACCTGGATGGTCCGCTCGATCTCGGAGTCGCGCCCCACCAGCGGGTCGATCTGCCCCTTGGCGGCCCGCTCCACCAGGTTGACCGTGAAGGCGCGGAACGGATCCTTCACCGTCTGCGGCGGCCCTTCCTCGTCCCCCTCGCCCGGCTCGCCGCCCTCGTTCGGCCCGCCGCCCGCGCCGGGCAGGGCGCGCCCCTCGCCGTCCTTGGTGACGCCGTGGGAGAGGTACTGGAGGATGTCGATCCGCCGGACCCCCTGCTTCTCCAGCAGGTAGACGGCGTGCGAGCCGCGCTCGCGGGTGAGCGCCACCAGCACGTCGCCGCCGTTCAGCTCGCTGCGCCCGGCTCCCTGGACGTGCCAGGCGGCCCGCTGCAGCACCCGCTGGAACGCGGCGGTCTGCTCCGGGTCCTGCTCCTCCGGGAGGGCCTCGAGCGTCCGTGAGAGGTAGTCCTCCAGCTCCCTCGTCAGCGATGGCAGGTCGGCGCTGCAGGCCACCAGCACCTCGCTCGCCACCTTGTCGGCCGCCAGCGCGTGGAGCAGGTGCTCCAGCGTGACGTACTCGTGCTTGCGCGTGCGGGCGTCGGACACCGCCGCCTGGAGGGTCTGCTGCAGTTCCTTGGACACGGTCACCATCGTCACTCCGGCTCGATCGTGCAGAGGAGGGGAAACTCCGCCTCCCGGGCCAAGGACATCACCTTCTCTGCCCTGTGCTCGGCGATCTCTCTTGGATAGATACCCGCCACGCCGACTCCGTGCATGTGAACGTTCAACATGATCCGGTGGGCCGTCTCCGAGTCGTGGCGGAAGACGGTCACCAGCACCCAGTCCACGAACTCCTGGGTGGTGAAATCGTCGTTGTGCAACAGCACCTTGAAGAGTGGAGGCCGGGCGAGCTTCCTGCTGGCGCGTGTCTTGGGCGCCGCGACGTCGGCTCCTCCCCCGGGACGGTTGCGCTCGGCCATGAGGACCCATCCTAACGCCGGCGCCCGTCGGGCGCCCTCCGCCAGCCTCCCGCGGGGGGCGGTCGCGCTGGAGACCTCGGCCCGGCCAGGCGGGCCGGAGGGCGGCCAGCCCGTTGGCGAGCGGCTCCAGAAACGTCATACTCCGCCCATGATCGCCCTCATCGCCGCCCTCATGCTGGCCGCGCCCCCGCTGCCGTTCCCGGCGCCACGCCTCGCGCAGGTCACCGAACGGACCAAGTTCGATCCCGGCACCGTGCTCGGCCACGACGCTGCCAAGGGGGAGCTGCGGGTCCAGTGCGCCGCCGGCGTGGTCACGTTCAAGGCCGGCTCCGACGTGCAGGTCTTCGACGCCGCCGGCCAGCCGCTCGGCTCGCCGGCCAAGCTCGCCGCCGGCCAGAAGGTGCGGATCTGGTACCTGGTGGACGACGGGGCCAGGGCGCAGGAGATCGCCGTCGAATAGGCTCCCCTCGCCGGGCGCCGCCTCGATGCGCTAGGCTTTTACCGATGGCCACCGGGGGGAAGACGTCCAGGGCGCGCACCCGCGTCGAGCGGGACACCATGGGCGAACTGCGCGTGCCGGCCTCGGCGCTCTGGGGGGCGCAGACGGCGCGCGCCCTGCGGAACTTCCCCATCTCAGGGCTGACCGCCCACCCGGCCTTCGTCGACGCCACCCTGCGGATCAAGATCGCGGCGGCGCGCGCCAACGCCAGGCTCGGCCTGCTGCCACGCACCACCGCCCGCGCCATCGAGGCGGCGGCGCGCGAGGTGCTGGGTGGGCGCTGGCGGGAGCAGTTCGTGGTGGACGTCTACCAGGCCGGCGCCGGCACCTCGCACCACATGAACGTCAACGAGGTGCTCGCCGGCCGCGCCGCCGAGCTGCTGGGCGGGCGCCGCGGCGACCGCGCCCTCGTCGATCCGAACGACCACGTCAACATGGCGCAGTCGACCAACGACGTGGTCCCCACCGCCATGCGGCTGGCGGCGCTGGAGCTGGCGCCGGCGGTCATCGAGGCCCTGGGCGGGCTGGGCGCCACCTTCGAGAGGAAGGCCCGGGCCTGGGACGGCATCGTCAAGTCGGGGCGGACCCACCTGATGGACGCCACGCCCATCCGGCTCGGGCAGGAGGTGGAGGGCTGGGCGGCCACCCTGGGCGCCGCCGCGGGGCGGGTGCGCGACACCTTGCCGGAGCTCTCCCTCCTCGGGATCGGCGGCACCGCGGTGGGCACCGGCGTCAACGCCCACCAGCGCTACCGCAAGCTGGTCATCGACGAGCTGACCAGGCTCACCGGCGTGCCGCTCTCGCCCGCCCGCAGCCTCACCGGCGCCATGCAGTCGCTCGGCCCCTTCGTGGCGCTGTCGGGCGCGCTGCGCGGCGCGGCCGTCGAGCTGCTGCGCATCGGCGGCGACGTGCGGCTGCTGGGCAGCGGCCCGGCCACCGGCCTCGGCGAGCTGCGGCTGCCGCCGGTCCAGCCCGGCTCTTCGATCATGCCGGGCAAGGTCAACCCGTCGATGGCCGAGATGCTGGCCATGGTCTGCTACCAGGTGATCGGCCTCGACGGCGCCATCGCCGCCGCCGCCACCGGCGGCCAGCTCGAGCTCAACGTGATGATGCCGCTGGTGGCCTTCGACCTCTGCCACCAGCTGCAGATCCTGGCCGCCGCGGTGGCGGCCTTCGACCGCCGCTGCGCCCGCGGGCTGACCGCCGACGCGGCGCGGGCCCGCTTCTACGCCGAGCGGACGGTGAGCCTGGCCACGGCGCTGGCGCCGAAGCTCGGGTACGCCGGGGCCGCCGAGATCGTCAAGGCGTCGCTGGCGACCGGGCGGTCGGTGCAGGCCCTGGTGGTGGAGCGAGGCCTGTTGACGAACCGTGAAGCCGGCCGGCTGCTCGATCCCGAGCGGCAGACGCGCCCGGGGCGGGGGTGAGGTGAGGCACCGCCTCGGCGACCTGCTGGTGGAGCATGGCGCGTGCGCCCGCGCCGCCGTGGACGAGGCGCTGCGGGCGCAGGCGGTCTTCGGCGGACGGCTCGGCACCAACCTGCTGGAGACCGGGGCCATCTCCGAGGAGCGGCTGGCCCATGCGCTGGGCGAGCTGCACCAGACCCCTTCGCTACACGGCGATCTGACGCCCGAGCCGGCCGCGCTCGACCTGATCTCCTCCGACGACGCCGATCTCTGGGAGGTGGTGCCGCTGCGTGCCCCGGACCGCAAGCTGGTGCTGCTGACCCTCGATCCCGCCAACCTGGCCGTGCTCGACGAGGTGGCCTTCGCCACCGGCCGGAGCGTCCACCCGTTCGTGTTGCCCGAGGCGCGCCTCTGGCGGCTGCTGGTCCGGTGCTACGGCCTCTTCCGCGAGGAGCGGGGGATCGAGCACCAGCCAAAACCGGCCGGGTCGCGGTCGGCGCGGGCCGGGCTCGACCGGGACCTGATCGACGAGGACGAGTTCCAATCCCTCTATGGCCGGGTCGGCCTGACCACTCCCCCGCCGGTGCCGTCCACCCGGGTGCCACCGCCGGCGCCGTCAGCGCTGGTGCCCCCGCCGGTGCCGTCCACGCTGGTGCCGCCGCCCCCCGCGCCGCCCCCGCCGGTGGTCGCCGCTCCGGTCCGGCTCGAGGAGCCCGAGCCCTCGCCGCTCGGCTTCCGGGAGGCGATCCGGTTCCTCGAGGGGGTCGAGGAGCGTGGCGCCATCGCCCGCACCGTCCTGCGCTATGCCCGGTCCCGCTTCAGGCGGGCGGTGCTGTTCACGGTTCGCCGCGGCGAGGCCCACGGCTGGGTGGGGCTCGGGGAAGGCGTCAAGGTCGAGGCGGTCCGGCGGTTGCGGCTGCCGCTGGCGGCCGGCGGCGTGGTGGCCACCGTGGTGGCGACGCGGAGCCACTACCTCGGGCCGCTGGCCAGGACCGAGGCCAACGTGCGGCTGCTCAAGGAGCTGGGGGGCGGGGTGCCGAAGAGCGCCTTCGTGATCCCGCTGCTGGCGCTGGGACAGGTGGTGAACGTGCTCTACGCCGACAACGGGCGCGGCGCGCTGGTGGACCCGACCGATCTCGGGGAGCTGCTCATCCTCGCCACCCGGATCGCGCAGGGGTACGAGGCGCTGGCGCGCCGGGCGGTGTAGAGTCCCCGGCCCGATGGCCTCCACGCTCAACTTCTTCATGGTCCCCGAGGACGAGAAGGCGCTCTTCCGCCTGCTCGGCCGTCACCACGTCACCCTCTACCCGGACCTGATCCCGCCCGGCTGGACGCCGCTGGTGGCAGACCCCGACGCCGCGGTCGTCGCCCAGCTCGAGCTGGGGAGCTACTACCTGGCCTTCGAGAAGCTGGCGCCGGTGGTGGTCCACCCCGTCAAGCGGGGCCCGGATCGCGGCATGCTCAAGATCGAGGAGGTCCCGTCCCCGGTCTTCCACTACGAGCGGTCGCAGCTCAACGAGGCCGGCGAGCTGGAGGGAGGGCGGCTCTGGGCCGAGCTGATCAAGACCGGCGCCACCGAGGACATGAAGGGCAAGCCGCGTGCGCTCAACTCCATCTTCGACGAGATCCACCAGCACTTCCGCAAGAGCTGGCGGCGGAGCGAGCCCAAGGGCTACTGGATCGGCCCCAAGTGCGGCGACCTGGTGAAGCGGAGCGGGCTGAAGCTGCGCGAGCCCGGTCACAAGGGGCGGCTCTACGAGGTCTGGAGGTGACACCTCCCGGCTCCATCCCGGCGTTGACGGGGGTGCCGGGCGAGGGTACACCGCCACTTGACCATGACCGGCGCCCCCCGATATAAGGCCGCTCTCGCCGCGCTCCTCGTGGCGTTCCCGGGCGTCTCCCTGGCCGAGAAGGTGGCCGGGCTGAGCCTCCCGGACGACGCGAGGCGCATCGGGGAACACCGGTACCAGGTTGACCGGAAGTACGAAGACCTCCTCAGGCACTTCCGGACCGCCCTGCCACCGGCGAAGTACCCCCGGCGGCCCATCGCCGATCAGCCAGGCGTGAAGGCCGTGCACATAGAGAACCCGGAGGCGAGGCCGGGCGGTTGGGAAGGGCTGAACGTCTACGAGCTGAAGGGCGAGACCCGCCTCTTCATCCTGGTGAAAACGAAGTCATGAACTCCTCTTGGGGGATCGTCTAACGGCAGGACGCCAGTCTCTGGATCTGGCTATCAAGGTTCGAATCCTTGTCCCCCAGCTTCACGCTGGAACCACCCCCGAGCGTTGACTGCCGCAACGCGAGAGGGTACAGAAGGCGCCGGTTTTCTCGGCCCCTTAGTCTAGCGGTTAGGACGTCGCCCTCTCACGGCGAAGACATGGGTTCAATTCCCGTAGGGGTCACCATCATCGCCCCCCGCAACTTCGTCCGAGTTGCGGGGGTTTTTGTTTGATAGGTCCCATAGCGGTCACCAGTCCCGATTTCCGGAATGGAGACCCTACCGATAGGGGATACTGAGGCCTCCTTCGCGGTCGGCCCGAACTCCGTCTCCGCCCACGCCCCCTCGTCGATGCTGAGCACCGCCCGCACCATCCGGACCCAGCCCACGTTGGACCGGTTGTAGAGCTCGGAAGCGTTGGACGGCGTCGGGTGGGTGATGAGCTTCACGTCCGCCTCGACCGCCCCGCCTTCCAGGCAGAGATTGCGGAACGTGGCGCGGGTCTCGTAGGGCCGTTGCCGCTGCAGCCCGAGCGTGTCGAGGTCGGCGTAGAACTGCGACCGCTTGGTGTTGACGTTTCGCGGGGCGTTCTGCTGCGTCGGAACGAGCAAGTCGTCCTGGCGCGGTGCCCGGCCGATGAACGCTTCCCACCCCTCGGCCTTCCACCAGTCGAGGATCCGCCGCAGCACCGGGTGGAGCGGCACGAGGTACTCGGCGTAGGTCTTGGTGTGGTCCTTCTCCTTCCTCGCGCGGGAGTCGTAGCTGGTGGTCGCCGAGAGCAACCCGTGCGGCTCGCGAGTCATGTCGAGGTCGGAGAAGCGCAGGGCGGCCTCCGAACTCGGCCGTAGACCCGTCAAGAACCGGACGGCGTAGTGGACCCGCCGGTCGCACGGGAGGCGGGGGTCGGTCGTGAGGGCCACCACGGCCTCGAGGGTCCAGGATCGGAGATCCTTGCGCCAGCGGGGGTTCTTGTCCCGCTTTTTCGGTAGGTGCTTCTTCCAGCGCAGGCCGAGGCACGGGTCCTGCTGGATGGCCCGCAACTCGAGGGCGTCGCCGAACATGGAGCGGATGGAGGAGGTGATGTTTCGCACCGTGCGGGAGGCGAGCTTTGTGCCGTCGCGCTGGCTCGGCGTCTCCCCGAGCGCGTAGAGCCAGCGCAGGACGGCCGCCTTCCCCTCGTCGCCAGAGAAGGCGCGGATGGGGACGTCGCCGAACACGGTGAGGAAGTGATTCTTGAAGTGGCTGAGGTCGTTCATCCAGCCCGAGCCATCGCCCTGCTTCCGCATGGGCAGCCAGCTCTCCTCGAAGAACTGGCCGACCGTCGGGCCGGTGCAGCCGAGTTCGACGAGCGGCTGGGCCAGCGCGGCAGGGGGACGCGGGGGTGTTGGCGCGGCCTCGACCTGCGGGTGGACGAGGCGGATGGCGCCGCTGGCCAGTTGCCCCTCCAGATCGACGCGCCGCTGCTCCGCGAGTGCGGCATCGTCGGTCTCGGCGGAGACGCGGCGCCGGATGCCCTTCTCGTGCCAGTCGAGTTGGAAGAACCGCTTGCCCCGGATCTTGATGCAGCGGACGTGCATGGGTCACCCGTTGCTGGAGCGTGCCAGCTTCCGCTCCGCCCAGGTAGCCTCTGCCGGGAGCGATGTCTTCGCGTTGAACTGCACGGGACGGGACGCAGGCAGGCATCCGGCGGCCAGCGTCGATGCGGCCATGACCTCGTCGACATCGACGAGGTACTTGAGTTGCTTCGGCGCGGAGGCGCTGTTGCGCAGGCGGGCGCTGATTCGGCCGGCGCGGGCCCAGGCGCGGATGGTCTTCACCGAGAGGCCGGTCAGCTCATGGGCGACGGGCGGGGTGACCCAGCGGACGGGAGGAGGTGAGGCGGGCGGCCGGGGCGCCGGGGTGGGTAGCTGGGGCTGGTTGGCGGCGAGAGCGGCCAGCTTGAACAAGAGGCGGCTGAGTTCGGCGACAGAGGGGAGGTGCGGGGCTGTGGCGAGAGCGTCGGTCGGGTTGCTCGTAGTTTCGAGATTCATCGCGTGACTCTCCGTTACGTTGCGAACGGGGTTGATGCGAGCTGCGAACACCAGACACCTCGGCTGCCTGAGCTACTCGACATCGAACCCTCGCCCGCTGAGCAATCGGTGCAATATCAAGCACCGGGTTGTCCTATCTACGAATGCGTCGTGCTGAGTGCTGCCTAACTGACGTCACGATACGCTTCGTCCGATGGCTTTGGAAGATCCAGCGCGTGTTCATGCTGTTGATTTGCAGAGGGATGGGACCCCGCAGTTGCAGAAGCATGCCCCCCGGGTCCGCACCGGCGTGACGTGTCCTACTTGCCCTTCTTCTCGGGGCGCTGTCCAGCCTTCCTGCCCGGCTTGAGCC